>NZ_ALXE01000027.1 GCF_000295955.2 Pantoea sp. A4
TCTCCCATGTGAATCTCCTTGTTTTTTAAGCCTGTGGTTCCTTTCCAGGCGTGTAGCTGAGCAGGACCTGCGCCAGCAGATTTTCATCTTCTGTGGTGAGTTTCCGTGTCACGGCCAGGGTAAATACCAGCACGGTATCCCCTCCAACCACAAAGACCGCCTGGCGCTGCCAGACGCGCTGGCCACTTCGCAAGTAAGTGGCCAGTACCTGTTCGCCTTGTAAAACGTTGTCACCCAGCACGGCTGGTGCACGCTCTTTCTCGGCCCAGCCTTTAAGGCCATCCGCCAGGCTTGCTAACTGACGGGTGACATAAGCCGCGAGATCTTCGCCCGGATTCAGCGAATCACGGGAAATATTCAATGCTGGCGAGGTTTCATCGGTAGCGATCAGTACATTAACGGTACGATCACGGTAGCCATCTGGCAGGGTTACGCTGCCTTCAGTGAAAATACAACGGGGCGTCATGGGCTGTCCTTAATTGATGCCGGGGATGGAGAGGCGAACCACGCTGAGGTGGTCGCAAAACGCGGGGAACCTTCACAAAATTAGCCCGTAGTGTCAACCCGAAGCCGGTCTGGATTTCACGGGAAAAAGGAATTGAAGCGGGTACAGAGACCGCAGATTAAGTGCGATATAACGCTGAGCCAAAAATAGCGACATGATATGTCGCAAACAGAATGTTAATGCCACAGCGCAATGCGGAAGTAACGGTAGTGAGAGATCACGATTTCTTGATGCTAATGCGAAGAGCATCACAACCTTCACGACACCGCAAAATGTCGGCGGCTATATCCGGCACTCCGGCCCCATGAAGTAAGGCAACTCCCTCGCCTGCCGATCGCAGGCTTTATTTCCTGTCCCTGAGCTGAGGGCTATTTCTCGCCCGTATGTAGCATGGCAACGACCTTCCAGCCATTGTCCCCTGCCCCTACAACAAAACGTTATTTCTCTCCGGACGGCTTCTCCATAACCCCATGGCAACAGCCCGCCAGGTGCTCAATGATGGGACACGCGGCACTTTCATCGCCTGGGCAATCAGCCGCCAGCGCCAGTAATCTGGCTCGCATAGCGTGGAGATCTTCAATATGTGCGGCAATCTCTTCCGCCTTTTGCAGGGTACGCGCTTTCACCTCTGCGCTATGGCGGGCCGGGTTGTTCATCAGTTGCACCAGCTCCCCGCACTCCTCCAGCGTGAAGCCGACCTGGCGTGACTGGCGCAGAAGGTTTAACTCATCCAGATGATGTTGCGTATAGCTGCGGTAGCCGTTGGCACTGCGAACGGGTGGCGTGACGACGCCCTTCTCTTCATAAAAGCGAATCGCTTTACGGGTTAAACCGGTTTTTTTTGCCACATCGCTGATATTCATCTGCCCCTCGCTTGACCTTCCCCTTGATGGAAGGTTTAACCTTTATCTCAATGCAAATTACCGGGCAGGTCAACTGCCGTCACACAAGGAGTTAAAAATGAGCAATACCTTGACTCTGGCGTTGGAGGGTCTCTCTTGTGGCCACTGCGTCAAACGCGTTAAAGAGGCGCTGGAACAGCGCGATGATGTTGAACAAGCAGAAGTGACACAACAGGAAGCGCGCATCTCTGGCTCTGCACAGGCCAGCGATCTGATTGCTACTGTCGAACAGGCGGGTTATCACGCGGCGTTAAAGGCCGATCACCCAAAGTCTGAGCCGTTGACAGCAGCAGAGCCGCCGCCGGAGGCGCTGGCAACGGCCGAGTCCGACTCCCCGGCAAAAAAACCAGCAGCACCGGCTCAGGTGTTGCTGATTGAAGGAATGAGCTGCGCCAGCTGCGTCAGCCGGGTGGAAAAAGCCCTGCAAGGCGTGGAAGGCGTCAGTGAAGCGCGGGTCAATCTGGGTGAACGTAGTGCATTGGTGCTGGGCGAAGTCACCAGTGATGCTCTGGTTGCTGCCGTGCAGGCCGCAGGCTATGGCGCAGAAGCGATCGCGGACGAGCAACAACGACGGGAAAAACAGCAGAACAATGCACGCAGTGCCATGCGCCGCTTTAGCTGGCAGGCAACGCTGGCACTGGCATTCGGCATCCCCCTGATGATTTGGGGCATGCTGGGTGACAACATGATGCTCAGCCCACAGAACCACTCTACCTGGCTAACGTTGGGTATTATTACCTTACTGGTGATGGGCGTGACTGGCGGCCATTTTTATCGCAGTGCGGCTCGCAGCCTGCGTAACGGCAGTGCAACCATGGACACGCTGGTGGCACTCGGTACTGCCGCCGCCTGGATTTACTCCTTTAGCGTCGTGATCTGGCCCGATTTCTTCCCCCACCAGGCACGACATCTCTATTTTGAAGCCAGCGTGATGATCATTGGCCTGATCAACCTCGGTCATGCGCTGGAACAACGGGCGCGTCAACGATCTTCTCAGGCCCTGCTGCGCCTGCTGGATCTTACCCCTCAACAGGCGCGGGTTATTGAAAACGACAATGAGCAGCTCCTGCCGCTGGCTGCGGTGCAGTCAGGCATGACGTTGCGCGTCACTACCGGCGATCGCGTTCCGGTGGATGGCGAAGTCAGTCAGGGCGAAGTATGGGTTGATGAAGCAATGTTGACCGGGGAAGCCCAGCCACGGCATAAAACGCCGGGGGAAAAACTGTATGCCGGTACGTTGATCCATGACGGCAGCGCCCGGTTTATCGCCCAGGCCACCGGCAATAACACCGCGCTGGCACGGATTATTCATCTGGTGCGTCAGGCGCAAAGCAGTAAACCGGCTGTTGGTCGCCTCGCGGATCGCATTTCTGCGGTATTTGTCCCGGTCGTGGTGGCCTTAGCGCTGATCAGTGGCGCCATCTGGTATTTCTTTGGGCCACAGCCCAACACCGCTTATGCCCTGGTGGTGATGACGACAGTCTTGATCATCGCCTGCCCTTGCGCGCTGGGTCTTGCCACGCCAATGTCAATTATTGCCGGTGTTGGCCGCGCAGCGGAACTGGGCATTCTGGTGCGTGATGCTGATGCACTGCAGCAGGCTTCACAGCTCGACACCCTGGTGTTCGACAAAACCGGCACGCTCACCAACGGCAAGCCGGTTGTGAGTGAGATAATCAGCTTAACGGGCGATAACGATACACTGCTCAGTGCCGCAGCGGCACTGGAGTCACTCTCCGCCCACCCGCTCGCCGGAGCCATTGTGGCAGCGGCACAACATCTGCCACGCGTCGAGATCGCTCAATTCCGTACCCTGCCGGGCAAAGGGGTTACCGGTCAGCTTAAGGGTCAGATGTTGCTGGTGGGCAACCCGGCCTTGATGACGGAACAACAGATTGACTGGCGGCCGCTGGAAGCAAAACTGGATCAGGCGGCTCAGCAAGGGGCGACGCCGGTGTTGGTTGCACTGGCAGGCCAGTTGCTGGGAGCCATCATGATCCGTGACACGCTGCGCAGCGAGAGCAAAAATGCCCTGCAGCGCTTGCACCGTTTGGGCTATCGCCTGGTGATGTTAACCGGCGATCGGGAACAAACCGCGCGGGCAATTGCGGCAGAAGCCGGGATTGATGAAGTGATTGCTGGTGTGTTACCGGCTGGTAAGGCAGAGGCCATCGTGAAATTGCAGCAGGCCGGACATAAAGTGGCCATGATTGGCGATGGTATTAATGATGCGCCCGCATTGGCGCAGGCGGATGTTGGCATTGCCATCGGCGGCGGAAGTGACGTGGCGCTGGAAAGTGCCGGTTTTGCGCTGATGCGAGACGATCTCCACAGCGTTGCCGATGCCCTCGCACTGTCAGCGGCCACCCTGCGGAATATCCGCCAAAACCTGTTTGGAGCCTTTATCTATAACAGTCTGGGGATTCCGCTGGCTGCGGGCGTGCTGTTCCCACTGACCGGTTCGCTGCTCAGCCCGATTGTTGCCGGTGCAGCCATGGCACTCTCATCTATCACCGTGGTCGGGAACGCCAATCGCCTGTTGCGCTATCAACCACCGGGACAGGAATAGCCCTTTCAGCGCTGTTTTTGCCACGCTGAAACCGCTAGCATGACGTTTTGATTAACCAAGGAACGTGCATGACTGTCAGCCTGTGGCAACGCCTGAGCGCCTTGAAAATGCGCCTGTTCCCGACCCAGTACCGCTGGCCTGCGCTGGATATGCTGCTGGGCGATCGCTGGCTGCATCTGGTCGGCAGCATTCACATGGGCACTCAAAATATGCAACCGCTGCCTCCACAACTCCTGCGGAGGTTGCGTCAGGCAGATGCCCTGATTGTCGAAGCAGATATCACACGTGGTGGCTCGCCGTTCACGCAAGATGAACAGCGTCCACCACTGGCTGAGCGCTTCCCGGCCACCACCCTCGCCGGGTTAGAAAAGTTGCTGCTGTCCCTGCCATTTTCGCTGTCCCAGCTGGATAACCTGCCCGCGTGGCAGATAGCCCTGATGTTGCAGGCACAGCAGGCGCAACAGCTTGGCTTACGCCCGGAATACGGTATTGATTATCAGCTCCTGCAGGCCGCACGTGACTGGCATAAACCGGTCATCGAACTGGAGGGGGCTGATGCCCAAATTACGCTGCTGAAGACGCTGCCGGATGATGGCAAAGCACTGCTGCTGGATACGCTGGAGCACTGGCATACCAATGCGCGCCTGCTACAGATGATGATGGGCTGGTGGCTTGAGCATCCGCCAAAGCAGCGGCAGCTCGCGTTGCCAACAACATTTAGCCAGACGTTGAATGATACGCTGATTACCCAACGAAATTTACAGTGGAAAGAGAGTTTAACGGCGCTACCTGGCGGACGCTATGTGGTGGCCGTAGGGGCATTGCACCTGTACGGTGACGATAATCTGCCTGAGCTATTGCGTCAGGCATAAAAAAAAGGCCAGTAGCGTTACTGGCCCGTCAAAGAGGAATTTGTTTATGATTTTGGTTATCGCCCGGCACTCCAGTGCCGAACGCGGGCTAATTTTCGCGCAAAGCTCAGATTTTCGCCACTAAAATTCATCAATCGACGTAATTAGTTTTTTTCCTCGCAAGGACCGGTTATGACTCCAGCGGTAAAGCTGCTTGAAAAACAAAAGGTAAGCTTCAAACTTCATCCCTATGAGCATGACAGTAACGAGACCAATTTTGGTGATGAAGCGGTGCGAAAGCTCAATCTCGATGCACGTCAGGTGTTTAAAACCTTGTTGGTTGCGCTAAATGGAGATGCCAAACAGCTGGCCGTCGCGGTGACACCGGTTTCCTCACAGTTAGACTTGAAGAAAGTCGCTAAGGCTTTCGCGGCGAAAAAAGCTGATATGGCTGACCCGCAGCTCGCACAGCGCGTTACCGGCTATCTGCTGGGCGGCATCAGTCCTTTGGGGCAGAAAAAGCGTCTACCCACGGTCATTGATATACAAGCCACAGAATTCAGTACTCTGTTTATCTCCGGCGGGAAGCGCGGTCTCGATCTGGAACTGGCACCCAACGATCTGGCGCGGTTGCTGAATGCCCCGCTGGCGGACATTGCTCGCCGCGATTAATCACGCGGCTGTGCGCAGAGTTGATCGATCATCCAGCGCCCGGCCGGGCCCGGCGGGTGGCGATGCGACCACAGCACATCCACAGCGATATGCTGCGGCCAGCCACACACCGGCAGCTCAACCAGTACCTGATGACCAAACTGCGCCACCAGCCAACGCGGTAATACGCTCCAGCCAAACCCCTGCTCTGCCATTTCCAGTAGTAACAAATAGGAAGGCGCAGACCACACCTGTCCACTTTGCGGTAGCGGACGTTGCTGGCTCCAGGTATTCAGGCGCAGTTGACGCACTTCGCCCAACTGCCCTTCGCTGACTTCGGAAAGCGCACTTAAAGGGTGCTGCTGGTGCAGATAGATCGCCATTTGCGCTTCAACCTGCAAACGCGCCACCGCAATATCCGGCGGCAAGGTGGGTTGCGTCCGCACCACGCCAAGATGCACTCTTCCCCCCTGGAGTAGATCCACCACATCCTCATCTTCAGCAATCATGCATTCGAACTCAATGTCCGGGTAACGGGCAGCAAAGCGGTTGAGCATGTTTTCATGATGATCGGCCTGCCAGAAATCTGAAATGGCGATGCTAAGGCGCGGCTCAACACCCTGCGCTAACTGCAATGCGAGGTCGTCTAACCGTTGACTGGCGGCAATGATTTGCTGAACGCGTGTCAATGCACGCGCCCCTTGTGGCGTCAGTACCGGTTGACGTCCCTGACGATCGAACAACTCTATCCCAAGATCGTCTTCCAGATTAGCGATCGCCGCACTGATCGTGGACTGGCTTTTTCCGAGGGCGCGGGCGGCAGCCGAAAATGATCCGCTGGCCACGGTCTGCACAAAGGCTTCCAGTGATTCAGGAGAGTATTTCATTAAATCCATCGCTTTTTCCGATAGGTGTTAATTTCAGCTTAGCATGCCCGCGTGAGAAAATACGCCCCATTCACTAATGGAGGATATATGAGTCACGCTCGCTCAATGAAAGAACGCTTTTTCCATGCCGTCGGATTTGAGGTGTTAGCTATTTTGACGGTTTCACCACTGGCCGCCTGGGCGATGGGCAAACCGCTGTTTCAAATGGGCGCACTTGCCATCATGCTCTCCAGCGTGGCGCTGGTCTGGAACATGATCTACAACGCGGTGTTTGATCGTCTGCTACCGCGCGATAAAGTTAAGCGCGGTTTGCTGATCCGTGTGTTACATGCATTAGGCTTCGAGGGTGGATTTATACTGATCGGCCTGCCGATTGCCGCGATGATGCTGGGTATTGGCCTGTGGCAAGCCCTGTTGCTGGAAGTGGCATTTTTCCTGTTCTTCCTGCCCTATACCATGGCGTACAACTGGATATGGGATAACCTGCGCACACGTTGGGTCGCGCGCAGGTCGTGTGAAGCCTGATTATTCGTGTTTCTCACGCAACGGCTCGAACCACGCCAGAATCGCCTGTGGGAAGGTCAGGGCTTTCTTCTTCTCAGACTGCTGGCGTGCTTTTTCCTGTTGCTCTAGCTCTTCGGGCGTCAGTTGGCGAATTTCACCGTCTGGAGCGTAGTCAGCACGTTTCAGCGGTGAGTGATGCTGCACCCAGTCGCGTAATACGCTGATGTCCGTCACCCCCTTACTGGAATAACCGGGCTGCTGGTCGATACGCGGATAACCGTCACCGCCGCTGGCGTTGAAGCTGTTGGTCGCCAGCCGATAGACTTTATCGGCCTGCAACGGTTGGCCTTTGACCGTAATCTCCGTCAGCACATCCCCCGCACGCACAAAGCCCACCCCGGAGAACTGCGCATATCCCCCACTGCCCGCCGGAATTTTCGCTACCGCAGTGAGGTATTGTGCCAGTTCAGTGCCGGTCAACGTGACGGAAACCACCTGATTAGCAAACGGCTGCACCTGCAACAAATCGCGCAGCGTTAGTTTTCCTGCTGGCAGCGAACTGCGTACCCCGCCGCCGCTCATCACCGCGAGATCGGCCTGCGTGCTGGCGGTTTGTGCTGCCAGAATCAGCTGAGCCAGGTCACTGCGTCGATAGCGCACCACATCGCTATCGCCATTAAACGCCTCGTTACTGCTGCCCACCGCGACCTGCATTTTTTCTTCTGCCCGCTTTTTAAACGGTAGCAGCAGCTTCATCATCGCGCTGTTAGGCACGATTTCCTGCTTCCACGGCAGCCAGAGGGTCGATCCATCCTCATTTTTGATTTGATGGCGCAGGTTCACCGGCAGTAGCTGGTAATTTGCCAGGCTGAGTTTGCCATCCTGGAAGCGGAAATCAGCGCGCCCGACATATTTACCCCACTCACCCGCCTGCATAATCCAGATGCCGTTTTCAACATCCGGCAGGCAAGGATCGCCCGGTTTATACTCTTTCACCGGCTGATTCTGTTTGTCCATGCAGATCAAGTCGTGACTGTGACCGCCCACAATTGCGCCGACACTGCCTTGTGGTAACGCCTGCGCCAGGGTGACATCATTTATTCCCTCGCTGTGCCAGCCGAGGTGAGAAAGCACAATCACCACATCAGGTTTTTCCTGCTGACGAAGCTCAGCCAGTGCTTTCAGGGTTTCACTGACCGGGTCACGAAATTCCAGATTTTGCACATTCAGCGGGCTGGCCAGTTTTAGCGTATCCGGCGTGCTGAGACCAATCACGGCAATTTTCAGCCCCATGCGGTTAAACACAGCCCAGGGCTTAAACAGCCGCTTTCCGTCTTGTTTTTGATACACATTGGCCGCAATAAAGGGAAATCTCGCCCACTTTTGCTGCTGTTGCAGCACGCTGAGCGATTTATCAAACTCATGATTGCCCAGTGCCATGGCATCGTAACCAATCAGGTTCATACCGCGAATATCGGGTTCAGCATGGGTGATATCTGATTCCGGCACTCCGGTATTGACGTCTCCTGCGGAGAGGATCAGCGCACCACCGCCTTTGGCTTGCGCATCATAGCGCTGCTGATCCATTAAGGTTTTTTGTGCAGCGAGGCCATACTCGTTCTGCTCATTGGGCCAGAAGTGGCCGTGCTCATCATTGGTATGCAACAACGTAAAATTGTAGCTATGGCCTGGCAGCCATGCCTGCGCCAGTCCTGGCGTCAGCGCAATGGCCAGAGCCAGAACTATGCCTTTCTTGCGAGTCAACACCACTGCCACTCTCCTTATCGCCGCTTCCGGCTGGCCTTTATTTGCTTTCTGCATTCTCTTCTTTTGTGTCGCACATTCCAGACTTTAACTCAAGGTGAAACACGCATAGAGTGGGCAGGAAAACTGTGAGTAAACGAATCATTCGTAACGGCAGGATTTTTTGGTCACCACCAGCCGCTCTCGTTCCATATCGGACTTACGGCAGTATGGTTTCTGGGTTGACTTGGCCGCGCATGCTGATGAAATGGCAACCTGATGGACATGATTGCTAAAAATGCGCCTTTTGTGCCTGATTTCACTTTATCGCCGGATTTTTTTCATTTATCACTAAAATAACTAAACTATAAAGAATAAACTCGCGTACACTCGATTGTTACAAGCGGACACATTTGTACACAAGGAGACAGATATGCACCACACCACACCGTTGATTACCACTATAGTTGGGGCGCTGGTTCTGGCTTTTCTCCTTGGTATGCTGGCAAATCGCCTGCGTATTTCCCCTTTAGTCGGTTACTTGCTTGCTGGCGTGTTAGCAGGCCCTTTTACCCCCGGCTTTGTGGCCGATACCAACCTCGCCCCTGAACTGGCTGAACTTGGCGTTATTTTGCTGATGTTTGGCGTGGGTCTGCACTTCTCATTAAAAGATTTGATGTCGGTGAAAGCGATCGCCATTCCGGGCGCCGTGGCACAGATTGCTGTGGCAACGCTGCTGGGTATGGGGCTGTCGTGGGCCTTAGGCTGGTCGTGGATGACCGGTCTGGTGTTTGGTCTGTGCCTTTCCACTGCCAGTACGGTCGTGCTGCTACGCGCCCTGGAAGAGAGGCAGTTGATCGACAGCCAGCGCGGTCAGATCGCGATTGGCTGGCTGATCGTGGAAGATCTGGTCATGGTGCTGACGCTGGTCCTGTTGCCTGCCATCGCTGGCATGCTGGAACAGGGCAACGCCAGCCCAGCGCTGTTGGCCTGGGATCTGCTGTTTACAATCGGTAAAGTCGCCGCGTTTATGGTGCTCATGATGGTGGTGGGCAAACGCGTTGTTCCCTGGATTCTGGCCAAAAGTGCGGCAACTGGCTCACGCGAGCTGTTCACCCTCGCCGTGTTGGCACTGGCATTAGGGATCGCCTTCGGGGCAGTCGAATTTTTCGACGTGTCATTTGCCCTGGGCGCTTTCTTCGCCGGTATGGTGCTGAATGAGTCTGAACTGAGCCACCGTGCCGCTCACGATACCCTGCCGCTGCGGGATGCCTTTGCCGTGCTGTTTTTTGTTTCGGTGGGGATGTTGTTCGATCCGATGATTTTACTGTCGCAGCCGCTGGCGGTGCTGGGCGCACTCACCATCATTGTGGTGGGGAAATCTCTGGCGGCCTGGTTACTGGTGTCGGTGCTGGGCCATTCACGGCGAACCGCATTAACCATTTCGGTCAGCCTCGCGCAGATTGGTGAGTTTGCGTTTATTCTCGCCGGGTTAGGCATTTCACTGGGTATGCTGACCGAGGAGGGCCGTAATCTGGTGCTCGCGGCCGCCATTCTGTCGATCATGATAAACCCAGTGCTGTTTACTCTGCTGGAGCGCTATCTGGCCCGCACCGAAACCGTTGCCGAACAGATTCAGGAAGAGGCCAGTGAAGAGGAAAACCAGATCCCGGTGGATATCTGCAACCATGCCATTTTAGTTGGTTATGGCCGCGTTGGCAGCCTGCTGGGGCAAAAGCTACAGGAAGCCGAAGTCCCGCTGGTGGTGGTTGAGAATTCACGCACTCGCGTTCAGGCACTGCGTGAGCAAGGCATCAGAGCGGTACTCGGCAATGCCGCGCGCGCTGAAACCATGGAACTGGCGCGCCTGGAGTGTGCGCGTTGGCTGCTGCTCACTATTCCTAATGGCTATGAATCCGGTGAAATTGTCACTGCCGCCCGCGAGCAGCGTGAAGACATTGAGATTTTCGCCCGGGCACACCATGACGAAGAGGTGGATTACATTCTGGCACGCGGCGCAAATCAGGTGGTGATGGGCGAGCGCGAAATCGCCAACAGCATGCTGGGGCTGTTGCAGGTGGCTCCTGCTGTTGCTCCCCCTGAATCGCCAGCGTCGGTCACCGCCGCTTCATAACCTTCCTGCCTGCGACCGCTGTTCTCGTCGCAGGCAAGGCCAGAAACTTCCAGCCCTGCGCACCGTTTGGCGGCAGGGCTGACAGTCAGACTTAACGCTCCCAGTACGCCTCTTCCAGGCTATCTTCTCGTTCAGGCAGGCCTCGCATCAAACGCGGAGAGTGCTGATTGAGCACCTGATAAGAGACGCGGTTGGCATATTTGCACACCTGAGAAAGCGAAGAGTAAGTCAGGTAAGCCCGCGAGTGCTTACTGGAGTTCGGCACATTCTGGCGATGGAAATTATTCGCGCTGATATCGTGTAACAACGCGGCCAGTGCGCCATCTCCCGCGCCATTAGTATTCATGATCTTCTCTGGCCCGCCCATATAAGGCGCGATGTGTGAGTAGATGGCTAATGGCTGTTCACAGTCGCTACGACGCATCGCACGGCTGAACTCATACTGGTTGAATTCGGCGATAGCACCGGGCAACAGCGGGCGATTGGTGCTGCGCTTAAACGCCTCTTCGGTATAACCCGCCATATAGAGTCCGTTCGGACCGGCCGTGCACAACACTAAATCTACCCACTCCAGCGCCTTTTGTGCCGCCAGCAGCGGATCGCTTTCGCCGGTCAGCGCCTCACCCTCTTCTTCGTTCATCGCCACGATAGTGACGTGATCGCGCAGGAAGTCGCGCCAGAACTGCGGATCATCATGGATGATGTGCTGAGTCCCCAGCGTTAAGACCACCGGGACATCATGGCGTTTCGCATACTCAATCGCCTGGAGCGTGGCCGCAGGCATCGGATCGTCCGGTTGTCCACGTAGCAAATAGGAGGTCAGCACCAGTGCAGAAGATTCAGCAATCACCGCTTCGGGAATGCTGCTCGCGCTGAGTTGGTTCATCTGCGCTGGGCTAATGGCGAACGTCCGCTCACCGTGTTCGCCAATCAAGGTGAAGCAGCGCCCAATGGCACCGTCAACGCCTTGCAGGTAGTTAAGATCCATACGGCTGGAGGTGTTGCACAGGTAGCGATAGGCATAACCGCCAATCTGGATGTTATTACACATCACGCCAAGCAGGACGGAGCGATCGTCCGCCAGCACCGAGTAGTTGTGTAAGGTATTACCAATGGTGCCACCGGCAAACTGATGGCTAATCAGCTGATGCTGCATCAGCTCCTGATACAGCGCTTCGGCACGTGCATCGTCAATAACCAGCGAATGGCCTGCGCTGAGCTGATAACGCTGTAAAAAGCTGTCGTCTACGCGGGCTTCAATATCCACCATGATCTGGTCGATGCCGACAATGGTGCTGCCTTCACCCTGCTCCTGCTGAGTGGTTTGTATCAGCGGATCGCGTGCGCTAACGGGGAAGTAGTGTTTAGATTTACGTTTGCCGGGAAATTTCATGAAGGTGCCGTACTGGAAAAACAGGCAGAGAATGATATCACACTCTCTGCCTGGGTTTTAACGGCGACTGTTCACCAGCTGCACCATCATTTCGATGTGCTCTGCGTCATCATTCAGGGCAGGAATGTACTCGAATTTGTCACCACCAGCATGCATGAAGAATTCACAGTTCTGCTCGCTGATCTCTTCCAGCGTTTCCAGGCAGTCCGCCGAGAAGCCAGGGCTCATGACCTGAACGTGCTTCACGCCTTTCTGCGGCAGATTTTGCATGGTTTCATCGGTGTACGGCTGAAGCCATGGCTCACGACCAAAGCGTGACTGGAAAGTCATCTTGATCTGGTCGTCACGCAGCCCCAGAGCCTGTTGCAACGCAGCGGTAGTGTCTTTGCAGCGTTGCGCGTAGTCATCCCCTTCATCCACAAAGCGCTGCGGAATACCGTGGTAAGACAGCACCAGCAAATCGGGCTGGCCATGTTGAGCAAATGAACGCTCAACCGAGGCTTTCAGCGCGGCAATATAAGCAGGGTGATCGGCATAGTCGCGAATAAACTGGACGTCCGGCAGAGAGCGATAGCCTTTGAAAATATCCGCAATCCCATCCCATACCGCAGCCACCGTCGAACAGGAGAACTGGGGATAGAGTGGCAGCACGATCAGCCGGGTGACGCCCTGCGCCATCAGGCTATCGAGCGCGCTTTTCAGGCTCGGATTGCCGTAGCTCATGCCCAACGCAACGGGCATATCCACGCGTTCTGCCAGCGCATCGCGTTGGCGCTTGCTGAACACCAGCAGCGGCGAGCCCTCTTCCATCCATACCGATGCATAGAGTTTGGCTACACGCGGCGATCGGAACGGCAGCACGATGCCGTGCAGGATCGGCAACCAAATTGGGCGTGGCGTATCCACAACGCGCGGATCGCTCAGGAACTGCTGCAGGTAGCGTTTTACGGCGGGAGTAGTAGGTGCATCTGGCGTACCGAGGTTAACCAACAGAACGCCGGGCTTATCTTGCCTCATTCTAATTCCTTGCTGACATTGGACAGATCAGAAAACGGGGAAATTGTAGCGGAATTAGCGGGGAGGAAAAGCAATTACTGCAAAAGGGGCCAGCTAACTAGCCCCTGAAGTGCATTAGCCGAGGATCTCAGCCAGTTCTGCACGCACTTCGGCCACCTGACGGGTGCCGTCGATTTTAACGTATTTGGTGTTACCCGCAGCCGCTTCATCGCTATAATAGCCAATCAGTGGAGCCGTCAGCTCATGGTACTCGACCAGGCGCTTACGTACGGTCTCTTCCTGATCGTCTTTACGCGTAGACAGCTCTTCGCCGGTGACGTCATCTTTACCTTCCACTTTTGGTGGATTGTATTTGACGTGGTAAACACGGCCAGAGTTCGCGTGAACGCGACGGCCAGTAATACGGTCAACGATCAGTTCATCCGGTACGTCGAACTCCAGCACGAAATCAACGTTGATCCCGGCTTCTTTCATCGCATCCGCCTGTGGAATCGTACGCGGGAAGCCATCCAGCAGGAAACCTTTCGCACAATCTTCCTGAGCAATACGCTCTTTAACCAGCGCAATCACCAGCTCATCAGTGACCAGTTTACCTGCATCCATGATCGCTTTTGCCTGATTACCCAGCTCGCTCCCGGCCTTAACCGCAGCACGCAGCATATCTCCGGTAGAGATTTGCGGAATACCGTAGTTTTCCATAATAAACTGGGCCTGAGTCCCCTTACCTGCGCCCGGAGCACCGAGCAGAATAATACGCATTGCGTAATTCCTCTTGCAAACACACATGATCAATCTGAGAAGGCGAAGAACATACCATTATGACCCGCACACCACAAGGAACGCGGACAGTCGCGGATGATTATCTGGCTTGCGCATTCTGCGCTTTGCACCCGGAAACGGTGGGCTACCTGTGGCGTTTTCAGATTACCCCGCCGCCGCCAACGTCTGGTACAGTCGCTGTCTAATCGATTCAGTTGTGTCGCTAATTTTTTTACCACTGCCGCGTTTTTCGGCGCGAATAGAGAGTTTCAAGGCGTGGGGAAAAATTTGCATACCGGGCGACAGCACCAACCGGTTAAGCAGATTATCGGGCAATTCCAGCAGTGCGAAAGGCAACCCTGGCGTATGACAAGAGTGGATCACATGGGGCGTTTCAATGCGAATTGCACTCACCATCGCAATATTATAGGGCTGCCAGCGACCTCCGTTAATCTGTTCGAGAGCATCAGTAATCGCCTCCCCGAACGCCATGCCCTGCTCAAACAAGCGCAGTTCACTACGCACCAGCGTGCTGAAATCCTGGGTGCGGAGCGCAATCAGCACCAGGCCGCCAGGCAGTGCGGCATGATTGTCGAGCCGGGTGACAAACAGCTGGCTCTCTTCAACCAACGGCATATGCAGGGTTGTTGCGAAGGTTTCACTCACATCAACCACCCCCTCTTTCTGGCAAGATTGCAGCGTGCGAATTTTGCCTTCCGCAGGATCGACCTGCGCCACCAGATTAATACTCCCCGCCATAACCGGTACTTCCGGCATGCTGCTCAACTCCGTGATCGGGTAATACGAAGCATAGCGTCGCTGATTACGCGTCTGTTCCTGGCGTAAAAACAGCCGTGAGAGCAGCACGCGCGCAACATGCAAAGAGGGGGCGAAGAACAGATCAAACTGCTCCAGGTGATAGCAACGGGAAAGTTCGGCACGGAGTTCATCTCGCGCCTGTGTCATTCGTTCCGTAATAGACATTGCGTGAGTTTCTCATTTTTTACCCGTCGACGGGGTGCGAGGCAGGTGACAATCACAGGATAAGCGCGCCGTCAACCCGCCAGAATCTGCGGGCAAGGTTAGGTCAATGCGTCTGGACTTTAAAATGATATAAACTGACAATCCCTGTTAGGTTTTTGCACAGGGGATGGGTATGACCGGGCTACCACCACTGCGGGCGCTGCACTACTTTTATCAGGCCGCCTTACACAGCAGTTTTAGCGTTGCCGCTGCAAGGTTACATGTAACCCATAGTGCAATCAGTCACCAGGTTCGCCAGCTGGAGAGCTGGATGGGCAAACCGCTGTTTGTCCGCGCCAGTGGCCGCGTTAAATTAACATCACATGGCGAACGCCTGCTCTTGAGCTGCCAGAAAGCGTTCAACGAACTGGCCGCCACCAGTGAAGGCATTCGCAACGGACTGCGTCATCAGTTAAATATCGCCTGCGCGCCGAGTTTTCTGGCGCAGTGGCTGATTCCACGGCTGGGCGGCTTTTATCAGCGTCATCCGGAAATTGATGTGCAGTTTCAAGGTATTATGGATGTAGACCAATTACGCAGCGAGCATGCTGATGTGCTGATCATGAGCTATGAACAGCAGCCAGATGAAGATGTCGATGCTACGCTGGTCACCGCTGATTACATCGGCCCGCTCTGCGCACCGCGCTTTGCCAACGGTTTTAAACAGGCCGCCGATCTCGCCTCGTTGCCCATTTTACACGCCGATACGCGCCGTCAGGCGTGGAGCGAGTGGGCTGCCCTGTATGGCGCGGAGTCACAAGAGCACAGCGGTAAGCATTTTGACAATCTGACTTTGGGGATTCAGGCCGCGCGTAATGGCCTGGGTGTGATCATGGCACCACGCCTGTTAGTGCGCAAAGAGCTGGAAGACGGCTCACTGATTGCACCACTGGGCTTTGTTCGCGCCGCACGCGCCACCTGGATGATGACGAAGCAGTCACGCCGTGACGATGTGGAAATCGCGCTGTTCCGCCACTGGCTGGGGGAGGAACTGCTACAGCAATAAATTGCGGGCATAAAAAAAGCCCCTGCCAGTGGCAGGGGCTGAATCTACGGCTTACGCCAGCAGTTGGTTCATACGACGGATAAACTGGTTAGGATCTTCCAGCGTGCCGCGTTCAGCCAACAGCGCCTGGTCCAGCAGCAGTTCAATCCACTCGCTGAAGCGGGTTTCTTCTTCGGTATCAGCCGCACGTTTCACCAGCGCGTGCTCTGGGTTCAGTTCGAAGATGTATTTCACTTCCGGTGCAGCCTGACCTGCGGCAGCAAACAGCTTCGCCATCTGGGTGCTGATTTCATCCGCATCCGTGGTGACAATCGCCGGGGTGTCTGTCAGGCGATGCGTCAGACGCACTTCCTTCACACGCTCGCCCAGCAGCGTTTTCACACGATCAACAAACGGCTCCAGCGCTTTACCGGCTTCTTTCTGCGCTTCGCTCTCTTCATCAGCCAGCTTATTCAGCGACTCATCCGCTTTGCTGACCGACTGGAAGCTCTTACCGTCGAATTCGGTCAGGTAGCTCATCATCCACTCATCGATGCGATCGGAGAGCAGCAGCACTTCAATGCCTTTTTTACGGAACAGCTCAAGGTGCGGGCTGCTCTTCGCGGCGGCGTAGCTGTCGGCCGTGATGTAGTAGATCTTATCCTGGCCTTCCACCATGCGGCTGACATAGTCTTCCAGCGAGATAGTCTGCGCGGAGCCTTCGCTCTGGCTGGTAGCGAAACGCAACAGCTTAGCAATGGTTTCCTGGTTGGCGTTATCTTCCGCCGGGCCTTCTTTCAGCACCAGACCAAACTCTTTCCAGAAGGTCTGATATTTTTCTGCGTCGTCTTTAGCCAGTTTTTCCAGCATCTGCAGGCTACGCTTGGTCAGTGCGCCACGCAGGCTCTGGGTAACACGGTTATCCTGCAGAATTTCACGGGAGACGTTAAGTGGCAGATCGTTTGAGTCAATCAGGCCGCGCACAAAGCGCAGGTAGTTCGGCATGAACTGTTCCGCGTCATCCATGATGAATACGCGTTGCACATACAGTTTCAGACCGTGTTTCTGATCGCGGTTCCACATATCAAACGGCGCACGCGCAGGGATGTACAGCAGTGAAGTGTACTCCTGCTTACCTTCTACGCGGTTGTGGCTCCAGGTGACAGGATCCGTGAAATCATGGGCGATGTGTTTATAAAACTCACCGTACTCTTCATCGCTGATGTCAGATTTGTTGCGCGTCCACAGAGCCTGGGCTTTGTTGATCTTTTCCCAGCTGGTGGTGTCGCTCTCTTCATCTTTACTTTCGATCTCAACCGGCAGCGCGATGTGATCGGAGTATTTGCTGATGGTGCTGCGTACACGCCACGCATCAAGGAACTCATCCTCACCTTCGCGCAGGTGCAGAGTGATTTCAGTACCGCGATCCGCTTTTTCGATATCGGCAATGGTGTATTCACCTTCACCAGCAGATTCCCAGAACACGCCTTCGTCTGCGGCAGCACCGGCTGCACGCGTGCGCACGGAAACTTTGTCCGCCACAATAAAGGCTGAGTAGAAACCAACACCGAACTGACCAATCAGCTGGCTGTCTTTGGCCTGGTCAGAACCCATTGAATCGAGGAAGGCTTTGGTGCCTGATTTCGCGATAGTCCCGAGGTTTTCGATCACCTCGTCACGACGCATACCAATGCCGTTATCGCTCAGGGTCAGGGTGCGGTTGTCCTTATCCACAGAGACACGCACGCGCAGGTCGCCGTCGCCTTCATACAGATCCGGCTGTGACAGTGCGCGGAAACGCAGTTTGTCAGCCGCATCGGAGGCGTTGGAAATCAGTTCACGCAGGAAAATCTCTTTGTTGGAATACAGAGAATGGATCATCAGGTGCAGAAGCTGTTTTACTTCTGACTGGAAGCCACGGGTCTCTTGTCCTTTCATGGTCATTGCTACCTCAACGGAATCAGGTTTAATGGACGTTGAGGAGGAGATGGGGGCCGAACAGCGGATTTCAAGCCGGTATTTGTCACAACACCGGCAAGTGGTCAGAATTTAAACTTTTGGCGTCCTGCCAGCGAGTGCGACAGCGTCGTCCCGTCGACCATTTCCAGCTCGCCCCCCACCGGGACACCGTGCGCAATACGGCTGGCTTCGACGCCATACTGGCCGCACAGCTCGGCAATGTAGTTAGCCGTGGCTTCACCTTCCACCGTGGGATTTGTCGCCAGAATGACTTCATGCAGGGTTTCACTTTCCAGACGCTGCTCAAGGCGGTCCAGACCGATATCCTGCGGGCCAATGCCATCCAGCGGCGAAAGATGCCCCATCAGCACAAAGTAGCGTCCGGCAAATTGCCCGGTTTGCTCAATAGCGTGGATATCCGCCGGGCTCTCAACCACGCAGATCTGACCATTTTGCTGCCTTCTTGGGTTGGCGCAGATGGTGCAGATGTCCTGCTCGGTAAAGGTGCGGCAATCCGCACAGTGGCCAATTTCGGACATGGCGCGGGTCAAAGCCTGCGCCAGCCGCATCCCACCGCTGCGATCGCGCTGCAGCAGCTGAAAGGCCATACGCTGCGCTGATTTCGGGCCGACGCCAGGCAAACAGCGCAGCGCCTCCATCAGGGATTCAAGCAGTGGACTGGTTTGCATCAGAATGGCATCTTGAAGCCTGGTGGCAGCTGCATTCCAGCAGAAACAGCACCCATTTTCTCTTTCTGCGCTTCATCGATGCGACGCGCTGCATCGTTAAATGCCGCAGCAATCAGATCTTCCAGCATGTCTTTGTCGTCTTCCAGCAGGCTTGGATCAACTTCAACGCGACGGCAGTTGTGCGCACCATTGATGGTCACTTTTACCAGGCCCGCGCCTGATTCACCGGTCACTTCCAGCGCAGCAATCTCTTCCTGCACTTTCGCCATTTTGTCCTGCATCTGTTGGGCCTGTTTCATCAGGTTGCCCAGTCCGCCTTTACCACCAAACATAGTCTTCTCTCTTTACCGGGCTGCGTATGCTGCCAGAGGCAGTTGCAGCGTGATTAAACAGGTCGGATACTCTCTTCATCCAGATCAGCATCGAAGAAACGCTGCAAGGTTTGAATATGGGTATCACTCATAATGGACTGACGCGCCTGCGCCAGTTTTTCTTCATAAATGGCCTGACGCCACTCCAGCGGCGTTAACACCGCCGGATTATCATCTTCAATCACCGTCAGTTCAACTGCCTGACTGGCGGCGTTACTCAATGCGGTTGCCAGAACCTGCTGCGCCGACGCTGAATTCAGGTGACGCTGGCTGGAACGCAGATGCAGCGTCACTGCGGATTCGCTCTGCTCTTTCCAGGCATTGAGCGCCAACTGCTGTACCAGCTTCGGCAGGGGCAGCGTGGCGATTTCAGCCGCCCAGGCATCGCGCTGTTGGGCTTCTTCCGCCAGGCGCGCGGCAAGCTCGGGCGTTTTCTCATGCTCCAGCGCTGAACGCAAGGCTTTTGGCGTTGCGACGGGCTCAGCTTTCACTTCTGTGATCGTCTGCGCTTTCCAGCGGTATGCTTCTTTTTTGCTGTTTTCTGCCTCAGGCGCTTTGCGCTGGGGCTGACTACGTTCGGTCACTGAAGCCAGACGCTCCAGCGCTGAACTGGCCGGCCGCGCAGAAGGCGCTGCCGGCTCACTCTTTTTTGCTTTGTTCGCTCCCTGGCGCTGCAACTGGCTCCTGGCCTGTAGCAGTTGGCTGGTGCTGTCGGACAATTTAGGTTCCGGGGGCCGGTTTTCAACCACCGGAGGCGCCACGGCTACCGGCGCTGACGCGGCCTGCGGTGGCACTGGCGTGGCGTTTACCGTAGCAGATTGCACCTGCACCGGCGTTGGTGCGGGACTGGCTGGCGCGGCTATGGGTGCGGCTGGATGAAAAGCCAAGGCACGCAGCAGCGTCATTTCCACGCCCATACGCCTGTCAGGTGCCAGCGGCAGATCTTTGCGGCCCATTAACAGCGTCTGGTAATACAGTTGTAAATCCTGTGGCGGGATCTGACGCGACAGCTCGCGCAGATGCTGGGCATCATGTTCGCCCATATCATCCAGGCTGGAAGGCAGTAATTGCGCCATCGCCAGGTGATGCAGCAAGCGCAGCATTTCCACTAACAGCGCATCCCACTCCACGCCGCGTGATGCCGCCTGCGCCAGCAGGGCCATCACTTGTTCACCGCTGCCAGCCATTAATGCTTCAACTAACGCTAACGGTTGTTCATCGTCCAGCGTGCCTAGCATCTGGCTGACGCCTTCGCTGCTGATACTGCCCTGCCCCATGGCAATCGCCTGATCGGTCAGACTTAAGGCATCACGCATACTGCCATCTGCCGCACGCGCCAACAGTTGCAGCGCACGCGGTTCGCTACTGACCTGCTCCTGTTCCAGAATATAGGTCAGCTGCTGGCGAATCTGTTCCGGCTCTAACGCTTTGAGATGAAACTGTAAGCAGCGCGATAAAATGGTGACCGGCAGTTTTTGCGGATCGGTAGTGGCGAGTAAGAACTTAACGTGTGCCGGAGGCTCTTCCAGCGTCTTTAACAGCGCGTTAAAGCTGTGACGCGAGAGCATATGGACTTCATCGATCAAATAGACTTTGAAGCGGCCGCGTGCGGGAGCGTACTGCACGTTGTCCAGCAGATCGCGGGTATCTTCTACTTTGGTGCGTGATGCGGCATCAATCTCAATCAGATCAACAAAACGCCCCTGTTCGATCTCTCGACAGGCACTGCACTGACCGCAAGGGGTGGCAGTGATACCCGTTTCGCAGTTCAGCCCTTTCGCCAGCAAACGGGCGATGGAGGTTTTCCCTACGCCGCGCGTACCAGAAAAGAGATAGGCGTGATGAATGCGCCCCAGAGTCAGCCCGTTGGCCAGCGCCTTCAGCACATGTTCCTGGCCGACTACATCGGCAAAAGCCTGAGGGCGCCATTTTCGCGCAAGTACCTGATAGCTCATAGGGTTTCAGTCGCTGGAATAAAGAGTGATAAGGGGCAATACCCCGGAATATCGAGAGGTGTAGTTTAACAGCGACACCGACAGATGCCTACCGGGTTGTCACATTAGACGGCCCCGCACTGCTGCGAGGCCAATATGACTTAGTGGCCTGGGAAGTTGACCAGACTGTAACAATTGATGCCCAGCGCCTGCAGGCGAGCTTCACCGCTCAGATCAAACAGGTTAATCACGAATGCAGCATCTTCTACTGTACCGCCCGCGCGGCGAATCAGTTTTACCGTGGCTTCAATGGTGCCGCCAGTCGCCAACAGATCATCAACCATCAACACCACGTCGCCCGGCACGATGGCATCTTTATGCAGTTCCAGCGCATCAGTGCCGTACTCCAGCTGATACTGTTCCTGGAATGTTTCACGTGGCAGTTTGCCAGGCTTACGCACCGGTACAAAGCCTACGCCCAGCCCCAGCGCCACAGGAGCACCGAACAAGAAACCACGTGCTTCTGTTCCCACGACTTTGGTGATGCCTTTGTCGCGATAGCGCTCAACCAGCAGCGCGATAGTCGCGGCATAGGCCACTGGATCTTCCAGCAGGCTGGTTACGTCACGGAACAGGATGCCCGGCTTCGGGTAATCCGGAATACTTTTGATGCTGTCTTTAATGAAATCAAGCTGCTGCGCAGTTGCGGTCATGATGTTACGCCTGGTGAATATTCTGTATCGCGCAGCTTCCATAGCGCTTAAACCTGGTTTCAGGTTAGGCGACAGTTGATTCACTAAGGGAAGCCACGCACGAAGACGCCCAAATCTAAGCAAACAGGGAGATAATTGCAACCTTATCGCCCCGATAGCGCATTATCATTTATCATAGTGGTGGATTTTGACTGACCCAGGCGAGTAAAAAATGACCATAACATCCGCATTAACGCGACTTCAGGCCGCGATTCAGGCGCTACGTCTGCAAATCGAGCCGGTTGCGGGGGAAACTTGCCGGGTGTCCCGCTTTGATAAGCAGCTGTTTCCGGGCGATGCCCGGCAGTTAGGCCAGTGCCTGGCGATCCTTGAGCAGAGCTATGCGCGACTGTGCAGTAGCCAGCACGATGAGCAGCGTCTGTGGCTGGCGGAACGCGTGGCTAATCAAGTTGCCGCCTTACAGCGTGAGCTGGGCAGTCGCCACCTGCGCCCGCAACGCGAACGCGTTCGCACCGATCCACAACAGGCAAAGCATGCGGAATACCTCGGCTATCAGCAGCGCTTACAACAGATGATCGATGAGCGGGAAACCCGGCTGGCTCAGGCAGAGACCCTGGCGGTGCAACAGCAGCTTAAGCAAGATCTCACCGTGCTGGAACAGCGCATGGGGCGCTGCAAGGCCGCGATCAAACAGGTTTCCTGGGCGCTCGCTCTGCGGGGGAAAGCGGAATAACCGCTCTCCTCTCTTTTCTATACTGTGATGAACCCTTGAAATGTCCAACAGGAGGAGTGATGTCTCTGGAAAATGCACCTGCCGAAGTCAAACTGGCGGTTGATTTGATTATGCTGCTGGAAGAGAACAACTTACCGGCTGAAACCGTGCTGGCAGCGCTGGCGATTGTCCAGCGCGACTATGAAAAGAAACGTGAACAGGCAGAAACATCTCAGGGCCGCTGACTGAGCGTTGGGCTGAATCGCAGCATATCAATAAAGGTTTCTACTAATTGTGGCGCGTCCTCGGCTAAATCAAAGGTCTCGGGCGTAAATAACCAACTTTCCATCATCCCGTTGACGTAGCCGCGCATAATAAGCGCCGCCTGACGGGTATTTAGCGTTGCGGGCAGTTGACCCGCCTCAATACACTCACGCAAGATTTCTTCAATTTTGTCGTAACATGCCAGCAGTAAAGTCTGTTGAATATGCTGTAGCGCGGCCATTTCCCCCACAAACTCGCATTTATGGAAAATAATTTCCATTAATGCCCGCCGCTGCGGATCTTTTGCCGTTGCTTCAAAAAGATAAATCAGCATCGAGCGTAAAACAGAAAGTGGATCACCAGGGTATTTTGTCTGATACTCAAGTTCCACACTATCCAGTCCGGCATCCGTCTCTAGCCAGATGGCGTGTAATAAATCAGCTTTATTTTTGAAGTGCCAGTAAATCGCGCCCCTTGTGACACCAGCAGCGGCCGCGATCTCTGCCAGTGATGTGGCAGAAACCCCCTGATGAGAGAAGAGTTCCACGGCAGCATCGAGAATTTGCTGTCGCGTTTCAAGCGCTTGCGCTTTGGTTTTTCGTGCCATAGGTGACTTTTTTTACAATCTGGCAAGTTTACATACATTTGTGAATGTATGTACCATAGCATGACCCGTGATATAGCGCAGCAATGGGTTTATCGGTTTGTGATCCATTGATCAATTGATATCGGACACTAGAGGTTTATTATATGAATAAAAACAGAGGATTAGCGCCTCTGGCGGCCGTCCTGATGCTTTCAGGCAGCTTTGTGTTAACAGGATGTGATGGTAGCAAATCCGAGCAAGCCGCCCAGCAACAGCCACCTGAAGTGGGTGTACTGACCTTAAAAACAGCACCTCTGCAAATGACAACAGAACTGCCTGGCCGTACTTCCGCGTATCGCGTGGCTGAAGTGCGTCCGCAGGTTTCTGGCATTGTGCTGAAACGTAACTTTGTCGAAGGAAGCGACGTTAAAGCCGGGGAATCGCTGTATCAAATTGATCCTGCGACTTATCAGGCCGCTTATGACAGCGCCAAAGGCGATCTGGTCCAGGCTCAGGCGAATGCACGTATCGCTGATTTGACATTAAAGCGTTATAAGCCGCTGCTGGGTACCAAGTACATCAGTCAGCAGGATTATGATACTGCCGCTGCAACAGCTGCTCAGAATGCTGCTGCGGTACAGGTCGCTCAGGCAAATGTCGAAACCGCGCGTATTAATCTCGCCTACACCAAAGTGACTTCTCCGATCAGCGGCCGTATTGGCAAGTCTTCGGTGACTGAGGGTGCTCTGGTGCAGAGTGCACAAACCACCGCGCTGGCCACCGTTCAACAGCTTGATCCTATGTATGTCGATGTGACGCAGTCGAGCGATGACTTCTTACGTCTGAAGGCAGAGCTGGAATCCGGTCAGTTACAGCAGAACAATGGTAAAGCCAGCGTGACGCTGCTAATGCAAAACGGTTCAACCTACGCGCAGCAAGGTTCACTGGAGTTCTCGGACGTTACCGTTGATGAAACCACCGGTTCTATCACCCTGCGTGCCGTGTTCCCGAACCCAGGCCATAACCTGTTACCTGGCATGTTTGTTCGTGCCCGCTTGCAGGAAGGGGTAAACCCAACCGCGCTGCTGGTGCCACAGCAGGCCGTCACTCGTACGCCAACCGGTCAGGCAACGGCGATGGTAGTAGGTGCGGATAATAAAGTTGAAGTGCGTAACATCGAAGCACCGCAGGCGATTGGCGATAAGTGGCTGGTGACCAGCGGCTTAAAAGCCGGTGACCGCGTGATTACCGTGGGTATCCAACGCGCTAAACCAGGTGCGCAGGTAACGCCACAAGAAGTTTCCGACGATGCACAACAGGCCCCCGCGAATTCTGAAAAATCATCGTCTTAACAGGAGCCGTTAATACATGGCTAAGTTCTTTATCGATCGCCCCATCTTTGCATGGGTCATCGCCATCATCATCATGTTGGCAGGTGCGCTATCGATTCTGAAACTTCCGATTGAGCAATACCCAGAAGTTGCTCCACCGGCGGTTCAGATCCGTGCGACCTACCCAGGTGCTGATGCGAAAACGCTGCAAGACTCGGTCACTCAGGTGATCGAACAAAATATGAATGGTATCGACGGACTGATGTATATGTCCTCGAACAGTGACTCCTCGGGGACACTGCAGCTGACGCTGACCTTCCAGTCCGGCACCAACCCGGATATCGCGCAGGTGCAGGTACAGAACAAACTGCAACTGGCGATGCCGCTGCTGCCGCAAGAAGTTCAGCAACAGGGCATTCAGGTTCAGAAATCCTCCAGCAGCTTCCTGATGGTGGCGGGCTTCGTGAGCGAAGATGGCAGCATGACGCAGAACGATATTGCGGACTATGTGGCCTCGAACATTAAAGATCCTATCAGTCGTACCCTTGGGGTGGGCGACACACAGATCTTTGGTGCGCAATACGCGATGCGAATCTGGATGGACCCGCACAAGCTGAACAACTATTCACTGACACCGGTGGATGTGATCAGCGCACTGGATACACAGAACGCCCAGGTTGCTGCCGGTCAGTTGGGGGGATCTCCTCCTGCGCCTGGTCAGCAGTTAAATGCTTCGATCATTGCACAGACCCGTCTGACCTCGACGGCGGAGTTTGGCAACATCCTGCTCAAAGTGAACAGCGACGGTTCGCAAGTTCGCCTGCGTGATGTGGCAAAGATTGAGCTGGGTGGTGAAAACTACGAGATCATTGCACGGTATAACGGTAAACCGGCTTCTGGTATCGGTATCAAGCTGGCAACCGGTGCGAATGCGCTGGATACCGCTGCGGCGGTAAAAGCCGAGCTGGCCAAGCTGTCGCCGTTCTTCCCGCACGGGATGAAAGTGGTGTATCCGTACGACACCACGCCATTTGTGAAAATTTCGATTTTCGAAGTGGTGAAAACCCTGTTTGAAGCCATCGTGCTGGTGTTCCTCGTGATGTATCTGTTCCTGCAAAACTTCCGCGCCACGCTGATCCCAACGATCGCGGTGCCGGTGGTTCTGCTGGGGACGTTTGCCATTATCAGTGCGTTTGGTTATTCGATAAACACCCTGACGATGTTCGGGATGGTGCTCGCCATCGGCCTGTTGGTGGATGATGCCATCGTGGTGGTGGAAAACGTCGAGCGTGTCATGGCAGAAGATGGCCTACCGCCGAAGGAAGCCACGCGCCGTTCGATGGAGCAGATTCAGGGTGCACTGGTCGGTATCGCCCTGGTGCTGTCTGCGGTATTTATCCCGATGGCCTTCTTCGGTGGCTCCACCGGGGTAATTTACCGTCAGTTCTCGATCACTATCGTTTCAGCGATGGTGCTGTCGGTGCTGGTGGCATTGATTCTGACCCCGGCACTTTGCGCCACGATCCTGAAGCCGATTGAGAAAGGCAGCCACGGCAAAACCACCGGTTTCTTCGGCTGGTTTAACCGGGTGTTCGATAAGAGCACGAACCACTACGTGGACAGCGTAGGTCACATCGTTAGCAGCACTGGCCGCTATCTGGTGATCTATCTGGTGATTGTAGTGGGTATGGCATGGCTGTTCCTTAAGCTTCCCTCTTCCTTCCTGCCGGAAGAAGATCAGGGGCTGCTGTTGGCTCAGGCGCAGTTGCCTGCTGGCGCAACGCAGGAACGTACCCAAAAAGTCCTGGATCAGGTGACCAATTACTTCCTGACCAAAGAGAAAGACAACGTTAACTCCGTATTTACCGTTAACGGCTTTGGTTTCGCCGGTCGTGGGCAAAACACCGGTATCGCCTTCGTCAGCCTGAAGCCTTGGGATGAGCGCAGCAGCGCAGAGTCTAAGGTGCCAGCTATCGCGGGCCGTGCCATGCAGGCACTGGGGCAGATCAAAGATGCGATGGTCTTCCCGTTCAACCTGCCAGCCATTATCGAACTGGGTAACGCCACCGGTTTTGACTTTGAGTTGATTGACCAGGGCAACCTCGGTCATGAGAAGTTGACCGCCGCGCGTAACCAGCTGTTTGGCATGATTGCTCAGCATGGCGATACCCTGGTGGGTGTGCGTCCGAACGGTATGGAAGATACACCGCAGTACAAATTGATTATCGATCAGGAGAAAGCACAGGCACTGGGCGTTTCTCTGTCCGATATCAATACCACGCTGGGTGCGGCATGGGGCGGTTCATACGTTAACGACTTTGTTGACCGTGGCCGTGTGAAGAAGGTGTATGTGATGGGTGAAGCCCACTCCCGTATGCTGCCGGATGACCTGAATAAGTGGTATGTCCGTAACAGCAGCGGCGAGATGGTTTCGTTTGCTGCCTTCTCTTCCGCGCAGTGGCAGTATGGTTCGCCACGTCTGGAGCGTTATAACGGCTTGCCTTCAATGGAGCTGCTCGGTCAGGCTGCACCAGGCAAGAGTTCCGGTGAAGCGATGGATCTGATGGAGCAACTGGCGGCGAAGCTGCCTGCGGGGATTGGCTTCGACTGGACTGGTATGTCTTATCAGGAACGTCTGTCGGGCAACCAGGCTCCGGCGTTGTATGCGATTTCACTGATTGTCGTGTTCCTGTGTCTGGCAGCGCTGTATGAGAGCTGGTCGATTCCGTTCTCTGTCATGCTGGTGGTGCCATTGGGTGTTGTAGGTGCGCTGTTGTTCACCACCCTGCGCGGCTTGAGCAATGACGTGTACTTTGTGGTGGGGCTGTTAACCACCATAGGTCTGTCGGCGAAGAACGCCATTCTGATCGTCGAGTTCGCCAAGGATCTGATGGATAAAGAAGGGAAAGGCCTGGTGGAAGCCACGCTGGAAGCTTCACGGATGCGTTTACGTCCGATCCTGATGACCTCCCTGGCGTTTATCCTCGGGGTTCTGCCATTGGCCATCAGCACCGGTGCCGGTTCCGGCGCACAGAACGCCGTAGGTACTGGCGTAATGGGCGGGATGGTGACCGCTACCGCACTGGCCATTTTCTTCGTGCCTGTGTTCTTTGTGGTGGTGCGTCGTCGTTTCAGCAAGCAGAAAGGCGAGTTGGAAAAAGGCCATCCGGTCGATCATCACTGATAGCCCGAAGTTAATCGTAAAAAGGTCGCGCAAGCGGCCTTTTTTATTGGGCTGGTTTTATGGGCAACGGCTGGTGTTCGTGTGTGCCAGATTGGCACTGTGCGATCGGGTTCGTGTGTTTCAGGTTGGTACGGTGCGGTCGGTGTTCGTGCGTTCCAGTCGCAGATGGCGGGGAGTGCCGTAAAGACGCCGTGAATCCCTCCCTGGAGGCTCTGCCGCTGCATCCATGCAGCGGAAGCTTTACTCTACTCCCCACCATCCCCGCCTTCATGTAAGTGGTGTGCCTACCCTCTCCCGCAAACAACATCACAAAACGCAGGGTTGCAATCAAACCGTAACCCCGGCATAATTGTTATATTATAACATTACACAAAGGCATTCGTGATGAAACCAGATATCCATCCCCACTACCGCCCTGTCGTCTTCCATGACACCACTGCGGATGAGTACTTCAAAGTAGGGTCCACCATCAAAACTGACCGTACCGTTGAGTTTGAAGGTCAGACCCTGCCATATGTGGCGCTTGACGTCTCATCAAAATCCCACGTGTTCTACACCGGGAAACAACGTGAATTCGCCAAAGAAGGCAGCACCGCGCGCTTCAACAAACGCTTCGGCAGCTTCCTCGGTAGTAAATAACAGGAGAGCAGCACATGCAGGTCCTCAGTTCACTCAAAGGGGCGAAAACTCGCCACCCAGATTGCAAAGTCGTGCGTCGTAAAGGACGTATCTACGTCATTTGTAAGACTAACCCGCGCTTTAAGGCGGTTCAGGGAAGAAAGAAAAAACGTTAGGATGTGTCGTGAACATTGGCCGGGGAAATCCCCGGCCTTTTTTTTATTGCTGAGAAGCCGTTTTGAATTTTTGTTAGAACACCAGGCAACAAAAAAACCTGCCCAGTAGCTGGGCAGGGATATCACAGTATTACTTCATGCTTGCCAGCATCAGCTCAACGTTATGCTTAAAGGCAGCAACATAAGTTGAGGCTGGGCCATTAGCTTCAGACAACGCTTCTGGATACAGCTCGCCGCCCGCCTGTGCTCCTGTTTCTGAAGCAATCTGCTTCACCAGACGTGGGTCCGTCTGATTCTCCATGAAATAGGTATTGATGTGCTCAGCTTTCAGCTGCTTAATCAGACCGGCAACATCGCTGGCGCTCGCTTCAGCTTCCGTAGAGAAACCAACAGGTGCCTTAAACTCAACGCCATAACGCTGACCGAAATACCCAAAGGCATCGTGGCTGGTCAACACTTTGCGTTTTTCCACCGGGATCGCGGCAAATGACTGCTTCGCCCAGCTGTCTAACTGCTGCAACTGCTGAATATAACGCTCACCGCTCTTACGGATATCCGCGGCATCTTCAGGATCGGCTTTGATCAGCGCATTCATCACGTTGGTGGCATATACCACGCCGTTTGCCATGCTATTCCACGCGTGAGGATCGGTAATGGTTTCACCATCATCGACCATTTTACGGGTGGAGATTCCCGCAGATGTCACAACCGGATGGCCCTTATAACCTGACGCTTTCACCAGACGATCTAACCATCCTTCCAGACCCAGACCACTGACAAACACCACATCAGCCTGATTCAGTTCCTGGCTATCTTTTGGCGTTGGCTCAAAGGTGTGCGGATCACCATTCGGTCCCACCAGGCTCTTAACATTCACATGCGAACCGCCAACTTCTTTAACGATATCGCCTAACACGGTAAAACTGGCTACGGCATTCACCGTCTTTGCCATGGTCAACGGGCTTAACAGCATGGCACCAATCGCCAGGCTCAGCGGTAACTTCTTCATACAATCCCCTTAATATTGAATTAGCGGCGGCGCAACATGCCACCGCATGGTCCTGCCAAAACAGAAACAAAAAACAGCACCGCAGCACTCAGTACCACAGCGGGCCCTGCCGGTAACGACAGATACCAGGACAACGTCAGTCCAGTGAACGCGGAGACGATAGCCAGTCCCATCGCAATCACTAACATCCATGCCAGATGGCGGCTCCAGAACCGCGCACTGGTGGCAGGCAGCATCATCAGGCCGACCGACATCAACGTGCCCAGCACCTGGAATCCCGCCACCAGATTCATCACGACTAACAACAGGAAAATACCGTGCACCAGGGGTGCGCCCCATTTTCCCTGGGATCGCAAAAAGTCAGGGTCAAAGGCATCAATCACTAAAGGACGGAAAATGACGGCCAGCATGAACAGTGTAAAGACGGCAATGAAGCCCACCAGTAACAAGGCACTGTTATCAACCGCCAGCAGAGAACCAAATAAAACGTTGAGCAAGTCAACGCTCGAACCACGCAGCGAAACTAACGTGACCCCTAGCGCCAACGAACCAAGGTAGAAACCGGACAGGCTGGCGTCCTCTTTCAGTGGGGTAAACCGACTAACAGCGCCCGAAAGTAACGCCACGGCCAGACCGGCAATCACACCACCAATACCCATAGCCACCAGAGAGAGACCGGAAATCAGGTAGCCGATTGCCGCACCAGGTAACACAGCATGGGATAACGCATCACCCATGAGAGACATACGACGAAGGGAAAGGAACACGCCCAGAGGAGTGGCGCTCACTGCCAGCGCAATACAAGCCACCAGTGCGCGACGCATAAAACCATATTCGATGAAAGGTTGGATCAACGTCACAGAGCCACACTCCGTAGCGGTGTCGGTTTAACCGGAGCCTGCAAAAAAGCCGCATCATCCATATTCAGCACATCGGTAAAATAGCGCGACACCAACGCACGGTCGTGCAGCACCACCAACAAGGTGGTCCCTGCTGCCTGCTGTTGCTGCAAAATAGACATCAACAACTCAATGGTCTGTGCATCAATACCATTGAAGGGCTCATCCAACAGCCACACGCGACTGCGCTGAAGCATCATTCGGGCAAACAGCACGCGCTGTAGCTGACCACCGGACAGGGTGGACGGCTGCGCATCGGCAAAATCTGCCATCTGTACGGCTTCAAGCGCCTGCCAGATCTCACGCTTCATGGCACGGTTGATGCCACCGAACCAGCCACAGCGTGGCCAGCATCCCATGGCAGCCAGTTCGTAGGCCGTCACTGGAAAACGCGTTTCTAACTCGGTACGTTGTGGCAACCAGCCCAAATCACGGCGGGAAAAATGCAAATCACAGCGCCCTTCTATTGGCGGCATCAATCCTGCGATGGTCTTTAATAAGGTCGATTTACCTGTGCCATTCGCCCCCACCAGCGCGGTCATGCTGCCTTCCGCCAGGCGACCATTGATCAACGGCGTCACCGCATTACCCTGATAACCCGCTTTTAAATCACGAAACACGATCATTAATGAATGCCCCACCACATTAATAAAGACAACAATCCAGTCAGTACCAGGGCAATCAGTAGACGCTCACCGAGTGACAAAAGCAGGCCGCTGTGATTCATACTTACACCAAAAACGTTATAACATAACAAACATTCTACCCACTTCAAGGCAAAATGAAAGACCCTAAAATGTTGCAAAAGATAACCCCAAAGCCAGAGAACTCAGGGGATGCGCACACCATGGCATGGAGACTAAAATATTTAATCGCATAGATAGACACTTCCCACTTGAAAAGTGGGCCTGGCAGGTCAATGATGAAGGTAAGCCAGACTAACGTGGAGGCTTGATGACAGTTACCTTACCCTGTGACATTGCTGTTGATGAAAATGACAGCGAAAAATTAAAAATACTGATTCAGCAGAATATTCCCAAAATAGCCTCGGCATTAGTCGGTGATTTACAGTGGTATTCTGAAAATGCCCAACTGAATGAAAATAGTTTTCGCGTAAAATCTGTCGAACAAGTCACGACCAACAGATTTAAAATGTTTTATGATTTCGAATGGAATTTATTTAGTCCATGCTTGGATCTAAATGAAGTAACGCGTCGTGAGGAGCAAGTCACTTTTAACGTTCATGCAGGTGCTCTGCACTTTGAAGTGGTTGATAATCAGCGCCCAGGCACAGCGGATGAATTGTAATATTTCGTAATAATCTTGAGCGTAACTAATGCTTTTGTTCTACAGTTAATTTATTCATTCATTGAGTTGTACCCAAATTGCTCCCTGGCTGTTTTCCTTATCTCGCCGAATTACGGTTACTATGTTTGCTATGGAGGGGAAAAAGATGGACGAATACTCACCAAAACGGCATGATATCGCTCAGCTGAAATTCCTGTGTGAAAGTCTGTTCGATGAGAGCATGGCAACCTTGACCGACAGTCATCATGGCTGGGTTAACGATCCCACTTCAGAGAGTAATTTGCAGTTAAATGAGCTGATTGAACATATCGCCTCATTTACTATGAACTACAAAATTAAACACACAGAAGACGAAGAACTGATTACACAAATCGATGAATATCTTGACGATACCTTTATGCTGTTTAGCAATTACGGTATTAACACGCAAGATCTACAGCGCTGGCAGCGGACGGGCCGCCGGTTATTTAATCTGTTTATCGATGAGTGCGCTTTTCCTCAGCAACCTAGTCACTCCATATAGCTTGCACTTTTTGACACTGAGAACGGTTTATTTATGAGCACACAAGCCCTTACCAAAACTGATTATTTGATGCGCCTGAGACGCTGTCGTTCAATCGACACTCTGGAACGCGTGATTGAGAAAAACAAGTATGAACTTAACGATGACGAACTGGCTGTATTTTATTCAGCAGCCGATCATCGCCTGGCAGAACTGACGATGAACAAGCTGTACGACAAAATCCCTAGCTCGGTATGGAAATTTGTTCGTTAATCACCGCCACACTAAACGCTGTTAATACATTATGTTACTCACACATCCCCTCGCCTGCCGGCACAGGATCGGCCCCAGGCGAAGAGAGCGTGATGTTGTACGGGTGGCCACCCAGTTAATTCACGTTAACGCTTAGACTAACTTGTAAGCATTAGCGCCGGCACCCGCCAGATTCCCGCCATTAACAATCAGATACTCTTCGCGGATGGCTTTGCCTTCAAGGAAGTTTTGCAAAATCTCAAGTGTGCCAGCAGCATAACGTGCCTGGGCAGACAGCGATGTGCCGGAGATGTGTGGGGTCATACCCTGATGTGGCATTCGACGCCAGCGGTGATCGACCGGCGCTGGCTGCGGGAACCAGACATCCCCACCGTAGCCTGCAAGCTGGCCTGACTCCAGCGCATCAGCGATAGCGTCTCTGTCACAGAGTGCGCCACGCGCGGTATTGACCAGATAAGCGCCACGTTTGAAGCGTGCCAGGAATTTAGCATCTACAAAGCCCTGGGTTGAAGGATAGAGCGGCGTTTGCAGGTTAACGACATCACAAACCGCAACCAGTGACTCCGGCGTTTCGTGATAGGTCAGATTTAATTCCTGCTCGGTTTCTGCCGGTAAACGGTGCGGATCATAGTAGTGGAGCTGTACATCAAACGGTTTCATGCGGCGCAATACCGCCAGACCGATGCGCCCAGCGCCCAGGGTGCCAAACTGCATGCCTTCAATGTCATAACTGCGCGTCACACAGTCGGCAATATTCCAGCCGCCGTTATTCGCCCACTGGTGTGAGGGTAAATAATTACGCACCAGCGCCAGTGCGGTCATAACGACATGTTCAGCCACACTGATAGAGTTTGAGAAAGTGACTTCCGCGACGGTAATACCCCGCTCAGATGCCGCTTTCAAATCAACGTGGTCAGAACCAATCCCTGCCGTCAGGGCTAATTTCAGGTTTTTCGCTTTCGCAATGCGCTCGGCGGTTAAATACGCTGGCCAGAATGGCTGGGAAATGACCACATCCGCATCCGCCAGATGGCGTTCAAATACAGAGTCAGCGCCTTCTTTATCACTGGTGACGATCAGTTCATGCCCCTGACTTTCAAGATAAGCGCGTAATCCCAGCTCCCCGGAAACACTCCCGATCAACTCGCCTGGAGTAAAACCTAACTCACCATGCGGCGTGGGCGCTGTCTGCCCGTTAGGATAACGCTTAATTTCCGGAACGGCATCACGGGCATAAACTGGCGGAAAACCACTAACCGGATCGGGATAAAGTACGCAAAGTATTTTAGACATTCTTGTCTCCTGCGAGCTGTCTGATTTTACATTTAAAAACCATGTTAGTAACAGTTGCGTTACACAGACAGTGTTGCGCTTTACGCCTTATCCCTCCAATTCATTGTTAATATCGCCTGATAGTTGCAGGCTATAGCGCTCTGCGGCGGCCTCTTCATCAAACTGCTGGGCAATATTAAGACGTTGGCTGATTTGCCATACGGCTTCCAGCACGGCCGGGGAATTATCCTGACGTAAACGCAACAGATTAAGCTGCGGCGTGGAAAACGGCGTGACAGGCATGATCATCATTTCGGAATTATTGAGGAGATAGGCCGGAATAGCGCTGATTGGCATGATGCTGTAGAGATCCCCTTCCTGCACCATTTCGTATAACAAACTGATGTTATTCGTCTCCAGCACCACATTCGGCACAATGCCCGCCTGCTGGAAAACTTCATCAATAATACGCCGGTTCTGCATTTCCGAATCCAGCAGGCACAATGGCAACGCGGCCAGCGCCTGCCAACTGAGCGTGGTTCGCGGCAACAGGCTGCTTTTACGCCCACACACCAGCACAAAGCGCTCGGCATAGAGCGGCTGGCTCACCAGGCTCTCCTCCATCTCGCCGGAATAGGCCAGACCAAGATGGAGCTCTTGATGCACTAAACGGCGCTGAATTTCACGCGTGCTGAGAGAGACAATTTCCAGCGTCAGTCCGGGAATGGCGCGGCGGAACTCCGCAGCGAGTCGTGAAACCGCACGCAGTGCAGAAGGGACGGTGCCGAGGGTCATGTGTCCGCCCGCTACGCTCTGCGCAAACGCGGCTTCCTGCTTCAGTCCATCCAGCGAGGAGAGTGTTTTTCTGGCCCACTCCAGTACCCGCTGCCCTTCTGGCGTAAAACCAAGAAAACGGCGCTGACGCTGAATAATGGTCAGCCCCAGTTCATCTTCCAACTGGCGAATCGCGACCGACAATGAGGGTTGAGAAACAAAGCAGCTTTCAGCGGCTTTAGCAAAGTGACGATACTTCTCCAGTGCGATCAGATACTCAAGTTGGCGAATAAACACGCAATAATCCTCAATAGCAGCCGAAATCTCAATGACAGTAGCAACATTGTAGAGGAGGAAATATCAATCAGGGGGAAATAGACATTCAGGGGAGATTTGGGTGGGAACCCTGCCAGCTACATCCCGGCACACGCGTCGCTCGCTGCGGCTGCTTCCTTCCGGACCTGACCGAGTTCACGAGTTAGCATTGCGGGAGAACCAACAGGGTCCCCATTGAGGTGCTCTCTTGCAAGAGCGGGGGCATTATCAGGGAAGGTGCTGGCAATTGCAAGGGTAAGCCGGACGAACGTTGTTTTCTTGAACAACCCAACGAAATCCAGCGTTTGCCGTGGTAAAATCAGCGGCTTCTCACAGCAGGAATCTTTATGGAACACCTCAGTTTTCAGGAACGTGTCTGGCAAATTATTGCCGCGATCCCGCCCGGTAAAGTCACTACCTACGGTGATATTGCTCGCCTGGCCGGATCGCCTCGCGCAGCGCGTCAGGTGGGCGGTGTACTCCGGCGTCTTCCTGAAGGCAGCCGCTTGCCCTGGCATCGGGTCATAAACAGCACCGGCAAGATTTCACAGCAGGGAGATGACCTGCTGCGCCAGCGCGATGCGTTAGCAGCAGAGGGGATTGAAGTCAGCGATGACGGGAAACTCTCCCTACAGCACTATCGCTGGCAGCCATAAAAACGCCCCGCTAACGGGGCGTTAAACCTTTTGCCGATTATTGCAGGCTGGTCGGTGCCGGAATCGATGAAGAAGGGGTAATCATCGTGGGTGAAGTCGCAGGCACACTGGTTACAGCACCTGACTGTGTCGGTATTGCCATCTGTGGAACCGGGACTAACAACAGCTCAGCTTTGGTGCCGCCCTGGTTGATCACTGGCTTCACGCTGTCCGTCACAAATATCATGCGACCTTGAACGGTAATCGCAGCACTCAACAAAATACGCGCGTTAGGCTGGATATCCGAAGGTTTGAACGGCAGGACAAAGCTGAAAGGTGCCTGTTTGCCTCCTGTAAATGCCACCTGCTGAGACAGCACGCGAGAAGGTGCATCCGCGATGGAAGCATCAGACAGCGTCACCGTCAGTACTGCATCGGGTGGCAGGGCCACGCGCTGACGAATATAGACGCTACCACTCACGTTGGGTTGTGCAATCGCGGAAGGTTGCCCCGCTACCGTCGAGCCCAGCGTCGGGGTCGGCACTGGTTTGCTTTTGTCGGCGCAGCCAGCAATTGCCGCCACGATCATAACCCCACTCATCACTTGCCAGAGTTTCATTGATGTCGTCTCCTTATGAACCAAATGAGCATTACCAGCGAATGTTAAAATGCAGCGCTTCACTCGCTGTATGTGTTAATTCTGGCACATCAATCCCGGTTCTGCCTGTAAGCCTAATCTGAGTACGCCTTTGCACGGAAGATTGACGGAAACTGGTCTGATCTGAGAGGCTTATCCCATCCCAATCAAGAGGAACTTGCCATGAGTCAGGCACTACAAAATTTACTGGCGCTAATGCAGCTGGAAAAGCTGGAAGAAGGGCTGTTTCGTGGCCAGAGTGAAGACTTAGGATTACGTCAGGTATTTGGGGGTCAGGTGGTGGGACAGGCGTTGTATGCCGCCAAACAGATGGTACCGGAAGACCGTGTTATCCACTCCTTCCACAGCTACTTTTTGCGCCCAGGCGATAGCCAGAAAGCGATCGTCTATGACGTTGAAACCCTGCGTGATGGTAAAAGCTTTAGCGCACGCCGCGTCAGCGCAATTCAGAACGGTCAGCCGATTTTCTACATGACGGCCTCTTTCCAGTCGCCGGAAAGCGGCTTTGAACACCAACAGCAAATGCCACAGGTGCCAGGGCCCGATAATCTGCCCTCGGAACAGGATGCAGCGAGGCAGATCCAACATTTGATTCCGCCTAAAGTGCGTGAAAAGTTCCTTGCAGAACGGCCGCTGGAGATAAGACCGGTACAGCTCTATAACCCGCTCAAAGGCCATGTGGCTGAAGGCGCACGTCAGCTCTGGCTCCGCGCAAATGGTACGTTGCCGGAAGATCGACGTATCCATCAGTATCTGTTGGGCTACGCTTCCGACCTCAACTTCCTGCCGGTGGCGCTGCAACCGCACGGTAAAGGCTTCCTCGAACGGGATATGCAAGTGGCGACCATCGACCACTCCATGTGGTTCCATCGCCCCTTTAATCTCAATGAATGGCTGCTGTATAGCATCACTAGCCCTTCCGCTTCTGGTGCGCGTGGGTTTGTACGAGGAGAGTTTTATAACCAGCAGGGAGAGTTGGTGGCTTCTACGGTGCAGGAAGGCGTTATGCGCCAGCGGGAAGAGTAAAAAAAATGGGGGGCGTTATCGCCCCCTCGGTTTTTATTTTAGCGCACTGCATTTCCCATCCACGGCACTTACTGGTTGTAAGCGTTCTCGCCGTGGCTGTTAACATCCAGACCTTCGCGTTCCTGATCTTCTGGTACACGCAGGCCTACAATCATATCGGCAACTTTAAAGCTGATGAATGCAACAACAGCAGACCAGACGATGGTCACACCACAGCTGAACAACTGAACCCAGACCTGATGGCTCATCGTCACACCTTCCGCGTAGCCAACGCCACCCAGTGAAGAAGAGGCAAAGATACCGGTCATTACGCAGCCCATGATACCGCAGACGCCGTGCACACCGAACACATCACAAGGGTCATCCACGCGCAGCCATTTCTTCAGGGTGGTCACACCCCAGATACCCGCCAGGCCAGCAGCCAGACCGATAATCAGCGCACCGCCCACACCCACATAACCACAAGCCGGTGTAATCCCTACCAGACCAGCGATGAAGCCTGAGCTGGCGCCCAGCAGTGAAGGCTTACCACGAACAGCCCACTCGCCGAAGGTCCAGGAGAGCGTTGCACCCGCAGTGGCAACCACTGTATTCAGGAAGGCAAGGCCGGCAATTTCGTTAGCAGAAGACGCAGAACCGGCGTTGAAGCCAAACCAACCCACATACAGAATCGCTGTACCGGTGAAGACCATTGGCAGGTTGTGAGGTTTGAAGGCTTCTTTACCAAAGCCAGCACGTTTGCCCACCAGGTAGGCACCGACCAAACCAGCAACCGCAGCGTTGATGTGAACGACCGTACCGCCAGCGAAGTCCAGTGCGCCATCCAGCGCCAGGTAACCGCCGCCCCATACCATGTGTGCAATCGGCAGATAAGCCAGCGTCAGCCACACCGCCACGAAGATCAGCACCGCAGAGAAACGGATACGTTCAGCAATCGAACCGACAATCAGGCCGACCGTAATACAGGCGAAGGAAGCCTGGAACGCCACGTGAATGTACTGATAGAACGTCCCCATCAGGGATTTCAGTTCAATGTTCTTCAACATCGCCCACTGGAAATCACCGAAGAACGCGTTACCGGTGCTGAATGCCAGTGAGTAGCCATAAAGCACCCACAGCACAATCACCAGTGAGAAGGTCACTGCAACCTGAGTCAGCAGAGACAGCACGTTTTTGCCGCGAATTAATCCGCCGTAGAACAGCGCGATCCCTGGAATAGACATAAACAGCACTAACGCAGTGCAAATCATCATAAAAGCGTTATCGGCTTTGTCTGCTACCGCAGGTGCAGCAGCCATCGCGAGCGATGGTGACAATGCAAGGCTGGTAAGGCCTAACTTAGTGAAGACTTTATTCATTTTTTTTCATCCCATCACATTTTACTGAGCAGGTTTTACAGTGCGGCTTCGTCATTCTCGCCCGTACGGATACGGATGACGCGTTCCAGTTCGGCAACGAAAATCTTCCCGTCACCAATTTTTCCGGTGTAGGCAGCTTTGCTAATAACATCAACAACTTCGTCCAGTTGGTCATCAGCAATGGCAATATCAATTTTTACTTTAGGCAGGAAATTGACGCTGTATTCCGCACCACGATACAGTTCGGCATGTCCTTTCTGGCGGCCAAATCCTTTAACTTCCGTCACCGTCAGCCCCTGAATACCAATGGAGGACAAAGCTTCACGCACGTCCTCCAGCTTGAACGGTTTGATTACCACGGTAACCAGCTTCATACGATCCCCTCCAGATAGTTAAAATTGTGAGTCACACCGGACACGGTTAAACATAAGCAAACGCCGTGCCATAAATGATAAATACGGATGTTTTTAGGCCAGACGAGATGACTTGCGGCCTGGTTTGTGACATGAAACGGCATGAAGGGGGGAGTGATGAAGAAAGCCCGCACAAAATGCACTGGTTTGGTGCTTCAAAAGCCCAAATCAGTGCATCTGTACAGAACTGTCTGATATGTGTGGACGAAAAAGGTGCAATTAGCCGGTCGAGGTTAAGGAATTGCTCGTCATCAGCACATCGCCAGCTTGCTGCAATTGATACATTTGCCAGTAGCGTCCCTGCTGGGCGAGGAGTTGATCGTGACTGCCCTGCTCAACCACACTACCGCGATGTAGCACTAAAATAGAATCCGCTTCTGTCACCGTAGACAGCCGGTGCGCAATCACCACCAGCGTAGTGTGCTCACGTAAACGGCGTAAGGTGTGTTGAATCGCCTGTTCCGTCTCAGAGTCAATGTTGGCGGTGGCTTCATCAAGTATCAGGATTTTTGGCAGGGAGACCAGCACCCGAGCCAGCGCCAGCAGCTGCTTCTGCCCGACAGAGAGAGTATTCCCCTGCTCACCCAGGCGGGTATGTAGCCCCTGCGGTAGCGTGCGCGCCAGTTTGGCAAGCTGCACCTGCTCCAACGCCAGCCAGACCTGCTCTTCCGTAATGTCGCGCCCAAGGCGAACATTTTCCAGCAACGACTCAGCGAGAACCACCGGGTCTTGTTGCACCATCGCAATACTCTGCCGCAGCGCCTGGTGCGATAAATCGCCAATCGGACGATCGTCCAGCAAAATCTCACCACTCGATGCCGGATAGTAGCCCATCAGCAGGCTCGCGAGGGTACTTTTACCGCTGCCTGTGTGCCCCACCAACGCGATGAAATTGCGTGCAGGCACGGTGACACTGACGTCACTGAGCACAGTACGATCGTCACGATAGGCAAAATTGAGGTGACGCACTTCAATCCGACCGCTGGACAGCGGCTGGATATCGTTGCCATAGCACTGCTGCGCCGCATCTATCAGCTCAAAGACGCGTTCACCAGAGACCACCGCCTGCTGCAACATGGACTGCTGCGTGGTGAGTTCTATCAGTGGCTCGTTTAAACGCCCGAGGTAGGTAATAAACGCATACAGCACGCCAACCTCAAACACGCCAGGTGCATTAAAACTGAACAGCAGCAGCAAGCCGCAGAGGATCACCGCAGAAAACAGACTTAACAGCGGCCGCAGTAAAAAGCCGTCCAGCCGCAGCGTTTGCATGCGTGCCAGGTAGTGTGACTGGCTGGCTTCGCTCATACGCTCGCCAAAACGCGCCTGTTGGCGGAACTGCTGAATGACGCTCATTCCACTGATCACTTCATTGAAGCCGTTGTTGATCTCCGCAAGATAGCTGCGCACGCGGCGGGCAATCGGGGTGCTGTAACGCTGATAAATCAGCATTACGCTGAAGACCAGCGGGAAAATCGCAATAGCAACCCAGGCCATACGCCAGTCAAGGGTGAACATGGCGACGAGCATCGCCCCGACCAGAGCGGCACTGCGTAGCACCGTCGCCACGACAGTCACCCACAGATCGCGAATCACTTCCGTATCATTGGTGACGCGGGCGATAACCTGCCCTACCGGCTGAGTATCGAAAGCGCTGAGCGGCTGGCGCAGTGCCGCATCCATCACTTCACAACGTAAACGCTGAACGACGCCGATCGCCGCACGGTTAAACAGCAATGACTGGCCGTAATGTAAGCCTGCCGCCAGCAGCTGTAGCAGGATAAACCCCACGACCAGACCGGCGACCATCCCCCATGGCATTTCATGGCGCGCCAGTAGATGGTCGATGAAATAGCTGATCATTGCGGGGCCAGCCACTTCTGCGGCAGCGGCAGTCCAGAGCATCAGCATCGCTAACAGCAGTGATTTTCGCCACGGATTGCCATAAGCCAGCAGGCGCTTGAGGGTGGGCCAAATTTTAGTGGGCTTCGCCATGTGGCACCTCTTTCGCAGGCAGGTCATCATCCAGAGCCGCTTCTATCTGTTGGTAGCGATGCATATCACGATACCAACCCGGCTGGCTGCTCAGGCTGTGGTGATCGCCACGTTGAGCAACACTGCCTTGTTGCAGCACAAGGATTTCGCTGGCTTCAGTCAATGCAGAGAGACGGTGGGCGCTGATAATCACGGTTCTACCTCGCCCCCACTGGCGGAGATTACGTAGGATTTCATGTTCGGTGCGGCCATCAACGGCAGATAACGCATCATCAAGGATCAGGATTTCGGCATTAACCAGCAGCGCGCGCGCAATGGCTATACGCTGTTTCTGCCCACCTGAAAGCATCACCCCCCGTTCCCCCACTTCGGTGTCATAGCCCTGTGGCAGATGCATAATGTCTTCATCGACGCAGGCAAGTTTTGCCACATGGCGGATCTCATCGAGGCTGGCGTGGGGTTTACCCAGCGCAATATTATTGGCGATGCTATCCGAGAACAGGAAAGCGGTCTGACTGACCACGGCCAAACGACTCCGCCAGCTATCAATGCGCAGTTCTGTCAACGGCAGGTTGTGGAAACGAATCTCCCCTTCAAGAAGGTCAAAATGGCGTTGAATCAGGCTTAATAGCGTACTTTTTCCGCTCCCGGTCGGGCCACACAATCCAAGCATTTGCCCCGGTTTGAGCTGGCAATTGATGTGATGCAATACCGGTGCAGTGCTGGCCGGATAGCTGAACTGACAGATCGCAATCTGTAACGTACCCGGCTGTTCAGGCACTGTTTTGCTGCCATCAGGGACGGCCGGGGCTTCCGCCAGCAGCGCACGAATTCGGCTCCAGGCTGCACTCCCGCGCTCAACAATATTGAACATCCAGGCCAGTGCCAACATCGGCCAAATCATCAACCCGAGATACATGACAAAGCTAGTGAGCTGGCCCAGCGTCAGGGAACCATGCCACACCATCCAGCTCCCCCCGCCAATTGCCAGCAAATTAGAAAAGCCAATCGCGACATAAATAGTCGGGTCAAACCGCGCATCTACTCGCGCTACCCGCAGGTTTTTTTCTCCGGTGTCGCGCGCAATGTCCGCAAACAGCCTGGACTGGTGTGCTTCGAGGCCAAACGCTTTGATCATACGGATACTGCTCAGGCTCTCTTGCGTCTGATCGTTGAGCGCGGAAAAGCCGGCCTGAGCCAGTTTGAAACGGGCGTGTAGCTGGTTACCGTAGCGATGAATCGCCATGGCCATCAGAGGCATAGGCAGCAGCGCCAGCAAAGTGAGTTCCCAGCTGATCTGTACGCTCATGACGATCAGCACCACACACCCCATCACCAATGAATCGACCAGGGTGAGCACGCCTTCTCCGGCGGCAAACACCACGCGATCGACATCATTGGTGGCACGCGCAATCAGATCGCCCGTCCGGTGACGAAGATAAAAGGCGGGATGCTGCTGACTTAACTGGTGATAGAACTTTTCCCGCAGCTCAACGGCCAGTTGATAAGACGCGCCAAACAACAGCACACGCCAGACATATCGCAGAAGATAAACAATCACCGCAGTGAACAGCATCACGCCGATCCACATCATTAAACGCCCAACGCCCAGCGTTTGGTGTGTTACGCCATCCACAATAACCCCCACCAGATGAGGCGGCAGAAGTTGCAAAATGGCAATAATCACCAACAGCGCGACCGCGCCGAGGTAACGACGCCATTCACGCAGAAAATACCAACTTAACTGGCTGAATAATCGCACCGCGTTGTTCTCAGTATCAATGCTCAGAGGGTGACGGGCAGTGCCGTCGTATATTTAATTTCTTCCATCGCAAAGCTGGAAGTGACATCTATGAGTCCAGGCACGCTGTTCACCAGACGTTTATAAAACCGGTCATAGCATTTCATATCTGCCACCTGAATGCGGAGCAGGTAGTCGTATTCACCCGCCATACGATAGAAAGCCATGACCTCTGGAAGCGTCTGAACGGCTTCGACAAAGGCCTGATACCACTCGCTGCTGTGCTGATGCGTTTTGACAAACATAAACGCCGTCAGACCGAGTCCCAGCTTTTCACCGTCCAACAGCGCTACGCGCCCGCGAATGATGCCATCATCTTCAAGTTTTTTCAGGCGTTTCCAGCAAGGTGTGGTGGTGAGATTGACCGCATCTGCCAGCGACTGGAGCGAAAGCGTACAATCTTGCTGCAACAGTGCCAGCAATGCACGGTCTGTTTTATCTAGCATGTGGGACTCCGGGAGAAAATTTTTCTCTTGATAGCCGATTTTAATGGAAATTTAGCAAACCCGTTTTCCGTCGCGTGCTTTACACTATGCGTTCTGTCACTTTGAGCAACGTCCGTCATGAATACCTCCTGGGTCCGCCACGCCATTAATGAAATTAACGCCGATTTTCAACGTTCGGCGGACACACACCTGATTCGCTTTCGTCTGGCGGATTATGCGGGTATCGATTTTTACCTCAAGGATGAAAGCACGCATCCCAGTGGCAGCCTGAAACACCGCCTGGCGCGTTCGCTGTTTCTGCATGGGTTAGTCAACGGGTGGATCAAGCAAGATACCCCGATCATCGAAGCGTCATCTGGCAGCACGGCCGTGTCCGAAGCCTATTTCGCCCGCTTGCTGAATCTGCCCTTTATTGCCGTCATGCCCGAAACCACCGCAAAACGGAAAATTGAACAGATCCGGTTTTACGGCGGTGAGTGCCATTTTGTCAGCGATCCGGCACAGATCTACAGCGAGTCACTTCGCCTTGCCAACCAGTTAAATGGTCATTTTATGGATCAGTTCACCTTTGCTGAGCGGGCAACGGACTGGCGGGGCAATAACAACATCGCAGAGAGTATTTTCCGCCAGATGGCCCATGAGCCTCATCCTGTGCCCCACTCGCTGATTATGGGCGCGGGCACTGGAGGCACCTCCGCAACGCTGGGGCGCTACATTCGCTATCAGGGATATAACACCCGCCTGATGGTCGTGGACCCTGAGTTTTCGGTGTTTCATGATTTCTGGCACCAGCGCAATCCGGCACTGTGTGCCGAGCGTGGCAGTCGTATTGAAGGCATTGGCCGCCCGCGCGTCGAGGCCTCGTTTATGCCGGATGTGATCGACGAAGTGATGAAGGTCCCGGATGCAGCCAGCATTGCCGCCATGTTGCATCTGGAGAACATCCTTGGCCGTCGTCCTGGTGCTTCAACCGGCACCAATTTCTGGGGCATGATGCAGGTAGCACAGCGCATGCGTGAACAGCGTGAGCAAGGCTCCCTGGTCACCCTGCTGTGTGACAGCGGCGAACGCTACCCCGATACTTACTACGATCCGGTCTGGGTCGCGCAACATATTGGTGATATCAGCCACTGGCAGCAGCAGCTGATGTAACCCTGAGCCTTGACCTGCGCCCCCTTTCCTTCCCGTAAGCGGGGGTGTTCATCCCGGTTCACAGGCAGTACCATAGGCGAAAATTTTTTCTGGAGTATGCAGCAATGCAACGAGCCGTTGTGGTGTTTAGCGGTGGTCAGGATTCCACCACCTGCCTGGTACAGGCGTTACAGCAGTATGATGAAGTCCACTGCGTTACCTTCGATTACGGTCAGCGCCATCGCGAAGAGATCGACGTGGCCCGCGAGCTGTCACTCAAACTAGGCGCACGCGCGCACAAAGTTCTGGATGTTACTCTGCTCAACGAACTGGCGGTCAGTAGCCTGACGCGTGATAACATCCCCGTGCCTAATTACGATCCTGACGCCAGCGGTTTGCCGAGTACTTTTGTGCCGGGACGTAACATTCTGTTCCTGACACTCGCTGCGGTTTACGCCTATCAGGTTGAAGCTGAAGCAGTGATCACTGGCGTATGTGAAACCGACTTTTCAGGCTATCCGGATTGCCGGGACGAGTTTGTTAAAGCGCTCAATCATGCCGTTTCCTTAGGGATGGCGCGTGATGTTCGCTTTGAAACTCCGCTGATGTGGTTAGACAAAGCAGAAACCTGGGCGCTGGCTGACTACTGGCAACAGCTGCCGCTGATTCGCAGTGAAACACTGACCTGTTATAACGGTATCAAAGGTGATGGTTGTGGCGAATGTGCCGCCTGCCACCTGCGTGCTCGCGGTCTGGAAAACTATTTCGCCGATCAACCGGCCGTGATGGCGAGCATGAAACGTAAGAGCGGATTGCAGTAATGGCACCCACCTGTGGGTTAAATGCTCTTCATCGCCCTATGCCATGAGCTGCTCTAGCCGTTGACGCAGTTCGCCTTCGAGTGCTACCGCTTTTTGCGTGCGCAGATCAATACAGACAAACGTGATCGCCGCATCAGCCACCTCGACATCACTCTCTGCCAGCGTCACACGCTGGTGGAGAACGCCACTCTTACCGTTGAGCTGCGCCACTGCACTATGAATCTGTAATATATCCCCCATGACCGCAGGCCGACGGTAGTTAATGTTGATGTTTACCACGATAAACGCCAACTTCGCTGATTGTAGCCAGTCAAATGCATTAACGTTTTCCAGCCACTGCCAACGCGCTTCTTCGAGAAACTCCAGATAACGAGCGTTATTCACATGCTGGTAAACATCAAGATGATAGCCGCGTACTTTAATGGTGGTTTGCATCACAGGCTCCGAATTAGTCAACTGGTTGGACCTCTACAGCGTAGCAGAGGTCCGTCCAGTTAAGGGCTTATTGCTGATGCTCTGCCAACGGGATCACAGTTTCAGCCGATCCGCATTGCGTTCTACCAGCGCAATACCGATACCCGGCACCTCTTTCAACTGCTCAAGATGGCTAAACAGACCATATTGTTCACGGTAGCTAACAATCGCCTGGGCTTTCTTTAACCCAATACCGCGCATCGCCTGCGCCAGCTGTTCTGCCGTTGCCGTATTGATGCTCACCACCGTAGAGGCATCCGCCGGTTGTGGCTGAGTGACTGCCGGTGCTGCGGGCTTTTCTACTGCCAGCGCTGCCTGATGCCAGCCTGCGCCGCTGAGTACCAGAGAGAGGTAAAATGCGAACGTGGTACGTTTAATCATGCTGTGTTTCTCCTTGTGTTAAACAGCACAGGGAGAGTGACATAGCAAAAATCAGGCAGCAAAAGCCTTTGATTAAGAATGGAAAAGGCCGCATAAGCGGCCTTTGGTTGTTGCAGTGTATTGCAGGATTTCTGCGAGCCTTACTGGGCCTCCGCAGCATCGCCATATTTGATTTTGGCTTCCTTGCGCAGATTTTGCAGCAGGGCTTCAAAGGCTAACTGGGCATTGTTGTCCGTTACACCTTTTACCATTGCATCAATCTGTGCCTGCGGCATGGTGCCCGCACTGACTTTATCCAGCGCAATCAATACCACGTTGCCCTGCATATCCTCGCTGACACCCCATGAAGGCTTACCAGCAGCAGGTTGAGGCAGGTCAAATACGGTTTGCACAATGCTGTCTTGCGTATTGCGATCCACGGTTTTCGTCGCGCTGAGGGTTAAACCAGCCGCGCCCAGTGCATCCTGTTTACCGGCTTTCAGATCGGCCAGCAGCTTGTCTGCCTGGGTCTTCGCCTGCTGCACGGCTTTATCGTGCTTCAGCGTATCGGTGATCTGGGCTTTAACCTCATCCAGCGGTTTTACCGCTTCCGGTTTGTGCTCACTGATCCGAACCACAAACGCACGGTCACCATCAACGGTAATGATGTCTGAGTTATTACCGGCACCGCCATTTTGACCCAGCAGTGAACCGTCAAACAGCACTTTCTTCACCTGATCAAAGTTGAGATCCTGTGGCACGTTATCACGACCGAACCAGTTGGTTTCAACGGCTTTAACACCAGAAACCTGCTCTGCACTGCTCAGGGAAGCGTTGTTGTTATTCGCTGCATCGCTGACTTTCTGCTGCAGTTTGTAGAACGCATCAATCGCTTTTTCCTCTTTCACTTTCGTGGCCAGTGCGTCTTGCACTTCACTCAGCGGTTTCACCTGTTCTGGTTGCACATCATCAAGACGCACGATCAGGAAGCCTACAGAAGATTTGATCACGCCTGAAAGCTGCCCTTTCTGCGTTAAACCGGCATTTTTCAGCTCGTCTGGTGTGGTTGTTGGTTCCAGCCAACCCATGTCTCCGCCTTTAGCCGACGAGATTGGGTCAATGGATTTTGCTTTCGCCAACGCGGCAAAATCACCACCGCTCTTCAGCTGCGCCAGCAGTGCATCTGCATCGGCTTGCGTTTTGGTCTGGATGACGCTGTAGCGGTTACGCTGCGGTTGGGTGTAATCCGCTTTGTGGCTGTCATACCAGTTCTGAATATCAGCTTGAGTTGGCGTTGTTTGCAGTGCAGCAGCATCGAGTTTGATGTAGCTCACACGGAACTGCTCAGCCGCCATGAAACTGCTCTGATGCTGTTTGTAATACTGGGCAATTTCATCATCAGTGACGGTCTGCTTCGCAGCCAGCGCGTTGACGTCAATTGTCGCTTCGCGGATGTCACGTTTCTGCGCCACCAGGTCCACCAGCTTGCTGGTTTCGCCTTTCAGCATGAAATCGGTATTGGCAATAGCGTTAACCAACTGCTGGTTAGATAACTGCTTACGCAGCGCTTCAGCGTATTGATCGGCGGTGAAGCCCATATTGCCAATCAGGCTGTTATATTTCGCGTTGTCGAATTTGCCATTGGTCTGGAAAGCCGCCTGATTAAAGATGGCCTGTTTGACCTGGTCATCTGTGATCGAGATGTGCAAATCTTTCTGATACTGAGCCAGCAGTGCCTGATCGATCAGCTGGGACAGTGCCTGCTGGCGAACCTGCTGCATGTAACCTTCATTGGCGGCCAACTGTGAGAACTGGTCACCCAACTGCTGCTGCTGACGCGCACGTTCATTACTGAACGCCTGCTCCAGCTCAGCACGGCTAATTTCATGGCCGTTAACTTTTGCTGCGTAGTCGCTGGTTCCGCCAATCAGATAGTTACCCACGCTGGTCAGCACGAAGGAGAGAATAATCACTCCCAAAATAATCTTGAGCACGACGTGACTTGATGCCGCGCGTAAATTGTCCATCATGGTATGACAACACTCCGCTGTAGTGTGAATTTAACGCTCAGTAACCCGCCTCAGTCCAAAAAAGAGGCGACGCAGTTGTAGAATCCACAACTGCCCCAGGTGAGACAAATACTTTCGTCATTTGTCACGCCACAGGATAAAAAAAGGCACATCCGCAAGGATGTGCCCGTATGTTACATGAGAACGCACTAATCGTCCTCAATCCACTAAAGAAAAGCTCTAATGGATGTGTCTGTCATTACGCGTTGACGGCGTCTTTCAGGGCTTTGCCCGCAGTGAAACCAGGCACTTTTGCCGCAGCGATGGTGATCTCTTGACCAGTCTGTGGATTACGGCCAGTACGAGCTGCACGATCCTTGACTTTGAAAGTACCAAAACCAACCAGGGCTACATCTTCGCCTGACTTCAGTGAGTCAGTAACACCGGCAATGATGGCATCCAGTGCACGGCCAGCGGCTGCTTTAGAGATATCTGCATCTGCAGCAATTTTGTCGATCAACTGTGACTTATTCACTCTCTTCATCCCCTCGTTATTATTCCACTCGCCCCGAACATCCAGCCGGTAACGAACGCGCAGCATTTATATCAAGCCTGTGAGGCTGAAACAACGGTAATCATCTTAAACGTTGTTCCAGCAGCTCTTAAAGGTAGCGACACAAAAAAAGACTGGCAAGCGCCAATGTGCCTGCCAGCCTCGCTTTTTTTAACGGACTTTGCCGTTAATCACTATTTAGCGGTAACAACCTGCATACCGTACGGCGAATTTTCCAGCGCAAAGGTCAAAACATCTTCAATGCGTTTCACCGGATGAATGGTCAAACTATCAATGACATTTTGTGGAATTTCTTCCAGATCGCGGGTGTTTTCGTCCGGGATCAGCACAGTTTTAATGCCGCCACGCAGTGCCGCCAGTAACTTCTCTTTCAAGCCGCCGATAGGCAGAACCTGGCCACGCAGGGTGATTTCACCCGTCATTGCCACATCCGAACGAACCGGATTGCCCGTAAGGCAAGAAACCAGTGCAGTACACATCGCGATACCAGCACTTGGGCCATCTTTCGGTGTTGCACCTTCTGGCACGTGCACGTGAATATCACGTTTTTCATGGAAATCAGCGTTGATTCCCAGCTTATCTGCACGAGAACGCACCACGGTCAGCGCTGCCTGAATCGATTCCTGCATCACTTCACCGAGTGAACCGGTATAAGTCAGCTTACCTTTACCCGGTACGCTCGCCGTTTCAATCGTCAGCAGTTCACCACCCACTTCAGTCCACGCCAGGCCAGTAACCTGACCAACACGGTTTTCCGTGTCCGCGCGACCATAGTCAAAGCGCTGAATACCGAGGTAGTCTTTCAGGTTCTCACCATTAATGGTGATGTGCTTCAGGTTTTTGTCCATCAGCAGCGCTTTCACCGCTTTACGGCACAGCTTAGAGAGCTCACGTTCCAGGCTACGTACACCCGCTTCACGCGTATAGAAACGAATGATGCCAAGGATAGCGCTGTCCTCTACGGTCAGCTCTTTCTCTTTCAGAGCATTACGTTCAATCTGCTTCGGCAGCAAGTGCTGGCGTGCAATATTGAGTTTCTCATCTTCGGTGTAGCCTGAGAGACGAATGACTTCCATACGATCCAGCAGAGGTGCCGGAATGTTCATGGAGTTAGACGTCGCAACGAACATCACGTCCGAGAGATCGTAATCAACTTCAAGATAGTGATCGTTAAAAGCAATGTTCTGTTCTGGATCAAGCACTTCTAACAGTGCCGACGCCGGATCGCCGCGCATGTCCGAAGACATTTTGTCGATCTCATCCAGCAAGAACAGTGGGTTTTTCACCCCGACTTTTGCCATTTTCTGAATCAGTTTGCCTGGCATAGAGCCAATATAGGTACGACGGTGTCCACGGATTTCCGCTTCATCACGTACGCCACCCAGCGCCATACGCACGTATTTACGTCCTGTCGCTTTTGCAATTGACTGACCCAAAGAGGTCTTACCCACACCCGGTGGTCCCACCAGGCACAAGATTGGCCCTTTGATCTTGCTGACACGACTCTGCACCGCAAGATACTCAAGGATGCGATCTTTCACGCGCTCAAGGCCGTGGTGATCGGTATCCAGCGTTTCCTGTGCTTTACGCAGGTCTTTCTTCACCTTGCTGCGTGCATTCCACGGAACCTGAACCATCCAGTCAATGTAGCCACGTACTACGGTCGCTTCTGCGGACATAGGTGACATCATTTTCAGTTTTTGCAGTTCAGCTTCAGCTTTTTCACGCGCTTCGGTTGGCATTTTTGCCAGCTCGATTTTACGCTTCAGCGCTTCAAATTCGTCAGGCGCATCATCCATCTCGCCCAACTCTTTCTGAATGGCTTTCATTTGCTCATTCAGATAGTACTCGCGCTGGCTCTTCTCCATCTGCTTTTTCACCCGGTTACGGATGCGTTTTTCAACTTGCAGCAGATCGATTTCAGATTCCATCATCGCCATCAGATACTCAAGACGTTCGTTGACGTCTGACATCTCCAGCACTGACTGTTTATCGGCCAGTTTCAACGGCATATGCGCTGCAACGGTGTCTGCCAGGCGGGCAGCATCGTCGATATTGCTCAGGGAAGTGAGCACTTCTGGCGGAATTTTTTTATTAAGTTTGATGTAGCCTTCGAACTGATTGATTGCAGTTCGCACCAATACTTCCTGCTCACGTTCTTCAATTTCTGGTGAGTCAAGGTATTCGGCTTGGGCAACAAAATGGTCACCGTTATCTGCCAGTGTAGTGATACGGGCACGCTGAAGCCCCTCCACCAACACTTTGACCGTGCCGTCAGGCAGTTTCAGCATCTGCAATACAGAAGCAACAGTACCTACTGCGAAAAGATCATTAATGCCAGGTTCATCCGTTGAAGCCTCTTTCTGTGCTACCAGCATGATCTTTTTATCATGATCCATTGCGGCTTCGAGGCACCGAATTGATTTTTCCCGACCAACAAACAACGGAATTACCATGTGCGGATAAACCACCACGTCGCGCAGAGGCAACACGGGGATTTCAATGCGTTCAGAACGCTCAGGATTCATAGAGCTCTCTCTTAGTTTAGTGTCCGCCAGGTGGTGGGTAACGCAGAGTGCGGAAATGCGCAGTTAAACCCACAGGTATCTGAGTATATGGGGATGCTTAGCCGACATTCAATGTTGGAAGGGCGAGAAAAGTAAAAGGGGAAAGAATTTTCCCCTTTATTGTTTAAGTGTGTGGATTTATTGGTTAATTATTCACCAGAAGCCTGAGCTTCGTGCTTACCATAAATCAACAGCGGTTCAGATTCACCGCCAATCACTGAGTCATCAATGACCACTTTTTCCACGCCGTCCATAGAAGGCAGGTCATACATGGTTTCCAGCAGTGCAGCTTCAACGATGGAGCGCAGACCACGAGCACCGGTTTTACGTGACATCGCTTTCTTCGCGATCGCCGTTAAGGCTTCTTCACGGAACTCCAACTCTACGCCTTCCAGGTTGAACAGCGCCTGATACTGCTTCGTCAGCGCATTTTTTGGCTCACGCAGGATCTGGATCAGGGCTTCTTCACTCAGTTCATTCAGCGTTGCAACCACTGGCAGACGACCGATGAATTCAGGGATCAGACCAAATTTGATCAGATCTTCTGGCTCAACCTGCGCCAGCAGCTCACCTTCACCGGCTTTCTCTGATTTGCCTTTCACCACCGCGCCAAAACCAATGCCTGAGCCGGTTTCAACACGCTGCGCGATGACTTTATCCAGACCGGCGAATGCGCCACCACAGATAAACAGAATTTTTGAGGTATCAACCTGCAAGAACTCCTGCTGTGGGTGCTTACGTCCACCCTGCGGCGGAACGGCAGCCACTGTACCTTCAATCAGTTTCAGCAACGCCTGCTGTACACCTTCACCGGAGACGTCACGGGTGATCGATGGGTTGTCAGACTTACGTGAAATCTTGTCGATTTCATCGATGTAGACAATACCACGCTGCGCTTTCTGTACATCGTAGTCGCACTTCTGCAGCAGTTTCTGGATGATATTCTCTACGTCTTCACCCACATAACCCGCTTCGGTCAGGGTGGTAGCATCGGCCATGGTAAATGGCACATCTAACAGCCGCGCCAGCGTCTCAGCCAGTAAGGTTTTACCGCTACCGGTTGGGCCAATCAGCAAAATGTTACTTTTGCCCAGCTCAATGCCGTTACTGGTGTCGCCATTACGCAGACGTTTGTAGTGGTTGTACACCGCTACGGCCAGCACCTTTTTCGCTCTCTCCTGCCCGATTACGTAATCATCGAGGTGATGGCGGATTTCGTGTGGCGTCGGCAGCGCACTGCGCTCGCGATGCGGTGCGACTTCTTTAATCTCTTCGCGGATGATGTCATTGCATAAATCAACACATTCATCGCAGATATACACTGACGGCCCGGCAATCAGCTTACGCACTTCATGCTGGCTTTTGCCGCAAAAAGAGCAGTACAGCAGCTTACCTGAACCGTCTTTGCGCTTATCTGTCATCAGTTAACCTCTTCTTGTTCTCAGGCCATACAGAGGTACGGCGATGGCCGCGTAAGCGCGACCACTAATCATTCAACACAACTGCCCGCTCCTCGCTAACTATAGTTCAGAGTGCAGCGACACAGGCAGAGGGTCTTATTTACGATGCGTTAAAATAGAGTCTACCAGGCCATACTCTACAGCTTCACTCGCAGAGAGGAAACGGTCGCGCTCGGTATCACGCTCAATTTCTTCCAGCGTTTTGCCCGTATGTTCAGCCATCAACTCATTCATACGCTGTTTCACTTTCAGGATTTCACGCGCATGGATTTCGATATCCGTTGCCTGGCCCTGGTAGCCGCCCAGCGGTTGGTGAATCATGACACGCGAGTTTGGCAGGCAGAAACGCTTACCCTTAGTCCCTGCGGTCAGCAGGAATGCGCCCATTGAGCACGCCTGGCCCATACAGATGGTGCTGACATCAGGTTTGATGAACTTCATGGTGTCGTAGATCGACATCCCGGCAGTAATCACACCACCTGGGGAGTTGATGTACAGATAGATATCTTTTTCCGGGTTTTCTGCTTCCAGAAACAGCATCTGCGCAACAATCAGGTTGGCCATATGATCTTCAACCTGTCCGGTCAGGAAGATCACACGCTCTTTGAGCAGGCGGGAGTAAATGTCGTAAGAACGCTCACCCCGTGAGGTTTGTTCAACCACCATTGGCACCAGCGCCATGTGCGGTGCAGTAAATTCGCGATCGCCACTGTATGACATTACCGTCTCCTGGAAAAAATTCATTGGCAACATGCTGTACCGATGTTGCCTGAGCCGAAAAGCATTTTGCCCTTCTACATCAGCCATTCCATCCTCTGGATGGGTCATCAGTCAGTTTCTGTTTCAGGCATTCCTTGTATCTGGGGATGCGACCCAGTTATTTCAAGCATAACAACCTTTTTCTCAATCGCTAACCCTGAAAAAGCGCATCAGGGTGAATTTGCTGCTTAATTGAGCAAAAACAAGGGTTATACCGGTAAAAAACAAAAAAAAGCCCGCAACTGCAGCAGTCGCGGGCCGGGTACTTTCAGAACGGAAGATTAGACGTTAGCGGTCTGATTCATCAGTTCCTGGAAGTTAGTGGCTTTCTCAGTCACTTTCGCTTTTTCCAGCACCGCTTCAACAGCCTGCTCTTCCAGAGCCACGTTACGCATGTTGTTCATCAGCTCGTTGTTTTTGCTGTAGAACTCGATAACTTCCTGTGGATCTTCGTAGGCAGAAGCCATTTCTTCGATCAGGGCAGCAACGCGTGCTTCGTCAGCTTTCAGCTCGTGGGTACGGATAACTTCACCCAGCAGCAGGCCAACAACAACGCGACGTTTAGCCTGCTCTTCGAACAGTTCACGTGGCAGTTCCAGCGCTTGCTTCTCGTTACCACCGAAACGCTGTGCAGCCTGACGACGCAGAACGTCGATTTCGCTGTCGATCAGCGCAGCTGGCACGTCGATTTCGTTAGCAGCAACCAGACCATCAATTGCCTGGCTCTTCACGCGGTTGCGGATTGCGCCTTTCAGCTCACGCTGCATGTTTTTACGTACTTCAGCACGCAGACCAGCAACTGAACCATCTTCAACGCCGAAACGTTTGATGAACTCTTCAGTCAGCTCTGGCAGCTCACGCGTTTCGACTTTCTTCAGGACGATTTCAAACTTCGCATCTTTCCCTTTCAGGTTTTCTGCGTGGTAATCTTCCGGGAATTTAACGTCGATAGTGAAGGTTTCGCCCGCTTTGTGGCCAACAACACCTTCTTCGAAGCCTGGAATCATACGACCCTGGCCCATCGCCAGTACGAAGTCAGACGCTTTGCCGCCTTCGAACTCTTCACCGTCTACAGAACCGGTGAAATCGATGGTAGCGCGATCTTCAGCAGTCGCTGCTGCTTCGCTCTCAGTCCAGGTCGCCTGCTGCTTACGCAGAGTTTCCAGCATGGTGTCAACGTCTTCGTCGTTAACTTCCACAACTGGTTTCTCAACTTCGATAGACTCCAGACCCTGCAGTTCAACTTCCGGGTAAACTTCAAACTCTACCGCGTAGGTGAAGTCCTGGCCTTCGGTGTACTCGCCTGGCACGTAGTTAGGTGCGCCAGCCGGGTTGATTTTCTCTTTGATGATTGCATCAACGAAGTTGCGGGTCATCAGTTCGCCCAGCACATCCTGACGAACAGAAGCGCCATAGCGCTGCTCGATGATTTTGCTCGGCACTTTACCTTTACGGAAACCGTCGATACGGACTTTCTTAGCCACTTCCACCAGTTCTTTCTTAACGGCGCTATCGATGCTGTCAGCTGCAACAGTAATCGTAATGCGACGGCCCAGACCCTGAGTGGTTTCTACTGAAACTGTCATCTTGATACCTCAAAAAATCACGTGCTCGGTCAACTTCAGACACCACACATTGTGTAATGCGCGTATCCAACAACCGGGACAGCTTCTGCGAAGAGACCGTTCCCTGTTACCAGAAGCGTCCCGAAGACATTCCGGAAAAATAGACGCCGCATTATAGCGGCATCACTGGAATGAGTCGAGGACGCAAACTCACCACTTTTTAACGACTTCGCCGCTTTTTTGCGCTATGGATCGCGTTTATTAATCAAATGGCAATAAAAAACGGCCCGGAGGCCGTCTGTTAAACTGTTCACTGACATTATGCCAGCGTACCTGCTCCCCGACAGTTGGGGGAAGCCAGCACCGTGTCTTGTAGTCCTGCCCACTCTTTTTCTGTGTAGGTGTGGAGCGCCAATGCATGGACACTGCCTGACAACTCGGTCGTCAGCTCGCTATAAATAGCACGATGACGAGCAAGGAAACGCTGTCCGGTAAAACGCTCACTGACAATCACCACTTTAAAATGGCTCTCTGATCCTGCCGGCACGTTGTGTCGGTAACTTTCGTCGACCACTTCCAGATGTGCCGGTTGGAACGCGTTACGCAATTTTTCTTCTATGTCTTCGCGAATCATGTTTACACTCCTTGACGGCGAGAGGGGTGCCTCATCTGTTTAAATATTAGTAGGTTTTGGCGTCACCGCTCCGGCGCATGATAAAAATCCTGACCTGCATCGCATGATATAGAGGAAAATGGCGAGATCAATCCAGCGTCGCCTTCCTCATGTAAAAAACTCCTTTACAATCAATTTCCGGCAAGTCGGGGCTTTTTTCACCGCAACGCTTTGTTATGATGGCCACAGTTTTGCAAGTCAACCTCAATGCTAACGAGAAAGAGTATGTTAAAGAAACTGTTCTTCCCCCTGCTGGCCGCTTTTATTCTGGCCGGTTGTGCAGCCAGCACCAACACCTTAGATGTTCAACCACGTATTCAACTGCCTTCGCAGGACCCAAGCCTGATGGGGATCACCGTCAGCATCAATGGTGCCGATCAGCGTACTGACCAGGCCCTGGCGAAAGTGAACCGTGACGGTCAACTGGTGACCTTAACCCCTTCCCGCGATCTGCGCTTCCTGCTTCAGGAAGTGCTGGAGAAGCAGATGACCGCACGCGGTTATATGGTGGGGCCAAACGGCGCAGTCGATCTGCAAATTGTGGTTAACAACCTGTACGCAGATGTCACTGAAGGCAACGTGCGCTACAGCATTACCACGAAAGCCGATATCTCTATCATCGCGACAGCCCAAAACGGCAACAAGATGGTGAAAAACTACCGTCAGACTTACAGTCAGGAAGGCGCGTTTAGTGCGACCAATGACAAAATCACCAAAGCGGTTAACAGCACGCTGGGTGACGTAATTGCCGATATGGCGCAAGACACCACCATCCATAACTTCATCAAACAAAACGCACATTAATCTGTGCTCTTTGCCCGGCGCTCAGCCGGGCATTGTCTTAAGGTCACTATGAATCACTATCTGCGCATCTTTACGCAACGCAATACCGCCGTGCTGTTACTGTTGGGCTTCGCTTCCGGCTTACCGCTGGCACTCACCGCAGGCACCTTGCAAGCGTGGATGACGGTAGAAAACATTGACCTGAAAACCATCGGCTTCTTCTCTCTGGTCGGCCAGGCTTACGTCTTCAAGTTCCTCTGGTCACCGATGATGGATCGCTATACCCCACCGCTACTGGGGCGCCGCCGTGGCTGGCTGCTACTGACCCAACTTGCACTCATCGCAGGTATCGTGGCGATGGGCTTTATGCAACCCAACCGCGATTTAACCCTGTTAGCCGCACTGGCTGTCGTCGTGGCTTTCTGCTCCGCCTCACAAGATGTGGTGTTTGATGCATGGAAAACCGATGTGTTACCCGCGGAAGAACGCGGAAACGGGGCGGCAATTACCGTACTGGGCTACCGCCTGGCGATGCTGGTGTCGGGCGGCCTTGCATTGTGGCTGGCCGATCGCTTTCTCGGCTGGCAGGCCACTTACTGGCTCATGGCCCTGCTGATGGTGCCTGGGCTTATCGCCACACTATTAGCACGAGAGCCGGAAAACGCCGTCGCGGCACCGCGTTCGCTGAGCCATGCGGTGGTGCTACCTCTCAAAGACTTTTTTGGCCGCAATAACGCCTGGCTACTGCTGACGCTAATCATCCTTTATAAGCTGGGTGATGCATTTGCCGCTTCGCTCACCACAACGTTTCTTATTCGTGGGCTCGGCTTCCCGCCCGGTGATGTAGGGCTGGTGAACAAATCCCTCGGCCTGCTTGCCACCATTATTGGCGCACTCTACGGCGGCGTGCTGATGCAACGCCTTTCCCTGTTCCGCGCCCTGATGCTGTTCGGCATTTTGCAAGGCATCTCTAACTTTGCCTATTGGCTGTTGGCGATTACGCCGCCACATCTGTGGAGCATGGCCAGCGCAGTATTTATTGAGAACTTATGTGGTGGCATGGGCACCGCAGCCTTTGTTGCTTTGTTAATGACCCTGTGTAACAAATCCTTCTCCGCCACGCAGTTTGCCCTGCTCTCCGCCCTTTCAGCCGTGGGTCGCGTTTATGTCGGCCCGGCAGCAGGCTGGCTGGTTGAACTGTGGAACTGGCCAGGTTTTTATGCCTTTAGCGTCATCGCGGCCATTCCTGGTCTACTCTTATTAGCGGCTTGTCGTCCTGCGCTGGAAAGCGTGCAGAAAACCGGTGAGTTTCTGCCACGGACACGCTGGAAAGCGCACTACCGGCTGGTCACCCAGGGCTTTGGCTTTGGCTGTCTGTTGTTAGCCATCTGGTTGTTATCTCTGGCAATGAGTGCCACAACATCTTGGCAACCTCCACATCTGGCGGACTACCTGTTTAGCGCAGGCCTGAGTGTGACGCTGCTAATGGTGGCGGCAGGGGTAATACTGGATATATTTGCCACTCGCCGGGATCGCTGATTTTTTCAACAGAAATTCCAGTAAGTGTTTACTGGCAGGTCGTTAGATAAAAACGGCATAAAATTAATTGTGCAGATTATTTTTATCATCGGGTGTTATTTTTCTTAAATAATTACACAGCGGTTTAACATGCCCCTCTAATTATTTAAAGGCTAATAAGCGACTGGTTGTGTCATTTCATCGCCAAAAATGATACAAAAATGTTAAATAATTGAGCACAATTAGTGAGGTTTATACTTTCCCTGTTTTTTCTGCGGTTACTGCCATCGCTTTTTGTTATAACAACGCCAAATCCTTGTCAGCACTCACAATTTGTCACGTCAGGCAACATCTGTGACACCCTTAGCAAAAGGTGTGAACACGCTGTTGACGCAACCTGAAGCTGGTTTACACTGCTGAAACCTTCCCGTAAAATGCGCGCACACTTAAACGACAATAGAGCCCTATGTCATTGAGGTCGTTAAATGAGACTCAGGAAATACAATAAAAGTTTGGGGATTTTGTCATTAATCGCAGGCGCTGTATTACTCAGTGGCTGTGATAGTGCGTTGTTAAATCCCAAAGGACAGATTGCACTGGAGCAACGTTCGTTGATTCTGACAGCTTTCGGCTTGATGATGATCGTCGTAATCCCGGCAGTCTTTATGGCGGTGTTTTTTGCCTGGAAATATCGGGCATCGAACACTCAAGCGAAGTATAGCCCTAACTGGTCGCACTCCAATAAAGTGGAAGCTGTGGTCTGGACCATCCCGATCCTGATCATCATTTTCCTTGGTGTACTGACCTGGAAATCAACCCACGCACTGGAACCTAGCAAACCGCTAGTCTCGGATGTTAAACCGGTTGAGATCGATGTCGTTGCGCTGGACTGGAAATGGCTGTTTATCTACCCAGAACAGGGTATTGCGACCGTCAATCAGATTGCCTTCCCGGCAAACACCCCAGTGAACTTCAAGATCACCTCGAACACCGTCATGAACTCCTTCTTTATTCCTACGCTCGGCAGCCAGATCTACGCCATGGCCGGTATGCAGACTAAACTGCATCTCATCGCCAATGAGCCAGGAACATTCGATGGTATCTCGGCGAACTTCAGCGGTCGTGGTTTCTCTGGCATGAAGTTCAAAGCCATTGCGACCAAAGATGATGCGGAATTCCAGCAGTGGGTTGCTACCGTTAAAGCGGCACCTAACACGCTGACCACCATGGATGATTTCAAAAAGGTCGCAGCGCCTAGTGAAAACAACCCGGTGGAATATTTCTCCCAAGCTAATCCTGAACTGTTTAAGCAGGTTGTAGACCAGTTCATGAGCGGCCACGAGAAAATGGACATGCCTAAAGGTATGGACATGAGTCACACCGCTTCCGCTGGAGCAGAGGAATAATACGATGCTAGGAAAATTAACACTGGATGCAGTTCCGTACCACGAACCGATTATCATGGTTACGGTGGCAGGAATCATCTTAGGTGGTTTGGCGCTCGTTGCAGCCATCACCTACTTTGGTAAGTGGCAATATCTGTGGTCTGAATGGCTAACCTCCATCGACCATAAAAAACTGGGTATCATGTACTGCATCATGGCTTTCGTCATGCTGCTGCGTGGTTTTGCCGATGCAGTAATGATGCGTACCCAACAGGTTATGGCTTCGGCCGGTGAAGCCGGCATACTCCCGCCGCACCACTACGATCAGATCTTTACCGCCCACGGCGTAATCATGATCTTCTTCGTGGCGATGCCATTCGTCGTAGGCTTAATGAACATCGCTGTGCCGCTGCAAATCGGTGCGCGTGACGTTGCCTTCCCGTTCCTGAACAACCTGAGCTTCTGGTTTACCGCTATCGGTGTGGTACTGGTTAACCTGTCTCTGGGTGTTGGTGAATTCGCACAGACTGGTTGGTTGGCTTACCCGCCGCTATCAGGTGCCGAATATAGCCCGGGGGTCGGGGTCGACTACTGGATATGGAGTCTACAGTTAGCAGGTATCGGGACAACCCTGACCGGTGTGAACTTCTTCGTGACCATTCTGAAGATGCGCGCACCAGGCATGGACCTGTTCAAAATGCCGGTATTCACCTGGGCAGCACTGTGTACTAACGTACTGATCATTGCAGCGTTCCCGGTACTGACCGTAACTCTGGCCCTGCTGACGCTGGACCGTTACCTTGATTTCCACTTCTTTACCTCAGAGCTTGGCGGCAACATGATGATGTACGTCAACCTGATCTGGGTATGGGGTCACCCGGAAGTGTACATCCTGGTTCTGCCAGTATTTGGTGTGTTTGCAGAAGTTACTGCAACCTTCTCCAAAAAGCGTCTGTTCGGTTACACCTCTCTGGTATGGGCAACCATCGCCATTACCGTACTGTCGTTCGTTGTTTGGCTGCACCACTTCTTCACCATGGGTGCAGGCGCTAACGTGAACGCCTTCTTCGGTATCATGACGATGATCATCGCCATTCCTACCGGGGTTAAAATCTTTAACTGGCTGTTCACCATGTACCAGGGTCGCGTTGAAATGCACTCTGCGATGCTGTGGACCGTTGGCTTCCTGGTCACCTTCTCTATCGGTGGTATGACCGGTGTTCTGCTGGCAGTGCCAGGTGCAGACTTCATTCTGCACAACAGTCTGTTCCTGATTGCCCACTTCCATAACGTTATTATCGGTGGTGTGGTGTTCGGTTGTATGGCTGGTGTTACCTACTGGTTCCCGAAAGCATTCGGCTTCAAGCTGAACGAATTCTGGGGTAAAGCAGCATTCTGGTTCTGGCTTATCGGCTTCTTCGTTGCCTTTATGCCGCTGTACGCACTGGGCTTCATGGGTATGACCCGTCGTATTAGCCAGGATATCGATCCTCAGTTCCACCCTCTGCTGGTTGTTGCAGCGTGCGGTGCGGGCCTGGTGGCTTGCGGTATCATCTGTCAGGTTATTCAGTTCTATGTTTCAGTACGCGATCGCGATCAGAACCGTGATGTGACCGGTGACCCATGGGGTGGCCGTACACTGGAGTGGGCAACCTCTTCTCCGCCTCCGTTCTATAACTTCGCTAAGATCCCTCACATCCACGAGCGCGATGCGTTCTGGGAAATGAAGGAAAAAGGCGAAGCGTATAAGCAGCCGGAGCACTACGAAGAGATCCACATGCCGAAAAACAGCGGCGCGGGCATTGTTATTGCTGCATTCGCTACGGTATTCGGTTTCGCGATGATCTGGCATATCTGGTGGATGGCTATCGTCTGCTTCCTGGGCGTGATTGTCAGCTGGGTTGTTAAGAGCTTTGACGAAGACGTGGACTACTACGTACAGGTTAGCGAAGTCGAGAAAATCGAAAACGCGCACTTTGACGAAATCCGCAAAGCAGGTCTGAAATAATGTCGACGCAAACTGTGAATAAACACCACGACGCCCATGCGGAGCATGGGCATCACGATGCAGGAGCCAATAAAGTCTTTGGCTTCTGGATCTACCTGATGAGTGACTGCATTATCTTTGCCACCCTGTTTGCCACCTATGCAGTAATGGTAAACAGCACTGCCGGTGGTCCGGCAGGTAAAGATATCTTCGAACTGCCGTTCGTACTGGGCGAAACAGCACTGCTGTTGTTGAGCTCCATCACCTATGGCTTTGCAGTTATTAACATGAACAAGGAAAACAAAGGCGCCGTTCTCGGCTGGCTGGCGTTGACCTTCCTGTTCGGTCTCGGCTTCATCGGGATGGAAATCTATGAATTCCATCACCTGATTGAAGAAGGCTTTGGCCCGAACCGTAGTGGCTTCCTGTCAGGCTTCTTTACCCTGGTTGGTACGCACGGTGTGCACGTAACTTCTGGTCTGATCTGGATGGCAGTACTGATGTTCCAGGTTGCCAAACGTGGCCTGACCCCGACTAACCGTACCCGTATCATGTGCCTGAGCTTGTTCTGGCACTTCCTGGACGTGGTATGGATTTGCGTATTCACCGTTGTTTATCTGATGGGGACTATGTAATGAGTCATACTGCAAACGAACATGGTGCATCACACGGTAGCGTGAAGTCCTACATGATCGGCTTCATCCTCTCTATCATCCTGACCGGTATTCCGTTCTGGATGGTAATGGATGGCGGCGCATCTCACGGTGCTACCCTGGGCGTAGTTATTGCCTGTGCCATCATTCAGGTCCTGGTTCACCTGGTGTACTTCCTGCATCTGGATAGCAAGTCTGAGGGTGGCTGGAACATGGTCGCCATTGTGTTCTCAGCACTGATCATCCTGATTGTCGTGGTCGGCTCACTGTGGATTATGTGGAACCTGAACTACAACATGATGCCCCACTAAAGAGTCATAAGTGATGATTAAGCAATACCTGCAAGTAACTAAACCAGGAATTATTTTCGGGAATTTAATTTCTGTCATCGGCGGATTTTTGCTGGCCTCCAAAGGCAGCATTAATTACGCCCTGTTTCTCACCGCTTTGGTTGGCGTTTCGCTGGTCGTAGCATCAGGTTGTGTGTTTAACAACGTGATCGACCGTGATATCGACAAGAAAATGGAGAGGACCAGGAATCGAGTGCTGGTTAAAGGACTCATCTCCGCGAAAGTAAGCCTGGCTTATGCCACTGTGTTAGGTATTGCTGGCTTCGCATTGCTGTACGTTGGCGCAAACCCGCTGGCCATGTGGCTAGCGGTGATGGGCTTCGTGGTATACGTTGGTGTTTACAGCCTGTATATGAAGCGTAATTCCGTTTACGGTACGCTGATTGGCAGCCTCTCTGGCGCTGCGCCGCCGGTTATCGGCTACTGTGCTGTCACCAACGAATTTGATGCTGGCGCACTGATTTTGCTGGCGATCTTTAGCCTGTGGCAGATGCCGCACTCCTATGCGATTGCGATCTTCCGCTTTAAAGATTACCAGGCTGCCAACATTCCGGTACTGCCGGTGGTAAAAGGTATCTCGGTCGCGAAAAACCATATTACGCTCTATATTCTGGCGTTTATGATCGCCACCGTCATGCTCTCTCTTGGCGGTTACGCGGGTTACAAATACCTTGCCGTAGCAGCAGCAGTCAGTGTCTGGTGGCTGGGCATGGCACTTTCAGGTTACAAAACCGCAGACGACAAAGTTTGGGCGCGTAAACTGTTTGTGTTCTCCATTGTCGTAGTCACCGCGCTGAGTGTGATGATGTCAGTTGATTTCATGGCACCGGCCTCGAAAGACCTCCTGACCTACGTCTGGTAATACCGCAGCAACATGACTCTGAAGGGCGCTTATAGCGCCCTTTCTTTTTGTTACTACTGCTTAAAAACTAATAATTTACCCGCCCTCCCCCACTGCTTAAAATGGTGGCAGTCGATAATAAGAGGTTGGAATGAACGATAATAAAATGACCCCCACGGAACGTCGTGCGACATGGGGTCTGGGTACGGTTTTTTCCCTGCGTATGCTGGGAATGTTTATGGTGTTACCTGTGCTTACAACCTACGGTATGGCACTCCAGGGCGCAAATGAGACATTAATTGGTCTGGCTATTGGTATCTATGGTCTGGCGCAGGCGGTTTTCCAAATCCCCTTTGGTTTGATCTCTGATCGGGTTGGCCGAAAACCGCTGATCGTTGGCGGGTTATTAATGTTCGTTCTGGGCAGTGTGATTGCCGCCTGCACAGACTCGATCTGGGGCATTATTCTTGGCCGTGCCCTGCAAGGTTCCGGTGCTATTGCAGCCGCGGTGATGGCGCTGCTATCAGACCTGACTCGTGAGCAGAACCGCACCAAAGCCATGGCGTTTATCGGTATCAGTTTTGGTGTCACCTTCGCTATCGCGATGGTTATCGGCCCGATTGTTACCCATGCATTAGGCTTACATGCCCTGTTCTGGATGATTGCGATTCTTGCCACTTTGGGGATTGTCATCACCTTACTGGTGGTGCCGAATGCACCGAATCATGTGTTGAACCGTGAATCCGGCATGGTGAAGGGCAGTATTCGTAAAGTGCTGGCCAATCCTAAACTGCTGAAACTCAACTTCGGTATTTTGTGCCTGCATATTTTATTGATGTCGAGCTTTGTCGCACTGCCGGGTCAGTTTGAAACCGCAGGTTTACCCGCTGCCGAGCACTGGAAAATCTATTTAGCCACCATGCTGATCGCCTTTGTCGCGGTGGTGCCGTTTATAATTTACGCCGAAGCGAAGCGTAAAATGAAGCGCGTGTTTGTTGCCTGTGTGGCTTTAATCCTTCTGGCTGAAGTGATCCTGTGGATGGCGGGCGCTCACTTCTGGACGTTAGTGGTTGGTGTTCAGGTCTTCTTCTTTGCGTTTAACCTGATGGAAGCGATTTTGCCTTCTCTGATCAGCAAAGAGTCCCCTCCGGGCTACAAAGGCACCGCAATGGGCGTCTATTCCACCAGCCAGTTTATTGGCGTGGCGATTGGTGGCAGCCTCGGTGGCTGGTTATTTGGTCACTTTGGTGCACCGGAAGTGTTTTTGGTTGGCGCACTGGTTGCCGCCGTATGGCTGGTGGTCAGTTTCACCATGGCAGAACCGCCCTACGTTAGCAGCTTGCGTATCGTCCTGAGCGATGCCGTGTTGGCCGTACCGAACCTTGAGCAGCGTCTGAAAGCGCAGCCCGGCGTTGCTTCGGTGTTTATCGTGCCGGAAGAGAAAAGCGCCTATATCAAAATCGACAGTAAAGTCACCAACCGTGGCGATCTGGAAGCGATGATTGCAACCTGCTGATGTTCAGGTAAAAGATTGCGCCTCGCTGAGGCGCAATCTGCTGCGATTACAGTGCCATATCCACCACAATTCGCCCTTCAATTTTACCGGCATGCATGCGGGCGAAGATATCGTTGATATTCACCAACGGTTCTACCGCAATATTGGCTTTCACCTTGTGCTGACCGGCAAAATCCAGCGCCTCTTGTAAATCTTTCCGCGTGCCGACAATAGAGCCACGCACCGTGATGCCATCCAGCACCATATTGAAAATCGACAGATCAAACGTGCCTGGCGGCAATCCGTTCAATACCATGGTGCCACCACGGCGCAACGTACCAATCGCCTGCTGGAACGCTTTCGGCGACACCGCCGTTACCAACACACCATGCGCGCCACCAAAGGCTTCCTGGAACACCTTCTCCGGGTCTTCATTTTTAGCATTGACGGTGACGGTAGCACCCAGACGTTTAGCAAAGGCCAGCTTCTCGTCATCAATATCTACCGCAGCTACGTTCAGCCCCATGGCTTTTGCATACTGGACGGCCATGTGTCCCAGGCCACCAATACCCGAAATCACCACCCAGTCACCGGGCTTGGTCTCGGTCATTTTCAGGCCTTTATAGACGGTGACGCCCGCGCAGAGAATCGGAGCAATTTCGTTATAGCTGATGTTATCTGGCAGGATGCCAACATAGTTCGCATCGGCCAGACAGTACTCGGCAAAGCTACCGTTTACCGAATAGCCCGCATTTTGCTGGTCATGGCACAGTGTCTCCCAGCTATCCAGACAGTGTTCACAGTGGCCACAGGCCGAATAGAGCCACGGTACCCCGACGCGATCGCCCACTTTAAGATGTTTAACTCCCTCGCCCACTTTAACAATCTCACCCACCCCTTCATGCCCAGGGATAAACGGTGGCGTGGGTTTCACCGGCCAGTCACCTTCAGCGGCATGTAAATCCGTGTGGCAGATGCCGGTCGCGGCGATTTTGACCAGAATAGTGCCCGGTTTTACTTCCGGTACCGGGACTTGTTCAATCACTAAAGGTTCACCAAATGCTTTAACCACTGCGGCTTTCATCGTTGTCATCTTGTCACCTCATAAATGGATTCAGCAGGCTCAAAACAGGCCCAGGGGAGTCGTGTCGTAACTGACCAGCAGATTCTTGGTTTGTTGATAGGCGCTCAGCGCCATTTTGTGCGTTTCACGCCCTACGCCAGATTGTTTATACCCCCCGAATGCGGCATGCGCCGGGTAGATGTGATAACAGTTGGTCCAGACGCGGCCCGCTTTAATGCCACGGCCCATGCGATAAGCGAGGTTAGTGTCGCGCGTCCACACCCCCGCCCCCAGACCAAACTGCGTTTCATTAGCGATCCGCAGTGCTTCTGCCTCATCTTTAAAGGTGGTAATTCCAATCACTGGCCCAAAAATCTCCTCCTGGAAACAGCGCATCGCGTTGTCACCTTTGATCAGGGTGGGCTGAATGTAGAAACCACTATCCAGCTCGGCTGAGAGCGTTGCTCTGTCCCCCCCGGTAAGAATTTGCCCCCCTTCCAGCCGGGCAATATTGATGTAGGACAAGATTTTATCGAATTGCTGGCGTGAGGCCTGGGCACCCACCATGGTTTCCGTATCCAGCGGATCGCCACGGCGAATCGTGGCGACTTTCGCCAGCACTCGCTCCATAAAAGGCGCATAGATCGATTCATGAATCAGCGCGCGTGACGGACAGGTACAGACTTCCCCCTGATTAAAGAAGCCCAGCACCAGTCCCTCAACCGCCTTCTCAATAAAGGACTCTTCGCCCTGGAGTACATCGGCAAAATAGATGTTGGGCGATTTGCCGCCCAGCTCGACGGTGCACGGAATAATATTCTCGGCGGCACAGGCCATAATATGACGGCCAACCGGTGTCGATCCGGTGAAGGCAATTTTCGCGATGCGCTTGCTGGTTGCCAGTGCTTCACCGGCTTCGCGACCAAACCCTTGCACCACGTTCAGCACCCCTGGCGGCAGCAGATCGCCAATCAGCTCCAGCAGTAAGGTGATCCCCAGCGGCGTCTGCTCAGCAGGCTTTAAGACTACGCAGTTGCCCGCCGCCAGTGCCGGAGCCAGTTTCCAGGCGGCCATCAGTAACGGGAAATTCCAGGGGATAATTTGCCCGACGACGCCCAAAGGCTCGTGGAAGTGATAGGCAACGGTGTGCTGATCGATCTCAGCGGCACTTCCCTCTTGCGCACGCAGACAACCAGCAAAGTAGCGGAAGTGGTCGGCTGCCAGAGGGAGATCGGCATTCAGGGTTTCACGAATGGGTTTGCCGTTATCCCAACTTTCCGCCACCGCCAGGTACTCAAGATTGGCTTCAATACGATCGGCAATTTGTAGCAGCAACGTTGAACGATGCTGTACGCTGGTCCTTCCCCAGGCATCAGCGGCTCGGTGGGCGGCATCCAGCGCCAGCTCAATATCTCGTGCATCTGAACGAGGGAACTGGGCAATATCGCTGCCGTTCACCGGAGAGGTGTTAGTAAAATACTGACCGCTGAGCGGTTCTTTAAATTCGCCATCAATATAGTTGCCGTAGGTCGCTTTAAATGAAACCAGCGCACCTGGCGTTCCAGGATGTGCATAACGCATCGCTAACTCCTTCGTGTAGGGTCTGATGAGCAGAGGAGGAGATTGGAATGCGATTAAAATTATCCTCCCCGTTTCCCTAAAGCAGATGGCGTGCCACTTTTACATCTGAAAAAAATAGCTTTTAATATCATTGCATTAATGACATTTGATTGAGCGACAATCGGATTAACCGCAAGAAATTTCTGCTTCTGTGTTGCAAATCGCAACACTGTAAAAACCACAGCGCTACAATGTCGCAACATTCAGGACAGGCGTATGAGGTCAAAATGCAGGGAACCCCATCCACACACATTGATGCTGATGCCGTTTTGACAGATTCCTGGTTTCGCAGTCAACAGTATGGATTAGAGCGCAATGCTGATGATTTTCCCCGTGTGCGCCAGGGTGAACTGGCTGATTTGATCGCCACCCATGCCGGTTTGCAGCAGTTTTCCCAGCCCATCGTTAATGCCCTCGCACAAAAAATTGCTGATAAACAATCCGTCGTGATTCTTTCTGATGCCACCGGCCTGGTGCTGAATACTTTTGGTGACATGCACGCCATGCAGAAAGCACAGCGTTTCGCGCTGGCTCCGGGCAACCTGTGGAGTGAATGTGGCCGTGGCACCAATGCTATTGGCACGGCTTTAGCCATTGATGACAGCTGTGAAATCACCGGCGACCAACATTTCCTCACCAGTAATCAGAACCTCTACTGCGCCGCGATCCCGCTGCAAACCCCCAACGGCCAAATAGCCGGCGTGCTGGATATTTCCGGCCCGGCACACTTTTCCCATCCGCACACGTTGGAATGGATTCAACAGGCGGCCCGGCAGATCGAATACCTCTGGGTGAAACAGAGCCTGCACCCACAACAGTGGTTGATGAGCCTGCATGTTCAGCCACAGGGGATTGATACCGGTGAAGAGCTCCTGCTGGTGTTCTCAGACAATATTCTCATGGCGGCAAATCGGGTAGCGACGCGCGAACTGGCATTGGGCGCGGAGCAATTTGGCCTGCTGCGTTTTGATCAGCTGTTCCCGTTACAGGAACAGCTTGCGACTTCACTTCCGCTGCCGGTGATCACCCACCAGCAACAAGCGTACTATTTCCGCTTGCGTGCCCCTGCCAGAGTACACCATGCCGTTAGCAGCGGCGGCGACCACAGCCTGCCCTTTTCCCTCCAGCGTGATGGCGAAAAAATGGTGCGCCTGCTTAACGCCGGAGTTTCTCTCTGTATTCAGGGCGAAACAGGCTGCGGCAAAGAGTACCTCAGCCGGGCATTGCATCAGCAAAGCCGCTGGAACACGGGTAAGTTTGTCGCCATCAACTGCGCCGCGATTCCCGAATCCCTGATTGAATCAGAGCTGTTTGGCTATCAGGCGGGGGCGTTTACCGGGGCCAGTAAAAATGGCTATATCGGTAAAATTCGTGAGGCGGACGGCGGTGTGCTGTTCCTGGATGAAATTGGCGATATGCCACTGGCACTCCAGACGCGCCTGCTGCGCGTGTTGCAGGAAAAAGAGGTTGCTCCGCTCGGCTCTAGCCGGAGCTGGCCGGTGAATTTTGCCGTGATTAGCGCAACACACCGCAACCTGGCACAGCGAGTGGCTGAAGGCGCATTCCGTGAAGATTTACTCTACCGTTTACAGGAGTTCTCTTTCGCGATTCCTCCCCTGCGTGACTGGCCTGCATTACCGGACTTTATTCGCCGGTTGTGGCAAGAGCTGGATGGTGATGCGCGCAATGTCCAACTGCGGCCAGAGCTGCTGCAGTCTTTGGCGCAATTGCCCTGGCCGGGGAACGTCCGCCAGCTGCGCAGTCTGTTAAAAGTGCTGCTGGCCTTAGCGGATGATGGCGAAGTGCTCGGACAAGATAATCTGCCGCACGACTACCGTCCTCCAGAAGCGGAAGCGTCGGTGATGTTGCAACAACATGATGAGAAGCTGATTGCAGAAACGCTGCACCGCTTTGACGGAAATATCAGTAAAGCGGCGCAGGCGTTGGGAGTAGCACGCAGCACGCTCTATCGGCGGGCTGCGCGGGAAAAGCAGGATTAATCGCGGAAGTTTTTGAACTGGAACGGCTGCCCCAGGTTACCACCGCGTACCAGCGCCATGGCGCCTTGCAGATCATCACGTGATTTGCCGGTAACGCGCAGTTCTTCACCCTGAATCTGGGTCTGCACCTTCAGCTTGCTGTCTTTGATCAGCTTAACCAGCTTTTTGGCAACGTCGCTTTCAATGCCTTTTTTCAGCTTGGCTTCCAAAGACCAGCTTTTACCGCTGTGTTCAATCTGTTCCGGGACTTCAATCGCCGCCCCTTCAATGCCGCGTTTCAGCAGCTTTTCTCGCAAAATATCCACGATCTGTTTCACCTGGAAATCAGACTCGCTGGTGATTTTGATAGTTTCATTCTTTTCGTTGAGCTCAATGCTGGCGCTCACGTTACGGAAGTCGAAACGAGTAGAGAGTTCACGGTTGGCATTCTCGACTGCATTCCGTACTTCTGGCAACTCGACTTCTGAAACGATATCGAAAGATGGCATCTTTTCTTCTCCTGACGCTAAAGTGACAGGCATAATACGCGTCTTGTGCCAGTAAATAAAATCGCATAACGCTGAAAGCTATACTGTGTAGATAGGGCGTTAACACCAGAAACCGCCAGCGGGAGGCAAAATGAAGATTACCGTATTAGGCTGCGGTGCCATTGGCCAGGTTTGGCTCGCCGCGCTGGCCCGCCAGGGCCATGAAGTACAGGGCTGGTTACGCGTACCTCAGCCTTACTGTTCAGTAAAGGTGATTGATACTGAAGGTAACCGCAGCGAGAGCACTTTTATTGCTAATGACCCGCTGTTTCTTTCACAAAGCCAACTGCTCTTAGTCACGCTGAAAGCCCCTCAGGTTTCCCAGGCGGTAAAAAACCTGCAGGCCCTGTTGCCTGCCGAATGTCCGGTGCTGCTGCTGCATAACGGTATGGGGACCATGGAAGAGCTAAAAGGGCTGCCACAGCCGTTAGTGCGGGGGATCACCACCCATGCAGCGCTGCGTGAAGAGGGCTATGTGCGCCACATCGCCAATGGCATTACCCATATTGGCCCAGGCAACCGCGCCAGTATGGCGCACAGTGACCTCGCGGATGTGCTCCACCAGGCCCTGCCTGATGTGGCATGGCACGATAACATCGCAGCCGCCTGCTGGCGTAAGCTGGCGGTTAACTGCGTCATCAACCCGCTGAGCGTGGAGTACAACTGTAGCAACGGTGAACTGCATGATAAACGCGCGCAAATCACGTTGCTGTGTGATGAAGTGGCGCTGGTTATGGAGCGTGAAGGGCTGCATACCAGCAGTGGCGCGTTACAGGACATCGTCTATGACGTGATCGCCAGCACAGCGGCCAACGTCTCGTCTATGCTGCAGGACGTGCGCGCCCAGCGCTTGACTGAAATTGATTACATTAATGGTTTTCTGGTGCGCAAAGCTCGTAAACACGGTTTCAGCGTGGCGGAAAATAACCGACTGTACGAACTGATTAAACGCAAGGAGTCTGATTATGATCGCGAAAGCTTCGGTACTGGTTTGCCTGGCTCATGGCAGTGAGGAGACAGAAGCGGTCACCACTATCGATCTGCTGGTGCGTGCGGGTTTGCACGTTGTCACCGCTAGCGTAGAAGGCGATGGCAGCCGTGAAATTCGCGGCTCACGCGGCGTGAAACTGCTGGCAGATGCGCCACTGGTTGAAGTGGCAGATAACGATTTTGCGGCGATTGTGTTGCCCGGCGGCTTGCCCGGCGCAGAAACCTTCCGTGATAGCCCGCTATTGATCGAAACCGTACGCCAGTTTCATGTCTCTGGCCGTATTGTCGCGGCGATTTGCGCGGCACCCGGCACAGTGCTGATCCCGCACGATCTGTTCCCGGTAGGCAACATGACCGGCCATCCCAGCCGCCGTGACACCATTCCTGATAAACACTGGGTCGATCGCCGTGTCGCCTGGGACCCACGGGTCAATCTGTTGACCAGCCAGGGCGTCGGGACGTCCATCGATTTTGCGCTGAAGTTGATTGATCTGCTGGTGAATAAAGAAACTGCCCGAGCCGTTGCAGCCCAACTGGTGGTTGCTGCTGGTATCTACAACTACGATGACGAGCCGGCATAACCTGGAATGAAAAAGGCCCCGTTTTCACGGGGCCTGATGCTTATGGGCGATAGATTTTCACGTTGGCATGGCCCTGCTCGTGCAGGTAGAGCGCCTGCAAGCGGCTCATCACACCACGGTCGCAATACAGCAGCCAGGTTTTGCTCTGATCGAGGTCAGCAAACTGGGTGCTGAGTTTGTAGAACGGCAAACTTTTCACCTCAGCGCCTTCCAGCACCAGCGGTTTGGCTTCCTGCTCATCGATAGAGCGAATATCCAGCACCACGTCATTTTCGCTGAACGATGCCACGGTTTCGACTTCGGGAACTTCTTCGCGCGCCTGCTGTGCAATCTCGCGGATATCCATATTGCTGGCTTCGGCGATCACGCGCTCCAGAATACTGAAATCAAAGTTCGCCTCTTCCGCTTCGATCTTCGCCTTCACCGCTTTTACCGTTGGGCTTTTGGAGATAACGCCACAGTATTCCGGCATGGTTTTGGCAAAATCTTCGGTGCCGATGTGGCGCGCCAGATTGATGATGTGCTCTTTATCATGGGAGATAAGCGGACGCAGAATCAGCGTATCTGAGGCGTTATCGATCAGGCGCAGGTTGGTCAGGGTCTGGCTTGATACCTGGCCGAGTGCTTCACCCGTCACCAGCGCCTGTACGCCATAGCGTTCTGCAATCGTTGACGCCGCGCGTACCATCATGCGCTTCAGCACCACGCCCATCTGGCCATCATCCACTTTTTCGAGGATCTCGCCTACGACCGGCTCGAAGTTGATCGCAACGAAACGCACGCGGTGTGAACGACCAAAACGCTGCCACAGATAGTGAGCCACCTGACGAACGCCAATTTCATGCGCGGCACCACCAAGGTTAAAGAAGCAGTAGTGAACGCGGCAGCCACGGCGCAGTAACATATAACTGGAGACGCCAGAGTCAAAGCCACCGGAAATCAGCGACAGCACATCTTCCTGGCTACCGATCGGGAAACCACCCAGACCTTCGTAACGGCCAGTGATTAACAGCACCCGGTCATTCTCAATTTCGAGATTGACGGTCACATCCGGTTTGGTGAGCTGTACGCGCGCGCTGGCAATGTGTTGATTCAGACCACCACCCACGTAGCGCTCAACATCCTGTGAGCTAAAGCTGTGCTGACCACGACGCTTAACGCGGACGCAGAAACTTTTGTTCTCCAGCCCGTCGCGGTAGAGCGCCAGCGTCTGTTCAAAGATGTCATGGATATCATTATACGGACGGTCTTCCACCGCCAGGACGTGATGGATACCCGGAATACGGGTCAGTTCACCGGTGATAACTTCACGCAGGCTTTCATCTTTTGCACGGACTTCAATGTGATCCCAGTGGCGCACCACGGCCATCTCTTCCGTGATCGTCTTGAGTACATTGCGAATGTTTCCGCTAAGCATTTTGATAAAGCGCAGACGCACCGACTGACTTTTGATGGTGATTTCAGGAAATAATTTAATGATAAACTTCATGGCGGCACAGGTTCATTGAGCAAAATAGTGCTAAAAGCTTTCGCTGTTAGCGAGTAAAATCAGAGAATTCGCGGGATCAACTGCACCTCCGCGACCAGGGCGCGAAGTATACCACCTTTGTCTCCTGACTGCTTCTGCAAGCTGATTCACATTGAACATTTTGCTAATCAATCTGACTCGGCTACCATGACCGTTGATCAGACGATGACTAACTCTGTGAGTTGACACAAAATATGCCTAAAAAAGCCGAACAGCCCGCCAGTTTCGAGACCTCTTTGCAGCAGCTGGAACAGATTGTCAGCCGACTGGAGAGCGGAGAGCTCCCGCTGGAAGAGGCGTTGAATGAATTCGAGCGCGGAGTACAACTGGCGCGCAGCGGCCAACAAACGCTACAACAGGCAGAACAGCGCGTCCGCATCCTGCTGAGTGATGACAAAGACGCCGAACTTGCCCCTTTCATGCCGGAAAATGACTAATGGATTTTGCTCAACGGCTTAGCGCCTGTCACGATCGCGTTAATCACGCCCTGACCCAGTTTTTAGCGCCACTGCCATTTCAGAGTTCTCCTCTGGTGAATGCCATGGAATATGGGGCATTATTAGGGGGTAAACGCTTACGTCCGTTTCTGGTGTACGCCACCGGAGAGATGCTGCAAGCCGATGCCACCGCGCTGGATGCACCTGCAGCGGCTGTGGAGTGTATCCACGCCTACTCCCTGATCCACGATGATCTGCCCGCCATGGACAACGATGCTCTGCGTCGTGGTCAGCCGACTTGCCATATAAAATATGGTGAAGATACCGCGATTCTCGCAGGTGACGCCCTGCAAACGCTGGCATTTTCTATACTGGCAGATAGCGAGATGCCGCGCGTGAGCCTTCAGGCACGGCTGGCAATGGTTTCTGAGTTAGCCCGCGCCAGCGGCGTGGCCGGTATGTGTGGTGGCCAGGCGTTGGATCTGGCTGCGGAAGGTAAAAACGTTGACCTGGCGCAGCTGGAGCAGATCCATCGCCATAAAACAGGTGCATTGATTCGTTCTGCCGTGCGTCTTGGTGCACTGGCCGCCGGAGAGCGCGGCCAACAGGCGCTGCCTCTGCTCGATACTTATGCCGCCGCTATTGGCCTGGCATTCCAGGTACAAGATGACATCCTTGACGTGGTCGGTGATACCGCCACCCTCGGGAAAACGCAGGGTGCCGATCAGGCCTTAGGTAAGAGCACTTACCCTGCACTGCTCGGGTTAGATAATGCCCGGCAGAAAGCCTGGGATCTCTGTCAGGAAGCGCTGAGTGCCCTGGATGCACTGGCTGAGCAGTCACTGGATACCTCAGCGCTACGGGCGCTAGCCAGTTTCATAATTGAACGCGACAAATAACTTCCATAATGAGTCTCTGATGAGTTTTGATATTGCTAAATACCCGACACTGGCGCTGGCAGGCACGGTACAAGAATTACGTTTGCTGCCAAAAGAGAAGCTTCCCGCGCTGTGTGATGAACTGCGCCAGTACCTGCTGGATAGCGTAAGTCGTTCCAGCGGCCATTTTGCCTCGGGTCTGGGCGTCGTCGAACTGACAGTCGCACTGCATTATGTGTACAACACACCTTTTGATCATCTGGTGTGGGACGTTGGCCATCAGGCCTATCCCCACAAGATTTTGACCGGCCGTCGCGATCGCATCGGCACCATTCGACAGAAGAATGGCGTGCACCCTTTCCCATGGCGTGAAGAGAGCGAGTTCGACGTATTAAGCGTGGGTCACTCCTCTACCTCCATCAGTGCCGGTCTGGGCATGGCCGCCGCCGCCGAGCGCGAAGGTAAAGGCCGCCGCACGGCCTGTATTATTGGCGATGGCGCGATCACTGCCGGTATGGCCTTTGAAGCGATGAACCACGCCGGGGATATCAAGCCCGATATGCTGGTTATCCTGAACGACAACGAAATGTCGATCTCAGAGAACGTAGGTGCGCTGAACAACCGCCTGGCCCAAATTCTTTCCGGTAAGACCTATGCACGCCTGCGTGAAGGCGGCAAGCGCGTCTTGACCGGCCTGCCACCCATTAAAGAGCTGGTACGGCGCACGGAAGAACATCTTAAAGGCATGGTGGTTCCCGGTACGCTGTTTGAAGAACTGGGCTTTAACTACATTGGCCCGGTAGACGGCCATGATGTGCTGGCGCTGGTGCAGACGTTGGGCAATATGCGTAGCCTGAAAGGGCCGCAGTTCCTGCATATTATGACCAAAAAGGGCAAAGGCTACGCCCCTGCCGAGCAAGACCCCATCACCTGGCACGCCGTGCCGAAGTTCGATCCGGCCAGTGGCTCTCTGCCAAAAAGCGCAGAAGGTTTACCAAGCTACTCCAAAATTTTCGGTAACTGGCTGTGTGAGATTGCCAAAGATGACAGCCGTTTAATGGCGATCACCCCGGCAATGCGTGAAGGTTCCGGTATGGTGGCGTTTTCCCGTCAGTACCCAAAACAGTACTTTGATGTGGCGATTGCCGAGCAGCATGCGGTGACCTTTGCCGCCGGTATGGCCATTGGCGGCTATAAACCTGTTGTGGCGATCTACTCGACTTTCCTGCAACGTGCCTACGATCAGCTGATTCACGATGTGGCGATCCAGAAGCTACCCGTGCTGTTCGCCATTGACCGTGGTGGCATTGTCGGGGCCGACGGGCAGACGCATCAGGGCGCATTTGATATCGCCTTCCTGCGCTGTATCCCGGACATGGTGATCATGACCCCGAGTGATGAGAATGAGTGCCGTCAGATGTTGTATACCGGCTACCACTATCAGGAAGGTCCAAGTTCCGTGCGTTATCCGCGTGGCACGGGAACGGGCGCCACGCTTGAGCCGCTGGCAAGCCTGCCGCTGGGTAAAGGGATTGTGCGCCGTAAAGGCGAGAAGCTGGCGATCCTTAACTTTGGCACCCTGCTGCCAGAAGCCGCAGCCGTAGCAGAGAAACTTAATGCCACGCTGGTGGATATGCGCTTTGTTAAGCCACTGGATGAAGCATTGATTACCGAGCTGGCTGGCAGCCATGAAGCGCTGATTACCCTTGAAGAAGGGGCGATCAAAGGTGGCGCAGGCAGCGGTGTAAATGAGTTTGTGATGGCCAAGCGTTTGGCTGTGCCAGTGCTGAACCTCGGCCTGCCGGATGTGTTTATTCCGCAGGGTACGCAGGAAGAAGTGCGTCATGATTATCAGTTAGATGCCGTGGGTATCGAACAGCAGATCGCCCACTGGCTGAGCCAGTAATCCCTTCCGCACGGATACTCCCTTCGCGGGGGTATCCGCCTGCTATGCTTACTGCACCTTTTTCAGGATAACGCAGGAAGCAACGATGAAAACCATTCAATTAGGCAAAACCGATCTCCAGGTGTCACGCCTGAGTCTTGGCTGTATGACTTTCGGCGAGCCAGAACGTGGACGTCACGCCTGGACGCTGCCCGAAGAGAGCAGCCGCCCGTTGATTCAGCAGGCGCTGGATGCTGGCATCAACTTTTTTGATACCGCCAACAGCTACTCCGATGGCAGCAGTGAAGAGATCGTGGGCCGGGCGCTGAAGGATTTTGCCCGACGCGAAGAGGTAGTTATTGCCACCAAAGTGTTCTTTTCACTGAGTAATCTCTCTCAGGGGTTATCGCGCAAGAATATTCTGCAATCCGTCGATGATAGCCTGCGCCGCCTCGGCACCGACTATATCGATCTGTTACAGATCCACCGCTGGGATTACGAAACGCCGCTAGAGGAGACGCTGGAAGCACTGCATGACGTAGTACAGGCCGGTAAAGTCCGCTATCTCGGCGCTTCTTCCATGCATGCCTGGCAATTTGCTAAGGCACTCTACACTCAGCAGCATCAAGGCTGGCACGCGTTTGTCAGCATGCAGGACCAGTACAATCTAATTCAGCGTGAAGAAGAGCGTGAGATGCATCCACTGTGTCAGGCTGAAGGGATTGCGGTGCTGCCATGGAGCCCACTGGCCCGTGGCCGCCTGACGCGCCCCTGGGGAGAAGCCACTGCACGCACGGCTTCAGACGAATACGGCAAAACGCTGTATAGCGCCACTGAAGAGAATGATGCTGAAATCGCCCAACGCGTGGCCCGTATCGCGGAAGATAAAGGCGTTTCCCGTGCACAAGTTGCCCTGGCGTGGATGCTGCATAAACCGGCTATCACCGCACCGATTATTGGTGCTTCACGCGCGGAGCAGTTGAACGATCTGGTACAGGCTGTTGATGTGCAACTCAGTTCCATTGAGATCGCTGAGCTGGAGTCGGCCTATCAGCCGCATCCCGTGGTGGGGTTTGATTAGTTACGGTCTCGGTTGAGGTGGTGATTGAGGCTACGGTCAAAACATGCGACTGACAAACTGAGAAACTTCGGCCTGTAAGGGGAAAAGGCCGTGTACTGAATCCCAGAACACGGCCTTCTGACAGAAGTGCTTTTGCTAAAACCTACTTCTTCACAAAGTGATCGTATCCCTGGAAACTGGCACTGGCTGGTTTGCCATTTTCCAGCAGGGTAAACCCGTCAGCCTCGGGCAGAATTTGCCCTACGCAGGTGTAAGGGACACCGAGATGTCCTAATGCAACGTCCAGCGCGCCACGATTCACTTCCGGCACGGTGAAGCACAGCTCATAGTCTTCGCCGCCGCTCAGCGCCCAGCGCATCACTTGCTCATGCTCAAAATGATCGCGCAATACAGCAGAAAGCGGCAGCGCCTCCAGATTGACCTTCGCGCCACAGCGGCTTGCCTGAAGCACATGCCCCAGATCGGAAATCAGGCCATCGGAGATATCAATCGCGGAACTTGCCAGAGCGCGTAAAGCCTGACCTTGCAGAATGCGCGGCATCGGCCGCAGATGGCGTTTAATCAGCGCTTCATGCACGGCTGGGTCGGCAATGCGCTGATGATGTTGTAACAGTGCCAGACCGGCAGCGCTATCGCCTAATGTCCCGGTGACATAGATCCAGTCGCCAGGGCGTGCACCGCTGCGTCGTAACGCTTTACCGACTGGCACCATCCCGTGAATGCCGAGCGTCATGCTCAACGGACCACGCGTGGTATCACCGCCAATCAGCTGCATATTGTAGTAATTCAGTAGCTCAAACAAACTGTCACTGAATGCCTGCAACCAGCTCTCGTCGACTTCGGGTAACGTCAGCGCCAGCGTTAACCACGCAGGATCGGCCCCCATCGCGGCCAGATCGCTGAGGTTCACTGCCAGTGCTTTATAGCCTAAATCAGCGGGATGGATATCCCGTAAGAAATGCACCCCTTCGACCAACGTATCAGTGCTGATTGCCAACGTCTGTTTTTCAGGCAGGTTCAGCAGTGCGCAGTCATCACCAATGCCCTTCTCCACATCGCGGCGGGAACTGGTGACGCGGTTGAAGTAACGTGCAATGAGTTCGAATTCGCCACAGGCCATAATAAAATCCAGATAAAAAAAGGCCGGGATTACCGGCCTCTTACATTATTTTTTGTGGGGTCTGATTTGCGGAGCGGCTTTATCCAGCACACCGTTGACAAATTTGTGGCTGTCTTCAGCACCGAAGACTTTCGCCAGCTCAATACCTTCATTGATGGCCACTTTATAAGGCACATCATCGCGCTTGCTCAACTCATAGAGCGAAATACGCAGGATGGCTTTTTCAACCTGACCCAGTTCTTCCAACTGGCGCGACAGATATGGCTTCATCAGCCCATCCAGGTATGCACTATTGGTCGCCACACCGGCCAGCAGTTCGCGGAAATAGCTAATATCAACGTCTTTGACGTCTTGTTCCGCCAGAAACTGGTATTCCACATCAGCAATGTCGTTTTTCGACAACTGCCAGGAGTAGAGTGCCTGGACAGCGCACTCACGGGCGCGACGACGAGCAGCAGGTTTCACAAAATTCCCCTTACTAAAATCAGGCTTTGATAGCTTTCAATACGTTAATCATTTCGAGAGCGGTCAGAGCCGCTTCGGCACCTTTGTTACCCGCTTTAGTACCAGCGCGTTCAATTGCCTGCTCGATGTTTTCAGTGGTCAGAACACCAAAGGTCACTGGGATTTCACTGGTCATGGCAACATTGGCAATCCCAGAGCTGGCTTCACCTGCCACATATTCAAAGTGTGCAGTGCCGCCACGAATCACAGTACCCAGCGCCACGATAGCGTCATGGTTACCGGCTTTAGCCAGCGCGCGCGCGGCCAGTGGCAGTTCATAAGCGCCTGGCACCCAGACCACAGTGATATTTTCATCTTTCACCTGGCCAATACGCTTCAGGGCGTCAACGGCACCAGACAGCAGGCTGTCATTAATGAAGTTGTTAAAACGCGCGATAACAATGGCAATTTTTGCCTCAGGCGTGGCAACAGCAGCTTCGATAACGTTCATACATATCCTTTGGGTGTAGTTTATAGCCCCCGCAGGGGGGCGGATTCTATCATAGTCTAAGGCGGCTTGCTCTCGCTTTTCCGACCTGACTCAGCGTGGGGTCAACGTCAGGCGGAGATCTGGCCCAACCTGCCGAATATCACTGAAGGTAAACTGAGGTGCATCAATCAGTTGGCTCAACCCAGGCAACGCACACAGTCCGCGCGCCTCATCACCTAATAATTTAGGTGCCAAATAAACAATCAACTCGTCAACCACCCCGGCCTGTAACAGCGCACCGGCGAACGTTGCGCCCGCTTCAACCCAGACGCTGTTAATTTGCTGCTTGCCCAGCAGCATCAACATTGCCACTAAATCCAGCTGGGACTCACGCAATGGGACCGCTATCTGGCTGACGCTGTCCGGCCAGAGCTGGTTATCGGGCTGTGGTCGCATCAGCCAGGTTTCCCCTGGCTGTGTAATTAAGCGATGCTGCGGCGTCACACGGTTCTGGCTATCCACAATCACACGGACGGGCTGACGCAAGGCGTCCTGACTCAGCAATTCGCGCGTCGGTTGATCTAACTCTTCCCAACGGACGGTCAGTGAAGGATCGTCCGCCAGCACCGTGGCACTGGTAGAAAGAATAGCGGAACTTGCCGCGCGCAAACGTTGCACATCCTGCCGTGCCTGCGGTGAGGTGATCCACTGACTTTCGCCATTGGCTAACGCGGTACGGCCATCCAGGGAAGCGCCCAGTTTGAGCTGAACCCAGGGAAAACCGGTGCGCATACGTTTAAGGAAGCCACGATTCAGGGCTTCTGCTTCGGCGGCCATCAGGCTGTGGCTGACTTCAATACCCGCCTGCTGCAAACGATACAAACCACGCCCCGCGACCTGCGGATTGGGGTCCTGCATCGCTGCAACCACACGGGTGACGCCAGCGGCAATCAGTGCGTCACAACATGGCGGCGTTCGACCATGATGGCTACAAGGTTCCAGCGTGACATAAGCTGTCGCGCCACGCGCTTTTTCCCCGGCCATACGCAACGCATGCACTTCCGCGTGGGGTTCCCCCGCACGGTGGTGCCAGCCTTCACCCACCACTTCTCCCTCGCGGACAATCACGCAGCCGACATTAGGGTTAGGTGTCGTCGTAAAGCGACCGCGCCGCGCCAGTTCCAGCGCGCGCGCCATGTAATGTTGATCCATGCTTTAGTCCTGTAAGCGGGCGATCTCTTCCCCGAATTCGCGAATATCTTCGAAACTACGGTATACGGAAGCGAAACGAATGTAGGCGACCTTATCAAGCTTTTTCAGTTCATCCATGACCAGATTACCAATCAACTTGCTCGGCACTTCACGCTCGCCGGTCGAGCGCAATTGGGTTTTGATGTGGTTAACCGCCCCTTCGATAGCATCGGCGCTGACCGGACGTTTCTCCAGGGCTTTCATTAAACCGCTACTGAGTTTGTCTTCGTTAAACGGCTCACGCACATCGTTGCTTTTCACCACGCGTGGCATCACCAACTCAGCCACTTCGAAGGTGGTAAAGCGCTCATGGCAGACCAGACACTGGCGGCGGCGGCGCACCGAAGAGCCCTCGCTGACCAGGCGGGAATCGATCACTTTAGTATCCACAGTGGAGCAGAATGGGCAGTGCATGGTGTTTCCTGAAACCAGATAAATGATCTTCACAGTGTAGCGCGAACTGGCAAGCAACAAAATGCATTAGCGTACCTTTCCAGACTATGAGAGAAGCGAAAACGGCCTCATGCTGCTAACATCTGTCGTCATGCTTGCGACTCACTTCATTGGCTATTCAGGAAAAAACATGTTCAACAGGACGCTTTGCGCACCCTTTGCCCTGTCACTGCTCATTTTAAGCGGCTGTAGCAGCACCGCGCCCTCACCACAGGTCAAGCAACTGCATCAGGAAGTCAGTCAACTGAGCCAGCAGATGCAACAGCTTACTGGGCAGGCTGAAGCGCTGGAAACCCAGGGGCAGCTCAATAGCCAGGCAGCACAGGGGGCATGGTTACTGCCGCTGGCAAAAACGCCCGTGTTGCTACAAACCCAACTGGGCGAAATCCGTCTCTCACTCGGCCAGGTCAAAGGGGATGTTGAGGGTAGCCGGGTTGATCTGACACTGAGCAGCAGCAACCATCAGCCACTACCGGCGCTGAGCGCCAGCGTGGTTTGGGGTGAACTTGATCCCACCAGTGGGAAACCACTGAATGCCAGTAGCCAGCAACAGACGCTGGTTATTCCCGCTAGCCTGACGCCACAATCTTCGGTAACCGTGCCCTTACATCTTGGTGGCTTAGCCCCGGAACAGCTTGGTTTCATTCGCGTACATGACGTCATGAGCAACGGCGAGCCGTTGACGCACTGATCCCTGGTTCAGCAGCACCGCCCGGGTGCTGCTGACATCAAGCTCCCCTCTCCTGACTGCAACACAATTCTGCAACCTTACGGTCATCGGACGTCCATATACCGCCCCCTATAATGCGCCTGATCTGGAAACTGATTGATTTTCCGTCACCTCATCAGGAGGACGTTATGCCAGGCTATGCTGGTCTTCCCGCTGCGGCGCGATATCGCACGCTGTTCCTGTCTGATTTACATCTGGGTGCTCAGGGGTGTCATGTGGAGAAGATTCTGCACTTTCTCCAGACCCACGAAGCCGAAAACATCTATCTGGTGGGCGATATTTTCGATCTTGGCCGAAGGCGGCCACAATTCTGGAGCCCGCGGCACGATGAGATCCTCTCGCTGCTGAAAGCCCGTCAGGCGGCAGGAATGACGCTGATACGGCTCCCCGGCAATCACGATCCCTGTCTCGCCCCCCAAGATACCCATCCTCACTCTTCGTTAATTCCCGCACACCATGACTATGTGATCCACCAGGCGGCCGACAAGCGTCGCTACCTGATTACCCACGGTCACTGCTGTGATTTCTGGCTCGGTCGCTCCCATCTGATGTCACGGGTGGGTAGCTATCTTGAAGGGCGGATGCGGCGCTGTGCCGCCAGACATCATCAGCCGCGCCAGAGCGGGTTTGTCTCCGGCTTTGTTGATGCGTTTAACAGCCTGCTGACGTGGGGAGGATTAATCGAGAAGCGGCTGGTCGCCCTGGCACGCCAGCATGGGGTCGATGGTGTGGTTTGCGGGCACTTACACCGCGCCGCGTTGAACCACTATCAGGGCACACTTTACGCTAACTGTGGCGACTGGATCAGCAGCATGAGCGCGCTGGTAGAAGATCATCACGGAACATTAAGCCTGATTGACTGGTGTGGCGCACCGCTGTTGCAGGCGGCTGAGCCCCCCGTTTCCGTATTGGCAGAGCTTGAACAGCCTGAAGAGAGAATGGCATGAATCTGATGACGATTGTGGTACTGAGCGCCTGCATCCTTCTGACGCTCATTCAGCTCGGCTCACTGTTACTGGTCCGCTGGCGGTTACATCAGCCACTGCGACAATCGACGACCGCGCTGCCGTTTATTACACTTGCACGCCCAGTGTGCGGACTGGACTGCTTTGATGAAGCCACGTTGCGCTCCAGCTTTGTGCAGAACTATCCGCACTATGAAATTCTGTTTTGTGTTGCCTCTCCGCGCGATCCCATCATTCCTGTGATAAAGCGCTTGATGGTCGAATTTCCGCAGCAGCAGGCCCAGCTACTGATCGGCGACATGCATGCCACCACTAACCCCAAAATCAATAATCTGATGAAAGCCACTCAGCACAGTCAGGCTGAATGGCTGGTCATGGCAGACAGCAATTTGCTGCTCCCACCGGACTACCTGCGCGTGTTACTCGCTTCGGCCACAGACAAGACTGCGCTGGTAAGTTCTCCAGCGATTGGCATCATGGCAGAAAATTTGTGGGGTGCCGTCGAGGCGGCGATGCTGAATACCCACCAGGCACGCTGGCAGTTTAATTCTGATGTCATCGGCAAGGGGTTTGCTCAAGGGAAAACCCTGTGCTGGCGTCGAGAGGTGCTGGAGCAGCACGGTGGCTTAATCGCCCTTGGGGCCGAGCTGGCAGAAGATGTCGCCTCCACGAAAATGGCACGCAACGCCGGACTGCAAGTCACTCTGCCACCACGCCCCTTCTGTCAACCCATTGGTCGCCGCAGCTTTACTGCCGTCTGGCAGCGTCAACTGCGCTGGGCGCGTATTCGTCGCTTCGGCTTCTTCTGGCTATTCATACCCGAGATCTTACTCGGTGCTCTGCCCGCACTGCTCGGCAGTCTGTGGCTGGTACAGCAAGAGGTTATCCCGGCACTGGTGCCCGTGATGCTGATGGCGCTGTGGTACGGCGCTGAGTGGGCACTGGCGTACAGCGCTGGCTGGCCACACCGGGCAAGGGATGTGCTGGCGATGATGATCCGCGATTTGCTGCTGCCGGCACTGTGGCTATGGTGCTGGGCTGGACGCAGCTTTACCTGGCGAGGCAATGTCCTTTCCAGCGCACTGAATGCACCGCAAATGAATGAGGAGTAAAGATCATCGCCAATATTGCAAAACGACCCTCGCGGGAAGCACCACGGGCAAAATGCAGTATCTACATCCCGCCCTGTCGCGTCAGGGGTGAACGATGACTGAAAGTGACTGCATCACGGTGAGCTGCATTATCCCGGCCTTCAATGAAGCCGCCCGCATTGATGCTGTGTTAAGTGCAGTGGTAGGACATCCACTGATTCATGAAGTGATTGTGGTGGACGACCGATCTCGCGATGCCACCGTCAATGTGGCGCGCCGCCGCCGCGTGCGGGTGATCCAGCTGAAACGTAATCAGGGGAAAAGCGCCGCCGTTGCCCAGGGTGTCGCCGCCAGTCATGGTAGCCACATACTGCTGTTGGATGCGGATTTAGTCGGCCTGAGTACCGATGACATCACCGCCCTGATCTATCCGGTGCTGCACCACAGTGTCGATGCCACCATTAGCCTGCGCAGCAATAGCCCGTTACTGTGGCGCGCCATCGGACTGGATTATATTTCTGGTGAGCGGGTATTTCCGCGCTCACTGGTGGCCAATCGGCTCAAAGAGATGCGCCAGTTGCCCCGTTTCGGTCTGGAAGTGTGGCTGAACAGCCTGTGGATTGAGCTACAACTGCACGTACAGGTGGTAGGCTGGTCACATGTCATCAGCCCACTGAAGGGCCGAAAAATGGGCTGGTGGCGCGGTATTCGCGCAGATGCCCGCATGATGTGTGATATTTTCCGCACCATTTCCCCACGTGATGCCCTCCAGCAAATTTATGCCTTACAGCGCAGTCGCTTTCGCGGCAACTAGCCGGGTGAAATTCAGGCGATAAAAAAGGGCGCATATTGCTATGCGCCCTCTCTCACTCTGCTTTAACGCTGAGGCGCTAAAACAGGCTTACGGCATGATCGATGGCTGATCCGCCCCTTCCTTCTCGACTTTTTGCACCAGCAAATGCTCGCGCTTCATGCCGAGTTTCAGCGCCAGCGCTGAAGAGACATAAATCGAGGAGACAGTACCAATGGTGACACCGATCAGCATAGTGAGCGAGAAGCCTTTCAGCAGTGCGCCACCAAAGATGAACAGAATCAGAATCATCGCCAGCGTTGTCGCTGAAGTGATAATGGTACGGCTCAGCGTTTGCGTCAGTGAGACGTTAGTAATGTCGTAAGAGGAACCACGGCGAATTTTGCGGAAGTTCTCACGAATACGGTCAGATACCACGATCTTATCGTTAAGCGAGTAACCAATCACCGACATCAGTGATGCAACGATGGTTAAATCGATTTCGATATGGAACAGTGACAGCAGACCCGCCGTGATGATCACGTCGTGCGCCAGCGCCAGTACGGTACCGAGCGCCAGACGCCATTCGAAGCGAAAACCGATGTAGATCAGAATCGCAATTAACGCTGACATCAGCGCCATCGCACCAGCCTGAGCCAGATCGCTACCAACGCTTGGGCCAACAAACTCAATGCGTTTCACGGTCGCGTTCTGCTGTGCAGTCTGGTTGATCACCGCCAGTACTTTGGTACCCAGTTCCTGCCCTGCCGCGCCGCTGGTCGGTGGCATACGCACCACTACGTCACGGCTGCTGCCGAAGTTCTGCACCTGCGGCTCATCAAAGCCCGCCTGTTGCAGTGCTGATCGCAGCGTATCCAGGTCGGTTGGTTTTTCCAGGTTAATCTCGATCACCGTACCACCGGTGAAATCCAGACCCCAGTTAAAACCGCGCACACCCATGATCGCCACTGCGGCAATAATCAGCAGGCCGGAGATGAGAAACGCCAGCTTATCCCAGCGCATAAAGTCGACGACTTTACGCCCGTGGTTTAGCTGCTCAATAGTATATTCCTGTGCCACAACGCACTCCTTAGATAGACAGCTTGTTGATGCGTTTGCCGCCGTACACCAGGTTAACGATGGCACGAGTACCGATAATCGCGGTAAACATCGACGTACCGATACCAATTGCAGTGGTAATCGCGAACCCTTTGATTGAACCCGTACCTACCGCATACAGAATGATAACTTTGATCAGGGTGGTGACGTTTGCATCCACGATACTGGAGAAGGCACCTTTGTACCCCTCGTGAATCGCCTGCTGTACGCTTCGCCCATTACGCAGCTCTTCTTTGATACGTTCGTTAATCAGTACGTTTGCATCCACGGCCACCGCCAGCGTCAACACAATACCGGCAATGCCTGGCATGGTCAGCGTAGCACCTGGGATCAACGACATAATGCCGACAATCAATACCAGGTTAGCCAGCAGCGCACTGGTCGCAATCAAACCAAACTTCTTATAGAAGAACACCATAAACAGAATCGAGGCAATCAGGCCCCACAGGCAAGCTTCAAGTCCCTGAGTAATGTTCTGCTGGCCCATGGTTGGACCGATGGTACGCTCTTCAACAATCTGGATTGGCGCAATCAACGCACCGGCACGGAGCAGCAGCGAGAGCTGACGCGCTTCGTTCGGGTTATTGATGCCGGTGATACGGAAGCTGTTACCCAGACGAGACTGGATGTTTGCAACGTTAATCACTTCTTCCTGTTTCACCAGAATCGCACGACCGTTGGCATCTTTCTTACCGCTGTCTTTGTACTCAACAAACAGGGTCGCCATCGGTTTACCGATGTTGTCCTTGGTGTAGTTCGACATCAGCGATCCGCCAGCGCTATCCAGCGAGATGTTCACCTGTGGCTGGTTGTACTCATCCATACTGGAGGTGGAATCCGTGATGTGGTCACCGGTCAGGATAACGCGTTTGTACAGCACAACCGGCTGGCCATCACGCGACATCTTCACTTCGGAGTCACCCGGCACGCGGCCCTGAGACGCAGAAAGCGCATCAACGCTGGTGTTAACCGGACGGAACTCCAGCGTTGCGGTTGCACCCAGGATCTCTTTCGCACGCGCGGTATCCTGAATACCTGGCAGTTCCACCACGATGCGGTCAGCACCCTGACGTTGAACCACTGGCTCAGCAACACCCAACTGGTTTACACGGTTACGCAGAATCGTGATGTTCTGTTGTACTGCGTATTCACGCGCTTCACGCAGGCGATCGTCAGACATGACGGCACGCAGCGCGTTGCTGCCACTGCTGGTGATAACGAGGTCACGATGACGTGAGGTCAGGTATGAGATCGCAGCATCACGGCTGTTGGCATCCGCAAAGCGGATTTCCACACCGTAGTTGTCGATTTTATTGACGTTGGTATAAGGGATGTTTTTGTCGCGCAGATCGCCACGCAGACTGTCTGCATTTTGCTCTTGCAGCTTACCCAGCGCGGTATCCATATCGACTTCCATCAGGAAGTGCACACCACCACGCAGATCGAGACCGAGTTTCATCGGCTCCGCTGACAGCATCCGCAGCCATTCAGGCTGAGCAGGTGCCAGGTTGAGGGCAACTACATAGTTCTCGCCAAGAACCTTCATAATCGCTTCACGGGCGCTTAACTGCACATCCGTGTTAGCAAAGCGGGCGGTAATCGCCCCGTTTTCCAGTGCGATAGATTTGCTCTGGATATTATCTTGTTTTAATACGTTCTGAACCTGATCCAACGTTTGCTCACTGGCGGCGCCACCGCGCGCGCCAGTGATCTGAACAGCCGGATCCTCACCATACAGGTTGGGAAGTGCATACACTAAGCCGACGACGAACACGACAATCAGCATGATGTACTTCCACAAAGGATAACGATTTAACACGGCAGTTCCCTTAGGGAAGTAGAAATTACAGCGCCTTCATGGTGCCTTTCGGCAGGACGGCAGCTACGAAATCACGTTTGATCACTACTTCAGTAGTGTCGTTCAGCGCGATAGCAATGTAACCCGTCTCAGCGACTTTAGTTACACGACCTACCAGGCCGCCATTGGTCAGGACTTCATCACCTTTGCCGATCGAATCCATCAATTTTTTATGATCTTTGGTACGCTTCTGTTGCGGGCGCAGGATCATGAAATAGAAGATCAGACCGAAAACCACCAGCATGATGACCAGAGAGTACGGACTGCTCTGCGACGGTGCACCTGCGGCAGCCACAGCGTCAGAAATGAAAAAGCTCATTAATTTTCCCTCATTGATGAATAATCAGACGTTTAAAGGCGGTACCGCTTTGCCCGTCCGTTGGTAGAACTCGCTAACAAAGTGCTCTAATTTACCTTCTTCGATGGCCTTGCGTAAACCCGCCATCAGACGCTGGTAATAGCGCAGATTGTGGATAGTATTCAGGCGTGCACCCAGTATTTCGTTACAGCGATCGAGATGATGCAAGTAGGCACGGCTGTAATTGCGACAGGTGTAGCAATCACACTCGGCATCCAGCGGCGAAACGTCATCTTTATGCTTCGCGTTACGGATTTTTACCACACCATCGGTAACGAACAGGTGACCGTTACGGGCGTTGCGGGTTGGCATCACGCAGTCGAACATATCGACGCCGCGACGTACCCCTTCAACCAGGTCTTCTGGCTTGCCGACGCCCATTAAATAGCGCGGTTTATCGTGAGGGATCTGTGGGCAAACGTGCTCCAGAATGCGGTGCATGTCTTCCTTTGGCTCCCCGACTGCCAGGCCGCCCACAGCGTACCCATCAAAGCCAATATCTACCAGACCTTTTACTGACACATCACGTAAATCTTCGTAAACACCGCCCTGAATGATGCCAAATAGCGCATTTTTGTTACCGAGACTATCAAAACGGTCACGGCTACGCTGTGCCCAACGCAGAGACATCTCCATAGAGCGCTTAGCGTAGTCCCAGTCCGCCGGGTACGGGGTACATTCGTCGAAGATCATCACGATGTCAGAACCGAGGTCGTGTTGAATCTCCATCGATTTCTCAGGATCAAGGAAGATCGGATCGCCGTTGATTGGGTTACGGAAGTGTACGCCCGCTTCGGTGATTTTACGGATGTCACCGAGGCTGAAGACCTGGAAGCCGCCGGAGTCAGTGAGGATTGGACCGTGCCACTGCATGAAATCATGCAGGTCGCCGTGCAGCTTCATCACTTCCTGGCCTGGGCGCAGCCACAGGTGGAAGGTGTTGCCGAGGATGATCTGCGCGCCGGTATCCTGTACTTCTTCCGGCGTCATGCCTTTTACCGTACCGTAGGTGCCCACAGGCATGAATGCTGGGGTTTCCACCACGCCGCGATCAAAAATAAGACGGCCACGGCGTGCGCGCCCGTCTGTGGTATCTAATTCAAACTTCACAGGACCTCCACCAGAGAAACAGTCTGGTGACTAAGAAAAAAGAGGCGCATTCTACCAACCCAGCCCGCTGCTGCCAACCGGCATGGGCACCTGGGGGCGGTTGAGTGGCTACGCGCACACTCAATGCTTACATCATTCAACGCTCACATTATCTGGACCACATCTAAGGAAATCATGCCATCGGATAAGAGCACCCCCTGGCTTAACTGCTTTAGTCTCTGACAGTTCCAGTGTTAAACATTGAACATCTCCATAGCTCATCATTATTACGCTCGATGTATACATCCATGTATCATTCCCCGTTGAATATTCCTCACCTCGCGTACCAATGCATAACCTTTTCTTTAATTGACTCCAAGGCAGAGACATTAGCAACTATAATATGGATGGAATAACCTTCCACTTCGTTATCAAACTCACTAATTGAATCAGTATCTTCATCTAAAACGACCTTAATGACCTGTCCATTATTTTTCTTTCTCGCTGAAAATATAGGATCACCATCCATAAACGGTACTCCATTTGAAAAGGTAGTGTTGTAATATGGACAGTCCACTGGGTTTTTATAGTTTACGATACTTAAAAAGAAATCTTGTAATGAAGTCTCTAGCGCCAAATACTTATCTATATCAACAAGATAATTATTAAACATATTCACTCCAAAATGCTTTTCCAGAAATTATTTCAATATCTACGCGTTCATGCTTCGTGTCTTTCAGCATAAATGTTTTACTGACAGGTGCATCAACACCCCGCATTTACCAGCATTAGTTATGAACTTCGATGCCTTTTGGAATGCTTCTTTTCTGAGCACTAAATCACGTTTATTTAACTTTCCCTTTAGCTCCGTCATCATTTTCTTAGCATCCTCTGCCGTAAGGGGGTGTTCCTGGCTCCATGAAACAGATTCTTCAAGGGATGCGCCTTGTGCCTGGATTCGTCCTCGATGCGCTGCTGACAGCCCCAACGGATCAATCCAGCTCAGCGCATTGGGCGCGTACTAGTACGGATTGATCCCGCCCGCCAACCCTATCAGGTCATCGGGACGATTCCGGTGCGACCATACTTTTCAGGCTACCTAACCTGCTGATGTAAAGTTACTTTCTGACGCCAGACCTGCCAGTTTCGCCCCGGTTTTTTTCCGATGCCCCGACGCGCACTTTTGGCCCGCGCGCTACCGACTCGCCGTGACTGTCCCTGTCTGCACGAGGAAGTAACCCGTTATGTGCAGCAGAAGCGGGACACCAGACAGAACCGGCAACAGATCGAGATGTTGCTGGCCTGGATTAGCGGCTTACAGTAAAAAGCCGGAAGGATCGTTAAGATCGCTTCCGGCTTTTTTTATTTAGTAATAATAATATCTGGAGACTTTCTTGATTTTATAAAATCAGAAAAGTGTTCATGCCCAAAACTTTCTCCATTTTCTTCCATAATATTAATCGTGTTGATGATGAAATTGGATAATTCCCTTAGCTCCTCAATAGTTACTTGTAATGACATTTCCTGAAGAGAAACTAAATCACCATCTTCATTCTCATATCCATAAATTTTCATAATGCCCCTTATCTTTATTCTGGTGGTGTCCATCCATGGCTAATCAGCCACTTACGCGCTTTCTTTGTGGGATTTGGTACCCCTCGGTGGGCATCATGCACACCGCCACTTACATTAGAAGAAGTTCCGTCAGAGTAATGGACATGTGCCTCCTGACCAGGGATATGGCCTCTGTCGACTCGTTCTATTTCTCGCGGAGCTTGCCCACGCTCAACTTCTTTTTGCATTGAGCCCGGCGATGAAGGTTTACATTTATCCCGATTCAACCCCAACGGATCAATCCAGCTCAGCGCATTCGGCGCGTACTGGTACGGATTGATCCCGCCCGCCAGTCCTATCGGATCTGGCTGGGTAAAGCGGGCGGTCAGCGGGCAGTAGTAGCGGTACAGGTTATAGTGCAGCCCGGTTTCCTGGTCAACATACTGGCCCTGCAGCGCGAGGCTCTGATGCGACCACAGCGTATCATCGCGATCATAACTGCCGATCTGGGTGCCGTAGCTGCCCCAGCCGAGCGGGATACCGCGCCAGATAAGCTTGCCCTGCTCATCCGTCAGCATTTCGGGCTGGCCGTTCAGGGCACAGTGATACCACTCGATTTTGCTGCCGCTGCCCTCACACAGCACCCGCGCCAGCGGCTCGTGACTCCCTTCGTGGTAGAGGTATTTCAGCGCCTGGCCGGGATGCCGGCTGCTGCGCTCTTCCGCCAGCCGCATGCCCCGCCACAGAAAGGTCACGACTTCCGGTGCAATCGGATCTTTCCCCACCGGCCTGTGACGATACAGCACCTTGCGGCTGCGGCGGCCCAGCGCATCATAGCCATATTCGACGTGGCTGAAGCGCGCATCGCCGCTGAACTCCACCCGGCTCAGCTGCTGTTCCGAATTATAAAAGAGCCGCTGCGTTACCCCGCTGGCCAGCCTGCGCTCGCAGACCCGGCCAAAGCCGTCGAAGCGCTGGGTGGTTTGCCCCAGCCGCGTCAGCAGATTTCGCCAGACGCGCTGGTCCGCGCGATCCACGCGATTACCCGCGACATCGTAGCGGAAATAATCGTCCGTCAGCGAGCGGTGGTGCAGCAAATCCCCGTCCGCACTGTAACTATAGCGGCGCTGATGATGCTGGCCGAACGTAATCACCGATTCACCGCTCAGGCGATCGTCGGGCTGCCAGTCACAGCCGCGTTCCTCGATCTCGCTGTCGCGACGAATAATGTGGCCTTCTACGTCATAGCCGGTGCGCAGGGTCAGCGGCCCCATGCTACGCTCCACCTCCCGTTCCAGCTTGTCGCGCTGGAACGCCGCCAGTTCGGTGATTCTACCCCCGAACTGCACGTGGTGGTGGAGCAGCGCACCACGGCCATAGCGCATAAAGTTTTCACGACCGCCGTCGGGATGATGCAGGTGCGTGAGGTTGCCCAGCACATCGCGCTCCATGTGCCACGCCCCCTGTGGGCCGGACTCTTCGATCAGTTGGCCTGCGGCGTCATAGCGCAGCCACAGCGTCTCCTGCCACGCGACCGCCTCTGCGTCCGCCTGAAGATCAGCCTGGGCACAGCGCTGAATGCACACATCCCCCTGCTGCCAGCGATAGCGGGTATGGTGCTCAGCGGTGTCGCGCGTCACCAGGCGATCGTCCGCATCATACCCGTAGCGCACCGTCCGGGGGGCCATGTCCGGCTCCTGTGGCCATTTGGGTGAAGCGGGTGGCACCGGCTTGCCTGATTTCACCCCGTCCACCCACGCCCAGGGGGCCGGGCTCGCCTCCATACCGGCCTGGGCGGCGTCGGCAGAAGGCAGATCGGTGATTTCTGTCACCCGGCCGCGCGCGTCGTAGACCCGCTGCTGGCGGACGCCGGCATAATCCTGCTGCCCGCTGAGCCGCCCGGCTGGATCGTAGTCAAGCTGCCAGCGCTCCCCCGCCGGGTTGATCACGGTGGTCAGATTGCCGCGGTCGTCATACTGCCAACGGGTGATGCGACCGGAAGGGCTGGTATGGGCAACCACCTGGTCGCGCGCGTTGTACGCCAGCGCGCTCACCGCCAGCCAGGTTTCCTCGCCACAGTAGCGTCCCGATCGGTCATAGCGGTAACGCGTTTCCACGTGCGCGGGGGTAAAAGAGGCGTTGAGTCGCCCCGCCGGGCTCCATTCCGCCCGACTGAGATTGTCGCCGAAGTCGCTGACGTCGGTCAGCCTGCCGCGCGCGTCATAGCGCCACCAGGCGCTGTTGCCGGAACAGTTGGTGCTGCGTATCAGCCTGCCGCAGCTGTCGTAGCGATAGTCACGGCTGTTACCTGCGGTATCCGTCTCCCTGATCACGTCACCCAGCGCATTCACCTGGTAACGGGTCACGGCACCGCTGGCCTCGGTCATGCTGGTGATATCCCCTACCCCGTTACGCTCGCAGCGCCAGACGCCGCCCTGCTCATCCACCTGCTGCATCGGCAGCGCCCAGTAATCATGCCAGCGGGTGGTGCGCGTGCGGCCTTCCGGGCTGGTGACATCCTCCAGCCGCCCGCGGGCGTCATAGCCGTACTGCCAGCGACCACCGTCAGGTAACTGCGTGGCCAGCAGTTGTTCTTCATGCTCTGCCCAGCGGTAGTGCCACTCCTGCTGCCAGGGATCCACGTAGCGGGTAATGCGCTGCTGCGCATCCCAGTCATGCCGGGTGACCGCGCCCTCACGCTGACTGACGGTGGCACTGCGCCCCGCCTCGTCCACCACGATGTGCCACTGCTCCAGTAGCCGGGCCTCCGGCTGGCTGTCGTCGAAGACCTGATAGCCGCAGACGCGTGCCGTGCCGTCCGCAGTCTCCGTCCAGTCGTAGCCGATGCGCAGCCCACCGGCATAGCGATGCGTGGCCAGCAGGCCGTTCGCGTGCCAGCTGAAACGGCGGGTGACCACACCATCGGCATCGGTCACGCTGACCAGTTCCCCGCTGGCGGTGTAGTCATACGCCACCAGCAGATGCTCTGTGTTATCTTCTACCGTCACCTGACAGACGCGGCTCAGCCGCCCGTGCTGCGCGTGATAGTAGAGCCGGACGTTAAGCGCTTCGTTATCGCCGCAGATGGCGGACAAGCGCCCGTCCTCACCCCAGTCGAGGTACTGCACGTTGCCGCGCCGGTCGTGGATATCCACCATGCGCCATTCGCCGGGTCTGACGGGGTCAGGCTCGTAGCGCTGGTTCTCCCCGCTGGCGAACTGCAACACCAGTACACCGTTCAGCCCGCAGCACAGCGTCACGCCGTCGGTGGGAAACTGCACCACATCACCCGGCTGCACCGCGCCCAGCACACACTCCCGCCCGACCGGATCGCGCCAGGTAAGCACCAGCTTGCCCTGCGCGTCAAACGCCCCCAGCAGGCGGGTTTCCCACGGCAGCATCCAGCCGCGCCCCAGCACGCCCTCCGCCTGATTGAGGCTGTGATAAACACGCTGCCACACCAGCGGCACGCGGTCCTCAAGGGTAAAGTCACACTCTTCTGTGCCCGCCAGCAGCTTGGCCCCGGTGGCGATATTGACCGGATGCGCCGTCTGCACCGCTCTGGCGGGAAGTTGCGCCATGCCCGCCGCAGCCCGCGCACTGCCCGCCGCGGTATTGAGGGGACAGGGGATCCGTTTAAGCATTCTGCCTAAGCGCACGCGCAGATAGAGTTTTTGCGCCAGTTCAGACGCCCGCTGAAGCGCCTTACCCCCGGCCAGCGAGCCGATAAACCACGCCAGCGCATTTTTTCCGCTGCGGATATCGCGCACCACCACCGTGCCGCCGCCGATGCGCACCCGGTGATCTTCCGTCACACTGATTTTCGCCTCACAGGTACTGCGATCGCCGTGGCGGGCGGCGGGCTGGCCGTTGATAAAGACTTTGGTGGAGCCTTCTGCCAGAAACAGGGGACCGGGTGCGAGGTGCCATTTACTGCACGCAATCTGGTCCTGCGGAGCCGGAGAGGTGTGCGGCGCAGCGCTGGCCTCCACCGGTTGCACCATGTCCATAAACAGGCGGGTGAAGGCGTTGCCAATATCGGCGTCAGCCGCGCTGCGCAGGCCATTGCGCATCGCCTCCAGCAGCGGCTGAGGGTGCATGACCACCGCGCTGAGGGTGGCAGCCAGTGCCAGCGCGCGCTGTAAGCCACTTTCCTGCGCTTCAGAAGCAGGCAGACTGAGATACGCCGGATCGGCCTTACCTGCCGCGCGCGCCGCCGGTTTGCCGCCAATCATCACATTGGGTGAGCCGGTGGTGATGACCCCATCAGGCGGCCCCTGCCACCCCAGCATATTCAGCAGGCTGTCCACCGCTTCACCGGCCGCATTCCCCCAGCGACCCGGAAAGCCCTCCACCGTGGCCCCCACCACCAGCGCCACGCCGATGGCAACGCCAATCCCGCTTGCGACCAGGGCCGTGCCGCCCACATAGACCGCCGCGTAGAGTGCGCCTTCGGCAATCCCGCCAATCGCATCAGCCAGCAGTGAGGGATGGTGCAGTACATCACCGCTACGTGCGGCAAGCTGGCCGTTATCGGACATTGTTCACTCCATGATCTAAAAGTACCGGCCGTCAGCGCCCCTTTCCCCAGTGGAGAAATAATGCAAAACGGGCCGCCTGAATGACGGACAAAGAGAAGCCATCACGCAGGAATAATTCGCGTGATAATGATTGACGTTTTGAATAACCGGCGCAGATACTGGCAGAATTAAATAACCGCCACCAGTGGCGTTTCCATGAAAAAAAGATATAGCCGTTACGCTAATAAACTCAGGGCAGATAACAAGCTGGCGGGCAGGTAAGCAGGTGTTTACTTATTCACACCAGGACAAGGATTGAAAATATAATTACACGTATCGCTAACGCGAAATAACAAAGTTCACCGTGGCGGGAAATTTTTATTGCGAGAACACGCATAAAAAAGCCCAGAGATTTCTCTCCAGGCTCTTGCTCTATTTAAACGACTCGCAATCAGTGAGCGAGTTATTCACCGACTTTTTCGTCGATAGCCAGCATATTCTTGCTGATGAACATCGCGTCACCATAGCTGAAGAAGCGATACTCTTTAGCCACGGCTTCCTGATAGGCCGCCATGGTATTTTTATAACCGGCAAACGCCGAAACCAGCATAATCAGGGTCGATTCTGGAAGGTGGAAGTTAGTGATCAGCGCGTCAATCACCTGATAGCGGTAGCCAGGGTAGATAAAGATCTGCGTGTCATCAAAGAAGGGGGCAATCAGCGCCTGATCGGCTGCCTGGGCTGCACTCTCCAGAGAACGCACTGACGTGGTTCCCACGGCAACCACTTTATTACCCCGTGCTTTACACGCCAGCACCGCATCGACCACCTCTTGCGGCACTTCTGCATATTCAGAGTGCATGGTGTGATCTTCAATGCTGTCAACGCGTACCGGCTGGAAGGTTCCCGCGCCAACGTGCAAGGTCACAAACGCCATCTCAACGCCTTTTTCGCGCAGCGCCTGTAACAGCGGTTCGTCAAAATGCAGGCCCGCTGTCGGTGCAGCCACCGCGCCTGGTTTTTCACTGTAAACGGTCTGATACAACTCGCGGTCGGCTTCTTCATCCGGGCGATCGATGTACGGTGGCAACGGCATATGGCCGACGCTGTTGAGGATATCCAGCACCGCACGTTCATCGTCAAAAGCGATTTCAAACAGCGTATCGTGACGGGCGACCATGGTCGCTTTCACGCTTTCATCGTCACCCAGCAGCAGCCCGGCACCCGGCTTCGGTGCTTTAGACGCACGTACATGGGCCAACACGCGTTTTTCATCCAGCATGCGTTCGACCAGCATTTCGATTTTGCCGCCGCTGGCCTTACGACCATAAACACGCGCAGGAATAACCCGCGTGTTGTTGAACACCAGCAGATCGCCAGGATGCAGTTTTTCCAGCACATCAGTGAAGACGCCGTGCGTCAGTTCACCGCTTGGGCCATCCAGCGACAGCAAGCGGCAGCCACTGCGCTGCGCCTGTGGGTAGTGGGCAATTAACGACTCAGGTAATTCAAAAGCAAAATCGGCAACACGCATGGCAACAACGAACCAGGTTCAAAAAATAGGCGGCATAGTGTAGCGGAAAACCGGGCAATGCAGAACCATTGGCATGGAACTAACGCAAAAAGAGGGATTAGCCGCTCAACGATTCCGCACTCAACGTGCTGGCTGGCAAAGGGAACATCAGCCTATAATGCGCCATGAACTTTCTTGCTCACCTCCATCTGGCCCACCTTGCTGACAGCTCGCTGTTAGGCAATTTATTGGGCGACTTTATTCGTGGCAATCCCCATGACGCGTGGCCTGAAGCGGTTGCTGATGGCATTCTGATGCACCGTCGGCTGGACGCCATGACCGATGCGCTGCCTGAAGTCGACGAGGCAAAGCAGCTGTTCCGGGGGCAAACCCGGCGCGTCGCGCCGATCACGCTGGATGTGGTATGGGATCACTTTCTGGCTCGTCACTGGCAAGAGCTGCATCCCCAGCAGTCGCTGACCGCGTTTGTCGATCTGGCTGAACAGGCCATCGTCCCCCATCAGGCGGGCACGCCCGAAGGATTTATCGAGCTAAATGCGATCATGTGGCGTCAACGCTGGCTGGAGCACTACGCCACGGCGGATTATCTGGCACCGGTACTCAACGGCATGGCTCATCGACGCCCTCGCCTCTCCGCCTTGCGTGACTCCTATGACGATTTCATTACAAACTATGCTGCGCTGGAGCAGTTTTTCTTCCGCTTTTACCCACGTTTGATGCAGTTAGCCCGACAAAAACAGCTGTAAACCCACGCGTAAGGGCTCAAACCACTATAGCCCTTGCCACCGCCCCTCAAGTCCGGCTTAATAAAATAAATCTTAAGTATTTATCGCTTTTTGTCGCGTTTTAACACCGGAAGAAAGGACGAGGGAAGATGGCCTCTGCTGCACAGAACGAAATCGATGTCCGTTATCAATATGCCTGCGAAGTGGCACGCGCGGCGGCCAGTCGCGCATTATCCTGGTATCAGCAACGCCATCAGTTGGTGGTGGAACACAAGCGGGATCTACAGGATGTGGTCAGTGAAGCCGACCGTAATGTAGAGGAGCTGGTAAAAAGCCTGATTGCCGAGCGCTTCCCACAAGATGGTATTTTGGGTGAGGAGAGTGGCGGTGACATCGAGGGAGCCAGCTTTATCTGGGTTATCGACCCGATTGATGGCACCAGCTGCTTTTTAAATGGCCTGCACAACTGGTGTGTTTCGCTGGCGGTGTTAAGCCACAATGAACCGCTCATCGGTATCGTATGCGATCCTAACCATCATGAGCTGTTCCACGCCTGCAAAGGTAAAGGTGCCTGGGTTAACGAAACCCGCATTCAGGCAAGCCCTGCCCAACAGCTGAGCGAAGGTGTTTTGGGCATCAGCCACTCCAGCCGCATGCCGCCGGAGAGCATTATGCCGCTGCTTCACGCGCTACTGGCCGAAGGGGGAATGTTCGTACGTACCGGCTCTGGCGCGCTCACCAGCGCCTGGGCCGCAGCTGGGCGGCTCATTGGCTATTTCGAAGCACATATGTCGCCGTGGGATGGTTTACCCGGCATCGTGCTGATGCGTGAAGCCGGTGGCATTACCAATGATTATCTCGCCAATGATGGCCTGAAAAATGGCAATCCGGTGCTGTTGGCAAACCGCGCTATTTATGACCAGCTTAAAGCCTTATTGCCTGCGGAATTATTTGTTGAATAAGTCAGGATTGGGCCTGACTCACCGCATCAGTATTAAATAAAACCAGGGTCGCTTGCGAGATGCAAATGACCCTGAGCGTACGAGAGACCAGCAGGAAATACTACTCAAGATTCAAAGCATATATTTCCACTCCAGACTCCTGTTCATACCCTACTTTCTTATATAGGCTTTTCGCTGCAAAATTATCCGTCATCGTTTCAAGTACCAGCGTGCTGGCATTTTGCTTTCTCGCGTACGCTGCGGCGAAACGCATTAATCTCTCTCCCGCTTTCAACTGACGATATCCAGCGCTGACGAATAAGTCATTCAGGATAAAAATTTTCTTAGCCTGTACAGAAGAAAAAGAAGGGTACATTTGAATGAAGCCAATCACTTTCTCTGCGGCTTTTGCGACAAAAATGATCGACTCGTTATTGAAAAAACGTTCGCGGATAAAGTGGGATGCGGCACTGACATCCGTTTCCTGCTGATAAAAAATGCGGTAGTCATTGAAGAGCAATGCAACATCATCCAAATCGCGCGCATCGAGAACCTCTACGATGAACTCGCATTCATCCCTGGACATAGCTCACTTCCTCTTAAATTTTAACGTGGGGGTGATTTTGATAAAAAATAATTGAATACTCTTGCAACAATGGTTATTTCATCGCACCAAAAAAAACCTTCCAATAAAATAAAAAAACCTTCCCGCTTGATTATTTATCCATGGTGAACGGTGCAATGATAGTAGGATCAATTTATTTATCAGTACAATACTTAAATTTACCACTGCTATTCATTTTTGATATAGCTGGAATACAGATAAAAAAGGAATGTTTATTTGAAACAATGAATGATTACGTAATATGAGCTTCACGCAATTCTGTTGCAGGGATTGTTTACAGGCGTTTTTTTGCTGAAGGGATAGAAATTGCTGAAGACAACCGGCCAGCACGCTGACCGGTTGTTAAGACAAGATTAGTCTGGCTTACGCACGAAGCGATAGCCGATCACCAGGGCAATCACCCAGGCGAAACCGGCGTACAGTGATACGCGGGTATCCGGGAAATAGCCAATCAGGGCGATGATAAAGCACAGGAACACCACACCTACGCCTGCCGTCCAGCTCCCGCCTGGCAGCGCGAAGTTAAGCTTCGCGGCAGCTTCTTTACCTATTTTGCGGCGGAAAGCGATCTGCGACAGCAGAATCATGATCCACACCCAAACGGTGGCGAACGTAGCCAGTGAGGCAATCACCAGGAACACTTTTTCAGGCATCAGGTAGTTGAGATACACCGCAATCAGCAGCGCCGTCATCATCACCACAACCGTCACCCACGGTGCACCACGGTCACTGGTATTGGTGAAGATTTTTGGCGCATGGCCCTGCTGTGCCATACCGTGCAGCATACGGCCAACACCAAACACATCACTGTTAATGGCCGACAGCGAGGCAGTAATCACCACGAAATTCAGGATGGAAGCGGCTGCTGCAATCCCCAGGTGCTGGAAGGTCATCACAAACGGGCTACCGTGCGTCCCTACCTGATTCCACGGGTAGATAGACATGATGACAAACAGCGTACCCACATAGAACACCAGGATGCGCCACGGCACTGAGTTGATGGCACGTGGAATCGATTTAGCCGGGTCTTTCGCTTCACCCGCGGTGATACCGATAATCTCAATGCCGCCGTAGGCAAACATCACCATCTGCAACGACAGCAGCATGCCCACAATGCCATGCGCAAAGAAACCGCCGTTGCTCCACAGATTATGAATGCCGGTTGGCTGACCGCCGTTACCGATGCCCCAAATAATCATGCCTAAACCCGCAATGATCATAATGACAATGGTCGCGACCTTGAAGAAGGAGAACCAAAATTCCACTTCACCAAACACTTTGACACTCATCAGGTTGATAGCGCCGATAATCAGCACCACGCTCAACACCCACACCCAGTGCGGGACTTCCGGGAACCAGACGCCCATGTAAATACCGAACGCCGTCACATCGGCAATCGCCACAATCAGAATTTCAAAGCAGTAAGTCCAGCCGGTGATATACCCCGCCATTGGGCCGAGATAATCCTGCGCATAGCGAGAAAACGAACTGGCCTGCGGATTGTTGACTGACATCTCGCCCAGCGCACGCATGATGATATAGGCGATAAGGCCACCGATGATGTAAGCCAGCAGTACGCTCGGGCCAGCCATCTGAATAGCGTCCGCCGAGCCGTAGAACAGACCGGTGCCGATGGCCGATCCCAGCGCCATAAAACGGATGTGACGAGTGCTCAGTCCGCGTTTGAGCTTGTTGGTTTCTTGCATAACAACCTGTACCTGTGAAAATGAAAAAACCACGGGCAAGCCCGTGGTTGTCGAAGAACGGCGATGTCACTTAGGAGTGAGCAACCACCTGTTCGCGCCCCTTCACGCGATCAACCACTGCTGCGATCACCAGCATCGCAACAGCCGGTGGCAGCCAGGAAAGTCCCTGATCCGCGAGCGGCAGATGCTGGCTGAAGGCCGGCAGAGCGTCTTTAAACGCGGTGGTTTTGATGGCATCAACGATACCAAACAGCAGGCTAACCAGCATGGTTGGAGCCACAACACGGCTGCCTTTGTTCCACCAGTTCAGGGTGAAACTCAATACCACCAACACGATGCATGGCGGATAAATCGCCGTTAACACCGGGATAGAGATCTGGATCAGATGGCTCAGACCGAGGTTTGATACCACCATTGAGAACAGACCAAGAATAAAGACCAGGGCTTTATACGACAAAGGCAGGTACTGCGCAAAGAATTCTGCACAAGCACAGGTCAAGCCAACTGCGGTTACCATACAAGCGACGAAGATCAGTGCAGCCAGGAAGAAGCTGCCCATGCCACCGAAGGTGTGCGCAACGTACGCATGCAAGATGGCTGCACCGTTGGCATTCTGGTCAACCAGGCTGCCGCTGTCCGAGCCCAGCTTGAACAGGCTGAGGTAGACCAGCGTCAGGCCTACACCGGCAATCAGGCCAGCAAGAATGGTGTAGCGCGTCAGTAAACCGGCGTTTTCCACACCGCGTGAACGGGCGGCGTTAACGATAACAATACCGAACACCATCGCACCCAGGGTGTCCATGGTGAGATAGCCGTTAACGAAACCGCTGGAGAAGGCCGCGTGTTGATACTCGGTCGTTGCCGCGATTTCGCCACCCGCTGGCCACACCAGTGCCGCGATGCCCAGTACGGTCAGCGCGACAATTTTCAGTGGCGCAAGGAAATGACCCACGGTATCCAGCAGTTTGCCAGGATACAGCGAGATGCCGATGACCAGTGCGAAGTAGATCAGGCTATAGATAAACAGCGGTAATGCGCCATCGCCGGTCAGCGGGGCGATGCCCACTTCAAACGAAACGGTCGCGGTACGTGGCGTTGCAAACAACGGACCAACGGCCAGATAACATGCCGTTGCCAGCAGCAGGCCAGCAGCTTTACCAATCGGTGAACTCAGCGCATCAACGCCCCCACCCACGCGGGCTAGCGCGATAACGGTCATCACCGGAAGGCCTACAGCAGTGATCAGGAAGCCAATAGCCGCTACCCAAACGTGTTCGCCAGATTGAATACCCACCATCGGTGGGAAGATGATATTACCTGCGCCAACAAACAGGGCAAAAGTCATAAAGCCCAGCGCGAGGATATCCTTCGAGGTTAAACGATGTGTCATTAAACTGTACTGCCTGTCATTGGTGTTGCGGTGGAAGTTGGTTTCTGCCGTCCCTTTCTGCGTCACGACAACGGGTTAGCATGTGATGCCAGAGCATTATGCTTACGGTTGTGGAGTAACACAGGTGATATGAGCTGATTTTATTCTGTTCACAGAGGGATTAATCGACAACGGCGCTAAGTAAAACGTTTATAGCGAAGAAAGGCAAGACGGGATCGAAAAAGCAGTATGATCTACTGGAAATACCCAACCGACCAGCTTAAGTGTTTAGTTTAGCGCGAATGAGCATCAGATGATGTGCTTATTATTTCTCCAACAGGCAAGAAATATCAGCAGCAATGGGGAAATACATGCACAAAAGGCGCGATTTACGCGCCTGTGTGCACAAGTTTACAGCTTTACCAGACTTGTTTAGCGATATCGACCACCAGACGAATCTTCTGCCACTGTTGCGCTTCCGTCAGGCTGTTGCCCTCTTCGGTGGACGCAAAGCCACACTGCGGGCTCAGGCAAAGCTGGTCGAGGCTGATGTACTGCGCCGCTTCCTGCAAACGCGCCTTCACCTGCTCAGGGTCTTCCAGCTCGCCGTTCTTGGTGGTAATCAAACCTAACACCGCTTTCTGTCGACCCGGCTTGATGAAACGCAGTGGTTCAAAGCCGCCTGAACGCTCGTTGTCATATTCAAGGAAGAAAGCATCGATATTGACCCCACCGAACAGCACTTCTGCAACCGGCTCGTAGCCGCCTTCGGAGATCCAGGTGGAGCGGAAATTGCCGCGACAAACATGCAGCCCTACCGTTAAGTCGTCAGGCTTACCTTCCAGCGCTTTATTCAGCACGCGTGCGTAGGTCCGCGCTAGCTGCTCTGGATCTTCGCCGCGCGCCCGAATCTGACTTTTTTGATCTTCCGAGCACAAATAAGCCCAGACGGTGTCATCCAGTTGCAAATAACGACAGCCGATAGCATAAAACGCCGCAATGGCCTCTTTGTAGGTCTGCGCTAAATCGTCAAAATAAGCATCCAGCTCAGGATAAACGGTGGCATCAATCACTTTACGCCCACCACGGAAGTGCAGCACGCTGGGGCTAGGAATGGTCATTTTAGCCACCGCGTCCCCTGCGACGCTTTGCAGGAAGCGGAAGTGATCCAGCATCGGATGCTGTGGGTTAAAGGCCACCTTGCCGGTGACTTTTACGCCGTGAGATTTGGTCTGCACGCCGTTAAACTGAATGCCCTGATCGGCTTCGTACAGCTCTACGCCGTGTAAGTCGCCAAAGAAGTCAAAATGCCACCACGCGCGACGGAATTCGCCATCAGTCACCACCTCAAGACCATTCGCACGCTGCTGTTCAACCACGTGGCGAATCTGCTCATCTTCCACCTGACGCAGTTTTTCAGCGCTCAACGCGCCTGCGGCATACTGCTCACGTGCGGTTTTGATGGCTGCCGGACGCAGGAAACTGCCGACGGTATCGGCACGGAAAGGGGCGCTATTGTTTGGCATTGGAACTCCTCGCGTCTTCCCGCGCGCTAGTCACGGCAGGAAATAATTACCTCAGGTTATTTATAGCCATCTGGATGGCTATATGTCTAAAACAAGAGTGACATGACGCAGCGCCGGGTGCAACGGAAGAAAATTCAGGCCACATGAATAAAATTCATCATGCCTGCTACGGCGCGCCAATCGCCGCGCGTGCCTGTGCCATTTGTGCATCGGAGAGCGGTAAATATCCGGCTTCTTCCACACGGGCCTGACCTGCAGGGGACAAGACCTGGCGCATAAACGCCGCAACCAGCGGGGGTAACGGTTTGTCCGGGGCTTTGTTCAGATAGATATAGAGCGGCCGCGACCACGGATAGCGCCCACTGCGGATGGAGGCGCTGTCTGGCAACACGGCCTCATGGCCGGGGCGTTTAATTGCCAGCATTTTCACCCCGCTGAGGTGAAAACCAAAGCTGGCATAACCAATGCTGTAAGGAGATGCCGCCACAGCCTGCACCACGGCGGCCGATCCCGGGAATTCAGCCACATCCGCGCGGAAATCACCGCGACACAACGCCTGCTGCTTAAAGAAACCCCAGGTACCGGAGGCAGAATTTCGCCCAAAGCGCTGGATGCTGCGTTGTGCCCATCCCGTTTGTGTAATCCCCAGCTCTCCCCAGTGTTTCGGCACGCTTTCACCGCCACACAAACGGGTGATGGAATAGAGTGCATCGAGTTGCGTCGGTGAAATTTCCTGCATGGGATTGCGCTGATTAACCACCACCACCAGAGCATCCATCGCCACCGGTACTGCCAGCGGTGGATAGCCATAGCGATCGATAAAGCGCTGCCGCTCTTCCGCCTGCATCGGGCGGCTCATGGGGCCGAGTTGAGCGGCCCCCGCCGCCAGTGCGGTAGGGGCCGTGGAGGAACCGGAAGCCTGAACCTGAACGTTCACGCCCGGTGATTGCCGGCTAAAATCCTCGCCCCACAGCGTCATCAAATACCCCAGCGTGTCCGATCCTACGCTGCTGAGATTACCAATCAGCAGCGGCATCTGGGCCTGCGTCAGTGCGGGAAGAAGAAGAGCAACAATCAGCAGGAGTGGGCGCATAAGTTCACATTACAAAGAGTCAATGCGTCACATTCTCCCGTATCTCGCTGTTGACAATCAACCGTGCCGGTAACGTAAAGGTAAAACAGGTCTCCACGTCTGGCTCGCTGGTGATATCTAACCGCGCATTGTGGTGGCTGAGCGCGTGTTTAACAATCGCCAACCCAAGGCCACTGCCGCCTGTTGCACGGGAACGGGCTTTATCTACCCGATAAAAACGTTCGGTCAGACGCGGTAAATGCTCCGGGGAAATGCCAGGACCGTTGTCACACACTTTAAATTCTGCGCCGTGCCGGGTATGTAACCAACTGATATTAATGCGCGTTCCCTCGGGCGTATGATTCACCGCGTTGTACACCAGGTTAGAGATGGCGCTACGAAGCTGTTCATCATCGCCAAACACTTTGAGGTGCGGATCGGTATGGAAGTGGATCTCATGCCGTCCCCCGCTCAGCGTCTCCGCTTCCGGCTGCAACATGCGTAGCATCATGGGAACATCGACTTTCTCTTTCAGGTCAATAACCGGTGCGGCCTCAATGCGGGACAAGGTGAGCAGTTGCTTGACCAAACTATCCATGCGCCGCGTTTGCTCTTGCATGGTCTGCAACGCTTTAACGCGTGATTTCTCGTTCAGCACCTCGTCATTCATCATTTCAAGGTAGCCCTGCAACACGGTCAACGGGGTGCGCAGCTCATGACTGACGTTGGCAAAGAAGTTACGCCGTGCGCCTTCCAGTTGGTGCATCTGGGTGACATCACGCGCCACCATCAGCCACTGCCCTTCACTGTAGGGCATGACGCGAAACTCCATATGGCGTTGATTATTCAACACCAGCGTCAACGGTTTATTGAAATCTCGCTGGCGGATATAGCGCGAAAATTCAGGATAACGCAGCAGGTTGAGGATATTTTGGCCATTATCTTCCGGCCAGCGCAGCCCTAAATGCTGCTGCGCCAGGCCGTTGCACCAGAAAATCGTGCCCTCTTCCGTGGTGAGGATCACCGCATCCGGCAGAGATTCAGCACCACTGCGAAAGCGCTTGATCAGATTGCCCAGCTCACGCCGACGACGTCGGTTGCGCATCTGCATCTGATAAAGGCCATAAAACAACGGCTCCCAACTGGCACGGCCGGTGGGGGGCGTCATGGTGCGATCAATCCACAACCAGTGCGACAAGCGCATCAGATTGCGGAAGTGCCAGACCAGCATGATCAGCACACTTGCAAACAGGAACCAGGGCAAATATCCAAATAGCAGCCCTAACAACAGCGCGGGCAAACAAGCCAGCGCCAGTTCCGACACTAATCTCTTCCAGGAGAGTCGTTCCAGCACGGTGAAGGCTCCGTTTAGTAGCGACCCGAGAAACGGTAGCCAGTGCCACGCACGGTCTGCACCATGCGATCGTGGCCGGAAACCTCAAGTGCTTTACGCAAGCGGCGGATATGCACATCTACGGTACGATCTTCAACGTAGACGTTGGTGCCCCAGACGTTGTTTAGCAGCTGTTCACGGCTGTAAACACGTTCCGGGTGAGTCATAAAGAAATGCAGCAGCTTGTATTCGGTGGGCCCCATTTCCAGCGGGGTGGTTTCTGCCATCACGCGGTGAGATGAAGGATCAAGGCTGAGGCCCTGCATTTCAATCACTTCTTCTACTGCCATCGGTGAGATGCGACGCATCACGGCTTTAATACGCGCCATCAGCTCTTTCGGCGAGAATGGCTTGGTGATGTAATCATCCGCGCCCACTTCGAGACCCCGTACGCGGTCTTCCTCTTCGCCGCGCGCAGTCAACATCATGACCGGAATATCACGCGTCATCGCTTCACGTTTTAAATGCTTAATAAACTGAATGCCGCTACCGCCGGGTAACATCCAGTCCAGCAGGATCAGGTCAGGCCAGGGTTCGATCAGCTTCCCGATTGCACTGTCATAATCTTCCGCTTCAATCGGCTGGTAATCATTTTGTTCCAGCACGAAACATAACATCTCACGGATGGGAGCTTCATCTTCCACAACCAAAATGCGCTTTGCCATTATTACTCCTGCAGATGTGACTGATGTCACTGGGATTTTCGGCGTCATTATGCGTCAGTTTTATGACATTTTTATGAAAAACGCACCCCCTGCGTGACAGTTTAGCCCGGCTTTTATGACAGTGCCGCGACGTTTCGGCTTTTGCAGCAGAATCGTTATAATCACCCCGGCAAAAATGACAGCAGGGAGAGTTATGCGCATCATTCACACCGCCGACTGGCATTTGGGTCAGTTCTTCTACAGCAAAAGCCGCGCTGCGGAGCACCAGGCCTTTCTCGACTGGCTGCTGGCTGAAATTCGCACTCACGCAGTGGAAGTGCTGCTCATCGCAGGGGACCTGTTTGATACCGGTGCTCCCCCGAGTTACGCCCGTGAGATGTTTAACCGTTTTGTGGTCGCGTTACAGCCCACAGGTTGCCAGTTGATTGTGTTGGCGGGTAACCATGATTCAGTAGCCACGCTTAACGAATCTCGCGAATTACTCGCTTGCCTGAATACCCTGGTGGTGGCTGCACCGCAGGATGTGCCCGATGTACTGCCATTGAAAAATCACGCGGGTGAAGTGGCTGCCCTGCTCTGTCCGGTGCCGTTTTTACGTCCACGGGATATCATGCGATCTCAGGCCGGTCAGTCGGGCCGCGATAAACTCCTGAGCCTGCAGGAGGCCATCGCCAACCACTATCAGCGCTGTTATGACGCCGCGCTGACGCTACGGGGCGATAAGGCGCTGCCGATCATTGCAACCGGCCACCTCACCACGGTGGGCGTGAGCAAAAGCGATGCGGTACGCGACATCTATATCGGCACGCTGGATGCTTTCCCGGCCTATGCCTTTCCCCCGGCAGATTACATCGCCCTCGGCCATATTCACCGTGCTCAGCGCGTAGCCGATAGCGATCACATTCGCTACAGCGGCTCACCGTTGCCACTGAGTTTTGATGAGCTGGGGCGCAATAAAAGTGTGTTTTTACTCGATTTCGCTGCCAGCGGGTTAACCCAGGTGACCACGCTGGAAATCCCGCTCTTCCAGCCGATGCAGACGCTGAAGGGTTCTCTGGCACAGATTGAAACCCAGCTCGGCCAGTTTGCCGATCACACCCACGAACTGCCGGTTTGGCTGGATATCGAAGTGACAACCCAGGAGTACCTGAGCGATCTACAGCAGCGCATTGAGCAGTTAGCCGAAGGGCTGCCGGTAGAGATCTTATTGCTGCGGCGCAGTCGTGAACAGCGCCAGCGTAGTTTGAGTCGGATGGAGAATGAAACGCTGAGTGAACTCAACGTGGAAGAGGTGTTTGAACGCCGCCTGGCGCTGGAAACCGAGCTAGAGCCGGAGCAAAAAGCACCGTTACGCGATCTGTTTCGTCGCACCCTGGCCCGCATTGAGGAGCAGCCATGAAAATTCTGACGCTGCGGTTTAAAAACCTCAATGCGCTGCGCGGCGAGTGGTTTATTGATTTTCGTCGCGAGCCTTTTGCCAGCAACGGCCTGTTTGCCATTACCGGCGCAACCGGGGCGGGTAAAACCACCCTGCTGGATGCGATTTGCCTCGCGCTCTATCATCAAACCCCGCGTTTAGGGGGGATCTCGCAAAGCCAAAATGCCCTGATGACGCGCGATACCGCAGAGTGCCTGGCGGAAGTCGAGTTTGAGATTAAAGGTGAAGCCTGGCGCGCTTTCTGGGGCCAAAACCGGGCACGCGGCAGCGCAGACGGTAAATTACAGGCTCCACGCGTTGAACTGGCTCGCTGTGCAGATAACCAGATTGTCGCTGACAAAGTGAATGACAAGCTAAAGCTGATCGAAACGCTCTCCGGCCTCGATTTTGATCGCTTTACCCGTTCCATGATGCTGTCTCAGGGACAGTTTGCCGCTTTCCTCAATGCAAAAGCAGGCGACCGGGCCGAGCTGCTGGAAGAACTGACCGGCACCGAAATCTACGGCACCCTGTCGATTGCGGTCTACGAACAGCATAAAAATGCCAAAACCGCACTCGATCTGCTGCGCAGCCGTGCCACCGGCCTCGCCTTGCTGGAAGATGAAACGAGAAGCGGACTTCAGCAACAGCTTGAAGGGTTACAAAGCGGCAGCCAGGTACTGACCCAACAGCAAGATATCGCCTTAAAAAGCCAACACTGGCAAACCCAGGCCGCGCAGTTGCAACAGCAACAACAGCAAGTCCAGGCCGCGCTACATGAAGCAGAGCAGGCCTGGGCGCAAACGGAAACCGGACGCCAACGCCTGGCACAGAGTGAACCAGCAGAAAAGCTACGCCACAAGCTGCAACAACGGGATGAGCACCAAGCCGCTGCCACCCAGTCAGCCACGCTGTATGCACAGCTCCAGCAGCAGCGACAGGCCTCTCAGACGCACCAGCAACAGGCCGAGCGAGAGTATCAAACCGCGCTGGCACAACGTGACGCTCATCAGCACCATCAACGACAGCAGGAAACCCTGTTAACCGATGAGGTGATCCCCCGCGACCAGCACATTGCCACGCTGGAGAAACAGCAGCAGACAGACCAACAGTCAGCCCAGCAGCTACAACAGCAGCATGCGATGTTGGTTAAGCAATTACAGCAGGCACAGCACGAGCAGCAACAGTTGCAGCAAACGCTGAAACAGCAGCAGGAATGGCAGGCAGAGCAGCCTGGTGTCTCTACATGGGGTCCAGAGTTGCCCGTGTGGCAGGTACATTTCAGCCAGTTGACCGAGAGCGAAGTCGGGTTACAGGCAGCCCACCAACAGGCGACGCAGGCCGAACAAGTCCTCAACCAACAGCAAGCCGATGTAGCCCGCTTACAACAGCAGGCAATACCGCTGGCGCAAGCAGAACAACAGTCGTCACAGCAAGTGGTAGAAGCGGAGCAGGCGCTCACTCGCCTGTGGCAAGCGACACCACCGGAAAACCTGCGCGCGATGCTCGGGCAGTTTCAAAACAGCCGGGATGCCCGCCAACGCTTAGCGGTTATCAGTTCGCAGTGGCAACCTCTGCAACAGCAGCGCACGGCACAGCAGTTGCGTCTTACGGCACTGGAAAAACAGCAGCAGCAGGCGGAGCATGAGCTGCTGCAACTGCGCGAGCAGTACAAACAGCAGCTCCAGCAGCTACAGGATGTGGAGCGCATCTGCGAGCTGGAACGGCAAATTGCCGACCTGGCGCAGCAGCGTGCTCAGCTTCAGCCCGATCAGCCCTGCCCGCTGTGTGGCTCATGTCAGCATCCCGCTATCGAAGCCTACAGCCAGCTGGAGGTGAGCCAGAACCAGCAGCGCCGTCTGCAACTTCAGCAGGTGGTGGAAAAAGCCAAAAGTGACGGCACGGAAAAACGCGAGCAGTTCTTACTGTTACAGCAACAGGTGCAGACACTGCAGGAAGAACTGGTCACGCTGGAGCAGCGACAACAAGCTCTGATGCAGCAGTGGCAGGCCGTTGGTGGTGAGCTGGCACTTACTTTTACGCCTGATCAGGTCGATGAATTAACCGCCTGGCAACAGGAGCAGCATACCCTTGAGGCCAACCTGCAACAGCAGTGGCAGCAGCAAGACGAGGCGCAGCGTCAGCTACAACAGCTGAAAACCCAACATCAGCAGCATCAAAACGCCTGGCAGCAACATCAGCAAGCGCAGCAGTTGGCCGATCAGACGCTGAGCTCGCTGCACAGCCAGTTGCAAAAGCAGCAGCAACAGGTTGTGACACTGCAGCAGCAATGCCTGCAAGTTGAACAGGATTTAGCCGGTAAAGTCGCCGCCTGTGACTTGTCCCTCCCAACCGCCACGGAACGCCACAGTTGGCTCGCAGCTCGTCAGGATAGCTGGCAACAGTGGCAAAAGAGTGAGCAGTTACTTGCCACGCTGCAACCGCAGTTAGTACGCGCTGAGATGCAGGTCAATAATCTGCAACAGCAGGTCACTGAATTCGCACGGCGTGTCGAGCAACAGCAGCAGGTCGTCACAAACCTCAACCAGGAGTTGCAGGAAAAACGGGCGCAACGCTTTGCGCTGTTCGGCGATGGCAATGTCAGTACCACCCGCCAGCAGTTGCAGGCACAGCAGCACCTGCTGGAACAGCGCTTGAGCCAACAGCTGCAACAGTGGCAGCAGGCGCAGTCAGGTTTGAGTGCGCTGGAGGGCCAGTTAGCCGCTGCTCAACAGCAGCAACAGGAGATGACAACGCGTGCCATCAGCGCCAGCGAGCAGTTACTGCAAGGCTGGCAAGCGGCAGGATTTAGCAGTGAAGACGCATTACGGGCAGCATTACTGGATGAGACCGAAGCGTTACGCCTGCGTGAGCAGATTCAGCAAACGGAGCAGCTACGCAGTACCCAGCTCACCAGGCTGGCCCATCTGCAACAGCAGCAGGAACAGCATCAGCAGCAACAGCCAGCGTGGAATGACAGCGACGAAACGCCACTACAGGCGCTGGATCGGCTGCGGCAGGCGTTACATGACAATGCCAGCCAGCAGGGGGAAATTCAGCAACAACTTCAGCGTGATGCGCAGTTACGTGCTGAGCAGCAGAGCCTGCTGGCACAAATCCGCGAGGACGATCGCGCGTTGAGCCATCTGAGTGTTTTAAAAGAGTTAATTGGCTCCGCCAGTGGCGACAAATTCCGCCTGTTTGCTCAAGGGCTGACGCTGGATCATCTGGTGATGCTCGCCAACCGTCAGCTCGATCGCCTGCATGGCCGCTATCAGCTGCAGCGGCGCAGTGAAGACGCGCTGGATTTAGACGTGGTGGATACCTGGCAAGCCGATGCAAGACGAGATACGCGAACCCTTTCCGGAGGTGAAAGCTTCCTCGTCAGTCTCGCCCTTGCCCTCGCCCTGTCTGATCTGGTGAGCCATAAAACGCGCATTGAATCGCTGTTCCTGGATGAAGGGTTTGGCACACTTGACGCGGAAACACTGGATATCGCGCTTGATGCGCTGGATACGCTCAATGCCAGCGGGAAAACCATTGGGGTGATCAGCCATATTGAAGCGATGAAAGAACGCATTCCGGTGCAGATCAAGGTACAAAAACAGAACGGCCTCGGTTACAGCAAACTTCTGCTGCCCGAAGCCTGAGACTAACGGGTGCGCAGGCACCCGTTATTTTTACCGCGCCTTCTGCCGTTATGCCCATCCGCGTTGGGAAGTTATCACCTGTTTCCCGTGAAGATAGGGGTATAACCAAATCCGGTTAATGCGTAGACTTTATGCAACGTCACCCGACCAGGCTTGAATGGCGAAATGAATGAGGCAGGAATAATGAAAAGCGTTTTCACCGTAGTAGTCGCGCTGGTTTTGACTGCCTGTTCCGGGACATCACCGGAAAAACACGCTGTCGCACAGTATAACCAGGCGGTACAACAGGCCGTGATGAAGCAGTTTGGATCTGGAGAGAAGTATGCAGGCCAGCACTGCACGGTCACCGCGGAGCGCCGTGCCGATGGCGGCTATAACGTAATGAGAACCGAAGGTGATGAGCCACTATGCCTGGCCGCATGGCACAGCGTCAGCAGTGCCCAACGTTTGCCGTTGCCGCCACAGCAGGCAGCTAAAACCGCCATTTTCCTGTTTGCCCCGCTTAAACCAGCGCCTCATGCTGCCGCCACTGGCGCGGGCTAACGCCAAACCAGCGGCGAAACGCACGTGAGAAAGCGCTGACTTCTGAATACCCCAGCAGCAGCGCCATCTCCGAGATCGGCAGCTGTTTCTGTTGCAGATAGTGGGTCGCCATTTCGCAACGCACCTTATCCACCAGCGTGGTGAAACTCCCCCCTTCTTCACGCAAGCGACGTTGCAGTGACCAGCTCGAGAGTCCCATCTTATCTGCCACCTCTTCCAGTACCGGTTCACCCTGCAGCAGTGACAAGCTAATTTGTGCGCGAACCTGTTCAACCAGGCTCTGCTGTGAGGCAGAACTGTTGAGGCGACGAATGGCATCCTGCATCACCATCAGCAACATGGGGTCGCTCTCCGGCATGCTGCGTTGCAGATCCCGTTTGGCAATCACCAGGGAGTTAAACGGCTGATCGAACCAGACTGGCGCATCAAAGATTTTGCAGTGTTCATGCCACTGTTCCGGACGCGGATGTTCGAAATGCACTTCGCGGGGAGCCCAGTTTTTGCCCGCCACGTGGCGAATGATATTCAGGAACATACCCAGCGTGAGTTCCGCATCCTGACGACGAGCAAGAATCGCACCGTGGCGTACCTGATAATCGAGCCGCCAGCTGTCACCCTTATCGACTAAGCGTGTCAGCGTGTCGTGCTGATGCCAGGGAAATGCCGTAACAACGTTCTGCAATGCTTGCTCCAGCGTCGAGGAGCAAAGGCCGATGTAGCCAATCAGCCCTAATGACTGCGGTTTAAACTGCTTGCCGTAGTGTAAACCGAAGTTATCAAAACCTGAGACGCGCGCCGCCTCTTCCATCACCCGACAGTAGTTGACCAGGCCTAAACTCAACGTTGGACTGCTGAGCTGTTCAGGATTGATGCCACTGAGGCCGAAAATACGATCGGCATCGCCCCCTTTGCTGTGAATAAAGTCCCCTAGCCCGGTTGCCGCTGCGGCGAGCACACCGCGGTTAGCCGCGCCAGCGGAGAGTGCACTAAAAGCATCGGGTGTGGTGATGAGCGTATTCATGGTTGCCTCACAGCAATAAAGGGCCTGTGGGGAATAAAGCAATTTTCGTACCAGGGTTGATCGCCGCCATCTCAGGCGGCTGATCCGTTTCAGCCGGGGTGCAGCACTGCGAGTGCGCACCTCTGCCTCTTAGTGGTGCATCAGGCACCGACCGGGAGCATGCTGTTTTCCAGGTAGCGACGTGCCAGACGCACAGAGTGATCCGCCCACTGCGGCCCGAGGCTGAGGGCCATTTCAGTTTCTGCATGGGATCCCACCCACGCGGTGAGCTGAATGCGACGCTGGATCAGCAGCGTCGGTACGATCGCCATCTCTTGATCGCTGATATGTGCGACCTGTTCGTAGCCGTGGATCCAGTTTTCAACCCACTCTTCTGCACGCGGGTGGTGCTCAACAAAGCTGATGGCTGCGGCCAGATCGTGCATATACCAGCTGAAACCGCAGTCATCAAAATCAATAACGCGGGTTTCGCCTTTGTGCAGCAGCAGGTTTGTCAGGCGCAGATCGGCGTGGATCAGCCCATAACGATCGCTGTTTTTACCGAAGTCCGCCAGTTCATGACCAATACGGGCGATCGCTTCTTCTACCACGGCATGATCGGCGATCTTCAGGTTAGGTGCATCCTGCCAGCGGCCCCAGTGGCTCTGGGCGCTGACCATGGTGTGGTGATCCCAGATGATGCGCTGGAAGCCCGCCGGTTTGTGCCAGGTTTTACTGTGCTGATGGAGCCGTGCGGTGATGTTACCCAGCTGACGGAAAGCTTTGGGGTCCACATCCGTGGTGGGCATTTCCCCGTCAATCCAGTGGAACAACACCGCGTAGCGCACGCCGCCATCCGGCAGAGCCAGCGTCAGCACAGGCTCGCCCTGCAGGTCGGGAACGGCTTCGGGCACCATAATGCCGGTTTCACGCAGCGCATCCAGCCATTGCAGTTCACTGATGATATCGGCCTTCGCATGATAGTTACCGCGATGCAGGCGCAGCGCATAACGTTTTCCCCCTGCCAGCAGCAGGAAGGTGGCATTTTCTGAACGGCATAGCAGGCGAAGTTCACCCTGCAAGGCGGTGGGATAACACTGCAGCGCCTGTTGCGCCAGCATAGTGAGTTGTTGGTTGCTCAGGGTATCGTATTGTTCGCTCATATTGTCTGGCTCCAGCTCGTTGCGTGTTATCAGCATGAGATGCAAGAAGCGCTCCCGCTTGACCGTAAAGCAGTAAAAGTTGACATCAGCGTAGTACTGGCACTGTTCTTGCCTGTTATTTGACTGTGGAAGACAACACTCTGTACGCCAGCGTCAAGTTTCCCCACCTGGGCGGCGGCATTATTCCTCCACAGCCAGTTTTTCTTTCGCGGTGATTTTGCCGCCATGACATAACGACGGGGAAGATACGATGACAAGCACACTAAAACCTACGTTGGGCACCCTGCATTTGTGGGGGATCGCAGTTGGGCTAGTGATCTCTGGTGAGTACTTCGGCTGGAGTTATGGCTGGGGCGTTGCCGGGACACTGGGCTTTTTGATCACCACTGCGCTGATCGCGACCATGTATACCTGTTTCATTTTTAGTTTCACCGAATTGACCACAGCCATTCCCCATGCGGGTGGGCCGTTTGCTTACAGCCGCCGTGCATTTGGCGAAACGGGCGGACTGATTGCCGGTATGGCCACGTTGATTGAGTTCGTGTATGCGCCACCGGCTATCGCGATGGCGATTGGTGCCTATCTGAATGTGCAGTATCCCGATTTAAACCCTAAGACGGCGGCGGTCGGGGCTTATCTGGTGTTTATGACGCTGAACATTTTAGGTGTGAAGCTGGCCGCAATGTTTGAGCTGGTGGTCACCATTCTGGCGGTGCTGGAGCTGCTGGTGTTTATGGGCGTGGTGTCACCGGGCTTTAGCATGGTGAACTTCGTTTCGCACGGTTGGGCCGGTAGCGATCATTTTGGTATGCCTGCGCTATCCGGTATTTTCGCTGCGATCCCGTTTGCCATTTGGTTCTTCCTGGCGATAGAGGGTGCCGCCATGGCCGCAGAGGAAGCCAAAGATCCTAAGCGCACGATCCCTAAAGCGTATATCGGCGGAATTTTGACGCTGGTCGTATTAGCTATCGGTGTGATGCTACTGGCCGGGGGTGCCGGAGACTGGCGTAAGCTGTCGGATATCAACGATCCGCTACCACAAGCCATGAAGATGATTGTCGGCGAGCATTCCAACTGGATGCATATGCTGGTGTGGATTGGTTTGTTCGGTTTAATCGCCAGTTTCCACGGCATTATCCTCGGCTATTCGCGTCAGTTTTTTGCTCTGGCACGTGCAGGCTATTTGCCGCCTTCGCTGGCTAAGCTGTCCCGTTTCCAGACGCCACACCGTGCAATTATTGCCGGTGGTGTGATTGGTATTCTGGCGATTTACAGCGACGGTTTGATTAATCTGCAAGGCATGACGCTGACTGCCGCGATGATTACCATGGCGGTATTCGGTGCCATCGTGATGTATGTGATGAGTATGCTGAGCCTGTTTAAGCTGCGTCGCACCGCACCGGATTTGGTCCGTAGCTTCCGCGCACCGGGTTATCCTGTAGTGCCAGCCATTGCCCTGGTGCTCGCCGTGGTCTGCCTGATCGCCATGTTGTGGTTCAACCCGGTGATTGGTGCGTTGTTCGTTGCGATTATGGCGGCAGGTTATGTCTACTTCCGCGCCACCAAAGCCCAGCGCGACAACGCGCCACAGGACAGCATGCTGGTGGGGGAATAAGCTGGTACAGGCCCAAAGCAGCACGAGAAAAGATCTGCACATCAATCACATAAAGGCGGGGATGGTGGGGAGTAGAGTAAAGCCTCCGCTGCATGGATGCAGCGGCAGAGCCTCCAGGGACGGATTCACGGCGTCTTTACGGCACTCCCCGCCATCTGCGACTGGAACGCACGGATACCCACCGCACCGTGCCAAACTAAAACGCACGAACACAAACCACACCGCGCCAAACTAAAACGTACGAACACCAACCACACCACCCCAACTGAAACGCACGGACACCAGCCGCACTACCCCTCAAGTGGCCACAGCCAGGCGGCACCGCGTACACCACTGGAATCGCCATGTTGAGCCTTCAGTACCGGCGTCTCGCATTCACGTCCGAACACCCACTTTTTCATCAAACCCGGAACCGTCTGGTAAAGCCGATCCACATTGCTCATACCGCCGCCCAGCACGATCACATCCGGATCGAGCAAATTCACTACCTGCGCCAGCGACTTCGCTAACCGCAACTCATAACGCCCGATCGTCAGTTCCGCCAGAGGATCTTGTTGATCGATCAACTGCACGATCTCCGCACCTTTGCGCGTAATGCCGCTCAGGCGCTGATAATCAGTGGCGAAGCCGGTACCGGAGACAAACGTCTCAATGCACCCCTGTAAGCCGCAATAGCAAGGCACCTCTTCCCGATAGCGCAGTTCGTCGGCATCCATCCACGGCAGCGGATTATGGCCCCACTCTCCAGCGACCCCGTTGCTACCGGTCCGTGACGCACCGTTAATCGCCAGACCGGCTCCTGAACCGGTACCTATAATCACGGCGAAAACCAAGGCTTGACCCGCCCCTGCACCATCAACAGCTTCAGAAACCGCCAGACAATTGGCATCATTGGCAATCCGCACTTCCCGTTGTAAGGCATGCGCCAGGTCTTTATCCAGCGGTTGCCCGTTGAGCCAGGTCGAGTTGGCGTTTTTCACCAACCGGGTAAAAGGTGAAAGCGTGCCGGGAATACCCACTCCCACACTGCCACGCTCTCCGGTCTGTGTTTCCGCAAGTTGCACCAACTCAACAATAGTGCGCACCGTCCCCTGATAATCATTACGTGGCGTATCAACGCGGTGGCGGAACAGCTGAACTCCCTGGTCTGACAGCGCGATAACTTCCGTTTTAGTGCCGCCCAGATCAATCCCAATACGCACGATTTATTCCTCACTATTCAGGGTGATGACATCAACAGTAGAAGGCAAGAGACGGAAAGGCAATGAAACCCCCGCCGGGTTTCGTTATCATGCGCGCAGTTTTGCAATGTTGTGTGTCAGAGCCAAGGAGCTGAGATGTTGTGGTTTAAAAATATGATGGTCTATCGACTCAATCGTGACATTCCCCTGTCGGCAGACGAAATGGAAAAACAGCTTGAGGCGTTTACCTTCTCACCTTGCAACAGCCAGGAGATGGCAAAAACCGGCTGGGTTGCACCGATGGGCAACCGGAGTGAGGCACTCACTCACGTCAACAATGGGCAGATTATTATCTGCGCGCGCAAAGAAGAGAAAATTTTGCCTTCGCCCGTGATTAAGCAGGCATTACAGGCAAAAATTGACAAGCTGGAAGCTGAACAGAGCCGCAAGCTGAAAAAAACCGAAAAAGATTCACTGAAAGATGAAGTCCTGCACAGCCTGCTGCCACGCGCGTTCAGCCGTTTCAGTCAGACCTTTATCTGGATCGACAGCGTGAACAATCTGATTGCCGTGGATTGCGCCAGTGCCAAAAAAGCGGAAGACACGCTGGCACTGCTGCGTAAAAGCCTGGGATCGCTGCCAGTGGTGCCGCTCACGCTGGAAAACCCGGTCGAGCTGACGCTGACACAGTGGGTAAGATCCGGAGACCTGCCAGCCGGTTACGCGCTGATGGATGAAGCCGAGTTAAAAGCGATTCTGGAAGAAGGTGGCGTGATTCGCTGCAAAAAACAGGATCTGGTGAGCGATGAGATCGCACATCACATCGAAGCGGGTAAAGTGGTCACCAAACTGGCACTGGACTGGCAGGAGCGCATTCAGTTTGTGCTGTCCGATGATGCTTCGATCAAGCGTCTGAAATTCAGCGAAGAACTGCGTGAGCAGAATGATGATATCGATCGGGAAGATGCGGCACAGCGTTTTGATGCCGATTTTATCCTGATGACCAGTGAGCTCGCTGCGCTTATCGCTAGCCTGACCGAAGCCCTCGGCGGAGAAGCGCAGCGTTAATCGTCTGCCGCTTACAGGTAGCGACAAAGATAAGAAGTGGATTCCGCAACCTGCAAGTGGAATTCACTGCTGCCTGGCACGTTGAATGACGTGCCAGCTTCAAACCAGACCCACTCAGTTTCACCTGGCAGCAGCACTTTCAGCGCGCCGCTAACCACGGTCATCTCTTCTGGCTGAGCAGTACCAAAGGTGTACTCGCCCGCAGCCATCACGCCTACACTGGCACGGCCAATGGTGTCAGCCTCAAAGCCAATTGATTTTACTTTTCCTTCAAAATACTCATTTACATTGAGCATGGGTCTTCCTCACTGCACGTTAAACAGTGTGGCAGTGTAGAGGGGAAAATAGCGTGCTGTCACGCGAATTGAGCAAGCGGTAGGAAAAGCTTAAAACAGTCTGATTTTAATCATATAACCAGCAAAATACACTGGAAAACCGCAAACTTTCTAGTCAGAACGCGGTGCGGGTCAAATCGACCCGCACGCGCTCTTTTATGTTCTTCCTTGATAGTACATCAGACAGAGTCAGAAACCTGTCTATCCCCGGTGTGGCGAAATATTACGCCTACAATTCATTCCGCTCTGCGCCATATTTGGCCATCAGATCGGCAGCAGTGGTCTGCAGCGCTTCAAGCAGCGCCTGCGGATAGCCTGGCGGCTCAGACTGGGATAAAAACGACAGACAGAGCGCCATTGAATCACCAAACTGCTGGTTATTAATGCTTACGGCTAGCGAACTGATGCCGAATACCGTTTCGTTACACGCCAGCGAAAAGCCATTTTTTCGCACCTCAGCCAGCCTGACGCAGAGATCGTCACAGCTCTGCGGTGATGACGGCGTACCCGGATGCCACTCATTGCTGTAACGCTCTCGCACCTCGTCATCACTCAGTTGGGCCAACAACATCCGCCCACCTGAAGAAGAAGCTGCGGGAATACGACTACCGGGCGGTGTCATCACCTGCGTAAATTGTCCGCCGTGGAACATGCGTAAGATCACGCTTTCACGGCCACTCAACACCGAAATGTACCCCATACATCCGGTGCGCTCGGCCAGTTTCAACATCACCGGCGTAACGCGATCGACCAAAGGTGCGGCCAGATAGCTGCCCGAGATAGAAAGTAGCAAGGCACCGGGATGAAAGCAGCGGCTATCGCTGTCACGTTCAAGCAACCCTTCACTTTCCATCACGGAAAGCAGGCGCGAGACCGTGCTTTTTGGTAAACGCAGAGCATCCACTATTTCGGTAAACGTCAGTCCAGGATGTCCCTGAGTGACGCCAAAGCGTCGAAACAATTTCAGTACCGACGCCGCATTTTCCAGCGTAGTCATAATGAGAGTTTCACTATATGGAACTCAGTTCCTGATTTAATATCAGCAAAGTATAGCCTCACCTGCTAACGGTCAAGTTGGCGCGGAGCAGCGGGTGACTTTTCACTGGCAGTATCAAGAGGTCAACGTTGGCAAGCTCAGAATTCATCAATAACTCTTCACAGACGAGCAGAATAATTGACTGATAAATAGGCAAGAAAGAAGTGATAAATGGTGTTTTTGAACGAAGCTTAAACGGGCTACGCTGGTCTCCCTTCCAGCGTGTACGATCACTCTTTTTCCACATCCTCGTAGCGATCTTTAGCGTCCCGCGCCTCCGCTTCCGTTTTATGTTCACTGATCAGTGTATTGGGATTCGGGTGATCGGCCCGCAGCTCATATTTGCTGTGGGAACCCTCACCGACTTTAACGATACGGGCTTCGCGTGGATAAGGTGGTTTTGTTGGCATCACTCTTCCCTCTGTCATTGAGATTACGTTCCACAGCTAAGTATAGTCCTTAACTGTGAAGCGTCAGCAAAAGAGGGGACTGGAAAGGCGTGATTCAGAATAATCAGCTGGCACGTGCTATCGCGAGACAATGCAGAATTTGTTCTACCACTGCATCGGGTGCCTGCATCGCATTCACTTCATGATGGGCGACCTGACGGTAAAGATGGGCACGGGCACGTAACACTTCGCTCATCTCTTCAGCAATGGGACGTCCGGTTAAGGTCGGACGCTGATCGGCATCAGGCTGTTTTTCTAAACGCTCAGCTAACACGTGTGCAGGCGCACTGAGCCAGATGACCCGGCCGTGTTCACGCATATAACAGCGATTACCTTCTGCCAGCACCATGCCACCGCCAGTTGCGATAATGGTGGCTGGCGCGGTGACGGCATAGAGCGACTGGCTTTCACGGGCACGAAATCCTTCCCACCCCTCATCCGCAACAACTTGCGCCACGCTACGTTGCATGGTGAGCTGCAGATGTTGGTCCGTGTCACTAAAAGCGTAGCCCAGCGCCTGTGAAAGAGCCTGACCTACTGTGGTTTTGCCACAGCCGCGTGCACCGACCAAAAAAATGGGTAAAGACATTAGAGCCGTTCCTCCGCCATGCTGCTCTCAGCATCAAAGCAAATAAATGTTGCGACGCATGATAACTGGATTTCTTTTCATCAGCCACCGATGAAGCACGATTTACGCGTCATTACAAAGCGAAAAACAATAACATGTTGTTTTTAAATGATTTAATCGTGCGTGTTTTGTGCATGGTGCGAAAAAACACCGCTCAGCAACAATTTTTTACCGCAACGTTTTTCCTTTGCCAGAATTCGCCCCCATATAATGTAGTGACATGCAACCGGAGAATCCCCCATGCAGAGCCAGGAACAACAACTGATTGAAAATCTCTTCAGCCGTCTGAAACAGGCTGAAGGACAGAGCGGCCCACGAGACGCCGCCGCTGAACAACTGATTAAACAGCACTTACAAGAGCAGCCCGGTGCCCCTTATTACATGTCGCAGGCGATCCTGATTCAGGAAGCCGCGCTGAAAAAACTTAACGAGCGTATTGCGCAGTTAGAAAGCCAGGTGACGCAACTGCAACAGCAGCAACAACCGCAACAGAGCAGCGGCGGTTTTCTGTCAGGCCTGTTCGGTGGTGGTTCACGTCAGCAATCACAGCCCGCGCAGCAGCAGTCAGCCTGGGGCAACCCAGCGCCACAGCAACAGCAGTACAATGCGCCACAGCAGCAATATAATGCACCGCAGCAGCAGTATGGTGCAGCGCCAGCCCCCGCGCCTGCGCGTGGCACCGGCTTCCTGGGTGGTGCACTGCAAACTGCCGTTGGCGTAGCGGGCGGTGTTGTGATGGCAGATATGCTGACCAGCATGTTCCACCACTCTCAGCCAGAAGAGATTGTGAATATCATCAACGAGCCGCCGTTACCGGAAGTCGATACCAGTCTGGATACGTTTAACGGTGGCGACCGTAATTTCCTTGATCAGGATAACGGCTGGGGCAACAGCTTCACCGATAACACCGATTTTGGTAATGACAGCTTTGACAGCGACTACGATGACGACAGCTTTGTCTGATTCTACGCTTTGCGCTGCCTAAGCCAGCTATCCAGTGCATTAGCAAACTGTTGGCGATCCCGTGGACTCAGCGCTGCGGGACCGCCCGTTTGAATACCACTGGCGCGCAGCGTATCCATGAAATCGCGCATCGTCAGCCGCTCACGAATGGTTTCCGGCGAGTAGCGCTCACCGCGCGGATTTAACGCCTCTCCCCCTTTCTCCAACACTTCTGCTGCCAGTGGGATATCTGCGGTGATCACCAAATCGCCGGGTTCGACCCGCTTCACTATTTCATTATCAGCAACATCAAAGCCCGCAGCCACGCGCAGCGATCGCAGATAGGGTGACGGCGGGATACGCAGTGACTGATTAGCGACAAACGTCACCAGCGTTTCGGTTCGTACCGCTGCACGGTACAACACTTCTTTGATGACGTTTGGACAGGCGTCAGCATCAACCCAGACAGGCATTTCAATTCCTTACTTAGCACGGAGTAACCGTGATCTTGCCGTGACGGCGCTGAATGGCAAACTTTATTTAGCCTGTCAGGAGGATCGGTGGCATCCGCTTACTTGTTATTCATTCAACGATATGTAAGCTTACCTCTCCAGAAACTCAAGAATATTCATAGGATACAGTGATGCTGCAGAAGAAAATTGGCTTCGTGGGTGGCGGTAATATGGCGCAAGCCATTATCGGTGGGCTGGTCAACAGTGGGCAAATTGCGCCAGAGAATATCTGGGTGTTTGACCGCAAATCGGAGACCAACCAGGCCCTGGCGCAGCAGTATGGGATTCATGCCGCAGAAAGCGCAGAAGACCTGGCGCAGGAAGTCGATATTCTTTTTGGTGCCACTAAGCCAGCCGTGTTACCCGGTGTGCTGAAGTCGCTGGCGAATGCGTTAAAAAAAGAAACCGTAGTGGTATCGATTGCCGCAGGCGTGAGCCTGGAAAGCCTGGCAGCCGTGTTGGGACACGATCGTAAAATTATCCGGGCGATGCCCAACACCCCAGCGCTGGTGAATCAGGGGATGACGTCCGTAACGCCAAATGCCCTGGTGAGTGAGCAGGAAGTCGCGGATGTCGTGGCCATTTTCCGCAGCTTTGGTAAAGCGGAAGTGGTGAGCGAATATCTGATTCACCCGGTTGTTGGCGTCAGCGGTTCTGCCCCGGCCTATGTGTTTATGTTTATTGAAGCCATGGCAGATGCCGCCGTATTGGGCGGTATGCCACGTGCGCAGGCTTATCAATTCGCGGCCCAGGCCGTCAAAGGCTCCGCAGAGATGGTGCTGGAGAGCGGGAAACACCCTGGCGAGCTAAAGGATATGGTGTGCTCCCCGGCCGGCACGACGATTGAAGCCGTGAAGGTATTAGAGGAGCAGGGTTTCCGCGCCGCCGTGATCAATGCGGTTGAGGCCTGCATGGCCAAATCGAAAGCCATGAGCCAGAAATAAGCAGTCGTGCCCGAACCTGCTTCGGGCACGCTTCAGGGTAAATAGGGCTGCACGGTAGCGCGAGCCTGGGACAGCGTCATTGGCTGCTGCATTAATTCCACCAGCTCCGCCGTGAGGGTATACATCCCGCATGAAAATGCGGCTGCCAACTGTCCACCCCGCCCGTAAAGGGCAATACATTTTTTCTTTTCCAGCGACCCGAGCAGTAAATACTCATCCCACTCCTCAACATGCCCGAGATACTCATAACGGGTGCCGTAATGGGCGGTCCAGAAGAACGGGACTCGGTTATACAGCAGGTTCTGTCCCAGCATATTCAGTGCCGCTATACGCCCCTGCTGTTGTGCTACGCGATAATGTTCAATTCTTAACGGCCCACGCGCCGTCGGGTAGCTGGCAATATCTCCCGCCGCCCAGACCTGGGGCGCAACCTGAAGAAAGCTGTCGGTCTGGAGGCTGTGATCTTTTAGCTGGGGCAGCTGGCTGATGAATGTTGTCACAGGCGTTACCCCGGTTGCGAATAACACCAGGGAGGTGTCGATTTTCCCCCCTTGTTTTAGCTGTAATCCAGTGACGTGGTGATGTTGATCCCCCAACAGACGTTCCGGCTCACCTTGAATGAATTTGACGCCGTTGGCCTCATGCAGTTGGCGGAAATAGTGACCGATTTCCTCACCAAATTGTGCCACAAACGGCAGTGGCTGACGGGCAACGACGGTGACAGCGATATCCCGGTTACGCAGTGCACCAGCCAACTCCAGACCAATAAAACTGTTGCCAACGAGGGTGAGCTGCTGCTGTTCATCAACCGCTTCAAGCAGCTGTCGCGCTTGTTCACGGCTACGTAATACTTTTACGCCATCCAGGTGAGTGCCAGGTAAATGGGGCAGCACGGGTTCACTCCCGCTGGCAATCAGCAGCTTGTCATAAGGTACTTCGCGACCATCCTGCAACTGTATGCGCTGCGTCTGAGTATCGATATGGGTTACCTGTGCAGCGATACGATCCACTTGCTGTAGCAGTTGTGGCGTGAGCGGGCTGGGAACATCATCAATGTTCATTTTACCGGCGGGAACAAATTTACTCAGCGCGGTGCGGTCATACGGCGTATTTTCTTCACGCTCAATCAGAATAATACGGCCGCTGAAACCTTCATGGCGCAAGGTCCAGACAGCGGCACAGCCTGCGGCTCCTGCACCAATCACAACCCATACCGGCGCGTGACCCGCCTGAGCGGTAAAACTGGCAGGAGACATCGCTTTGGGAGTGATGCGTACCTTGCCATTTTCAATGCGCAGCGGGTATTGTTTGAGATCGGCTAGCGCCAGAGGCTCGCACAGTTTTCCATCAGAGAGCTGAAATACCGCTTTGTGCCACGGGCAAACCAGCTTGTCACCACACACTGCACCCTGCTCAAGCGGTGCACCGGCATGGGGGCATGTCGCCTGGAAGGCTTTCACCCTGTCACCGGTGCGCAGTAGCACCATCTCCGTTTCACCCACCGTAACTTTGGTGAGTTTACGTTCAGGAAGATCGCTGAGGTCGATAGCATATTGTTCGTGCACTATAGGCTCCTTAGGTTGTCAGTAGTGAATGACAGCATCGGGCTTAGTCGAGCAATAAAAACCTTACAATGTGTAAGCCTGGCAAAGGTCGCCACAAAAATTCACCCTAAATGCGACAAATTTACTAATCAGTTGTTCTGCTTAAATTTTAATGCAAATTGCTCTATTGCAGGATGTGTCAGTTAATCCGAGGGAAGGACAATAAGGTGAGTTTTAGTCGGTGAGAGTGTTCCAGAACTTTAGGCTCGCGCTACGTTTAATAAAGAATGAATAAATGAGAATAATATCGAGAACCCTCCTGCAACACAGGTTGCAAGAGGGCCATAATTAACTTTTTTTCAGGCAAGTGCTCATAAAGGTTTTACGTTCATCCCCTTTAAGCCCTTTTGTACTGGCATCACTGTTACAGGTTTTCATTTTCATTTGCTGTGGCGTCATGCCAGACATTTTACTGTCTTTCTTGAGGCAGTTGCTCATGAAACTTTTACGTGCATCACCGCTCAGATTTTGCGTCTTCGCGTTTTGGTTGCACATGGTCATTTTTTCCTGTTGCGCGGTTTTTTCTGCAGCATAAGCGCCGCTGCTCAGGCACACACCCGCCAGAGCCATTACCAGTAACCATTTCATTGTTTTTCTCCGAGTGGACTGTCGTCGCCATAAGTTTGGCAGGAAAAAAACGAAGTGCGCATATTTATATGCAAATTATGCAGATCGAATTAAATGGTTATACGCGAGGATGATTTAATAACTTATTAATATAGCCGTATAAAACTTGTGCGTCGTCATGGCTGGCATCCATGCTCGCTTTTTGCATGGCAGATTCAATGCCTGCGGCAATTTCATTTTGTTGAGTGGGTTCCAGTTTACGCAGTATTGCCGTGACGACAATTTCCAGCGCTTCAACCTGGGCGAGTAATTCTTTCGATTCTTCTTCTTTTTCAGCTAGCTTAACCAGCAGCTCGGCAATCAGATGCTTCATGCCATTATCCTGGCAGTGAGAAAAGCAGAAGTTAGCATTGCGAGACATAAAAAAACAGCGATTTCTTACGCTAAAGGTGCGGTAATTAGCGTTTTGGAGAGAAGTTTACTTCTTTTTATTCAGCGAAACGTTTTACTGACATTTTTTGACGAGAGCAAAACGTTTCGCGGATAAGAATAAATATCTAATTAGCGTGGACCGCCGCCACCGTGCCAGCCGCCGCCACCCCAGCCGCCACCGCCCCAACCGCCACCACCACCACCACCAGGAGGAGGAAAGAGGCACCCGCTCAGGGCAGTAACTAACGCAACTACAGCAGCCAGTTTTACGATTCGTACCATAATAACCTCAGGGTAAAGAAAACAGGCTGAGTGTATGAGTGGCGGTGTCACTCCACAATACAGAATTTTCTGCAAGCCGCCGCTATTCACCGCCAGGGGTGAATATTTTCGATATTCATACAGTTAACTGGCAAAAAACCCCCAATTATCAGATTAATGCTTAGCCGGGTGTAGCAGGCTTCCCCTCACCCCAGTCCCTCAACCCAGTCCAGGTTTAAGGGTTCAGTTCATTTCAGGGAGAGGGTCAGGGTGAGGGTAGAGTCGGTGAGTTGTGCAGCCACAAGCCGCACGGACGATGTTCCGCACCACACTCACATGAAGGCGGGGATGGTGGGGAGTAGAGTAAAGCTTCCGCCGCAGGGATGCAGCGGCAGAGCCTCCAGGGAGGATTAACGGCGTCTTTACGGCACTCCCCGCCATCTGCGACTGAAACGCACGGATATCAACTGCACCGCGCCAAGCTGAAACGCACGGATATCCACCGCACCGCGCCAAGCTGAAACGCACGAACACTACCCGCACCACACCCACTGAAACGCACGGACACCCACCGCACCAAACCAACTGAAACGCACGAACACCGGACGCACTGTGCCAACCTGAAACATAAGAACGCCAACCGCACCACACCCAAGCCAGACAAAAATATCTCCAAAATGCGTGGTCCATCGCTTTACTCCTGAACGCATCTCACGCAATGTGAGCGCATAACATTTACAGGAAAACATCATGCCACATAGCACCCCAGCCTTTATTGATATCCTGTCCCGTCGCGACTGGGAAAATCCGGTAATCACCTCCCTAAACCGGCTGGACAGCCACCCGCCGTTTGCCAGTTGGCGAGATGAACACGCGGCACAGCAGGAACACCCCTCCCCCTCGGTGGTCAGCCTCAACGGACAGTGGAACTTTAGCTGGTTCCCACGCCCCGAAGCCATTCCGGCCAGTTGGTTGCTGCAAGATATGGCAGATGCAGACACTCTGCCCGTCCCCGCAAACTGGCAGTTGCATGGTTATGATGATGTTCCGATCTACACAAACGTCCAGTATCCCATTCCGGTCAATCCGCCGTTTGTTCCGGCAGAAAATCCCACCGGTGGCTATTCACTTCACTTCCACGTTGACCCCGCCTGGCTGGAACAAGGTCGCACCCGCATCATCTTTGATGGTGTCAGCTCGGCATTCCACCTCTGGGTAAACGGCCACTGGATCGGCTACTCTCAGGACAGCCGCCTGCCTGCTGAATTCGACCTCAGCGATCACCTCCAGCCAGGCAACAACCGCCTCAACGTCATGGTGCTGCGCTGGAGCGATGGCAGCTACCTGGAAGATCAGGACATGTGGCGCATGAGCGGCATCTTCCGCGACGTCTCGCTGCTGCATAAACCCGACATCCACCTCGCCGATATTCAAATCAGCACCCCACTGAGCGCGGAATATCACAGCGCGCAGCTCTGTGCCGATATCAAACTCGCCAGTCACAGCCAATCCGTCGAAAACTATCGCCTGCGCCTTAGCCTGTGGCGCGGAGAAGAGCTGATCGGGCAATGCGAAGCCCAGCCGGGCAGCGCCATCATTGATGAACGCGGCCACTACGCTGAACGCACCCAACTAAAACTGCATGTAGAAAAGCCATTACTCTGGAGTGCCGAAATCCCCACGCTCTATCGTGCGGTTATCAGCCTGATGGATGCGCAAGGCCAGGCAGTGGAACATGAAGCTTATGACGTCGGCTTCCGCCATGTGGCGATTAAAAATGGGCTCCTCTGCGTTAACGGCCAGCCGCTGCTGATCCGTGGCGTCAACCGCCATGAACATCACCCGGAACATGGACAAGTCGTAGACGAAGCCACAATGCGCCGCGACATTGAGCTAATGAAACAGCACAACTTCAATGCCGTGCGCTGTTCTCACTACCCTAATCATCCGTTGTGGTACCGCCTGTGCGACCGCTATGGCCTGTATGTCGTGGATGAAGCCAACATTGAAACCCACGGCATGCAGCCGATGAGCCGCCTGTCTGACGATCCGCGCTGGTTCGCCGCCTACAGCGAACGCGTCACACGCATGGTGCAGCGCGACCGCAACCATTGCAGCATCATCATCTGGTCACTGGGTAATGAAGCAGGACACGGCAGCACGCACGATGCCCTGTGGCGCTGGGTCAAAAGTGCCGATCCCAGCCGCCCGGTACAATATGAAGGCGGAGGCGCCAACACCCAGGCCACAGACATCATCTGTCCAATGTATGCCAGGGTTGATCAGGATCAACCCTTCCCCGCCGTGCCGAAATGGTCGCTGAAAAAATGGATCGGCCTACCGGGGGAAAATCGCCCGCTGATCCTGTGCGAATATGCTCACGCGATGGGAAACAGCCTGGGCGGCTATGCAAAATACTGGCAGGCCTTCCGCCAGTTCCCGCGCTTACAAGGCGGTTTCGTCTGGGACTGGGTTGACCAAAGCCTCACCAAATACGATGCGGCAGGCAACCCCTGGCAGGCCTATGGCGGCGACTTTGGCGACACACCTAACGATCGCCAGTTCTGCATGAATGGACTGGTCTTTGCCGATCGCACGCCACATCCGGCACTGTTTGAAGCACAGCGTGCCCAGCAGTTTTACCAGTTCAGCGCCGATGCCAACAATCCGTGGCAGTTCACCATCACCAGCGAATATCTGTTCCGCCACAGCGACAACGAAGTGCTCTGCTGGCGCGTTGAACAACAGGGCGAAGTGCTGGCTCAGGGGGAAATCACGCTGGATATCGCACCACAGGGTCAGCAACAGATCACCCTACCCGCGCTTGCAGGTTTACAAGGCGCGTGCTGGCTGAATGTGGCCGTGCACCAACCTCAGGCTACCGCCTGGTCGGCGGCGGGTTGGCGAGTCGCCTGGGATCAGTGGCCGCTGCCCGCAGCTCTCCCGCGCCCTGTACTGCGCGTTAACCACACGGCACCACAGCTTGAGCAGACCGAACACAGCATCAACGTCAGCTATCAACAGCAAAGCTGGACAATCTCACGGCTGAGCGGCGAACTGGAACAGTGGCACATCAATCAACAACCCAGCATGATCACACCGCTGCAGGCCTGCTTTGTTCGCGCACCGATTGATAATGACATCGGCACCAGCGAAGCGGACAAAGTTGACCCAAATGCCTGGGTCGAGCGCTGGCGCAGCGCGGGATACAACGAACTCCGCGCCACGCTGGAAAGCTTGCAGGCGGAACAGCTCTCAGACAGCGTTATGGTCGAGAGCCTGCACAGCTGGTATGCCGGGGAAATCCTCGCCTTCACGCAACGCCAGCGTTTCCAGTGGGACAATCAGGGTCAACTGCACATCGCCGTAGAAGTGGAACAAGCCCCAGGACTGCCGCCACCGGCACGTATTGGATTACGCTGCCAACTGACAGAAGCGCCGCAGCAGGTAAGCTGGCTCGGGTTGGGGCCGGAAGAAAACTACCCAGACCGCCAACTGGCGGCGCAATTCTCTCGCTGGCAACAGCCGCTGAGCGCCATGTCGACGCCTTACGTCTTTCCGGGAGAAAATGGCCTGCGCGGGGGTACGCGAGAACTGGAGTGCGGTGCATGGGAAATCGCGGGGGACTTCCACTTTTCGGTCAGTCGTCACAGTCTGGAACAACTGCGTGACACCTCTCATCGCCACCTGCTACAGCCAGAAGCGGGCTGCTGGCTACACCTTGACGCCGCGCATATGGGGTTAGGTGGCGATGATTCGTGGAGCCCGAGCGTCAGCGCTGAGTATCTGTTGACGCAGGGGCGCTGGCGTTATGCCCTGACTCTGCGGGCTCAGCCTGCTGAGCAGGGGTAAACAACGGCGCAGGCCGGCGATAAAACCGCTTCAAAAACAGCACGTTGATGAGCACCACCAGCGCCGTGCTGGCAAACACCCAACGATAACCGGTTAACGCAGAGACCGCTGCACCCAGCAGCGGTCCTGCCACATTACCGAGATACATAAATGACTGGTTATAGCCAAAGATACGTCCGGTGATATTATCGCGGGAATGGCGCACCAGCAGCGTCTGCACGGCGGGCATCATCGCCCCGTCGGCGAAGCCCAACAGAAAACGTAAAATCCCGAGCTGCGTTGGCGTGGTGACAAAGGACATCGCAATCAGCAACACAAAGGTCGCGGTCATGGTCGCCAGCAAAATGCGCTGCGTGCCAATACGGTCGCCCAGCTTGCCCAATCGAGGTGCAGCTACCAGCGCGGAAACTCCCGGCATTGCCGCGATAACGCCACTGATAAACGCGATATTTTGGATACCCGGATCAAGCTGACGCACAAACAGCGTCAGAATCGGGTTCACCGAGCCGTTACACATCTGAATCACCATAGTGGTGATAAACAGGCAGCCCATCAAACGGGGATTTTCCAGTGAACGAAACACCTCACGCCCACTGAGTTTGTCTTTTTTACTTACCGGCACATAGCCGGTCTCTTTAATTAAAAACAGGGTGACAAAAAAACTGATCATCAACAAAACGGCGGTAACGATAAACACCAGCCGCAGCCCAAGCCAGTCCGCCAGCAAACCACCCAACATCGGCCCGAGAATCACCCCGCCAATCTGTCCGGTAGCCACGCAGCTGAGCGCCCAGCCACTGCGTTCACGCGGCACTTGTGAAGCCACGAGTGCCATGGCATTGGGAATATAGCCGGAGGTTAACCCCATCAGCGCGCGTAACAGCAAGAGCTGCCAGGCCTGGGTGACAAAGGCTTGCAGCAGAATCACCACACCCATGCCAAAAGCCGCACGTAGCAGCATCAGTTTGCGCCCTTTACGATCGGCGAGGCTCCCCCACAACGGGGCCACCAGAGCAGAAACAATAAAGGTGATGCTAAAGGTCAAACCGGACCAGATGCTTAACGCCTCTCCGCCGTGGATGCCCAACTCTTCAACGTATAAGGGTAAAAAAGGAATGATCTGGCTAATCGCCAGCCCGGTAAAGAAACAGCCAAACCAGACCGAAATCAGGTTTATTTTCCAGGATTCAATGTTGCGCAGCATGAGGGTAGACAGCTAATCAGCAGGAGAAAAACGCAGTCTAGCAGCCCACTGACGTGGCTGAGCGGCAAAACATGGCACAAAATGTAAAACGCATTTTTTTGCTGTTACGCTTCCCTTCAGCTTTGGCATCTGCGGCAAAGCGGCCATTTCCCCTGCAATTATGTGGTTTCGAACCTTTTCTTCGTATCGCTCTGTCACAATGATGTCAACAGGATGAAAAAAGATGACCAAACGTTACTGACAATTCTGATGCGCCCAACTATGTTTAAAAAACCAACAGCCCTGCTGGTATTCTCCGGCGTCCTGCCGGAGACAACATGAACATGACGGCGTAACCCGCGGCGATTCTGGCCTGCGGCGAACTGCATTTTTGCCGAGGTGAAACATGAGAATGCAACCTGAAAGTGCCAGCCGTGCCATCACTGACTACTTCAACAGCCCGACATGGAACGCTCCCCAGGAAACGGATGTGCTCGCGACGGTGCTGAGCGAACTGATGCGCGAAGGGCAACCGGTGAGCAGCAAAGAACTGCTTATCCGCCTGATTAACAAGCTCGAACAGGAAGGTGATCAGCAACAACTGGAAAATTATCGTCGCCTGTTAACGCAACTGATGGAAAACTCGCTGCTGTAATTCCCCCGCTACGGGCAAAAAAATTCCCGCCGTAGCGGGAAGAAACAAGACGAGCATTGCATATGAAGAGTGACGAGGAAATCTCCGTAATACCCGGCTATCTTCTTCGTCTGACGTGACAGGCAGATGACAATGCGCGAAATTTTTAACCGCAGAACACCCGGTTAATGTTGTCCGCTTTATCCCCCGCGAAATTTAATCGATTCGGGAAGAAATCCATGGTTGCGGCGCTGTTCCACGGCAGGATACGCACCGGAACCTGTTTCGGGATAGAAAGTTGAGCTACGCTGTTAAGCGGTTTACCAATCTGGTGTTGATAGTGCGCGGCACCGCAAACATCACCGGCGTCAGACAGGGTCTTGGTTGATGCCGGGTCGTGCCACTGGCACCCCGCCAGCAGTGCCATCGCGAGTACACCCCACAGCATGATACTTTTCTTCATTGTTTTATCCTCGGTGTGCAAACCTGATAATGCAGGGTGCCGGGAAAACCGCGCTACAACAACCAGATAGCTCCCAAAAAAAACGTACTCCAGCACCGAACTTTCAGATAAATCACACGTTGTGTGCAAAGTAAGTCCAGATAAGGACTACACTTAACTAAGATTTATCTGAGGAAAACATTCATGGCTATCATCATTTTTATTCTCTGCGTGGCGCTAATGACCGCTATCGCTGTAAAAGTGCGTTAATGCCTGCTGTAGAAACAGCTTGTTACGCTCTCTACTTCAGACTTTGCCCATAAAGCAGGATTGAAGGTGCTTAAGCTACCGTTACGTTTGTTTTACGACGTTTTTTCTGCCTTTCGTCCTGTTTACGCCGTCTCTGCACACGCTCTCGACAGCTTTCTGAGGCGTTGCTACTATGCGTCAATCTTCTCTGGCTGAGCCCACTATGAACACCCATTCTGACCGTATGACGCTAACGCTGTTCTATGGCGGTTGTTTCATCGTTTACTACCTGGTGACGATGCTGATTACGCTATTCCCCAACTATGGGGTACTGCGTAGTGATGGTCTGTTGGTACCAGTGCTCTGCCTGTTCGAATTTGCGGTGATTTATCCGCTATATCGCTTCTACTGCCAACGCCGCACCGATATCCCACTGGGCTATTTGCATCCGGGTCAGACGTTGTTATTTGTCGGCGCACTGCTGGTGTTGATGGTGGCGCAAACCCAGTTCTTACAGCCAGAGGGGTGGTTGATCGCCCAAAGCCAGCAGGGCCGCAGCTCAATGTTGATGCTGCTGCTCACGGCGGTATTACTGGCTCCGGTGTTTGAAGAGGTGTTATTTCGCGGGTTTCTGCTGCAAGGGTTTCTGCTGTGGGCACCCAAAAGCCGCTTTGCCTGCACATTACTGACTTCCCTGCTGTTTGCTGCCATGCATACCCAGTATGTCCATTGGGAGACCATTGTGGCGCTGACGCTGTTTTCCATGCTGTTATGTTATGCGCGCCTACGCAGTAATAGCCTGGCACTGCCCATTTTCCTGCATACATTAAACAATCTGATCGCGATTCTGCCAGCGTGGTTATACGCCTGATCGGTGCCTCTGCATACATGCAACAATTTCATTAGTCTGCTATCTTGGCGGAACCGCTCCGCCTGATAATTTGTTGTGCGAAGGCCTGGCTATACTAATGGCTTAAGGGAGTCGTGATCGCTGTTCGACCATCAAGGCCGTGTGAAGGAGAGCCGAATGTTAATCGGATTTGTACTGTTAGTCAGCGCATGTGGTAACGATGCCTGTGATGCCTTGCCGGTGTCAGAGCGTATCTACCCCACCAAAGCACAGTGTGAGCAAATGGCCGTGCGCATTCAGAAAGTCCGCCCACATGTCGTCCTGCTGTGCGGTGAAGTACACCGCGACGAAACGCCTTGAGATCGAGGCCGAAGAATTGCCGTCTGAACATTGCGCATAGGGTGTTTAGCGTACAAAATATAATCTGTTTTAGACTTTAGTCGTTGTGAACCCCATGAAAAAAACTCGTCCCCGTCGCCCTAATGGGCGTTGGGTCTATTACATTATGTACGAGGATATTCTCTGGCCATGCCCGGTACGCTGGGAGTGGGAGAGTGGCTATGGCGGCTGGCTGCCATTCTATTACTCTCCGACTTTCGAGTTTCTGGTGGGTGACCCGGAGAAGGCGCAGCGTATTGCCAAAAGCAATGTCCGCCAGCGCCGGGATCATGATGAACACGCGTATGCCTGATGTGCCGGTGGCACATCAGTTGCTATCAGTTCAGCTTATAGTCGAGGGTAATCTCAGCGTTTAACAGTTTGGAGACTGGGCATCCCGCCTTGGCTTGCTTGATAATCTCATCAAACTTCGCACTGTCGATGCCCGGCAGCTTCACCGAGCTGGTCAATGCCACTTTGGTGATCGTAAATCCCTCACCGTCTTTATCCAGTGAAACGTCCGCCGTGGTATCAATGCTTTCTGCCTTATGGCCCGCGTTGCCCAGCATCAATGAGAGCGCCATTGAGAAACAGGCCGCATGTGCTGCACCAATCAGCTCTTCCGGGTTGGTCCCTTTTTGTCCCTCAAAGCGGGTATTAAAGCCATAGGGCTGTTGATTAAGAACGCCGCTTTCCGTGCTGACGGTCCCTTTGCCTTTAATATCGCCTTCCCAGTGCGCTGAGCCTTTCTTATGAATAGACATCTTGTTCCTCCTGTTGGTAAGAGAGAATAAGTATAGCCAGGGAAGGCAAATGTGCGGTTAGCACACCGACAGTGGCCGCACAGCGCGAGTCCGTTGCTGTAACTCAGCATCGGCCTGCACCAGCGAATCCTGGCTGATCTCTGCGATACTCTTCGCGCCGGTGAGCGTCATAGCGACTTTCATCTCTTTCTCAATCAGCGACAGCAGGTTTTCCACCCCGCGCTGGCCATGTGTCGCTAACGCATACAGGAAAGCCCGGCCCAGCAATACCGTATCTGCACCCAGCGCAATCATGCGCACCACATCCAGTCCGTTACGGATACCGCTGTCAGCCAGAATCGCAATATCCCCTTTCACGGCATCGGCAATCGCAGGGAGCGCACGGGCCGTGGATAAAACCCCATCCAACTGACGTCCACCGTGATTGGAAACGACAATCCCATCGGCACCAAACCGTACCGCATCACGCGCATCTTCCGGGTCCAGAATGCCTTTGATGATCATCGGGCCATCCCAGAATTCGCGAATCCACTCCAGATCTTGCCAGGAGATAGAGGGATCGAAATTGTTCGCCAGCCAGCCAATGTAATCTTCGAGGCCCGTGGGTTTCCCTAAATAGGCGGAGATGTTACCTAAGTCGTGTGGTCGGCCATGCAGTCCCACATCCCATGCCCATTGCGGGTGCGTCACCGATTGTGCGTAACGGCGCAGGGCAGCGTAAGGGCCACTCATGCCAGAGTGCGCATCACGGTAGCGCGCGCCGGGCGTTGGCATATCCACGGTAAAGACCAACGTTGAACAACCAGCGGCCTTTGCCCGCTCCAGCGCATTACGCATGAATCCCCGGTCACGCAGCACGTAGAGCTGGAACCACATCGGGCGATTAATTTGCGGAGCGACCTCTTCTATCGGACAGACTGAAACCGTCGAAAGCGTAAAAGGGATCCCTTTCAACGCCGCCGCCCGCGCCGCCTGCACTTCCCCACGTCGGGCATACATGCCGCATAAACCGACCGGTGCCAGCGCCACCGGCATCGCCAGCGTTTCATTAAACAAACGGGTTTCCAGGCTGAGATCGGCCATGTTTTTTAGCACTCGCTGGCGCAGCGCGACATCAGAGAGATCGGCCACATTGCGCCGCAGGGTGTGCTCGCTGTAAGCCCCACCGTCAAGGTAGTGAAACAGGAACGGGGGCAGAATACGTTGTGCAGCAGCGCGATAGTCACTGGCGGCAGAAATAATCATTTTAGGTTTCCTTGTATCAAAGCGGTTCAACGCCAGGCAAACGGGTGATGCGTGCCAGACGGGCCTCATCCTCCTGTTGTCCCTTCAGCGTAGAGTGAACAAAACTGAGGTGTGCCGTCGCGGCCTGGCGGGCACTTTCTGGCTCACCCGCGAGGATCGCGGCCAGCAACGTCTGATGCTGTTCAGTGAGTTGAGCAAAGACTTTGGGGTGCAGATACATATGCTCCCGGCTTTGCTGTACCGAGGAGTGCAGCAGCGTAAAGAACCCCCGCATCGTTTGTAACAGCACCAGGTTATGCGACGCCTCGGCAATCGCGAGGTGAAAGCGCACATCGGCCTGCGCCGCGAGCTGCGGGTCATCGTGCTGCTGGATTTTCAGCGTGGCATCAAATGCCAACTGCAATCGCTCTTTATCCGCCGCCGTGGCGCGCAGTGCGGCATACCAGGCCGTTCCTCCCTCAATGGCATAGCGCGCTTCCAATACATCAAAGCCATAGTCGGGGTCCTGCGCCAGCAGGGGGCGAATGGGCGCAACGATTTGTTGTTCGCTCCAGCTTGCCAGAGGCTGGCAAAGCCAGGTCCCTCCGCCGCGTCGGCTGGTCAGTAAGCCGCTGCTAATGAGCTGTTGCAGCGCCTCGCGCAGAGAAGAACGCGATACGCCTAACTGCGCCGCCAGCTGGCGTTCAGCCGGTAGCCGCATGCCAGGTTCAAGCGCTTGTTGCTCAATCCAGCGCTGTAGCCGTTCAACCAGATTCAGCGGCACAACCACCGTAGGGGGATAAGACATAAAAATTGGTCCTACCAAACGAGGTCACAGGGTGACAGATAACAGAGGATTTACCGGTTCCTGAGCGGTTGCAACGCTGGCAAGAGGAAATTTAGCGATGTGTGACAGCGCAGGGGGTTTTCTCTTGATTGGTAGGACCAATTCAGACCCGGCACTCCCCTGGCGGAATGCAGGAAAAAATTGCCGATGTCGCCCCTTTCTGCCAGACTTACCGCCGCAATCCTACCCGCTATTTAGAGACCATCCCGTGACTGCTTTTTCTACCCTGACGCAACTGCCTGCCAGCCAACTCGATAACCTGCGCGAGATGGGCTTCGACGCCATGACGCCGATTCAGGCCGCCGCCCTGCCCGCCATTCTTGCAGGCCGCGATGTGCGTGCGCAGGCGAAAACCGGGAGCGGAAAAACTGCTGCTTTTGGTGTGGGCCTGCTGAATCAGATCGACAACACCCGCATCCAGACCCAGGCGCTGGTTCTGTGCCCAACCCGCGAACTGGCTGACCAGGTCAGTAACGTGTTGCGCCAGTTGGCCCGTTTTACCCGTAATATTAAGATTCTGACCCTGTGCGGCGGCCAGCCGATGAGCGCCCAGCGTGATTCACTGGTGCATGCACCGCAGATCGTGGTGGGCACACCGGGCCGTATCCTCGATCACCTGAAGCGCGATACGCTCGATCTCAGCCAGCTGCAAACCCTGGTACTGGATGAAGCCGACCGGATGCTGGAGATGGGCTTCCGTGATGACATGGAAGCGATTATCGCCTTCACCCCAGAATCACGTCAGACCCTGCTGTTTTCCGCCACCTGGCCCACCACCATTGCCAGCCTGAGTGAGCGCTATCAGCGTGATGTGTTGGCGGTTGCCACCGAAAGCGAAGAAGTCTTGCCGGCTATTGAACAGCGCTACTTTGAAGCAAGCAAAGGCGAAAAGCTGAATTTCCTCAGCGCACTGTTGAGCCAGGAACAACCCGCTTCCTGCGTAGTGTTCTGTAATACCAAACGCGAATGTGATGACATTGCCGCCGCATTGAACGATCGTCAAATCAGCGCCCTTGCGCTGCACGGCGATCTGGAACAGCGCGATCGTGAGCGCGTCTTGATCCGTTTCGCCAATGGCAGCAGCCGTGTGCTCATCGCCACTGACGTGGCCGCACGTGGTCTGGATATCAAATCACTGGCGCTGGTGGTGAACTACGAGCTGGCCTGGGACCCGGAAGTGCATCTGCACCGTATTGGCCGTACTGGCCGTGCCGGTGAAGAGGGGCTGGCAGTGAGTTTTGTCGCCGCCGATGAGATGCAGCGCGCCCACGCCTTAGAAGATTTCCTCAAGCAGCCGGTTAACTGGGTTTCCAGCGGCACGCTGAAAGGGAAAGCGTCTCAACCATTACCGGCTGCGATGATGACGCTGTGCATTGATGGTGGCCGCAAAGCCAAGATCCGTCCGGGCGATATTTTAGGTGCCCTGACCGGTGAAGCGGGCTTCAGTGCCGATCAGATTGGTAAGATCGACCTGACCCAGACGCACGCTTTTGTCGCCATCAGCGCCAGTAAAGCGAAAAATGCCCTGATCAAGCTGAAAGAAGGCAAGATCAAAGGAAAAAGTGTTCGCGCCATCCTCCTGAAGTAATCCGCTCTCGTGCGTGAGGGGCAACCCCTCACGCAAAATCCCCCCTCCCGCCCTGTTTTTTTCCTCCCCTCTGCCGATAACTCCATCAAGGCGACATTGCCCTGCCCTTAATTCTGCCCAGAGAGGCCCGGATGGATAATTTTCAGAAAGAGATCGATGAGAGGGCCAATCTGGCGCTATCGAATAAGTTTGAATTGCTGCTGTTCCGCCTGGGGTCCGATCGGGTAAAAGGCAAATCTGAGCTGTTTGGCATTAATGTCTTTAAGCTACGCGAAATTGTGCCGATGCCGCAGATCACCAAAGCGGCGGGAATGCACTCACCGCTGCTGGGGATGGCCAGCATTCGCGGTCAGTTTATTCCGGTCATTGATTTACCCGCCGTGACGGGCTGCAAACCGGAAACCGGTTTGAATTTGCTGCTGGTGACGGAGTATGCGCGCAGCACGCAGGCTTTTGCCGTGGAGTCGGTCGAGAATATCGTCCGCCTTGACTGGAATCAGGTACATACCGCCGAAGCCGGTCTTGGCGGCCACAATATTACCAGCATCGCCCGTCTTGAAGGTGAGCATCAGGATAATCAGCTGGCCATGGTGCTGGACGTCGAGCAGATCCTGTATGACATCATCCCTTCCGTGCGCGGCAGTGAGCCAGAAGCCCAGAGCCAGCGTCATTTCCGCGTCCACCCTGGCGCGGTCGCTATCGTGGCGGAAGATTCCAGAGTCGCGCGTCAGCTGCTGGAGCAAGGCCTGAAGAGCATGGGCATTCCCGCCATCATGCACAATACCGGCCTCGAAGCCTGGCACAAGATCCACCAGATAAGCCAGGAAGCCGCCGCGGCAGGCGTTCCTTTACACCATAAAATCGCCCTGGTGTTAACCGATCTTGAAATGCCCGAGATGGACGGTTTTACCCTGACGCGCAATATCAAACGCGATCCGCAACTGCGACAGTTACCGGTCGTGATCCACTCTTCGCTTTCCGGCAGTGCTAACGAAGATCATGTGCGCAAAGTGGGTGCCGATGGCTATGTCGCCAAGTTTGAAATTAATGAGCTTTCAAGTGTGATTCAGCAGGTACTGGATCGCGTCGGGTAGTCATTTTGTTCGCTGTGATAAAAAGGGAAAGCAATGTTGAGTATTAAAAATATGAAGGTGGGTGTACGGCTGGGTGCGGCTTTTGCGCTGGTTGTGGCCCTGCTGGTGATTATCAGTGCCGTCACCGTAGATAAAATCTACGCCATTAATAAAGGCATGTCGGCCATCGTTGACGATCGCTATGTGAAAGTGCGTTTAGCCTATGACGTACGTGATGGTGTCAACGATCAGATCAAGTATCTGCGCGGGATCGTGATTGATACCACGCGGCCACAGTTTAATGAAAAGCGCTTCCAGCAGTTGGCGGTCTCAACCGATCAGACACATAAGAGTATGGATAAGATCGCCGCGATCCAGGTGACGGCGATCGGCAAACAGAAAATTGCCGGTCTGCAAGCCGCGGCTGAGCGGTTCGAGCAGGCCAAACAGCAGTTGATCGTGTTGGTTAAGGGCGGAAGAGTGGAAGAAGCCAGTGCCTTCGTCCTGAAAGCCCTGACGCCATCACAGAATGATTTTCTGGATGGTGCCACCCAGTTTGCCGCTTCACAGGATCAGCAGTTAAAAGCGGAAGGCAAGATGATTGTTGCCAATGCCGATACGGCAATTGCGGTGATTTTGGTGCTCTCGGTGATTGCGATTATCGCGTCGATTTTACTCGGCATCTATCTGACCCGTTCGATTGTGCGCCCGTTGACCCGCGCCGTTGAGATTGCCGGTAAAGTCGCCGCCGGGGATTTAACCTCGTCAATCACGGTGACATCACGCGATGAAACCGGGGCATTAATGCTGGCGTTGCAGCAGATGAATACCAATCTGTTGACGATTGTGCGCGAAGTTCGCAGCGGTTCCGATACCATTGCCGTGGCTTCCAGCCAGATTTCAGGTGGCAACCTTGACCTCTCTTCGCGCACTGAGCAGCAAGCCAGCTCGCTGGAAGAGACCGCTTCTGCCATGGAGCAGATGACCGCGACCGTGAAGCAAAACGCCGATAACGCCCGCCAGGCGAACCAGCTGGTGGCGGAAACTTCAGGTATTGCCAAAGAAGGCGGTGAGGTGATGGTCGCCGTGGTGGATAAGATGGAGGGAATCGCCTCTGCCTCGAAAAAAATTGAAGATATTATCGGCGTGATCGACTCCATCGCGTTCCAGACCAATATCTTGTCACTGAATGCCGCCGTCGAAGCGGCACGTGCCGGGGAGCAAGGTCGTGGTTTTGCCGTGGTTGCTTCTGAAGTGCGAAATCTGGCACAGCGTTCAGCTTCTGCCGCCAAAGAGATTAAGCAGCTGATTGCCGATTCCGTGGCCCAGGTGGATGAAGGTAATCAGTTAGTGAGCCATGCGGGTGCGACCATTGGCGAAGTGGTGAATAGCGTAAATGGGGTTGCCGCGATCATGCAGGAGATCACCGTCGCCAGTAATGAACAGAGCAGCGGGATTAGCGAGATTAACCAGGCGATTACGCAGATGGAGGCAGTGACGCAGCAGAATGCGGCACTGGTTCAGGAAGCGTCTGCCGCTTCGCAAGCGCTACAGGATCAAGCGGAGAGAATGGCGCAGGCCATGAAGGTGTTTAATACCGGGCATGCCGTGGCCTAAGCCGTACGGTTGAGGAGACTGCCGCCCTGTGCGGCGGCAGTCTTGCAGGCTTAGCTGAACAGCGAATAGAAAATCGCGGAGATAGCCACCAGGCCGAGCAGTACCACGAAGACATTGCTCAGACGACCACGATATTTTTGCATCGCCGGGACTTTGCTGATCGCATACATCGGCATCAGGAACAGAATTACCGCAATCACCGGCCCACCGAGATTTTCAATCATCCCCAGTACGCTTGGATTCAGCGTGGCCACCAGCCAGGTCGTCACCAGCATAAACAGCGCAGTAATGCGGTTCAGCTTCTGCGGGGCAATCTCTTTGCCCGCACTGCGCAGTGACTTATTCACCAGACCATTGAAACCTTCACGCGCCCCCAGATAGTGACCGAGGAACGATTTAGCAATCGCCACGATGGCAATCAGCGGTGCCGCCCAGGCAATCACCGGAACGTTAAAATGGTTCGCCATGTAAGACAGAATCGTGATGTTCTGCTCTTTGGCTGCATTCAGGTCCGCTGGCGACAAGCTCAATACGCAGCTAAACACAAAGAACATCACCGTCAGCACCATCATGGTGTGTGCATAGGCCAGAATACGCGAGCACTTCTTCTCAGCTTCTTCACCGTACTCAGCACGCTTTGCTACCGCAAACGAGGAGATGATCGGCGAGTGGTTGAAAGAGAACACCATCACGGGAATCGCCAGCCACAGGGTCATCCACAGGCTGCTACCGCCAGTGCTGTGACTGAATGAGAGCGTCTCCAGCGCCGCACCGTGCCACTGAGGGATCAGGTACAGCGACAGCAGCAGCAGAACAATGACAAACGGGAAAACCAACAGGCTCATCGCTTTCACAATCATCTGCTCACCGAAGCGAACAATGGTCATCATGCCGACGATGAGAATCAGTGACAGCAGCGCGCGCGGTGGCGCAATCAAACCCAACTGATGGGTAATAAAGCTGTCTACGGTATTGGTAATCGCCACGCTGTACATCAGAACGATGGGATAAATGGCGAGGAAATAGAGCAGCGTGATCACACCACCGGCTCTCGGCCCAAAGTGCTCTTCCACTACGCCGGTGATGTCCTGCCCGCTGTTTTTGCCAGAAAGCACGAAACGCGTCAGCGCCCGGTGCGAATAGTAGGTCATCGGGAAGGCCAACAGCGCCATGATGATCAGTGGAATCAGCCCACCTACACCGGCATTGATCGGCAGAAACAGCACCCCAGCGCCGATCGCGGTGCCATACAGCCCTAACATCCACATGGTGTCAGTTTTACGCCATGTGCCGGTCTCTTCAGTCTCAACGATACCCAGGGTATCGGTTTGAGAGGTTTCCATTTGCTTCTCCGAACTCAGTTGATTTTAGGACCCTGAAAGCAGATATGACACCAAACAGGAAAAATGCAGTGTTTATCGCCAGAGCTTAAGTTTTAAAAAAATGCATCTTTTTAGCGTGGCAAACGTTTGCATGGCGCGTATTTGACACCAAATAACCCTGCGGTAGCAATATGTGTGCATTTTCATTGCGCTTTGCACAGAGACTTAGCGTGACAATGATACTGCCTTTTAAAGGCGCGGTAGTGTAAACCACCGAAAATGTCCATAAAAAGCAAAAAATATCACTACCCATGAGAAATATATGGCTGATCACATTATTTATCTGATTGGCTAGAATCCAGGCAGGACAAAAAACTGCATTGCTGTTAATTGATGGTTAAATAACCCAATTGCAGCATAAAAGCGCAGAGTGCAACACATGCATCACCGCTGGCGGAATTGCATTCCCCAGACAGGCATCTATAGTTTCGGAGCAAAACAACGCACAGAGGACGTCATATGCGCTTTAAAGGTCTGACAAAAGGTTTCTTTATTCTTATTCTGCTGCTAGTCAGCATTGCTTTTTTTGATGTGCTAACACCGTACTACTCGGCGATTCTGTGGGCGGCGATTCTGGCGGTGATCTTCCATCCGCTGAAATCCAAACTGCGCCAGAAGCTGGGAGACAGAAATGGTGTCGCCTCGCTGCTCACGCTGGTGATCATCTGTCTGATTGTGTTCACGCCGCTGGTACTGATCTTCTCTTCGCTGGCGGTGGAGCTCAATCTGGTTTACAACAAACTGCAAAACAGCAGCTCTGAGTTGCCTCAGGTGCTGGCCAGTACTTTCCAGCACTTACCGCTCTCGCTCCAACATTTCCTCACGGAACATCAGCTGAACGACCCGGCGACTATTCAGCAAAAACTCTCCGGCGTGGCACTCAAAGGTGGGCAATATCTGGCGGGTAGCGTGTTCCTGATTGGGAAAGGCACGTTTGGCTTTGCCGTGAGTTTCGGCATCATGCTCTATCTGCTGTTTTTCCTGCTGAAAGACGGTGCCTACCTGGTCGGCTTAATTCTCGAAGCCCTGCCGCTCTCGACCTATGTCAAACATCATCTGCTGATGAAGTTTGCTGCGGTCTCACGCGCAACGGTCAAAGGAACGGTGGTTGTTGCGGTGGTTCAGGGGGCGCTGGGGGCATTGGCCTTCTATATTACAGGCCTTGAGGGCACGCTGTTATGGGGGGCGTTAATCGCTTTCCTGTCGCTGATTCCGGCTGTAGGTTCGGCGATTATCTGGGTACCGGCCGCTATCTGGTTCTTCGCCACGGGCGTCGCCTGGAAGGCCCTGTTCCTGGTGGTGTTCTTCGTGGTGGTGATCGGTCTGGTGGATAATATCCTGCGTCCGCTGCTGGTGGGTAAAGACACCAAAATGCCGGACTACATGATCTTAATCGCGACGCTGGGCGGCATGGAGATTTACGGTATCAATGGCTTTGTGATTGGCCCGCTGATCGCCGCACTATTCATCGCCTGCTGGAACCTGCTCTCCGGACGAGATAACCGCGAAAACGTTGATGAGATTGATGAAGATCTGCTCGAGGAAGCGAAACAACTGCCAGAAAGTGATAAGCAGGCTTAAATTTACTCCAGGGGCAGCTCAGGCTGCCCTCTTCTTTTTCTTACTCGCTCAACACACCGCGTTTATTCATGCAGATGCTTCGGCACCGGCGGCGTGCCGTGGGTGTGGAAAGTCTCAATGGTTTTCAGCCCCCACGCCTGGCCTTTCTTACGTTCGCTTTCGGTCCACACCACGGTTTGCCAGTCCGGAGCCAGAATCAAACGCGCGCCCGAGTTGGCTAGCTCAACGCGGTTGCCCGCCGGTTCCCAGACGTAGAGGAAGAACGTGCCCTGAATCGCGTGCTTATGCGGCCCGGTTTCAATATGCACTCCGTTTTCCAGGAAGATATCCGCCGCGCGCAGAATGTCCTCTCGCGTGTCAGTCGCATAGGTCACATGATGCAGACGCCCGTTGCCGCCGCCGTGCTCCTCGGTGCAGGCTAAATCATAGGTTTTGTTATTGATGGTAAACCAGCAGCCGCCGATGCGGCCGTTATCCAGCTGGATCATCTCGGTCACGCGTGAACCCAGACAGGTTTCCATGAACAGCTTAAATTCGCGCACGTCAGCAGCTAACAGATTCAGGTGATCGAGACGACGTGGAGAGGCACCGCGGCCATGATAGCGCTGCGCCAGGTTTTTCAACGAGGGCCGTTCACAGTCGCTGGCCTGGTAACGCACCGTGTCATAGTAAATCTCAAAGACATGACCAAACGGGTCTGCAAAGCGGAAGGCTCTACCGTGCCCTTGTTCACCTTCAACCCAGCCAATTACCTCATATTTACTGGCTTCAATCGCCGCCACCCGGCGCATTAAGGCCGCTTCAGAGCTGGCACGGTAGGCAATATGACCGACGCCAGTGGTGTGATGGCGCGTCAGCTTCAGGCTGTGGAACTCGTAGTCATCCCAGGCGCGCAGCCAGGCATGGTTTTCGTCCTGTGCAGAAACGGTAAGACCATACACATTCACGAAGAAATCAAGGCTCTCCTCAAATTTGTCCGTGTACATCTCAACATGTGCCAGATGCGCAATGTCATAGCAGGGTTCTGGAAGTTGATTTGTCATTGTGGTCTCCCTCTTTTTTTATAGGCGTACAGATGTTGTCACATTACTTTCAGAGAGACAGGTTAACTGCCCGCACGCAGCGGGTCAGTTGGAATCCCGTTATAGCGGTATGAATTCCATTTATATTGTGACAGGGGTAACAATCGGCACTGCGAGGAAATCAGGGTGATCTGGGCGTCGCCTATGCGTTTTTTCAATGGCCTGCCAACAGGCAGGCCAGAGGTTCAGAAACTGTACTCAAGCTTCATGCTGAAATCGTTGCGATCGTAGTTGTAGAGCCAGTCAACATTGCTGCGGACCTGATTATGTTGCCAGCTCAGGCTGGGCGTGAACCCCGCCATCTTCCAGCGGGGGGCGCGCAGCGTCAGGGTATAGTTCAGCTCGTTATCGCGCCGGGTCGCATCCAGCAGTGGGCTATAACGGGCATAGGTGCGGTGGCGTAATGCGGTAAATAGCGTCGCTTCAAAACCTGCGTACTGTAGAGAAGCACCTAGCCGCATACCCGGTTGCTGATAGGCATTAGCGCGATCTTTCGCATCCGAGCTGAGATAGTCCAGGCCGCCAAACAGCGTCCAGTTATCACTGAGTTGGTAAAAGTAGGTGGCATACAGCGAGCGCTGAGCGCCATTGTAGCTGGCCGCATATTGCTCACTGCGAAAACGCAGCTGTTTATAGTCACCTTCCAGCCGGAACAGCGATGCGGCAGAGAGCAGCGCACTCCATTCACTGTGTACGCCCCATGCGCCATAAAAGGCATCGTTGCCCCAGGCGTAATATTCAAACACCGGGGCCAGTAAAAATTGATAGCGGGCATCGCGGTAGCTGTATCCGGCTTGCACATTCACGGTGGTTTCGTTGAATTCGCCGTGATGCTGATATTGCGTGCCATACATTAGCCCTCGCACGTAAAGCCCGTGATGCCCCTCAATGGCAATACGGCGCTGCAAGGTCGCATCATAATCCCAGCCGCTGCCTTTGATCGCCTGCGGCAACGTCCGCTGGTAATAACAGAGCCCATTGACATCCGCCAGCAGGCAGGTAGAGCTGGCCGACGTGCGGTTGATATTGTCGCTCCAGACCGGGCCGAACGAGAACGATCCATGCCAGGCATCGCGATCGGTCAGCGCCTGCTGATAGGTGCTGATCGACTTACGCACCCCTGCCGTGCGCGCATCACTGGCATTGATCGCAGCGTCTGCCGCGTCAAACTCACGCCGTGACTCACGTAAACGCCCGTCGTCAAACAGCGTGCGCGCCAGCTCTAACCGTGCCAGCACAAAATCGGGCTGCTGCTGCAATACACCCCGCAGTGCCGTTTCCGCTCTCTGATAGTCCCCCTGAGCGCGCGCCAGCAATCCTTGCGCATACTGCACCAACAACGGATCGCGATCTGCCAGCGTTAAATATTCGTCCAGAAACCGCTGTGCCAGCGGCCACTGATGATATTGCAGGCTAAGATACAGCGCCTGTCCCAGCTCACTGGCATTGTGCCCCACGCGATAGGTTTGCCCGTCAATGGTTAATACCGGACGTTCGCCCTGGGTCGGATCGTTTTGCAAAATACGCGACTGGCGCGTGGCATTTTGCTGTTCAAGGTGGTTTTCCAGCATCCGCCGGGTGTCGTCACGATCCTGTGCGGCAACCGCGTGCAGCGCAGGCAAACTGAGGGCCAAAGCCAGCAAAGTATGAAACGGGCGAGCAAAAAACAGCATAACGGACCGATCCCTGAAGCGATAAAAACGCAAAAAGCACAGCCTGGATTGCGCCAGCCTGTGCCATGGTATTAATTACGCCGTCCTGCGTGGGGGCGTAAGAAAATCATTAGTTTTTCGTACCACCGAAAGCGGTATCTTTGGTGCGATCGCTAAAGGTGACAATCCCCGCAACGCCGGTCGCGCCAGCCCCGAAGAAGTTCCCTTTCAGCGCACCGCCAGTGCCGTTAGCACTCACGACCTGAACGCCGCTCGCCGCTAAATTCACCGCTGCACCAGAGGTAGAGATGGTGCCGTTAGAGAAGTTGATATCACCGGTAGAGCTGGCGGCTTTGGTGTTGAAGTTCGCCGTCAGCGTACTGGTTGGCAGCGCAGCGCCGCTGTAGTTGTTGATCGATTTCACCGCATAAGTCACTGGGCCGGTGGTTGGCAGCGTGGTGGCCACCGTGCCGTTTTCACCGGCATAGAACACGGTGTGTTTGCCCGCAGCTTTGGTACCTGCCGTGGTAGATTCAGCATCCCACTCACCGAACCAGACGTCCTGGCTACCGACCTTAGCGAATGACCAGACACCCAGATTGGTGTGATCCGGACCTGGGCCTGCTGGGCCAGGTGCGCCATCGGCAACTAACTGACGGCCAGTGAAATGATAGACCCCAGTGCTGGTGCTCTGATATTTCGCATCGGCAAAGTGAGTGAACGTCGCTTTCGCGTTATAGAGCTGACCATCAACGCCCGCGCCTGCTGCACCTGTACTGGTCGCACCCACACGGATGCCGCCCGTGTCACTATTGCTTTGCGCGCTAACCACCGCTGCCTGCGCCATTCCCATTGCGCCCATCAGTGCGGCTGCCAGTACTGCCTTCTGCATGATCTGATTCATTTCTGATTCCTTGAGGTCAACAAACATTGAATGAAAAGACAAATGATTAGCATTTCACTTTTTGGCGATCGCGCCTCCGTTAGCTGCGGTGTTTCACCGCGTACTCCCTTTATCACTCCAGTGAGAAATTCACCGGAGCGGTAATCGTTTTCTGCACGCCTGGCGGTGGCGGTGGCACCGGTGAAGCACGCCGCACCATATCCAGCGCCGCCTGGTCCAGCGCGGCGGACCCACTGCTGCTTACCACGCTATAGCTCAAAACATTGCCCGAATCATCGAGGCTAAAACGCACCCCCACGGTGCCGGTTTGTCGGCCAGGATAACGCTTAAACTTCTCCAGATGCGCCATCAACCGCGAAGCCCAGGTGATCCGCGCCTGGGGCGTTGCCACTGCGCCCTCTGTACTCTGCTGTGCGGCGGTACGCTCAGACGGCGCGGCCTGCGCCTGCGCCCAGTTTTTCTCCACCGCTGAGCGGTTTTGCTGCGGCGCTGGAGGTTGCGGTGCTGTTTTCTTCTGCGGACGCGGCCTGTCAGGCTGCGGCATCCGCTTGGGCAAGACGATTTTCGCCCGATCGTGCTGGGGCAACGGCGCGCCAGGAGAGACCTGCGCCTTTACTTCCTGCTGCGCCTGCGCCGCCTGCGACTGCTGAAGTTCAGGCGCAACCTCATTCCGCTCGGTATTTTGCACCTGCGGCACGGCGGCCTGTTGCAACATAATCACCGCCTGTGGCAGTGGCTCTGCCGCTAACACCGGCGGGCGAGACATCAGCCACATCAGTAACAGAGCATGGCCGATGGCCGATATACCGGTGGCAATCACCGTGGGTCTTTGCATCAGAATTTAAGCGTCACCCCTGCCCGCAAGGTACGTCCTGGCCCCGGTACCGGAATGGTGTTCAAGGCATCGACGTAGAAGCGATCGGTCAGGTTATCCAACGCCACATCCACACTGGCGTTCGGGCTGATACGGTAATTGGCGTAGAGATCGATCAGCGTATACGGATGCCATTTAGACGCCGCGATGGAGTAGGAGCCTGCGACCTGCCCTGGTACAGAAGTCGATCCCATCCCTTCGGCATAGCGGCTACCCACATAATTAACGCGCGTGCCAAAGGTCAGATCATCGTCCAGCGCGTGGGCACCCAGGTTGAGCGTCACGGTATCGCGTGGGGGAACCTGTTGCAGCGAGAAGCTGTTGTAGATCCCGCCCGCCGCACAGTCAGCCGCACCCGGCGCCAGTACCTCAGAAGGCGCGCAGAACATGACGTGGGTGTAGTGGTTCCAGCTCAGGCTACTGAACACCGGACCGATGTTATATTCCGCCGACAGTTCAAAACCGCGCATTTCGGCATAATTGAGGTTTAAACGGCCGAGGACATAGTTGTAGTAATCACCAAAAGTCGACTTACTTTTCAGATTGCCACGGGTGATGTAGTTGCTGATGTGGTTGCTAAACCAGGCCGCATGCAGGCGCAGTTTGTCATCACTGGTTAACAGACCTTCCTGAAGATCATTGATGCCAAACTCAATGCTTTTATTCCGTTCCGGCGCGACCGGGTTGTTATTCGCCGGATAGAGGAATGAGGTGCCAGAGAGTGATTCAAACAGGCTTGGTGAGCGTAGCACGCTGCCATATTTGCCGTAGATCTGGAAGCCCTCCACCGGTTCAACGGTAAGACTGAGGATATGCGACCAGCCATCATCACTCCGCTTGTAGTTATCCGCCAGCAGCGAACTTTTATCCATGCTGTCAAAGTGGGAGTAGCGCACATTGCCGCTCAGGGTCAACCACTGGCGCGGCTTCCACTCCAGCGAGCCAAACCCGTTCGACTCTTTACGCCAGCCATCACGCCCGGCCAATAGTCCTGGGGTATTTTCCAGCGAGATACCGCTGGGCAAGCCTGAGTTCTCACGGGTGAAGCCGCCACCGTACTGCACGCTAAAGTCACCGAAGTCGGTGTAGAAGCGCGAAGTATTCGCGACAGTTGCCCCTTTACGATCGGAACCCACCCAGAAATATTGCGGGTAGAGCCGGTCGGTGTATACCGTCGAATTAATCCGGTTATCGATATTGTTGTAGAAGGCGTCGACTTTCAGATCGATCAGATTATTGTCTGCCGGATGCCAGCCATACCGGGCGGTCCAGGTGGCGAGATCGATGGTACTCATCACCCCCTGATACTGCATCGGCGCAATAATGCCCTGTGACTGTGAACCCAGAATATGGCCATAGGTGCTCAGGTAGCGGGAATAGCCCAGTTCCAGATGTTGCTCATCACTGAACTTAATATTGCCTTTCAGCAACCAGGATTCGTTATCCGTGGAGGTATTCAGCACCTGCTCACCGTTACGGTACGGGGTCAGCGTGCCCGCTATGCCGATCCCGTCGTCCTGCACCGTGCCACCGCCGTGGCCATGCTTACCGGCATAATAGTTGCCGTTATTACGCTGAGCATAGGCGGCGGTGATATCAAAATGGTCACTGGTATTGGCTACCGCAATGCTGCCGGAGTAACCGTGCGGATGAAGAAAGGCCGGACGATTCTGTGTCCCTTCGGCTCCACCACTGTATCCGACACCGCCATAACTGCCCGCGGCCGGTGCGGTTTTGCTGTTGGTGGTCAGCCCACCCTTGATGCGCACACCAAAGGTCTGTCCCGGCAGCAAAATATCTTTCGGTCCAATGGTGCTGATACGCACCACCCCGCCAGTGGCTCCCGTGGCATCGGCCCCACTGCTGGCACCCCGTTCAATATCCAGCGATCCAATAAAATCGGGATCGATATAGGTTGATGAGGTTGATCCGTTGTAGCCCTGATAGATCGAGGTTTCCTGGCTGGCTCCGTCGACGATCACCGGAACGCGGCCTTGCCCCTGCATTCCGCGAATGTTCACATCCACCGCGCCAGAGTTACGCCCATCGCCATTGAGAACACCGGGTATACCGGAGAACAGATCGCCGACTGAAGTACCACGAAAGCGGTCGATCTGCTCTCCTGACAGGTGGGTGAGCGAGCCTGCGGTTTGGTAAGGCACATCGGCGGGATCGGCGGCTTTCGGTTTGGTGACGGTGATGGTGCCAAGTTGCAGCGTATCGTCGGTGGCACTGGCTGCCGCCGCAGTGTTCAGGGTTACGCTGTTGCTGGCGGTAAATGAGTAGGTTAAACCGCTGCCTGCCAACACCGCTTGCAGCGCTTGTTGCGGAGCCAGATCGCCCTGCACCCCCGCGCTGCTTTTACCGCTGGCGTAGTCCGGCAGATAACTCACCTGTATGCCTGACTGCCGACCAAACTCTGCCAGTGCATTCGACAGCGATCCTGCCGGGATAGCAAAGCGCACGCTGGATGCGGGCTGTGCCAGCGCACTTTGCTGTGCAGCCACCAGCGCCAGACTGATCGCGCTGAATTTAAACAGGGTGGCAAACATCATGGCAGTGCTGTGACGCCTGCGTGGCGGCGCAAAAGTGGCTGAACCCATTATTCCCTCTCGTTATTAATATGCTTTCCGGCGGATGCACAACGTGCACAAAAAGCCGGTGATATTATTGAAACGAACGGGAGGGGGATTTTTTCTCTTTGAGAATGATTTTTTTTCTTATTTAGCCGAAAGCAGGGTTAACCACGGCGTGAGATGGCGTACTTCAGCCTGAAAAGGGGCCACTACCGCATTCAGTGCCTGCTGCGGGTGTACCATATTAAACACCCCGCTGATGCGCTGCTGTCGCAGCCATGCACTGGCAATCATCACTTTACCGGGCAGCCAGCGTGCGATGCGCGCCACCACCACGGCCACGTGTTCGTTGTCGGCCACCAGCATGCCGCTGCGCCATGCGGCAAACTGATCTACCGGACGTTCTCCCAGCGCGATTTGCCCGCTGTCGGAGATACTGAGCCACTGTCCGGCATGTAACGCCTGTGAACCATTCACCACGACGCTGCCCTGCTCAACCGCTACGCTGGTGATATCCGCATCCTGACTCAGCGTAAAAGCCCCCGCCTCACTCACCACCTGCTGCCCGTTTTGTCGGGCAATCAACGGTGAAGCGGCTCCGGGTTGAACGGCAAAGAAGGCCATTCCCGTCAGCAGGTCGACCTGACGCTGGCTGGTGCTAAAGTGACTGCGAATGGCGCTGTCCGGCCCCAGTGTGACGTGGCTGCCATCAGCCAGCTGTAGTTGCTGTAGTTGGCCAGTATGTGTGCGATAGTCTGCCCGCAGCGGTAGCAACAGATCCGGTGCAATGGCTAACGTAGCACCGGTTGCCGCAATCGCCACCGCACCGCCGGTGATAAATCGCCGCCGGGAAAAGTGCGCCACCGCGTTGCTATGCGTGACGGGCACCAGCCGGCCACTGAGTTGGTGCAGATGCTGCGCCTCCTGCCACACGGCTTGATATTGCGGGCCACGCGCTCGCCAGCTTTCCGCCCGCGCCAGCGCGGCGAGATTTTCTGGTTCGCTATGCAGACACATGATGAGATCAAACGCCTCTTCAAACAGCTTTTCGTTTCGCACTATGTTTTCCGTTTCTCTTCACCAGGGGCATCTTTCACTGCTCGTTGTCATCATCCAGCGCGCTGCGGAGTTGCACATAAGCCTGACGGATCAAAGTCCAGGTGCGTGTGACAGAGAGCCCAAGCTCCTGCGCGACCTCAGCAATAGTCTGATCCTGCAAGCGATACAGTTCAAAAGCGCGGCGCATCTGCGGTGGCAGCGCAGCCAGTTTTTGCTGGAGCAACGCGAGCTGCTGACGATCGGAGACGATGGTTTCCGGCCCCGGCGCGTCATCGGCCAGTTCAAGATAGCGCTCTTCACTGATGGCGTCGATGGCGGCAATTTTCTCTCGCCGATAGCGATCTACCGCCAAATTTTTAGCCGTCCGGTGCAGATAGGCACGCGGATTATCTGCCTGCTGCGGCGCTTCTGCGCCAAGGATACGCAGAAAAACGTCCTGAGTTAAATCCTCTGCCTCATCCGCACCATGGCCAGACTTTTGTAATACACGTTGAATTTCGTGAGCATGTTTCTGAAACAGATTTTTCAGATTCCACATCTCCCAACCCCTTTTTGCAGCCCGTCTGTGCTACGCGCTGCCCATCAACCCGGTGCGACACTGACCCTAAGTCAGCGCCAGGAAAGCGATCATTTTTTCGTTGTTATCAGGTTTGCTGCGTGAAGTTGTCAGGTAACCGTCAGCAAAGTAGCAGGAGAATATAAAAAATTTTCACTAAATGGTAATGATTTTCATTTGTATTACATCGAGTAGGGATTTAGAAATTTCGCTGTGCTATCGCAGTAAACCCGCAATAAACCGGGTAAAATTGCCGATTCTGTTGCCGTTGAATCAACTTGTACCAAGCACTTTTTTGTTAAGGAGAACGTCCATGCGCGCCTCAGATACTCTGAGACTGTTACTGCTTGCCGCTATCTGGGGAGCGAGCTTTCTCTGTATGCGCGTTGTCGCACCGGAGTTTGGTGCGATCAATACAGCATTCCTGCGAGTGCTGTTTGCCTGTACCGGCCTGGGGGCTATTTTGTTGTTGTTGCGCCATCAACTGGCGTTTAACGGGAAGTTTCGTGTCTCTCTGCTGCTCGGTGTGATTAACTCCGGGGTCCCGTTTTTGATGTACTGCCTTGCCGCACGCTGGTTGCCCGCCGGTTACTCCGCCATTCTTAACGCCACCGCCCCGCTGATGGGCTCACTGGCGGGATGCCTGTTTTTCCAGGAAACCCTGAGTGTAAAAAGGTGGCTGGGGGTGTTTATCGGTCTGATCGGCATTATGGTGATCACCGCCACCGGTGAAGCCGCGCTGTCAGGAGGGATCATTGCGGGTGTGCTGGCCTGTCTGGTCGCTACCGGGTGTTACGGCGTGGCGGGTTTTCTTACCCGCCGCTGGCTGACCGAGCGTGGTGGCCTCAATGCCCGGCTCTCAGCGTTGGGCAGCCAGATTGGTGCCACGCTGTTCCTGCTGCCCTTCTTCGCCTGGTCTGTCTCTTCCGGGCCAGCGGTACACTGGGCACAACCGCATCTGTGGTTCTTTGTGGCGGCACTGGGTCTGATCTGCACCGCCAGCGCCTATATTCTTTACTTCCGTTTGATTGGCGATATCGGGCCACTGCGCACGCTGACCGTCACGTTCCTCATTCCCCCGTTTGGCGTGCTGTGGGGCTATGCCGTGCTGGGTGAAACCATCAGCCAGGGCTTTGTTGCGGGTGCGCTGGTGGTCACAGCGGCGGTGTGGCTGATCGTCAGCCCGGAAAAAACCGCCAAACTGACCGAAGTAAAGTAACCGCTTAGCGGCTCTGGCGGTAGCGCTGCCAGAGCCAACCTGACCAGGCCACCAGCCAGAGCAGCAGTAACCCCGCCCCTAGCGGCAGCGTAGCGATCATCAACCAACCCATCACATTCATAAAGCTGAGCCACTCCCCCACATCCCTCCCCGCAATGATGCAGGGATAAACGCCCGCTTCATCCACATGACAGCCAGCAGCACGGGCAATCATGCCGCCAATCACCACGGAGATAACCGGAAACAGTCCCAGCAGCAGAATGCTCAGTAACGAAACCAGCCAAAAGCGCCAGCGACGTGTCGTCCAGTGGCTGAATAAGATCCCACCCATCACACTCTCCTCTTTTCCCTCAGAGAGTAGCACCCCTCAGGGGAGTTGTGATGCCGTTTGCGGCTGTGGACGGCGTGGATTGAGCATCCGCCACAGGCAAAGGCCACAGATCGCAGCGATGAGCAGGAACAGCGCGAGGAAGGCCAGGCCGTAGCTAAACGATCCGCTGAGCTGTTTGATCACCCCGACACTATAAGGTCCGAACAACCCGGCGAAATTGGCAAAACAGTTGATGAAAGCGATAGCACCCGCCGCCGCCGCGCCACGCAGGAACAGCGGCGGAATGGACCACAGTGCGGTACGCGCCACGTTGACACCCACCATCGCTACCGTAATAAACACCATCTCCCACGGGAACTGGTGGGCAAACGTGGACGCAACAAAGCCCGCCGCCGCAACCAGTGAAAACAGCGCCAGACTCAAGGCATAGCTCTGCCTGCGATCCATCATACGGGCAAAGGAGAACATCACCAGCGCAGAGCAGAGATAGGGCAACGTTGAAACCATGCCGGTTTGTAGATTACTTAGCCCAGCCTCTTTGATCATCAGCGGTAGCCACATGCCAATGCCGGTAATGCCCACGGAAATCGCGAACAGCGCCAAAGACAGGACCAGCACGCGCTTGTCGCGTATCGCACTGGAAAATTTATGCACGCCCTGCTGCTGAGAAGGTGCATTGAGCGCCTCCTTCATCACCTGTTTCTCCTGTTCACTGAGCCAACGCGCCTGATCCGGCGAATCAGTCAGCACAAACAGCGCCACGATGCCAATCACCGTAGCCGGTAGCCCCTCGACGATAAAAATGAGCTGCCAGTCCGCCAGCCCCCATGCGCCGCCGAGACTGAGCAGGTAGCCGGAAATCAGGCCGCCCACCACGGACGAAAGTGGAATGCCGAGCGTAAACAGCGCCAGAATGCGGGCACGCCACGCGGGGGGAAACCAACAGGTCAAATAAAAAGCGACACCGGGAAAGAAACCCGCTTCGGCAATACCCAACAAAAAGCGCAGGGTATAGAAAGAGTGCGCACCGGTAACAAATGCCGTGGCGGCGGAGATCAGTCCCCAGGTAATCATGATGCGCGAGAGCCAGATACGCGCGCCAAATTTATTTAATGCAAGGTTGCTGGGAATCTCACAGAGGGCATAAGTAATAAAGAAAATACCGGAGCCAAAACCAAACTGCGCGGGCGTAATACCCAGTGCGCTGTTCATTGAGAGAGCCGCAAACCCAATATTTACCCGATCGAGATAACTAAAAATATAAGCCAGCACTAATAACGGAATCATCCGTAACGAAGCTTTGCGTACTGCACGATGTAAAATAATCGCTTTTTCATGATCTGGAATGGTGAGCATGTTCTTCCCCTAACGAAAATAGAGTTGTTGCGGATTATTCACCAGTACTTGCGCTAGCTGCTGGGGGGTTGTGGCCCAGTCAAATAGCGATGCAAGATTGTCACGCTCGTTGATTGGCGTGCGTGAGGTGGGATGCGGCCAGTCGCTGCCCCACAACAAACGATCCTCACGTTCAGCCAGCAAACAGTGAGCAAACGCGTTAATATCCGCTGTGCTGGCAGGCAGGCTGAGATACAGACCGCTGAGCTTGATCCACCACTGCCCTGAGCGCAGTTTTTTCCGTATCGCTGCCACATAGCTACTGCTCTGCCAGCCGGAGAAATCCACGCGGCCAAAGTGATCCAGCACCACCTCACAAGGCAAACTTTCCAGCAGTGGCGCGGCTTCAGCGTAGTGTTTTGGCGTCAGATGCAGGTTGATATGCCAGCCGAACTCCGCCAGCAACGCCGCGTTGGCCGCCATGTGTTGCAGTACCCCTGGTGCCGAACGCACCAGGTTATAGCGCAGCCCCGTGATGCCTTGCGCGCTGAGTTGCACCAGCTGACTTCGGCTTACCCGTCCGTCCAGCACCGCCACACCCCGCGCCTGATGACGATGGCACGCCAGCGCATCAAGAATGATTTGGTTGTTATCCTGGTAAGTGGAAGGCAACACCAGAATATGGCGGCGAAATCCGAGTGGCTGAAATTGCTGTTGATATTCGGCCAGTGAAGCATTTGCTGTATTAAGCGCAGGATTATTAACGGATTGATAGCGGTCATCATAAATATGCATGTGACAGTCGCAGGCATTAAAGGGTATTTGCATCCTCTGTCCCTTCTGATATTAAGCGATAGCAGGCCTTTCCCTTAGTGGCGGGAATATTTATTGGTGATAGTCAGAAGAGAGTGGCGCGTGGCTGAGCATTTCACAATACAGATATTGTGGGTTATGTGACCCGCCTTACGCACAGCAGGTTATTAATTCATCACCCTGAGTTATCATTTAAAGTAAAAAAGGGAGCCAAAGCTCCCTTCTCCTTGTAACACTTAGACTATTTTACGCGGCGCTTTAAACACCAAAACAATGCCGGCGATAATTGCCGCCATCCCCATGACGCCTGACCAGGGTAAAGCGTTACCGAGCAGCAGATAATCCAGCAGCGCGGTAATCACCGGCACCAGATAAAACAGGCTGGTAACGTTGACGATATTCCCGCTGTTCAGCAGGCGGTAAAGCAGCAGTTGAGCCACGACGGAGATCAACACCCCAAGGAATAACACCGCCACCGCGAACTGCCAGTTGATCACCAGATGAAATTCTCCGAGCGGAGCCAGCAGCACGCACAACAGCAGGCTGACGCCATACTGCAAAGGCAGTACATCTGCCGGTTGTTGATGAATTTTCTTCTGCATGATAGCGCCGTAGGTCATAAAGCCCAGCGCCGCCAGCGAGAACACAATCCCCGAGGCTGCCACATGAGCGGCGGAGATACTGCGCCACACCAGCAGAATCAATCCCGCCAGCGCAATCAGAAGCCCCACCAGACGCAGCCCCTGCATGCGCCGTTCAACCAGACATAGCGTCAGAATCGGTTGAATGCCCATAATGGTGGCAATCAGTCCTGGCGTAACACCTCGTGCCATTGCCTCGAAGTAGCACACCGCATATCCGCCGATCATCATTAAACCGCTGCCCATCACCTGCCCGCGCGTGCCTGGCTGTGGTAATACACGCCCACGAATCACGGCCACCAACAGCAACGCCACCAGTGCGATAGCAAAACGGCAGATCAACAATGCCAGAGGAGAGGCATTATCCAGCCCCAGTCGGGTGAAAATGGCGGCACTGCCCCACAGTAATACAAAGCCCGAAGTCGCACTCTGTGCGGCAAGGGTACTTTTATTCAAACTCATGAAAAAACTCCAGATTTCTGCATCTGATTATTTTTGGCGTAAGCATACCGTTGCGCGTTTGCACAGCAAACTTACGCGGTTAAAAAAGTGCGGGATTAAACCCCAGCAACCACAGAAGAATCAGGAGGAGGTGGTGGGCAAGTGATGGAGAACAACGCGTGACGCAAAGAGACAACCCGCCACACTGGCGAGCCAGTGAAGTTAAGCGCTTGTGGTTGTGACATCGTTGCGTTCATGGACACGTAGATTCTTAATGAGTGAGTCGTGACGTTAACATGATGTTTCTCAGGCCTCAATGCATTCCTGCTTAGAGGGCTAGCCGTCTGCGTGAAGTTACCTCACCTCTGCCCGCTGAACAGGCCGCAAAAACCGGTTCAGATTGAGATTGAGGTCGGGGTAAAGGCCCGAATGGTGCTGACGGGCGGCGTGATATTGGCGATTATCCCATACTCAAGGCGCAACATAAGCACATGAATTAACTGAATAAAAACCAAAATACGTCGATACCAACTCGTCACAGTGCAAGAGCAAAAAATCGATCATGAAGATGGCTCATGATGGTTTGAATTTATATCACTTTTCCTCACTCAAGCAGTCTGGCATAAAGTAAGCATTGTGATTGACCACGGTCAATGAAGATTACTCAATGATGTGAACCTCCTCCTGGTTAAACAAGAGAATCGCGGTTTACCTCAGAAATCAGGAAGCCAGATTAAAATGAGCAACGATTTTAAATTCACCATTAAATACACTTCTTTCGATGAGAATTATAATCCATCAGAGAATACGCGCATTACCACCAACTTTGCTAACCTGGCACGTGGTGAGAGCCGTCAGGCAAACCTGCGCAATACCGTAGTGATGATGAATAATCGTTTTAACTCACTGGCGCAACAGGATAATCCGAAATCAGACCGCTACGCGGTTGAGCTGGATATCGTCTCGGTTGAGCTGGATATCGAAGGGAATGGCGAGACCTTCCCGGTGATTGAAATCCTGAAAACCAACATCGTTGACCGCAAAACCAATCAGCGTCATGAAGGCATTGTGGGGAATAACTTCTCTTCCTACGTGCGTGATTACGACTTCAGCGTGCTGCTGTTAGAAAGCAACAAAGATAAAGCCGAATTCAGCCTGCCAGATAACTTTGGCACCCTGCACGGCAACATCTTTAAATCTTTCGTTAATTCAGAGGCGTTCAAAGCCAGCTTTAAGAAAGCCCCGGTTATCTGCCTGAGCGTTTCCAGTAAAAATGTCTATCAGCGTACCGGTTACCAGCACCCAGTGTTGGGCTATGAGTACAAGCAAGACGCGGACTCCCTGACTGACGTTTACTTCGGCAAAATGGGCTTACAGGCGCGCTTCTTCATGCCTGCCAACAGCGCAGCACCGCTGGCATTCTACTTTGCCGGTGACCTGCTGAATGATTACACCGATCTTGAGCTGATCGCCACTATCAGTACCATGGAGACATTCCAGAAGATCTACCGTCCGGAAATTTATAACGCTAACTCAGCGGCCGGGCAGTGCTATCAGCCAAGCCTGAATTACCAGGACTACTCCTTAACACGTATTGTTTATGATCGAGAAGAACGTAGCCGTTTAGCGGTTGAACAGGGTAAGTTCACTGAAGAGAACTTCATCAAACCAAACCAAACTGTTCTTGAGCAATGGTCTGCAAGCTACGCTCTTTGATTAACCAAACTCACAAGGTCATCTATTTATGAAAATTTTGTTACCGACGTCGACCGCAGGCAGCTTGCCTAAACCTTCCTGGCTGGCGCAGCCGGAGAAACTTTGGTCGCCATGGAAATTGCAGAATGAAGAGTTAGTTGAAGGTAAACAGGATGCTCTGCTGGTGTCACTGCAGGATCAGCAGCAGGCCGGTATCGATATCGTCAGCGATGGTGAGCAAACGCGTCAGCACTTCGTGACCACCTTTATCGAACACCTGAGCGGCGTTGATTTCGAGAAGCGTGAAGTGGTTAAAATCCGCGATCGCTACGATGCGAGCGTACCGACAGTAGTAGGTCCAGTCGCGCGTCAGAAGCCGGTGTTCGTGGAAGATGCTAAATTCCTGCGTAAGCAGACCAAGCAGCCAATTAAATGGGCGTTGCCTGGCCCGATGACCATGATCGATACGCTGTATGATGCCCACTACAAAAGCCGTGAAAAGCTGGCGTGGGAATTCGCGAAGATCCTGAACCAGGAAGCAAAAGAGCTGGAAGCAGCAGGCGTGGATATTATCCAGTTTGATGAGCCGGCATTTAACGTGTTCTTCGACGAAGTGAATGAGTGGGGTATTGCCACTTTAGAGCGCGCGATTGAAGGCCTGAAGTGTGAAACTGCGGTGCACATCTGCTACGGCTACGGCATCAAAGCCAATACCGACTGGAAGCAGACGCTGGGTTCAGAGTGGAGACAGTACGAGGAAGCCTTCCCGAAACTGCAAACCTCTAACATTGATATCATCTCACTGGAGTGCCATAACTCCCGCGTGCCAATGGATCTGCTGGAACTGATTCGCGGCAAGAAAGTGATGGTGGGCGCTATCGACGTGGCAAATCACGCGATCGAAACGCCAGAAGAAGTGGCCGATACCTTGCGTAAAGCCCTGCAGTTCGTTGATGCAGATAAACTCTATCCTTCAACCAACTGTGGTATGGCCCCGCTGCCGCGTCACGTGGCTCGCGGCAAACTGCACGCGTTAAGCGCAGGTGCAGAAATCATTCGTAAGGAACTGCTGGCGAAGTAATTTTCGCGGCACTCCACACGACGAAAACCGGGTTAAGCTTGCGCTTAACCCGGTTTTTTATGTGCCAGACTCCCAAGCGTTTTCCCCCCTTGGGTGGCCTAACCTCCCTGTCCACAGCCACTGGCTACCTGGCAATGCCTACATAAACAACAACGTTAGCGCACGCTCAACATCAATCGTAATAGGGCACCTTGTGATCAACACCGTTGATATTGACCAGCACAAAACCGGTGGGTGTGGTTTTGTCGGTGGGCGTACCCACGGCGCTAGCCAGGGTCAGAACGCCCTTCTCATTTGCCCCGATCCCCGCCAGACCATTGTGCATACCAAACCGGGCGGCCGGTTTCAGGCTGCCGAGTTTAGTGGTGTCACTGACTACCGAGAAGTCGGGCTGGAACAGCGAGCACGAACCCGCATCAAAACGCGTTGGACCGGTATTACGCAGCGTGAACATGGTGTCGCCACTGTTGGCCGCCAGTTTTACCCACACCACCGCATAGGTGGTGCCGACCCGGCTATAGCGGATATCTTGCACCGCAGGTGAACCCATATGGCAGGCATCCGCCCAGACGGTATCCAGCCGTTGCAGGTTGATCCAGGTTTTTCCGGTACCGGTCATATTCACCGGACTGCCTGCGGTGGTGGATGGCGTGGTGGTGGCATCCGCCTTACTGATCATCTCCATCACCCACTGCTGGTTTGCATTCGGGAAAAAGAACTGCCCAACGCGATACCAGTTGTCAGTGGTGGTGTTATTGGTGATTTTATAGCCGCTGTAGTAGCCTGCAAACAGAGAACCGGTGATGATGGTGCCGTGGTTCTCTTCGCGACGATAACCATATTCAAAGGTGGAGAGCCATTTACCGGAAGCCAGGCTGGTATTGATGGTGGCACCCGCCTGTAAGCCAATCTGGCGCATAATGACGCGCGCATTAGTGAGGTCAAAGGCGTTGTCACAATCTTCAATATTCAGGGTATCAATGGTCCAGCCACCGTCCGCCAGCGTCCCCGGATTGATGGTGTGCTCAATCCAGACGTTACGAATGATCCCCTGCGTCACACGCGGCATGTACAGGGTGTAATCGCCATATCCGGTCTGGAAATTGGCATTACACAACTCGACTGCCGTTGAGTGATCCCAGTTACCGGCCACCGTATTGGACCAGCCAATATCAAAGATGCGCGAATAGGTATAGAGGGTATAAATCTGGTTGAATTTACTGTCGAGGGTGTCCAGCAGCTTAATCACCGTCCCGCCGGTGTAGGAGGCGCGGAAACAGTCGATATTCACGGTTTCCCCCCCAACCGTGGTGTTCTCGAAAAAGGGCTGCACATTGCTGCACATCTCTGCGGTGATGGTGCCGGTATTGGTGGTGGTATCCGCCGTACATTGCCCATTCCACGCGATCCCTTTGATATGGGTTCGGCGCGCTTTGACCTTAAAGACGGTACTGCTGGTTTTATCAGAAATGATGGTGGTGCGCGGTAAAGAACCCAGTTCCAGGTCATCGCCAATCAAACCAAAAAATGCCACTTCGGTGCCGCTGATATCGATGGGTTTAATCAGAAATTTACCGCCAGGGAAACGGACCGGCAGGTCTTTACAGCTCGCGTTCCAGCCTTGCGTCCAGGTCAGCATGCGCTTAAAGGCATCGGTGTCATCCGTGGTGCCATCTCCTTTCGCGCCAAAGTGCAAAATATTCACTTCAGTCGGATCGTTAATGGTGCGCTTCCAGTAAAAGCCGCTGCCCACCGCTAATGTGCCGCCATCATCCGTTGACGTGGTCGTGCCGATGAAACCAACAAAATTACCGCCGCCGCGAAAAGTGGAATCCTTGTCGTAATAACGATTAAGTTTTGCAACAACACCAGATGCTGAAGGTGCCGTGGTACGTAATTCCGCAAATGAATTTACTTCAATCATCGTATCCTCCTCAGGATCGTTATAAAACAGCAAAAGCATTCAGGGCATGGCTGATAAGCCGAATCATGTTTTCAACTACCGGCAGCACGCTTTGCAGTGCGCCACTGGAAAGCAGCCAGCCCCAACGACTGCCAGCCAGTGAGGTCAGCAGCGTCATAGTTTCTCTTCCGGGGGAACAGGCTTGCCGAGCTGAAGATTTTTTTGTCGCACGAACTGGGCAATAACCCCCATCGCGACCATAAACGCGCCGATAAACCCGAGATAGTTGTGGGGCAAAATGGCTTTAACCTCCTCCGGCAGCTGATTCCATGCATCCAGAGCAGAAGAAGGAAAGGATTGCACCCAGGCACTCAGCACCGAACCGAATGAGGCGAGCCAGACAGACCAGGTGCGAAACAGCAGGCGGGCATGTGCAACGAATTGCAGCGTGGTAAAGCGCTGCAGCAGCAGTACCACAATGATGAGTAACAACACGGCAATCAGAAAAAACAGCCATCTCATAGCAGCCCCCGATACACATCCCAGGTTCCGCTGCGGATCACCTCTGCGTGGCGGCGAGCGCGGCCCGGCGTCTGGTGCGCCCACAGGCTGTTGAGCATTGCATTAGCCGCGTCACTAAAATCCGCACGCGCAACGGCACCCAACATGTCTTTGAACAGCGAAAGGCCATCGACGCCAAGTTGGTAAGCCATACTGCACAGCACATCGCTTCGTGCGCTGTTGCACTGTTGCAAGGCGAGAGCAATTGCCGGACGTGCCTGCATCTCCTGCAACTTATTTTCCACAATGCACTGCTTCCAGACGTCCCCCGCCGCACGAGGCACGCGAAAGACATAGTTACTCAGTGAAGCGCCTTTCGGCCCAATGCGAATACCGCCCGCCACGGTGGGATACCCTTGTGTATCCAGATAAGGTGCTTCGACATAGCCTTCTTCAAAATTCAGTACCGCGATAATTTGGCTCATAGACACTCCTCTTGAGGGCTGGATGCAAAAAGCCCCACTGTTGGGGCTGAGAGATTTAGGTTTTCTTGATGACAGAGGCGGCTCTGGCAGCGTTGCCGCTGATTGATAATTTTTTCTGCAGGGTTAGCCAGCAAAGCAAAATGCGCTGGTCGATGATGCTAAAGGCAATCTGGAGGATGGGAGCAACAACAGTGCAGCAATACTCCCGCAGAGAAACGTACCCCGACGCTTAACGGGCGGCGTAGAGATAGATATGGGGTAAACAGCAGTTATCCAGGCTTGCCTGCTCAGTGCTAAGCGCGGCGGGCATCATCACCGCCCGATCCACGCGACTGCGTACGGGGCGCAGACAGATGCGTTCGGCCTGGCGTGGAAGTATGCCGGGGCTCTCAATACCCAGTGCCTGATCAATGCTCAATTTAAGTCGGCTGACAGGTTTACGTCGGTGGTGCCGACGCGTGCGTGCGTTACCTGCGAAAGTGGTTTTGCCATAGTGGATGATCGCCATAACTCCTCCTGTGAATGAGTCTCTGGCGATGGGGTGGCGGGCGCGCTATTCGGCTAACCGAAGCGTCCGGGAGGCGTTGCTTTTCCGATCGGCGTTTGCAGGATGACAAACGTCACCCGAGCAAACGCCACCTGGTAAAGCCACGGTCACTGGCGACGCTGCAAAATGCGCAATCCACCCCATCCCAGAGGTCACTGATCTCTGTGTGGTGTGCGTTGCGCTTGTGCAGCGCCTGAATTGTTTAAGAGCGGCTCATCCGGTGAGCAATTTGTTACTGACCTTCAGGATAAAATTATTAACAGGTTCTTATGCTTTATCAAACACCATCAGTTAATTTTTTATTTACCAACAGTTAAATTTATGTTTTTGACCAAGTTATTTTTTCTGCTCGCGCCAGCCAATGACGCTCAACCCAGCAGCTGATACTGCCGCGCCTGGCTCATAATCACCTTCGCCATCACATTCATGACGTCAATCTCATCCGGGCTGAGATACCAGGTCTCATAGCGTTTGTTATCAGAAATCACGGCGATTTTCTTATGTTGACGCTGAAGGCGTTTGAGATAGATCTGTTCATCCAGGGTGAAAAGATAGATGCCATCACCATCAAATCGGTGAACGCTCACATCCACAAAGAGCTGATCGCGCGGCGAGAAGGTGCCGACCATCGAATCACTGTTAATCGCTATCAGGCGGATGTGCTCCGCCGAACGGCCATTAAACAATACCCGAGCCTCATCCATTCCAAACTCAATGGCCTGAATCGTTTCAATAAAGTCATCATATAACGGGAGACCGGCGGCGGTTTTTTGCCCGATATCCAGACTCTCAATGCGAAAAACCTCAGGATGTGCCGAGCTACTGTGCCGTTTTGTGTCCGGCGACTGCGCCATGCCGTACTGAAGCCACTCCACCCTCACGCCTAACAGTTCGCTTAACGCCAGCAGGTTACGTCCGTCAGGAATCGACTGGCCGTTAAACCACTTCCACACCGCTGGCGTAGAGATTTTTCCCCCCTGGGCCTGTATCGCCCGTGCAACCTGTTTGTTTCTTCCGTGACCGACAATCCCCGCACTTTCGCAGGCGGCAATCAGTCTGGCAGTAAAATCTTGTCTGGTACGCTCGTTTTTAACCATTAGTTAATAATCTGCCATTAGGAAAAGACTGAATGTTATTTTGATTATTGCTACCAGTTCATTTTATATTACCGCTTGTTTTCCACCCAACCGCTTTTGTGAAGCAGCGCTAATTGTCATTATCCTCGTTCTTAGCGTGGAGACCAGAGATGCGGGCAGGTCTGCTGGAAAAGGGTCTATTTTCAGGGAGTTTCGCGGGGAAATAGGGGACACAAATGTCAGATTTTCGCTACAACACGTAAGCCAGGCTCATCACCGCTTAGCGCTTAAAAAACAAACTCCACCTGGCCCTGGCACTAAATCGTCGGGCAAAAAAAAAGTGCCACTCAGGGCACTTTTCGTGTTTTAACGCGGGAAATCAGGCGCGCAAGGTGTCGTCACCCCAGGCAATCCATTTGTAGGTGGTCAGGGCTTCGAGTCCCATGGGGCCACGCGCGTGCAGTTTTTGCGTGCTCACCGCCACTTCTGCTCCCAGTCCAAACTGACCACCATCGGTGAAGCGGGTGCTGGCGTTAACATACACCGCTGAAGAGTCGACTTTGTTGACGAAGCGGGTCGCATTCTTCGTACTGCGCGTCAGGATCGCATCGGAGTGCTGGGTGCCATGCGTGCGGATGTGGTCTACCGCCTCATCCAACGACGCCACCAGACGCACGTTGAGATCCAGCGCTAGCCACTCATCGTCGTAGTCCCCTTCCTGCAACGGCGTAACGGTCGCCGGGCTGTCTTGCAAACGGTCAATGATATTGGCATCTGCATGCAGCGGAATGCCTTCTTGCGCCATGCGCGCAGTAAAGGCTGGCAGGAAACGATCGGCGATTTGTTGGTTGATTAACAGTGTTTCCAGTGAGTTACAGGCACTTGGGCGCTGTTTCTTACTGTTCACAATCACTTCAAGCGCCGCTTCCACTTCCATGGTTTCATCAAGGTAAATATGACAAACACCGATGCCGCCAGTGATCACCGGGATCGTGGAGTTTTCACGACACAGCTTGTGCAGGCCTGCGCCACCACGAGGGATCAGCATGTCAACGTAGCGATCGAGCTTCAGCAACTGATTAACCAGTTCACGATCGGGGTTTTCAATCGCCTGAACCGCGGCGGCTGGCAGGTTATGTAACTTCAGGGCATTCTGGATCACGCGTACCGTTGCGGCATTGGTGCGCCAGGTCTCTTTGCCACCGCGCAGAATCGCCGCATTGCCGGTTTTCAGGCACAGAGAGGCCACGTCTACGGTGACATTAGGACGCGCTTCATAAATCACGCCAATCACACCTAACGGTACGCGGCGACGTTCAATACGCAGTCCGCTATCCAGCACGCCGCCATCCATCAGTTGCCCTACCGGATCGGCCAACTGACACACTTTACGCACATCGCTGGCGATAGCGCTCAGGCGCTGCGGGTTCAGCGTCAGACGGTCAAGCAGCGCAGCGCTCATCCCGTTCTGACGTGCATCGGCCAGATCCAGTTCATTAGCCGCGAGAATGGCATCACTCTCCGCTTCCAGTCGATCGGCGATAGTGAGTAACACCTGGTTTTTTTCTGCGGTGCTGAGCTCCGCTAGCGTATACGCTGCGGCACGTGCCGCTTTACCCATTTCTTCAAGCATTGACTGTTCCTTAACTGACGATCATGTCGTCGCGATGGACCGCAACCGGACCGTACTCATAACCGAGAATTTCACTGATCTGCTGGCTGTGATGGCTGGCAATCATGCGCAGGGCATCGCTGTTATAACGCGAAACCCCGTGGGCGATATCGCGTCCGCTCAGGCTGCGAATCCGAATCACTTCCCCGCGTGAGAAGTTACCGCTGACGTCACGAATGCCTTTCGGTAACAGCGAGCTTCCGCGTTCAAGAATGGCCGCCAGTGCGCCATCATCCACGGTGATTTCACCCGCAGGTGGCGCACCAAAGATCCAGCGTTTGCGGTTCTCCAGTGGGGTCTGCTGTGCGTGGAACAGGGTTCCCACCGGGTTCCCCGCTATCACATCCACCACCACACCGGCACGGCTCCCTGCCGCAATAATGGTATCAATGCCTGCGCGGCAAGCCACATCGGCGGCCTGCAACTTGGTAAACATCCCGCCGGTGCCCAGACCTGAAACCGCCCCACCCGCCAATGCACGCAGGTCATCATCAATGACGTGCACATCGCTAATCAGCTGAGCATCCGGGTTGCTACGCGGATCGGCCGTATACAGCCCTTGCTGATCGGTCAGCAACAACAGCTTATCCGCACCAGCCAACATCGCCGCCAGCGCAGAAAGGTTGTCGTTATCACCCACTTTAATCTCTGCCGTTGCAACGGCATCGTTTTCGTTGATAACGGGAACAATATGGTTATCCAGCAGCGCGCGCATCATATCGCGTGCATTAAGAAAGCGTTCACGATCTTCCAGGTCCGCGCGGGTTAACAACATCTGCCCGACGTGAATGCCATAAATCGAGAACAGCTGTTCCCACAGCTGGATCAAACGGCTCTGCCCCACCGCAGCCAGCAGCTGCTTTGAGGCGATGGTAGGTGGCAGTTCGGGGTAGCCGAGGTGTTCGCGCCCGGCGGCAATCGCGCCAGAAGTGACGATAACAATGCGGTGTCCCGCTGCATGTTGCTGCGCACACTGGCGCACCAACTCCACCATGTGCGCGCGATTAAGCCGACGTGAACCGCCGGTTAGTACGCTGGTACCCAATTTGACCACAAGGGTCTGACTGCCACTCATATTTCCTGCCGTTGTGAAAAAAAGTTCTGCGAAGGAACTTTTTATCAGGAGTGAGGCAGGAAGCCAACTCCCATCAGGGTAATAGCACAAATTTCCCCGGACAAATCGCTAGACCAAAAGTTCCGGATTAACAAGAAACGCAGAAAACTGTCATGAAAACTTCATCTGGGACCGGTAAAAAAGTGCCCGGTGATTTACAACAATTCTCACTCAGAAACATAATTTACTCATTTGGGATTGATAGCAAAATGAAGAAACGCACACTGGCACTGCTCGTCTCTACACTGGCTCTGGCATCAGGCGCTCACGCTGCTGAAGTCTATAACAAAGACGGCAACAAACTCGATTTCTACGGCAAAGTGAAGGCTGAGCACTACATCAGTGATAGCACCAGCAACAACGGTGACAAATCTTACGTTCGTATCGGTTTCAAGGGACAGACCAAAATTAATGACCTGATGACCGGTTACGGTCAGTGGGAATATCAGTACAACGTAAACAACTCTGAAGGCAGCGATGCCAACAGCGGCAACAAAACCCGTCTGGGCTTTGCCGGTCTGAAATTCAATGAGTACGGTTCTATCGACTACGGCCGTAACTACGGCGTACTGTATGACGTAGAAGCATGGACGGACGTCTTCCCTGAGTTCGGTGGTGACGGTACAGCACGTGCTGATAACTTCATGTCACAGCGTACTTCAGGTGTTGCGACCTATCGTAACAACAACTTCTTTGGTCTGGTAGATGGCCTGCGCTTCGCGCTGCAATACCAGGGCAAAAACGGCGCTGACTCAGCGAACTCCCGTACCGATATCACCCGTCAGAACGGTGATGGCTACGGCGCATCTCTGGGCTATACCTTTGCCGACACCGGCATCAGCGTGATGAGTGCCATCACCTCTTCTGACCGTACCAACACGCAGCAGGCCGCTACGTATGGTCACGGTGACAACGCCTCTTCATGGGGTGGTGGTATCAAGTATGATGCGAACAGCATCTACCTGGCCGCTATCTATACTGAAACCCGTAACATGACGCCAATCAGCGGAACTAACCGCCTGACCAATACGTCAGTCAGCGGTGCAGCTAACAAAGCACAGAACGTGGAACTGGTTGCACAGTACCAGTTCGACTGGGGTCTGCGTCCGTCACTGGGCTATGTACAGACCAAAGGTAAAGATATCGAGAACGGTATCGGTAACGAAGACCTGGTTAAATATATCGACGTAGGCGCGACCTACTACTTCAACAAAAACATGTCTGCTTTTGTTGATTACAAAATTAACCAGCTGAAAGATGACAACAAGCTCTCTCTGAACACTGATGACGTTGTTGCACTGGGTATGACTTACCAGTTCTGATTTACCGTATTACCCTCAATGTGTCTTAGAGGCCGGTTAAGTCCGGCCTTTTTTAAAGCAGCAGTTCTTTTAGGGGAATATGCGCGAGGGTTAAACCTCAACCTGGAAGGCAAATCTGCTGCGGCCGGTGCTTCACCGGCCTTTTTTATTTTGTCTGTTACGCGCTTAGCTTAACGGGCTGCTCATCAAATCCTTCAGCGGGAATCAGCTTTAAATCCAGCTTTTCCAGCACGTCTTTCAGGCGGGTATGGAAGTTGCGCAGCGTATCCGCCACTTTATCCTGTTGCTCTTTACCTTTAATCGCCGTGGCGCTCCAGTGACCTTCTTTATCATAGGTGCCGAAGGTGTAGACATAAGTAAAGTGGTCTTCCTGCGCTTCCAGCTCCATCCACCAGCCCCAAAACTCGCGGATTTCCGGTGCAGGCTTAACGTTAATGCAGACTGCCAGGCAGTCAAAGAAGAAACGCGTCCCCTCACATTGCCCTTCACGAATATACGGCCCCAGCTCATTAAAACGCTTTAACAAGCGACTACGGGGGTGACCACTGGGTAATGTCATGCGATATCTCCATTAGTTTGACCGTATAAGTTGTAGCAAACTCTGGCATTTCTGCCACTAACGTTTTAGTCGCTGCGCTAACCAGTCGCAAATCTGGTTCAATCCGCGATCGAAACTGGCCATCAGTGGCGAGGCCGGGATTTCCAGCACTTTGCCATCGCTGCTGGAACGCGCAATCAGCTGCGCCTCCTCTGGCGGGCTAAACAGATCGTTTTGCCAGTGTGCCGCCAGCATCGGCGTTGGCGTACGGCGTCCTAACAACCCCTGTGTTTTTAACGAGTAGCGGTTTAATTCCGTATGTAAAGCTTCATCGGTGATCGACGGCATCCCCATTCGGCTGGCGAGCACGTCCAGATACATGTCCGGCAACTGCTGTTGCAACACGGGATTACTCAGCAGCTCATGCACCAGTGCGCCAATACAGGCCACTGCGCGCAAGCGCGGGACTTCCAGATAACCGAGCCGCACAGCAACATTGGCACCAAAGCGATAGCCGAAAGCGGCCACTCGCGTGTGATCGATCCAGGCCACATCGGCCAACTGACGTATCACCTGCTGATGCAGGAAGCTGGTGTCCTGCGTCAGTTTCCATTTCAAAGAAAACCCAACCGACGGCATATCCAGTGTTAACATCGCGATGCCGCGTGGGGCAAGAAAGTCGTGGAACAGGCGATAGTGATCGCTTTGCAACGAGTCCAACCCGGCGCATAACAACACGGTAGGATAAGGTGCCGTCGCCCCGGCGGGCATATGGAGAAAACCGGTAATGGCGCTGCCGCCTTCAATGGGGAAAGTCAGCGCTTTCAGCTCGCCCGGCAAACGACGTGTCGCCTCCTCATAGGCACGGTTTGCCATCACCTGAGCCTGATCGGCCAGCTCATCCCCTTTAATGTAAGGATAAGCCGCGAGGCTATAGCCGTGCGAGGCCTGTAACCACTGCTCGCCGGCCAGTGCGTCATCCTCTGTCGTTAGCGCCTGTTGCTGCCAGCCAGCAGCCTGTTTCGACCACTCATAATTCCAGTTGCCATTACGGTAGCCAATCACGGTGTCCAGCCAATCAGCACGGGTGTGCTCTTCGCGGCTGGTGGCTATTCGCGCCAGCACTTCGCTGATTTCCAGCGGCGATACGCCACGCCAGCTCCACAACAGCTTGTTCAGCATACGATACCAGCCGCGCTGGCTCTGGCCTTCAAGGGTGGAAAACACCGCAGGATTAGCGTGGCGCGGACGACGGACCAGCGTGGACGTTTCGGGATGTTTGAAACGCGGTTTGAACAGCTCTTCACTGAGGTTTTTGCCTGACATTGGGACTCTCCAACGGGCGGCTTAGCAGGGGGTCATTGTACGGCGCGGGCACTAAAAAGCACAACGCCCGACTAAGCGGGCGTTGTTACAGATCAATTAGCCTTTCACAATCGGCGGAATGTAGGCAACGCCCATATCCCACGGCTGTTCAATCCAGGTGTTTTGTGGAATATCCACAATGTAGTCATCCACTAACGGGCGGCCAGCAGGCTTGGCGAAAATGGTGACAAAATGGCCTTTTGGATACATTTCGCGGATCGCCTGAGCGGTGCCGCCAGTATCTACCAGGTCATCAATAACAATAAAGCCTTCGCCATCGCCTTCGGCGCGTTTCAGGACTTTCATTTCACGCTGGTGATCGTGGTCGTAGCTTGAGATGCACACGGTATCAACATGGCGGATACCCAGTTCGCGCGCCAGCAGCGCAGCAGGTACCAGTCCGCCACGGCTTACCGCGATAATCCCTTTCCACTGTTCCACAGGTAGCAGGCGCTGAGCCAGTTTACGGGCATGAATTTGCAGCATGTCCCAGGTGACGACGTATTTTTCGCTCATAAAGGAATCCCGGCCAAACAGATTGGCTTAAAAAATGTGCAATGGGGAAAAGGTTGCGCGAGATTATAGAGATCTGTCGCACTAAAAACCAGCATACCGCATGCTGGTTGCGGGTTTTTAGCGCGAGCAGCTAAGCAAGTGCTGAAAAACAGTGATATTCTCAGCCCCATCACGTCAGATTCGCTGACGGCGATCTTTCACTGGAAACTAGCGTAGTGCCGACTTCCCGGCCCCTGACACAGGAGACTTGTCGTGTCTGAATTATCGCAACTCTCACCCCAACCGCTGTGGGATATTTTTGCCAAGGTGTGTTCCATCCCGCATCCCTCTTATCACGAAGAAGCGCTGGCCGAACATATTGTCGGCTGGGCAAAAGAGCAGGGTTTTTGGGTCGAACGCGATCAGGTGGGCAACATCCTGATCCGCAAGCCTGCCACGCCAGGTATGGAAAAGCGCACTCCGGTCGCGTTGCAAGCGCACCTCGATATGGTGCCGCAGAAAAATAACGATACCGTCCATGATTTCACCAAAGATCCCATTCAGCCTTACGTTGATGGCGAATGGGTGAAGGCACGCGGAACAACGCTGGGCGCCGATAACGGGATTGGCCTTGCTTCTGCCCTGGCCGTGCTGGTGGCCGAAGGTGTGGTACACGGCCCGTTAGAAGTACTGCTCACCATGACGGAAGAGTCTGGCATGGATGGCGCATTTGGCTTGCAGCCTGACTGGCTCCAGGCGGACGTGCTGATCAACACCGACTCTGAAGAAGAGGGTGAGATCTACATGGGCTGTGCGGGGGGGATCGATTTTATCTCTACCTTGCCACTGGCGCGTGAAGCCGTTCCGGCTGATTTTGATACGCTAAAACTGACGCTGAAAGGCCTGAAAGGCGGCCACTCTGGAGCGGAAATCCATCTCGGTCTGGGCAATGCCAACAAGCTGTTGGCACGCTTCCTCAGCCGTCACGCTGCGGAACTGGATGTGCGCCTGATCGCCTTCAGCGGCGGTACGCTGCGTAACGCCATTCCTCGTGAAGCTTTCGCTACCCTGGCCGTTTCACGCCACAAGCTGGATGCGCTGAAAGCCGCTGCGGCACACTTCCTGGCCACGCTGCAAAATGAGCTGGGCATTAAAGAGAAGAACATTGCTCTGGTGAGTGAAGAGCTGGCCCAGCAAGGCCCAGCACTGACAACGGATAGCCGTGACCGCTTCCTGAACTTGCTGAACAGCACGCCAAACGGCGTGATCCGCGATTCAGACGTAGCCAAAGGCGTGGTGGAGACCTCGCTGAACGTTGGCGTCGTGACCATGGATCAGGATAAAGCCGAGATCATCTGTCTGATTCGTTCTCTGATCGATACCGGCAAAGATTACGTGGTGGAAACCCTGACCTCCCTCGGCCAGTTAGCCGGCGCGAAAACCGAACCGAAAGGCGGTTATCCGGGCTGGCAGCCAGACGCCGACTCCGCCATCATGGCGCTAACGCGTAAAACCTATCAGGCGCTGTTTGGCAAAGAGCCGAACATTCAGGTGATTCACGCCGGTCTGGAGTGTGGTCTGTTCAAAAAGCCTTATCCAAATATGGATATGGTGTCGATTGGACCAACCATCACCGGACCGCATTCGCCGGATGAGCAAGTGCATATTGAAAGCGTTGGCCTCTACTGGCAGCTGCTGACTGCACTGCTGTCAGTGGTGCCAGAGAAGTAATTCACTGCGGTTTTCCGCGCTATACCTGTGCCAGCCTGCGTTTGCGGCTGGCATTTTTTATATCTGCTTACCCATCTTTCACACCTCAACGGCCACTGTGCCTTCCCCGCCTTACGCCTGAAACCCGCGATAATCTCCAGAAAAATCATAAAAACCAGCGAAAAATAGCGCGCTGATGTACATCGCTAGTCTTAGCCACCTTTATACCTGGACGTCTGGATGGCTAATAACCTTTTGTGCTAGCTTATGCACTTTCGTTTGTTGCTCGCATAGTCACTCCAGGAAAAAATGCGGCCAGTTGATTATTTTTGGGAGAGCGCTGCATGAGTGCCCTGAACCGCCTGGAGATGCGTAATATCTCCATTGCCTTTGGCGGATTCGCCGCACTCACTCAGGTCGATTTTGTGACCGAGGGTCATTCAGTGCATGCGCTGACCGGTGCCAATGGTGCGGGGAAATCGACCCTGATGGCGGTCTTATCCGGCGCGCACAGCCACTACAGCGGTGAGATTTTGCTGGATGGCAAACCGGTGGTCATTCGCAGCCCGCGTGAGGCTAAACAGCTCGGCATTCATATTGTGCAGCAGGAAGTGGATGTCGCTTTAGTGCCGCAACTGAGCGTGGCGGAAAATATCCTGCTCGATCAGCTCGCAGAGCCGGGCCATACCTATAACTGGGGCCATCTGCGCCGTCAGGCACGGGAATTGCTGGCGCAGTTAGAGATCGACATCAATGTGAATCGTCTGGTGGAAAGCTGCTCTCTGGCGGAGAAACAGCAAATCCTGCTGGCGCGAGCGTTGTCACACCACTGCCGCTTCCTGATTCTGGATGAACCCACTGCCCCGCTCGATCAACATGAAAGCGAACGCCTGTTTAACGTGGTGCGGCGTTTACAGCGGAGCGGAATTGGCGTGATTTTTATCTCTCATCGCATTCACGAGTTAAAAGCCATCTGCGACCGCCTGACGGTATTGCGCGATGGCCGGCTGGTGGAAAGCGGCCCCATGGCTCAGCTCAGTGGCGAGCAGATCGTTGAGAAAATGCTCGGCCACGTGTTGCAGGATATCTATCCTCCACGCCGTCCACCCCATGATTCCACGCAGCTCCTGGCGGTTGAAGGGCTGCATGATGATCGACTGTTGCAGAACATCTCATTACGCCTGCACAAAGGCGAGATTCTTGGCATCGCAGGATTAGCCGGTGCCGGTAAAACCGAATTGTGTAAAGCGCTGTTTGGTGCCACGAAAAGTCGCCTGACGCGCGGAGAGTTGCACGGTAAGCCCTGGCGACCGCAGTCCCCCTATCATTCGGTTGCGCAGGGAATGGCGCTGGTGCCCGAAGAGCGGCGCAAAGAGGGCATCTTTATTGATGAATCAGTAACCATGAACCTCAGCGTCAGCGCGGATGACAGTTTCTCGCGCTGGAGCCTGTTCGGACAACGCAAAGCCTGGCGCTGGGCTGAAGAGATCATTCAACGCCTCAACGTACGTACCACTGGCCCGGCACAGCATTTGCGCCGCCTGTCCGGAGGGAATCAACAGAAAGTCGCCATCGGTAAATGGTTGCGTAACAACGCCGACATCCTGATTTTTGATGAGCCAACCAAAGGCGTTGATATCAAAGCTAAAACAGACCTTTTTACGCTGATTGACGGCCAGGCGCGCCAGGGCAAAGGCGTTATTTATGCCTCCGGCGAGTTTGCTGAGCTGGTCGGCTTGTGCGATCGCATCTGTGTGCTGTGGGACGGGCGCATCGTGGCAGAGCTGGATGCTCATGAGGCCACAGAAGAAACACTCTTGCTTTATTCCACCGGAGGAACCCCTGCGTGAGCAGCAAAGATATTTCCCTGACCCCGCAGCCGACGCTGCGCCATCAACTGTTCGACTTTCTCTACAAATGGGGGATGCTGCTAACCGTGGTCCTGCTGATTGCCGGTTTTGGTCTGGCCTCAGACAGTTTCCTCGATCCCAATAACATCATTAATATCCTGCGCTCGATTGCCATCGTCACCGTGATTGCCATTGGCGTATCGGTTTCGCTGGTGGTGGGAGGGTTTGATCTCTCCGTGGGCTCGACTGCTACGCTGGCGAACTCCATCGTTATCTCGCTGTTCGTCTGGTACGGCATGGGCACGACTGAAGCCATTGTTCTGACCCTGGCGCTCTGCGCGCTGGTCGGTCTGGTCAATGCCTTCCTGATTGTGGTGCTGCGTATTCCCGACATGCTGGCCACACTGGCCACGCTGTTTGTGATTCAGGGCGTCGCGATGACCTACAGCTTTGGCGGCTCCATCACTGAAAATATGGTGATGCCAAGTGGTGATATGGCGGAAGGCACGGTGCCTGCCTACTTTGGGCTGCTGGGACAAGTACCGACCATTGTGATCATCATGCTGGTGGTAACCATTGTTGCTCAGCTTGCCCTTTCGCTAACCAAACATGGTCGACGCATGTACGCACTGGGCGGCAACCCAGAAGCGGCTCGCCTGTCGGGTATCCGGACCACACGCTATCGCGTGCTGGCTTACGTCATCGCTTCGCTGCTGGCGGGGTTGGGTGGCATTTTACTGGCGTCACGTATCGGCTCTTCACAGGTCAATGCGGGAGCCGGTTACTTGATGGATGCGGTTGCGGCCGCCTGGATAGGATTCTCGCTTGCCGGTTCCGGCAAACCTAATGCGCTGGGCACCCTGGTTGGGGCGATATTACTGGGCGTTCTGCAAAACGGCCTGGTGATGCTCTCCGTCCCCTATTACGCCATGGATATCATCAAAGGCCTGGTGCTGGCTCTGGCCCTGGCAATGACTTATATGCAGCGTCGCTGACACACTCAATAACGGGAAAAAATCATGAAAAAAGTGGCCCTATCTCTGCTGGCTTTGAGCCTGCTGAATGTCTCAGCAGCATTTGCTGACACCACGGCAGCGGTCCCTGCCGCGATTGCGAATCATCAAGGTCCGATTCGCGTTGCGATTATTCGCAACCTCGGCTCCGACGACAACACCACGCAGTTCGTGGCAGGTGCCATTCAACAAGGGCGCAAACTGGGCTTCAAGGTCAGCACATTTCTTAGCAACGGTGATGACGCGCGCTTCCAGGATTTTGTTAACCAGGCGATCAGTGAAAAGTATGATGCGATTATTCTGTCGCACGGCAAAGACCCCTACTCTACCGCGCTGGTAAAACGTATTGCGGATGCCGGGATCAAAGTTTCGGTGTTTGATACGCCAGTAAATACCCCGGTGGAGGGCGTTACCGTTACCGCACAGGATGATGCTTCTCTGGCGGATATCTCACTGAATCAGATCGTTAAAGATTTCAACGGCAAAGCCAATATCGTCAAGCTGTGGGTCGCGGGCTTCCCGGCAATGGAACGCCGCCAGGTGGTGTACGAGAAAGTCCTGAAAGCCAATCCCGGTATTCATCAGCTGGAGTCCATTGGCGCAGTGTCTACCGATGTACAGGGTGACACTGCCAATAAAATCGGTGCGATCCTGGCGAAATACCCGAAAGGGAAAATTGATGCGATTTGGGGCTCCTGGGATGCCTTTAGCCAGGGTGCCTATAAAGCGTTGCAGGAGAATGGCCGTACCGAAATCAAGCTGTACAGCATTGATGTCTCCAATCAGGATCTCCAGCTGATGCACCAGAAAAACAGCTCGTGGGTGCAGACAGTCGCAGTAGACCCTAAAACCATCGGCGCGGTGAACATGCGTCTGGTGGCGGAAAAACTGGGCGGCGAAACCACCCCAGCGACCTACCAGTTTAAAGCCGCAGCTATTGATCAGAAATTACTCAACAGCCAGCAAGGTGCGGTCAATATGGCCTCGTTGAGTAAAATCATCCCAGGCTGGGACAGTAATCAGGACTTTGTTGCCCCCTGGTTTGCTACCCTGGAAGCTAAATACGCAAAACACTGATTCCTGTTATCACGTTGAGGCCTTTCTGCGGAAAGGCTTCACTGTCCTGCCCATACGTCATGTGCGAAAAAACTGCGCTGAAACAAAGACTGCGCCAGTTACGTTAATCAATTCAGTTTAATTACACTCTGAAACCCCACTGTTCTATCAGGAGTTCAGAATGCCATTTCAACTGGGACCGTTTTTTCCTGCCGTATCGACTGCTCGCCCATCCCCTGAGCGTCTGTCTACTAAGCGCCCCCCTCCTAAGCCCCCAACCCCCGTAAAATTGCAGGAGTTATCTGACCCAACCCCAACCTCCTCACCCTTTCGTTATCGCTATTGCGATGCGTTATTAAACCCGACGCTGCCTCCACCCCGTTCTGATAATCGCACTCAGCTTCAGGAAGTCACTTTTGTCATGCTGGAGGAGGCACAGAGTAAAAAAATGCAAGCGAACAGAGCGAGGCTGCAACATGCCGACAGTCTTACGCCCGAATACCTGAAAACGCTTAACGCCACCATGGTCGATGCATTGCAGCGTAAAACGCGTATGCTAAACAGCGATTACGACTATGCCACTCATCGGCTTGAGAGTTTTACCGCACGAGCCGTGTGGAAGACACCAGACTACGTAACGGCATGGCTGCATGAAGTACTTACAGAAGATGAAGAATGGAACCCCGACACAGAAGTCCTGGTTAAAATAGAGCAGGAAGATCCTGATTTACCCCATTCTATGTATCCTTACAGTTTACAAGACATCTTCACCCCCGGATTTGCCACTTGGGTAAAACACAATGTCGCCTGTACAACCCATTTCACTCCTGGTGAAATTTCTGTGCAGTGGCCAGAAGACACCCCATCGATACTGATTAACACGCAGGAGAAAGGCATCCCCGTGGCTTATCGTGCGCTTAATGAAAACTTAAAAAACCTGAGCCCGGAAACGCGGCAAGAAATTATTCATGAAATATTTGAAACTCTGGCAGACAATGTTGATTTATTAAAAAATCAGTTACTAAACATTGGAAAGTTCGACCTCAACAGAGTGAGTGTACTGTCAGCAAAAACCTGGATAGATAAAAAAATCACAGATACCGGTATGAAATACAATACAACCCTTGATCCAGAGGAGATGATTTCAGGCATCCTTAAAAAACGGGTTATTTCAACCGGATTGCTTAATCCAGCCAAACCGACTCATATCTATCGAAGAGAGAACTTGCGCCATATTCTGGGTCAAAACATGGCGGAAGGAGCACTGATTGAAAACACTCTGACTCAAACTATTACCTGTGAAAAAATATTCTGGCCACCACAGTTAAAAAAACAACCTAAACTGATTGATGAACTCACCAACATTAATTTCGGACGTGCCTATGCTGATGACGTCGCGACAATAAAAAAAGATCAAAAACAGTTAGCGTTTTATACCGATGTGCAGAAAATATCAGTTTTGCAAACGGTTGTATCGTGTCTTAAATTTGAGAATGGCATAACCAAACAGGATTTTTCAGCGATAAACGCTTTCCTTAGCGGTGCCAGCAATGCACATGTTGTTAATATCGCCGCCCCTGGTGATAGCGGGGGGATAAAACTCACTGATATTATTGCCATACCGATAAAAGAGACCGACCATGAAATCACTGCGCTCTTTTTTTCATTAAAAGACAAACAGAATCCATTACTTAAGATAACCATTAACAAGCTTCGCTATAACATTTCTGGAATGCAGAAAAAATGGATTCTGAATCATTTATCGCTTTATTATGAAAAGCTACCGGTACTTTATTATACAGAGAAAGCAGCCACGACTTTTACGGGTAGTGCACCCTCTTCTCGACAAAAAAACAGATTACAGCTCTCTTCTCAAGGGTTTACGCTTGGGTCACTGTCATCCGAGCTGTTAAACCGACGTTTCGAACATACTCAACATAACATTGACACACTGATGCGTTCATATGATGAACGCATCGTCTCTTTGCTGACAAAATTAGGACGAGAGCTTGCGGGTATGGCCGCTGTACCCTTGCTGGTACTGGGTGTTGTAGGCGCACCTCATGTCATAGTGGCTGGCCTCATCATCACATTAACCACCATTGTCGCACCGCAAATGTTAAAATTCATCACTGCGGATACCAATGTAAAACGGGAGAAGGCATTAGATGAAATTGCCATAGCGCTGCTGATGGAAAGCGTGGGTTATGCCGCTGGTAAGCTTGCAGCCAAATTCTTTCGCAGTGCTAATAACGCTTTTGAGGCGATAAAAAATAATCCGGCACACCTTTCCAGCCCGGTTAAGCTGCTGCAAAACAGCGTTAAATCTTCGCTGAACGTACCCCGACGCTTGCTGGATCGCTCAATGTTAAGCCTGGAGAAAATTGACACATCAGAATTTATGGATGAGATCATTCTAAAAATCATTCGTTTCCTGCGGCGACTGAAACTGGATAAAGCCACCCACTCAGGAAGAGAGAGTCCGCTGGAAAACCTGCGACATCTGGAAGACTGGAGCGATTTTGATCTGCAGAAAGCCTTTTTCTCGCCTTCTTCGCCCCTAATACCGAAAATAAAGGTACAACCTCCTTCCCGTGATACGTCACTCGCCAGCTCGATCAATGAAAATATCCTGAGCCCCAGCGCTACGCATATCGATCTCAACTCACCGGTTTATTCCGTGGCACCCGCACTCAGAAAACTCTCGCAGCAGCTGATACTCTTTCACACCTCTGATACGCTTAAAATCAGCTCTTTTGCCGCCCGTGCCAGTGAAATTGGTTATTCCGCAGGGCTAAAACCGGTGCTGGAAAAAATTATCCGCCAGTTGATTACCGCTGGATTAAGAAACTCGGCTCGGGGTAAAGAAGCGCCAGAAAAAAATCAGCTTAGATTGCTAACAACAGCTGTCTCTCCAGATGTGATTCTACCAAAGTAACGTGCAAACCGACTAACCGCACACCACGCCCGCCTCTGCGTTCATCCCAGGTTCGGCGGGCAACCTCAATCATGTCCTGCTTATTCAGGACTGGCCAGATGTGTTCCTGAGTGGTCTGCTGAAAATCGCTGAATTTTAACTTCACCCCCTGACGTGCTACCTGCTTATCAGGGCGGATCTGAGCCAGACGGCGATCCAGCTCAGCATAGAGATAGTCGATAATACTCAGACAATCCTCCCAGTGATGAATATCCTCCGCCAGCGTGCGTTCAACCCCAAGGGACTTGCGCTCACGCTCGACCACCACATCACGATCGTCAGTACCGTTGCTGCGCTCCCACAGCACGCGGCCAAATTTACCAAAACGCTTCAACAGCGTGGCGAGGTCGGCTTGCTGCACATCGCCACAGGTTTTTAGCCCCATCTCCTCCAGCTTTTTTGCCGACACTTTGCCCACACCAGGAATTTTTGCCAGTGGCAACGTCAGCAGAAAATCCGGCATCGCCTGGGGTGTGATGACATATTGCCCATTGGGCTTATTGAGATCGGAGGCAATTTTGGCGAGAAATTTCACCGGTGCCACCCCTGCCGAGGCGGTTAAGCCGGTTTCACGGTAGATTGTCGCGCGGATCTCCTCCGCGATACGCGTGGCCGACCCCTGGCAGTGCGGGCTGTCACTCACGTCAAGATAGGCTTCATCCAGTGAGAGCGGTTCAATAAAAGCGGTGTAGCGCTGGAAGATGTCGCGAATCTGTGCGGAAGCTTGTTTATAGGCGTCATAGCGCCCTGGCAACAGGCGTAAATGCGGGCAGAGCTTTAATGCCATACCGGTGGGCATGGCACTACGCACCCCATATTTGCGTGCGGGATAGTTGGCGGTACTGATTACGCCACGCCGCTCGCGGCTGCCGCCAATCGCGATGGGAATATCACGCAATGAGGGATCATCGCGCATTTCTACCGCAGCAAAAAAGCAGTCCATATCGACGTGAATGATTTTACGCATACCCCCTCCAGCACTGGATAAGTATACAGTCAATCGGCGAATCTGCAATCACCCCCCGCACAACGATGAATGTTTACAAAATTGTCGGCGTAATCCCGCCTTCTGGCAGGGAATTTCATCGGCGGCAGCTTGATAAAAAAATAAACAATGATAATGTTGCGCGGCGGATGCGGATATTTCCTATAACGCAGGCAGTGGCGCGCTCTGCGCATGGTTTTTACTATTATTCTAAGGTACACACAGCATGGGCAGAATCGCACTGATGTTTGCGATGATTCTGTTGCCAGCCCTCAGCATGGCAATGACTCCAGATGCGGTTCAAACGAACACGCCAGTGAGCAAAGAACTTAAACAGCAGTTACTGGGTACACCGGTTTATATTCAGATATTTAAGCAGGAGCGCGTGCTGGAACTGTACGGTAAAGTCGGCAGCCAGTACCGTCTGTTAGATACCTATCGCATCTGTAACTTCTCCGGCGGGCTCGGGCCAAAACGCCGTGAAGGGGACTTCAAAAGTCCGGAAGGTTTTTACAGCGTAAAACTCAATCAGTTAAAGCCTGATAGCCATTACTATCGTGCGATTAACGTCGGCTTCCCCAATCAGTATGATCGCGATCACAATTACAGCGGTGCCTATCTGATGATCCACGGCGATTGCAAATCCATCGGCTGCTACGCGATGACCAATGCCTATATGGATGAGATCTTTACCTATGTGAATGCCGCACTGCGTAACGGTCAACCGGAAGTCAATATTGCTATCTATCCGTTCCACATGACAGACAGCAATATGAGAAATCATCGCGATTCGACGTACATCAACTTCTGGCGTGAGCTACAGCCGGGTTATGCCTGGTTTGAAAAATATCATGTGCCGCCGAACGTTGCCGTTAGCAGCGGTCAGTATGTGATGAACAACAGCCCGGTGATTGTCGATCCCGCGGCCGCGTCCAAATCATTCCTGGCGCTCTCCAAGACAGAATAACGCCCACTCACCTGGCATAATCCGCTGCCAGGTTTCATTACTGGTCAGCGGCTGAGTGGCAATCACTGTCACCACATCCTGTGAAGAAGTGTGCCGCTGAAAATCAATCTCAACATCCTGATCCAGTAAGCGTGCCTTGCCAAAAGGCGCGCGGCGGGTGATCCAGAACAGATTGGTGGAACAAAACGCCATCAGATAGCGGCCATCCGACAGTAGCATATTAAATACACCCTTCTGTCGTAGCTCTGCGGCCAACTCACCAATGTAACGAAACACCGCTGGCCACTGCCCTGGCGTGCGGGGATAACGCTCTGCCAGCTTATGTAAGATCCAGCAAAATGCCTTCTCACTGTCCGTTTCGCCTACCGGACGGAAGGTGCCCGTATCCAGCGTTTTATACCCTTTCAACTGGCCGTTGTGGGCATAGGTCCAGTTGCGGCCCCAGAGTTCGCGCGTGAAGGGATGGGTATTTTCCAGCGAGACTTCACCCCGGTTGGCCTGACGAATATGCGCCACCACCGAATGTGACTTAATCGGATATTCCTGCACCAGGCGCGCAATGGGTGAATTGAAACTCGGGAGCGGATCTTTGAACGTCCGGCAGCCTTTGCCCTCGTAGAAGGTGATCCCCCAGCCATCTTTATGCGGCCCGGTGCCACCACCACGCTGTACCAGCCCGGTGAAACTAAAACAGATATCTGTCGGAACGTTGGCGCTCATTCCGAGCAATTCACACATAGCTTCTGCCTCATTCAAACATCTCCTGCCTGCGCAGGAGATAAAAGTGATTCTCGAATTGACCTACCAAACCCAGCCACTGGCTGACTTATTTTGCCATCTCTTTTTCGATCAACAGCATCAGGATATGAATCACTTTAATGTGCACTTCCTGGATACGGTCAGCATAACCAAAGTGCGGCACTCGGATTTCAATGTCTGCGGTGCCAGCCATTTTTCCGCCGTCTTTCCCGGTCAGCGTAATGACTTTCATCCCCTGTGCACGTGCCGCTTCAATCGCTTTGATGATGTTTGCTGAGTTACCTGAAGTCGACAGGCCGAGCAGCACGTCACCGGAACGGCCAACGGCTTCAACATAGCGAGAGAACACATGGTCGTAGCCAAAATCATTACTGACGCAGGAGATATGGCTCACATCCGAGATAGCAATAGCGGGATAGCCAGGGCGGTTTTCGCGATAGCGACCCGTTAACTCCTCGGCAAAGTGCATAGCATCACAGTGAGAACCCCCGTTACCGCACGAAAGCACTTTTCCGCCGGCTTTGAAGCTGTCTGCCAGCAGTACTGCTGCACGCTGGATGGTGTGGATATTTGCTTCATCGCTGAGGAAGTTGTTGAGCGTATCTGCTGCTTCATTGAGTTCAGCGCGAATGATGTCCTGGTACATAGGAGTTCCTTAGAGGGAAAGAGATAACCGCGCAATTTTAACCAAACGCGCCATGGGCGCAAAGCAATCATCCTGCGAAAGCGGGATTACCCGGTGAAAAAAACAACTTTTCTGCCCTGCTTCACCCGTTTTTGTGAAGCCTGTGGAAATTCATATCCTCCATCATTGATCAATCTCGCTACCTGAACTAAACCTGCTCTTAACAACAGGTCAGACCTCTTACCTATTAACGGAGCCGTTCACTATGCTGATTGCCTCAATTCTTCTGACACTGGTGCTAATAAGCATCCTGTTTTATCACCGGGTTTCTCTGGTGATCAGCAGCCTGATTCTGTTAGCCTGGACCGTCACTATGTCACTGCTGTCTCTCTGGAGCCTGTGGATGCTGGTGCCGCTGGCTCTGGTGCTGGTTCCCCTGAATCTCACTCCACTGCGTCGCCAGTTTATTTCCGCGCCGATGCTTAAACGCTTCCAGCAGGTGATGCCACCGATGTCGCGCACCGAAAAAGAGGCGCTGGAAGCAGGCACCACCTGGTGGGAAGGCGATCTTTTCCGGGGGAAACCGGACTGGCAGAAACTGCACAACTACCCACAGCCACGTTTAACGGAAGCAGAGCAGACATTCCTTGATGGTCCAGTCGAAGAAGCCTGCCGTATGGCCAATGATTTCCAGATCACCCATGAGATGGCCGATCTTCCACCGGAGCTGTGGGCCTATCTGAAGCAGCACCGCTTTTTCGCCATGATCATTAAGAAAGAGTACGGTGGACTGGAGTTTTCCGCCTATGCCCAGGCCCGCGTGTTGCAGAAACTGGCCGGGGTTTCAGGCATCCTGGCGATCACCGTGGGTGTGCCTAACTCCCTCGGCCCAGGTGAATTGCTACAACATTACGGCACTGACGAGCAGAAAAACCATTATCTGCCCCGTCTCGCTCGTGGCGATGAGATCCCCTGCTTTGCACTGACCAGCCCGGAGGCAGGTTCAGACGCAGGTGCCATCCCGGATACCGGCGTGGTCTGTATGGGCAACTGGCAGGGCGAGCAGGTGCTGGGAATGCGGCTGAACTGGAATAAGCGCTATATCACGCTGGCACCGATTGCCACTGTGTTAGGGCTGGCGTTCAAACTGTCTGACCCAGAGCATTTGCTGGGGGATAGCGATAATCTCGGGATTACCTGCGCGTTGATCCCAACACACACCCCAGGCGTTGAGATTGGTAAACGCCATTTCCCGCTGAATGTGCCATTCCAGAATGGCCCAACGCGGGGCAAAGATATTTTCGTGCCCATCGACTTCATCATCGGTGGCCCGGCAATGGCAGGCCAAGGCTGGCGCATGCTGGTTGAGTGCCTGTCCGTGGGCCGTGGGATTACGCTGCCTTCCAACTCTACCGGTGCCCTGAAAAGCGTGGCGATGGGGATCGGTGCCTACGCGCATATTCGCCGTCAGTTCAAAGTCTCCATTGGCAAGATGGAGGGGATTGAGGAGCCACTGGCCCGCATTGCCGGTAATGCCTATGTGATGGATGCTGCGGCCACATTGATTACCACCGGAATTATGCAGGGAGAAAAACCGGCGGTGCTTTCTGCCATCGTGAAATATCACTGCACCCATCGGAGCCAGCAGAGCATTATCGATGCGATGGATATCGCCGGGGGAAAAGGGATTATGCTCGGCAAGAGTAACTTCCTCGCCCGTGCTTATCAGGGTGCACCTATCGCGATTACGGTAGAAGGCGCGAATATTTTAACCCGCAGTATGATCATTTTCGGCCAGGGTGCGATCCGCTGCCATCCTTATGTTCTGAGCGAAATGGCGGCAGCCGCTGAGCATGACGTCCCCGCGTTTGATCGCGCGCTGTTTAAACATATTGGCCACATTGGCAGCAATAAGGTGCGCAGCCTGTGGTTGGGCTTAACCGGCGGACGGACCAGCGCCAGCCCGGTGCAGGACGCCACCAAACGCTATTACCAGCAGATTAACCGTTTGAGTGCCAACCTCGCGCTGCTTTCTGATGTTTCAATGGCGGTGCTGGGTGGCAGCCTGAAACGGCGCGAACGGCTTTCCGCCCGTCTGGGGGATGTGCTGAGCCAGTTGTATCTGGCCTCGGCGGCGCTGAAACGTTATGACGAAGAGGGACGCAATGAAGCCGATCTGCCGTTAGTCCACTGGAGCGTGCAAGATGCGCTGCATCAGGCCGAAGAAGCGATGGCCGATCTGCTGCGTAATTTCCCGAACCGCCTGATCGCAGGTTCAATGCAGCTGGTGATTTTCGCCGGAGGAAAACATTGCCCCGCGCCGTCCGACAGGCTTGACCATCAGCTGGCTAAACTGTTGCAGTTGCCTTCAGCGACGCGAACCCGTCTGGGACGTGGTCAGTATTTGACACCGTCTGAGCATAATCCGGTCGGGCAGTTGGAGCAGGCACTGAAAGATGTCATGGCAGCAGAGAGCATTCACGACCGGTTAAGCAAACACGCTAAGCAGCATTTTTCCTTTACCCGGCTGGATGAGCTGGCAGAACGCGCGTTAAAAGAGGGGTGGATCACGGTGCAGGATGCAGAAATCCTGAAAAGAGCCGAGGTGAGCCGCCTGGCAGCGATCAATGTGGATGAGTTTGCCGCAGATGCGCTGGCCGTTCCGGTGGCAGAGAAGACGAAACCGCAAAATCACACCGGTGAAGCCGCTTAATACCCTCAGGCCAGACGCAATGTCTGGCCTTTTTTCTGATGAGGATTATCCGGCCTGCCGTACGCGCGCAATCAGCGCTTCTGCATCATCAATGTGTTCAGCCGCCAGTATCAACGTCCGTCCCAGAGTAATGGCGTGACGCAGGCACTCATGACGCATCGCTTCGTCAGTGATATTTTTGATGTCCGCCACCTGAGAAATACCCACGGTGCGGCGAATGATCTCTACGCCACAATAGCCGACAGTATCGGTCCATACCTGACGTAAAAACGCCTGCGCATAACCCGGATAGGCCAGCGCAAGGTCAGTGGTTTTACTGGACGCCAGCGCGAGGAAGCGTTCAGCAAACGCCAACCACACTCCCTGAACTTCTTTCAGGCGCTGTTCACGCCCGTCCGCCGCTTCACGCGGAGACAGTAAGCCCGGCAGTGCACAGTAGTTGATGAGCAAGTTTGCCAGCGCCGTTCCAACATCAAAGCCAATCGGCCCGAAGAAGCCAAATTCAGCATCAATGGCTTTCAGGCTGCTTTCCGTGACGAAGATTGATCCGCTATGGATGTCGCCATGCAGCAGCGCTTCCGCATGTGCAAAGAAGTGATGTTTGAGTCCTGCTACCGCAATACGCAGTTCATCGTCAGTGCGCAGGCTGGCAACCAGGGGTTCAAGCGCCGCCGGATAAGCATTGCGCTCATGCACAATGTAGGGTTCATTGAAGAACAGATCTTCGGTCATTTCGCACAGTTCCGGGTTGGTGAAACGCGCCACCTCGGCTTTTTTCGTGCGGGGATGCAGATAGAAATCGGACGTATGGAAGAGTGTCTGCGCGAGATATTCACCCAATTGTGCTGCCGCTTGTGGGTAGTAAACGCCTTTTACCAGTTCGCCACGCCAGATTTTGTGATCGGAGAGGTCTTCCATCACCATGACCGCCAGTTCTGCATCATAGTGCAGGACCTTGACCGTATGCTGTGGTGCATATTTGTAGTGTTCAATCAGCGTTTCAGCTTCCAGGCGCACCCGATCCAGCGTTAATGGCCAGGATTCTCCCACGCAGCGTACATAGGGCAGAGCCTGCTTAACAACGATACGGCTGACACCTTGCTGGTCAAAGATTTTAAATACCAGATTGAGGTTGCCATCACCCACTTCCTCTGCACTGGTCAGTACAGCAGGATTGTCCAGTCCGCCAAATTGTTTTGCATACTCCACGGCATCAGCGGCGGTGAACGTACGGTATTGTGACATTGCCTGTTCCTCTGGTTTGATTTTAATAAGCCGTTCAGACGTCTATACTTCCGCTGAGCATGTTGGCACAATAAGCCCCATTCGCGCAATATGGATTTGATACCAATGCAGACACTTCGCACCACCAGTTTATGGGTTCGTGATAATCAGTTGTGGATCCTCGATCAGCAGGCTTTGCCTCAGCAGCAGAACTGGCTGCCCGCCCATGATGTGGCCCAGTTAGTCAGTCATATTCATGCCCTGCGCGTGCGTGGTGCGCCACTGATTGGCCTTTCAGCCTCGTTGCTGTTAGCCCTGTTGGCCGGGCAAGGTCTGTCGCGCCAGCAGTTAGCCGAGGCGCTGGAGGTGTTGCGCGCCTCGCGTCCTACCGCCGTAAACCTGATGAATAATCTGGATCGCATGAAGCTGGCGTTGGCTCAGTCTGATTTTGTGGCGGCAATGACGCAGGAAGCGTGGCGTTTGGTCGAGGAAGATAAGCAGTTATGCGAGGCGATTGCCACCGCAGGCAGTGCGTTAGTCAAGCCCGGCAGCAAGCTGTTAACTCACTGTAATACCGGTGGTTTAGCCACTGCGGGTGTGGGAACTGCGCTTGGCGTGATTGCCCGTGCGCATCAGCAAGGGAATGTCGTTAATGTGTGGGTTGATGAGACGCGCCCGCTGTTGCAAGGCGGCCGTTTAACCGCATGGGAGTTAGGCGAGTTGCAGGTGCCCTATCAGTTGATTACCGATTCCATGGCTGCCAGCCTGATGGCCGCAGGCGAAGTGGATGCGGTTTGGGTCGGTGCCGATCGCATTGCAGCGAATGGTGATGCAGCGAATAAGATTGGTACTTATAGTCTGGCGGTATTGGCCCACTATCACCAGATTCCGTTTTACGTTGCTGCGCCGCAAACCACGCTGGATCGCCACTGTCCGGAGGGGGCGGCGATTCCTATCGAGCAACGTGCTGCCAGCGAAGTGACCGGCGTTTCCGGGAGTTTCGGTAGCGTGCAGTGGGCACCGCAAAATGCCCGCGTGTTTAACCCGGCCTTTGATGTCACCCCAGCAGCATTGATCAGTGGTTGGGTGCTGGACAGCGGCGTAGTCACACCAGAGCAGGTGAAAGCGGGCATTTTCCAGCCGTAAGGTTGGGGTCAAGGTCAAGGTCAAGGTCAAGGTCAAGGTCAAGGCAATCGTCTGTGAAACCGAGATGCCTCGGCCTGTCAGGGGAATCGGGCTGCGACGTGGCTCGCTCCGATCCCCCTGCCCTCCGAAATCCATACGGTTGTTTTGCCTGAAAAATATTGTCTGCAATGCAGTGCCCAAAGCGATAAACCGCACGGGCCTCTGACAGCCGCACTGCGGCTACTGGGAAGATGATGGGGGGTATGACAGCAAATGCCTCTGGCACATGGATGTGCCAGCGGATCGTAGGGATACGGGTTCCTTTGCAGTCATACCCCCCATTGTCTGACCTGTCACCTGAAGCCCAGCGGCTTCTCAACATACGGCCAGCAAGGTCAAAACAGGCTCGGCCTGCTAAGGGAATCTGGCTGCCACCGGTATTCACAGTGGCTTGCCAGTCATTACCCTCGATTTTACGCGAGGCGCGGATAGGCATCCGCAATATCGTCACCGGTAAAGTTGGCGATCCAACCTTCCTGATTGTCGAAAATACGGATGGCGGTGAAATGCGGCTGTGAACCCATATCAAACCAGTGCGGTGTCCCTTCTGGCACGGAAATCAGATCGTTCTTCTCACACAGCACCTGATAAATCTCATTGCCAATATGCAGACAAAACAGACCAGCCCCTTCCACAAAGAAGCGCACTTCATCTTCGCTGTGGGTATGCTCATTCAGGAACTTCGTGCGCAGCACCTCTTTCTGTGGGTTATCCGCGCGCATGCTCAGCACATCCCAGCTCTGATAACCCTTCTCTGCGACTAAACGATCGATAGCGTGTTGATAGGCTTTGATCACCGTCTCCGCATCCGGGTTATCCCCCAGGTCACGATCGGCTTCCCAGCGCTCAAAACGCACATTTTTGGCATTCAAACGCTGCTGAATCTCATTGGCATCGGTACTGTGCCACACCGGCTGGCTGGCTTCGGTATCAGAAAAAATCGTCAGTGCACTCATACTAAACGGACTCCGGGAAAATCTGGGCAAAATGGCTGACCTGGCGATGGCGACTCTGGGTGTCGGCTTCGCCACGAATTAACTGCACGCTATTCCAGCCTGCTGCACTGGCCGCATCCAGCTCCTGGTGAATATCAGATAAAAACAACAACTGTTCAGGCGGTACGCCAATCTGCGCGGCAATATTTTGATAAGCGCCGACTTCGCGCTTCGCACCCACATGGGTATCGAAATAACCACTGAACAAACCAGTAATATCACCTGCATCACTGTAGCCAAATAACAATTTTTGCGCCGCCACCGAGCCTGAGGAATATACATACAAATCAATACCCTGAGACTTCCACTGCTGCAAGGCAGGCAACACATCCGCATACAGATGGCCGCGAAAACTGCCATTCTCATATCCGGCACGCCAAATCATGCCCTGTAACGCCTTAAGCCCGGTCGACTTGCGATCTTCATCCATAAAACCAAGTAAGATTTCGGTCAAACGCGTAAGGGAAGCCTCTGCTTCTCCCGCTTCAACCCGCACTGCCTCCAGCGCGGCAGCGACTTCAGCGTCGTTGTGATGCTGCTCAATAAATCCCGCCAGGTGCTCACGTGCAAACGGGAACAACACGTTATGCACGAAGCGAATATCACTGGTGGTCCCTTCAATATCAGTCACAATTGCGCGAATCATCAGCCCTCCAGCAGGCGTCGTTGCACTTCACACTCAAATAAAAATTCCAGGCCTTCCAGCTGACGACGCGCCTCAGCGACATCTCTTCCCCAGCAGGTCAAACCGTGTCCGCGCAGCAAAAAACCATACTTCAGCGGCTGATGACGCGCAGAGTCTTCAATCTCCGTCACTAACCGGGCAATGTTCTGATCGTTATCGAACACCGGAATCAACACCGTCGCCTCATGACTGGTCTGCCCACGCAGGGTTTTCTGCATCTCATAACCACTCAACGCCAGCGCTGCCCCCTTCTCAATGCGCGACAACACCGTCGCATTCACGGTATGAATATGCAACACCGCCCCCGCTTCCGGGAACAGTCGGTAAATCAAGGTATGCAGGCCGGTTTCTGCCGAAGGCTGACGGCCAGAAGGGGCATGGTTAGAAGCAATGACCACGGGAATAAAATCATCCCTGGTCAGGCTGCCCTTATCTTTACCGGACTCACTGAGCAAACAGTGGGTTTCATCCTGACGGATGGACATATTACCGCCGGTGGCCGGCGACCAACCTTTCTGACCAATCCAGTGGCAGGCAGCAACAAGCTGTTCGAGCTGAGAGGGGGTAGTCATTGGAATACAGGCCTCTAATCGGGTTGATTTAGACGTCTAAGCGTCTCGATTGCCAAATATTATCATCCTGTTTATAGTAGCAGCAACAGGGCTTTACTACGGACCGACATACGCGACAAAGGCTAAATAATAATGACGTTGCACAACCTGACTCCCGAAAGCAAGCTGCCACAACTCGGCACCACTATTTTCACCCAGATGAGTGCACTGGCGCAGCAGCACAACGCGATCAACTTGTCACAAGGCTTCCCCGATTTCGATGGTCCAGGCTATCTACAGGAACGCCTGGCGTTTCACGTCAGCCAGGGGGCTAACCAGTATGCCCCGATGACCGGAGCGCTGCCGCTGCGCGAAGCTATCGCAGAAAAAACCGCCGAACTGTATGGTCATCATCCCGATGTAAACAGTGACATCACCGTCACGGCGGGTGCCTCCGAAGCGCTCTATGCGGCCATCACGGCGCTGGTCAGGCCCGGCGATGAAGTCATCTGCTTCGATCCCAGCTACGACAGCTACGCCCCCGCCATCAAACTGGCCGGTGGCGTACTAAAAACCCTCACTTTACAGCCTCCTGCGTTCCAGGTTGACTGGCGCGAGTTCCGTGCGTTGTTATCAGAAAAAACCCGCCTGGTTATCCTCAATACGCCGCATAACCCTTCCGCTACGGTGTGGCAGCGCAGCGACTATGATGCGCTGTGGCAGGCTATCGCCAGCCAGGAAACCTACGTATTGAGTGATGAGGTCTACGAACACATCTGTTTTGATGAGCGTGGACATGCCAGCGTGCTGGCACATGAGGCCCTACGCGCACGCGCGATTGCCGTCTCTTCCTTTGGCAAAACCTTCCATATGACCGGCTGGAAAGTGGGCTACTGTGTGGCTCCTGCCGCGCTCAGCGCTGAAATCCGTAAAGTGCATCAGTACATCACCTTCTCGGTGAACACACCTGCCCAGCTGGCGATTGCCGACATGCTGCGCCAGCATCCTGAGCACTACCGTGAACTGCCTGCGTTTTACCGTGCTAAGCGCGATCGCCTGATTAATGGACTGGCGGGTAGCCGGTTCAAAGTGCTGCCCTGCGAAGGCACCTATTTCCTGCTGGCCGATTACAGCGCCATCTCCGATCTGGATGATGTCAGCTTCTGCCAGTGGCTGACGAAAGAGGCCGGCGTCGCAGCAATCCCCCTCTCAGTGTTCTGCGCTGGACCTTTCCCGCACAAGCTCATTCGCCTGTGCTTCGCTAAACAAGAAGCGACGCTCGACGCCGCTGCGGAACGTTTATGTCAACTCTAAAAGTCACCGTATTACAGGAAGTGCTGAGCTGGATGGATGGCGCAGCCAACCTGCAACATTTTGATCGGGTGCTGGAGAATGTCACCGGGCGCGATCTGATTGTACTGCCAGAAATGTTCACCACCGGCTTCGCGATGGAAGCGGCGCAAAGTTCGTTACCAGAAGCAGAAGTGATTGCCTGGCTACACGGCCACGCTGCGCGCCTCGATGCCTTGATCGGCGGAAGTGTCGCCATTCAGACGGAACAAGGGGCGGTCAATCGCTTCCTGCTGGTGGAACCCAATGGCCAGGTCCACAGCTACGATAAACGCCATCTGTTCCGTATGGGTGATGAACACCACCACTACCACGCGGGTCATGAGCGCATCGTCTTTGAGTGGCGCGGCTGCCGCATCCTGCCGCTGATCTGCTATGACCTGCGCTTCCCGGTGTTTGCCCGTAACCGTAATGATTACGACCTGGCGCTCTATGTGGCCAACTGGCCTAGTGCCCGTAGCCATCACTGGCAGGCTCTGCTCATGGCGCGTGCGATTGAAAATCAGGCCTACGTTGCGGGTGTAAACCGCGTGGGCAGTGATGCTAAAGGCCTTGAGTACAGCGGTGACAGTCAGGTAATTTCCCCGCTGGGTGAAATTGTCGGCAGCGCAGCCCCAGGCCAGCAAGCACGGATCGATGCTGACCTGAACCTGACAGAGCTACATGCCTATCGTGAGCGCTTCCCGGCATGGCGCGATGCGGATGATTTCACGCTCAACTGAGATCGCCACGCATAAAAAAGCCCGCTTCACAGCGGGCTGATTATTTTTAGCTTCGGTTACAGCAGGTCAAAGCGATCCAGCTCCATCACTTTGGTCCAGGCCGCCACGAAGTCATTCACAAACTTCTGCTGTGCATCGCTGCTGGCATACACTTCAGCCAGGGCGCGCAGAATGGCGTTGGAACCAAACACCAGATCGGCACGGGTTGCGCTGTACAGTACGCTGCCGTCCAGGCGGCTGCGGCCCTCGAACAGCTCAACATTCCCCTCTTTCGCCAGCCACTGGGTGCGCATATCTAACAGATTGACGAAGAAGTCATTACTCAAGACACCCACGCGATCGGTAAAGATGCCCTGCTCGCTGTCGTCAAAGTTAGCGCCCAACACGCGCAGGCCACCCACCAACACCGTCAGCTCAGGTGCGGTCAGCGTCAGCTGCTGTGCTTTGTCCACCAGCAGGGTTTCGGTTGATGACCCGCCCTGGACGCGGCGATAGTTGCGGAAACCGTCCGCCAGCGGTTGCAGCAGATCAAACGCCTCAACATCGGTCTGATCCTGAGTCGCATCCACCCGGCCTGGAGTAAATGGCACCTGCACACTCACGCCAGCCGCAGCGGCAGCTTGTTCAATACCCACAACACCGGCCAGCACAATCACATCTGCCAGTGAGGCTTTGCCAGAGGCTTGTTGCAGCTGCTGCAACGTCGCCACTACCGGCTTCACTTTCGCATTGACCGGCCAGTCGATTTGCGGAGCGAGTGCCAGACGCGCACCGTTGGCACCACCGCGTTTGTCACCGCCACGGTAAGTTGACGCGGAGGCCCAGGCGACAGAAACCAGTTCACTCACGCTCAGACCTGAAGCGGCAATCGCCACTTTAAGGCTGTCGATATCCGCACGGGTTGGCTGATGGGTCGCCGCTGGCAGCGGGTCCTGCCACAGCAGATCTTCCTTTGGAATTTCCGGGCCGATGTAACGTGCTTTTGGCCCCATATCGCGGTGAGTCAGTTTGAACCACGCACGCGCAAAGGCTTCATTAAACGCCTGGGGATCGTTGAGGAACCGGCGCGAAATTTTCTCGAACTCAGGATCGAAACGCAGCGTCAGATCGGTCACCAACATGGTGGGTTTGCGTTTTTTCGCCGGATCAAACGGATCGGGGATAATATCGCCTGCATCCACGGCTTCAAACTGAATCGCACCCGCTGGGCTGTGTGTCTGCACCCACTCATATTTGAACAGGTTTTCGAAGAAGTAGTTACTCCACTGGGTCGGCGTCTGAGACCAGATCACTTCCAGACCGGAGGTAATGGCATCCGCCCCGGCACCGCTGCCATAGCTGCTCTGCCAGCCCAGGCCTTGTGCTTCCAACGGTGCGGCTTCTGGGTCCGCCCCAACGTGGCTGGCTGCGCCAGCGCCGTGGGTTTTACCCAGCGTATGTCCACCGGCAATCAGTGCCACGATCTCTTCATCGTTCATGCCCATGTTGCCAAAGGTTGCACGGATCGCAGGCGCGGCAGAAGCAGGATTACCGCTGGCTTCCGGGCCTTCTGGGTTGACGTAGATCAGGCCCATTTCAGTGGCCCCGAGCGGTGCATTGGCAAGACTTTCAGGATGGCGGTGCGCCAGCCACTCTTTCTCATCACCCCAGTTCACATCCAGGTCCGGTTCCCACACGTCTTCACGTCCGGCGGCAAAACCAAAGGTACGGAAGCCCGAATTCTCCAGCGCGACGTTACCCGCCAGAATATAGAGATCGGCCCAGGAAATTTTCTGGCCATATTTCTGTTTGATTGGCCACAGCAGACGACGTGCTTTATCCAGACTGACGTTATCTGGCCATGAGTTCAGCGGAGCAAAACGCTGCTGTCCACGGCCAGAACCGCCACGGCCATCAATGGTGCGGTAAGTACCGGCGCTGTGCCACGCCATGCGAATGAACAGCCCAATGTAGCTGCCCCAGTCGGCTGGCCACCATGACTGTGAGTCGGTCAGAAGTGCCCGGATATCGCCTTTCAGCGCGGAGTAGTCGAGTTTGCTGAACTCCGTGCGGTAGTTGAAGTCCGCACCCAACGGGTTAGAGCGGTTGGAGTGTTGATTTAGCAGATCGATGCGCAGCGCATTTGGCCACCAGTCACTGCTGGTGGTGCCGCCACCCGCGCTACGCGCTGGAGGGCTTTGTTCTTCTGACTGCCCATGATGAAAGGGGCATTTACCGGCTGCGGCAGTGTTGTTGTTATCGTTGGACGTGCTCATATCATACTCCGTTGGCTTCCAGTGAATGTCCCTACATTATCTACATCTTCTTTATGAAGATATTTGAATGAACCAACGGATTTGATAGACAATAACTTAGAAACAGCGCTAAAAGCTTAGCTACCGCGATAAGTTGACCACGACCAGGGAGAAATAATAAACGGCAGATGGTAGTGGCTGCCGGTCGCGGCAATCACAAAATCGATTTGCGCACTGACGTACAGAGCATCACGGCCTGACTTCGCGAAATAGTCACCAATTTCGGCGATCAGCCGGTAATGACCGGGCGTCAGCGGCTCTGGCGTCAAATCTTTGATCCTGCCATCACTGTCTGTACAGCCCTGAGTTAGCGGTAGCCAGCCCTCTGGGCTGTTCTGCTCCAGCGAAACCGCCACGTTAATGGCCGGTTTGCCCAGCGCCGTATCGAGAATATGGGTGGTTATGGTGCTCACGTAATGCTCTCCTTAAGCCGCAGCAGGGTAATTTCACGCAACTGCTCCAGCGCTTCCTGCCGCTCACTGTCGTCATCTAAGCCCAGCCGGCGCTGCAACTGCGCCAGCATCTCCTCACCACTACGCCCTTTAGCTCGAATCAAAAATACCCGGCCAAAACGCGCTTCATAAGCCTGATTTCCAGCCGCCATCGCCTGCTTCAATGCGCTGTCTGCGTCACTCATCGCCGACTGCTCGCTGCGCGACAATGCCGCTTCTTTGTCTTGCCCAGCCGCGCGCTCGCCAATGCGCGGGTGTGCTGCTAACGCAGCAGTCAGCTCAGCAGCCTGCCACGACTGTGACAGCTCTGCTGCCGCACCCAGTAAGGCCGCCGGGCTGGCGTAGGGTCGCCCTTTTACCAGCGCCTGCTGCCACTCTGGCAGCGCAACACAGTGGGCAATCGCAGCCAGGGCTGCGTCTTGCGGTAAGGTATTGAATCGGGATAGATCCATTATAGTTCCTTAAGCCTGCGCCAACGCGCTCACCGTCTGTAAGTACGCCTGTACACCACAAGCCACATCCGCTGGCTGGACGGATTCATCAGGATGATGGCTAATACCGCGATGGTTGCGCACAAACAACATCCCTACCGGCCAGCGCTCGGCAATCGCGATCGCATCATGACCGGCCCCGCTTGGCAATGCCAGTGTCCGCCCCTGTACCTGCTCAACCGCCTGTCCCAGCGCTCGCTGCAAGGTGGGATCACAAGCCGTGGCGGCAATCCCGTAATACTCTGCGGCAGCAAAATGCACCCCACGGCGCTGGGCAATAATTTCCCCCTGCGCCAGCAGGGTGGAAAGCAACTGCGCCAGTGGCTCGTCCTGCGGGCCGCGAATATCCAGCGATAGCTGCACCTCACCAGGGATCACATTCACCGCCCCCGGCGCACAGCTTAGCGTCCCTACCGTTGCCACCAGCTGTGGCCCCTGCTGCTGCGTGGTCTGTTCGATGTACAGCATCCATTCCGCGGCGGCGGCCAGCGCATCTTTACGGTGGCTCATCGGCACCGTGCCTGCATGTCCGGCCTCACCGATAAAGGTGCAGTTTAGCCGCCGTGCGCCGTTGATCGCCGTCACCACGCCGAGCGCTAAATCTTCCTGCTCCAGACACGGCCCCTGCTCAATATGCAGCTCCAGGTAAGCTTTAATGCTGCTCACTTCACGTGCGGCCTGCGCAATGGTGGCACCATTCAGACCGGCATCTTGCAGCGCCTGCGCCACGCTAATCCCTGCGGCATCTTGCTGCTCTAACCAGCCCTGCGGCCAGGTGCCGCAAATGCCACGGCTGCCTAATAGCGTGATGCCAAACCGCGTGCCTTCTTCATCGCCAAAACCGATAATTTCTATTGCCAGCGGCAGGCGTATCTGCTGGTCATGCAGCCACTGCACGGTTTCAATCGCACTGAGTACGCCCAGCATGCCATCGTAGCGGCCTGCATTACGCACAGTATCCAGATGCGAGCCCAACAAGAGTGCCTGAGCGCCAGGCTCAGTGCCCTCATAGCGACCGCAGATATTGCCGACTTCATCCTGCCAGACGCGCATGCCCGCTGCCTGCATCCATTCGCCGACACGCGTATTGGCACGCAAATGCTCCGGTGACAGATAAACGCGGGTCAGGCCAGTGGCGCTCTCGCTGATCTCTGCCAGCGCATCGCAACGCGCCATCACGCGCGTTGCGGCCAACTGCGCTGCACTGGCGCTCATCAGGGGTGTCATCATGCCTGGCTCCCGTAGTGATCCCACGCCGCCTGCATTGCAGCCCCTTGTGGTGAGCGGAAACCAACGTGAGTGAGCACCGATTCCAGCGCACTCAGCGTCTGCATCACACAGTCTTTACGCGCGTTGTAGCCCATTGTCCCAATGCGCCACACTTTGCCGTGCAGCGGGCCAAACGAAGTGCCAATCTCAATGCCAAAGTCATTCAGCATCAGACTACGCACCTGGTCACCGTTCACACCGGCTGGGATCACAACGCCCAGCACGTTATTCATTTTGTGTTGCAGGTTGCCAAAGGTCTCCAGTCCCATGCCCTGAATGCCTTTGAGCAGCGCATCGCCGTGCAGCTTATGGCGGGCAATGCCGTTATCCAGACCTTCCTGCATCATCAGACGTGCGCATTCACGGGCACCGAACAGTGCCGTGGTGGCTTCAGTATGGTGGTTGAGGCGTTCCGGCCCCCAGTAGTCCATGATCATGCCGAGATCGAAATAGTTGGAGTAGATCATCTCGTCATCGCCGTCCTGATGATCGGCGGTACGGATCCCCTCTTCAACACACTTACGTTTGCGGATCACCGCTTCCATCGCTGGGCTCAGGGTGATCGGTGAGGTGCCCGACGGGCCACCCAGACACTTTTGCATCCCGGCGGACACGGCATCCAGTCCCCAGGCGTCCGTCTCTAACGCATTGCCACCCAGTGACGCTGTCGCATCGGTATAGAACAGCACGCCATACTTTTTACAGATCGCGCCCAGCTCTTCCAGCGGTTGCAACATGGTGGTTGAGGTATCGCCCTGTACGGTGAGCAGCAGGCGTGGCTGCACTTTTTTAATCGCATCTTCAATCTGGTCTGGCGTGAAAACTTCGCCCCACGGCACCTCAATCGTATGCACTTCCGCACGGCAGCGGCGGGCGATCTCACACAGCAAATGACCAAAGCGGCCAAACACCGGCACCAGTACTTTGTCCCCCGGACGAATAGCAGAGAGAAGGATCGCTTCAATGCCCGCGCGGGAAGTGCCGTCGATTAGCAGCGTCCAGCGGTTTTCAGTGCGGAATACACCACGGTAAAGCGCCATCACCTCGTTCATGTAGTGCGTCATGGCCGGATCGTACTGGCCGAGCAGTTGGCTCGACATGGCGCGTAACACACGCGGATCGGCGTTGATCGGACCTGGGCCCATCAGCAGGCGCTGCGGTGGATTGAGTTGTGCGAATTGGGTGATATCCATGGTGAATTCCTTGTAATCTGCGCGCTTACAGGCGCACGGTAGAGATAAACTGTTTCAGCTCTGCGCTCTGCGGATTGGCAAACAGCGTCTTGCTGTCGCCCTGCTCCCAGACGCGCCCCTGATGCATAAAGACCACGCGGTCGCCCACATCACGGGCAAAATTCATTTCATGGGTGACGAGGATCAGCGTCATGCCCTCGGCAGCTAACTGCTCCAGCACTTTCAGCACCTCGCCGACCAGCTCAGGATCGAGTGCGGAGGTGATCTCATCACACAGCAACACTTTAGGTGACATTGCCAGCGCGCGCGCAATGGCTACACGCTGCTGTTGTCCACCGGAGAGGTTAGCCGGATAGTAATTCAGGCGTTCACCCAGGCCGACTTTCTCCAGCATTCTTGCCGCCAGCTCGCGGCACTCCGCTTCGCTTTTCTTTAACACCCGACGCGGTGCCAGCATCACGTTTTCCAGGGCGGTCATGTGCGGAAACAGGTTGAAGTTCTGGAACACCATGCCCACCGAGCGGCTGATATCGCGCGCTTGTGATTCGCGATCGGTAATGGTCATACCGCCCAGCTTAATGCTGCCTTCCTGGTAGCCTTCAAGGCCATTCATGCAACGCAACAGGGTGCTTTTTCCTGAACCGCTACGGCCGATAATGGAGATCACTTCACCCATCTCGATATCCAGATCCACGCCTTTCAACACATGGTTAGTGCCGTAATACTTCTGTACCTGATTAATGGTGATGAGCGGCATTGAATTTTTTCTCCAGGAACTGGCTGTAACGCGACAGCGGATAACACATCAGGAAGTAGCCCAGCGCGACCAAACCAAACACCTTAAACGGCTGATAAGTCACGTTGTTAAGGATGGTGCCGGCTTTGGTTAGCTCAATAAAACCGATGATTGAAGCCAGAGCAGTGCCTTTTATCACCTGCACGGCAAAGCCCACCGTGGGCGCTATGGCGATGCGCATTGCCTGGGGTGCCACCACGCGAAACAGCGTTTGGCCGAAGCTCAGGCCAAGACAGCGAGACGCTTCCCACTGCCCTTTTGGCAACGCACGGATACTGCCGTACCAGATATCCACCAGAAAGGCGCTGGTGTAGAAGGTCAGCGCCAGCGAAGCGGCGGTCCACGGCGAGACATCAATGCCAAACAGTGCCACGCCAAAGAAGGCGAGAAACAGCTGCATCAGCAGTGGCGTCCCCTGAAACAATCCCGCATAAGCGCGCACCAGGCGCATCAGCCACGGCCGGTTTAGCAGACGTAAAAACAGCAGCGGCAAGGTCACTACCGTGCCGCCGAAAAAGGCCACCAGCGACAGTAGCAACGTCCAGCGTGCCGCCAGCAGTAGATTGCGCACAATGTCCCAATCGGTAAAGGTGCTCATGACGGCTGTACTCCTACCCACTTACGCCCGACCGCCATTAACAGCTGACGCATCGCTATCGACAACGCCAGGTAGATCAGCGTGGTCACCAGATAAACTTCAAAGCTCAAAAATGTGCGTGACTGAATCAGGCTGGCCGAGAACGTCAGCTCCTCATACGACACCTGCGACACCACCGACGAGCCCAGCATCACAATAATGCACTGGCTCACCAACGCCGGATAAATGCGCTGCAATGCGGGCGGTAATACCACTCGCAGGAAAGTCTGGCTGCGCGTCAGACCCAGTACGCGTCCGGCTTCCCACTGCCCCTTGGGAGTAACCTGAATCCCGGCACGAATGATCTCAGTGCTGTAGGCCGCGAGATTGATAATCATCGCCAGCAGCGCCGCTTCACCGGCCGTCAGCTTCAGGCCGAGATTGGGCAAACCAAACACAATGAAAAACAGCTGTACCACAAACGGTGTGTTGCGGATCAGCTCGACATACAGCCCCCATACACGGCTCAACACACTCGGGCGGCCACTGCGCAACGCCGCACCGAAAATGCCAAGGCTGACACCACCTATCGTCGCTAACAGCGAGATCTGCACCGTGACCCACAGGCCGGAAAGGAGTTCCGGCCAGTAGGGCAACAGGGCGGGAAAGTTAAGTTGCCCAATCATGCCCGCCCCTTACGCGCCGAGATTGGCAGGCAGCGGCGCTTTCAACCACTCTTCGGAGAGTTTGTTCAGGGTGCCGTCTTTGATACCCTGCGCAATCACCGCATTGAGCTTCTCCTTCAGCCCATCTTCATTCTTTTTCAGGCCGATGTAGCAAGGCGAGTCTTTCAGCATGAACTGCGCTACTGGCGCTTTCTGTGGGTTTTGGCGTGCAATTGCGGCCACCACCAGGTTCCCTGTCGCCACATATTGCACCTGACCAGACAAATAGGCCGACAGCGTGGTGTTGTTATCTTCATAGCGCTTAATGCTGGCATCTTTCGGCGCGACGCTGCTCAGTACCATATCTTCTACCGCACCACGCGTAACGCCGATGGTTTTTCCACTCAGCGCAGCGGCATCATTCAGCGCTTCACCCTGTGGGCCAAATACTCCAAGGAAGAAAGGCGCGTAGGCGTTGGTAAAATCAATCACTCGCTCACGCTCCGGGTTTTTCCCCATGCTGGAGATCACCAGATCGACTTTGTCGGTTTGCAGGTAGGGAACGCGGTTAGCGCTGGAGACCGGCACCAGTTGCAGTTTTACTTTCATCTGCTGCGCGATGTATTTCGCGGTGTCGATGTCATAACCCTGCGGTTGCAGATCGGTCCCGACCGATCCAAACGGTGGGAAGTCTTGTGGCACTGCCACACGAATCACACCCCGTTTTTCAATATCCTGTAACTGGTCCGCCAAGGCGGCTCCCGTCTGAGCCATCATCAGCGCTGCACCGATCACTGCCATCACGACTTTTTTCATTATGCACCCCGGTCAATAAACATGAAACAAAAGATTCTTGATCAAATCATTTGCAACTGTTGTGCCAACTGAAACAAATGACTCAGCACGCAATAGTTGCCTGTTTTACTGGGTATAAATAAAAAAACGGGCTAAAAGCCCGTCTCAGAGGTGTGAGTCATAATGGTGCAATGCACCAATTTAGCGCCCTGTTATCGCTGTTCCAGCTCATCTAACTGCTGATACAGGTGAGCGATCTGGTGAATTCTTTGCCGACCTTCCGTCAAAAGTTCGTGCAGTAATGCATTTGCCAGCAGGTTGATCAGGCTCATGGCGGAGGAGTAGCTGTCAAAAGCCGAAACGCTGTCCAGCGGGGCGCACAGCTGCCAGCGCGCCAGGTTCAACACGCTTTGCGCCTGCGGTTCACACAGCACCAACAGCGGGATCTCGCTCTGCTGTAACTGCTGCATCAGTGGGCGAATCAGGCGCGGACGGCGACGGAATGCCATCACAATCACCAGATCGTCCGGGGTAATATCCACCAGCTCTTCCGCCAGCGTCTGGCCGGGCTGCGGCAAAATGTGTACCTGCTGGCGCGCCTGTAACAGCTGCTGGCGCAGGTGCAGCGCGACCGGATAGGCGTTGCGCATCCCAATAATAAATACCCGTCTGGCCTGCGCCATCGCGCTTACCACCTCGGCAAACTGCCGGGCATCAATGTTATTGATCCACTGCGTCAGGTTGGCCATTTCCTGTTTGTAATGGCGGGCTAACAGCGTGTTGCCCTGCACCGCATCACGGTTATCCGTTAACGGCATTCCGCTTTGACGCAGAATACGCAGTTCATCGCGCATGTCTTTGTACTTCTCATAGCCCAGGCGCTTAAACAGCCGGCTCACCGTCGCCTTGGAAACCCCACTCAGACGCGCCAGCTCAGCACTGTTGTAGCTGATCAGGTCGTCAAAATGGTCGAAAACAAAGTCTGCAATCCGCTGTTCCTGCGGGGAGAGCTGGGAATAGTGCTCGCGCAGCCGTTCATCAAGTTGTTTCATCGCCGTTCCTGTAACTTTCGTTTCAGCACAACCTAGCATAAATTGATCCAGGTTGATGCCGGTTGCACATTTGCAGCAACCTGGAACAGCTCTTGCTTACTCACCCTGTCACCCTATGAAAAAGAGATCATCATGATTCAGAGTAATATGGCGCCGTTGGGCATGGCGGTCACACCTCATCATCTCGCCAGTGAAAGTGCCCTGGCGGTACTGCGTGAAGGCGGAAACGCGCTGGAGGCGATGGTCGCCGCTGCCGCCACGATTGCGGTGGTCTACCCGCATATGAATGGACTGGGCGGTGATAGTTTCTGGCTGGTGGTGCCGCCTCAGGGCGAGCCGATCGCCATTGACGCCAGTGGGGCCGCAGGCTCGCTGGCGCACCCGGATTTTTATCATGGTGAGCGCACCATTCCGCATCGTGGGCCAAAAGCCGCGCTAACCGTAGCAGGCACGGTCAGCGGCTGGGACGAAGCGCTGCAACTGGCGCAGGAGCTGGGCGGCGGAAGCCTGCCTCTGCCGCGCCTGCTGCGTGATGCCATCCGTTACGCTGCCGACGGGATTCCGGTCACAGCATCGCAAGCGGCTGCCACCGCCAGCAAGCGTGCTGAACTTCAGCATCAGCCAGGCTTCGCTGAGACCTACCTGCCAGGTGGCGAAGTGCCGCACCCAGGCAGTCGTTTCACCCAACCGGCGCTGGCGCGCACGTTGTCGCAACTCAGCGAAGAGGGGTTAGCCAGTTTCTATCGCGGCCCGCTGGCGCACCAGCTGGCGCGCGGTTTTTCTGCTTTGGGGATGCCAATCACCCTGGAGGATTTGCAGCAGCAGCACGCGCGTCGCACCAGGCCTCTGCATCTTAAACACAGCGAGGGCGATATCTGGAATGTCGCGCCTCCGACTCAGGGGCTGGTTTCGCTGTCTATTCTTGGGATCACCGACCACCTCGCGATGGCGCAAGCCGATGAGGCGCACACGGTACATCGTATTGTCGAAGCCACAAAACAGGCCTTCAGCCTGCGCGATCAACACATTACCGATCCACGCCACGTCACTGAAGATCTGCAAGCCATACTAGATGGCGATCAACTGGCGACCTTTGCCGCCGGGATCGATGACGATCGTGCCAGCCCGTGGGGCACCGGACGTGGACCAGGGGATACGGTCTGGATGGGTGTGATGGACAGCAGTGGGCTGGCCGTGTCGTTTATTCAAAGTATCTATCATGAATTTGGCAGCGGCGTGGTGATTCCAGATAGCGGGATCACCTGGCAGAACCGTGGCGCGGCGTTTAGCCTCGATCCGAATCACCTGCTGGCCTTAGCACCGGGTAAACAGCCGTTCCATACGCTCAATCCTGCTGCCGCGCGTCTGAAAGATGGCCGGGTAATGGTGTATGGATCAATGGGGGGCGATGGCCAGCCACAGACCCAGGCGGCGATTTTTACCCGTCACGTATTGCAAGGCGTGCCGCTGCAACAGGCGGTAAGTGCTCCACGCTGGCTACTGGGCCGTACCTGGGGCCAGAGCTCTGATTCGCTGAAGCTGGAGGGCCGTTTCGCGCCGGAGACAGTGGAGCAACTGCGCCAGCTAGGTCATGAGGTTGAGCTGCTGCCGGACTACAGCGAAGCCGTCGGCCACGCCGGTGCGATTGTGCGTCACATTAACGGCATGCTGGAAGGCGCGAGCGATCCGCGCAGCAACGGCAGTGCCGCCGGTTTTTGACAGGAGATAAACATGACACAGCAGACAGACTGGGCCGCCTATATCGCTCAGATGGAACAGATTCTTGACCTGGAACTCGACGAGTCACGCCGGGCAGAACTGCGGGTGCAGTTTGAACGTATTGCCGGGCTGGCCGCACCGCTGATGGCGGTCAAGCTGGACGACCGACTGGAAGTGGCGGGAGTGTTTAACCCATGCAATTAAGTGAGTTGTCATTACGCCAGCTACAGCAGGCCATCGCCAGCGGTGAACTGGCGGCACGTGAAGTGGCTGAGCAGACGCTATCCGCTATTGAGCAGCATAACCCGGCACTCAACGCCTGGACGGATGTCACCGGCCAGCGCATGCTGAAAGAAGCCAGCCGCATTGATGACCTGCGCCGCGAAGGCGGGCAACTGCCAGCGCTGGCGGGTATACCCTATGCGGTAAAAAATCTGTTTGATGTCAGCGGCTACAGCACGCTGGCCGGAGCCAGCCTGTTCAGCGATCGCCCTGCCGCACGCGCAGATGCGTTTGCCGTGCAGCAGCTACAGCGCCACGGTGCCACCCTGAGCGGTATGGTGAATATGGATGCCTACGCCTATGGCTTTACCACCGAGAACAGCCATTATGGCGCCACGCACAATCCGCACGATTTAGCACGCGTTGCCGGAGGTTCCTCAGGCGGTTCCGCCGCTGCGGTAGCGGCTGGGCTGGTGACGTTTTCACTCGGCACCGACACCAACGGCTCGATTCGCGTCCCCGCCTCCCTGTGCGGCATTTATGGCCTGAAACCGACCTTTGGCCGCCTGTCCCGCAGCGGTAGTCATCCTTTTGTCGCCAGCCTCGACCATATTGGCCCGTTTGCCCGTCGGGTGGATGACCTGGCGCTGGTCTATGATTGCCTGCAAGGGCGAGACGCCACTGATGCCTTCCAGGCCGATCGTGATGCTGAACCGGTGTTCAATTCACTGGTGCAAGGTCAGGAAGGCCTGCGTAGCGCGGTGTTGGGGGGCTTTTTCATCACCTGGTGTGACGATGATGCCCGTAGTGCGTTGAATATTGTCGCAGGTGCACTGCAAGCCACTGATGAGCTCACGCTGCCACAGGCTGAACTGGCGCGCTCGGCCGCCTTTATTTTGACGGCTGCTGAAGGCGGAAATCATTACCTGCCAGCATTGCGCCAGTCCCCGGACCGCTTTGAGCCGAACTCCCGTGAACGCCTGCTGGCCGGTGCGATGCTACCGGGCGCATGGTATGTACAGGCGCAGCGTTTCCGTCGTCACTTCCAGCAGCAGGTGCTGCCGCTGTTTGAACATTTCGACGTGCTGATTGCGCCCGCAACCCCTTGTACTGCACCGCTGATCGGCCAGGAGACCATTGCGGTCAACGGCCAGCAGCTCCCGACCAAAGCCAGCATGGGCATGCTGACCCAGCCCATCTCGTACCTCGGGCTTCCGGTGTGCACCGTGCCGTTAAAAACCGCCGGTGGCTTGCCGATTGGCATTCAGCTAATCGCAGCCCCCTTCCGTGAAGAAGATGCTCTGCGTGCCGCCTATGCACTGGAGCAGGCCGGATTAACCTTTCCGTATTAATGACACGCCCGAAGTCAGCGGATGCTGGCTTCGGCAATCCAGACAGGATGCAACATGACATCAGAACAGATTAACCACCCGCCGGTACTGGCTGAGGTGACAGACGCTTTTTATCGTTATGAAACGGCACTGGTCACCAACGATGTGGAGGTGCTGGATGAGTTGTTCTGGCACGATGCGCGCACCGTGCGGCTCGGTGCAGGTGAAAACCTGTACGGCATCGATGAGATTCGTGCGTTTCGCGCGGCGCGTCCGCCACAAGGGCTGGATCGCCAGCTTCGTAACACGGTGATCACCACTTTCGGTCACGATTTTGCCGTGTGCAGTACCGAGTTTACGCGTGAAGGTGTGGATAAAATTGGCCGTCAACAACAGACCTGGGTACGAATGCCCGCAGGCTGGCGCATTGTTGCCGCGCAAGTCAGCCTGATGAGCTAACGCTGACAGCCGCACCCGCGTGCGGCTGTTGGTCACACTACAGCTGAGGTGCCGGGTGATGCTTCACCCAATGATCGGCGATTTGCTGGCGAGTACAGATCCATACATCGTCGTGCTGCTGAATGTGATCGAGGAAGCGTTGCAGTGCTTTAAAACGACCCGGTCGGCCTAACAGGCGACAGTGCATACCAATCGACATCATCTTCGGCGCGCTTTCTCCCTCTTCATACAGCACATCAAAGCTGTCGCGCAGATAGGTATAAAACTGCTCGGCGGTGTTAAAGCCCTGCGGGGTGGCAAAGCGCATATCATTACACTCCAGCGTGTAAGGAATGATCAGATGCGGTTTTACCGTGCCATCCTGACAGGTCACCTGGGTCCAGAAAGGTAAATCATCACCGTAATAGTCGCTGTCGTAGGTGAATCCGCCCTGCTCCACCACCAGACGACGCGTATTCGGGCTGTCACGTCCGGTGTACCAGCCGGTTGGCGCTTTGCCAAACAGATCCATCAACACGTCTACCGCCTGCTGCATGTGCTGGCGCTCGGTTTTCGCGTCCAGCCCCTGGTAGTGGATCCAGCGCCAGCCATGACTGACCACATCATAGTCTGCATGTTTAATCGCTTCGACGATCTCCGGGTGACGGGCCAGCGCCATGGCTACGCCGAACACCGTTAACGGCAATCCGCGTTTTTGAAATTCGTTATGGATACGCCAGAAACCCGCGCGTGAACCATATTCATACAGTGAATCCATCGACATGTGGCGATCGGCATAGCTGGCTGCCCCGATAATATCGGACAGGAACTGCTCTGAACCGGCATCTCCGTGCAGCACGTTGTTCTCCGCGCCCTCTTCGTAATTGAGAACAAACTGCACGGCAATGCGCGCTTTATCCGGCCAGGCCGCGTGGGGCGGATTAGCGCCGTAGCCGATCAGATCACGCGGGTAGCTTTTATTGAAGCTGTACTCTTTCTTCTCTACACCATCAGTCATGGTTTCCGCTTCCTGTTGTGCCTTCATTTCCGTTAGTTTAGGTGTTCAAAAATCCCTGTGGCATTTTTTTGCAGTGGATAAGCCAAATCACCATGCTTGCTGGTACCGAAACCCAGCGCGACCAGCGACTCCACCATTTTGACCGCCGCACTGACCCCGTCGATAACGGGTAGCCCCAGCTCTTGCGTCAACTGCTGCGCCAGCGTTGCCATGCCACCACAACCCAGCACAATGGCACCGCTTCCATCACGCTGCTTAGCCTTGATGCACTGCTCACGCACTTTTTCCTGCGCCAGACCGCTGCCATCTTCAAGTGCCAGCACCGGCAGATCGATAGCGTGCAATGCCGCACAGTGGTGCGTGAAGCCATATTGCTGCAACAGGTGACGGGCGATAATCAGCGTGCGTGGCAAGGTTGTGACGATGGAAAACCGCGTCGCCACCAACGTTGCCGTGTGCATGGCCGCTTCTGCGATCCCGATAACCGGCCCGCTCGCCAGCTCACGAGCGGCCAACAGGCCTGGGTCGCCAAAGCAGGCGATCACATGCCCGCTCACCCCCTGTGCTTTGCCCTGTTTCACCAGATCCATCACGCCAACGGCGGCTATCGCTTCATCGGCATGACCTTCTATGGAAGGCACGCCGTGGCGCGGGGAAACCGCCACAATCTGCGTGCTGGCGGCCGCCACGCTTCTGGCCGCCTGTGCCATCGTTTCGGTCATCGCCTGGCTGGTATTGGGATTGATCACCTGAATGATAGTCATGGTAGTACGCCTTTATGACCGGCAAATAACCGGCTGAAATCGGGTAGCACATCGCCGCTACGCTCAAAGTGCAGCCCGGCGACAATGTCTTCAAAGTGGTGCTGCATGGCCGCCGTGAGTTGCACCAGATCTTTCTGGCGGAGTAACTCACACAGTCGATCGTGGTCGTTACAGCGGCAGCCGCGCTGCCAGGGTGCACCGTAGGCGGCGACAACCAGCGACGAACGCTGAGCCAGACCGGTGACCATTTCGGTCAGTACCTGATTCCCCGAAATCGCCTGCAGTTGAATATGGAAAGCGGCTGACAGCCGAATAGCAGCAGCACCATCGTGATGCAGATGGGCCTGCTCTTCCTGACTGATCAGTGCTTCAAGTGCCGCCAGGTGTGGCGGTTGCACATGGGCAATGACGGCAGGCAAGTTGGCGCACTCCAGCAATGAGCGGGTGGTAAAGATATCGCGCGCCTCTTCAACCGGCGGCGTGGCCACCTGCGCACCACGTTTGGGCGTCAGGGTGACCATTTGCACCGCAGCAAGGCGTTGCAACACCTTGCGAATGCCCGTACGGCTGACACCAAACACCTCTGCTAACGCCTCTTCTGGCAATTTACTGCCCGGCGGCAGCTGATGTTCGACAATCGCGGTCAGCAGCGATTGGTAGATCGTTTCATCCTTGTCTTGCCCTGTTGGCGCGGCCTTCTCGCCGTTTTCAAGCTTCATAAACTGCTCCCGTGAATGCATGCATGGTGAACATCGTATACGGTAATTAAATTTTTTGTATACAAAAATCCCATTCTGGCCTGGATCCTGCAACACCATTACACACAGTGATTAATTTCCCTCTGTTGGATAACAGGAGCAGGTTTCATGCCAAATCATACTGATAACTCACACGCTGCCAGCGCACACTACAGTCCGCGTCTGTGTAATGAAGATCTCGCCCCCACCCAGGACAAGAACTGGACGTGGTACAACATTTTTTCCTTCTGGATGTCTGATGTACACAGCATGGGCGGCTATATGGTTGCCGCGAGTTTCTTCACATTGGGTCTGGCGAGCTGGCAGGTGCTGCTGTGCTTGCTGGTGGGGATCTGCATTGTTCAGCTATGCGCTAACTTAGTGGCAAAACCGAGCCAAATCGCCGGCGTGCCTTATGCCGTCGTGTGCCGTCAGGCTTTCGGAGTGTTTGGTGCCAATATTCCTGCGGTGATCCGAGGGCTGATCGCCTTTGCCTGGTACGGCATTCAAACCTATCTGGCGGCGAATGCCCTGATGCTGGTCCTGCTGAAATTCTTCCCAGGCCTCGCCACGCTGACCCACAGCAGTTGGCTGGGCCTTAGCGCACTGGGCTGGTGCTGCTTTGGTGTGATGTGGCTGTTGCAGGCGATGGTGTTCTGGCATGGCATGAATGCCATCAAACGCTTTATCGATGTGGCTGGACCGGCCGTCTATATCGTGATGTTGGCACTGGCCGGATGGATTGTATACAAAACCGGTTTCAGCGGCCTCTCTTTGACGCTGGCCAGCAAGTCCCTGAGCGGCGGCGAGCAGACGTGGCAGATGATTACCGCGACTGCGCTGGTGGTCTCCTATTTCTCAGGCCCGCTGCTTAACTTTGGCGACTTTGCGCGCTACGGCAAAAGCATGGGTGAGATTCGCCGCGGTAACCGCTGGGGTCTGCCCTTCAACTTCCTGCTGTTTTCTCTGGTGACGGTGGTGATTGTCTCTGGTACGCAGAGCTTATTTGGTCACATGATTACCGACCCGATTGAAACAGTAAGCCGCGTAGGTAACGATCTGGCGGTCGCGATTGGACTGTTAACCATGATCACCGCGACAATCGGCATTAATATTGTCGCAAACTTCGTCTCACCGGCGTTTGACTTCTCTAACTGCTCACCGCAAAAAATCAGCTTCCGTGCCGGTGGCATGATTGCCGCAGTAGGCTCTGTGCTGCTCACACCGTGGAATCTGTTCCATTCACCGGAGTTGATCCACTACACGCTGGATGTACTGGGTGCTTTTATCGGCCCACTGTTTGGCATCCTGCTGGCAGATTTCTATCTGATTAAACGCAGCCAGATCTCAGTCGACGATCTGTTTGATGCCACGCCAAAAGGACGCTACTGGTATCGCGGTGGCTTTAACCCGAAAGCGATTGCCGCCCTGCTGCCTGCGGTGGCGATAGGGGTTGCGATCAGCTTTACGCCGGCGCTGCATGAGGTTGCCAGTTTTAGCTGGTTCATTGGCGTTGCCCTGGGGCTGGGCTTCTATCGCTTCCTTGCCCGTCATGAGCGTGAAGTGATTACCCAGGTTAAGCCCGTGCGCGCCAGCGTTACTGAGTAATCCACATTCTGAGCACGGCTGCCACTTGCCGTGCTCAAACATCATGTCCGCCCGATCATGTTCACATTTTAATAACATTACCCGCCGACTTTTTGGCCCTGTCGCCGCTTGTCTCTTATACCTGCTTAAGACATTATTTTTTTCTCTGGCAGGGAGCTGATTATGCATCACGGTAAATCTCGCGCCACACGGCTGGCCGAACTTCAGCTGCGCAATAAGGTGCCAGTGCTGATTGTTGGCGGTGGCATCAATGGCATCAGCACCTGGCGTGAACTGACCTTGCAAGGCATTCCGGCGGTGTTGGTGGAAAAAGACGACTGGTGCCAGGCCGCCAGCGGTGCGCTTTCGCGCATGATTCACGGTGGGCTGCGCTATCTGGAAAGTGGCGAATTTGGTCTGGTGAAAGAGTCGGTCCAGGAGCGCAATCGCCTGTTAAAAAACGCCCCGCATTATGTTTTTCCTCTGCGCACTACGGTGCCCATTGAGAACTGGCACAGCGGACTGATCAACGCCGTTAAACGCTTTTTCCGCCTGAGTGAGCGGCCGAGCCGCCGTGGCGCACTGCTGATAAAAACCGGCCTGATGCTCTACGATCTCTACACAGCGGGTTCATCATCAATGCCCAGACACCGGCTGTCTGGTCAGCAGGCTACGCGTGCGCGCTGGCCCGGCTTTGCCGACTGGGTGCGCTGTAGCGCCAGCTATTACGATGCCTGGATCAGCGCGCCGGAAAGACTCGGTATCGAACTGATTGAAGAGGGAGAGCAAAATTGCCCCGATGCACTCGCCCTCAACTATATGGCAGCTATCGGCATCCACAATGGTGCGATTGAGCTGGAAGATCGCCTGAGCGGACAACGTTTCCTGTTGCGGCCCGAAGTGCTGGTCAATGCCAGCGGCGCGTGGATTGATCAACTCAACACTACGCTGCAGCGCCCTTCGCACCTGATGGGGGGGACCAAAGGATCACATCTGATTTTGCATCATCCCCATTTGCTGACGGAGTTGGGCGATGAGATGGTCTATTTTGAAAACCAGGAGGGCCGCGTCTGTATTATGTTCCCGTGGTTTGGTCATGTTCTGGTGGGTTCGACGGATATCCGTACTGACGATCCTGACCACGCGGTATGTACCCCCGAGGAACGCGCCTACATTCTGAACTCGTTACGTTTTGTCTTCCCGCATTTTACCGTCAATGACGACGATGTGATTTACAGCTTCTGCGGCGTGCGCCCCCTGCCTGCCAGCAGTGCCAGCGTTAATGGCCGCATCTCACGCAATCATGCCATTGTGGTTCAGGAAGCCGATGCCCAGCAGCCTTTTCCCACTCTGAGCCTGGTGGGCGGGAAATGGACCACGTTCCGTCGCTTCGGTGAACAGGCAGCAGACGCGGTATTACTGCGCCTGAACAAGCCCCGCCTGCACTCCACTGAAGACCGCGCGATTGGCGGTGGCAGACAGCTCCCACAAGGGCCAGCTCGCGAGCAGTGGTTACAGCAGCTGGTGCGCCATTCCGCACTCCCACTCCCCCGTATTGAACAGCTGGTGCAGCGCTATGGCAGCCGCATTCTGTTGATGCTGCCGCTGTTGCAGCAGGATGACCAGCCCCTCCGTAGCCAACCAGATTACAGTGCCAGCGAACTGCTGTTTCTGACGCGTCATGAACACGTGATGCAGCTGGAAGACCTGCTGGTGCGCCGTACTTCACTGGCCATGAGCGGCACGCTTACGCAAACCACGATGGAAGAGATCAGTCAGTTGCTCGCCACCGAACTGGGCTGGAGTGAAACCCAGCGCCAGCAGCAAGTCGAGACCTGCCGCACCCGGCTGGAGCAACAGCATCAATGTGTCTTTAAACACCTTAATCTTCAGGAGATAGCGGATGTCACACCTCAGTAAAGTGCGCATGAACCGGTTGTTTCAGCATGGCAAATGCCTGGACGTGGCGATTGACCACGGTATTGCTAATGAACCGGATTTTCTGCTCGGCCTGGAAGATATCACGCAGGTGATGCGCAACCTGATTAACGCCCAGCCCGATGCCATTCAGGTGAACTATGGGCAGGCCGACTTACTGCAACAGCACGCGGGCAGCAAACCGGCACTGGTACTGCGTACCGATGTGGGCAATGCCTACAACCAGGCACGCCATCGCGAAATGTGGGCCGTGTTACATAACCCGGAAGCGCCGATCCTCGCGGCACTGCAACAAGATGCTGCTGCGGTGGTGGTCAATCTCTATCTTATCCCTGATGAGCCGGGCATCTTCCGTCAGTGTGTGGAGAACATTGGCCGTCTGCGCCATGCCTGCGAACGTTATGGGATGCCATTAATGATTGAACCTCTGGTGATGGCCCCTGCCGGACAAGGTGCCGCCTACGGCTCGCTGGGCGACGTGGAAAAAATTGTGCCGCTAGTGCGCCTGGCGCGTGAACTGGGGGCCGATATCATCAAAGCCGATCCTACCGATAACCCAGATGACTTCTATCGCGTGGTGGAAGCGGCGCGCTGCCCGACGCTGGTGCGCGGCGGGGGCAAAGGTGAAATAGGCGCAGTGTTAGAAAAAAGCGCCCGCCTGATGGCACAGGGTGCCAGCGGCATGGTGTATGGCCGTAACGTTTATCAACATCAAAATCCAGCACGGGTAGTACGCGCGTTGATGGCTATTATTCATCAAGGCGTAACGGGAGCAGAAGCCCTCGATCTCTACCTACGCAGTGAATAAATCAGCTCCCGGCGCTTAAGCGGTGCGCCGCATCAACAAGATTGCGGGGTTAGCCATGAGCCAGATTCTCGGCATTGATGCCGGTAATACCATGATTAAAGCCATACTGTTTGATACCAGCGGAAAAGTCATCGCGACCGGCGAGTGCGCAGGCGAAACCCATCAGCCGCAGGCTGGCTTTGCCGAGCGTCCGATAACGGATATCTGGCATGGCGTTGAGCAGGCCATTCAGCGCTGTCTACAGCAAGCTGGAGCAGGACGGGGCGAGATTATTGCTGTCGGGGCGACCGGACATGGCAATGGCCTGTATGCGCTGGATCGCCAGCAGCAGCCGCTGATTGGCATTCAGTCGATTGATAATCGCGCCATCGAGTTAGCCCATGAGCTGGCTGAGCCAGTGCGCAGCGCGGAAATCTATCGTCGATCCCTGCAACAGCCCTGGGCGGCCTCCACCCCAGTATTACTTAGCTGGCTAAAGCGCTACCAGCTTGATGTGTACCGCCAGATCGGTACGGTGCTATGCGCCAAAGATGTGATTGCCCACTATCTCAGTGGCGCATTTTCAGCGGACTATTCCGATGCTGCCGGTGCAGGGCTTATCGATTATGCCGTACGTGGCTACGATCGCGAGCTGCTGGCGCTGTATGAGATTGAAGATATTCTGCCTGCTTTACCACCGCTGCATGAGTCCAGTGACGTTATTGGCTATGTCACGCCTCAGGCCGCAGCACATACCGGCTTATTAGCTGGAACCCCCGTGGTTGCCGGGATGTTTGATGTGGTTGCCAGCGCCGTCGGATCGGGCGTGGTGAACTGCGGCCAGGCCTCAATTGTGGCAGGGACCTGGAGCATCAATCAGGTGGTGGTCGACAAGCCGCACTATCGTCGCCCCATTTTTATGAATTCGATGATTGAACGCGATCGCTTTATGGCGATTGAAGCCAGCGCCACCTCGGCGGCAAATCTGGATTGGTTTATTCGTGAGTTTGACGACGGGCGCGGCGGCCAGGGTGCTCAGCGCTGTAGCGACAGCGTGGCCCATGTCGCCCGATCATCACAGCTACCGCTCTATCACCCCTATTTATGGTCGGGCCGCAAAGGCGAATGTGCCAAAGCTGGCTTTTACGGACTCAGCGGCTGGCATACGCGAGCAGATATGCTGTTTGCCCTGTTTGAAGGCGTGACCTTCGCACATCACGCGCATATTGACCGTTTACGCGCGGCAGGTATCGACTTTCATCAAGTGACGCTCTCTGGTGGCGCGGCTCGCAGTTGCATCTGGCCACAAATGTTTGCTGATGTGCTGGCCATGCCTGTTCAGGTGGCGGAGTGCCAGGAAACCGGCGCGCTGGGTGCGGCAATTTGTGCGGGCGTCGGTGTGGGATTATGGCCAGGCCTGGCTGAGGGCGTTGCGGCAGCAGTTCAACTGCGGCCGGGCATCATTCAACCGGATGAACAGCACATCGCCTTCCATCAGGAGCGCTTTGTCATGTTTAAGCAGCTTGAGCAGGCGATGAGCGTACTGTGGCAAAAAGCCGGATAACAAAAAGCACAAAGCCGATTCATTTCTGAATCGGCTTTGTTAGATATTTGGCGGAACGGACGGGGCTCGAACCCGCGACCCCCTGCGTGACAGGCAGGTATTCTAACCAACTGAACTACCGCTCCGCGCTGTGTTCCCCGTCGAGAACGAGGCGAATATTAATCGTGAGTGCCGAACCCGTCAATGCTTTTTCTTCACCAGATGAATCACTTGCTTCTTTTTTCTTCTTTTCGTGCTTTTTATCTGCAATTACGCGCTAATTAACCGCGCCACAGGCAGCTACCGCCCTTTTTTAGTACCAGATCGAGACGTGACTCATGGGCCACCATTTCATCTTCACTAGCCTTAACCACACGCAAAGCGGAAGCAGAACGCACCACGCGCTGAATTTCATCCCCACCTGTCTGCTCGGCCCTGTCACTGTCATGGGCAAACACCAGTGACGTTTGCCCACCCGTCATGGTCAGGAAGACTTCAGACAGAATTTCGGCATCGAGCAGTGCGCCGTGCAAAGTACGTTTGCTGTTGTCTATTTCATAACGTGAGCACAGCGCATCGAGGCTGTTTCGCTTGCCCGGAAAGAGCTTACGCGCCATTGCCAGGCTATCGGTAACTTTGCAGAAGGTATCGGTTTTCGCGATGCCACGCTTAAGCAGGCTGAACTCGTAGTCCATGAAGCCGATATCGAACGAGGCATTATGGATGACCAGTTCGGCCCCACGAATGTACTCAAGAAACTCATCGGCAACATCACTGAAGCTGGGTTTGTCTGCCAGAAACTCATCTGCGATGCCGTGTACGCCAAACGCTTCCGGATCGACCAGACGATCTGGCTTGAGGTAAATATGGAAGTTATTACCGGTCAGACGGCGGTTGATCACCTCCACAGCGCCAATCTCAATGATGCGGTGCCCTTCATAGTGCACGCCGATCATGTTCATGCCGGTGGTTTCAGTATCGAGAATGATTTGGCGGTTATTTACAGTGCTCATGCTATCCGTTTATGTCAGACTTGGCGTTTTTATCAGTCGAGGAAGTCTACCAGAGATGCTTAAACAGGTAGAAATTTTCACCGACGGTTCCTGTCTTGGTAATCCTGGTCCCGGCGGTTATGGCGCAATTATGCGCTATCAACAGCACGAAAAAACCTTCAGTGCTGGTTTTCATCTTACCACCAATAATCGTATGGAGTTGATGGCCGCGATTGTCTCCCTGGAAGCACTTACTCAACCTTGCTCGGTCATACTGAGTACCGATAGCCAGTATGTGCGTCAGGGTATTACCAGTTGGATCCATAACTGGAAAAAACGCGGCTGGAAAACGGCCGATAAAAAGCCGGTTAAAAACGTCGACCTGTGGCAGCGTCTTGATGCCGCCCTCGGTCAACACAAAATTCAATGGGAGTGGGTTAAGGGTCATGCCGGCCACCCGGAGAATGAGCGCTGCGATGAGCTGGCTCGCGCCGCTGCATCTAACCCGCAATCTGAAGATATTGGCTACCGTCCGGAATCCTGATCGCTGCTTTCACGTAACTGGCGTGTCGCATTTACCGCAGGCCGCAATTGAGGCTGGCCCAGGGGCTTTTTAGCCTTGCCCGGTGTTAGCGGTAGCGTCCGTTTACGCGCCAGCACAATATTCAGGCAGCCAAGCGCGGGAAGATGAGCACTAATGAGCTTCCCGCCTTCCCGATGCCACGGCAGTACCTGAAAACGTGTCCGGTACACCACCTCATAATTAAGCAGGCTCAACCAGTCGAGCAAACGCATCTGGCTGAACATCCTACCGCTCCACGGTGCTTTACGCCCCACCCACGGCACCAGCTTGCTGATCCCGAGCAGGCTAAAGGGATTAAAACCACTGATCACCATCCAGCCATCATCAATTAATACGCGATCAACCTCGCGCAGCACCCGGTGAGGGTCCTGACTCCAGGCAAGCGTATGAACCAACAGACAAGCATCTACTGAACGGGACTCAAACGGCAGTTGATCCAGCCGGGCTATCACCTGCATCTCCTCACCTTCGGGCCCAACATTCACCTGATGTGAAATGGCGCAGTTTTCGGTATTGATCTCTGCGCTGAGGCTGCCAAGCTTAAGCATATGAAAGCCATAGAGCTTTCCGAGGTAAGGCTGGAGATTTTGCGTAAGAGCAGCACTGAAATAGTTTCCCCACGGCATATCGCGCCAGGAGACCGGGGCAGTCAGTTTCTGGCAAGTTTTTGCAGACTTCATGCTTTACTATTCTCGTTTTACGGCCTTGGAGAGGTGATTATGAATCTTACCAGCATTCCCGCGTTGCAGGATAACTACATCTGGACGCTGACAGATGACCACCAGCATTGCATCATTGTTGACCCAGGTGAAGCCCAGCCCGTTCTGGAAAAAATCGCCTCTAATGGCTGGTTGCCGGTGGCCATTCTCCTGACCCATCACCACAACGATCATGTCGGAGGAGTGGCAGAATTGCTGCGGCACTATCCACAGTTGGTAGTGTACGGTCCGGAGGAAACACGCAGCAAAGGGGCACAAAAAATCGTCACTGAGGGCGATGAATTTGACTTACTTGGCCTGAAATTCGAGGTTATTTCGACGCCCGGACACACTTTAGGACATATCTCATATTACAGTAAGCCTTATCTTTTTTGTGGTGATACGCTGTTTTCTGGCGGCTGCGGCCGTATTTTCGAAGGCACTCCGCAACAAATGTATGATTCAATACAAAAGCTTAGTAAATATGACGATGAAACCCTGGTTTGTGCCGCGCACGAATACACTTTATCCAATATGAAGTTTGCCAGTGCAATTATGCCGCAAGACCCACAAATTTTGGCGGAGTATCAGAAAATTAAGGACTTACGTGCTAAAAATGGCATTAGTTTGCCCACAAAACTGGGGCACGAACGGCAAATAAATTTATTTTTGCGCACACAAGATATTGATTTACAAAGAACTATTGGAGTTGATGCAGCACAACATCCCGTCTGGCAAACTTTTGCGGTTCTACGCGAGAAGAAAGATCATTTTTGATATTTCTGGTTGTGTTGAGGTAGTTCGTAACGTATAGTTGCTCGTCTTTTAAGCGAACTATTGACACACATATGAAGGCTAAAGCGATATTACTCGCCTCGGTCTTGCTGGTTGGATGTCAGGCATCAAGGAATGACGCCAATATCCCCGAACAGCATGCCCAGAGTCTGTCTTCAGCTGGTCAAGGTGAAAACGGAAAGTACGGAGAGCAGTTATTATCGCCGCGATGGCAGGATGATGGAACAGGCCTCGCAGAAGATACCGATCTCTGGAATTTCATTAGTGACGAGTTGAAGATGGGGATCCCGGAAAACAGCCGGATCCGCGAACAGAAACAGAAGTACCTGAAAAACAAGAGCTATCTCCACGATGTAACATTACGGGCAGAGCCGTATATGTACTGGATAGTCGAGCAGATACATAAACGTAAAATGCCGATGGAACTGGTACTGCTACCCATAGTGGAGAGCGCTTTTAATCCTCACGCGACATCAAGCGCCAATGCCGCAGGCATTTGGCAGATTGTGTCAGCCACGGGGAGAAACTACGGTCTTAAGCAAAACCAATGGTATGACGGACGCCGCGATGTGGTTGCCTCAACAAAGGTTGCGCTAGACATGATGCAACGTCTGAACAAGATGTTTGACGGCGACTGGTTATTAACCGTAGCCGCCTATAACAGCGGTGAAGGACGTGTGCTCAAGGCAGTGAAACAGAACAAGGCGCGCGGTAAGCCCGCTGACTTCTGGCATCTTTCTCTGCCACGCGAGACCGAAGTTTATGTACCAAAAATGCTGGCGTTGAGTGAAATCCTCAAAAACAGCAAGCAGTATGGCGTTAAACTGCCAACCGCGAACGAAAGCCGAGCACTGGCACGTGTTGAAGTAGGACAGCAGATCAAACTGACTCAGGCAGCCGAAATGGCTGGCATTTCAGTGAATAAGCTGAAGAGCTTTAACACCGGCTACAAAGGCAACGCAACCGCGCCAAACGGTCCCCATTACATTATGGTTCCCAAGGCAAATGTTGCTCAGCTACGTAGCTCATTAGCTTCAGGCGATATTGCAGCGGTACAGCCGACGCAACTGGCGAGTAATACGACGTCCAGCGGTGCAGGCAGCAGTTATAAGGTACGAAGCGGTGACACCTTGTCTGGCATTGCCAGTAAGCTTGGCGTCAGCGTAGCAACACTGAAACAGCAAAATAACCTGCGCAGTGCAGCTTTACGTCCAGGTCAGACTCTGACTGTTGGCGATAGTGGCACCAAGCTGGCTGATAACGGCAACAGCATCACCTATCGTGTTCGTAAGGGTGATTCTCTTGCCAGTATTGCGCAACGTCACGGCGTTAATATTAAAGACGTGATGCGCTGGAACAGTGTGCTAAGCAACGCGCATAACATCCAACCCGGCGATAAGCTGACGTTGTATGTTAATAATAGCTCAACACCAGATACCTGATGACGCGAAAAGGCTGACATTTGTCAGCCTTTTCTCTTTCTGCGTTCCTCTGTCTCTGTGGGATAGCCTGTTTTTATTTATCTTCCCTCAGCCAGTCTCACCTCTGAACGGTTCATCAGGGCAAGCACATCACGTTTTTCATCCTATTGTCATTCTGCCGTGCAGCCTTACGGCAAATCAGATGACGCCTTGAGAAAGGAATTCCACGAGTAAAGGATTATGGTCTGAGGCCTGTGTTACCAGCACAGACGCTTCACTGACTTTCATATCGCGATAGAACACAAAATCCAGCGGGCGGCCAAAAGCGGTGCGTCGATGATCGTGAGCAAACATGACCTCTTCCAACCCCATCTCCTGAGCAAAGCGGTACAGCGCATTGATACGCTGACGACTCCATGCATTGAAATCCCCTGCCATGATCACCGGGCCACGATGATGTACGATCTGTTCACCGATCGGCCCCAGTTGCTTGCTATAAACATCAATACCAAGACTAAAATTGATTGCATGGATGTTTACCACCATCAGCATCTCCCCTGTTGGCAGCGGATAGGCCGTGACTAAGGCTGATTTAGCCAGCCTCAACAGCGGCTCTCGCTCACGCAACGGGCAGCAATAGACGGGATGTGCCGAAGCCAGTGTCATGACGCCAGAGGGGTGCTGGGGCAGGACAAAAGCGGGCACCTGATCGGCCGCAAGGTAGTTGCTGGTGGCAAAGTGGATCAATTCAGGGGTGGTTTGTGCTTCCTGAAGCAGAACTAAGTGCGCATCTTTACCAAAGCCCTGTAACACTGACATCCAGTCGCTGCGCTGTTGTTTGAAAATATTCCACACCAGGACTTTAAGCTGCGGATGTGCAGGCAGAGGCGCTCCAGGTGGTAGTCCCTGCCCCATATGCAACATCGCATTAGGGGGAGAGATCCGTTCTGCTGGTTGTCCTGCCACATAACGCATGGCATAGGTTTTCTTTCGCACGTTTCCGCCTGGAGTTGGTGATAGTTGTTTCGCTCTTCCTGTTATAAGAGCTATGACACTGGCTTTCAATGGGCGTTCAGGAGATTCAGCATGATGTTTTGCGGATAATTAACCCGAAGTAACATCTGGTCTGAAGGAAAAGAGAGGAGAAGGCAAGCAGTATGGCGAGAATGTGCACTATGAAGTGCGGTTCTGGCAGTTAGCAGAAGCTTCAAAACAAGATCATGCTAACGATAAGCGGTGGTTACAGCTCTTAAAACATCACTTTAAAGCGCAAAATGAAAAAGCCCTGACATCTCTGTCAGGGCTATTCAATAAAGTGGCGGAACGGACGGGGCT
>NZ_ALXE01000028.1 GCF_000295955.2 Pantoea sp. A4
ACCCAGCCAGACCCGATCGGACTTGCGGGCGGGATCAACCCGTATCAGTACGCGCCTAATGCGCTGAGCTGGATTGATCCGTTGGGGTTATTTGGTTGTGACCCAAAAGCACAAAAACATATTCTTCATGGCGACGGCCCCGGTAGTGGTGGTCATATGTGGCCAGGCCAACCAGGTAAAACAACGTTCCCCCAGTCTTGGAATTCCAAAAAAATCATTTCCGAGGTTGATGATATTGTAAATTCACCATCAACTAAGTGGTATGCTCAACAAGGAACGGGAGGCGCATTAACCAGATCAGGAAAAGCTGCTACTTGGGTAGCATGGGAAGTTAAGGATGGGGTGCAAATTAGGGTTGTTTATCAGCCAGCAAAAGGAAGAATAGTAACTGCATTCCCTAATAGCGGCCCTGTTCCACATTTACCGGGAGAAAAATGATGGCTACATCTACTGGTTCTAAGTTGAAGATTTTCGTAAAGGAATTTAACGATAGGATTTCCGAAGGCAAGTTGAATTACGCGTTGAGTTATATCGACTTTGGGGAGGAACCATTAGCATTTGAGACGTTATACGATTATATCTGTGAAGATGATATTGTCATAACCAGGAGTGAATATGAGCAGATTTGTATATTTAATTCATTATTTAACCACACTTTAGAGAAAGGTGATTTTATTTACCTGAAAACTCTAATTAAATAATTTTAACAATCCGGGGGAGAAATTGAATATTCCCGGTTTTTTTACTATTTCTCTCTCGTTTGATACTGTGCAGAAAGGGATAGTCACTGCGAGGCAGTAGTGTGCGGGCCAAAGGTGTACGTCGGGTCATCGGGTAAAATCCGGGCCGCAACCGGCAGGTATGACGTCAGAAAGTCACTTTACATCAGTATGTTAAATAGCCTAAAAAGTATGGCCGCACCGTAGTCGTCCCGATGACCCGATCGGCCTTGCGGGCAGGATCAACCCCTACCAGTACGCGCCTAATGCGCTGGGGTGGATCGATCCGCTGGGGTTAAAGTGCAGTGGCCCTGCTGTAAAGTTAAACAGAAAATTAAGTGCGTTGGAAAAAGCTCAAAAGAGCGCGGTGAGTACCCGAGTTTTACCAGACGGTCGCATCCGATATTACAATCAAGAAGCTCTAGCTCGTACGCCAGGACCAACACGGGGACGTTCTCATGTAACAGAATGGAATCCCACAAACGGAGATGTGAGAATTTGGGAAGAGACCTATAATCACTCTGGGCAGGTCAACAGAGTGCATCCCAAAATGAAAAATGGTGAGTTATTAGATTTGCCACACTATCCACCAACAAAAGCAGATATTGATGCAGGCATAGCTACTCCGTCAGGACGAGCAATCTCGTTTAATTTATGAGGTTCATTATGAATGAAATGACTCTAGAGTTTATACGGAACATAAACTTCCTCCTTGAAAAGGAATATAATCCGCGAGATGTCGCAAGATACTCATTTTCATTCTCTTTGGATCATAAAATTGAAGACAGGAAGTTAGAATATGCTGTTGATTACATTGGTGGGATGGATGCCGGGCCAGAGTTTGAATTAACTAAAGAGGAGTTGATAGAGTTTATAAATACAAATCTTTTATAAAAACATCGGGTAAGAATTAAACCTTCCCGGTTTTTTATCATTTAACCTCGATTTAGTATACTAAACACCCCGAATAAATTCCCCATAACTATCGGGGTCAATAAAATACTGAAGAGAAATATCATATTGGTAGAAGGCGTGACTATGCAGAAAAAGATGTGCATACGCATCAAGTTGAATGGATTACTGATCCGATCTATTCCACTCAGGAACTGACTGCTACATCCTGTTCCGCTAGTACGAACTGCAGGTCGGTCGCTTCACGACGCAGGATTCGATAGGCCTGGCAGGCTAAATTACCCCAGAAAATACGCATCAGTGTCGATAATCGCTCCAGTAAAGCGAACTCGCCCTGGTGGCATAATCCCACCATCGGTAAACAAAATGTTAAATAACTTCCGCTCAGACATTGACGGTAAACACCTGGCAGTGCTTATACTCATTTTCTGCCCAGCGCTAACGCTATGATTTAGCGCTGATAATTTTCTATCACGCACGCTGTGAGGTGAGTATGAAAGTCGGAATCGTCGGATATGGTACAGGTGGGCAACATTTTCATGCCCCTTTTATTGTTGCCACCGAGGGGCTGGAGCTGGCTGGGATTGTCGCCCGGGCGCCTGAGACTGTGGCAAAAGCCAGGGCAGATTTCCCGCATGTGGCTATTTATCCCAGCCTGACGGCGATGCTCGCTGCGGGGGTAGATATCGTCACCATTACCACGCCGCCACACACCCGGCGTGAGCTGGTGCTGGAAGCGATTGAAGCCGGTGTTGCCGTTATTGCCGATAAGCCTTTCGCCCCCGATGCCGCTGGTGCACGTGAGCTAGAGGCGGCTGCGGCTGCCAAAGGCGTGCTGCTAGGGGCTTACCACAATCGCCGCTTTGATTCCGATCTCCAGACGCTGCGTCTGCTGCTGGAACAACAGCGCTTAGGCAAACTGTGGCGTTTGCATAACCGTATGGACTTTAACGATCCGAACACGCTGGAAGGCGGTGAATCCGGTGGTTTGCTGCGCGATTTGGGCAGTCACCTGGTGGATCAGGCTGTCTGGTTGCTGGGCCCGGTACAGGCGGTTCAGGCGCAACTGGATGAGATTGATCATCCTGCCGGTCCCACGAATGCCAGTTTTCTGCTCACCTTAACCCACTGCTCTGGGGTGACGAGCTATCTATCGGCCACCAAACTGAATGGCCTGCATCAGCGTGAACTGCGCGCCTACGGCGAGAAAGGCAGCTATGTTGCCAGCAGCTGTGATATTCAGGCACGGCAGATATTTGCGGGCAAACGCCCGGCGGACGATCTCACCGGTTGGGGCTATGAACCCGAGCAGCACTGGGGCACCTTTTACAGTCCGGGGCAGCAGGAAAAAATCCCGGCACAGCAGGGCAATTACCATGACTACTACGCGGCTTTTGCGCATGCGCTGCGCAATGGAACCGAGCCACCGGTAACGGCCCAACAGGCGGTGCACGTGTTGGAAATTTTAGACGCCGCGCGGGTGAGCGCGCAAACGGGAACCCGCGTAGCGATTGAGCCCTAAAGGGTTTAACGCAACCTTTACCTTCCGGGAAGCCGCACTGGCTGGTCAGTTGCATGGCCTGCGGTTAAAATAGCCGCAGTTCATTATGAGAATATGTTGTGATTCGTCTATTAAATATTACGTTACTGCTTGCGGCTGTGACGCTGGTCAGCGGGTGTGGCAGTATAATTAGCCGTACTGTGCCCGGCCAGGGGCACGGCAATCAATATTATCCTGGGGTACGTTGGGATGTTCGCGATGGTCCTTGGCGTGCACTGACAATTATCGATCTTCCGTTATCAGCGGTGATGGATACCCTGTTGTTGCCAGTCGATATCCATCACGGGCCTTATGATTAACGGTTAAAAGCGTTCGGATTCGCTGTTGTCGTCATCCCACTCTTCGGCAGCAGCTTCTCCCTCTTCCGTGTCCGTTGGCGGTTCTAGCTGGAATTCGCCCTCGTCCCACTCATGCAGGGTATTTTGCTCCTGCCACTCCTGACGTAGCTCTATCTCATCAAAGTCGCCGTCGAAAATCGCCTGAGCGGCTTCACCCACGCTGATGACCAGGCCTTCGCCTTCTTCTCGCTCGTCGGCAAAAAACTCAGCCTGCCACATGATATCGCCATCCTGCATTACATACTTTTGCAGGGAAAACTGGTTGATATCCGCATCGTCTTCATTGAGCTCTGGATTGTCAGCCAGGAACTCTTCGCGTGCGGCATCTATGGCTTCTTCCAGCGTACTGTATAAATCCATGGAGGTTCTCCATTGTGGTTGCGAAAGGGATGAGAGAAGAATAGCTGAAAATTTACGACGTGCTGACTCACTCAGACGGAGTGGAGTCACTCCGTCTGAGTAGGGGTTATTGGCGATTAACGCGGAAAGTGGCGCACCGGTTGGACGTTGGCTGACATCCTGGTGGCGGAGTAACGAATACAACATTTAATACAGGGCTTTACCTTTTTAAAATTCATTCTGGCGATAGTGAGCCCCTGATTTAACGTATAAAGGGTGCCAATAAACAGCGCATCCTTTTTATCTGGCATATGTTTACATCCTTGACGATGTAAAAAATGGTAGCCGTTATCATCTGCAGCGGTATCAACATAAAAATAGATGCCTTTAGTCATTTATTATTCCTGGCATAGTTTATTAGCGTGAAAATAGATGTGGGAAGAGTAGGTAATCCCGGAGTTGAAAGTAGTTAGAGTCCTAACGTTATGCAAATGACGAAAAGGAATGAAATTGCTGATTTGCGGTCACAAAAGTAATATCTAAGGACTTAACGACAGTAATGGCCTGTAAGTTAAGTTAATTTTTTTTCACACTTCAGTGGCGGTGTACTGTAAAGGGGTTTAAATAGGATATTTCCTGGTAGATGCTGGTATGCATTAATAAAATTAAATAATGCGTTTTGTTTTCAGAGGAATAATAAAGCAGGGTTGAAGAATGGCGGGATGCGTTTAACATCCCGTCAGACATTAATAGAGGGAAGGTTGCCCTTCCGGGCGGGTTTTAAAGCGGCGATGCAGCCACATATACTGCTCTGGTGCTAGCAGAATGCACTCTTCAACCACTTTATTCATGCGCGTGGCTGTAGCAAGCTCGCTGTCCAGTGGCATATCCGGTCCAACGTCTGGCAGCATCATAAGTTCGTATCCCTTACCATTAGGCAGACGGCGCGGGACAAATGGCACCACGGCCGGACGCGCTGTGCGAATTAATACATAACTTCCCGCCGTAGTGGCGGCATCTTGCACCGCAAACAGTGGAGCGAACACACTACTGCGTGGACCGTAGTCGTGATCGGGTGCATACCAGAGAATATCGTTGTTTTTAAGCGCACGGATCATGCCTTTGAGATCTTTACGATCCAGCATGCTTTTATTGGAACGCATTCTGCCCCAGGTTTGCAGCCAGTCGAGCAGGGCATTGTCGTTGGGACGATAAACGCCAATACCCGGGTTATAGATACCAAAAATACGTGCACCCAACTCCAGCGTCAGAAAGTGCAGGCCAACCAACAGCACGCCTTTTTTTTGTTCCAGTGCGTTGCTGATGTGTTCCAGTCCGCTGGTTTTTACCCACTTCTGCATGCGCCAGTCTGGCCAGAACCACGCCATACCGGTCTCAATAAAGCCCATACCCACGGATTCAAAATTGCGTTTAATCACTGCTTCGCGTTCGCTTTCTGGCATTTGTGGGAAGCAGAGTTCAAGGTTACGGCGCGCAATGTTGGCGCGACGGTTCATAAACCGTAATGCAGTACGGCCCAATGCACAGCCAATGGCGTATAAAACCGGGTAAGGCAGTAGCACCAGCGTATAGAGAAAGCCAATGCCAATCCAGGTGATCCAGTAGCGGGGGTGAAGTAACTGTCGTGAAAACTGAGGTAACTGAGTCATAAAAAGTCGCGCATCCAGGTGACAATATGTCATTGAAATTAGACCATTATGCCATTTTTTGCCTCTCGCCGGAATAAACAGGCGGCAATGAGACCCAGGAAGAGCAAAAAATGCAAAAAATGCTCTATAAAAGGTAATGATTTGATCTGAACCCCCTAGGCATTTCACGAGATTCGGGTATGATGTGCGCGCTAAAAATTTACCTCATTGCCACAGGAACGAACACCATGCCAGTGTTACATAACCTCGTAAACAATAATGAGCTGCGTGAACGTATGCTTGCTGAAACAGAGCCGCGTACCACCGTCTCTTTCTACAAATATTTTCAGATCGCCGATCCACAAGCTTTCCGTGATGCGCTGTACATTGCCCTGCGCGAACTGAAAGTGTTTGGCCGCATTTACGTCGCCAAAGAGGGCATTAATGCGCAGATCAGCGTTCCCGCCAGCAACTTTGAGGCGCTGAAAACCTTCCTGTATGGCTTTGATGCCGCGCTGAATAATCTGCGCCTCAACATTGCCCTGGATGATGACGGTAAATCTTTCTGGGTACTGCGCCTGAAAGTGCGTGACCGCATTGTGGCGGATGGGATTGAAGATGAGACCTTTGATGCCAGCGATGTCGGTAAGTATCTGAAAGCGGCGGAAGTGAACGCCATGCTGGACGATCCCGATGCGGTGTTTGTCGATATGCGCAACCATTATGAATACGAAGTAGGACGTTTCGATCAGGCGATGGAGATCCCGGCGGATACCTTCCGCGATCAGCTGCCGATGGCAGTGGATATGCTGCAAGAGCAGAAAGATAAAAAAATTGTCATGTACTGCACCGGCGGTATTCGCTGTGAGAAAGCCAGCGCATGGATGAAGCACAACGGCTTTGAAGATATCTACCATATTGAAGGTGGTATTATCGAATATACGCGTCGTGCTCGTGAGCAGGGTTTGCCGGTGCGTTTCAAAGGCAAAAACTTTGTTTTTGATGAGCGTATGGGTGAGCGTATTTCTGATGATGTGCTGTCCCAGTGTCACCAGTGTGGCGAACCTTGTGACACGCATGTGAACTGCGTCAATGACGGCTGCCATTTGCTGTTTATTCAGTGCTCAAGCTGTGCAGAGAAGTATGAGAAGTGCTGTAGCCCACTGTGTATGGAAGAGGCAAAACTCTCACCCGAAGAGCAGCGTACGCGCCGTGCGGGTCGTGAGAACGGCAATAAAATCTTTAATAAATCCCGTGGTCGTTTAAATATGACGCTGGCGATCCCGCTGCCGGATAGCGAGAAATAAATCCCGACCGTAGAGATAAAAAACCCATGCTGAGTCATGGGTTTTTTTATGGTGATGCGCTTAAGGTTTGAAGCGGTTGAGTGAAAATGCCGAGACATCCAGGGAGAACGGACGGTCTTGCGCAAATTCACTGCCCAGCTCCCCCAGCACGCTGGCAAACTTGAAGCCATGGCCGCTGAGACCGGTGATGATCATACGGTTAGCATCATCCGGCAGCGTGTCGATGATAAAGTCTTCATCGGGGGAGATGTCATAACTACAGGCTTCGCCGTGCAGGCACACGCCTACACCCGGCAAGAGCTGGCGCAGGAAGCTGAAGCAGTCACTGCCATCGGCGGCATAGCTGCCGAAAGGTTTACGGTCTGCGGCCGTCTGCATCACTTGGCCACCGTCATGGCGACCGACTTTCAGCGCATTATTATCCGCCGGGAAGCCGTAGAACTGGCTGCCGTCTGTCATTTCAACGGTAAAACCGGGGAATTTGTTATTTTCACTGTAACGGCCATCAGCCTGATACCACGCAAACACTTTGCGGGTTGGCGTTAAGGGCAGCCCAGGTACCAGGTCACCGACCCAGGTGCCTGCGGTGATCAGCAGTTTGCGTGCCTGATAGGTGCCATCAATAGTGGTGACCTGCTGGAGATCGCCAACGCGTTCAATAGCCGTAACCGGGCAATTAAATAACTGCGCGCACCCCGCTTCCTGGGCTAAGCGCACCCAGCTACGCACGGCGACTTCGGATTTTAAATAACCGGATTGCGGTTCGAAAACGCCAATATGACCATCCGGTACGTTAATTTGCGGCCAGCGCTGACGAACCTCTTCAGCGGTTAATATTTCAACATCCAGTTTGAAGTTCTGGGCGCTGTGAATGACGTTCTGAATAAATTCGGAGTTTTGCGGGGCGAGGTTGATGATGCCGCTGCGATGCATAACGCGTTCACCGCAGAGGGTTTCCAGCTCATCCCACAGTTGCTGTGCGCGTAATACCATGCGGACGTAATGTTCACCTTCGCCGTAGGCGTGGCGGATCAGTCGTGTTTCGCCGTGATGTGCGCCCTGGCTGTGTGGAGGGTGGTTGCTGTCAGTCATCAACACCGAGAGTCCAGCCTGGGTGGCATAGTAGCCCGCTGCTGCGCCCACTGAGCCGCTACCGACAATAATCAGATCATAAATCATTACGTCACCATGAGTGATAAATCAGAACTATCAGTAGCATATCAGATGGGACAGAGATGAAAAAGGCACCCGGTGGGGTGCCTCGTTGGCGGAAGGATTTAATGTTTTGACTGGTTTCTTTCGTAAATCTCTGCCGACTCTATTTTGGCAATCCCCGCTTCGAGAATGGAGATAAATTGCCGCGCAACATCGGTGGTGATCCAGTAAGTAGGTCCGACATCCGCTTCTTCTTCTTTCTGTTCCTGCGACGATATCGAGTGCAGGCGGAGCATCATGGCATCATAGCTGTCAACGGTACTGATATCCCAGCCCACCAGGGGATGGGTATGAATAACATTTTTGTTTCTATCCATTATAACCTCCTTATTACTCGTTAAACGAAGTGCTCGGTGAGGTTCAATGCAGCTTATTATCCACTAGCGAAATAATTATAACAGGAATCCAGCTTTAGATTACTAAAAATGTGCGCTGGTTATTTTATCAACAGTGTAAGTTTGCTCGTGGTCGCATTTAATCACCACGAGCAGGGTAACTTTTTATAACGTGGGTACATCCGGGGCTGGGTGATGACGTTTTTCCAGCTCTGTTACCAACAGGGCGAACTGGTGCTGGAGTGCGGCATCATGTTTTTGGCTGGTGGATTCCAACGTCAGTTGGTGGATGAGCAGTTGGCTGGCGCGTTCATCAAGGCACCAGGCCAGACTAGAGAAGGCCGTTTCCATGACGGTTATTCTTCTTTGCTGATCGCTGATTAATGCCAGCAGCTCGCCAAAGGTCATTACTTCTTCTGCTTTTTCTGTTGTCATGATCGTCTCCTGTGCAACATGACCTGAGCGCGCAATCGTGCATGTTAAGCGTAGAAGGAGTTAGCTGCTCTGGCGAGCCGTTTAGAATAAAAAACCGGGCGGCGACGCCCGGAAAAACACGCAGTGGCGGTTAATCGGGGGCGAACCAGTCATCAGCACTTTCCCAGGTTTCCTGGAGCAGGTCGCTGACGTGTTCACGATCTTCTTTGCTGGCACCAAGGACGCTAAGTTGGTTGCTGCTGGCGTAACGGACAGAGACGCGATGGTCGCTTTCAGGGAACTGACGCAGCAAACGGCGTTCGAGTTCCTGGCTGAGTGCTTCCAGGGCTCCGGGGGGAAGAGGTTGGGTTTTGGCAACAGTAATTTCAACACGCATGTGGACTGCCTCCGTAAATGATGCTGTATATATTTACAGTATAAGATTTACGGAGGCAAGAGGGATTACGCTTTAATCTGCCAGTTCATGGTTTCACCGGCGAGGAATGGCACCACGGTTTCGTTACCGACGATAATGCTTTCCTGTACGATCCATGGCTCACGCACCAGGGTGATGGTGCCTTCATTGAGCGGCAGTCCGTAGAAGCGCGGGCCGTTTTCAGAGCAGAACGCTTCAAAATGCTGGAGTGCATTCAGCTCTTCAAATACCGTGGCATACGCCGGCAGTGAGTTGAGTGCGCTGAATACCCCCGCACAGCCGCAGCCAGACTCTTTGGCGTGACGCAGGTGTGGCGCGGTATCGGTACCGAGGAAGAAGCGTGGATTGCCGCTGGCAACCACATCACGCAGGGCTTCCTGATGGACATTGCGTTTGAGGATTGGCAGGCAGTAGAGGTGTGGACGAATGCCACCGACCAGCATGTGGTTGCGGTTGAACATCAGGTGCTGTGGTGTGATGGTCGCACCGAGTTTTTCATTCCCTTCCGCAACGTACTGGGCCGCTTCTTTGGTGGTGATGTGTTCCATCACAACTTTCAGCTGTGGGAACTGGCGACGCAGCGGTTCCATGACCGTTTCAATGAAGCGGGCTTCACGGTCAAAGATGTCGATGTGTGCATCGGTGACTTCGCCATGCGTCAGTAATGGCATGCCAATTTGCTGCATCCGGTCCAGGACTTTGGCAATCGAGGCGATGTTGGTGACGCCGTGGCTGGAGTTGGTGGTGGCGTGAGCAGGGTAGAGTTTCGCCGCAGTAAATACGCCTTCTTTGAAGCCGCGTTCAATTTCGTCCGGGTCCAGTGAGTCTGTCAGGTAGCAGGTCATCAGTGGGGTGAAGCTGTGGCCTGCAGGCAGTGCGGCAAGGATGCGATCGCGGTAGGCGATAGCGGCTGCAACACTGGAGACAGGAGGCACGAGGTTGGGCATAACGATAGCACGACCGTTTACCGCGCTGGTGTAAGGCAGAACAGCTTGCAGCATTTCACCATCACGCAGGTGAATGTGCCAGTCGTCAGGGCGGCGAATTGTGAGTTTTTGGGGTTGTGCTGTCATTGCAGAGTGCTCCGGCATTAAGGTAAACGTAAGGGGCGTTTTGGCCGGGTACAAAGAATAAGGAATCAGGCAACCGTTTGCACCTGGTTTTTGCGTTTATGCAGCGAATGATGGGAATTTAGGCGCTGAGATGGTAAGCCGCTGTGGACTCGGGTGGCAGGTCAGACAATGGGGGGTATGACTGCAAAGGAATCCGTATCCCTACGATCCGCTGGCACATCCATGTGCCAGAGGCATTTGCTGTCATACCCCCCATCATCTTCCCAGAAGCAGCAGTGCGGCTGTTAGCAGCCCCAGCCCTTGGTGAGTTTCAGTGCTTAACTTCCAAACGGCCTATGTTCAGGCAACAGAGTCGTATGGATTTCGGAGGGCAGGGTGATCGGAGCGAGCCACGTCGCAGCCCGATTCCCCTGACAGGCCGAGGTATCTCGATTTCACAGACGATTGTCCAGACCTTGACCTTGACCTTGACCTTGACCTTGACCTTGATCTTGACATACGCCTACACCACAACCCCGCTTAATCCGTCAGCGGAATAATCAGCTCGCCAGGCTTCACTTCCAGACCCTTCACCAGCTTCTTCGCCAGGGCTTCTTTCACGCCGCGATCGGCGCTTAACACATAAGCCGGCTTCTTATTGAAGTAATCTTTTAACGACTTCTCCAGGTACGGCGTCAGCGCCTGTAATGCACCCGACATCTTCTCTGGCTGCACCTGAGCGTCAACAATCGTCATATCATGCAGGAAAATGGCACTCTGCTGCTGATCAAACACCGGCTGCGCTTTCAGCTTCAACTGCATGACGGCCTGCTGTGGGCCGAACAGGGAGGTCAGATTAATGGTCGCTTTGCCGGACACTGTCACGCGGTCAGGCTCTTCGCGGCCAATCTGGCTGGTCAAATCGGTCAGCACAATATGGGCATTCACCAGGCCAGAGACACCGATATCCTTCTCCCAGTTATTGTGCTTTTGCAGCGCTTTATTCACATCCTGCTCAGTAATGGTGTACTGCGTCAGCTGATTACAGCCACTCAACAACAGGGCAAAACTCAGGGCCAGCAAACTGGCAACAACCTTTTTCATGCACTCTCATCCTGAAGGAAAAGGCATAGCCTGCCTGAATGACCTGCTGGTGTCACCAGGATAGTTGAGAAACGCAGCGGGCATTTTTCAGCAAAATATTACTGTGCCACCGAGCTAAGCAGGTTTACCTGCGACTGCTTCGCCATATTATCGCGATAATCCAGGACGCGGCTTGGCCAGTTAATCCCTGCCACCAGCGTCAACGCCCGCAACAGCGGGAACAGATGAATATCATCTTCTGAAAGCTCACCGTTCACCGCGTTGGACTTCACGATCAGCTTATCAAGCTGCAACAGATCGTTACTGATATTCTTAATCAGACCGGCAGAGTGCTGCCGCAGCGCGGCGAAATCACCGTAATTAGCCTGTTTTTTGCGGATAAAATAATCGCGTGCGGCAGGGGTGGCAAATTCAGCAAACGGCGCGGCTGCAATGCGTGGCAACAACAGCTTATTACTGTAACTGTGAACGTGGCGCAGCCAATCCTCAATGGCGGGATTACGCTTCCCGGTCAACAACGGCTCACCATCGAGTTGATCGATAAACCGCACGATATCAAGACTCTCCGGCATTGCACTGCCATCCGCTTTTTGCAGAATCGGTGCCATCTTCTGTCCAATCAGCTGATGCGGTGTCTCCTCATCGTCATTCAACAGCACCACCAACTCAACCGGTACATCCTTCAGGCCAAAAATCATGCGTGCTTTCACGCAATAAGGACAATGATCGTAAATGTAGAGCTTCACTGGATATCTCCTTGAAATGGCGGGACAGCATCAACAGCCATCCGGGAAAAACCTGATAAAAGTATGGAAGAGAAGCAGAAACAGGGCAAACTGTGCGAACTGTGCGAACTGTTTTACCGCAACAACGGCTACGGTTATAGTGAGTTACATGAACTATTCCGTTTATGGAATTCAGGAGTCTCCATGTTTGGCTACCGAACTGCCTCGCCCAAAGTGCGCCTCATCACCGACCGTCTGGTGGTGCGTCTGGTCCATGAACGAGACGCATGGCGACTGGCAGACTACTATGCGGAAAATCGGGCATTTCTGAAACCCTGGGAACCGATCCGCGATGAAAGCCACTGCTACCCCTCTGGCTGGCAGGCTCGCCTCGGGCTGATCAACGACCTGCACAAACAGGGATCGGCCTACTACTTTGCCTTACTGGACCCGAACGAAAATGAAATACGCGGCGTGGCGAACTTCAGCAACGTCCTGCGGGGATCCTTCCATGCCTGCTACCTCGGCTACTCGCTGGCAGAAAAATGGCAGGGGCAAGGGCTGATGTTCGAAGCGCTGCAAATTGCTATTCGCTACATGCAGCGCCAGCAACACATGCACCGGATTATGGCGAACTACATGCCGCACAATCAGCGCAGCGGTGACTTACTGGCACGTCTCGGCTTTGAAAAAGAGGGCTATGCCAAAGATTACCTGCTGATTGATGGCAAATGGCAGGACCACGTTCTCACCGCACTGACCAACCCGGACTGGACACCGGATCGCCGGGGATAAACCCAAAGGAAGCTCATAACAATGAAAATGGCACTCTCTGCGCAGGCGCTGCGCGTCATTGGCTGCCTGCTGGAAAAGCAGATCACCACACCAGAGCAGTATCCTCTCTCCCTCAATGCCGTCACCACGGCCTGTAACCAAAAATCCAACCGCGAACCGGTCATGAACCTCAGTGACAGCGAAACGCAGGACCAACTGGACGCGCTGGTGAAAAAGCATCTGGTCACCGCTAACAATGGCTTTGGCCAGCGCGTGGCAAAATATGAACAGCGTTTTTGTAATTCTGCCTTTGGCAATTTACAGCTCAACAGCGCTGAAGTGGCGATTCTCACCTTGCTGTTCCTGCGCGGCGCACAAACGCCTGGTGAATTGCGCAGTCGCAGTGGACGCCTGCATGACTTCAGTGATGTGACCGAAGTTGAACAGGCGCTGGAAAGCTTAATCACACGCGACGATGGCCCGATGCTGGTGCGTCTGGCGCGTGAGCCAGGTAAGCGTGAAAGTCGCTACATGCACCTGTTTGGTGGCGAGGTGGTGGAAACGCCGGTGGAAGCAGCGGAAGAATCTGATTTATCGGCACGCGTCACCGCACTGGAACAGCAGGTTGCCGCCTTACAGCAGCAGTTGGCAAAACTTTTACCCGCCCAGAGTGATTAATGCTCTGTAACACTCAACGTTGGTGATTTCCCGCCAGGACAGTAGACTATCGCCGGGCATCAAGAGGTGCCCGCGTAAGTACCGCATTTTGCCGACTATTTTCAGGAAGCGCCGCTAACTATGAATCTATTGAAATCGCTGGCAGCGGTCAGTTCGATGACCCTGTTTTCGCGCGTGTTGGGCTTTGCCCGTGATGCCATTGTGGCGCGGGTATTTGGGGCCGGAATGGCCACCGATGCCTTCTTTGTGGCATTCAAACTGCCTAATCTGCTGCGCCGAATCTTTGCCGAAGGCGCATTCTCTCAGGCATTTGTACCGATTCTGGCCGAGTACAAAAGCAAACAAGGCGAAGAAGCCACGCGCATCTTTGTCTCCTACGTCTCGGGCCTACTCACGCTGGTGCTGGCCCTGGTGACGTTCGCCGGGATGCTGGCTGCGCCTTGGGTTATCTACGTGACTGCGCCGGGCTTTGCCGACACGGCGGACAAATTCGCCCTGACCACGGCGCTGCTGCGGGTGACGTTCCCCTACATCTTGTTGATCTCGCTGGCCTCACTGGCCGGGGCGATCCTCAACACCTGGAACCGCTTCTCCGTACCGGCCTTTGCTCCAACGCTGCTTAACATCAGCATGCTGGGCTTTGCGCTGTTTGCCGCACCTCATTTCCATCCACCGATCATGGCGCTGGCCTGGGCTGTTGTGGTGGGGGGCGTGCTGCAACTGGGCTACCAGCTGCCGCATTTGAAAAAAATCGGCATGCTGGTGCTGCCGCGCATCAATTTGAAAGATGCTGGCGTGTGGCGCGTGATGCGCCAGATGGGACCGGCGATTCTCGGGGTTTCGGTAAGCCAGATTTCACTGATCATCAACACCATCTTTGCCTCATTCCTCGTGTCGGGATCGGTCTCCTGGATGTACTACGCCGACCGTCTGATGGAGTTTCCCTCTGGGGTACTGGGCGTGGCACTGGGCACGATTTTGCTGCCTTCGCTGGCAAAAAGCTTCTCCAGCGGAAACCATGATGAATACTCCCGCTTGATGGACTGGGGATTACGCCTCTGCTTCCTGCTGGCGTTGCCCTGTTCGGTTGCGCTTGGCATTCTCTCCGGCCCGCTCACCAGCGCCCTGTTCCAGTACGGCAAATTCACCGCTTTTGATGCCGCAATGACGCAGCGCGCGCTGATTGCCTACTCGGTTGGGTTGATGGGCCTGATTGTGGTCAAAGTGCTGGCACCGGGCTTCTATTCGCGTCAGGACATCAAAACGCCGGTGAAAATTGCCATCATTACGCTGGTAATGACGCAGTTAATGAATCTCGCGTTTATTGGGCCACTTAAGCACGCCGGTTTGTCGCTATCGATTGGTCTGGCGGCTTGCCTGAATGCGGCGTTGCTGTTCTGGCAACTGCGCAAACAGCGCATCTTCCTGCCACAGCCGGGCTGGTACAGTTTCCTGTTCCGACTGGTGGTTGCGGTAGCCATTATGGCTGCGGCACTGCTGGGTATTCTGCACGTGATGCCGTCCTGGGGAGAGGGAGAGATGTACGCGCGTCTGCTGCGTTTGGCGGCCGTGTGTGTGGTGGGTGGCGGTAGCTACTTCGTCATGCTGGCGCTGTTAGGTTTCCGCCTGCGTGACTTTGCCCGCAGTACAGCGGCCTGATCGTACAATACGCTCAGGCCTTGTGGCTCAGGGTGGTGCGGCCAGTGCCGAGGCCATCCGGGCCATAAAAAGCCTGGCTGAAATGCGGTTTCAACACGGATACGGCTGCATCGGTAAAGCGAATTTGCTGTTGCAGCAGTAGCCCGTTATGCACATTGGCATCGCGTAGCTGACGGGTAGCCTGCTGTAGCCGCTGCCACTGTTCTGCCATCATGCGGTCCGCCGGATAGGGCGCGGTCATATTATGGCTACGTTCGCAGGTCAGGCGCATCTGATCGAGATAGTTCAGGGTCGCCAGCAGCGAGCGCTTATCTTCCGTGATCCGCTGTAACAGGTTGCTGTTCACCTTGCCCGCCGCCAACGCGTTCTGCTCTTCGGCCAGCAGGTCGGTCAGGGTGCTCAACACTTCCTGCATTTTCTCCAGCGTACTCTGCAATTGACTCATGGGATTACTGGTCCTCTAACCAGGCTTTGGTATCGGCAATCAGCGCATCGGCAATCTTACCGGTGTCCATCTTCAACTCGCCGTTGCGGATGGCGGTTTTCATCTGCTCAACGCGCGCGGTATTAATATCCTGGCTGCCGGGTTGCATCAGCTGTGCCTGAGCGCTGCTCAGACTGACCTGCGCACCGCTTTGTGGCGCGGCAGTGGTGGCGCTGCTCTGGCGCACTTTATTGCTGTTGTCGCTGCTGTCACGCGTTTGTACCGTACTGACGGGCTTTGACGGTTGGGTTCTTTCAATGCTCATGATATTCGCTCCAGTGCTCTCAGCGGCTGCTGTCGGGAGAATCAGCACAGCCTAACGGGTTTCTTGTTTCTTGTATCGGCAGAACAGACGCACTCTTTAGCACTTTACAGGGTAATAAGAATATTCCCACGTTCATCAACGCGCCCGTTAACCACCTGACCGTTATCCATCCGCACCCGCACCCAGTCAGAAGCTGCACCATTACTCATCGCTTTGCCTGCCGCAGTGGCGCTGAAACCGTTGCCGCTCGCCACCACCGTTACCGATTCACCGGCTTTCACCCGCCAGGGCTGGCGCAGCATGGTCTGCGTCACAGGCTGGCCGGGTTCAATATCGCGCAGGACCACCGCATCGGCAACCTTGTCCACGCTGAACAGCGTGCGCGGTGGCAGGGTATCTAATCGCCCCTGTTGCAGGCGGAAATCACGAGCCGAAACCTGCACGCCGCGCCGCAGCTGATGCTGCGCCACCAGATATCCACCGCTCACCTGAACCTGCACCTGCAAGAAGCGGCGATTCTCACCGCAACTGGCGGCCACGCTCATATTTCCCCACAGACGGCTGTTGCCCGGCAGCATCAGCTGCGGTGTGGCACAGGTGGGCCACTGCTCGTCTGGCGTACGTACCTGCACCACCATGCCCGCAGCATGTTGTGGGTCGCGAGCCTTAAAAAACTGAGTGAGTTGAGCGGGGAGATCGGCCGCCTGAGCGGACAAAATCGTGCCGACCAGTAAACCGCTCAGCAGGGAAAGATGAAATCGCATGAAGAAAGTCCTCTTTGACTGATGGGCAGCAGTCTACGCCTCGGCAAAAAAACTCAAGAGCAGGAATAGCCACAATTTCTGTTGCTATTCAGACGATAGCCCTTGCTTTTAGCGAATTAAGCTTTCCGCTCGAAATTCTCATTCGCGGAGTAACCATGCTCGACAAACTGGATGCGGCATTACAGTTCAGCAGTGAAGCACTCAATCTGCGTGCTCAGCGTCAGGAGATCCTGGCGTCCAACATTGCTAATGCCGATACCCCGGGCTACCAGGCGCGCGATATCGACTTTTCCAGTGAGCTGAGTCGGGTGATGGAGCAGGGACGCAGCGCCGGCAGCAGCATGGCGTTAAAAGTCACTTCACCACGCCACATTGAAGCGCAGACCAACAGTCAACCCTCAATGGACCTGATGTACCGCATTCCCGATCAACCGGCAGCGGACGGCAACACCGTGGATATGGATCGTGAACGCACCCAGTTCGCGGACAACAGCCTGAAATACCAAACCGACCTCACGCTTATCAGTAGCCAAATCAAAGGCATGATGAGCGTATTACAGGGGCAATAACCGTGGCCTTAATGAACATTTTTGACATTGCCGGTTCGGCAATGGCGGCGCAGTCGCAGCGGCTTAACGTCAGCGCCAGTAACCTCGCGAACGCCGATAGCGTTACCGGGCCAGACGGCCAACCGTACGTGGCTAAACAGGTGATTTTCCAGACGGATGCCGCCCCTGGAGCCGCGACCGGCGGCGTGCGCGTAGCGGGCGTGGTGAACGATCCTACCCCCGCCAAACTGGTCTATGACCCGGGCAATCCGCTGGCGGATGGCAAAGGCTACGTCAAGATGCCGAACGTGGATGTGGTAGCAGAAACCGTCAACACCATGTCGGCTTCACGTAGCTATCAGGCCAACGTGGAAGTCCTGAATACCGTCAAGTCGATGATGATGAAAACCCTGACGATGGGTCAGTAACGGAGAACAACAATGGGTATCGCGGTAGGCGTTAATGAGACGCTGGATCAGACGGTCCTCTCTTCCAGCAGCGACAGCACCAGCAGCAGCGCAGCGGATCTGCAAAACGAATTCCTGACCATGCTGGTCACGCAGTTAAAAAATCAGGATCCCACCAATCCGATGGATAACAGCCAGTTGACGACTCAGTTGGCGCAGATCAACACCCTGAGTGGCGTGGAAAAACTCAACACCACGTTGGGGTCGATCTCCGGGCAGATCACCACCAGCCAGTCATTGCAGAGTTCCACCCTGATCGGCCATGGCGTGATGATCGACGGTTCTCAGGTGTTAGTCGGCAGCGGCACTACCACGCCGTTTGGCGTTGAGCTGGGGACGGCTTCAACCTCGACCACCGCTACCATCAGTGATTCCAGCGGCAACGTGGTGAAAACCATTGATCTGGGTGGATTGAGTGCGGGCGTCCATACCTTCTCATGGGATGGCACCCTCACCGATGGTTCCACCGCGCCGGATGGCAAATACACCGTCGCTATCGCCGCCAGCAGCGGCAGCACGCAGCTGGTCGCCCAGCCATTGGCTTATGCCTATGTCAGCGGCGTCAACACCAGCACCGACAGCACCACACTTGATCTTGGCACCTCCGGCACTGCCACCCTTGATGAAGTCAAACAGATCATCTGAATAATTACTCAGGAGTTATAACATGTCATTTTCTCAGGCGGTAAGTGGCCTTAGCGCAGCATCCAGCAACCTGGACGTCATCGGCAACAACATCGCGAACTCCGCCACTGCGGGTTTTAAATCCAGTACCATTGCTTTTGCCGATCTGTTTGCCGGTTCAGATGTGGGGATGGGAACCAAAGTCGCTGCGGTGATCCAGAACTTTAACGATGGCACCACCACCACCACCAGCCGTGGGCTGGATGTCGCTTTGAGCGGCAACGGTTTCTTCCGCATGACGGACAGCAGCGGCGCGGTGTCTTACTCGCGTAACGGTCAGTTCACCCTTGATGAGAACCGCAACCTGGTTAACACCCAGGGCCTGAACGTCACGGGCTACCCGGCCAGCGGCACCCCGCCGACGGTACAAACCGGTGCTAACCCGGTCGCATTGAGCATTCCAACCACCCAGATGCAGGCCAGCGCGACCACCACCGCCAGCCAGGTGGCGAACCTCAACTCCAGCGACAGCACGCCAACCGTCACCACCTTTGATTCAACCAACACCAGCAGCTACAACGCCAAAAGCAGTATGACGGTGTACGACACCCAGGGTAACGAACACCAACTCGACATGTACTACGTCAAAACCGCCGACAACAAGTGGACGGTGCACGCCATTGACAGCTCGGACAGCAGCGCAACCGATCAGCAATACAACCTGACGTTTGACAGCAGCGGCAGCCTGACCAGCATCACCAACGCGGCGGGCACCGAGTCATCACCGAACCTCAGCCTCAGCATCAACGGCATTAACGGCGCAACGGGCACCACTATTCAGCTCAGCATGCAGGGCAGCTTGCAGCAGAACACCGGCACCACCAGCTTCGGCAACCCGACGCAGAACGGCTATGCACCAGGCGACCTCACCAGCTACAGCATCGCGGATGACGGTACCATCACCGGCACTTACTCCAACCAGAAAACCCAGACGCTGGGGCAGATCGTGCTGGCGAGCTTCTCTAACCCAGAAGGGCTGGAGTCCAAGGGGGATAACGTCTGGAGCGCCACTGACTCTTCCGGCCAGGCCGCACTGGGCGTGGCGAATACCGGGACCTTTGGCTCTCTGACAGCCGGCGCGCTGGAGTCTTCCAACGTCGACCTGAGTAAAGAGCTGGTGAATATGATTGTTGCTCAGCGTAACTATCAGTCCAACGCGCAGACCATCAAAACGCAGGATCAGATCCTCAACACCCTGGTCAACTTACGTTAATCCACTAACGGGATTGTTTTATGGATCACGCGATATATACCGCCATGGGGGCGGCCAGTCAGACGCTGGATCAGCAGGCGGTCACCGCCAGCAATCTTGCCAACGCCTCAACGCCAGGCTTTCGCGCGCAGCTCAATGCGTTGCGCGCCGTGCCGGTGAACGGTTATTCGTTGCCGACCCGCACGCTGGTCGCGGCCTCAACGCCAGGAGCGGATATGAGCCCCGGCGCGATGGACTACACCGAACGTCCGCTGGACGTTGCGGTGCAGCAGGATGGCTGGCTGGCGGTGCAAACGGCGGACGGAACGGAAGCCTACACCCGCAACGGCAATATGCAGATTAGCCCCAGCGGTATTCTCACCATTCAGGGCAATCCCGTGATGGGGGATGGCGGTCCAATCGCGGTTCCTGAAGGCGCGCAAATCACTATCGCTGCGGATGGCACCATCACTTCGCTTAACGCGGGTGATGCGCCTAACGCCACGGTACAGATTGGGCGACTCAAACACGTGCGCGCCACCGGCAAGGAGTTGCAGCGTGGTGATGACGGCATGTTCCGCCCGACCGCCGCGACTCAGGCCACGCGTGGAGCCACATTGGCAGATGATCCCACCGTACAGGTAATGCCGGGCGTGCTGGAAGGCAGCAACGTTAAACCGGTGGAAACCATGGTGGATATGATCGCCAACGCCCGCCGCTTCGAGATGCAGATGAAAGTGATCTCCAGCGTTGATGAAAACGAACAGAAAGCCAATTCACTGCTCAATATGAGCAGCTAAGGCAGAGGAACAGACGATGATTCGTTCTTTATGGATCGCCAAAACCGGCCTTGATGCCGAACAGACCAACATGGACGTGATTGCCAACAACCTGGCAAACGTCAGTACCAATGGCTTTAAACGTTCGCGCGCCGTATTCGAAGACCTGATGTATCAAACCCTGCGTCAGCCGGGCACCCAGTCTTCAGAGCAGACCACGCTGCCTTCGGGTTTGCAGATCGGTACCGGTGTACGTCCTGTGACCACCGAGCGCCTGCACACGCAGGGTAACCTGTCGCAGACCAGCAACTCCAAAGACGTGGCGATCAACGGCCAGGGCTACTTTAAAGTGCAGCTGCCGGATGGCACCGATGCGTATACCCGCGATGGTTCATTCCAGGTGGATCAGAACGGGCAGTTGGTCACCAACGCAGGCGATCCGGTCCAGCCGGGGATCACCATCCCGGCGAACGCCACCAGCATCACCATCTCCCGTGATGGTGTGGTCAGCGTGACGCAACAGGGGCAAACCAACCCGACGCAGGTGGGGCAGCTGACCGTCAGTACGTTTATGAATGATGCCGGTCTCGACAGCATGGGTGAAAACCTCTACACCGAAACCCAGGCTTCCGGTACGCCAACGGACAGCACGCCGGGTCAGAACGGTGCAGGCATGCTCTATCAAGGCTATGTCGAAACCTCCAACGTTAACGTAGCGGAAGAGCTGGTCACCATGATCCAGACGCAGCGCGCCTACGAAATCAACAGCAAGGCGATCAGCACCTCTGACGAGATGCTACAGAAATTAACTCAGGTGTAATTCCGCGCCGCTGGGTCAGCGACTGCTGGCTCAGAGGCGGACGTTTAAAAGGTTGCTTTCAATGGCGAAGCCCGTGATTTTCAGGCCAGCACCGGGTGTGCTGGCGCTGCTGCTGCTCACCCTTAATGGCTGTGCGCTGGTGCCACGTAAACCGCTGGTCGAGGGCGCGACCACGGCTCAGCCGCTGCCTTCGCCGCCGCCGGTGGTGAATGGATCGATTTTCCAGGGCGTAGCGCCGCTCAACTATGGCTATCAACCCCTGTTTGAGGATCGTCGTCCGCGTAACATCGGCGACACCCTGACCATTACCCTGCAAGAGAACGTCAGCGCCAGCAAAACCTCCAGTGCTAACGCCAGCCGTGATGGCAGCAACAGCCTGGCCTTCACGGCCGTGCCGACCGGAGCCGCAGGCCTGTTGGGGGCCAGTGGTGAAAAGGCCAATCTCGCCGGGGAAGGCAAAAACGACTTTGCCGGTAAGGGCGGCGCGACCGCAGCCAATACCTTCACCGGCACCATTACCGTTACGGTGAATCAGGTGCTCTCTAACGGCAACCTGCACGTGGTGGGTGAGAAACAGATTGAGATCAACCAGGGAACCGAGTTTATCCGCTTCTCTGGCGTGGTTAACCCGCGCACCATCAGCGCCAGCAACGCCGTGCTCTCAACCGCCGTGGCGGATGCGCGCATCGAGTACGTGGGGAATGGTTATATCAACGAAGCGCAGACCATGGGCTGGCTGCAACGCTTCTTCCTGAATATTTCACCGATGTAAGGGGTGACGATGAAACTGTTAACGCTACTGCGTTTGACCGTGGGACTGATGCTCGGCGTAAGCCTGGTGGCCCATGCAGACCGTATTCGTGACCTCACGACGGTACAAGGCGTGCGAGATAACCAGCTGATCGGTTATGGCCTGGTGGTGGGGCTGGACGGTACTGGCGACCAGACCACGCAAACGCCATTTACCACCCAGACGGTCAACAACATGTTGTCACAGCTGGGGATCACCGTGCCAACCGGCACCAATATGCAGCTGAAAAACGTGGCAGCGGTAATGGTGACGGCCTCACTGCCGTCCTTTGCCCGTCAGGGACAAACGCTGGATGTGGTGGTGTCTTCACTGGGTAATGCGAAAAGCCTGCGCGGCGGCACGCTGTTAATGACGCCGTTAAAAGGGGTGGATAATCAGATCTATGCGCTGGCTCAAGGCAACATTTTGGTGGGCGGCGCGGGCGCTTCTGCCGGTGGCAGCAGTGTGCAGGTCAACCAGTTGAATGGTGGCCGCATCACGTCCGGTGCCACGGTGGAACGTGAACTGCAAAGTAACTTTGGCAGCCAGAACACGCTGAATTTGCAGCTTAACAACGAAGACTTCAGCATGGCACAGCGCATTGCTGACGCCATCAATGCACGTATGGGCTACAACAGCGCACAGGCTCTGGACGCACGCACGGTGCAAATTCGCACCAGCGCCAACAACAGTTCTCAGGTGCGATTGCTGGCGGATGTGCAAGACATTGACGTTTCGGTTCCGCTGGAAGACGCCAAAGTGATCATCAACTCGCGTACCGGCACCGTGGTGATGAACCGCGAAGTGTCACTCAGCACCTGTGCAGTTGCGCAAGGCAACCTGTCGGTCACGGTGAATCAGAGCCAAAACGTCAGCCAGCCAAACACGCCATTTGGCGGCGGGCAGACCGTGGTCACGCCACAGACGCAAATTGATATGCGCCAGAGCGGCGGTTCATTGCAGCACGTTAACGCCAGCGCCAATCTGAACAGTGTGGTGCGCGCCCTGAATGCGTTGGGGGCTTCGCCGATTGAGCTGATGTCGATTCTGCAATCCATGCAAACCGCAGGCTGTTTGCGCGCCAAACTGGAAATTATCTGATGAGCGATATGCAGGCGATGGCGGGTGCAGCGTGGGACAGTCACGCGCTGGATCAGCTTAAACGTGAAGTCAGCAGCGATCCAAAAGGCAAAGCGCTTCAGGTGGCGAAGCAGGTGGAGGGCATGTTCGTGCAGATGATGATGAAAAGTATGCGCGAAGCCCTGCCAAAGGGCGGCATGCTGGATAACGACCAGACGCGCCTCTATAGCTCAATGTGGGATCAGCAAATCGCCCAGCAGATCGGCAATCGCGGGCTGGGCCTGGCGGACACCATCGTTAAACAGATGATGCCCGCTGAGGCACCGTCAGAAACCGCGGGCACCGTGCCGATGAAACTGGATGGCGATTACATCGTTAGCCACAACATGGCTTCGATGGAGCTGGAACAGATGGTGCGCAAGGCCGTGCCGCGTCTGCCTGCGGGCGGCTCGGCATTGCCGGTGGACAGCCAGGCCTTTATTGCCCAGCTTACCCAACCGGCGCAGCAGGCCAGTGCGCAAAGTGGCATTCCTCACCACCTGATTCTGGCGCAGGCGGCGCTGGAATCCGGCTGGGGCCAGCGCCAGATCATGACCCACGACGGCAAGCCAAGCTACAACCTGTTTGGCGTGAAGGCCAGTGCGGACTGGCAAGGGGCCACCACCTATGTCACCACCACCGAGTATGAACATGGTATCGCGAAGAAAGTGCGTGCCACTTTCCGCGTGTACGGCTCGTATCTCGAAGCGCTGAGCGACTACGTCAAACTGCTGGGGAATAACCCGCGCTATGCCGCTGTCACTAACGCTCGCAGCGCGGAGCAGGGCGCTCAGGCACTTCAGGCAGCGGGCTACGCTACCGATCCCAACTATGCGCAAAAGCTGGTGGGCATGATTCAGCAGTTCAAAAACATGGGTGACAAAGCGGTGAAAGCCTACAGTCACGATCTCAGCAATTTGTTCTGACCCATCCCCCTCAAGTTTCACTGACACACGTCGATAATTACATCAGAGCCAGACCGTTGAGCGTGCCAATCGTACGCTCAACGGGAAAGAGAGGAATTCACTACTATGTCCAGCTTAATTAATACCGCCATGAGCGGGTTAAGTGCCGCTCAGGCGGCGCTCAGCACCACCAGTAATAATATTACCAACTATGCGGTAACGGGATATTCCCGCCAGACCACGATCCTGGAACAGGGCAACAGCACGCTCTCAGGCAACAGCTATTATGGCAATGGGGTAAACGTGGGGACCGTACAGCGCGAATACGACGCCTTTATTACCAATCAGCTCCGCAGCGCCAGCGCCAGCTACAGCGCGTCCAATACCGAATACAGCCAGATCTCCAATATTGACGACATGCTCTCCTCGACATCCACCAGTTTGTCGACCCAGATCCAGACCTTCTTTACTAATATTCAGAACGTGGTCAGCAATGCCGATGATCCCTCATCGCGTCAGGCCATGTTGAGTAATGCGCAGGGGCTGGTGAGTCAGTTCCAGACCAATGCACAATACCTGAACAATATGCAGGGCAGCGTCAACAGCAGCGTCAGTTCCAGTGTTGATCAAATCAACACCTACGCCTCACAAATTGCTGACCTGAACACGCAGATTGGCAAACTCACCACCGGTGATGGCGCAGCCCCTAATGACCTGCTGGATAAACGCGACCAACTGGTCAGCGACCTGAACAATGTTGCGGGCGTATCGGTCACGCAGCAGGGCAGCAGCTATACCGTCAGCATGAGCGGCATTACGCTGGTGAACGGCAGCCGTACCACGTCGTTGGTGGCGATGCCCGCTTCCAGCGATCCCAGCCGTACCACGGTCGGTTATGTGGATCAGCAGGCCGGAAATGTTGAGATCCCGGAAAGCAGCCTGACCACCGGCAGCCTTGGCGGCGTCCTGACGTTCCGTAGCCAGGATCTCGATCTGGCGCAGAACCAGCTCGGCCAGTTGGCGGCGGCTTTCACCACCAGTTTTAACAGCGTGCACGCGCAGGGTTATGACAGCAACGGAGACACCGGCAAAAACTTCTTTAATGTTGGCAGCCCGGACGTCATCAGTAACACCAAAAACACCGGTACGGCGTCGGTTAGCGCCAGTTGGACCGATACCTCAGCGGTGAAAGCCTCCAACTACAGCGTCAGTTATGACGGCAGTAACTGGAGTGTGACGCGCCTTGCGGACAATGTGCAGGTCACCCCCACCACCAGCACCGACAGCAGTGGTAATCAAACCCTGAGCTTTGATGGATTACAACTCACCGTCGATGGGACACCTGCGGCCAAAGACAGCTTCCTGGTCAAGCCGGTGCAGAACGTCATTAACGGTATGTCAGTCGCGATTACCGATGAATCCCAGATTGCTGCGGCAAGCGCAGCCGGTGGCGAGAGCGATAACCGCAACGCGCAGAAACTGCTGGATTTACAGGACAGCAATCTGGTGAACGGTAACGCTACCCTGACGCAAGCTTATGCCAGCCTGGTGAGCAGCGTGGGTAACAAAACCAGCTCACTGGAGACCAGCAGCACCACTCAGGAGAGCGTGGTTAATCAGCTCAGCGATCGTCAGCAGTCAGTTTCCGGCGTTAACCTCGATGAAGAGTATGCCAACCTGACGAAATATCAGCAGTACTACATGGCGAACGCCCAGGTCTTGCAGACCGCAGGGACTATTTTTGACGCGCTGATTCAGGCCACCAGCTAACGGAGACTAAGTAATGCGTTTAAGTACCAGTATGATCTTTGACCAGCAGGTGCGCGGGATCAGTGATTCACAATCCTCGTGGCTGAAAGTCGGCGAGCAGCTCTCCAGTGGCAAAAAAGTGACAAATCCATCCGACGATCCGATTGCCGCCGCGCAATCGGTAGTGGTGGCACAGAGCCAGTCACAGAGTAGCCAATACAAGCTGGCGCGCACGTTCGCCAACCAGAGTTTGTCGATGGAAGAGAACGCGCTTTCCAGTGCGACCAGCACCATTCAGGATGCGCAAACCTTGATCGTGTACGGCTCTACCGGCACCCTGAGCGACGATGACCGCGCTTCCATCGCGACCCAGTTGGAAGGGCTGCGTAACCAACTGTTGGGCCAGGCGAACAGCCAGGACAGCAGCGGGCGCTATATTTTTGCGGGTTACAACACCTCAACCGCACCGTTTGTTGATAATGGCAACGGCGTAGAGTACGTGGGTGGTTCTGACGCTATCACGCAAAAAGTGGATGACAGCCGCACCATGACGGTGGGAAACACCGGTAGCGATGTGTTCATGAGCATCAGCAGCAACGCCAAGACCGAACCCGATGGCAGCGCGAGCGAAACCAACGTGTTTGATATGCTGGACAGCGCCATTGCTGCCCTTAAGGTGCCACAGGCGGATGCCGATGCAACCACGCAGCAAACCTTCCAGGATGCGATGGATAAAACCAACCGTGGCCTGAGCAACTCTTTAAATAACGTACTGCGTGTGCGTTCGGATGTGGGGACACAACTTTCCGAGCTGGATACGCTGGATTCTCAGGGCGATGACCGCGATACCATTCTCAGCACCGAAATGAGTAACCTGGTGGATGTGGATTACACCTCGGCGATCTCCAGCTACACCATGCAGCAGACTGCATTGCAGGCAGCGTATAAAACCTTTACTGATATGTCGCAGATGTCACTGTTTAAACTGAATTCCTGATTCAGTTACGCTTTAGCGTACTTAACCGGCTACGCTGCTTTTTCCCGCCATTCCCTCCAGGGCTGGCGGGATTTTTTTATTTGCGAGAAATAACGAGGCCAAAATTTGACGTTTAAGGCAAGTCCGCTTTAACGGCCAATACTGTTAACCGCAAAGTCAGCGGTGCTGGGAACGATATGTGGCACCAGGCTGAGTTATAGAGCACGCAGTTAAGCGCGTTATTGGGAAATACCGCAGGGGAAGGGCAGATATAAAAAAACGGCTCCCCCCAAAATGGGAGAAGCCGTATTCATTACTCAGACGCTGAGGGTTTAGACACTCTCAGGGCGAGTCGCTGGTGCAGTCGCGTGGTGGGTAGCACTGTGGCCACCTGCCGCGCCTTTGCCTTCAAAGCCAAAGTCTGGACGTACCCAGTCACTGTGGCGTGCAGGCTCTGGCTGCCAGGCTGGAGCAGGCGCTTTGGTCATCGGTGCTGAAGCATAGTGCTTCCACAAGGTTTCCGATGACGGTTTAGCCGCTTCCTGCGGGGCAACATCGCGCGCTGCAACCGGTGCGTGCGGTTCTGAGGCTTCGGTGACAACCGGAGCATTCAGCACTTCAGCGACCTGCTGCTGCGTTTCTGGCGCAACATCGGTGGCTACAGAAGGTTCTGTTGTTTCAACCGGTGCAGGTTCTGCTGCCACTGGCGCAGATTCTACGACCGCTGCTGGCGCTTCCACTGCCACTGGAGCCGGTTCTGCAACCGCTGCTGGCGCTTCCACTTCCTCTGGAGCAGGTGCTTCAACCGGTGCTGGTGCTTCCACTGCCACTGGAGCAGGTGCTGGCTCTGCGGTTTCCGACACGGTCGGCGCAGGAGCAACTTCTGCCGCTGGCGCAGGTTCTACCACTGGCGCAGTCACGGCTTCAGCACCTGGACGGGTTGCTGGCGCGCTGGCAACTTCAGCCGCAGGGCGAGCAGCCGGTGCGGTGTAAGCTTCTACTGCCACCTGCGGTTTTGCTGCTTCAGGTGCTGATGCGGCTACCGGCGCTGCCGACTCAACTGCTGCCGGGCGGGTTGCCGGTGCACTTGACACGACCGGTGCCGGGCGTGCTGCTGGTGCAGCATACGCTTCCGTTGCCTGACGCGGTGTCGCAGCTTCTGCTACAGGACGAGCTGCTGGTGCCGTATAGGCTTCTGCTGCCGGACGCGTCGCAGGGGCAGAAGCATATTCTGCCGCAGGGCGTGTTGCTGGCGCGTTGGCTACCGGTGCTGCACTTTCAGCCTGAGCGGCAATGCTTGCCGCCTGAGCTTCTTGCGCGGCTGGGATCACCGAAGGCGCTTCGCTAACCGGAACATCAATGGCACTGCTGTCTTCAACGCTGACAACCGGGACTGGCGTTGCGGCCAGAGGTTCAGCCTGATGCACAGGCTGTGCTTCAACCGGTGCTGCAACTTCCTGCACGGCTTCCACTACTGGCTGAGCTACGGCAGCGGCAGTTTGCTGCTGGTTGTAGTCCGGTGTCTGAACTTCCTGTACCGCAGCTTCGTGAGTGCTGGCGACCGGATAACGGATCCACACTTTACCGGAAGCCATTTCTGGCGAGGCTGAAGCGGCTGCCAACGGCATCGCTGACTCGGTTGGGTAACGCTCATCACGGTAGCGACGACGACGCTGACCGCTAACACGCAGATGACGCGGTGAACGGCGTGAACGACGTGGCATATTGCCGTTATCGCGGCTGTCTGCTTCATCCTGACTTTCAGCTACCGCACTGTTTTCTGACTGGCGTTCAACCTTTGGTTGTTCAGCGGCGATCGGCGCAGCAACAGGGGTTTCTGCTGCGGCTGACTCGGCGTTCGCGTTGCCATCTTCAATACGGACACGTTGTGACAGTTTACGCGGTTGACGACGTGGCAGAGTCTGCACGCGTTCATCATCTTGCGCGTTCTCGTCAACGTTTTCAGTGCGTTGAGCAACCGGCTCGGCAACCTGCGTTTCCTGCTGAGCGCGTTTCTCTTCTTCACGACGACGCTGACGTTCAGCACGCTGCTCGCGGCGCTGTTGCTGCTGCTCTTCGCGCTGCTGACGTGCTTCTTCGCTCAATGGTGCATTACGATCTTCGCGTGGCTCACCAGACTGGCGCTTGTTACGGCGGTTCTCGTTACCTTCACGTGGTTCGCGGTTATCGCGGGTTTCACGATTATCACGATTGTCACGCGTTTCACGATTATCGCGGTTGTCGCGCGCTTCACGGTTATCGCGGTTATCACGTGCTTCACGGTTGTCACGATTATCGCGACCTTCGCGCTGCGCGTTATCGCCGTTACGCGGAGTACGTTCACGACGGTTGTTATTGTTGCGGCGGTTGTTGTTACGACGCTCGCCACGCTGCTCGTTGTTTTGCTCTGTTGCCTGTGGTTTTGCCGCTTCTTCCGCCTTCACTTCAGGCGCAGGCGTGGCTTCACCAGCAAACATTTTCTTCAGACCACCGAACAGACGACCAAAGAAGCCCGGTTTCGCTGCTTCTGCCGCAGCTACCGGTGCGGCCGGTTTGCTGTCGCTTTTCGCCACGGTTTTCAACGGCTCAGGTGCCACTTCTACTGGTGCAGGAGGAGCATCCGGCATCACGAAGGCGGCCAGGGCTGGCTGCTCTGGGCGACGACGCTCGGCGTGCTCTTCTTCAGAAGGCAGCGCCATGTCCGCTTCGTGCAGCTTCGGCAGGTGGTAGCTCAGGGTTGCCGTCTCTTCGCCTTTGCGCACGCGCAGTACGGAGTAGTGTGGGGTTTCCATGCGATCGTCTGGGACGATAATCGCACGTACGCCGCCCTGGCGTTTTTCAATTGCGTTGACCGCTTCACGTTTTTCGTTCAGCAGGTAAGAGGCCACCGGTACAGGAACAATCGCGTGAACTTCTTTGGTGTTCTCTTTCAGCGCTTCTTCTTCAATCAGACGCAGAATGGAGAGTGACAGTGATTCGTTATCACGAATGGTGCCAGTACCGCTACAGCGTGGGCAAACGTGATGGCTTGACTCACCCAGAGAAGGGCTCAGACGCTGACGTGACATCTCCAACAGGCCAAAGCGTGAAATATGGCTGATCTGGATACGAGCACGATCCTGACGTACTGCATCACGCAGGCGATTTTCAACCGCACGCTGGTGACGAACAGGGGTCATATCGATGAAGTCGATAACAATCAGGCCACCAAGGTCTCGCAGGCGCAGCTGACGAGCAATTTCATCCGCCGCTTCGAGGTTGGTGTTGAAGGCCGTCTCTTCGATATCGCCGCCACGGGTTGCGCGTGCGGAGTTGATATCAATGGCCGTCAGTGCTTCGGTGCTGTCGATAACAATCGAACCGCCTGACGGCAGGCGCACTTCGCGCTGGAAGGCGGACTCGATTTGTGACTCGATCTGATAGTGGCTGAACAGCGGGATCTCACCGGTGTACAGTTTGATTTTGCTGCTGAAATCAGGGCGACCCAGCGCCGCGATGTGCTGACGTGCCAGCTCCAGCACTTTCGGGTTATCAATCAGAATCTCGCCGATGTCCTGACGCAGATAGTCGCGGAAGGCACGCACAATCACATTACTTTCCTGGTGGATCAGGAAAGGTGCAGGGCGGCTGTCAGCGGCTTTTTTGATGGCATCCCAGTGTTTGATGCGGAAGCCGAGATCCCACTGCAGCGCTTCGGCAGATTTACCGACACCCGCAGTACGTACGATCAGGCCCATGCCATCTGGCAGTTCCAGCGAAGAGAGTGCCTCTTTCAGTTCGGTGCGATCGTCCCCTTCGATGCGGCGAGAAATACCACCAGCACGCGGGTTGTTCGGCATCAGAACCAGATAGCTCCCTGCCAGAGAAATAAAGGTCGTCAGCGCGGCACCTTTGTTACCACGTTCTTCTTTATCAATCTGAACAATAACTTCCTGACCTTCACGCAGCACTTCTTTGATATTGGGGCGACCCTGTGCGTTGTAATGAGCGGGGAAGTATTCGCGGGAAATTTCTTTGAGGGGGAGGAAACCGTGACGCTCAGCACCGTAATCAACAAATGCGGCTTCAAGGCTTGGCTCAATACGGGTGATCTTACCTTTGTAAATATTAGCTTTTTTCTGTTCGTGTCCTGGGCTTTCGATATCCAGGTCGTACAGGCGCTGTCCATCCACTAGGGCTACGCGCAACTCCTCCTGCTGAGTTGCGTTGATTAACATTCTTTTCATCGTGACTTACTCGTTATTCTCACATGAGTGACAAAGCTGCGGGCATAGTAACCCTGGACGAGTATCAGCCGATGGCCCCGTGACTTAAGTGCAATAACGTCAACCTCCCGGTTGTCGAACGCTTGAGGGGCGCAAGTAGCGTCGGTGGCCTGTTTTTCCCAGGAAAATACAGCGCCAGATTGGGGAAATGCCTGAGAGAAGTCTATGAACCCGTGCATCCCATCCTGTCGTCCAGGCTGCAACCCGCAGCCCGCTAAGTGCCTGATTTAACATTACGTCTTACGCCATTGCTGCGTCTCTGTACAATCCGGCAAAATAAGGTGTTAGCTCTTTTTTCCACTCTGAATGAATTCAGGGCAGAACCCCAGCATTATTCCATTGCTTACCTTCATATAGCAAGGTGACTTTCGTCACTGAATGAAGATTATTGTCATTTGCCTGAACAGATGTTGGGCAAATAGACGCATTGGTGAAAAAAGCCTCCGTTAGCACTTTTTTCTCTGCTGTAGGCAGTGAGTTAAGCACAGAAAAAGAGGTGGCGCTATCTGAGTACACTATTTAGAATCGCGCCCATGAAAACAGAGAATCCTGGCGTACAGTTTGTCGCCATCACGGCTGAGAATGCCGGACAACGAATCGATAACTTTTTGCGCACCCAGTTAAAAGGTGTGCCGAAAAGTATGATTTATCGCATCCTGCGCAAAGGTGAAGTGCGGGTAAACAAAAAACGCGTTAAGCCGGAATACAAACTGGAAGAGGGCGATGAAATTCGCGTTCCACCGGTGCGTGTTGCGGAGCGTGAAGAGCAGAGCGTCTCGCCGAAGCTGGATAAAGTCGCGGCCCTGGAGTCCTGCATCTTGTATGAGGACGATCACCTGCTGGTGATGAATAAGCCTTCGGGCACGGCGGTACACGGCGGCAGCGGCCTGAGCTTTGGCGTGATTGAAGGTTTACGTGCGCTGCGACCTGAAGCCCGTTTTCTGGAATTAGTCCACCGTTTAGACCGCGATACCTCGGGCGTGCTGCTGGTTGCCAAGAAACGCTCGGCACTGCGTTCGTTGCATGAGCAACTGCGCGATAAAGGCATGCAGAAAGATTACCTGGCGCTGGTGCGCGGCAACTGGTCTTCCCACGTAAAAGTGGTGCAGGCACCGTTGTTGAAAAACATCCTGCAAAGCGGTGAGCGCGTGGTGCGCGTCAGTGCAGAAGGCAAGCCCTCTGAAACGCGTTTTAAAGTTGAAGAGCGTTTCAGCTTTGCCACACTGGTGAAAGCCAGCCCAGTCACCGGGCGTACGCACCAGATTCGCGTACATACCCTGCATGCAGATCACCCGATTGCGTTTGATGACCGCTACGGCGATCGTGCTTTTGATAGCCAATTGGCGGGCAGCGGCCTGAACCGTCTGTTCCTGCACGCCGCCGCATTAACCTTTACCCACCCAGCCAGTGGCGAAACCCTGCGTATGGAAGCCCCACTGGATGAGAAGCTCAAGCGCTGTCTGACCTGGCTGCGTCAGCAAAAAGCCTGAGTTACCAAGGGTATCAATCGGTCAGGGGATTGATACCCGCCTCTCTGAACATCTCCAGCAGCGCGATCAGCGGTAAGCCAATCAATGTATTGGGGTCGCGCCCTTCCAACCGCTCAAACAGCGCAATCCCCAGACCTTCACTTTTGAAACTCCCGGCGCACTGCAACGGCTGCTCTTGTGCTACATAGCCAGTAATCTCAGCCTCGTTCAGGCTACGAAAGTGAACATGAAAGGGCTCACAGCACTGCATTAGCTGCTGCGTGCGCGGCTGATACAACGCCAGCCCGGTATAAAAGGTGATGCACTTCCCGCTGGCATCGCGTAGCTGCTGGCACGCTTTCTCCTCAGTATGTGGCTTGCCGGTGATGACGCCGTCGAGGACGCAAACCTGATCGGAACCAATAATCCAGTGATCGGGCCACTGCTGTGCCAGCGCTTGCGCTTTAGCGATGGCCAGCCTTGTGACCAGTGCCTCGGCGCTTTCATGGGCATAGGGGGTTTCGTCCACTTCCGGTGCAGCACAGCTAAAAGGCAGCTGTAGCTTTTCTAAAATCGCACGGCGAAAGGGTGAGGTTGAAGCTAAAAGAATCGGTAGTGGCATTTTTTCATAATAGTGATAGCGAATTGGGTAGAGTCATTTTAAACTGTGCGCCGCACTGGATGCGAATAGTGGGTGAAAGATGCTGCTTCACGGCCTTTTTCTTTGACTCTCAGACGTTACAAAGTTAATATGCGCGCCCTATGCAAAAGGTAAAATTACCCCTAACGCTGGACCCCGTCCGCACAGCTCAAAAACGCCTCGATTATGAAGGTATTTATACCCGTGAACAGGCGGAGCGTGTAGCGGCTTCAGTCGTTAGTGTGGACAGTGAAATTGAGTGTAAGCTGATGTTCGCAGTGGACAGCCAGCGCCTTGCAATGTTTGAAGGCTCGGCTGAAGTGCAGGTTACCCTGCGCTGCCAACGCTGCAACCAGGTTTTCCCTCATCACGTCCACGTAAACTACTGTTTCAGTCCTGTGTCAAATGAGGCGCAGGCGGAAGCACTGCCGGAAGCGTACGAGCCGATCGATGTCAACGAATATGGTGAAATCGATCTGCTGGCGGTGATTGAGGATGAAATCATTCTTGCACTGCCTGTCGTTCCGGTTCATGAATCTGAACACTGTGAAGTGTCCGACGCGGACATGGTGTTTGGCAAACTGCCTGAAGAGGCGGAGAAACCAAACCCATTTGCCGTATTAGCCAGTTTAAAGCGTAAGTAATAGGAGTAAGGTCCATGGCCGTACAACAGAATAAACCAACCCGTTCTAAGCGTGGTATGCGTCGTTCACACGATGCTCTGACCACTGCAACTCTGTCTGTAGATAAAGTTTCTGGTGAAACTCATCTGCGTCACCATATCACTGCGGATGGTTACTACCGCGGTCGCAAGGTTATCACCAAGTAATACTTTGCGGTGACGCAAGGCGATACCTTGAAACGTTTGACCCTGGCAGTTGATGCCATGGGCGGGGACTTCGGTCCCTGCGTGACAGTGCCTGCATCCTTGCAGGCACTGGCCTCTCATTCGCATCTGGTTCTTCTTCTGGTCGGCGATCCCGACATCCTCTCGCCATTTCTTGCCAAAGCGGACTCCTCTCTCGTGGGGCGTGTGCAGGTGATCCCTGCCGAGTCAGTTATTGCAAGTGATGCCAGGCCATCCATCGCGATTCGTCAGAGTCGTGGCAGTTCAATGCGCATTGCGCTGGAACTGGTCCAGGAGGGGCGTGCAGAGGCGTGTATCAGTGCCGGAAACACCGGTGCGTTGATGGGGCTGGCAAAATTGTTGTTAAAACCGCTGGATGGGATTACCCGTCCGGCGTTAATGTCTGTATTGCCTCATCAGCATCGAGGCAAAACGGTGGTGCTGGATCTCGGTGCCAACGTGAATGCCAGCAGCGAAATGCTGGTTGAGTTCTCCGTTATGGGTGCGGTCCTGGCGGAAGAAGTGCTTGAAATCTCGCAGCCCCGTGTCGCCCTCCTGAACATTGGTCAGGAAGAGACAAAAGGGCTGGAGACGATCCGTGAAGCCGCCGCAATATTGCGGGCGACGCCACAGATCAACTATATCGGTTACCTGGAGGGCAATGACCTCCTGACGGGCAAAACGGACGTGCTGGTCTGTGATGGCTTCACAGGTAACGTCACACTGAAGACCATGGAAGGCGTGGTAAGAGTGTTTCTCTCCCTGCTGAAGTCAGGCGATGAGACAAAACGGTCATGGTGGCTTAGGTGGCTTAGGTTGCTGGGGCGCTGGATTCAGAAACGCCTGTCGAGGCGCTTTGGCCATCTCAACCCCGACCAGTACAATGGCGCTTGTCTGTTAGGATTGCGCGGAACAGTAATCAAAAGCCACGGGTCTGCCAATCAACAGGCCTTTGCGGTGGCGATTAGACAGGCAGAGCAGGCGGTGCGACGGCAGGTTCCTCAACGAATCGCTGCGCGCCTTAACACTGTATTAGCCAGGAGTGACAAAGCCTAAGATGTTTACCAAAATTATCGGTACGGGCAGTTATTTGCCCAGCCAGGTTCGCACCAATGCGGATCTGGAAAAAATGGTGGAGACTACGGACGAGTGGATTGTTACCCGTACCGGCATCCGTGAGCGTCGTATTGCCGCAGCGAACGAAAACGTTGCGACCATGGGCGCAGCAGCAGCACAACGTGCACTGGAGATGGCGGATGTCGCCCCCAGCGATGTTGGGCTGATCATTGTCGCCACCACTTCCTCCAGCCACGCATTCCCAAGTTCAGCCTGCATGATCCAACAGCAGTTGGGCATTAAAGACTGCGCCGCTTTCGATCTTGCTGCCGCTTGTGCAGGTTTCACCTATGCCCTGAGCGTTGCTGATCAGTACATCAAAAACGGTGCAGTGAAACACGCGTTGGTCATCGGCTCAGACGTTTTATCCCGTACGCTGGATCCAGAAGATCGCGGCACTATCATCCTGTTTGGTGATGGTGCAGGTGCGGTATTGTTGGGTCAAAGCGAAGAGCCGGGTATCATCTCGACGCATCTGCACGCGGATGGCAGCTACGGCCATCTGCTGGTGCTGGAAAACCAGGAGCGTAATCCACAAGCAAACCCAGCTTACCTTGGCATGAGCGGCAATGAAGTGTTCAAAGTCGCAGTGACTGAGCTAGCCCATATTGTGGAAGAGACGTTGCAGGCTAACCATATTGAGCGCGAAGCGCTGGACTGGCTGGTGCCTCACCAGGCCAACCTGCGTATCATCAGCGCAACAGCCAAAAAACTCGGTATGGGTATGGACAAAGTGGTTGTCACACTCGATCGTCACGGCAATACCTCGGCGGCATCGGTCCCGACGGCGCTGGATGAAGCGGTGCGTGATGGCCGTATCAAACCCGGACAGCTCATTCTGCTGGAGGCCTTTGGTGGTGGTTTCACCTGGGGTTCAGCACTGGTTCGCTTTTGATTGACAGGAACAGAACATGACGCAATTTGCGATGGTTTTTCCGGGACAAGGTTCCCAGACTGTGGGCATGCTGGCCGATTTGGCTGCTGAGTACCCACTGATTGAAGCAACATTTGCTGAAGCTTCCGAAGCCCTGGGTTATGACCTGTGGCAGCTGGTGCAACAAGGCCCGGCGGAAGAACTGAACAAAACCTGGCAGACACAGCCTGCGCTGCTGACCGCGTCAGTTGCTATCTTCCGTTTGTGGCAGCAGCAGGGCGGCGCACAGCCAACCTTGCTGGCGGGCCACAGTCTGGGTGAATACTCTGCTTTGGTGTGTGCTGGCGTAATCAATTTCGCTGATGCCGTTAAACTGGTAGAGTTGCGCGGCAAACTGATGCAGGAAGCGGTACCGGAAGGTACGGGTGCCATGCAGGCGATTATCGGCCTGGATGATGAATCCATTCGCAAAGCCTGTGAAGAGAGTGCTCAGGGTCAGGTTGTAGCGCCGGTGAACTTTAACTCACCGGGACAGGTCGTGATTGCTGGTAACAAAGAAGCGGTAGAACGTGCAGGTGCGGCCTGTAAAGCAGCAGGCGCGAAACGTGCGCTGCCGTTGCCGGTCAGCGTGCCTTCACACTGTGCACTGATGAAGCCAGCAGCAGAGAAACTGGCGGTAGCGCTGGAGCAGATCACCTTTAACGCTCCTGTGGTACCGGTAGTGAATAACGTAGATGTGAAAACTGAAAGCGATGCTGCAGCGATCCGCTCTGCGTTGATCCGCCAACTCTACAGCCCGGTGCGGTGGACTGAGAGTGTTGAATTTATGGCGGCGCAGGGTGTGACTCATCTGCTGGAGATCGGTGCGGGCAAAGTCCTGACCGGTCTGACAAAACGTATCGTTGATAGCCTGACGGCGGCAGCAGTGAACGATCCTGCTTCACTGCAAGCTGCTCTTGCACAGGAATAAGAGGACAATCATGAGCTTTGAAGGCAAAGTAGCGCTGGTGACCGGTGCGAGCCGTGGTATCGGCCGTGCGATCGCAGAAACGCTGGCAGCACGTGGTGCTAAAGTTATTGGCACTGCAACCAGCGACAGCGGCGCAGAAGCGATCAGTGCTTATCTGGGCAATAAAGGCAAAGGCCTGAAGCTGAACGTTACTGACAGCGCGTCCATTGACGCCGTGTTGGATACCGTTCGTGCTGAGTTTGGCGAAGTCGACATTTTAGTCAATAATGCCGGCATCACCCGTGACAATCTGTTGATGCGCATGAAAGATGATGAGTGGGCGGATATCCTTGATACCAACCTCACTTCTGTTTTCCGTCTGTCCAAGGCGGTAATGCGTGCCATGATGAAAAAACGTGTGGGACGCATTATTACCATCGGTTCTGTAGTTGGAACCATGGGGAACGCGGGCCAGGCAAACTACGCGGCAGCAAAAGCGGGTTTGATTGGCTTTAGCAAATCACTGGCGCGCGAAGTTGCGTCACGTGGTATTACAGTTAACGTCGTTGCACCGGGCTTTATTGCTACGGACATGACGCAAGCACTGAATGAGGAGCAACGCTCGGGCATTCTGGCTGAAGTTCCTGCGGGCCGTTTAGGCGATCCACAGGAAATTGCCAATGCGGTTGCATTCCTGGCTTCTGATGAAGCTGCGTACATTACGGGCGAGACACTGCACGTAAATGGCGGGATGTACATGGTCTAAGCACCACGAAATAATTTGCATTATACGCGGTAACCACCGCACAATAGTGCAGAATCGTGGTTCGACCAGCCGGGATTTAGTTGCATCTTTTTCAACATTTTATACACTACGAAAACCGTCGCGAAAGCGAGTTTTGATAGGAAATTAAATAGTATGAGCGATATCGAACTGCGCGTTAAGAAAATCGTTGCTGAGCAGCTGGGTGTTAAAGAAGACGAAGTCGTTAACTCTGCTTCTTTCGTTGAAGACCTGGGTGCCGATTCTCTTGACACCGTTGAGCTGGTAATGGCTCTGGAAGAAGAGTTTGATACTGAGATTCCAGACGAAGAAGCTGAAAAAATCACTACCGTTCAGGCAGCGATCGATTATATCAATAGCCACAACGGCTAATGAATATCATCAGGCGGTCATTTGACCGCCTGAGTTTTATTATTTCCACAGTTCATATTCCCCCTTTCCTGGAGGACGAACGTGTCAAAGCGTCGTGTAGTAGTGACTGGTCTTGGCATGTTGTCTCCTGTCGGCAATACCGTAGAGTCTACCTGGAGTGCTCTCCTTGCCGGTCAGAGCGGCATCGCTAATATTGACCATTTTGATACCAGTGCTTACGCAACACGTTTTGCGGGTACGGTTAAAGATTTTAACTGTGATGAAATCATTTCGCGTAAAGAACAGCGCAAAATGGATTTGTTCATCCAATATGGCATTGTGGCTGGTGCCCAGGCGATGCAGGATTCGGGTCTGGTTGTGACCGAAGAGAATGCTTCGCGTATTGGTGCGGCTATCGGTTCCGGTATCGGCGGACTGGGTTTGATTGAAGAAAACCACAGCTCTCTGGTTAACGGCGGCCCACGTAAAATCAGTCCATTCTTTGTACCTTCTACCATTGTTAACATGGTAGCCGGTCATTTGACGATCATGTACGGCCTGAAAGGTCCAAGCATTTCTATTGCCACCGCCTGTACTTCTGGCGTGCATAACATCGGCCATGCAGCTCGTATCATTGCTTATAATGATGCCGATGTGATGATCGCTGGTGGCGCAGAAAAAGCCAGCACCCCTCTGGGTGTAGGCGGCTTTGGTGCTGCACGTGCGCTTTCAACCTACAATGAAAATCCACAGGCGGCGAGCCGTCCGTGGGATAAAGACCGCGACGGCTTCGTGCTGGGTGACGGTGCTGGCATGGTAGTTCTGGAAGAGTACGAACACGCGAAAAAACGTGGCGCGAAAATCTATGCTGAAGTGGTTGGTTTTGGTATGAGCAGCGATGCCTACCACATGACCTCACCACCAGAAGATGGCGCGGGTGCAGCGTTAGCCATGGTTAACGCGCTGCGTGATGCGCAGCTCTCCGCTGAACAGATCGGCTACGTCAACGCACACGGTACTTCAACCCCGGCGGGCGATAAAGCAGAAGCCCAGGCGGTTAAATCTGTGTTTGGCGCTGCGGCGAACAAAGTCATGGTCAGTTCAACCAAATCCATGACCGGTCACCTGTTGGGTGCGGCGGGTGCGGTAGAAGCTATCTACTCCGTGCTTGCGCTGCGCGACCAGGCGATTCCACCGACCATTAACCTGGATAACCCAGACGAAGGCTGTGATCTGGACTTTGTTCCGCACACCGCGCGTCAGGTTTCTGGCCTTGAGTACACCCTGTGTAACTCATTTGGTTTTGGCGGCACCAACGGCTCATTGATTTTCCGTAAAATCTAACCTGTAAGACAGCATCTTCGCTGTGATGACGGGTCAACTGCCCCACCTTTCGCCTGGTGGGGCAGTTTCTTAACTTTCAAAAAATCCCTTTCAAAACTTTCCGTTGTCATTCTGTGCCATCTCACAAATTCCTGATAAGAAGCCAGGGCTGGATAAAGTTTCGCCCGCTCTATGCTAGTTTTTGCGGTTTTACTTGTGGAGCCTTAAAAAGATGTCGAGAATTATTATTCTGGCCCTGTTGCTAACGGGGTGCGCAACGTATAACGAGAGGGGGGAGATTGTTGAACCTGGTCTTTCTATCTACACAGATAACAACCAAAACAAACAAAACGCGCGTTCCAGGCATTTGTAAGCTCAGGATACGAGCCTCATTCTCTCCCAACCCACCACCTGTGACAGGAAAGTAATGAGGCTATATGTGGATTAACGGTCTGCCAGCAGACACAATCAATGCCAGCGATCGCGCTATTCAGTTTGGTGACGGATGCTTTACTACTGCTGCCATAACGGGCGGAAAAATTCAGCTGCTTGAGGCGCATTTACAGCGCCTCAAGCAGGGGTGTCTGTGCCTGAAATTAGCAGAACCTGACTGGATGCAGCTGGAGTCTGAGATGCGACAGGCGGCACGCGGCCAGCAAAAGGCGGTGCTAAAGGTGATCTTAACTGCCGGTAGCGGTGGACGTGGTTACAGTCGTCAGGGGTGTGGCCCCACGACCCGGATAATCTCTGTGGCTGCCTGGCCGCAACATTATCAGCAACTCGCCGTGGATGGCGTGCAGCTCTCCATTAGCCCAATTCCCCTTGCGCGTTCCCCACTCTTCGCAGGCATTAAGCACCTTAATCGACTGGAACAGGTCTTGATTCGTAGCCATCTGGATGAAGAATCCGCAGATGACACCCTCGTACTTGACACTGAAGGGCAGGTGGTGGAATGCTGTGCGGCCAATTTATTCTGGCGTGAAGGGCAACAGATCTTCACGCCGGATGTCGAACAGGCAGGCGTAAACGGCGTGATGCGGCGCTTTATTATGGCGCAGCTGGCATCCGCTGGTGACGTGTGTCACATCGTGCGTTGTGGGCCAGAACGCCTGCTAATGGCCGATGAAATTGTCATCTGTAATGCGCTGATGCCGGTGCTTCCAGTGCGGCAACTGCAACATGTGCACTATCATGATCGCAGTCTGTTTCACCGGTTGCTGGGTGTCTGCGAACAACTGGAAGCCGAATGAGCCGAAGTAAAAAAATAATCACCGGTGCACTGTTGGCACTGGTTGCTGCCGGAGCCACCAGCTACTGGCAAATTAAACGTCTGGCGGATACGCCATTGACGATTACCCAGGAAACGCTTTATACCCTGCCAGCTGGCACCGGTCGTGTGGCGCTGGAAGAACAACTGGAAGGTCAACACCTTATCCCGCAGAGCCTGTGGTTTGGCACCTTACTCAAGCTGGAACCGGAACTCGCACGCTTCAAAGCGGGCACTTATCGTCTGGAACCTAACATGACGGTGCGCGGACTGTTGCAGCTGCTGGCCAGTGGCAAAGAGGCACAGTTCCCACTGCGTTTTGTCGAAGGTTCGCGCCTGAGCGAATGGCTCAGCCAACTGCGTTCAGCCCCTTATCTGCGCCATACCCTGAAAGACGATCAGTTCGCGACCCTGGCGGCGGCGTTGAAGCTGCCGGAAGGTGATCTGGAAGGGGGGTTCTATCCTGATACTTATCTGTACACGGCCAACACCAGCGATGTTGCAGTGCTGGAGCGTGCGCACGCGCGTATGAACAGCGTGGTCGATCTGGTGTGGCAGGGGCGTCAGGACAACCTGCCGTATAAAACCCCGCGCGATCTGGTCACCATGGCCTCAATGATTGAAAAAGAGACCGGTGTCGCCGGTGAGCGTGCGGAAGTTGCGTCCGTCTTTATTAATCGTTTACGCATTGGTATGCGTTTACAGACCGATCCTACGGTGATTTACGGCATGGGTGACAGCTATCACGGCACCTTAACGCGCAAAGATCTGGAAACTGCCACGCCGTATAACACCTATACTATCAGCGGGATGCCGCCAGGGCCGATTGCCATGCCAGGCAAGCCTTCGCTGGATGCTGCGGCACACCCGGAAAAAACCAATTATCTCTACTTTGTGGCGAATGGCAGCGGTGGACATACCTTTACCACTAACCTCAGCAGCCACAACGTGGCCGTTCAGGCGTATCGACTGACAATGAAGGAAAAAAATGAAAAGTAAGTTTATTGTCATTGAGGGGCTTGAAGGTGCAGGAAAAACCACCGCGCGTGAGGTGATTGTCGCCACGCTGCATGAACAGGGCATTGACGATGTGGTCTTTACGCGGGAGCCAGGCGGGACGCCGTTAGCAGAACAGCTACGTCAACTGGTTAAGCAGGGCATCGAAGGTGAGCAGGTCACCGACCAGGCGGAACTGCTGATGCTGTATGCCGCCCGTGTGCAACTGGTTGAAACAGTGATCAAACCGGCGCTGGCTCGCGGTGCCTGGGTGGTGGGCGATCGTCACGATCTCTCTTCACAGGCTTACCAGGGGGGCGGACGTGGATTAGATGCTCAGCTGATGCAAACGCTGCGTAACGCGGTATTAGGCAATTTCCGCCCGGATTTAACCCTCTATCTGGACGTGACGCCAGAGATTGGTTTGTCACGAGCCCGTGCTCGCGGCGAACTGGATCGCATTGAGCAAGAATCACTGGATTTCTTCGCCCGTACGCGTGCGCGTTATCAGACGCTGGCGGCCGCTGATGCGTCAATTCGTACCATCGATGCGACCCAAACGGTGAGCGCCGTGGCGGAAGACATTAAACACACCTTGTTGCAGTGGCTACAGGAACAGCACGCGTGAGTTGGTATCCGTGGCTGAACCAGCCCTACCGGCAGCTTATCTCCCAGCATCAAAGCGGGCGTGGTCATCATGCGCTGCTGATCCAGGCCATTGAAGGCATGGGGGATGCGGAACTGGTGTGGGGACTGAGCCGCTGGCTGATGTGCCAGCAGCCCGATGACATGAAAAGCTGTGGTCATTGCCACAGCTGCCAGCTGATGCAGGCAGGAACCCATCCTGACTGGTATCGCCTTGAGCCGGAAAAAGGCAAAAGCACCTTAGGTATCGATGCGATCCGTATTGTCACCGAAAAACTCTATCATTTTGCCCAACAGGGCGGGGCGAAAGTGGTTTGGCTACCGGATGCGGGTTCGCTGACGGAAGCGGCGGCAAATGCACTGTTAAAAACGCTGGAAGAGCCGCCGAGTAACTGCTGGTTTTTCCTCAGCAGTCGCGATAGCGCCCGTTTGTTACCCACGTTGCGCAGCCGCTGCATGACGCTGCAACTGGCACCCCCCGATGAAGCCCTCAGCGTGCAGTGGCTGGCCCGGCAGATCAGCCAGCCACAAACAGCATTACAGACCGCCTTACGGCTCAGTGGTGGCGCTCCTGCTGCGGCAGCCCAACTGCTCCAACCCGAAGCCTGGCAGCGCCGTCAGCAGCTGTGTGACAGCCTGAATCAGCATGCAGGGCAACAGCTGTTAGACTTACTGCCAGTGCTAAACAGCGACGATGCTCCCCAGCGAATTGGCTGGCTACTGTCGTTATTAGTTGATGCCTTAAAATGGCGGCAAAATGCGGTGCAGTGGTTAAGCAACTGTGACCAACAGCCCCTGGTGCAGAAACTGGCGCAGTTGTTTACGCCACTCGCGCTGGATCAGGGGATTCGGGACTGGTTGCAGTGCCGGGAACAACTGCTGCATGTGGCAGCGGTAAATCGCGAATTATTACTGACTGACCAACTGCTACGTTGGCAGATGCAGCACCATACCTGATGTATTAAGCGAGTAAAGTTATGTTTATTGTCGATTCTCATTGCCATCTCGATGGCCTGGATTATGAAAAGAACCATCGTGACCTCGATGATGTGATTGCGAAAGCCGCCGCGCGAGATGTGAAATTCATGCTGGCGATTGCAACGTCACTGGAAGGCTACCACGGGCTCAAAACCCTGGTGGGCGATCGGCAAAATATTGCGTTGGCGGTGGGCATTCATCCTCTGAATCATGAAACCCCGTATGACGTCGACGAATTCCATCGTCTCGCTGCTGAAGATTGCGTAATTGCACTGGGTGAAACCGGTCTTGATTACTACTATCAACAGGAGACGAAAGCGGCGCAACAGGCCGGTTTCCGCGACCATATTCAGACCGGTATTCGTCTCAACAAGCCGATCATCGTGCATACGCGTGAAGCGCGCGCCGATACGTTAGCGATCCTCAAAGAAGAGCAAGTTGAGAAGTGCGGTGGCGTGCTGCACTGTTTCACCGAAGACCGAGAGACAGCGGCGAAGCTACTGGACATGGGCTTCTATATCTCCTTCTCAGGGATTGTGACTTTCCGTAATGCTGAAGCGTTGCGTGAAGCCGCCCGCTATGTACCGCTGGATCGCATGCTCATCGAAACCGATTCACCGTATCTGGCTCCGGTCCCTTACCGGGGGAAAGAAAATCAGCCTGCGTACACCCGTGATGTGGCCGATTACATGGCGGTAGTCAAAGGTGTTGATGTGGAAACGTTGGCCGCTGCGACCACGGAAAACTTCTCTCGTCTGTTCCGGGTGCCGCTCAGTCGCCTGACCGATCCGGCCTGAAACCCTCAGACGCGTAAGATTTACTGACAAAAGCACAAGGAAAAGCACCATGGCAGAAGAAACGATTTTTAGTAAGATTATTCGTCGTGAAATCCCGGCAGATGTGATTTATCAGGATGAGCTGGTAACGGCGTTTCGTGATATTTCACCTCGTGCACCCACGCACGTTCTGATCGTGCCTAACGTACTCATTCCAACCGCGAATGATGTTAAAGCCGAGCATGAGCAGGCACTGGGACGACTGTTCACCGTGGCGGCAAAAATTGCCCGCGATGAAGGTATTGCTGAAGATGGCTATCGTCTGATCATGAACTGCAATTCTCATGGCGGACAAGAGGTCTATCACATTCATATGCATCTTCTGGGCGGTAAACCGCTTGGGCCACTGCTGTCAGTATGACGCCATCAGGAGAGAAACGATGGGACGTTGGTTAATTGCAGCTCAGCTGTTATGCCTGTTGGCAGGATGCAGCAGTAAAGATCCTGCCATTGATACATCGCAGTCGCTGGTGATGGAGTCTGCGGTGCTGTCGGCTGGCATCATCACCGATGAGCCAACCATCAGCGGTGATGAAGGGCAGTTGCGTGCCGCCAGTACGCTTTACAACCAGCGTTCCACGCCGGTAACGGTTCACTATCGTTTCTTCTGGTATGACGATAAAGGACTGGAAATCACCCCGCGCGAGCCAGCCCAGACCATCACGGTTGCAGGCCATGGCAGTGTGTTAGCGGCATCGCAGTTGGGAAATTTGACCGCCAGTAAGGTGCGTTTGTGGATCTATCTCTGAGGAGTATCACGTGATTCGTAGTGTAAACCGTATAAGCGCACTGGGCGTGGCGCTGCTGCTCACCGGTTGTGTGTTGAAACAGCAACAACCGGTCCCGGTTGAACAGGCTCCGCAGCCTCAACCTCAGCCACAGCAGCCTGTGCAACCGCAGCCTGTTCCGCAGCCGGTGCCTGTACCCAGCGAAGGTGTGCCAACGCCACCGAAGCTGAGAACCCTGAACTGGGACGCGACCGTACAGCCGCTGGTGGCTCAGATGCTGGGTGCCGCTAACGCGAACCCAGGCAGTGTGTTGCTGGTTGACCGGGTGAAAAACAGCACCAACGGCGCACTGCAAAGTGAAAAAGCCACCGGCTCAATTCAGAATGCGTTAAACAACAACGGTAAGTTTACCCTCGTGACCGATGCGCAGGTGAATCAGGCGAAGCAGAGTCTCGGCCTGTCGCCAGAAGACAGCCTGAATTCACGCAGTAAAGCGATTGGTCTGGCGCGTATTCTGAATGCGCAGTACGTGCTGTATAGCACTGCGCAGGGTGATGTGAAGTCGCCTACGCTGCAAATGCAACTGATGCTGGTGCAGACCGGAGAAATTATCTGGTCGGGCCGTGGTGTTGCACAAAACTGATCCCGCACTGCAAGAATTGCTGCACCGGGTTCTGCCTCAGGCCCGGTTACACGAGATGCAAGCGGTGACCGGGTTGTCAGGGCAGAGTTGGCGGCTGGAAACCTCGGCGGGGACGTTGCTGGCGCGACGTACCCCCACGCCCGCTATGCCACAGGTGAACCGCCAGCGCGAGTTTCGCCAGCTATTGCGCCTGCGTGGCAGCGGTCTGGCGCAGCAGCCGTTGGCGGCAAGCCGCGACTGGCTGTTGTTGCGTTGGCAGCCAGGCGAGGTGGTGGCACCGGAAGCCCTGGCGAGCCACTTGCCCCAGTTACTTGCGTTGCTCGGCTGTTTACACCGCCAGCCACTGTGTGGCTACCGTTTATCCCTGTTACCGTTGTTACAGCGTTACTGGCAGCAGTGCCAGCAGCGTCATCCGTCATGGCTGCGCGCGCTACGCCATCTGCAACAGCAGGGGGAGCCTAAACCGCTGCGTCTGGCTTTTTTGCATATGGATGTCCATGCGGGCAACCTTATCTGCCAACAGGGCAAACTGAGTTTAATCGACTGGGAGTATGCGGGCGATGGCGACATCGCGCTGGAGCTGGCGACCCTGTGTGCCACGCTGCCGCAACATACCGCGCAATTGATAGCGGATTTCGCTCAACGCTATCGGCTTTCACCCGACGTATTGCAGCAGCAGATCCACCGTTGGCAGCCCTGGCTGCGTTTACTCATGGCGAGCTGGTATCAACTGCGTGCCGAACAGACCCAAAGTGCTGCCATGCGGCATTTAGCCCGCCAACACTGGCAACAACTCCATTCTCCTTTCTGAAGGTTTTTTCATGAGAACACCTATTCCCGGCCCATTAATGCTTGATGTCGCAGGCTTCGAACTGGACAACGAAGAGCGTGAAATTCTGCGCCATCCGTTGGTGGGTGGTTTGATTCTGTTCAGTCGTAACTACCATGATCCGGCACAGTTGGCAGAACTGGTGCGTCAGATCCGTGCGGCGTCGCACGCGCGTTTAGTGATTGCGGTTGATCAGGAAGGAGGACGCGTACAGCGTTTCCGCGAGGGCTTCACCACGTTGCCCGCCATGCAGTCATTTGCGGCACTGCATGATATGACCACCGCAGGCCAGTTTGCGCGTGAAGCGGGCTGGCAAATGGCGGTCGAGATGATCGCCATGGACATCGATATCAGCTTTGCGCCGGTGCTGGATATTGGCCATATCAGCGCGGCGATCGGCGATCGGGCATTCCATGCCGATCCTGAAATCGCATTACAAATTGCCCGGCAGTTTATCAGCGGTATGCATCAGGCGGGTATGAAAACCACCGGTAAGCACTTCCCCGGCCACGGTGCGGTGAGCGCGGACTCCCATAAAGAAACGCCGCGTGACGATCGACCAGAAGCGGAGATTCGTGCCCATGATATGGCGATTTTCCAGCGTCTGATCGATGAGAAATTGCTGGATGCGATCATGCCCGCCCATGTGATTTACAGCGAAAGCGACGATCTCCCCGCCAGTGGATCACCGTACTGGCTGCAACAGGTGCTGCGTAAACAGCTCGGTTTTGGCGGCATTATCTTCTCTGACGATCTTTCCATGGAGGGGGCTGCGGTGATGGGGAGCTATGCCGAGCGCGCACAGCAATCGCTGTCCGCAGGCTGTGACATGATTCTGGTGTGCAATGAGCGAGCAGGGGCAGTTAGCGTGCTGGACAATCTGCCGGTGCAGAGTGCTGAACGTGTCAGTGCGCTCTACCACAGCGGCAATTTTAGCCGCGATCAGCTGTTTAACAGCGATCGCTGGAAAAACAATGTGCAGAGCCTGAGCCAGTTGCAGATGCGCTGGCTGGAATATAAATCTACTGCGCAAAATACTCGCTAGTTGTTAACGATTTCCTTCCGGCATTACTCTTCTTTAGCCGCGTCGACCAAAATGGCAGCGACGCGGCTAAATGTCTGCAAATTAGGCGCCTGGTTCTATTTCTTACCTGTTTTAATGCCGGTTTATTCTACTATGATAGAATAAATATCATTTGAAAATCATAGAGTTAAATTTTCAGATATTCGGTGACTCACTGTTTTTACAGCGTATTTTCCACCTTCTATACTTCAAAGATTGATGTGCATCAATTTTCTCATGAACTCGCTTTACCAGCATGTTATCCTGATTTTAATCGCGATTTAGTTTCGCCAACCCTATGTTTAATAAGGTTTTAGATAACCATTAGTTAACTGTTGGTTTACAACTTTAAGAGGGTCTTTTTGACGACATCTATGGAAAAAATAGTCATCGTTGGTGGTGGTGCGGGTGGACTGGAGTTAGCCACTCAGTTGGGGCATAAGCTCGGCCGTAAAAAAAAGGCGGAGATTATCCTGGTCGATCGTAACCACAGTCACCTGTGGAAGCCACTGCTGCACGAAGTCGCCACAGGCGCAATGGACGAAGGTATTGATGCACTGAGCTATCTGGCGCACGCTCGCCAGCACGGTTTCCAGTTCCAGCTGGGTTCACTGACCGGTATCGATCGCGAGAAGAAGCAGATTCAACTGGCTGAACTGCGCGATGCACAAGGCGCACTGCTGATGCCTCAGCGCGACGTAAGCTACGACACGCTGGTGATGGCGCTGGGCAGTACCTCGAATGATTTCGGTACGCCGGGTGTGAAAGAAAACTGCATCTTCCTCGACAACCCGCATCAGGCGCGCCGTTTCCACAATGAAATGCTCAATCTGTTCCTGAAGTACTCATCCAATGACGAGTTACAGGATCAGGTGAATATCGCCATTGTAGGCGGTGGCGCCACTGGCGTTGAACTCTCTGCTGAGCTGTACAATGCGGTAAAACAGCTGCAAAGCTATGGCCTGAAACGCCTTGGCAGTGAAGCGCTGAACGTAACGCTGGTGGAAGCGGGTGAGCGTATTCTGCCTGCGTTACCGCCGCGTATTTCTACCGCGGCACAAAACGAACTGACCAAACTGGGCGTGAAAGTACTGACCCAAACCATGGTCACCAGCGCTGATGAGAACGGCCTGAATACCAAAGGCGGTGAGTTCATCAATGCGGACTTGATGGTCTGGGCGGCGGGCATTAAAGCCCCGGACTTCATGAAAGGGATCGGGGGTCTTGAGACTAACCGTATCAACCAGTTGGTGGTTAAAGAGACATTACAGACCACCGAAGATGACAGCATCTATGCGATTGGCGATTGCGCCTCTTGCGCACTGCCATCCGGCGGGTTTGTGCCTCCGCGCGCGCAGTCCGCACACCAGATGGCCTCACGCGTGCTGGGCAACATCCTGGCGCAGCGTAATGGCAAACCGTTGAAAGCCTACGTCTATAAAGATCACGGCTCACTGGTGTCACTGTCACGCTTCAGTACCGTGGGTAGCCTGATGGGCAACCTGATGAAAGGCTCAATGATGGTAGAAGGTCGCATCGCGCGTGCGGTGTATATTTCACTCTACCGTATGCACCAGATCGCGCTGCACGGCTATTTCAAAACCGGCCTGATGATGTTGGTCGGCAGTATTAACCGCGTGTTGCGTCCGCGCCTGAAGCTGCACTAAGTGCGTTAGCGGTGAAACCTCCGGCGGGGTTTCACCGCGTGAGTTCGGTCAGAACTTTCTTAAAACCCTCTTTTTATCCCACACTGCACTGCTTTCTTCCATTTATCTGATGTCGCGGTTTCTTCCCCTCTGTAACACTTACCTCCACAAACCCTGTGGTACGCGCACACGGGTCTGAATTTTCGCTATGCGGTGCGTTAGCGGCAGGAATGCGCGGTTACAGTTCAGGAGGTCTTCCTGTGAACAAATCAATGTTAGCCGGTATCGGTATTGGTGTGGCAGCGGCTTTGGGCGTGGCTGCCGTCGCCAGCATGAATGTCTTTGATACGACTCCGCAGTATGCGCAGGTGTTGTCTGCCAGCCCGATCAAAGAGACGCTGTCACAGCCGCGTCAGGAGTGTCGCAACGTGACCCTGACGCATCGTCGTCCGGTACAGGATGAAAACCGCATCGCGGGTTCAGTATTAGGCGCAGTGGCGGGTGGCGTGTTGGGCCATCAGTTTGGTGGCGGTCGTGGTCGCAGCGTTGCCACTGTGGCGGGCGCGCTGGCTGGCGGCTATGCCGGAAACCAGGTACAGGGTGGGATGCAAGACAGGGATACCTACACCACCACTGAGCAGCGTTGTAAAACCGTCTATGACAAGCAGCAGAAGATGCTGGGCTATGACGTGACCTACAAAATTGGCGATCAGCAGGGAAAAATCCGCATGGAGAAAGATCCCGGTGCCCGCATCCCGCTGGATCGTAATGGTCAGTTGATCCTCAACAACCAGACCTGATAGCGCACAGTATTGCCTTTGTTGAACATAACGCCGGTCATGACCGGCGTTGTTGTTTTACACGCCTAAGCGATCGCGCAACGCATACCAGGCGGCACCCAGTGCGGTAAGCGGCACCTGAAATCTGCGTCCACCGGGGAAGGGGAGATGAGGTAAACCGGCAAAGGCATCGAAGCGCTCGGCGTCCCCGCGTAAGGCTTCGGCGATGAGTTTGCCTGACAGGTGCGTGCTGGTGACGCCGTGACCGCTGTCCCCCTGCATGTAATACACATTATTTTCCAGTCGGCCAAACTGCGGCATGCGCGACAGCGTTAACAGGAAATTACCGCTCCAGCTAAAACTCAGTGCCACGTTGCGTAACTGCGGGAAGGTCCGGAGCAGTTTCGGGCGGATCAGGGCGGCGATGTCGGCAGGATCGCGCGCGCCATACACCACCCCGCCCCCGTAGAGCAGGCGGTTGTCGGCCGTCAGACGGAAGTAATCGAGCAGATAATTACAATCTTCAACACAGTAATTATTCGGTAGCAGCGTTAAGGCTAAATCACGGCTCAGGGGTTCTGTGGTGACAATCTGCGAGCCGCACGGCATGCTTTTATGACTTAACCGTGGTTCTAGTGTGCCCGGAAGATAGGCATTTCCGGCAAACAGCACAAAGGTCGCACTGACTTCACCGGCTGGCGTCCGCACCCGATGAGGCGTACCGTAATTGACTGCTACGGCGGGTGAGTGTTCATAAATGCGCCCTCCATGACGCCGAATCGCTTCGGCTTCTCCAAGCGCGAGATTGAGCGGATGAAGATGCCCGCCGCGCCGGTCCAGCAAACCGCCAACATAACGTTCGGTCGCGATTTGCTCGCGAATACCGCGTTCATCCAGCAGCGTTAAATCAGTATTTCCATACTGCTGCCAGCGGCGCTGCTGCTCGCTGAGATGCTGCAACTGGCGGCCATTCAGTGCAGCAAAGATACCGCCAGGGCGGTAGTCGCAGGAGATAGCGTAGCGATCGATACGATCACGAATGATCTCTGCACCTTCAAACATCATACTGCCCAGCAGCCGGGCAATCTCTTTGCCATAGCGCTGCTCAATCACATCGACATCCCGGCTGTAGGAGTTCACCACCTGACCGCCGTTGCGCCCGCTGGCACCGAAACCGACGCGCGCCGCCTCCAGCACCACCACATCGTAACCCGCTTCGGTCAGAAACAGCGCCGAGGATAAACCGGTAAAGCCCGCGCCAATAATGCACACATCACACTGAATGCTCTCCTGCAATGTCGGCCAGGGCTGATGCGCATTTGTTGTGGCAGCGTAATAACTGGCTGTATGTTCCATTACCACCTCCCTGGAAAAGCATCATTAAAAGTTGGCCGGGGTATGCGCGCTGACAATGCGACACACCTGTTCCGCACGGTTGGTAAAACTGTGGGGCAATCCGGTGTCGATCACATAGCTCTCTCCAGCGACCAGATGAAAAGATTGTCCGTTGATTTGTAAGATGATTTCACCTTCCAGCAGCGTGCCGATCTCCTCACCAGGATGGCGCAGCTTCTCGCCAGTACTGGCACCGGGTTGATAGCTCTCCAGTAACATGCCCAGGGCTCGCGGGCGTTGGCCGTTATCCACTAAACGTAGTGAAACGCCAAGGCTGCCAATTTCAACCAGTGACTCAGGTTTCACCACCACCTGGGGCGACTGCGACTGGGGATCGGAAAAAAATTCGGACAGCGACAAACCATACACTTTCAACAGCTTCTGCAACGTGCTCACCGCAGGGCTGACTTTGTCTTGCTCAATGGTACTGATGGCGCTGTGGGTCAATCCGGCCAGTTCCGCCACGCGCCGTTGAGAGAGTCCCAGGCTCTGCCGAATCTCCGACAGCCGACGTCCGGGCGCTAGCGTGGTATCGCTCATGACAATTTACTCTGGTGATAACCTGCTGCGGCGGCAATAAAACCGTTGAACAGACGTTGTGAAAGGGGGGAGTGTTGCAGTTGCCACTCGGGATGCCACTGAACCGCCAGGGCAAAAGGGTGGTGAATGAGGCTAACTGCTTCGATCAACCCATCAGGGGCACGGGCTTCCACGCGTAATTGTGGAGCTGATTGCTGAACGCCTTGATTATGCAGAGAGTTCACTGCAATTGTCTCGGTGCTGCCCAGTAGCTCGGCCAGTAATCCACCGGCTTCGGGGGTGACATCATGGCGTGTCGCGTACTGCTGTTCCAGCGGCAGGTGCTTGTCCTCCTGATGCGGTAACAACTGCGGTTGCTGGCTCAAATCGCGCCACAGGGCGCCGCCGTTTGCCACCACCAGCTCTTGCATACCGCGACAAACGCCGAACAGCGGCATCTTTTTGCCAATGGCTAATCCCAGTAACGCAAAGACCAGACGATCGCGACCGGGATCGGCATGGGGCTCACTGCCTTCGGCCCCATATTGCCAGGGTTCGATGTTACTTGGGCTGCCGGTAAGGAAAATGCCGTCGAGTACGGCTATAGCATTTTCTAATAGATGAGGCACATCCATCAGGCTGTGGGGCAGGGCAAAAGGCAGGCCACCGCAGGCGACAATCGCATCAACATATTTATTATGCACGGACTGAACGGCATGACCGGCGCAACTATTCTGACACATCACTACGCCAATCAAGGGTTTGTCAAAAATAATGCCCATACTGCTCCTCGCACCGTTGTTCAATATATTCACCGAAAAGGCATTGCTGAGGCATAACTGTGCAATATATTTTCAATCTAGCAATCGACTGGCGATAATTCAAACAACAAAGTTACATTTGCACGCTTTTTGTACCAGAGCTATGGTTGATAGACGGCTGTTATTTTGAGCAGCGCGTTAATCAATAAACCGGTCACAGGCGGGTGGATTATGACGAACCTGGTAGAAGTAGAAGACTTCACGCGACACAGTGAAGAGAGACGAACCAGCGCGTTCCAGCATGAGGTTAAATCCTGGCTGGAACGCCATCCTGAAACGCAGTATGTCGATATTCTCCTTAACGATCTCAACGGTGTTTTTCGCGGCAAACGGATTCCTCTCTCAGCCCTTACCCGGTTGGAAAAAGGCTGCTATTTCCCCGCTTCCGTGTTTGCGATGGACATCCTCGGCAACACGGTCGAAGAGGCTGGCCTGGGTCAGTCGCTGGGCGAACCCGACAACATCTGCATTCCTGTTCCCGGCACGTTAAGCCCCTCCGCCGCAGATCCACAACGTATCGCCCAACTGCTGCTGACCATGCGCAACCAAGATGGCACTCCCTTTGACGTTGAACCCCGAAATGTCCTTGAGCGGCTATGGCAACAGCTATGCCAGCGCGGCCTGTTTCCGGTGGTAGCGGTAGAGCTGGAGTTCTATCTGGTTGATAAACAACGTGATGCCGAAGGCTACATACAGCCTCCCTGTGCGCCCGGCAGTGATGAGCGCAACATGCAGAGCCAGGTTTACTCGCTGGATAATCTCGATCACTTTGCCGATGTGCTGAATGAAATCGATGCGCTGGCACGCCAGCAGGGCATTCCTGCCGCGGGCGCACTTGCGGAAGCCTCGCCGGGCCAGTTTGAAATTAACCTGCATCACACCCGTGATGTGCTGATGGCCTGTGACCATGCGGTATTACTGAAAAGGCTGGTGCGCCAGGTGGCCGAGAAACACGGCATGACCGCCACGTTTATGGCTAAACCCTATGAAGAGTATGCGGGCAGCGGCATGCATGTGCACGTCAGCGTGGTGGATGGGGCAGGTTATAACGCCTTTGTCGCCGAAGAGGGCAACGACTCGGCCCTGATGAAACGGATGGTGGCGGGCATGTTAGATTTGCTGCCTGCTTCCATGGCGTTGCTGGCCCCTAATGTGAATGCTTATCGCCGCTTTGTGCCGGAAGCCTATGTGCCGTTGCAGGCCAGTTGGGGCCATAACAACCGGACCGTAGCGCTGCGCGTTCCCTGTGGCGATGAGGAGAGTCGACGGATCGAATACCGGGTGGCGGGTGCAGATGCCAACCCCTACCTGGTGGTGGCGACGGTGCTGGCGGGAATGCTGCATGGCCTCGATGTTCAGCTTCCTTTACCTAATCCGGTGACGGGCAATGGTCATGAAGCCGAAGGGATCCCCTTGCCAGTGCGTCAAAGCGATGCGCTGTATGAGTTTGAGAACAGCTATCCGCTACAGTTGCTGTTAGGGGAACGCTTTAGCGCCGTCTGGTATGCCTGTAAAAGCCATGAGTTACAGCAATTTGAGCGCTTGATCACAGCCACAGAAATTGACTGGATGCTGAAAAACGCCTGACATAAATTGAGGCTTGCCCTCAGCGAAACACCAGGGCAAAATACCCGGCCTGTAAAAAGAGACATAACCGACGCTAATGACGTCGGTTATTTTTTTGCATGTATTTTGTCCGAATTGAATGAGGCCGGTACTTAAACCGGGTAGATAATCACCACAACCACGCTCAGGGCGTGCATTGAGGATTTTAAAGATGGGAATGCATTCGCATATGCTTACTTACGTAAGCAGTCGCTTTCGTGATGACTACGGCGCCCTGCAGGGAGGTCTGATCCATGTCGCATAACACCACCCCAGCACCACAGCGTGCACAACTGAAGAAGACTTTGACGCTTCTGCCCGTCGTAATGATTGGTCTGGCTTACATGCAGCCGATGACCCTGTTTGATACCTTCGGTATCGTAACAAATCTTACTGCCGGTCACGTCGCAACGGCCTATGCCTTTGCCTTGATTGCTATCCTGTTTACTGCCGTGAGTTACGGTCAGCTGGTACGCCGCTTCCCATCTGCGGGCTCCGCTTACACCTATGCTCAAAAGGCCATCAGTCCGCATCTTGGCTTTATGGTAGGTTGGTCATCACTGCTGGACTATCTGTTCATGCCGATGATCAACATCCTGCTGGCTAAAAGTTACTTTGAAACGCTTATCCCCGGTGTCCCATCGTGGATATTCGTGGTGCTGCTGGTTGGTTTTATGACCCTGTCGAACCTGAAAGGGATCAAAACCGTAGCGAACTTCAACAGTGTGATTGTATGGCTGCAGGTTGTGGTCATGGCAGGGATCACCGGTATGGTGATTTATGGCGTTGCCCACGGTGTTGGCGACGGCACGCTGTTGAGTTCAAAACCGTTCTGGTCTGATGATGCGCATGTGGTGCCGATGATTACCGGTGCGACTATCCTGTGCTTCTCCTTCCTTGGTTTTGACGGTATCAGTTCGCTGTCAGAAGAGACCAAAGACGCCGAGCGTACCATTCCACGCGCCATTTTCCTGACCGCGTTGATTGGTGGGGTGATCTTTATTGCCGTGTCTTACTTCCTGCAACTCTATTTCCCGGACGTGGCGCGTTTCCATGACCCGGACTCTTCACAGCCTGAAATCATGCTGTTTGTTGCCGGTCGTGCGTTGCAGTTTGGCATTCTGATCTTCTCTGTGGTGACAGTTCTGGCCTCAGGTATGGCGGCACACGCTGGCGTTTCACGCCTGATGTACGTCATGGGCCGTGACGGCGTATTCCCGGAGCGTTTCTTCGGTTATATCAGCCCGAAATGGCACACGCCTTCCCTGAACGTGCTGCTGGTGGGTGCGATTGCGCTGTTAGCGATCAACTTCGACCTGGTCACTGCCACGGCGCTGTGTAACTTCGGTGCGCTGGTCGCGTTTACCTTTGTAAACGTCTCCGTATTTGCGCAGTTCTGGGTGCGTGAAAAACGTCGTAACACCCTGAAGGATCACATCAACTTCCTGCTGTTGCCACTGTGTGGCGTAATCACAGTGGGTGCGTTGTGGGTTAACCTCGAAGAGAGCGCGATGGTGCTGGGCCTGATCTGGGCAGCCGTCGGCATCGTGTACCTGGCAATGGTAACCAAAGTGTTCCGCGAACCGGTTCCGCAGTACAGCGAAGAGATCTGATTCTCTTTTGGCAAAATAAAAACAGCGGCTTATAGCCGCTGTTTTTTTATGGGGTGCAAGGTGTTATGTGGGTAACAAACCCTGACGGGCCAATGGGGTTAAGACACCAGCCCCTGCACATACTGCCACAGCGCTTTAAGCTGCTTCATCTTCTCTGCATCCTGTTCATGCAGGCTCGCTAACGACTCCAGCTCCAGCATAAAGGCCTGAACCCGCTCCGGGGTGAACACCTCACGTCGGTGCTGTAACCAGCGCTGCTGCTCGGCGTCATCCAGCGTGCCGGGGAAGTTGCGCGCGCGATAGCGGAACAGCAAACGCGCAATGCGCCCATCGTTAAAGCTCAGATCCAACGCAGGCAAATTGGCCGAATCGGTTTGGCGAATAATGTTCATGCCTGCGCGGTCAGCGTCACTGAAGAAGCCATCATACAGCTGCGCATCAACGTTCTCTGACGGTGTAAAAGGCTCCGCTTCTGCAAACAGCGTCACCAGCTTCTCGCGCAGCTCCGGGTGGCTACGCAGCACGGCAAGGTTATCCAGACAGTGCTGACGATCAATCCCTAAGCGCGTGGCGTCTTCCGGGCGCAAAGTGTTGGCTGGTGCCAGCACCGGGCATTTATTGATGTGCACCAACTTCACCGGCACCGCGGCCAAATCACCCAGCTCGCTTTTAGCGGTATACAGGCGCTCTCTCAGTTCACTGGCGTTGAGATCAAGCAGCGGGGCCATGTCGCCCGCCAGATCCACCATAATCACGGCGTTCTTGTTCTCTGGATGCCATGCCAGCGGCACAACCCAACTGGTGTTGCCACGAGCGGCACCAAACATACCGGAAACGTGCACCAGCGGTTTCATTTGTGGGATATCGATAAGCGTGATCAGCTTATTTTTATTACGATGGGTGTAGAGGAACTCAAACAGCTTTGGCTGTTTTTCTTTTACCAGCTTCGCCATGGCAATGGTGGCGTGTACGTCTGACATCGCATCGTGCGCGTTTTCATGGGCCACGCCGTTGGCTTTGGTCAGGTGTTCGAGGCGGAAGCTGGGGAAACCGTCATCGTTTTCTGGCCAGACAATCCCTTCCGGGCGCAGCGCGTAGCAGGCACGCATCACATCCAGCAGGTCCCAACGCGAATTGCCGTTCTGCCAGCTCCAGGCGTAAGGATCGAAAAAGTTACGATACAGCAGGTGGCGCGTGACCTCGTCATCAAAACGTACGTTGTTATAGCCGACAATACAGGTCTGCGGCTCGGTAAACAGCCCGTGAATACGCGCTGCAAAATCTGCTTCGTTAACCCCGCGAGCCTGTGCGACCTGTGGCGTGATGCCGGTAATCATCACCGCTTCTGGATGCGGCAGATAGTCGTCCGCCGGACGGCAATAAAACACCTCGGGTTCTGCTACCGAATTAAACGCTAAATCCGTGCGCAGGGCGGCAAACTGTGCCGGACGATCCAGCGCTGGGCTGGTCCCGAAGGTTTCATAATCGTGAAATAAAAAGCTAGGCGAGGGGCTGGCGTTCGGCAAAATAGGGTTCCGCTGTGGCTGAATATCGGCAAAGCGTCATGGTAAACCAAATCGCCTCGGGTCTAAAGCGCTTGCCCGGAAGTTGCGCACTGTCTCCAGCCTGGCGACATAAATTTGCGCAGTCACACTTTTTTTCAATTTATCTAACCTATTCAGCGCAATATGCCGTAAAAAGTGCGGTTGTTTAGCCCGTTTAATGAGGATGAAGTGTTGAAAAGGCGTCTGTTAATTACTGTTACTGGCATGTTGGTTTGGGCAGCGGCTGCCCATGCGGATGATAACACCATGCCTTTCCCCCTGACGCCACCTGGCATTGATGCCGCTTCGTGGGTATTGATGGATTCGGCCACCGGCCAGGTGTTAACTGCGGGTAGCCCGGATGAGCGCCGCAACCCTGCCAGCCTGACCAAGCTGATGACCGGCTATGTGGTCGACCGCGCGGTGGATCAACACAAAATTTCCCTGAACGATGTGGTTACGGTGGGTAAAGATGCCTGGGCGGCCGGTAATCCGGTGTTCAAAGGCTCCTCACTGATGTTTATCAAACCTGGCGATAAGATCACCGTGCGCGATCTGAGCCGTGGCGTGATCATTGATTCCGGTAATGATGCCTGCGTGGCGCTGGCCGACTATGTCGCTGGCAGCCAGCAGAGCTTCGTCACCATGATGAACTACTACGTGCAGAAGCTGGGCCTGCAAAATACCCACTTCGAAACGGTACATGGTCTGGATGCACCGGGTCAGTTCTCCAGTGCTCTGGATATCGCTAAAATCTCACGCGCCATCATCAACGGTGAGCCTGAGTTCTACGCCATGTACAGCGAGAAAACCCTGAGCTGGAACGGCATCAACCAGAACAACCGTAACGGCCTGCTGTGGGATAACAGCCTGCATGTGGATGGTCTGAAAACCGGTCACACCGAAACCGCGGGCTTCAACATTGTGGCCTCGAACGTGGTAGATGGTCAGCGTCTGATTGCGGTAGTGATGGGCGGTAAGAGCTCTAAAGGGCGTGAAGAGCAGGCGCGTAAACTGCTGGTCTGGGGCCAGAGCAACTTTACGACCGTGCAGCTGTTCCACGCCGGGAAGAAAATCGGTAGCGAAAATGTCTGGTACGGCAACCCGCATCAGGTAGATGTGGGTACCGCAGAAGATGAATCTATTACCGTGCCACGCAGTGAAGCGCAGAACATCAAAGCCAAATATGTTCTGTCTGGTAAAGAGCTCGATGCGCCATTGAATGCGGGTCAGGTCATCGGTGAAATCCAGGTGATGGATAAAGATAAGCAGATCGGCAGCTATCCGTTAGTCGCGCTGAATCCGGTGGATAAAGCCGGCATTGTGACGCGCCTGATTGACTACGTGAAACAAAAAATCTAATGCGTGGGGCGGCTGGTGAAGACCACTGGCCGCCACTTGCAAACAGATTGTTATCTGAACGTTTCCCCGCTGTTTTAAAGGCGTTTCACGCTTGCTCAATAGTGACATGCTGACAAAATAAACGCCTTTTTTCTCGTTTCTACGGTTATTTCTCAGAGAGGCAACCGCTACACTAGCGGCTCGGCTTTTATTCACGGAACACCGTTTTGCGTCCCGACAAACCCATTTCAAAACTCGAATTCTGGTTTTATCGTCACTATCGCAGCGTGCATGGCGTGCGTATTGCCATCGCGTTTGTGCTGTCGTTTCTGTTTGTCCGGATCACGGACATCCCCGAAGGCACCTGGCCGCTGATTACCCTGGTGGTGGTGATGGGGCCGATCTCGACCTGGGGTAACGTTTTCCCACGTGCGGTACAGCGTATTGGCGGCACCATTGCCGGTTCCATTTCGGGTCTGATTGCCCTGAAGTTAGAGTTAATCTCCCTGCCGGTTATGCTGGTGTGGTGCGCGGTGGTGATGTTTGCCTGTGGCTTCCTGACCCTGGGTAAACACCCCTACATGGCGCTGCTGATCGGCATTACGCTTAGCGTGGTGGTTGGCTCACCCGCCGGGGATTTCACCATGGCGCTGTGGCGCGGTGGTGACGTGATTCTGGGGTCGCTCATGGCGCTGATGTTCAGCGCCGTGTGGGCGCAGCGGGCTTACACGCACTGGCGTATTCAGCTCAGCGATGCGCTGGGTGAAATGGCGAAAATTTATCACGCCGGTTTCTCCGCCAATCTGGTTGAGAAGCCACGACTCAATAAGCCGTTTCAGAAGCTGCTCTCCAACGTCATTAAAATGCGTGCGCTGCTGGTGCCCTCCAGCAAAGAGACGCGCATTCCGAAGTCGGTGTTTGAGGCGATCCAAACCACGAATCGTAATATGGTGACCACCATTGAACTCCAGGTGAATGCGTGGTGGGCTTCGCGGGAGAGCCACCTGCTGTTACTGAATGCACCGGGGTTACGTCGCTTGCAGCAAACCACCGAAAATACCCTGCGTGCGCTGTCACAGTTGGCCATTCATGGTAAAAGCGAAGAAGTCACCGCCAGCAGCCATGAACTGGCGGTATTAAGCGCCGAACTCAAAGCCCTGATTGCCGAAGCAGGCAGCGACAAACTGCAAGAAACGCCGATTCACGGCTATTTATGGCTCAGCCTGGAGCTGGCTAAGCAGCTGGAGCGCATCACCGACTTAATGAAACTGGCGCTGCGCAAATAACGCTCAAAGACAATCACTTAATGCGAAGATTGATTTGTTTGCGCTAAGATAAGGCCCAGTCCGATTTACGCTGTTAACATGGCTTTGCGGTGTTGGTGCCGCTAAGCTGTACGTGACGACTTGCTGCCTGTGCAACAGGCATAGAAAAAGGTGCCCCAATGGATAATGCCAAACAATCATTTCAGGACGTGCTGGAGTTTGTGCGGATGTTTCGCCGTAAAAACAAGCTGCAGCGTGAAATTGTCGATAACGAGAAGAAAGTGCGCGATAACCAAAAGCGCGTACTGCTGCTGGACAACCTCAGCGAATACCTCAAGCCTGGCATGAGCATTGAAGCGGTACAGGAAATTATCGCCAGCATGCGCGCAGACTATGAAGATCGCGTTGATGAATACATCATCAAAAATGCCGATCTGTCAAAAGAGCGCCGTGAGCTGTCGAAAAAACTCAAAGCCATGGGTGAACCTAAGCCTGAGTAAGCTTCCCACGACAGCGGGGCAACCCGCTGTCAGTTCACCGGCCTGCCGGTGGTCTCGCGAATGATCAATGTCGCCTTCAATGCTTCTTCCGTCTGCTTTTCCCCCTGCAATTGCGCCACTATCCGCGTGACGCTCACCGCGCCGAGTTGCTGTAAATCCTGCCGAACGGTGGTTAACGCCGGTTGATACCACGCACTTTCCGCGGTGTCGTCGTAGCCGATCAGTGACATCTGTTGTGGAATGGCAATGCCACGCTGATGCAGCGCGCGCATCGCGCCCAGCGCCATCTGATCGTTCGCCACCAGAAGCGCCTGCGGCAACAGGGGTTGCGTAGCGATCGCGGTATAGCCAGATGCGGCACTCCAGTCACCTTGCAGCACACACTCCGCGAGCAATTCATGCTGAGCTAACGCCTGTTGCCAGGCGGCAAATCGTGCCTGGGCGGCAACGGAATCCGCAGGGCCGTTGAGAATGCCTATGCGCTGGTGCCCTAACGCCACCAGATGGTCAACGGCCAACTGCGCGCCAACGTGGGCGGGGTAGAGGCACTTAGCGACCTCGGCTTGCTCCTCGGTATCCAGAAACAACACCGGTTTCTCCCCACAGCGCTGTTGCAGCGTTTCCGCTTCGCCTGCGGACAGCGGCAGGTTGATCAGTAACCCGTCTACGCGCTGGGCTAACAGTTCACTCACCGTATCGGCGGCCGTTCCCCGGTTGCCCATAGCAATCACCAGCCGGTAACCGGCGACAGCGGCACTGTGCTGAATGGCGGAGGCAATCTGAGCGGGTGCCAGCAAAGCTAAATCACTGGTCGCCAGCCCCAGGGTGCGGCTCTGCTTGCCCGCTAACTGCTGCGCAACGCGATTAGGAATGTAATTAAGCTGCTGCATCGCCGCCGCCACTTTGTCACGCGTGGCATCAGCCACCTGATGAGGTGTATTCAGCACCCGGGAAACGGTTTGATAGGAGACGCCCGCAAGGCGAGCTACATCATTCAGGGTGGCACTGCGTGCTGTCATTATCGTCTCCGGGATTAAGAGGAGAGGAGTGTAACAGTCGCAGCGCAAAGCGGGAACAGCCGCACCTTTATGGGGCGCGGCTCAGGTGTGCTATTAGCCCTGCTGGTAAACCTGGAGATTCACATACACCGCATTCAACAGCGGCGTACTCAGGCCATTGCGGCGGGCGCGATGCAGCAGATCGCCAATGATCTGATCGGCTTCAATGCGATAGCCCTGGGTTAAATCACGATACATAGAGGAGGTCATTGCGGTCTCGGGATTGTTCAGCCATTGGTAAATCCCGGCAGTGACCGCGGGACGCGGACGATAGCCATCAGCCGTAATGACACTCAATATTTCACTGAACAACGCCTGTAACAAGGCTTCACCTCCCTCAGATCGCAGCACCTGCTGGGTATTGCCGCGCGCCAGACAGGTAACGGCTCCGAGTGTGCTCAGCAACAGCCATTTTTCCCACAGCTCAGTGATAATATCGGCGCTGGGGAACAGATCGAACTGCGGCGTGCGCAAAGCCTCTTCAACCTGTGCCAGACGCGGATCGTCGCGGTTATCCAGCGTGCCGAAGTAAAGCTGATGCAGGCGAGAAAGTTGGATAATTTCACCCTGATCACCCAGCGTGGCATGAATTTTACACATACCTCCCAGCACCCGATGATCGCCAAAACGCGCGCGCAGCAGATCCAGATGCCGCATGCCGTTCAGCAGCGGCAAGATCAATGTCTCTTCACCCACCGCAGGGACGATATCTTGCAGTGCTTGTTCCAGTGCAAAACTTTTCACACTCAGGATGATCAGATCAAACGACGTGGTCAGCTCTGCGGCTTGCAGCCACTGCGGGCGCAGGATCTCCGTGCTTTCCGGGGTTTGCAGTACCAGACCAAACTGTTGCAGCTGCTGATGGCGGCGCTCACGCACCAGGAAAGTGACATCCCGCCCGGCCTGTGCCAGACGCGCGCCAAAATAGCCTCCGGTTGCTCCGGCTCCTACAATTAAAATGCGCATAGTTTCCCTGTCTTTGTGGTGTCTGAAGCTTAACACCTTAAGGTTTTGTGCTGCGGGATGCCAGCATTGCGGGTGCTGATTTACCTCAGTTTTTTCGGCAAAAAAAGGATTTTTCTCGTCCGATATTATTCATTATTACGCTAACCATAGTTTTAATAGAGCTAACCAAAGTGAATATCTGAATTCAGCACAACCATTGCCACTATTGTCGGTTTACATCCGGGAGGGGGAATTTTAATAATCAGCGCAACAGAGTTAGCCGGATAAAATAATGGCCTCATTGATTCAGGTAGCGCGCGAGACGGATGCAGAGGAAGTCTTTGATTTATTACAACGCGCTTATGCCGCAGTAAAAGAGTTTGATATTCGGTTTACCATTCTGCAAGGCACGGTAGAAAAAGTGCGTGCAGTGATTGCCACAGAAACCGTACTGCTGTTGAGAAGAGAAGGGCGGGCTGTCGCCACGGTAACCATTAGAATGCCGTGGGAGCAGGATGACAACGCACCGGTTCATCTGCCCTTTATTCACTGGTTCGCGGTAGATCCTGATTTTAAACGTCAGGGTTATGGCACGGAAATATTAACCTGGGCAGAACAGCATTTGCTGGCCGATACGCTGAAAGCCCCTGCGGTTTATTTAGCGACGGCCATTCGTCATCCCTGGTTGAGCAATATTTATCAAAACCGGGGTTATCAACCCTTTTTCTGGCGTACCAATCCTCTGGGGGAAGAGATGGTATTTCTGCGCAAATCATTAAGCGTGAGCGCAGCCATACCGGAACGTACGTAGTCATTCCGAACTATAACAACTCAACATAACAACGAAGGATTTTATGAAACTGAGCCTGCTCGCTTTGACGCTGGGAATTGCCAGCCTGTCTGCTATTGCCGCTAACACCAGCGCCGCCGAACAACCTAAATCAGGTGGCGATCTCACCTGGGGGGTTGAAACCGAACCCGCTACCCTGAACCCACAGCTCAACGGCCAGGATAAAGTGGAGCTGCTGCTACGTAACTCGTGGGAATCGTTGTTAGCCCGCACGCCGGATGGCGGTTATGTGCCGTGGTTAGCCCAGAGTTACAGCGTCAGTGACGACGGGAAAACCTACCGCTTCAATCTTCGCCACGATGTCACGTTCTCTGATGGTGAAAAATTCAATGCGGCTGCGGTAGCGGAAAACTTCCGTCACACCCAGGATGCCGCCTACTGCGCAGGTTCAACGCTGTGCGCCAAAGGTGCGCTGATCGACACTATCAGCACCCCGGATGACTACACCGTGGTGGTCACGCTGAAGCAGGTTTACAGTCCGTTCCTGGCCTTCTCTTCAGGGCTGGCGCTGCTGTCACCGAAAAGCTGGCAATCAACCCAGCTCAAATCCGGCGGTAAAGAACTGGCCGGTACCGGACCCTTTATTCTGCAAAGCTACGAAAAGGGCCAGCAGATCACCTTCGTGAAAAATCCGCACTACAACTGGGCACCGGCAACGGCACATCACCAGGGCCCGGCCTGGCTGGATCGCGTGACTTACCGCTTCCTGCCAGAGTCTTCGGTACGTACCGGCGCGCTGCTTTCCGGTCAGGTGGATGTGATTGAAGGGATTTCCGGCAACGATGCCGGTGAATTCAAGGATAACAAAGACTTCAGCTATCAACATGCCCTTAACACCGGGACGCCGTACTCGCTGTTCCTGAATGTGGAATACGGTCCGACCCAGGATGTCAAAGTGCGCCAGGCGCTGCTACAGGGGCTCGACATTGCGCCGATCCTGCAATCGGTGTATCGCGGCGAACGTACCCGCGTCTGGGGCATTACCTCGCCTATCGATCCTCTGTATGACAAAGCCATTGAAGGGAAATATGGCAACAACCCGCAGTTGGGGAATCAGTTACTGGATGAGGCAGGCTGGAAAACCCGTGATGCGCAAGGCTATCGCATCAAGGACGGCCAACGCCTGAGTATTGAAGTGATTCAGGCTCAGGCCACGGTACGCGACCAGCGTGACGTGTTGTTGCAGGCCATTCAGGCGCAGGCCCGTCAGCGTCTGGGCGTGGATATCAAACTGCGCTATGTGGATTCCGGCACCTATGCGGATGTACGCAACAGCGGGAAATTTGGCGCGATTGCCAACTCCAACACCCCGCCGGATGGCATCGATATTGAAAACCACTACCGTCCTGTGAAGGCCGGTGGACCGATCAACTATAGCCGTATTAATGACGCCAAAATCAATCACTGGCTCGATCAGGCCGCCAGTACGCTGGATACCACTCAGCGCCGTGGCTTCTATGGTGAGCTGCAGAACTATGCGCTGTTGCAGCAAGCGGTGGCGATCCCCCTGTATGAGCCGGAAGACCAGGTCGCCGCAGCCAGCTATGTGCACGGCATCCAGTTCCGTAGCTTCAAGCAGATGCCAGAAAACCCGTATGACATCTGGTTAAGCGCCCACTAACGGGAGAGTAAGTCATGAGTGTAGACAGCATTGTAAACCCATCGACCCCGGCGCGCCCGGGGCCCTCACCGCGCCTGAAACTGGCGCGTCGTGTGGGTTTGCGCCTGCTAGGGGGCGTGGCGGTACTTTGGGCTGCGGTATCGGTGGCATTTGCCGCCGTCTACCTGGCACCGGGGGATATCGTCAGCCTGTTGATTGGCGAGCAGGTGCGCACGCCGGAGATCGAAGCCGCGATTCGCGCAGAGTGGGGGCTGGATAAACCCCTGTGGTGGCAATACCTGTCTTATCTCTGGCGGTTACTGCATGGCGACATGGGGCGTTCTTACATGCTCAATACCGATGTCAGCCACCTGTTGATGTCGCAAATCTGGCCCACCCTGAAGTTGACGCTGGCGGCGTTGGTGGTGAGCGTGGTGTTCGCCGTACTGATCTCGGCGTTTACAGCCCATCGCCGCTGGGGGCGACGCATCGCTGCCACCCTGGAACTGCTGCTGGCTTCTACGCCTTCGTTCTGGATGGGGATTGTTCTGCTGTTTATCTTCAGCTTTACCCTGCGCTGGTTCCCGGTTGCCGGGGATCGCCAGTTTTCCGCACTGGTGCTGCCTGCGCTCTCGCTGGGACTGGCGCAGGGGGCGGTGCTGGCGCAGGTGCTGCGACGCGAAATGGAACTGGCGCTGGATGCACCGTTTGCCCTAACGCTGCGCGCCTGGGGCGTCACCGAGTGGCGCATTCGCCTGCGTCATGCTCTGCGCCATGCGGCGTTGCCGGTAGTCACACTCACCGGCTGGTTAACCGGCGGTTTACTCAGCGGTGCGGTCATTACGGAGCAGGTCTTTGGGCGTCCGGGCTTAGGTCGCCTGACGGTGGATGCGGTGCTGGCAAAAGATCTGCCGGTGGTACTGGCCGTGGCCATTGTTTCGGCGCTGATTTATGTGGTGATGAGTACGCTGACCGACATTCTCAGCTTGCTGATCGATCCGCGTTTACGTCTGCGTGAGGGGAAATCATGAGTGCAGTAAGCCTGCGGCGCATTGCCGTTCCGCCAACCGGTTTATGGCTGGCGTTGTTATTTTTACTCATCATCGCGCTGGCGGTGATCGTGCCTGGCTGGTTAACTCATGCCGATCCGCTGCTTGCCGATCCCGTCAATGCACAGCTGCCGTCCTCGTGGCAGCACTGGTTAGGCACCGATCAGTTAGGGCGAGATGTACTCGCCCGGGTGATCTACGGCAGCCGCTACTCGCTGATGATCAGTACCGCTGCGGTGACGGTCGCGGTGGTGTTCGGCACGCTGCTGGGCTTGCTGGCGGCCCTGGCGGGTGGGGTGATCGATGAAGCGATCAGCCGCACGGTGGATGTGATCTCCGCCTTCCCCGATCTGCTGCTGGCACTGATGCTGATTGCATTTACTGGCCCTGGCACCACCAACCTGATCATTGCCCTTGGCGTGGCTTCGGTGCCGCGCTTTGCGCGCGTCGTGCGTACCCAAACCTACCAGGTGATGACTTCCGGCTATGTGGAACAGGCGCGTACTTTTGGCCTGCAGCCGGTGACGCTGATTGGCCGTCACGTATTGCCCCACGCCATGGCACAAGTGCCGGCATTAGCCACGCTGGGTCTAGGCACGGCGATTATTGGCACGGCGGGCTTAAGTTTTCTCGGTATGGGACCACAGCCGCCCACCGCCGAGTGGGGGCTGATGCTGGCTGAGGGACGCAACTACCTGCGCAACGCGTGGTGGATTGCGGTCTGGCCGGGCGTATTTATTACCCTGACGGTGGTGGCGGTGAATACCGTCGGCCGCTACTGGCAGGCCCACTTTAGCGGGAGAGCAGTATGAGCCGCCCCCTGATCGACATTAAAAATCTGAACATTCGCTTTGGTCCGCACACGGTGGTGAAAAACCTCTCGTTACAGATAGCGCCAGGGGAATCCGTGGCGCTGGTGGGTGAGTCTGGTTCGGGGAAAACCCTGACGGCGCGGAGTCTGCTGGGCCTGTTGCCGCCGGGGGCTGAACTCACCGCTGACCGCTTCGTGATCGCGGGTGAAGAGATGGCGCAGGCGAAAGCCCGTGAATGGCGGGGTCTGCGCGGCAAACGTATTGGCTATGTGTTGCAGGATGCGCTGGTGTCACTGGACCCACTGCGGCGCGTCGGGCAACAGCTGGCGGATGCACAGCAAGGCAGTGGGCAGAAACCGACGCAGGCACGCAGCCTGGCGCTGCTTGAAGCCGCCGGGATCGCCGATGGCGCACAGCGTCTGTCACAGTATCCGCACCAGCTTTCCGGCGGACAGCGGCAGCGTACGTTAATCGCCACGGCACTGGCTGCCTCTCCTGACCTGCTGATTGCCGATGAACCTACCACGGCGCTGGATATGACGGTGCAGCGTCAGATCCTGCAACTGCTGGCAGAGCGACGTGCCGCGGGACAGGCTCTGTTACTGATCAGCCATGATTTGGCCGTGGTGTCTGAACTGGCGGACCGGGTATTAGTGATGCGCGATGGTGAAGTGGTTGAAGAGGGGCCGGGCGAGCAGTTATTGCGTCGGCCACAGCACCCCTGGACACGTCAGCTGCTGCGCGCCGTACCGACGCCGGAAACCCGTGGGCAACGTTTGGCAACCGCCGAACCGGAGCCGCTGCCGCAGCGTCAGATCCAACATGATAAACCGCTGCTGGAGGCCAAAGGTCTGTACAAAGCCTATGGCAGCCGTCAGGTGCTGAATAACGTCAATTTTCGCCTGCACCCCGGTGAAACCCTGGGCGTGGTAGGCGAATCCGGTTCGGGGAAAACCTCGCTGGTGCGGGTGGTGATGGGCTTAACGGAGCCGGACAGCGGTACGCTGCTGCTGGAAGGGCAGCGCTGGAATAATCTCAGTGAGGCGGCACGCAGGCCGCAGCGTGCACGGCTACAGCTGATCGCTCAGGATCCTTTCAGCTCGTTTGATCCGCGCTATACGGTAGAGAAAATCATTGGTGAAAGCCTCGACAGCGTCGGGATCTTCGGCGCAGAACGGCAGCGCCGCGTGCGGCAGCTGTTGGATGAAGTGCAACTCGGTGACCGCTTTTTAACCCGCTATGCCCATCAGCTCTCGGGTGGTCAGCGGCAACGCGTTGCCATCGCCCGCGCCTTTGCGCCACAGCCCGCATTGTTGGTGGCCGATGAGCCGGTCAGCGCGCTGGACGTCTCCGTGCAGGCCCAGGTGCTGGATCTGCTGGCAGAGATGCAGGCCGAGCACGGCACCGCGCTGCTGTTTATTTCCCACGATCTCGGCGTGATCCAGCATTTGGCGGATCGCGTAATGGTGATGCGCAATGGGGAAGTGGTCGAGCAGGGCGAAGTGACGACGTTATTCCGCTCACCACAACATCCGTGGACCCGTCAATTGTTGCAGGCATTGCCACATCTGCCTGCCGCTTCTCATATTCATTTTGCAGGGAGTCAGCTATGAGTCAGCAGTCACGTCAGCTTCGTCTTGGGGCGATTATTCAGGGGCCATCGGGCAATATGTCCGCCTGGCGTCACCCGGATGCGGTAGCCGATGCCAGTATCAACGTCGAATTTGTGCAACAGCTGGCGCGCAAGGCCGAGCAAGGGCGCTTCGACTTTCTGTTTATCGCCGATGGTTTGTACATCACACCGCAGTCGATTCCCCATTTCCTTAACCGCTTTGAGCCGATTACGCTGCTCTCTGCGCTGGCATTGGTGACGCGGCATATCGGGCTGGTCGGCACGCTTTCCACTTCCTACAGCGAGCCTTTTACCGTGGCGCGGCAGTTTGCCAGCCTTGACCACCTCAGTGGCGGGCGCGCCGGGTGGAACGTGGTCACGACGCCACTGGAAGGCACCGCGAAAAACTTCTCCCGGGCGAAGCATACCGAACATGATGAACGCTATCGGGTGGCGAGTGAATATTTGCAGGTGACCAAAGGGCTGTGGGATTCGTGGGAAGCCGATGCCTTCACGCGGGACAAAGCCAGCGGCCAGTACTTTGACCCAACCAAACTGCACACGCTGAACCATAAGGGACACTACTATCAGGTACAGGGGCCGCTGAATGTAGGGCGTACGCCGCAGGGCCGACCGATTGTGTTCCAGGCGGGAGCCTCTGATGCAGGGAAAGCGTTGGCCGCCGAAGCCGCCGATGCCATTTATACCCGCCAGGAGACCCCGGAACAGGCAAAAGCGTTCCGTGACGATGTGCATCAGCGCCTGATTGCCCAGGGCCGCAGTCCGGATGAGCTACTGGTATTCCAGGGCACCAGCGTAATTATTGGTGACAGCGAAGCCGATGCAGAACAGCGCTATCAGGCCACGGCACAGTTGGTGACGCTGGAGAAAGCGCTGGAGTATCTTGGCCGTTACTTTGAGCATCATGATTTCAGCCAGTATGACCCCGATGCGCCGTTCCCCGACATTGGCAACCTCGGCGAAAATAGCTTCCGCAGCACCACCGATGCGATCAAGCACAAAGCGCGCGCGGGCAACCTGACACTGCGCCAGGTGGCGCTGGAGGAAGCAACGCCGCGTCCTTCATTCCTCGGCACCGCCGAGCAGGTGGCGGACGGGCTGGCGCACTGGTTCCTCTCTGGCGCGACCGATGGCTTTATTGTGCGCGGTGGCACGCCAACGGCCTTTGATGATTTTGTCGACCAGGTGATCCCACTGTTGCAGGCGCGTGGGCTCTATCGCCGTGAATATGAGGCAACAACGCTGCGTGAAAACCTCGGGCTGCCACAGCCAGAGAATCAGTTCGCGGCGAAAGCACAGCAGGTGGCATAAAGCGACAGGAGGAAGCTCAATTTGGGAGGCAGCTTAGCCAGAGACAGGCTACTCTAGCGGCATATCACTGTGTAAAGGTGCCTCATTATGAAAAAAATTGGATTCCTCTCTTTCGGCCACTGGACGCCGTCAAATCAGTCCGCCACGCGCTCTGCGCAGGATGTGCTGTTACAGTCCATCGACCTGGCCGTAGCCGCTGAAGAGTTAGGTGCTGACGGGGCTTACTTCCGCGTACACCATTTCGCTCGCCAGCTGAGTTCGCCGTTCCCACTGCTGGCCGCGGTGGGTGCGCGTACCAAAACCATTGAGATTGGCACGGGCGTTATCGACATGCGCTATGAAAACCCGCTCTACATGGCGGAAGATGCGGGTGCCGCTGATTTAATCTCCAACGGCCGACTGCAACTGGGCATCAGCCGGGGTTCACCGGAGCAGGTGATTGATGGCTGGCGTCATTTCGGTTTCTCTCCGCGTGAGGGGGAAAGTGATGCGGACATGGGCCGTCGTCACACTGAAGAGCTGCTGGAAGTGCTGCGTGGAGAAGGGTTTGCTGAGCCTAACCCGCAACCGATGTTCCCGAACCCACCGGGCCTGCTGCGCCTTGAGCCTTTCTCTGCAGGGCTGCGTGAGCGCATCTGGTGGGGTTCCGGTTCGAATGCCACGGCGGAGTGGGCTGCGAAACTGGGTATGAACCTGCAAAGTTCTACCCTGAAAGATGACGAAACCGGCGAACCGTTCCATATCCAGCAGGCGAAGCAGATCCGTCTGTATCGTGAAGCCTGGAAAGCCGCAGGTCATACGCGTGAACCGCGTGTTTCTGTTAGCCGCAGTATCTTTGCGCTGGTGAATCAGATGGACCGGATGTACTTTGGCCGCAGCGGTCAGGAGAGCGATTCCGTGGGTTATCTGGATGCCAACACGCGCGCCATTTTTGGTCGTAGCTATGCGGCTGAACCGGAGAAGCTGATCAAACTGCTGGCGGAAGACGAGGCGATTGCCGAAGCGGATACCCTGTTGCTGACGGTGCCAAACCAGCTGGGTGTGGACTACGCGGCCCACACCATTGATGCCATTCTCAAGTACGTTGCCCCGGAACTGGGCTGGCGCTAAGCGCTAGTCATGAGGGTACTGGCTGAACACCGGTAACTGCTCCATCTGTAGCGTCAGGCGCTGCAGATGGGGATACTGGGTGCTGGCTACCACCCCAGGCAACATGTATTGAATAAACCGCCATACCACGGCACTGGTGATCGCCACCTGATCCACCTTTCGCGTTTCCCACTCGCGCTCGGCAATCAAACCATTCCAGGCTGCACAGGCCGCATGTAACTGCTCTTCAACTCGGTCAATCCACGGCTGGTGGCTCTTCTCTTCCGGGCGTACGCGATGTTCGTAGATGTGCTGTACCGCCTTTTCACCGGCGGCGAGGGCGAAGCCCAGAATCCGCAGATCTTCTGCCAGCGCCTGAGGCTGGGTGGGCAACAGCTGGTGCGCTGCATCCGCCTGCGCTTCAAAATAGCTCAGAATCAGATTCGACTCCATCAACGTAGTGCCATCCGCCAGAGTCAGCGTTGGCGCTTTCACCACCGGATTGACGCGCTGGAACGCCGCGTAATCACTGAACACCGACAGCGGCAGGTTTTCAAAGGCAACGCCGTAATAGTGCAGTGAAATCGCGACGCGACGAACAAAGAGTGAATCCAGCATTCCGTACAGCTTCATAGGCAGTCCTGTAAGTAAAAGTGACGTTATTGCGATGTGCAAACACCATAACCGAGCTATTCCGGGAAGAAAATTGCGGATTTCTCACGGATTATGTAAGTTTTACTGACAATTCATACAGAAGGGCGTTCGATGGCCGATTATCCTCCCGTGGCAGCGCTGCGTAGTTTTGAAGCGGTAGCGCGCTTAGGCAGCGTGACGCAGGCAGCGCAGGAGCTGCACGTCAGCCATTCTGCTATTAGCCAGCACCTGAAATCGCTGGAGTTACAGGTGGGCGTTAAGCTGTTTAACCGGCATGGGCGCGGGTTGTTGATCAACGAAGAGGGCCGGTTGTATGCCCTGCATGTGCGGGATGCACTGCAACGCATTGCCGAGGCGACAAGGCTGGTGCAGGCCCGTCCACGCGTCGCCGAAGTGACGCTGGCGCTGGTGCCCTCTTTTGGCAGCCACTGGCTTATTCCGCGTTTGCCGCGCTTTCGCGCCCGTTGCCCGCACATCACGCTGCGATTAATCGCCGGTTTAACCCTGAACGACCTGCCACAGCAAGGTATTGATGTAGCGATTCGCATGGGGAAAGGGGATTGGGAAGGGGTACAAAGTCAGCTGCTGTTTCGCGATGAGTATGTGGTGGTGGCGGCACCGAACTTTAATGGCGGCGTACTGCCGCACACGCCCCAGGCGATTGTCGACAGTGCGTTGATCTTTTCCATGGAGTCCTGGCAGGCATGGTGTGATAAAGCCGGGATCGCCGCGCCGCCCGCCCGCAGCGGACTGTGCATCAATGACTCGAACTTGTTGCTGGAAGCGGTGCGTTTAGGTCAGGGGATTGCGCTGGAACGGCGCTCGGTGGTGCAGGCGGCGATCCAGCGCGGAGAGTTGGTGCAGTTAAGCCCCGTTAGCGTGGCCTATCCGTGGCCTTACTGGTTAGTGACCACGCCGGATCGTGACAGCGATGCGCGGCGTGAGCTGATCGGCTGGTTGCAGGAGGAGGCCGCCAGTTACCTTCAGCTTACTGAGCCGTGGCAAGCTGGCTCTCACGCTGACGCATAAACAGCAGCAGCACCAGCGCCAGACCGGCGGCAAACAGGATCACCCCGCCCATCAGCATCATGCCTGCGGTGAATGAGTTGGTCATCTCGCGGGCGATGCCCATCATAAACGGCCCGGCAAAGCCGCCAAAGGCCCCAATGGAGTTGATTAAGGCGATGCCACCCGCGGCCGCCTGACCGCGTAAGAAGGTGCCGGGCAGGGTGAAAAAGATAGTTTTGGCGGAAATCGTCCCCACCAGCGCAACCGTGATCCCGATCAGGGCGGGTACCAGGCTGGTGAGATACAGGGAAACCATCAAGGCCGTTGCGGCCAACAGCAGGGCAGCGATCAAATGCACCCCAGCTCGCCCGCCGCGGTCGACCGCTCTGGCCCAGAAGATCAACCCCAGCGTGGAGAAGAAGTAGGGGATCGCGGCCAGCCAGCCGATCAGTCCCAGCTCGATGCCCTGAGATTTCAACATCTGCGGCAGCCAGATGCCGATGCCGTAGGTGCCAGACGTGTAGCTAAAGGTAATGGCGCTCAGAAGCCAGACGCGCGGGTCACGCAGTACGGCGCGGAAGTGGTGGCTTTTGTCGTTATGCCCCGCTTCCGTTGCCAGCATTTTACGGTAGGTGTGTTTCTCGGCATCACTCATCCAGTGAGCATTTTCCGGGCGATCCGCCAGCCAGCGCAGGGTGAACAGCCCCAGCACTATCGCCGGTAATCCTTCAATCACAAACATCCACTGCCAGCCCGCCAGTCCTGCCAGGCCGTGCATTTGCAGCAGGCTGGTGGAGAGCGGGCCACCGACTAAAAACGACACCGGGGTGGCAATGGTGAACCAGGCCAGCACGCGGGTGCGAAACTGGGGCGGAAACCACAGGCTGAGATAGAAAATCACGCCTGGGAAAAACCCCGCCTCGGCAATCCCCAGCAGCAGCCGCAGGGTATAAAAACTCCAGGGGCCGACCACCACCGCCATCAGCGTAGCAACTATCCCCCAGCTGATCATAATGCGGGCCAGCCAGACTCGCGCGCCGTACCGGTACATCGCCAGATTACTGGGCACTTCACACAGGCAGTAGCCAAAGAACATAATCCCCGCGCCAAGACCAAACTGAAAGGCCGTCAGGCCGAGCTGATCGCGCATTTGTAGCGCTGCGTAACCGACGCTGGTGCGGTCGAGATAATTAAAGAAGTAGGCCAGACCGAGCAGCGGAATCAGCCGCCATGCGGCGATACGGCACAGGCGGCGCTCTTCGGGGCTTAGCGCCGGTGGTGACAGATCGTTACGGATTTCAGACGTCATGGGGCACCTCGTCAGGATCGTAGGGATCGCCAATGCCGCTTCTGTGAGCGGCTACGGCGATATCAGGCTTGTGACAGCGTTAACTGTTGCTCCAGCATCGCGAGATCCTGCTCGCCGATCGTCAGTCCATCTCTCTCCGCTGCGGCGGCGCGTTGGTTTTCTCGTTCCCCTGGCATATGGATGGCACTGAAGCCCTCAGCCAGAGGGGAAGCTTTGGCCCGTGCGACCAGTTCATCGGCGCGGGAAACGTAGCTCTCCAGCGGCAGGGCAATATCCGGGCGGAAGGTGATAAAGGCATGGCCGACGTTCTGCGGCTGGCTGAAATTACTGTTTTGATTACGCACCTCGCCGCCGTAGCCGCTGCCAGACATCACACCCGCCAGGAGCTCCATCATCAATCCCAGACCGGAACCTTTGGGCCCAGCCATGGGTAACACCACGCCATCCAGCGCGGCTTGTGCATCGGTAGTGGGCTGGCCTGCGGCATCCAGCGCCCAGTCTTGCGGTATCGCCTCACCGCGTCTGGCAGCACGGCGAATTTTGCCAAATGCCACCACCGAAGTGGCCATATCCAGCATCAGCGGCGTTTTACCGCCTGGGGCCGCAAACGCAAACGGGCTGGTACCAAGGAACGGCGTGCGTCCACCCCACACCGGCATCAGCGGCGGCGCGTTGGTAAACACCATCGCCCCTAATCCTGCGTCGAGCGCCTGCTGTAACCAACTGGCCGCCATCCCAAAGTGATTGCTGTTAGAGGCCAACACCATGCTAATCCCGTATTGCTGGCCGCGTGCTATCGCTTCCTGCATGGCTCTGCGTGCGACGAGATAGCCCATGCCGTTATCACCGTCGAGGTGAGCAGTAGCGCCGTCCCCTGCGCTGAGGCGAAACTGCGGGCGCGCATTCACCACGCCGGAGCGTAAACGCTGGGTATAAACCGGTATCCGACCAATTCCATGTGAAGCCACACCGCGTGCTTCAGCATCGACCAGGCAGTGAGCAACCACGGCAGCATCTTCGCTGGGCAGCCAGGCGGAAAAAATTTGTGTCACGGTTGCGCGGAGCTGGCTGAGGTGAACGGTTTGTTGGGCGGTGCAATCAGGCAAAGTGCTCATCCGGTTCTCCTGGGAACAAGGGGGTATGCGCCTATTGTGTGCAATTTGTTCAATGCGGGTCTATCTGCTAATTTTCAGTGATTGTTGAATCTCAGGAATAGATCGATGGATTTTCGTGATCTGAATTACTTTGCCACCGTTGCAGAGTTGGGCCATTTAGGCCGGGCAGCTGAAAAGCTGTGCCGGACGCAGTCGGCGCTGTCGAAATGCATCAAACGGCTGGAAGAGGAGCTGGGGACTCAGCTGTTTAGCCGCAGTGGGCGCAACATTGTTCTGACGCCCGCGGGGGCGGTGTTGCTGGAGCGAGCGAAAGTGCTCCAGCGCGGTGTGGAAGAGTCTAAACGACAAATTCAGGATTTTGCCCGTGGGGTGCGCGGCCACGTCCGGCTGGGGGTGTCCAGCACCATGGCCGAGTTGCTGTTGCCTGCGGTGACGGCAGAATTTATGCGCACGGCTCCCGCCGTGACACTGTCGCTGACGCTGGGCATGAACGATCACCTGCGCAATCTGCTGCACGCAGGGCATATTGATTTAATGCTTGGGCCACTCACGGATGACGACCCGCTGTTTACCGCCTACCCGTTGATCGATGATGAGGTGGTGATTGTTGCCGGCCCGGAGCATCCGATTTTTCAGCAGCCTGCCACTATCGCCAAGTTGGAAGGGCAGCGCTGGGTGCTGGCCCCCAACCCGGTGGCGACGCGCCGCTGGCTCAATGGCCTGTTGGAGCAGCATGGACTCCCTCCTGCCCACGTGCAGATCGAAACCAGTTCAATCCTGCTGGTGCCGCAGTTGATATCACGCAATCACCTGCTGAGTGTGCTCTCGCGGCGCAATCTTGGCCCCGGCAGGCCCGGCCACCCCCTGCGCGAAGTGCCAATTGCTGGCGCGGTGATGCAGCGCACCTTCGGCGTACTCTACCGTGAGGAGACGCTGCTGACCCCGCCAGTGCTCTGCTTGCTGAATATTTTACGCAGTGGAGCCAGCGTCACATGAAAATGTGACGCCAGTCCATTTTTAGGCGGCAATTGTGACATGCATGAATTAAATTCCATGATTGCTATCACGTTCTGGTATCTCCAGCTGATAAACCCGGCTTGCCGTACCGCGAAACAGCCAGTCGCGTTCCGCTGCACTTGCGCCTGCGGTGAGACGTTTAAAGGCATTCCAGCCGTTGCTGTACGGGTATGAGCCTTTATCCACCGGAAAATTACTCTCGAACATACAGCGCTCGACGCCAAAGGCTTCAATGCAGGTCATCATCCACGGCTGCCAGGCCTCAGCCAGCGCGGCAGAAGTGGGCGGGCGCTCACCCTGCTCGAAGTTAAACCCGTTAATGCGCATCCCCAGCCCACCCAGTTTCACATACACATTGGGTAATTGTGCCAGTTGGCGCATGGCGTGTGCCCACTGGGCAAAAACGGTTTCCGGGTGGTTGGCGTAGCGAGCAATGCGCACCACGCCGCCGCAGTGGTTGATGACGATGCGCGTCTCCGGGAAACGCTGGGCCAGCGCGAAGAGCTCAGGCAGCTGCGTAAAGAACAGCCAGGCCTCATAATTGAGGCCGAAATCGGCCAGTTGTTCCACGCCCGCCTGGTAGTCCTTATTCAGTAACAAGCCCGCAGGTGCCGCCGAAAGCGGGTTTACCAGGCTGGGATCTTCATCCCATGCCACCAGATGTCGCACGCCGCGTAAACGGCCATGACTGGCAGCCAGTTCCGCATCCAGCACTTCCCGAACGGCAGCCCCGAGGCGTAAATCGGCATAACCAATAATCCCCTCGGCAACGCGGGGGCGAAGCAATTGCTGATGAGCGGTGGCATCTGCCACATAGGCAACTTCACCCACCGGGCGCAGCGCTTCTGGCCCTTCAGTACGATAGCGCGTCAATGCCTGCATAAAGACCGAAGCGGTAATGTTATGGCCGGATTGCGCATCCGCCAGATACTCCTCCAGCAGATATTGCCAGCCGGGACGATCATAAAAATGGTGGTGGGCATCGATAATGGGTAAATCGGGCTCCAGCGCCGCCTCTGTCCCGCTCGCCAGCCATGCTTCTCTTACCGGAAGATAGTTACTTGTGCTCATCACCCTTACTCCGTGTCAGTTGTCCGCGCTTAACTATAGAACCCAGAGAGTGAATTTTGCGAGGTAGGTTCTGAAAACCCCTACAGGAATGCAAGTCCAGAATTCAGCGTGGAAACCCTCTCCCAACCCCGATTTTTGCCCGCTGTCGTGATCCAACAAAATGCGTACCCTCAGGATTATTGCTTTACACCTATATAGTACCTGACCTATATTGATAAGGAGATCCTGTGTGGGCTATTAAAACCACTGACAGCTTTGATCGTTGGTTTCATGCTTTGCATGAGACCGATCGCGCTTGCGTTCTCGCAGCGTTAATCGTGCTACGGGAAAAAGGTCCTGGCTTACCCAGACCTTACGCAGACACGATTAAGGGGTCGCGCTACAACAATATGAAAGAGCTTCGTATCCAGAGCCGAGGCGAGCCATTACGCGCATTTTTTGCTTTTGATCCTGAACGTACGCCATTCTGTTGTGTGCAGGTAACAAGGTAGGCAATGAGAAACGCTTTTACCGCGAGATGATCCCGCTGGCTGACCAGGCGTTTTTTCAACATCTTCAAAGTCTGACCAAAAAGGAGTAATGCTATGGGTAGTACGCTGGAACAACTGCTGGCTAACGAACAGCCGCAGGTCGTGGTGGAAGCACAAGCGATGGCGACGGATATTTTACTCAATATCCACCTCGCCACGCTGCGGGAACGGGTACAAAAAACACAGGTAGAGATGGCGAATGCATTGGGTATTCGGCAGCCAACGATCGCTGGGATGGAAAAACCTGGCCGCGATCTCAAGCTCTCCACGTTGAAACGCTACGTTGAAGCCACGGGCGGTAAGCTGCGTCTGGATATTGAGCTGCCTGATGGTTCACACTTTGCTTTCGCCCTCTAAAAATTAAGCGCAGCGCGGGTTGGCTTTTCAAGTGCTACTTTTTAAATATAAAAGTCAGCGGAGAGCGTGAATGAGCAAACGTATTGTGATTTGCTGCGATGGCACCGGCAATGAGATCAACACCACCATGTCGAACGTGCTCAAATTTTTCCGCATCCTTGAGAAAAATGAGCAGCAAAAAGTCTTTTATTCACCGGGTGTCGGCACCCTGAGCCTTGCCAACGCCTGGCAACGCATGCGGCAGAAGTGGCGCACGCTGTTTGGGTTAGCGACCGGTTACGGCATGGATGATGACATCCTGGCCGCCTATCAATTCCTGTGCCAGCAGTGGCAGCCGGGTGACAAAATCTACCTCACCGGCTTCAGTCGCGGTGCTTACACTGTGCGGGTGCTGGCCGCGCTGATTGATACCATTGGCGTGCTGGCACCGGAGCAGTACAACCTCGCCAGCTATGGCCTGACCACCTATAAAAAAGCCAGCGGGAATCTCCCCCCGGCAGGACGTGCGACTGCGCTGGAGAATATCTGGTCATTTGGTCGAGTGGCGGGTGGAAGGCAAGCGCGCATTGAGTTTATCGGCGTCTGGGATAGCGTGGCGTCGGTGATTGTGCCACGCATGGACCGCCTGTTCCCCAGCATGCAAACGCTGCCCTTCACGCGCACCAATCGGGCCGTGAAAATCTTCCGTCAGGCGATCTCTATCGATGAGCGTCGTCGCATGTTCCGCCTCAATCGCTGGAATTCGCCGCAAAACTATCGCCCCGATCCCTATGACAAAGCCTGTGAGCTCTCCCAGGATATTCGTCAGATCTGGTTCGCTGGCGTACATGCCGATGTGGGGGGCGGTTATCCAGAAAGTGAAAGCGGGCTGTCGAAATATCCACTGAACTGGATGCTACAACAGGCCCAACAGGCGGGACTCACCTATGATGCAGTTGCGCTACAGGCCATTTCCCACGGCGGTCGGCTGCCGCACAGCGAGGAGATCTTTGTCGCGCCAGACGACGTAGGTGAGTTGCATGATTCACTGACCGGGGGATGGTGGCTACTGGAGTGTCTTCCAAAAGCACTACGCTTTCGTGAGTGGCGTGGGCGAACCGCCTTTTTGGGCTGGTACCTGCCGCTTGGGGAGCCGCGCTTCATTCCTGACGGGGCGCTGATTCACACTTCGGTGCAACAGCGCATGGCGGCGATTCCCGCTTACCAGCCGGTTAATTTACCGGCGCATCCTGTCTGGGTCGATGAATGAGGCTAAATGTATTCTGATCCAGTGCGGTATTATTTTAATAACGCAATTGTGGCTCGATTTTCCTGAATAAATAGCCAGTGGTTTGATCGCTGGCTTAATTATGAAGGAGGATAGGCTGATTAACCGATTACCTCGCTAATTGAAAAAATGACCCTCTAATAACTGAATTCTGCCTGATCAATATAGACAATCAGTGGTTTCCGTCCATAATAAGGCGCTATCATTCCCACCCGCTGACGATGTAAGAATGCCTGTGAACTGTAATATTACAGGACGTCTGCATCGGTAAATGGATATTTCATGGCAAAGCTTATTACCTCTCTCTCTACCTGCTCAGACCGGATGACACCGGGAGAGCGGCGTGTAGCCCAACGACTTGAAGCACTGCTGCCAGATGATTGCCTGATCTGGTACGATATTCCCGTTGGTCGTGACCATCTCCATCCAGACTTTATTGTGATTGACCCAGGCCTTGGGCTTATTTTCCTCGAAGTGAAAGACTGGCGACCTTCAACGCTGCGCTATGCCAGCCCACAACGCGTCACGCTGGAGACTGACAAAGGTGAAGTGCATCACAGTCATCCTCTGGTGCAGGTAAAACAGTATGCTTGTGCGACGGTCAATAAGCTTGAGCAGGAACCCCGGTTGCAACAAACTGGTGCATATCAGGGGAAATTAAATCTGGCCTGGGCTTACGGCGTGGTATTTACCAATATAACCCGACGCCAGCTACAGTCATTGTCCACAAACCCGCTAGACGACGCAATATTCCCCACGGCGCTAACAATCTGTCAGGACGAAATGACAGAAACCACACCCGCGACAGTGTTCAGAAATAAACTCAGCGGTCTGTTCAAGGGTAAGTTCCGACCCCCCATCACCCCGGAAATCCGCGATATTGTCCGCCAGCATCTGTTCCCTGAAATTGTTATCCAGCCCAAAAAGCAGGCCAACTCGCTGGCCAAAGTGATGGATATTCAGCAAGAGGTACTGGCGCGTAATATCGGTGAAGGGCACAGGGTTATTCATGGCGTGGCGGGTTCGGGAAAAACGCTGATTCTGATTTATCGCTGCCTCTACCTGGCAGAAACCCTGCAACGCCCGGTGCTGGTGCTGTGCTACAACATCACGCTCTCAAATTATCTGCGTGAACAGTTGGCCGCACGCGGGCTGGCAGAAAAAGTACACGTCTTCTATTTCCATGCGTGGTGTAAGCACGCAGTGGAAACCTCAGGCGTGAAAATGCTGAGTCGTGGTAGTCATGACAGCCATTTTATTGCGCTGGAGGCGGCACAGGAAAGCGGTGACTATACCGATGCCGGTTATGATGCGGTGGTGATTGACGAAGGGCATGACTTTGACAGCCGCTGGCTGACGCTGATTGCACGCCTGTTCGATAATCAACAGCGATCGCTGTTGCTGATGTACGACGATGCGCAGTCACTGTATCGTCGCGAGCGGGCGCTGAACTTTTCTCTCGCCAGCGTAGGGATTCAGGCTCAGGGGCGAACCTCAATTCTGCGCGTCAACTACCGCAATCCGCAAAGCATCCTGAATTTTGCCTACGCGTTCTCCCGCGAATATTTCGAAAAGCACCACAACAAAGAGATCCCCCAGGTGTTGCCCGAAGCCTGTGGTGAGCTGGGCACTGACCCCGTTATCATCAGCTGTGATTCGGTAGAAAAAGAGGCGCAACAGGTGCTGAGGTGGATCAAGCAAAAACGCGCGCAGTATGGCCGCTGGGGCGACATTGCCATTCTCTTTCCGGCCAAATTCTCGGCGCTACCGCTGTGTGAAAAGCTCAGCGCCGAGGGGATACCTTTCGCGACCTGCTTTGAACCGGCGGAGAAGAAACGCTATGCCCACCAGGATGATGTGGTGCACTTACTGACATATCAGAGCAGCAAAGGGTTAGAGTTTCCGTTTGTCGCGGTACTTAACGCCTCATTTGTGCCGAGTAAATCAGAGGATGAAACCCAGGCAATTCCGGCCCTGTATGTGGCATTTACCCGGGCAACCCAGGAGTTGATGGTCAGCGCTTACCGCAAAAACACCATCAGCCAGCATCTGGAAAGTTTCGCGACGGTGTGAGTTGAGAGAGGCAGGTAACGACCGGAAAGGGCCGATCGTTACCTGAGCAGGTTACGGGTTGTGAGCTTCTGCGGCAGGTTTCATAAAGATGGCGGTTAAGGCAGAGATCAGACAGCCAGCCATCAGGTAAATGGCTACGCTATGCCATTCACCGCCAAAGAATGCCAGCAGCCCGGCTGCAATAAACGGGGTAAACCCGCCGCCAACCACGCTGGCCACCTGATAGCCGACACCGGCACCGCTGTAGCGATAGCTTGCGCCAAACATTTCGGTGAACATCGGCTGTTGCACGCAAACTACCATGTCATGGGCGATGTTAGCCAACAGCAGTGAGAAGATCACGACGCCAACAATCGAACGCTGCTCCAGCGCCATAAAGAACGGGAAGGCGCTCACGGCGCCCAACAGGGCACCGACAATATAGATGCGGCGGCGACCGAAGCGGTCAGCCAGCCAGGCAAACAGCGGAATCGTCAGGCAACTGATGCCGCCAACCAGCAGGCCAATATTCAGAAACAGCTCGCGCGGCAGTCCGAGGTTCTGCGTGGAGTAGTTCAGAGCAAACGCCGTAACGATGTACATCGTCAGCAGTTCACACAGGCGCAGCGCAATAATTTTCAAAAATGCGCCCGGATGACGTAACAGGGCTTCAATCACCGGCAGTCGCTGTTTTTTCTGTTGCGGCTGTGCTTCTTTCGCCTGTTCAAATTCCGCTGACTCTTCCATGCCATTACGGATCCACAACGCCACCAGCACCAGCAAAATGCTGAACAGGAACGGCAGACGCCAGCCCCAGCTTAAAAACTGCTCATTGGTGGTGTGGCTGCTGATCAGGGAAACCAGCCCGGTGGCAAGCAGCAACCCAACGCCGTAACCTACCTGAATCCCGCTGCTGTAAAACGCCTTTTTGCCTGATGGCGCACTCTCCACCGCCAGCAGGGCCGCGCCGCCCCATTCACCGCCCACGGCAAAGCCCTGAATGGCACGCAGCGTAACCAGCAGGGCTGGTGCCCACCAGCCAATGGCAGAGAACGAGGGCAGAATACCGATACAGGCGGTGGCACCACCCATCATCCATACGGTGAGCATCAGCATGCGTTTACGGCCGAGACGATCGCCAAAGTGACCAAACACAATACCGCCCAGTGGGCGAAACAAGAAGCCGACACCAAAGGTGGCGAAAGCGGCTAAAGTCCCCATCGCTGGGCTGATCTGGGGGAAAAATTCACTGTTAAACACCAGTGCTGCGGTAATGCCATAGAGTAAGAAATCAAACCAGTCGACCACGGCACCGGCAAAACTGCCAAGGGCAGCACGTCGGGCGCGGTCTGACGAAGGGGCATTCCCCTCATCAGGGCGAGGGGTAATGAGTGTGGAGTCCATAATTGTCCTGTCCGTATCTCAAATTCTTTATGTATCAAAATGGTGGTGGCGGCTCATCTCGTATGTCTCGTACCCAGGGCGGCTTTTGGCATCAATACCCTGATGATGACGAGGAATATGCAGGCGATATGAGCGTTGCCAGGCCGAACACTATACCCGCCAGCGCGGAAGCGGTGAAGCGAGGTGTGATCATTAACGGCATATTTGCGAGCCGGGTAGGGAAAGGGCTTGCAAAGGGTAAGGATGATTCATCTACGCAGGTGATATATCGCCTAAAACTTGTCCAAATATGAGATTACGTGCGTAGTGGCAGCGGTGAAATAATCACGCTTAACAGGGGGATTTATAATTCACACCTTCAGTTTCAGGCCAAATCACCGTCTCTCCGTGGCCGGTTTTGACTCGCGCAGGCGCTGGCTTTGCGGGTATAATCCGACAAATTTTTCACAGGATTTACAGATAAAAATGGCAAAACTTACTCTCCAGGAGCAGATGCTCAAAGCGGGTTTAGTCTCGAGTAAAAAAGTCGCCAAAGTGCAAAAGACGGCGAAAAAATCGCGTGTTCAGGCGCGTGAAGCGCGCGAAGCGGTTGAAGAGAATAAAAAAGCGCAGCTAGAGCGGGATAAACAGCTCAACGAGCAGATTAAACAGGCCGCACAGGCCAAAGAGTATCAGGCGCAGGTTAAGCAGCTGATCGAAATGAACCGCATCACCGTGGCGAAAGGGGATATCAGTTTCAACTTCACGGATAACAATCTGATTAAAAAAATGCTGGTTGATAAGCTGACGCAGACCCAACTGGTGAATGGGCGTCTGGCTATTGCCCGTTTGAGCATCGATAGCAACGGCGATGCGCAGTACGCCATTATCCCTGCCGTGGTGGCGGATAAAATCGCGCAGCGTGATGCCAGCAGCATCGTGCTGCACAGCGTATTAAGTCAGGAAGCTGAGGATGAAGATGACCCGTACGCCGACTTCAAAGTGCCTGACGATCTGATGTGGTAAATCGCCAATCGTCATGTCGGTTATGACGTGAATGTCAGAACGGGCTGAGATTGCGGGCGTGAATCTGCTCGCCACTCACCGGATGGACAAAATCCAGTGCGCTGGCGTGCAGCATCAGACGAGGTGGCTGCCCGGCGCTGATTAGCCCGCCGTACAGGTCGCAGCCGAGAATCGGGTGGCCCAACTGCTGGCAGTGAATACGTAGCTGATGCGTGCGCCCGGTTTCTGGCATTAACTGCACCCGCGTCAACGGCATTGGCGCTTCTCCTGCGGTTTGACGAGACTCACGCGCTACCACCTGATAGCGAGAACGCGCCGGTTTGCCGTTCAGCGCGCAGATGGACATCAGCGGAAACAGCGCCGGATCTTTGGCAATAGGCGCATCAATCACCCCTTCATTATCCGTCAGGTGGCCGCACACCAGCGCCGTATAAACCTTCGTTACGCTCCGCTGACTGAACTGCTGACACAGTGCCGCATTTATCGCTTTATTGCGCGCGATCACCATCAACCCGGATGTACCAAAATCAAGGCGATGCACCAGGGTACAGCCCGGAAACTGCTGCACCAGGCGGTGATGCACCGAATCGAGATTCAGCGGATTTTTCCCCGAGAGGCTTAGCAGTCCGGTCGGCTTGTTGATCAGCACCAGGTGTTCATCCTGATAGAGAATCTCTATTTCGGCATGGCAGGGTGGGGCAATAAAGTTATCAATGATCGTCGACATCTGGCTGCAAGGCTGGCAAGTGGGGGGCGGATAGTAACCAATTTTGCGCGACCTGGCGAATCAGACTGTGGCTGTCGCTTTTTTATCAACCTCCTCGCACCGCTGAAATTTTTCGTCCAGACTTACTGCAAAGGCGTAGTCTGCGCGGGCGTTGTGCTTTACACTGCGCGCTGCAAAAAACTGAGTAGATTAACGATTAAACAGGCGGTAATGGCGATGAAAGGTACGATCACAACCTGGTTTGCAGATAAAGGTTTTGGCTTTATCAAAGATGAAGAGGGCGAAAACCGCTATTTTCATGTGATTAAGGTCGCCAACCCTGAACTGATCAAGAAAGATGCAGCGGTGACGTTTGAACCGACCACCAACAACAAAGGGTTGTCAGCCTTTGCGGTTAAAGTGGTGCCAGACAGCAAATATATCTACATTGCGGGCGAGCGTCTGAAGCTCACCTCAATTAAGTCTTACCTGGTGTACAGTGAAGACGTGCCAGTAGAAACGCGTATTGATAAAGAAAACCCGGTGCTGTCGGTGGGGATTCTGATGAACAGCATCAAGCCGAAAACCTCAGTACAGCCGGATGAAACGCGTTCGCTGAAAAAACTGGCGATCAACACCTTCCAGGGCACGACGCTTATCTTCACCGCTGATGAGATCGACATCGACAGCACCGTGAAAATGCTCAAGCTCTGATAGTATTCAGGCGGTAACAGATTGACGTTTTAACTTAAGGGGCGCGCTATGAGCAACCAGGTACCAATCAAATATTTTGATATCGCAGATGACTATATTGACGAGTCTGCTAAGCCCGTCAGCGAGCCAGAGCGTGAAGCGCTGGCGCGTTATTTCGAGCTGCTGATCACCCGTTTAAACAACAACGAAGAGATTAGCGAAGAAGCACAGCACGAGATGGCAGCGGAAGCGGGCCTGGCAGCACAGTACATTGATGACGTGGCTAACTTCCTCAATCAATGGGGCAACGAATAATCTTTGTTGCTTTAAGCGGGCCGCTGCGGTTAGAGGCTGCCCGCTTTTCCCCGGTTATAGCGTCTTCGCAACCATACCAAAAGCTGCCAACAGCATGATAGCGCCTGCGGTTCGGAACAGCACTTGCTGTGCTTTGGCACTGGCGAGGAAGCGGCGAATCTTAAGTGCAGCGAGAATAAACGCCGAACCCACCACCAGCAGCACCAGCAGTGTCAGCGGTACTAACATCCCTCCCCAAATCTGCATGGATACCTGATCCAGCGAAATCACCAGCGGCAGAATAGCCAGATAAAACGCAATGGTTTTCGGGTTTCCCAGCGTGATTGTCAAACCAGACAGCCAGGCAGAGGCCAGCTCTTGTTTTGTCGCTTTCTGGTCAATGCTTATCGCCTGCGGTTTATAGCGCCAGAACTGCCATGCCAGCAGACATAAATAGAGAGATGCCGCCCAGTTAATCAGGGTAAATACCGAGGTGTAACTGTGTGCAATAACAGCCAGACCAAATACCGCAATCGACAGATAAATTAAATCGCCCAGTATTAATCCCGCGAGCATGGTAAACCCAGTGATGGCTCCACCGCTGACGCTACGCGCGACAAGGGCCGTCATACCGGGGCCGGGAATGGCAGCAGCTAAGCCGAGAGCAGCCACATAAGAGAGTATTTGTGCGGTTCCTAACATCATTATTCCTGTTAAAAATTCATTAGATTAAAGGCTGTAACTGACTCACGATTGCACGAGAAAAAACCAGATCCTGAACGGCCAGACCTACAGATTTGAATAACGTGCGTGGCAATTTAACGACAAATGGCTTTAAATCGGAGGTGAGCAATTCACCTATTTCAATTCCCATGTCAGTGGGTGTGATAAACCCCTGTTCTTTTGCCTGAATCAGACAACTGGAGGCGTTCCATACCGCTTCCCGTGAATCTACATACAATTTTGTCGCAGAATAAATATCCGGCCCTAATTCCTGAAAACCGAACGCCGAAGCGCCAACAGCATTAATATGACAATGATCGGGAAGATCATTAGCATGCAGGAAAGGCTCCTTTGACGCGGTGACGGTACAGATAATGTCAGCATCCGAAACCGCTTGAGCCGGTGTCATCGCTACCGTCACGGGCAGCCCAGTATGCTGACGACACCAGTCAGCGAAAATGGCAGCGCTGGTTGTATTTCTGCCCCAAACGGTAATCTGACGTAGCGAGCGGATCTCCATCATCAGTAAAACGTGTTTTTTTGCCTGCACGCCAGTCCCTAAAATAGCGAGATGACTGGCATTTTCTGGGGCCAGAATGTCGGTAGCGACAGCAGATGCGGCCGCAGTGCGCAATTCCGTTACCGAAGCTGCGTCAACGAGCACCATATCTTCATGATTAGAAGCACCATACAGCAGAATACAGCCTTCATGGGATGAGCGTTGATGGCTTCGGCTGAAATCAACTTTTACCGTTTTTAGGCCAAAGCCAGCATAGGGACCTTCACTAATATATGCGGGCATCGTCCCCATCATGCTGCTTTGCTCAGAGACAATAACGCTGCGTAATGTCTGTTTGACTTTTCCGTTGCTGAACAGGGAGAAAGCATCCCGGCTCAATTGTAGACATTTTGCGTAGGATAACGCTTGTTGAACACGTTTACGGTCAATAAATTGCATGATAGATCCCCTGTGATTAACGTGCCGGGGCGGACTGGAATTGCGGTTCAATCTGAGTATGGGCAAGACTATTCAGAAGTGTTGACATGGTCTTTTGCGATACACCCAAAATGACATCCAGCACGTTCTGTGCGCTATATCCCGCGGCCAGAACCTCTTCTACCGCTATTGGCGGTATCTGGCCTTGTGCTAAAACGACCTGGCGCGTGAAGCGATAGAGCGCTGCTAACTTGGCGGGAAGTGATTCAGGATCCTGAGCAAGTGCATGTAACACTTGCTCAGGCACATTTTTATGCTGGGCGATCCAGTTATGCGCCTGAACCGTGTAATCACACTGATTCAGTGTGCCAGTGGTGATCCAGACAATTGCACGTTCCTCTTCACTCAGAGAACACTGAGAAAAGGCATCATGTGCGTACTGATAGGATGAAAGTAATGCGGGTGATTCCGCCATAAAGGCACTTTGTCTTGGGATCCAGCCAAAACCATCAATTGAACTTTGAAGTAAAGGGCGGCTGGCGGCGGGTGCACTGTCGATATCATGCAAAGTTAATAAATTCATTTTAGGCCTTTAGTCATTATTGAGTATGAGAAGCAAAAACAGACCACAGCATGTGAATCGGTCTTGTTCGTGAGATGAACTTCAATTTGTGTAATTTCGCTGCTATTTCTGTCGTTAACGCAACATCAGCCTCACCGGATAATACGGCCTTTGCTGCCGCACTGGTGGAAGGCATCTCTATGATTTTTTCAATCAACATCCCATCCGGCAATAACTCTTCAATTAATGGAATTGGGGCTGGATGTGTGGCAATGCTCAGCGGCCTTTGGGGTAATGCGCTATTTGACACTATCCCATAAAGGGGCGTGTCATAAAGGAAAGTGGCCAGTAGTTGTAAGCGGGTATCCATATAAAAGTCATTAATTTTTGGATAGGCATTGGCAACAATTAAAATCCCTTTCATTTCCTTTATATTATTTCTTGCTAACTCATAGGAATCGTTGAGGTGAATGCCGTGTGAACTATTGGTGTAATTCTTACTCATCCAGCTGTGAAAGAATTCTGATGCGTATTCACTGCTTGTTCCAGAAGGTCCAAGCGTATGAATAGGGCAATTAACGACATTATCTAATCCCATGTCTAAGAAATGATGGTTCATTTTTCCACCTAATTATTAATTGAATAGATCGATGTTAACCAATGATTGTAATCACTCAGCTCACCACGAACAATTTTCTGATAAACGGTTTTTATTTTGATTGCAATACTGTCATTATCTGTACTTCTAAGATGATGAAAATCGATTTTAGAGACAGGAGATATTTCAACGCCCGTACCAGTTAAAAAACATTCGTCAGCAGTCAATAGTTCAGACGGTAAAATGTCTCTTTCTTCTACAGTTAGATCCAAATATTGTTTGGCAAGTGTGATGACGGTGTCACGAGTGATGCCTTCCAGAATGTTAGCTGTGACAGGGGGGGTGATGAGTTTTTTATTTTTAACAATAAAAACGTTAGAAGTCGTGGCTTCTGCGACATAACCTGAATGGTTGAGCATGATCGCATCGTTATAACCTCCATTCATGGCGGCTTCCATTGCCAGAGCAGAATTTACATAGCTGCCGGTAATTTTTGCTCTTGCTGGAATAGCATTGTCCGCAACACGACGCCATCCGGAAATCGTACAGGTTAGGCCATCCTGTTTCACATAGGTCTGCATATCTAGACTATTAACAGATAATCCGCTACTCACGCCAGAAAGTTTCACTCCAAAGCCACTTCCTGGAAGAAGGTTGCGTTTATAGGCAATCGGCCTGATGTAACAATCCCCGCTGGTATGATTTCTGTGTAGCAGCGACTGTATTATTTCTTTTAATGCCTGTTGGTCAGGTAAGTCGTTAATCATAAGTATCGATGCTGACTGATGAAGTCGATTAATATGTTCATCTAAGCGAAAGATATTCACCTGACCATCGGAATGACTTTTATAACCGCGAATCCCTTCAAATACTGAGGTGCCATAATTAAATGCCTGGGTGGTAATAGGGAGGACGGCATCTTTGGCTTCAACAAATTCTCCTTCAAGATAACTCCATTGATGGTGTCCTTTCTTTTCTGTTGACGTACTACTCATGATTTAAATCCTTGATTAATGAGAGCCAGAGCTGCTTCGCGATCGCTATTATCTGCAGAGGGCCTTACATCATGAATACGCGCAGCCTTCCAACTCACCATCGCAGACGTTGCTGTTATATTGCTGGTTTCGCCGCTGATAACACTGATTTTTACACCAGGGATCGCCTTTTCCAGATGTGCTTTAACTGTCAGGAGCGTTGAAGCGATGGAGGTATCTGCGTCTTTATCAAACATCTCAACGGTGATATCCAGGCAGTCAATACCGTCTTTAGTGTCAATACGAATTGCATAATCCAGACAGCCGTGGAGCTGTTCAAGGAGTGCGGCTTCTAAATCCCAGGCACAATAAGCGGCACCATTGAGGCTTAAAACATCACGTACGCGCCCAACAGGAATAATTTTTTGTCTGCCATCAGACTGGTAAGTTGAACGTACCATATCGCCAGTGCGATAGCGTATGAGTGGCTTCTGTCCCTCATACAGATGAGTAATGACGAGTTCACCCATCACCTGACCTTGGGTGATGTCATAACTTGTACCGCTGACAGGGTCGATAATTTCGTAGTAATTATTCAACGGTGTGGTGTACAGCTCACTGTCAGCTGCACAAACGGCAAGAATAGAGGATTCTTGCGAGGCATACATGCAGCTATAGACTTTTGCGCCCCATACATCGCCAATATTTCTTAAGAGAGAGGGAGTAGTAAGTTCACCCACGGTGAGAATAAGCTTCACGCTGGTAGAGCCAGGTGATTGTCCTGAACTCTGCATAAAACGTGCAATGGCAATCGCGACGGCGGGAGTACAGACCAGCGCAGTGATTTGCAATTCATTGATCAATGCCATCACTCGTTTCATACCTACAACCGGTGATCGAGGCCACATTTTGACTACGCCGTAGCCGAGGCTACGAAATACATCCTCAAAGGTATCGCCTGTTGAATGAAGTTCGGTAGGCCCCATAACGCCGACGATATGTTCAGAGCCGTATTGCTCAAAGATACTGCGATAATTGATAATAAGCGGAGTATTATTATGGATTGAATCCGTTTCATTTCGTGGGCAAGGGGTGGGTTTGCCGGTGGTGCCGGTAGTTTCGTAATAAATCCAGCTCTTATGCATTGGGGCTGCCACTAATGCTGCCCCCTGATTTCTTAGGTCATCTTTTGTGGTGAAAGGGATATTTGTCAGTTCATCAATTTTCAATGTGCTAATATCTGACGCAGTTAGCCCTTTTAAATGTTCTTTATAGAAGGGGGAGTTTTCAGAAACATACTTAATTACGTCTCTCAGTTTGTTATTTTGATGGCTTTTGAGTTGATCGAGGTTAATGTTTCCTTTGTAAAAATCACAATGCTGATCATAGGTTGCTTTTGCTTGTTTTATTTGTTCTTCTTTGAAAATGGCATACATGTTAATATTCCTTGCGAAATTATTTTTACAGAAGAAAAGCAAAAGCCAGCAGCGTTTTACTGGTGACTTTCTGTTAGCTTATTGGTCTTGCTTAGCGGTAAAGTGGAAGGTTTCCAGTCATTTTGGTGACTTTATTTTTAGGTCCGATAATTCCTATAGCGACCAATTCGATGTTGTTGCTTTTTACTGAGGATATTTTTTCGCCGTACTCTTCGTACGTTTTACAGGATTGGGCCAGTGCACTAAATGGCATCACATAGATATCATCGTCATTTTCCACCTTCGCTTGTATTTCTTGCAGGTATTCACCTGATGCCAGTAATACAGGAAGAGGGCTATAAATTACACCTGGGTAGTTTACATCGTCCAGGCTTTGCATGTCAGGACCAACAAGATTTTCCACCGTACGGCCAAAACTTATGCCAATAACACTGGCTGCATTCATAGCAAGGCCGGCAGGAAGATCTTTATCGATAATAATCGTACAGCGTTGTTGGCTGGCATCAAATTTCATCTTAATTCCTTGACAAGTTAGTGATTGTTTAGGGCTGCATTGTGGAGATCATTCAACACAGAAAGTAAACCCGTGTTTAAAGTAAAGTCACTGGGAAGCTCTATATCTACCACCTTCCAATCCGCAATGAATTTCCATTTCCCTGCGCCTTTTTGATGGTCAGGGTGGATAATGTAAGCATCCAGTTCACTACGATTATTAAACAAACCGATGACGATGAAATCTGCCGCAATATCACGCTTGGTGGTATTTCTGCCACAACTCCACCCTTTTATTTCATCAATATGATGAGGATGGGCACGCGTTGCGCGTTCTGCATCAATAGCCTCTAGTGAAGACCAGTTCCACGGATGTTTAAATGTAAACATAACGATATGCATTAGCATGCGATTAAGCCTTCCTTCATGCCTTGGGTGATAACTCCTTGAGAAACCAGAAACAGTATGCGGCATCTAAATAGAAAATTGTTACCTATATTATTTACTTATTGCCAGGAATTAGGTGAGAATGACCTGTTTTTTGCTTAAAAAGGAAAGGAGTTTCCCATCATGGCACTTAGTCCGACAGATATGAAGATTCTCAAGTTGCTACAAGATGATGCCCGCGTGACCAACCAGGAACTGGCAGAAAAGATCGGCATGTCGGCCTCACCTTGCTGGCGCAAAGTGCGCAAGCTTGAGGAAGATGAAGTGATTCAGGGCTATCGCGCGGTGCTCAACCGTAAAAAGATTGGTTTGGGCGTGATGGTGTTTATCCGCGTGGCGATTGATAGTCACAGTGAAGCCGAAGCACGAAAATTTGAGCAAGAAGTCACGGCGCTAGAAGACGTGGTGGCCTGCTACAGCATCGGCGGAGACGCCGATTTCCTGCTGCAAGTGGTCGCGCCCGATCTCGACTATTATGCCGATTTCGCCATGTCCGTGGTGCGCAGGCTGCCAGGCATTAAAGAGATGCAGAGTATGTTTGTGTTGAAAGAGATTAAGCCGCTGGTAACGTATCCGATTAAAAAGGGGTGAGGGGGATTATTGTCGGGGCGGCGATGTCAGCATCAAGATCAAATCAGAAAGCAAAAACCGCTTAAGTGACCTTAAGCGGCTCCCGATAGACGCGCACTAAGCATTAACCTCAGCAACGTCAGCGTTAAAGTAGCGGTAAAAATAGAGGCTAAGTGCACCTCCAGCGACAGCAGAAATGAAGAGTGAGTGGTTAATACCATAACGATGCGCGAGCATACCCCAAAAGATCGAACCTGATGCCGCTCCCAGATAAACCGAGAAGAAATAGACCGAGAGCCCAAAGGCGCGCTGCTGTGGAGAAAACGTTCTGGTAAAGAGAACATTCAACTTCACCAGAATGACAAAGGTGCATAATCCACATATCAACATACTGATACTGGTGGAGGTCAACTCAGCCGGGAATGTCATCAATAACAGCAATGCGTAGAGCATCAGTAACGCTGCAACCTGATAACTGGCCGAGATTCGCGGTAATTTGTGGACGAACAGCGTTCCGCCTATCGCACCTAATCCCATCATCATTGAGAAAGCAGATATCACAGGAACCTGTTGGTTTAATAACGTGTAGTTTTGCGCGATTGACGGTGTGAGCACCTGTAAACTGCAACAACAGAAGGCCACGGCATAAGCGATGCCGATCAACTTGAAAGGTATTTTCTGCAATGCGGGAGATGTTTTTTCCCCTGAATGTGATAATAACCATGCCCCCTTATCCAGAACCACGATGGTAAAGGCTGCCCACAGTGTAGCGATAGCGCCTATTGCTGCGGGAAGTGTCGGAAGGTTAAACCTCAGAATCAGTGCTAATAACCGCGGACTCAGGAGGCGGGCAATATTCACCGCCATGCCGTGTACTGACAGGACGGATTCGGTTTTCTCTACGGGAAAAAGCGAGATTATGGTCGCCTGATAGGAGGGGCCACGAATCGCAATCCCGGTATTCATCAGGAGCAGAGAAAGCAAACCCAGCGTAAAATTCACTGCATGACTAAAATAGTCATACGCCAGAATTAGCCCGGCCAACACAAAAACTTGCCCAATGAGATGTAACCCTTTGCGTGAAAATTTATCCCCTAAGTAACCCACAAACAGAGTGAGCAGAGCAAAAGGGATATTAGTGGCAAAATACACCCAAAAGGCGTTGTCTGACGTAAGCTGACTCCAGCTCCAGGCGAAGAGCAGGGTCTGAATCTGATTAACAAGTTGCAGCGCCAGCGTTCCAGACCAGTAGGCAGCAAACGTCCGGTTTCTCATAAGATTGACAGTGACCATCCTGGTACTCACAGTAAAATTTCTCTCTGGTGAAAAACTGATCTGCCCACGTCACGACCCATGGATTCAGGCAATCAATATTGATACCGCTTGTGGCACGCAGTGGGTTCGACTTAGTCCCTATTGCACTATTAATGTCTAACGATCCGCAATGTATTCTTTTGAATAAGACTATCTCTAATAAGCAATTAGAATTTGCTGACGCGGTTTTCCATATTCACACATTTTTATTCTCATAATAATGCATGGCGTTGCAGAGCGTTTTTTACGGTGGATGTGAGAATGTTCAGGCAGCAGGCTACGCGGGTACTCAAGTTTTTTGAAGGAGGGGGCGTAATCAAGTGGTCCTGTCGAAGGAGCTGTGATGTTGCTGGCGATGAAAACAAAAAAAACCGCTTAAGTTGCCTTAAGCGGTTTTCTCTAAATTTGGCTCCTCTGACTGGACTCGAACCAGTGACATACGGATTAACAGTCCGCCGTTCTACCGACTGAACTACAGAGGAATCGGTTGATGCGGCGCATATTAGCGATGCGAGACGCAGGCGTCAAAGGCTATTTTACTCTGGTGCGTTCAAGTGCTGCTTTTGCCAGCAAATAAGGCTAAAAATCACCACTTTGCACAGATTTAACCCGATTTTCGGCAAACGAAAGGCGCTTATGTGCAGAGTGATATTGCTCTGCGCTTTTTGTTGGTGGTGCCGGATCTGTGCGGCGAATTATGTTGGGGGATAATTTACCTCTGTTAAGGAACAGGTTTTGAGCGAACAGAAACGCAGGCGTCTAAAGACGCTGGTGGGTGCGGGTAACGTGGTCACGGCAACCAACGATCTGCAACGCGGCTATGGCGTGGCGCGGGCGGCCAAACTGGCACAGATTGCCGAACGGGAGAAAATCACCGGGTTGTTTACCGCCGATTTACTTCAGGCCGATCCGGCTGGGCTCGCGGGAGTGACCGGGAGTCAGGACCCGCTGATGGCACTGGCGGCGATCAGCCAGGCCACCGCCGATATTGGCCTGGTTGCCACCGTCAGCACCAGTTGGCTGCATCCTTATCACCTGGCACGGCAGATGGCGACGTTAGACCACCTGAGCGGTGGCCGGGCGGCGTGGAACGCAGTGACTTCATCGGTGGGTGAAGAGAACTTTGGCAATGAGCCACTGCCAGCGCCCGATGAACGCTATGCCCGTGCCAGTGAATTTATTCGTGCCTACAATGCGTTGTTCGATGCCAACGACCCCGCCGCCGTGCAGCGTAAATCCAGCGGCGGGATCAGTATTGATCCGCAGAAACTCCATCCCATCCATTTTCGCGGTGACTACATTCAGGTCGCTGGCCCGTTAAATGTGCCGCCGCCGCCGCAAAGACGCCCGGTCCAGTTCCAGGCGGGTCAGTCTGAGGCGGGCATCAATCTCGGTGCGCGCTATGCAGAGGTTATTTACACCTCTCAGCCCACGCTGGCGGATGCTCAGCAGTTTGTGGCAGAGGTACAGCGCCGCGCCGTCAGCTTTGGTCGGGCAGGGCGGCTACCGCTGTTTATGAACTCGTTCCATGCCATTATCGGAGAAAGTGAGGCCGGGGTAGAACGTCGTTTGCAGGAAAAATATGACCGCATCGACTATCAGCAAGGGCGTTTACGCCTGGCGGATATGCTGGGCGGTGAAGTCGATCTGTCTGAGCTGACGCTGGATGCGCCGATCCCCTCCGCGCTGATACCGGACGTTTCGCAAGTTTATCGTCGTCAGGGGCGTGCGCAGATCTTCCGCAACTTTGCCCTGCAAGGATTGACGCTGCGTGAACTGATTATCAAGGCGGAAGAGACCGGGCATTGGTTTGTCGCCGGTGTGCCAGAACAGCTCGCCGATGCCATTGAAGAGCGCTATAACGCGGGAGTGCTGGATGTCATCTCGCTACATGGACTGGGCAACCCCGATCAGGAAGATCTGTTGATCAATGGGTTACTGCCTGAGCTGCGTCGGCGTGGCCTGTTGGATAGCGACTATGTAGGGGCGGATTTCCGTTCAAACCTCGAACTGGCATCGCTGCCAGGCTGGCAGCTTGCGGTGCCGTTCAGCAACTGAGCCGCATGAGTCTGCGGCTCAGAAGTCAATTGTGTGTCCAGTAGGTGCCGGTTTCCGGAATCGGCAGAAATTGCTGATTCATCTCCCTTATCGTCTCTTCAGGGGAGAGATCGTGGAACAGCTGCGGATGGAACGTTTTAGCAAAGAATTCCGCTGCCAGTAGGTGCCACGGGCTCATATAGTAATTCTGCCAGAAGGCGTAGGCATGATGTTGTTGCACTGCGGGCAAAGCTGAAGCCATGGTGTCTTGCGATAAGGCACGCAAGAACGTGGTTTTGGCTTGATCTGCATTCACCAGCGGACCCAGTTGCAGCTCGGAGGCGTCATCCGGGCCAGACGCTCCGGTGGCAATGTAGATATCGGGGTTGGCGGCAATCACGGCTTCAGGATTCAACTGACCAAATACGGCAGGAAAACGGCCTGCGGCAATGTTGTCTCCGCCCGCGAAGGCGATCAAGTCAGCCAGATTACCGTGCGCGACCGTGGTGCAGCATTCCGCTTTCTTACCAAGGTGTAGTTGCAACATGACTTTAGGTTTGGTGCCGCGCCACTGCTCAAGGCGATCGCGAATGTGCTGCATATGTTGTTGATAGAACGCAATAAAGCGTTCAGCTTTCGCCTCATCGCCGAGTGCCGCACCCAGTGTGCGCAGGCTGGTAACCGTATTGGCGAGTGGGTTCACGCGAAAATCGAGAAACAGCACCGGAATATTTAGCGCTTGTAGCTGCTGCATAAACTGCGCGTTATTGGGTGGGGTGCGTGCATAGACGGGCAGGATCACCAAGTCAGGCCGTAGGGCGATAACCTTTTCAACATTAAGCTGCGAGAAGTTGGAATTGCCAATCTGGGGGATTTTGCCAATGGCGGGAAACGCTTTGACGTAACGATCCCATGTTTGTTTATCAAGATTACGCAGATCCGCCGGCCAGCCGACTACCCGTTTAGCCGGATTACCCTCTTCTACCAGTGCGAGGGTATAAATCATCCGGCTTTCGCCGATCACGATTCGCTGCGGGTTGTCCGGAACGTCGACCCGTCGATGCAGACTGTCAGTGAGGGTTTTGCTTTGCGATACCAGGGGTAAAAGCAACAGCAATGTCATTAGCACTCTTTTCATCTTGTTACTCATCGTGGGCACGGCCATAAAAGGCATTGCGCGGCAAAAGAGAGGTTAATTACCCGTCTGTAACGTAAATTAATCAATCACAGGCGAGGTTATCGCCTTGACAGACAACTCCCCTGGCCGGGGAGTTGACAGATCAAACGCCTTGTATCAGAACTCTACGCTGGCGCTGAGCACCAGATTACGCGTTTCGCCCTCAGCAACGCGCAAATTGCCGCCACTGGATGGGTAGTACTTTTTATTGAATAAATTGTTGATATTTAACTGCAAGTGCGTTTTTTTGCCGATCAGGTTATTGTCCCAGCCAATAAAGCTGTCTGCGACAGTGTACGCTGGCAGTGAGAAGCTATTATCCGGGTCACCCGCACGTACACCGACATATCTGACACCGCCGCCAATACGGAAATCACCCGGCAGAGGATTAAAGCTGACGTTATGACTTAAATATACCGCACCTGAATTTCTCGGGGTGTTTTGCAGGCGGTTACCATTATTTTCAGTGCTGTTCTTATCCTCAACAATTTCTGCCTGATCGTAGCTGTAGTTTGCGTTGAGATCCCAGCCAGGATAAATCTCTCCATTGAGCTCCAGCTCCAACCCGCTAGACCGCACTTTATCAACAGGATAGGTTGAACCATTGATAAGGAGATCAAAGTTACGGGCATCAATACGATACAGCGCTGCGGTAGCAAAGAGGTTTGGCGTCATCTGCCATTTGCTGCCGATTTCATACGTTGTGCCTTGCTGAGGTGCACCAACATTGCCATTGTCGTCAGGTGTGGTCGATGGCGTAAATGATTTGCTCATGGTCGCGTAAAATGACACGTCAGGCGTCAGTTTGTAAATAACGCCCGTTTGCGGCAAAAACTTATTGCCCACATCGCTGTAGTCTAAAGTAGAAGCACTGCCGCTTGACTCTCGCTGTTCATAATGCTGATAACGTGCACCGAGCACCGCAATCCATTTCGATGTCAGTTCAATATTGTCTTTAAAATAGACGGCACGGTTATGAATACGGTTGAGCAAATTGCTTTGTGAGGCTTTAACCGTCGTGCTATCGGTAATGGTTTCAAGGCCATAGACTGGGTTGCTAATGGTAAAGTCATTATTTTTAGTCCCATTATAACCGTTAGCACGATAGGTTTGATTCATCTCATAATCAGTACCAAAAACGACATTATGCGTCATGCCGAATATTTCAGGCGTACCAATGGCATCCCATGAAACATATTTTGTTTTATGGTTAAACCCTCGGAAAGCATCCGGGCGGCGCGTCACCACACCGGTTGTTGCATTGATGGCCGTTGCGGTAACAGTGTTACTATTATACTGCCTCTGGTTCATGCCAAAAGTGACACGCGTAGACCAGGTGTCGTTGAACTGGTAATCCCAGTGTGAACTGAATGTCTGATTGCGTCCCCACGCATGATTTGAGTAATCATCCAGACGGGTTTTATAACCAATGTTAATTGGTTTGCCATTTATGAAAGCCGTGCCGCGATCGTAGGGAATATCATAGCTGTAACTTTCATAGCTAACATCGAAGCTGGCTTTATCACCGTACCACTGTAAAGAAGGGGCGACCAGGTTATGTTTTTCATTGCCATAACCACGCCAATAGTTTTGTGCTTGTTTCTCAGCGATCAGGCGAAAAGCAAAGCCATTACCCAGCGGCCCAGTGATATCAATATTGCCTGCACCACCGCCCGTACTGTTGTAATGTCCCCCAACAATCGTGTGCCATTCATATTGCGGTTTTTTGCTGACCACATTGATCATCCCGCCGGGGTTTAAAATACCATACAATAACGACGATGAGCCTTTTAATACTTCAACGTGATCGGTTGTGGCATCAAAATTCAGGCCCTGGCTACTGCGGATTCCATCGCGAAACACCGAACCATCAGCATTATTACCAAAGCCACGTCGGGTAATACTGTCTTCGGTCCCGCCTAAGGTATTTGATTGTGCAGTACCACTTACAAATCGCATCGCATCGAACAGGCTAGTGGCTTGATAATCATTAAGTTGTTTTTGTGTTACTACGCTAACTGACTGTGCTTCATTAAGTTTAGCGGTAGGTGTTTTGCTGGCAGCTGACGCAGAAGCGCTGGAATATCCGCTGTCTGTTGGCTCAGCGCTACTCACGATGAGCGTGTTATTTTCGCCTGCGGCATAACTGGATGCCGAAGAGATTAATGCACCGCTGTAAACGACAAACCAGAGTTTCCCAAAAGGACGTTTATGGCTGTAAGAATTTTTATATTCTTTCATTTCCCTGTATTTTCCAAAAATCACACAAGTGGTGATGAGATGATGAGTTTATGCATTCCCAATCTGCTGACGACCATTGTTAAGAAACATGCGTATTCCGCACTGCTCAACGTTAGGCGCAGATGAGAACGAACCTCTGATGTTATTGATAATCATTCAATCACAGGCAAATGTAGTAGTACACTAAAAAGATCCCTGCATTCACTACATTCCAGGGCGGGGATGCCTGGTGAGAAAGCCCCCAATAGCGGCCTGCTGCGGCAGGAATGGCTGGACGAGAAGGGGGCATGTTACGGGAGGATAAAGGCATGAAATCGAGGCTGGCGCATCCCTACCTCAAAGGAAGGGATTTTTACGAGAATCCAGGTAAAAGTCATCAGCGCCTGGGCGCAAACGGTGTTCAGGCTTCATGTTGAATGTGTACGGGTTCATGGGCGCGAGCCCGCCCCAGAAGAATGAATACCAACAGTGCGGTCAGGGTAGCGAGCGCAGCAAGGATGAACAGCACCCAGCGGAAGCTGGCGTCGTAGGTTTGTCGTACCAGATTTTGCGTATCTGCCAGTTGTGCGGTGGCCTGCTGCAATTCGCCCAGCGCGGCACGGTTAGCCGCGGAGACAACGGTCTCTACAGGGGAGGCGGGCAGAGCATTAATGAGCCCGCTCTGGATCAGAAACGCCAGTAGCGCACCGACAAGGGCGATGGCGACCCCATCTGCGGAGACGCGAACGCAGTTAAAGATCCCGGTCGCCATTCCTGCCCGATCTTTCTCCACCACACTAACCGCCATGCCATCCATTAACCCCCAGGGGAGCCCAATACCGATGCCTGTAAGCGCCAGTGGCGCAATCAAGGCTGGACCCGCGCCACCTGAGATCACCTCACCCAGCCAGACTAGCCCCAGCGCAACCAGCAACAGTCCGACGCCGGAGAGCACGCCAGAGGTAAACCAGTGAGAGAGCCAGGCAGCAATAAAGGGCACCAGTAACAGCGGGGCCGCCAGTGCAATCATCATCTGGCCCGCGTCGAAAGCCGAGAGGCCTTCAATGCCAATAAACCGGCCGGGTAAAAGGACGATAAGCGTGACAAAAAAGAACGCGGGTGAAGCGGCAAGCACCTGGACACCGACAAAACGTGCCTGACTGAACAGGCTCAAATCGAGCATCGGCCGCGTGACGCGACGTTCAATCCGTACAAAAGCAACAAACAGCAGCAGGGCCAGTATCAGTGAGCCGATAACGATCCCCTTTTGCCAGCCCGCTTCCGGGGCCAGCAGCACGGCGTAGGTAAACAAGGCAAGCGCAGCGGTAAAGCTGGTCGCGCCAGCCCAGTCGAGCCCTGTTGCAGCAGGATCGCGTGACTCGCGTGCGGCGAAGACGACTAAAATCAGGCCGACCACGCCAATCAGTGCCGTTGCCAGAAATACCCAGCGCCAGCCAGCAATGTCTACCAGCCAACCTGCGGCCAGCGGGCCAAACGCCAGCCCAATACCAAAGGTGGTGCCCAGCAGGCTAAACACTCGGGGTCGACTGGGGCCATGGAAGGTTTGTGCTAATGAAGACATTGCGCCGGCGAACGCTGCGGCACCGCCGAGTCCTTGCAGCAGGCGTAAAATGTCGATGCCAGTCACTGACGTTGCCAACGGGATAGATAGAGTCACCAGCGTGAACAGGAGCAGGCCAATTAACCACACGCGTTTTCTGCCATAGGCATCGGTCAGGCTGCCGGCGGCCATCATGGCGCTGCCGTATGTTAGAATGTAGCCATTGACTACCCAGTTTAACTGTACCGCACTGCCGCCCAACTCCAGGCTTATTGCAGGCAACACAACTGCCGGGCCAGTAAAGCACAGTGGAATTAAAATGCCGGTCAGACAAGCTGCCAGCAATAATAGTCCGTTACGCGCGGCTGAGCTGCCATGAGCAAGCTTATTTTGCGTCATAAATACCCCTGATAGATAAGCTAATTTTCTAGCTGGCAATGCAGCCAATTTATTCACTGAACGGGAGGCTAATAGGATGCGAACGAAAGAAAAACAGGCTACTGTTCCTGACAATTCGGACAAAACTTCTTAAATGGAAATAAGATGGAATCAATGACCGGTATGACCTTCTTTATTCATGCCGCTGAAACTCGCAGTTTCTCAGCGGCGGGAAGAATTTTAGGTGTTTCATCTTCCGCGGTAGGTAAAGGCATCGCCCGGCTGGAACAGCGATTAGGCGTCCGACTATTACATCGCAGCACGCGTAGCATTACGTTAACCGCTGAGGGTGCCATGTTTCTGGAGCGGTGCCGTCGCATCTTACAGGAGCTGGAAGCCGCCGAGCAGGAACTGTCAGAAACGCAGCAGAATCCTCAAGGACGGCTCAGAGTGAGTTTGCCGTTGGTGAGTGGTTTGGTGATGCCGTCAATGACGGCATTTATGGCTCGTTATCCGGAGATTGAACTCGATCTTGATTTCACTGACACCCTGGTAGATGTGATCAACGACGGATTTGATGCAGTAATTCGTACCGGCGAGCTAGCGGATTCACGTCTGATGTCACGCCAGTTAGGTAAATTTCAACTCCAGTTAGTCGCCTCGCCCGCCTATCTTGCCAGACATCCGGTACCGCTGGTGCCAGCAGACTTGCAGCAGCATGCCTGTTTGCAGCATAAGTTTCCCAGTACGGGACGCTTTGAGCACTGGCCTTTAGTCATCCCTGAGGGACAGATGGCACCGGTACTGCCTGCCTCTATGATCTGCAATACCACCGAAGTGCTGATCGATGTTGCCAGAGCGGGGTTGGGGATTGCCTGTCTGCCCGATTTTATGGTGAGACGGGCCATTGCGGCGGGTGAGCTGATCGTGGTGCTAAGGGATTACACCCAGCATCAAGGTGTATTTCGTATTTTGTGGCCTTCAAGCCGTTATCAAACGCCAAAGCTGCGCGCTTTTATTGATTTTATGAGCAGTCATTTATTCCAGGAGTGCGTGGAGCAAAGGTGAGGCGCATTTGCCTCACCTTTAAACGACTACCAGCTACTGTTACGGCTCATCACGCCGCTTACCACTCGCGTTCTGTCCCGCGTGACATACAGGCTCAGGATAAAGATACCCAGCGTCACCGCCAGCGTCAGCAGGCCTTGCTCGCGATACTCATCCAGCACGAACATATAGCCGAGAACCGCCACAATCATGAACATCGCAGCCCAGGTGAGCCAGGGGAACAGCCACATTTTAAACGCCGGGGGCATGCCCAGGCGTTCGGCGTTGCGGCGCATGATCAGCTGAGAAATGGCAATCACCAGATAAACAATCAGCGCAATGGCACCGGTGGTGGAGATCAGGAAGTCAAACACCTTGCCGGGGAAAGCGTAGTTTGCAACGCAGGCCGCGAAACCTGCCAGCGTAGAGCCAATTACCGCCATGCGTGGCACGCCACCGCTGGAGATACGGGCGCAGGCAGCAGGGGCATCTTTACGCCGTGCAAGGGAGAACAGCATGCGTGAAGCGGTATATAAGCCGGAGTTCATGCAGCTACAGACGGCGATAAACACCACGATATCCACCATCAGTTTCGCACCCGGCATATTGAGCGTGGTCAGCACAAACTGGAAAGTCCCCTGTTCGCGCAGGCCTGGATTATTCCAGCCCACCAGCGACACCACGAGGAAGATGGAGACAATATAGAACAGAGCAATACGGTACACCACCATGTTGATGGCGCGGCGAATCTTCTCGCCAGGGTTTTTGGACTCCACGGCGGCAATGGTCACGATTTCTGCGCCGAAGAAGGAGAACATCGTCACCAGAATGCCTGCCAGCACTGCGCCGAAGCCGTGTGGCATAAATCCACCGCTGTTATACAGATGCGCCACGCCACTGACATTGGCTAACGGCCAGAATCCCAGCACCGCCATCAGACCGACCACAATAAAGGCAATGATGGCGACCACTTTGACCAGCGAGAACCAGAATTCAAACTCACCAAAGTTCTTCACATTGAATAAATTGGTCACGGTGAGCAGGGCGATGATGGCGACGGTAAAGGCCCAGGCGGGAACGGCGGTGAAATAAGCATGGAGAATGTTGGCACCGGCAATGGCTTCCACCGGGATCAGCAGCACCCAGAACCACCAGTAGAGCCAGCCGATGGTAAAACCGGCCCAGGGACCCAGTGCAGCCGAGGCGTAAGTGGAAAACGATCCCGAGTCTGGATGCAGAACGGCCATTTCACCCAGCATACGCATGACTAACAGCACCAGTACGCCGGTCATGGCATAGGAAATTAATATGGCAGGGCCGGTAGTGGCAATGGCATTCGCCGAACCGATAAAAAGCCCGGCGCCGATAATTCCCGCGATAGAGATCATGGTGACCTGGCGATTGGTTAAACCATCGCCCAGGGATGTTGGCTCACTTTTTAAATCAGGCATAGTCATTCCTTCCCGCTTGCGATAGGGGTTAATTATGATTAACGCTGTGTTTACTCGTTTAATTATGCTCGCAGTTTTTTGTTGTGATGAAGATTACATATTTTGTTTTCATTTAGTGCCGGAACACGATAGCGATCACATTAACGAACTGAACGTAAATACTTTCTCCTGTTAAACGGCTGCTGGCTTAAATTGAGCGTAACAGTGGCTTTTTTTTACAGCTTGAATGTTTGCGACATTATTTGAGGCTGTTCGCGCCGCAATGACATTTATGGAAGGGAGGTGGCGAAATGAAAAAAAGGCAACCGTTTCACGTAATATTATTTTCTTATTATGTGAACGCTAATACATTCCCGACTGGACAAAATCAGTGGCAGTTATTATCGGAGCCAGGCGCACATGGCTTCATGTGCGCCCGATCACGAATATCTTCAGGTGTATTGTGACTGGCTGAGTTCGGCCTGTTCGATGAGCCAGTCGAAGATGGCGCGTTTGGCGGGGTTGTTTAACGTCCCGTCACTGTAGGCGATAACATAGCGTTTGCGGGCGCTGATACGCTCGCCAAAGGGAATGATCAGCGTGCCTTCATCCAGCTCTTTCTGTATCAGAAACTTACGGGCAATTGCTACGCCCATGCCCATTTTGGCCGCTTCAATGGTCATGTAGTTGCGGTTAAAGCAGTGCCCGCGCCGGACATCAATCCCCTTAACGCCGGTTTCCTTGAGGTAAAATTCCCACTCGGCGTACTCGTAACTGCCGCGCCATGCGGTGACGTCATGCAATAGCGGATAGTGCACCAGCTGGCTGGCATCAGAGAGCGGCGGTCTGCCCGACAGCAGTTCTGGTGAACAGACCGGGAAGATCTGCTCCTCAAATAATACCGTGGTCAGCAGCCCGGCGTAGCTGCCATCGTTGAGGTCGATCGCCAGATCAAACTCCTCGCCACGGAGCGAATCACTGCTGTCTTCCGCATTAATGCGCAGTTCAATGTTGGGAAAGGCTTTTGCCAGTGCCGGCAAGCGCGGCATCAACCACTTATTTAAAAATGAAGGAATACAACGCAGACGAAATACGCCGCTAATCCCGGCCGAGTTGAGATCGCGTAGCTCTTCCATTACCCGTTCATTTATTTCATTTGCGACTAACGCCAGACGTTGCCCCTGCGCCGTGAGCTGCAAACCACGACCGGCACGATGAAATAAACTGAATCCAAGATTCTCTTCCAGCTGTTTGATTTGCTGGCTAATTGCACCGGGTGTGACGTTGAGTTCTTCGGCACAGCGCGTAAAAGAGAGATGTCGCGCTGCGCAGGCAAAAACCTGTAAATGAGCATGAATCTGAGAGGTGGTTATTTTTCGCATTCTTTAGTTCAACTAAACCGTGGTTAAGAATATATCGATTGTCACAACAGGGTGCTGTGTCGCACGCTAAGAAAATAAAGTAACCCTTAACTTAATGTGAGATAGCTATCATGGCAATCAGCGTGTTCGATCTTTTTAAAATTGGCATTGGGCCTTCTAGCTCTCATACCGTGGGTCCAATGCGTGCCGCTGCATTATTTATAACGAAACAGCAGGAAAATAGAATATTAGATCAGATTGAGCGGGTTGAAGTGCGTTTATATGGCTCGCTTTCTGCCACCGGCATCGGTCACGGCAGCGATCGTGCCAGCGTGATTGGGTTAATGGGGTATTGGCCGGACCAGGTTGATCCACAAGAAGCCTCGATGCAGGTGGATGAGGTGATTGCGCGGGAAAAAATCCTGCTGGCGGGCGAGCGTGAAGTCAGCTTTATCTGGCAGCGCGACATGCAGCTGCTCGACAGCTCACTGCCTTATCACCCCAACGGCATGACCATCGTCGCGCAGCTGACCAGCGGTGAGATCGTCGAACAGACCTACTACTCGGTGGGCGGCGGATTTGTGCTGGACGCGGAACAGGTCGCCAGCGGCGTGCTGGACAGCGACAACAGCGAACTGCCGTATGATTTTTCCTCTGGCCGACAGCTGCTGGCGTTGTGCAAGCAGCATCAACTGAGCATTTCGGAGCTGATGCTGGCGAATGAACGCGTCTGGCGAAGCGAGCAGGAGATTGACCAACGGATTGCTTCGGTGTGGCAAGCCATGACCGACTGTATCCAGCGCGGATTATCGCAACCCGGCATTCTGCCAGGGGGATTGAACGTGCGCAGAAGGGCGTTTGCACTGCATCAGCAACTGGTCACGCTGTCTAAATCTAACCTCATTACCCATACGCTCTCTGCGATGCAGTGGGTCAACTTATACGCCATGGCGGTCAATGAAGAGAATGCCGCCGGTGGCCGCATGGTGACCGCACCGACCAACGGGGCCGCAGGCATTATCCCGGCGGTGCTCTATTACTACATGCAGTTCTCACCGGGGGCGACCGCGCAGGATGTGCGCAAGTTCTTCCTCGCAGCGGCGGCAGTGGGCATTCTGTGTAAAAAGAACGCCTCTATTTCTGGCGCAGAAGTGGGCTGCCAGGGCGAAGTGGGATCTGCCTGTGCCATGGCGGCGGCCGGTCTGACCGAAGTGTTGGGCGGCACGCCAGAACAGGTAGAGAACGCCGCAGAGATCGGCCTGGAGCACAACCTCGGCCTGACCTGCGATCCGGTGGGTGGCCTGGTACAGATCCCGTGCATCGAGCGTAATGCGATTGCCGCAGTGAAAGCGATTAACGCCGCGCAAATGGCGCTGAGTGGCGACGGAGAACACTTTATCTCCCTCGACCGGGTGATCCGCACCATGCGCGACACGGGTGCAGATATGCACGAGAAGTACAAAGAGACCTCACGCGGCGGGTTGGCGGTTAACTATGTTGAATGCTAAGGGCAGTGGAGTCACAGGGGGAGAGTATGCTAGCGTGAGTCCCCCTGAAATAGATGAACGCGCCTGGCGAGAACACGCGATGACACTACCGGAAGCACAGCGCCCTTTATCGGTGGGCTTTGTGTTGCTTAACCGTTTTACCTTATTGCCTTTTGCCGCGTTTGTGGACTGCTTACGCTTGTCTGCGGATGAGGGCGATCGCAGTCGCCCGTTGCGCTGCAACTGGACCTTTATGACCAGCTCCGGTGAAAGTGCGGTTGCCAGCTGTGGTGCCATCATCTCACCCTGTAAAACGCTGCGCGATCCGCAGGCGTTCGATTATATCGTGGTGATTGGTGGGGTGCAGGAGGAGCGGGAAAAGGCCGATCAGCGCGCAGTAGAATATTTGCGCCAGGCGGCACAGCTCAATGTCCCGATTATTGGTTTGTGTACCGGGGTGTTTACCCTGATCCATGCCGGGCTGATGGCCGGTAAGCGCTGTTGCGTCAGCTGGTATCACCACGGCGACTTAACCCGTCGCTTCCCGGATGTCACGCCGGTGGCCGATCGGCTGTTTGTCGATGAAGGGCACTTAATCACCTGCGCAGGCGGCGTTGCGGCGGCGGATGTGGCGGCGTATTTGATAGAGCGCCATCTGGGTAAAGCCTGGGCGATGAAAAGCCTGCACATCATGCTGATTGATGAAGTGCGGCGCGGTGAACATCCGCAGCCGCAGCCGGTGATTTTCGAACGCGTGGAGGATCGTCTGGTACGCCGTGCGATTGATATTATTTCGCAGCATCTGGGCGAAGTGATCTCGGTTGAGGAGTTGGCGAAGCGCATCGGGACTTCACGGCGTAACATTGAACGCAAGTTCCAGGATGAGTTAGGCGTAGGGCCGCAGCGTTTCTCACGCAATTTACGGCTGCGCTATGGCCTGTGGCTGTTGCACTATACCGATCGCAGTATCACCGCCATCAGCGAGCGCTGTGGCTTTGCGGACTCGGCGCACTTCTCGCGACATTTCCGCGAAAACTTTGGCTATGCGCCCTCCAGCGTGCGCAAATCCGGCAGCCCGCTGGCGGAAAATCAGGTCGATCCCTTCTTTTTACATATTGATAGCCACGCCACAAAGTGGTGATAAGCCACTGTTCTTTGCTGGCGTAAAAGCTATGCTCAGACGGTAGCCTGTGTTTCTTCCCCCTGTTTCCCCTCTGCTGACAGCCCCATCAGGCTGTCTTCTGATAGCCCATTCAGCAATAACCTTTTCTTATCGATTAGCGCAAACAGACAAATAATCCCCCCTTCATTTTTTGACCAATCTCGCATTTTTACTGGTGTTGACGTGAAAATGGCTAAAATCTTGTCGCAAACGTTCAAGTCACAATAGAGGCGGATTGCTATGCTGCAATCACTGTAGACGCAGGAGGTAATCCGGGTATCTTCCGGGCTTGCTGAGAGCTGTCGGGTCAACTAATCAATATTGAAGGGTAAACGGATGAGTGAGAACCAATTGCAGCACAATGATCCGCAGCTTAACGCGGCGATTGTCAGCGAAATGAAACGTCAGGAAGCCCACATTGAGCTGATTGCGTCAGAGAACTATGCCAGTAAAGCGGTGATGGCGGCGCAGGGTAGCCAACTGACCAACAAATACGCCGAAGGCTATCCGGGCAAGCGTTACTACGGTGGCTGTGAGCACGTAGACGTGGTGGAAAGCCTGGCCATTCAGCGCGCTTGCGAGCTGTTCGGTGCAGATTTCGCTAACGTACAACCCCACTCGGGTGCGCAGGCAAACACCGCAGTACTGATGGCGCTGGTACAGCCGGGTGAAACCATTCTCGGGATGGCGCTGGCACACGGTGGTCACCTGACGCATGGCGCGGCACCTAACGTCTCTGGCAAACACTACAATGCGGTGCAGTATGGTCTCAACCCGAAAACCGGCGAGATCGACTATGAAGAAGTGGCACGCCTGGCGCAGGAGTACCAGCCGAAGCTGATTATTGCCGGTTTCTCCGCCTATTCACGCATCGTTGACTGGAAACGCTTCCGCGAAATCGCTGACAGCGTAGGCGCATGGCTGATGGTGGACATGGCACACGTTGCCGGTCTGGTTGCGGCAAAAGCCTACCCAAGCCCACTGCCTTATGCGCACGTTGTTACCACCACCACCCACAAAACCTTGCGTGGCCCGCGCGGCGGCCTGATCCTCTCAGCGCTGGGTGATGAAGCGCTGTACAAAAAATTAAACGGTGCGGTGTTCCCGGGTCAGCAGGGTGGCCCACTGATGCACGTGATTGCTGCCAAAGCCGTTGCCTTCCGTGAAGCGATGGAGCAGGATTTCGTTTACTACCAGGCGCAGGTGGTGGATAACGCCCGCACCATGGCGAATGTGTTCCTGAAACGCGGCTACGATGTGGTATCTGGCGGGACCGATAACCACCTGTTCCTGGTGTCTCTGATTAATCAGGGCATTACCGGTAAAGCTGCGGATGCTGCACTGGGCCGTGCTCACATTACCGTGAACAAAAATGCGGTGCCTAACGACCCACAGAGTCCGTTTATCACTTCCGGTCTGCGTATTGGTACCCCAGCGGTAACCACCCGTGGTTTTGGTCAGGTGGAGTGCGAGAAGTTAGCCAACTGGATCTGCGACATTCTGGACGTGCTGGCGAAAAAAGAAGACAGCCAGGCCATTGAAGAGCAGGTACGTACTCAGGTCGCTGAACTTTGCAGCGAATATCCGGTTTATGGCGATGCTGTACAGGTAGCCGACCACCAGTTCGCTACGGCGTAAATACAGACACTCGCGGGAGAGCACTATGCAGCGTTATTCAGGATTTGGCCTGATTAAAAATGGCCTGACGTATCATGAGAACTGGCAGAAACTGTGGCATAACCCAACGCCGAAAAAATCTTACGATATTATTATTATCGGCGGTGGCGGGCATGGTTTAGGCACGGCGTATTATCTGGCTAAAGAGTTTGGTATTCGCAATGTCGCCGTAATTGAAAAAGGCTGGCTGGGCGGCGGAAATACCGCGCGTAATACCACCATCGTTCGTTCAAACTATTTATGGGATGACTCAGCGAATTTATTTGAGCACTCGCTGAAATTATGGGAAGGGCTGTCGCAGGATCTGAACTATAACGTGATGTTCTCCCAGCGCGGGGTATTAAACCTCGGCCACACCCTCCAGGACATGCGTGATATTCAACGCCGTGTGAACGCCAACCGCCTGAACGGCATCGATGGCGAAGTGCTGGATGCTCGTGCGGTGAAAGAGCTGGAGCCAATGCTGGATTGTTCCGCCAATGCGCGCTATCCGATTATTGGTGCTTCATGGCAGCCACGCGGTGGTGTTGCTCGTCATGATGCGGTGGCCTGGGGCTTTGCTCGTGGTGCGGATGCACACGGTGTCGATCTGATTCAACAGACCGAAGTAACAGGCTTAATGATCCGCGACGGTAAAATCTACGGCGTACACACTAACCGTGGTGATATCGAAGCGAAAACCGTGGGTTGTGTGGTTGCGGGTAACTCCAGCGTCATCGCCAACATGGCCGGTTTACAGCTGCCGCTGGAGTCACACCCGTTGCAGGCACTGGTTTCCGAGCCGCTGAAGCCGATTGTGAATACGGTTGTGATGTCAAACCACGTACACGGTTATGTCAGCCAGTCGGATAAAGGCGACCTGGTGATCGGTGCCGGTATCGATGGTTTTGTCGGCTACGGACAGCGCGGCAGTTATCCGGTGATCGAACATACCATTCAGGCAATTGTTGAAATGTTCCCGGCGTTCTCGCGCGTGCGCATGAATCGTCAGTGGGGCGGCATTGTGGATACCACCCCGGATGCCAGCCCGATTATCTCGAAAACCAGCGTTGAAGGGCTGTACTTCAACTGCGGCTGGGGAACCGGGGGCTTTAAAGCCACGCCAGGTTCAGCCCATGTATTTGCCGCCAGCCTGGCGAAACGTGAAATGCATCCATTGGCAGCGCCGTTCTCCATTGACCGCTTCCATACCGGTGCGCTGGTAGATGAACATGGTGCCGCCGCAGTAGCGCACTAAATAACGCTGTAAACCATATTATGCGAGAGCTAACTCAGATTTTATTCTGAGTGACGGGAGGCCTATGTTTCATATCTATTGTCCTTGCTGCGGTGAATATCGCGAAGAAGAAGAGTTTCACGCTAAAGGACAGGCGCATATTGAGCGCCCTAAATCGCCAGAAAATTGTTCTGACGAAGAGTGGGGGAATTATTTATTCTTCCGCAAAAACCCGCGCGGTATTCATCACGAGCTGTGGGTGCATGCAGCCGGATGTCGCAAATATTTTAATATGACGCGCAATACCCAGACGTACGAAATTCTGGAAACCTATAAAATTGGTGAGCAGCCGTCCCACACGCAGCATTCTGATGTAGTGGAATTGCCGCGCCAGAAAGAGGCGGCTGTGCAGCACCCTAAGCAGGATAAAGCGCTGGTCGGAGGCAATGTATGAAACAGGTTCATCGTCTGGCACGCGGCGGGCGTATTAATCGCTCACGTCCGATCACGTTTAAATTTAATAACAAAGAGCTGGAAGGTTACGAAGGGGATACTTTAGCGTCAGCATTGCTGGCGAATGGCGTCAACATCGTTAACCGCAGCTTTAAATACTCCCGTCCACGCGGCATTGTCGCTGCGGGCGCAGAAGAGCCAAATGCGGTCGTCCAACTGGGTGGTGCTGAATCTGAGCAGGTGCCAAACGTGCGTGCCACGCAGCAGGCGCTGTATGCCGGGCTGGAAGCGCGCAGCACCAACGGCTGGCCGGGCGTCGAAATCGATTTGATGGGCATGGTAGGCAAAGTGGGTGGTCGCTTTATGCCACCGGGCTTCTACTACAAAACCTTTATGAAACCCGCCTCCATGTGGATGACGTATGAAAAGTACATCCGCAAAGGGGCAGGTCTTGGACGCAGCCCGCTGGAACGCGATGCAGACACCTATGACCACATGAACCGTCACTGTGACGTGCTGGTGATCGGTGCAGGTCCTGCCGGGTTGGCAGCTGCACTGGCCGCCGGTAAAAGTGGCGTGCGGGTGATTGTCGCCGATGAGCAGGAAGAGATGGGCGGAAGCCTGCTGGACAGCCGTGACACCCTGGGTGGCAAGAACAGCATTTACTGGGTCGAAGAGACATTGCAGACGCTGGCCGCCATGCCGAATGTGCTGTTATTACCGCGTACCACCGCGAACGGTTATCACGACCAGAACTTTGTCACCCTGGTTGAACGCCGTACTGAACATCTGGCAGCGACTTCGCCACGAGAAAATGGTGAGAAGCCGGTCAGAACACGTATGCACCGTGTACGTGCCGGGCGTGTGGTGCTCGCCACCGGTGCCCATGAGCGCCCGCTGGTGTATGCCGGTAACGATATCCCAGGCAACTTCGTGGCTGGCGCTATCTCTAACTACATCCTGCGTTACGGTGTGGTGCCGGGCACCAAACTGGTGCTCTCTACCAGCAACGATCACGCCTATCGTGCCGCATTAGACTGGCATGACAGCGGCGCTAACGTGGTGGCGATTGTTGATGCGCGTACCGCACCAGAAGGCACGCTAGTGCGTGAAGCACGTGCCAAAGGTATTCAGGTGATTACCGGCAGTGCGGTGATTGAATCACAGGGGTCGACCCGCGTACGTAAGGTATTGGTTGACCGCATCAACCTGCACAACTTTACCACCCAAGGCCAGCCGACCACGCTGGAGTGCGATACCGTGGCCTCTTCTGGCGGCTACAGCCCGGTGATCCACCTGGCTTCGCATACCGGTGCTCGTCCGGTGTGGCGTGAAGATATTCTCGGTTTCGTGGCGGGCAAAGTAAAAGGGATGCTGATTGTGGGCGGCGCCCGCGGTGCCTACGCGCTGGGCGATGTCTTGAGTGACGGCCTGGAAGCGGGTGAACGTGCGGCGAGTGATATGGGCGGCAATGTCGTGAAAGTGGACCTGCCGGTCAGCAGCCAGCGCCATGAAGGCGAAACCCTGGCGCTGTATCAGGTGCCACACCCGAAACCGACGCTGCGCGCACCGAAGCAGTTTGTTGATCTGCAAAATGACGTAACGGCGGCCTCGATTGAACTGGCGACGCGTGAAGGCTTTGAGTCAATTGAGCATATCAAGCGTTACACCGTGATGGGCTTTGGTACCGATCAGGGCAAGCTGGGTAACATCAACGGTATGGCGATTGCAGCACGTTGTCTTGGCCGCACGATTGCCGATACCGGCACCACCACGTTCCGTCCGAACTATACGCCGGTCGCCTTCGGTGCAATTACCGGTCGTCACGCTGCGGAGCTGTTCGATCCGATACGTTACACCGCGTTGCAGCAGTGGCATCTGGATAACGGGGCGGAATTTGAGGATGTCGGGCAGTGGAAACGTCCGTGGTACTTCCCGCGCAACGGTGAAAACATCCACCAGGCGGTGGCGCGTGAGTGCCGCGCGGTGCGCAGCGGTGTAGGGATTCTGGATGCCTCTACCCTCGGTAAGATTGACATTCAGGGGCCCGGCGCGCGTGAGTTCCTGGAGCGTGTCTACACCAACAAGTGGGCCAAACTGCCGGTAGGACGTGTGCGCTACGGCTTGATGTGCCGTGATGATGGCATGGTCTTCGATGACGGTACCACCAGTTGCCTGGGTAAGAATCACTTCCTGATGACCACCAGTACCGGTAACGCAGCCCGCGTGCTGGAGTGGCTGGAACTGTGGCAGCAGACGGAATGGCCAGATCTGGAAGTGTACTTTAACTCCGTGACCGACCACTGGGCCACCATGTCGATCTCCGGGCCAAAAGCACGCCAGCTGTTGGCAGAAGTGTGCGATATCGATCTCGACCGTGAGAAGTTCAAATTCATGGACTGGAAAGAGGGCAAAGTGGCGGGCGTACCGGCACGTGTGTTCCGTATCTCGTTCACTGGTGAACTCGCTTACGAAATTAACGTTCAGGCTAACTATGCCCTGCACGTCTGGAAAGCCCTGTTTGAACATGGCGGGAAGTATCAGCTGACGCCTTACGGTACGGAAACCATGCACGTCCTGCGTGCAGAAAAGGGCTTTATCATTGCCGGTCAGGATACCGACGGCTCGATGACGCCGGAAGATTTAGGGATGCAGTGGTGTGTGGGCTATGACAAAGCCTTCTCGTGGATTGGTCAACGTGCTCTGACGCGTGAAGACACTAAGCAGAAAGGGCGTAAACAGTTGGTGGGCCTGCTGCCGAAAAATCCACAGGTGATCCCACAAGAAGGGGCGCAGATCATCGCGACGGAACAGCGCACGCTGCCGGTCCCGATGCTGGGCCATGTAACATCCAGCTACTACAGCACCACCCTGAATCGCGGTTTTGCGCTGGCAGTGGTGAAAAATGGCCATGAGCGTATGGGCGAAACCATTTTCTTCACCGGTTCAGATGGCGAAATTCATCAGGCAGAAATTGTGAGTACGGTATTTATCGACCCTAAAGGAGAGCGCCAGAATGTCTGATTCAGCTAAAGCAAAAACGTTTGATACTCACCCTGACAACCCTGCTCTGGCTGAATCGCCGTTTGTCCTGTCGTATAAACACGTCGGGCGGCCAGAGTCCCGACTTCCAGCTGGGGTGACGCTTCATGAAAGACCTATGCTTGGTCATCTTGTGCTTCGCGGCGGTGCTATTGCTCTGGATGGGGCTCTCCGGAATGCAATAAACCTGTCGCTGCCGGGCGAACCCTTGACCATGACTCAGGACAGCAGCGGTAACTACAGCGCCCAGTGGCTCTCACCGGATGAGTGGCTGCTGATTGTGCCACCGGGCGAAGAGTTTGCGGTGGAGAATAAACTGCGTGAGGCGTTGGGCGATGCGCATTATGCCATCACTAACGTCAGTGGCGGGCAGACCTTACTGGAACTGACCGGTAAAGATGTGCGCAACCTGCTGATGAAATCCGTGATTTACGATGTGGATGACAAAAGCTTCCCGGTGGGCAAAGGCGTGATTACCGTGTTTGCGAAAACCACGGTCAATATTCGCCGCCCTGCGGCGGACGTATGGCAACTGGTGGTGCGCCGCAGTTTTGCCGACTACAGCTACCGCTGGTTGCTGGATGCCGGGCGCGAGTATCACATCGCTGTTAACGTGTAATCTGTTAAGTGCCGCGCAAGCGGCACCTTTTTCTGGAGTCGTGCTATGGCCCGCAATAATGATACCTGGATTTTAACGGCGCAATGTCCCAGCCAGCTTGGCACAGTCGATGTGGTCACGGGCTTTTTAAAACAACAGCGGTGCTACATTACCGAGCAACACTCATTTGACGACAAACTGGCGAAGCAGTTTTTTATTCGCACCGAGTTTCAGCCACAGGACAGCGATTTTAATATCCTGGATTTTCAGGAAGTGTTTACCGCGCGTGCCGCTGAATTTGGCATGACGTTTAATTTGTCAGAAAAAGGCTATCGGATGCCGGTGGTGATCATGGTGTCGAAGACCGATCACTGTCTCAACGATCTGCTGTATCGCTACCGTGCCGGTAAGCTTTCCATCGAGATCAAAGCGGTTGTCTCCAACCACCCGGATCTGGAGCCGCTGGTGCGCTGGCACGATCTGCCGTACTACCACTTCCCGATTACCAAAGAGACCAAAGCACAGCAGGAAGCACAGGTTTTGCAGGTGATTGAGGAGACCGGGGCTGAGCTGGTGATTCTGGCGCGCTATATGCAGGTGCTCTCAAGCGAGATGGCGCATACCCTGTCCGGCCGGGCGATTAATATTCATCACTCACTGTTACCCGGCTTTAAGGGAGCAAAACCCTATCATCAGGCCTATCAAAAAGGCGTTAAGCTGGTGGGTGCCACGGCACACTATATCAATGACGACTTAGACGAAGGCCCGATTATTACGCAAAAAGTTGAGGTGGTGAGTCATGCCAATTATCCCGACGATCTGGTCGATTTAGGGCGTGATATTGAACGACAAACCTTAGCCCATGCTATTTCCTGCCATGTGGAACGACGGATATTTTTATATGGACAGAAAACGATTGTTTTCTCCCGCTAAACCCCTGCAACCCGACATCAAAGTCGGGTTTATTTTACTGAATCACTTTACGCTTATTTCTGTGGCCGGACTGGTCGAATCTTTGCGCTTTGCGGCCGATGCGTCGTTCTCCAGCCAGCAGATCTTTTGCCAGTGGGAGCTGATGACGTGGAATAACCAGCCCGTCACCGCCAGTTGCGGGATGCGGATGACGCCAACCACAGATCTCGACCTCGACAGGCCGTGGGACTATGTCGTGTTAGCGGGCGGATTGCTGGAAGAGACGCGCAGTCCGCCTGCCGGGTTGGTGCAACTGGTGCAGCAGCTCCATGCACGCGGCATTACCCTGATTACGCTGTGCAGTGGCGTGTTTGTCGCCGGTCATGCCGGTTTACTCGACGGGGTGCGCTGTGCAATTCACTTCACCACCCGCGATGAGTTCAGACAACGTTTTCCTGAGGCGATCCCGGTTATCGATCAAACCTATATTGCTGACGGCGGGATTATCTCCAGCCCGGGTGGAACCACCATCGATCTGGCGATTGACCTGATACGCCGCCATTGCGGCACGGCGCGGGCGGATAAAGTCCGTCAGTATCTGCTCGCGCCCGATGAGAAAACGAAAAAGCCACGGGCGAAAAAAGTGTCTGTAGCGCCAGCGCCACCTGCCTATCAAAATGGCCTGGTGAGTGCAGCGGTGGAGTATATGCAGCAACATCTGGATTCTCCGGCACCGCTCAACGATATCACCGCTTTTCTCGCCGTGAGCCCCCGACAGCTTAATCAGGCCTTTATCAAGCATACCGGCGATACGGCAGTGGTCTACTGGCGTAACCTTCGTCTGGAGCAGGCGCGTAAGCTGATGGCGAACAGCGACCTCTCAGTGACGGAGATTGCCAATGCCTGCGGTTTTGCTGATGCGTCGCATCTGATTGCGTGGTTCAGAAAACAGTATGGAGAAACGCCCGCCAGTTTCCGCCGTCGGCGGCGTGAGACAGAACGGTTGATGTGAAGCCGGGGAATGAAATAAAGCGTGCAGTGAATAACTGATATATTTTCCGCTGCCCATGACGGGGAAATAAATCTATATCAGTTATTCCTGCGAGGTGCCGGGAATTATTTTCTTAAGAAGCTGTTGTAGCCCATCACACGGTCTGTGGTGCGAGCATCGTCGGTATAAGGGGTAACCTGCACAAAGTGGCAAGGGTTGCGTACCTGGCCATTACTGGCTTGTTTCTGCGGCGTATCTTCACGGCAGTCAATCAGCCCGTCACCGGCGGCACAAAACACAATGTTCTCATCGTCGCACGCATTTCCCGCTGGAGTGTTAGCGTAAAAATAGGGTTCACATAATTTATCGGCCAGCTGCGTAATCACTTTCAGCAATGATGTTGTTGTCGTCATAACGTCTCCTCATCCTGCATTTGCGTTTTTCTTTGTTAATCAAAAGTTGCACTCAAAGTGGGGTGGTGTCAATTTCATGACGGTGGGGGTAATAGTATGAAATGGCCTGAAAGTAGCATATTTGCGAACAGGCTATTTATTAAAGGCAGATAAAACAGATGGTTATGGTTTTCCCACTGGGAGTATATGACTTTCTTATTTTTAGAGGAGGATCAAAAAACACCGGTTGAGGATCGGGGTATCAATTCATGCGGGAGCGGGAAAATGTCTTCACAGCCTGGCAGAGATTGTGAGCATAATTGGCGGGTGAGTCAGAGGTGTAGCGATATTTCTGGCTGACAGGGAAATCCGGCGGCGCTTTGTGGCCAGATGTTGATGAGCAGGAAGAACAGAGGATCGATCATGGAAACGCATTTCTCTACCAGGGATCTGGGTAATACCACAGTAACCGCCGTGAGTGATGGTGCATTGCAGGTGGATTTTAGCCTGTTGTCCCCCATAGAGACGGCCGAGTGTGAGCAAATTCAGCGGCACAAGCAGGTTCTGGAGCCGAACGGTATTAATATCAATACGTTTTTAGTGCGCCATCAAGGCAAGCATATTCTGATTGATAGCGGTATTGGCGGTATTCGGGGTTTGGGTGGCAAGTTGAATACGCATCTGGCTGCGTTGGGTGTCGCGCCGGACGATATAGATACCGTGTTGTTAACCCATGCACATCCTGACCATATTGGCGGGTTGTTGACGGCTGAGGGTGAGGCGGTGTTCCAGAATGCCGAATTGGTCGTGAGTAGCAAAGAGTATCACTATCTTAATGACGACAGCCATTTCCGGGCAGCCAGCGAGCGTATTCAGGGCAACTTTACGCTGGCGCGTCGGGTGTTTGACCACTATCAGCGTCATTTACGGCTTGTTGATCAGGGGGAGGTGATTGCGGGTATTTTTGCGGTGCCGTTACCGGGCCATACGCCGGGGCATTTGGGCTACCGAATTGAAGGCAGTCAGGATCAGTTATTCATCTGGGGGGATATTGTGCATTTTCCCCATATTCAGTTGCTCAAGCCCGAAGTCTCCATCGCTTTTGATTATGATGCCGTCTTAGCCGCAGAAACACGCCGTCGTCTGCTTGATGAGGTGAGCGCTGATAATATGTTGATTGGCGGAATGCATTTTGGGCCGGATGGTTTTGGCCGAGTGGGTCGCTATCAGTCCGGCTACGAGATCATTTACTGCAACGAGGCGTAATCGCAGGTTTCGGCACTGGCGGTCAGAGAGTTGTCCCTGGTCTGGCCTCCGGGAACATGCGTTTGAAAAGCAAAAAACCCGCTCAGGTTT
>NZ_ALXE01000029.1 GCF_000295955.2 Pantoea sp. A4
TTTATCAGCCCGGATCCGATAGGGCTGGCGGGGGGGCTGAACCTGTATGCGTATGCGCCGGATCCGGTTAACTGGGCGGATCCGTGGGGGTTGACGCCTTGCAAAGGGCTGCCTTCTACCCGTAAATCTGGTGGTACGAGGAAAAACTATGATCCAGTAAACGGCCAAGGATTGTATGTTCTACATGATGGGAAAAGTATTTTGTATGTTGGTCGTGGTGATGCACCATCGCGATTAAATATACATGCTAATACCTCGGGGAAATCTAATTTAGAACAATTGACTATATTTGATAATAACCTGACCAAATCTGAAGCCAAGTTTTTGGAGCAAAGGATTATGGATCTTAACGGTAAAGCTCAATCTAAAAATCCTATGACTAACTTGTTAAATAAAATCAGATCCTATAGTCCCAATAATCCTAACGCAGGAATGTATGATATTGCTGGGCACAGCAGTGATTGGGGTGGTAAAGTGTTGAATGATGCTCTTTCTATTTTGAAAGGTAATGGCTTATGAAAGTAAAATATAAAGAAGGTGATGTTTTCGTTATCCCTCTAAGTAATGGTAAGTATGCTATTTGCAAGGTTGTTTTTGCACCAAAAGGAAAATTTAAAAAGATAATTTCTTTTTGCGTGTTATCTATACAACACGATGAAATATTTATCAATGATGGAATTATAAAACCTATATCTTTTGAAAAGTTTGGTAAGAAAACACAAGTTTTATTTACAGGCAATCAAAATATTAGTAACGGTTTATGGAAGGTTATTGATTGTGTTGATTTAACTGAAGACGAGGTGGAGCTGAAAGTGTTTAATTATGCTGGCGGTCTCTATAATGGTGAAACAGAGATTAGACGCATACCTATTGCTGAGTATCCTAACTATACAGCTATGGGTGTGTCAGGTTTTGAACTTGTCGACAACATATTAACGAGCATATAATTACAAGCCGGGAGGGAACTATTTAAAACCCTCCCGGCCATTTATATATGCCGTGTGGAAACTTTTACAGTGACTTATTGTTTTAATATTTAAAAGGTTATTTTTTCGAACGAATAATCTTGGGTGTGGAATTATAATTTAGATGCGCTAATGGTGAGTTTTACCTTGCAGTCATTCGATATGGTTTTTATGAAAATGGCTCAAAATTTCCATGTGGCTTCTTTGGAATATATAATGGCAATATTCAAAACTCATATAAATCATAGTCTTAAATAAGTTCATGCATCCTGAGGTAAGGTGATGAATATGAATCTTGATGAAAAAGTTGTAGATGCTATCTTTAAAGGGCTCTTAGAGGATAACTCGGAACGTTATAGGAACTCCCTAAAAAAAACATTAATGGTGATGTTGATGTTGATGTTGATGTTGATGTGTATGCAAAAGCTAGGAAAGCACTTTCTGGGTTGAGCGAATCAGAGAGGAATGATGTTTTTAATTTTATTGATGTTATTATGGCGGATAGTGCTTCTGTAATTCTAGGTACTTTAGATGGCTCACACTTCCCTGATAACATTGATGGTGACTTTACTGTTACATATAAAGAAAGTGAAATTCAAGGCAACCTTCAAGATCTATTTATAGAAAAAGCCGAGGAAAAAGGTGTCTATAATTAAAAACTTTATTCGAAATGGCCGAATAATCATTATTCGGCATTTTTTAATCGGTTTTAGCTTAGAAAGTATCATTTTTTCTGCTGAACCCCAACCGGTTCTGGCATCTGGTGGTGTTCTTACCGGATACGCTTTGCGCGGTACGGCCTGCGGATGGTGCAGGAGATACGGCGGGACGGGAGCACGGCATACGTTTACCGCGACACGGACAGCTACGTGCCGCTGGCCCGCATCGACACGCCGGACAGGGCGCGGGAGTACACGCGGATTTACTGGTATCACACCCGCCCGGACGGGACGCCGGAGCAGCTGAGCGACAGCAACGGGGAGGAGGTGTGGCGCATCGTGAACGACGCCTGGGGCCGGGTGGACACGGCGTGGGGTGAGATAAACTCGGCGGCGGTGCGGGAAGACAACCTGCGGATGCAGGGCCAGTACCTGGACCGGGAAACCGCGCTGCACTACACTCTGCTCCGGTACGACGACGCGGACAGCATGCACTTCACAAGCCCGAAAGCGAAATGCCTATTGTTGGTTGATTTAACTATCAAAGGATTATCAAGTGGCAAAGTACAAATGTGTTATTCTCGATGATTATCAAAATGTAGCGTTGGATATTGTGGACTGGTCAGCTGTTAAGGGATTTTTAGATATTGCAAGCCTGACGGTTAATATCCCCGATCAACATGCGCTACTGGAAAAGCTTAAAGATGTTAATATTCTCATTGCTATGCGTGAAAGAACCCCTCTCAGAAAAGAACTTCTTCAGGCACTTCCCCATTTAAAGTTAATTATCACCACCGGAATGAGAAATTCCTCAATTGATATGGCAGCGTGCAGTGATCTTGGTATTACAGTTTGTGGAACACAAAGCAGTAGCCAACCTCCTGCAGAATTAACATGGGGTCTTTTGCTGGCTTTGGCGCGCAACATTGTTGCTGAAGCAAATAATGTATCAATCTACCATTCATGGCAGAAAACCGTCGGGACAACGCTAAATGGGAAAAACATTGGCATTATTGGCCTGGGGAAAATTGGCAAGCAGGTTGCTAAGTTTGCCAAAGCCTTTGGCATGCATGTCTATGCATGGAGCCCAAATCTGACTTCTGACAGGGCGGCAGAGGAAGATGTCAATTTCGTCGAGAGCAAAGAAGAGATCCTGAAAATTTCCGATGTGATCACCCTTCACCTGGTCAGCGGTCCGTCTACCAAAGGGCTGATAACTTCATCAGATTTTAGCACCATGAAATCAACGGCATTACTCATTAACACTTCACGTGCTGCTCTGATTGAAGAGGGCGCACTCGTTAATGCCTTAACGGCGAATAAGATTGCGGGTGCGGCGATTGATGTTTATGAACAGGAACCGCTAAGCCCTGAATCTGATTATCGGCATTGCCGAAATTTACTGGCCACACCGCATCTTGGGTATGTCAGTGATTCCAACTACGTAACCTATTTTACTCAAGCCATTGAAAATATAGATGGCTGGATAAAAGGCTCCGCAATAAGAAAACTCAACTAATCAAGGAAGACAGGATAAAAAGTGCAGGTTCACTTCAGTCTCGTTTTCTGCAAAACAGTTTTTAATGTCCCAAGGTAGGATTTGAACGATCCTGCTAATAAAAAACGACAGGCCTCTAAGCCTGTCGCGTGATCATCGTCAGTGTTGTCGAACGTATTAAAGGCGTTCAAACCGATAAGGCGTTGGGTCGACAATCGGCGTCATGCCAGCGACTAAATCCGCTGCCAGTTGTCCGGCGGCCGGTGAAGTGCCGAAGCCATGACCGGAGAAACCGGTGGCTAGCGTCAGACCGGGAATTTTTGCTACCGGGCCAATCACCGGGTTCGAGTCTGGAGTTACGTCAATCATTCCCGCCCAGGCTGCGGCAATTTCAGCCTGTTGGAACGCGGGCCAGGCGGCTTTCAGGTTATTTAGCGCTTCCTGATTCAAGGCAGGGTTAACCTTCGGGTCCATTACGCGGACTTGCTCGAAAGGCGTGCGGCTCTGCGCACCCCAACGTCGGCTCAGGGTCAGGTCACGGAACGAGTGACGGCCAATACCAATACGCAGATTATCGCGCGCGGCACGGAGCTGCGGCAGATACTGCATGCCAAGCAAAGCGTGATCGAGCGTTAACGGTGCATCGAGTGCGCCACGCTGCGTGATGATAAAACCGCCGTCCTGATGTTTACGGAACGAAAAGTCAGGTGCACCTACGGCGATGTCCGTGGGGCCTTCCATCGGGCGGGTACGCAGCACCGAGCAGATCAACGGTAATGTCGGCAACGAGATGCCTAAATTGCCCAGGAAACGGCGTGACCACAGCCCACCGGCCAACAGCACCTGATCGCAACGAATCTCGCCACGTTCCGTGACAACCCCACTGACTTTGCCTGCTTGCGTGGTTAACGTGCGCACCGCGCAGTTCTCGATAATCACGGCACCTTTTGCCATGGCTGCACGCGCAATGGCGCTGGACGCCAGCGTTGGCTCGGCACGCCCATCGCTGGCGGTGAAAACGCCGCCTGCCCAGTTGCCTTTGCCGCCGGGGACGCGTTGAGCGATCTGATCGGCCGTCAGCAACTGAGAACCGAGATCGAGATGGCTGACAGCGTTCACCCACTTCTCATGCATCGCCATCTGCTTTTCGTCGCGGGCAATAAACATGATGCCCGCCTGCCGATAACCCACTTCGCTGCCGATGCGTTGCGGCATTTCTGCCCACAGCCGGTCAGAGGCCAGTGCCAGAGGAATATCGTCGGCCTGACGGCTGGTTTTGCGCACCCACCCGAGATTGCGTGATGACTGCTCGCCTGCAATACGCCCCTTTTCCAGAACCACGACAGGAATATTGCGTTCGGCCAGCGTCAACGCAGCGGTTAAACCGACGATCCCACCACCGATAATCACCACGGTAGTGGCTTGAGGAAAGGCTGAAGAGGTCTCTACAGCGCTAATTTCAGGACCCATAACACACACCTTCTACATGCTGTGGGAGCAATGCCTGCTCCCTCATTGCCATCACAGAGCGATGGTGATCTCTTCCACTTCAGCGGCACCCGCGCCACGATAAGCGGTGACTTCCAACTCGACTTTGTACACCGTGGAACCCAGTGGCGGGCAGGTAACGGTGGTTGCCGGGTTAATGCCACGGAATTTATCGCCAATAATCGCCATCACGGTTTCAGTATCTTTAGGTTCCTGAATGAAAACGCGTGACATCACCACGTCCGCCAGAGAAGCATCAACGGCAGCCAGGGCCGCTTCAATATTGGCAAACACCTGACGGGTCTGCTCCGCGACATCTTCAGGGATCTGTTTGGTCTGAGGATTACGTCCAGCGGTGTTAGAAACATAGATCCAGTTGTCTACGGCAACGATGCGTGAGTAGCTGGCTTTCTCTTCAAAAATAGAACCGGTTTTTACTTTTACGATGCGGGTCATAATGTTATTCCTGTTAATCAGTCAATAAGAGTTGCTTAGCGCAGTGCTGGGGTTTCCCACAGGTTGAGTTTCACGCCAATGTCGTTTTTCAGCGCATTGCGGTACACCATCGTGCCCCACGCCACATCTTCAACCGGCATGCCACCCACGGACATGATGATGATCTCTTCGTCGTTCTCACGGCCTGCGGCGTCACCGGCAATAATCTTGCCGATGTCTTCTAACTGCTCAGCCTGCATTTTTCCTTCGGCGATCATATCCATGAATTTCACGCCGATAATCGGGATGTGTTTATGGGCAGGTTTTGGCACTTCCTCAAACCAGGCGTGGTACAGGCCGGTGTTATCCACCACTTTGCGCACGTCCGGCTGTTCCATCCCCTCATCGATATTGCACAAGGCCGGCATGGCAAGAAACGCCCCTGGTTTTACCCACTCACGCTTCACCAGCGGGTATTTTTCCGGATCGCCCACTTCGCCTGAGTTGCAGTAAGTGACGATATCGGAACCGCGCACCAACTCCTCAATCTCCGTCACCACCTGAATGGTGGTGATCTGTGGGAAGGTCTCTTTTACCCAGCTGATAAAGAGGTCGAGGTTTTTAGCCCCGCGTCCTTTTATCTTCAGGGTATCGATCTGCGGTCGCACGGCCATGAAGGCTGCAAGCGTGGTTTTACCCATTACGCCGGGGCCCATCAGGCCGACAACACGCGCGTCACGTCTCGCCAGGTGACGCGCGCCAACGCCAGGAATGGCACCGGTGCGATAGGCCGAAAGCAGGTTAGCGGACATGTGCGCCAGAGGAGCACCGGTGTCAGCGTCGCTGAGGGTGAACATCAAAATCGAACGCGGTAGGCCTTTTTCGCGGTTAGCGATGTTTGAGCCGTACCACTTAACGCCTGCGGTGCAGAAATTGCCGCCCAGATAGGCAGGCATCGCCATCATTCGGCGATCGGCCGTGGGTTTTGGCATGGTAGGGAAAGGCGATTCTTCCGGGAAAGTCACCATCGCGCCGTGTGAATCGTTATTTGAACCGGCCATACGATAGTCACCGTGATAGAGCAGACCAAACATCTCCTCCATGGTATCCACACAGGCGGGCATATCGGTCACGCCAGCGCGGATCATGTCTGGCTCGGAGAGGTAGATAAAATCGATTTTAGTACTGTGAGACATATCCCGGCATCCTTCTGACTGAATGTTTACACTGCGCCTCTGTTTTGGCCGATCAGGCCCAGTGCAAGTGCTGATAACGTAATGAATAACGCGGGAGAGCAATCACTGTATTGTATTTTTGCGACAGGGAACGCGGTTGAGAAAATGCACTGGTATATAAATTGCATCTTTAAAAGTTAAACTCTCGGCCATGCCAGGAATAATGTGATGACAGTAAAAAGAAAAACATCGCCAAAAAAACCATTACGCCCGGAACAACCTTGGTTTGTTATGAGCGCCGCCCAGCAGTATTCACTGATTCCATCGGATAATCCGGTGATTTCTCATTTTTATCGTTTCACGGTCGATCATGACGCCAGCATGACTTATGCGGTGCCTGATGGCTGTATCGATATTCTGTTTGATTGTGATCCTGATAACCCGGCTGCCCGCGTCTGCGGCACCACGCTGGAAGCCAGAGCGGCAGACATGAACTGCGATCACCCCTATTTTGGCGTGCGTTTTGCGCCCGGCGTCATCCCGGATTTCCTGGATATCAGTGCGGAAGAGCTGACGAATCACGAAATAAATCTGTTTGATGTGGTGCCAAAAGGCCGTCTGGCCTTTGAACGCATCGTGCAGGCGCAGGACTTAAGCCAGCAAATGGCGATTTTTAATCAATACTTTACGCCAGGTATCACCCGCAAGCCCTCTACGTTGACCGCTCAGGCGATCGGCATGATTTGCCAACAAAATGGCAACCTGCGTATCGAAGAGCTGGAAGCGTTAACCGGCTACACCTGCCGCACCATTCAGCGTCAGTTCCGTCAGGATACCGGCCTCTCTCCAAAAGCGTTTTGCCGTGCTATTCGCTGCCAGTCAGCCCTCAACAGTATTCATCATGCCGATGGGCTGTCATTTAGTGATATGGCTCTCGATTTAGGATTTAGCGATCAATCACATTTCCTGCGTGAATTTAAAAAACTGGTGAATACCACGCCACTGGATTATCAACGACGTATCGGCGGTAATATTTGGGGTGAGCGTTTACGCTTTCACTAAAAAGGTGCAATTGCGCCGTTGTGGTGCAGGGTTTGCACAGGGTGTCTGTCGGTTTTTTTCTATCGCAAACTTTATCGCTGCGAAATGATGCAGTCAGTAAATAGAAACAGAAAACATTTCTGTTGAATATCCACTGACCCATAAGGCGCTGGCGATGAGTAATAATACTGGTCTTCGAAAAAATACGTTGGGGCTGTTCTCACTGGTCTTTTTTGTGGTGGCCGCAGCGTCACCGCTGACGGGCGTAGTGGGAGGATTACCGGTCGCGATTTTTACCGGGAACGGCGGCGGTATTCCGGTGGTCTATATTGCCGCCTGTCTGATTTTGATGCTGTTTTCTGTGGGCTATCTGGCCATGAGCCGGTATGTGAAAAGCGCAGGGGCTTTTTACAGTTACATCAAGCAGGGACTGGGGGAAGGCTGGGGATCCTCTGCGTCCATTCTGGCGCTTCTCGCCTACATTGCGATTCAACTGGCGGTGGTGGCGATGTTGGGCTTCTTCAGCGCACAGTTCCTTCAACAACATTTCAGCCTGAATATACCCTGGTGGGTGCTGAGTATGCTGTTCACCCTGATTGCCTGGATGCTGGGTATCCGTCGGGTGGAAGTGGGCGGAAAAATTCTCGGTGTCCTGATGCTGGCAGAGGTGGCGATTGTCCTGGTGACGGATGTCATGCTGCTGGTGAAGAAAACCGGGCCGCTGAATTTCACCTCGTTTGAACCCTCGGTCTTTATGCATGGCAACCTCGGTATCGCCTTTATCTTTGCCATCGCCTCGTTTGTTGGCTTTGAATCCACCGCGATTTATGCCGAGGAGTGCCGCAACCCGGAAAAAACCGTACCGCGCGCTACCGTGTGTGCGCTGTTGCTGATCACCGTGTTCTTCTGCTTTACCAGCTGGTCTTTGGTTCAGGCCTATGGCTTTGACCAGTTAGTGGTCATCGCGAGTAAAGATCCCGGCAACTTTGTTTTTGATATTACGCGTCAATACGTTGGACAGTGGGCGGTAGATACCATGTCGGTGCTGCTGATCACCAGCCTGTTTGCCGCGACGGTTGCCTTCCATAACAATATTTCGCGCTATCTGTTCAGCATCAGTCGTGATGGGCTGATCTGGAAAGAGTTATGTAAAACCCACCCGGTCAATGGCACACCGCATAATGCGAGCCATCTGCATGGTGTGCTGTCGATGTTGTTGCTGGCAGGGATGGGGAGTGTGAATCTCGATCCGATGCTACACATCTTCGCCTTTGGTTCAGCCATTGCCACCCTGTGTATCCTGCTACTGCAAATTGGGGTTTCCGCTGCGGTGGTGGCCTACTTTGCCCGTAATCAGCACGAGTTCAGCAAGTGGCAAATTTTCTGGGCACCGCTGGGAGCGCTGGTACTGATGGGGATCACGCTGGTGATGATGGTGGAAAATCTGCAATTAATGAGCGGTAGTGATTCAGTGCTGATCCGTTTTATTCCGTGGCTGATCGCACTCTGTGCCCTGTTGGGCTACATGCTTTCCTGGCGTCGTCGGGCAATTGCCTGAGCCGGTTTGTAGGTTGAATACGGGGAGCCATGAGCTCCCCGTTGTGATTACAGCTTGTTCAGGAATGCCAGCAGATCGGCATTCAGCGCATCAGCATGGGTTAACGCAAAACCGTGCGGGCCGTTTTCATAGATTTTCAGCTCAGAGCCTTTGATCAGCGCATGTGCCAGCTTGCCGGTGGCTTCAAATGGCACGATCTGGTCGTTGCTGCCGTGAATGATCAGGGTAGGAACATCCACTTTTGCCAGGTCTGGACGGAAGTCGGTTTCCGCGAAGGCGGTGACGCAATCCAGGGTGCCTTTTAAAGAGGCCAGCAGCGCGATGTTCAGCGTCTGGGTCAGTGCACCTTCAGAAACGGTTTGACCGGCGTTGGTGCCATAGAATGGCGTTGCAAAATCTTTGATGAACTGGGCACGATCTTTACGCAGGCCGGCTTTAATGCCGTCAAAGACCGACATATCAACACCTTCCGGGTGATCGGCAGTTTTACCAAAGATCGGGGTGACAGCACCCAGTAAGGCCAGTGCTTTAACCCGTGCAGTGCCATAGGTTCCGATATAGCGGCTGACGTCACCGCCGCCCATTGAGAAGCCGACCAGCGTCACATCGTTGAGATCCAGCGCGGTGATCAGATCGTTAATGTCAGAAGCGAAGGTATCGTAGTTGTACCCTTCCCACGGTTGCTCTGAACGACCAAAGCCGCGACGGTCAAACGCAATCACACGGTAGCCATTTTCCGCGAGGAAATTGAGCTGGCTGTCCCACATATCCGCATCCAGCGGCCAGCCATGGCTGAACAGAACCGGTTGGCCCTTGCCCCAGTCTTTGTAATAAATCTGCGTACCATCCTGCGTTTTAATCGTGCTCATAGTAAGACCCTTATGATGTGAAAAAAATAGTGCCCATGGTTAGAAAAGCGTAGTCGGTTAATGCGGCGCAACCAGATAACGTACCACCGGCGGGGTTTCCGACAGGTGAAACTCCTGGGTTCGGCGCTGAATTTTGCAGTCGTTAACCGTGTAGCGCTCCAGCTGGCGCATGTGCTCAATCCACGAATTGACGATAAAGCTTTCGACGAATGTCCCAGGTCGGGCGACATCCTCATAAATTCCCCAACTGATGGCACCACTGCGGCGGCGCACGCGGCGCATCTCCTGCATGCAGCGGATAAAGGCGTGGGTGTTCTCTTCTGCCACCTGATACTCATAGCTGACCATCACCGGGCCACGGTCATGATGGCCTTTGATTTCCGGTAACGCCTGTTGCAGGTGTGTACTCAGGTCGAGATCCAGATCGGGGTCTTTATCCAGCCGCCAGCGCAGCACGGTGGTGCTGGCTAACAACATGCCCACGGTTGCGATCAACAGAGACGTTGGGATCGAGTAGTGGGAAGCCAGTTGGCCCCAGATGGCGCTGCCCAGCGTCATTGAACCAAAGAACAGACTAAGGTAGACCGCCAGTGCTCGCGCTTTTACCCATTTAGCCGCGCTGCGTTGCGCACCAAGGTTGAGTGTGGAGAGCACGATAATCCAGGCGAAGCCGGTGAAGAATTCGCAGGCATTAAGCAGCCAGAAATGGCGCACGTAGGCCAGCGCCAGCATGGTGGCGGCAAACAGGATGCTGGCAGCCACCATCAGTTGGTCGGCATTCAGCTTTTTACGCATCCGTGGCAGCAGCACCGCACCAGTAATGGCTCCGATACCAATGCAGGCCAGCATGATGCCGTAACCCCCAGGACCAAGGCCAAGTTCGCGACGTGCCACCAGGGGCAACAGTGCCCAGCCTGCGCTGCCAAACAGGAAAAAGGCTACGGTTCGTACCAGCACGTTACGTAATACCGGCGCGGCATGCACATAGCGGATCCCGGCACGCACCGCCGGGAAGAAGTGCTCCGGTGGCAGATGCTGCACGTTGGGTTCCGCTTTCCAGCGGTAAAGCACCCAGGCTACCCCCAACACCGAGAGGGCATTAAGGGCGAACACCAACCAGGGAGAGGCGAAGGACAGCACCAATCCCCCCAGCGCTGGGCCGATGGCGCGGCTGATGTTAATTCCCAGCGAGTTAAGGGCAATCGCCGGACCTAGCTGCGATTTGCTCACCAGGTCTGGCACCACGGCCTGGAAGGGCGGTGAGCTCATCGCCGCGCCGGTGCTGAGCAGAAACGCGGCTGCCAGTAACACCAGCGGTGTGATATGGCCGGTAAAGGAGAGTACCGCCAGGCCCGCCGCCGCAATAAAGACCCAAACCTGGGAAAACAGCAGGTATTTACGGCGATCGACAATATCGGCCATCACGCCGGAAGGCAGGGCAAACAGGAACATCGGCAAACTGCCCGCGGCCTGGACAAGCGCGACCGCAAGAGGATCGGCACTCAGCGAGAGCATTGTCCAGTTCACGCCCACATCATTCATCCATGAACCCACGTTGGAAACAACGGTGGCAATCCATAGCATACGAAACACGCGTTGGCTTAACGGTGCCCAGGGGGAGGCATGAGATGCCGCCACAGGGGGTTCTTCAGGTGTTGTCAGGTGTAGATCATTGGCCTGGGTCATGCTCAGGCTCCTCCCGTGAGGTGTTAGCAGTAATGGCGGCGGGAAAATAGCCCCGGACAGGCGGGGCTAAAACAGGTCATGATTTAGTGAAATCTTAGAAGGCAAAGCAGCTACAGCCCAGCGCACCCCAGAAAGCCGTATCATCCGATACCGGGACATCCGAACGACGCGCAATGTCGTGCTGATGGCTATGGACGCCACATGGACCACTGCAATGATGCACTTGGGTTTGTAAGCCGACACGGGTTGCCCCCGTCGGTGGCGCGCTGCGGTAGTGGCCTGGTACTTTAACGACCGGAGACCAGTCCGGGAGCACCGGCAGTGAAGGAGGCGCTTCGCCGTTAAAGCGGCCTGCGGCATAGACCACGTTGCCGTCTACCACGGTGAGGACGGATTCAATGCCTTTGATCTCCTCTTCCGGAACACGGAAATAGTCTTTGCTCAACACCGCAAGGTCGGCTAATTGCCCCACTTTTATCTGGCCTTTCTTGCCCTGTTCGCTGGAGAACCAGGCGCTGCCCTGGGTCCAGAGCATCAGTGCGGTATCGCGATCGAGGCGGGCATTCACGTCATACATCTGCATGCCGCCGACGGTGCGACCGGAAACCAACCAGTAGAGCGCGGTCCACGGGTTGTAGCTGGCGACACGGGTGGCATCGGTGCCAAGGCCAACCGGCACACCGGTTTCCAGCATGCGCGCAACCGGCGGCGTATGACGCGTCGCTTCAATCCCGTAACGTTCGGCAAAATATTCACCCTGGAACGCCATACGGTGCTGTACGGCAATACCGCCGCCCAGGGCTTTGATGCGGTCAATATTCTTCTGCGTCACGGTTTCCGCATGATCGAAGAACCAGTGCAGCCCGTTGAAAGGAATATCGCGATCGACTTTCTCAAAGACGTCCAACATCTGGCTGATTGATTCGTCATAGGTGGCGTGTAAACGGAATGGCCAGCGATGCTCAACCAGATGACGTACTACACGTTCCAGCTCATCTTCCATACCCGGCGCCAGATCGGGGCGCGGTTCAAGGAAGTCTTCAAAGTCAGCGGCGGAGAACACCAACATCTCACCGGCACCGTTGTGGCGGAAGTAGTCGCTGCCCTGGCCTGGCGTTAGCATATCTGTCCACTTCTCAAAGTCCTCCAGTTCATGACCGGGGCGCTGAGTAAACAGGTTGTAGGCAATGCGAATCGTCATCTGCTTTTCCGCGTGCAGATGGGCAATCACTTCATAGTCATCAGGATAGTTCTGGAAGCCGCCACCGGCATCAATCGCGCTGGTTAACCCCAGACGATTAAGCTCACGCATAAACTGACGCGTTGAGTTGATTTGCAATTCCAGTGGGAGTTTGGGGCCTTTTGCCAACGTGGCGTAGAGGATCATCGCATTCGGGCGCGCAATCAGCATTCCGGTTGGGTTGCCATTGCTGTCGCGTTGGATTTCGCCCCCTGGTGGGTTAGGGGTGTCTTTGGTGTAACCCACCACGTTTAACGCCGCGCGGTTGAGCAAGGCACGATCATAAAGGTGCAGGATGAATACCGGGGTATCTGGCGCGGCTTCGTTGATCTCATCCAGCGTAGGCATACGGCGTTCAGCGAACTGGAATTCGGTCCAGCCACCCACCACGCGCACCCACTGCGGTGAAGGCGTCCGTAATGCCTGCTCTTTTAACATGCGCAAGGCATCGGCCAGAGAGGGAACCCCTTCCCAGCGCAGCTCAAGGTTATAGTTCAGCCCACCGCGAATCAGGTGCAGGTGCGAGTCATTCAGACCCGGAATGGCCGCATGGCCCTGTAAATCAATCACGCGGGTGCCGGCACAGTGGTGCTGCATCGCTTCGGCCAGGGTGCCAACGGCGAGAAATTTGCCGTCACGAATGGCAACGGCATCCGCCTGCGGATTCTCGCGGTCAACGGTGTGAAACTGACCATTGGTCAGAATCAGTTCTGCTTTACCAAGCTCAACCATAACTTCTCCTTGCTGATAGTGAAATAAGGCGGGCAGTCGCGAGAACAACAACCGAGGCACACCTGAATGGGGAGAATTATTGGCAGGCGGCGGATTCAGCGTCTAGTTATACAAAAGTATAGGTATACACCTGGATAATACCCGGCGTGTTGAATGCCCCCTACACTGCAATCAGGCAGTGGGGTGCCGTTATGCCCACTGTTGTTGCTGGTTTTAAGGACATCCTTTTTCATCAACCTTATTGGGTAAACGCATGACTAACGCAAAACTTGAAGTACTGACCCCGCATAACAGCCAGATTATTTTTATCGATCATCAACCGCAAATGGCGTTTGGCGTCCAGTCGATTGACCGCCAGGTGCTGAAAAACAATACGGTAGCGTTAGCCAAAGCAGCACAGGTATTTAATATCCCCGCCATTCTGACCACGGTTGAGACCGAGAGCTTCTCTGGCAATACCTATCCGGAACTGCTGGACGTGTTTCCAGGTCAAGACATTCTGGAACGCACCTCCATGAACTCCTGGGATGACCAGAAAGTGCGTGATGCCCTGGCAGCGAATGGCCGGAAAAAAGTGGTTGTCGCCGGTTTGTGGACCGAAGTCTGTAACAACAGCTTCGCGCTGTGCGCCATGCTTGAAGGCGATTATGAAATTTACATGGTCGCAGATGCTTCAGGCGGCACCTCGAAAGAAGCCCATGACTACGCGATGCAGCGTATGATCCAGGCGGGCGTGATCCCGGTAACCTGGCAGCAAGTTATGCTGGAATGGCAGCGTGACTGGGCACACCGCGAAACCTATGATGCCGTCATGGATATCGTGAAAACGCACTCGGGCGCGTACGGCATGGGCGTAGATTATGCCTACACCATGGTGCATAAAGCGCCTTCGCGCCAGACCAGTGAGCATCGCACGCTGGCTCCGGTTGCGGCACCCGTGCGTTAAGTTGTGACGTGACGGCTTCCAGGACGTTGCACCACCTGGAAGCTTCGGTATGCTGGAGAGTGAATCGTTCAGGGAGGTGTCATGCAGCAGGTAGCTCGAATTGTTATTGTCGATGACGATCGCGCCGTTCGTCACGGGCTGAGTAACCTGCTGGCGGCAGAAGGCTATCAACCGCAGCTATATGACTGTGGTGAAGCTTTGCTGGCGGATAGCACCGTGCTGCAAGACACCGCACTGATGCTGCTGGATATTTCTCTCAGCGGCATCAGTGGCTTTGAACTCTACCGAACGCTGGCTGAAGGTGAGAGACCACCCCCGCCAGTGATTTTTCTTTCCGGCCACGGGGGTGAAAATATGTTGTGGTATGCCCAACACCTGGGTGCCATCACATGGCTCCCGAAGCCGATTGATGTAGAGTTACTGCTAAGTCATATTCGACAGTGCATTGAGGCAGGAGAGGCATGAAGACACTGGATTTCTCAATCTACTCCCACGATGCACACCGACAGCAGGTGACATTACTCTCTGAGGATATGCACTACACGCTTATCGCTCAGGAGGGCGGGATTGCCTGGTCCAGCGCGACCGATCCCGTTTCCGGGCATCGTTTGATCCTTGCTACCGCAGCAAGCGAGGCGAATGTCGAGCAAATCACACCGCTGTTACGGCATGAGTATGCGCTGCGAGACAGTATCTCCGGGCGCTGGGCACTGCTGCCGCTGGCCTACACTTTTTATCATGGGCAGTTCGCGCTGCTTTATCCGTGGTTTCACTACCAAACGCTCCAGGCATACATCGGCATTCCGGCACGCACCGCACATGAGTTTATCGATCTTGCCTTACGCTTGTGCCTGCCATTACAGCAACTACACCGCCACGGCATGATTCATGGTGACATCAAGCCAGGTAATTTTTTTCATCAGGAAGAGGGTGGCTGGCGGCTGGCCGGATTTGGACTTGCCAGTGAAACATCGCAGCTGGTGCCACAGATGCGCTGGCCTGGCGCGGGTGGCACGCTGGCTTATATGTCCCCTGAGCATACCGGGCGTACCCGACGTGTGCTGAGTTATGCTAGCGATCTCTACAGTTTTGGCATTGTATTGTACGAGCTGTTAACCGGTTCGCTGCCTTTTGCACCCAGTGAAGGCAGCGCAGCAGAATGGATGCATTGTCACATTGCATCGGAACCGCGCCCACCCCATGAACTCCTGCCAGATATCCCGGTAATGTTATCTGCGGTGGTGTTACGCCTGCTGACCAAACTACCCGAGCACCGCTATCAATCGGTGGAGGGGCTGATGGCCGATCTTGAGCGTTGCCAGAACATGTTGCAGCTGCAGGGGGAAATTGCCCCCTTTATTCCCGCCCAGCAGGACTACCGCACGGATGATCTTGCCATGCCGTTGCCGGGGGGCGCGGATACCGATCTGCACACGATTACCGGGCGGTGGCAGCAAGTAAAAACCAGCGGCAGTCCGGCACTGGTGTTGATCGAAGGGGCGGAAGGCGTGGGGAAATCTGCCTTGATCTCCCGCGCGATAAAATCTCTCCAACAGCAAAATGCCCTGTTAGCTGTGGCGAAGGGCGACAGGTTATCCCCGATGCGCCCCTATGCCGTGGTCACGATGGCCTTCCGTTCGCTGATCCTGCACTTGCTGGGTCAACCGGAAGCGGAAGTAAAGCGCTGGAAGCTGCGTATCACCCGTTCCCTTGGCAGCGATATCGATCTGGCGCTAGCGCTGTTGCCGGAGCTTGGCGCGTTGCTGGAGTCTGCACCTGCTGCCACTGAACACGGCTTTACTGAAGATCAGACCCGCTTTAGTCGCATGGTACTCTGCCTGATTAAAGCGCTCACCCGTCAGGATCAGCCCCTGGCGATTATCGTGGATGATTTTCATCACGCCGATGCTGCCAGCCGACAACTGCTGATGTTGCTGCTTAGCCATAGCAAAGTGGTGCCGCTGTTACTGTTGGTGGCTGTGCGGGATGGCATGGAGGAGACGCGACGTCAGCTTGTGCAGTCGGGTTCCGGGCCCTGTGTGATTACCCCGGATTTACTCTCAGTGAGCGCCATCGCCCATTGGCTGGCGCAGCGCGGTATTCTGGCCAGAGATGAACAACGTCAACTGGCACAGCTGATCCATACGCGAACCGGCGGTAATCCTCGCCTGGTGAGTGAGTTGTTCCGTTCGGCACTGGAAGAGGGCACCATTCAGCGTGATAAAATCGCGGGTGGCTGGCTGATCGATTTTACCGCGCTGCATCAGCGCTCGGTCAGTGAACATATTGCCAGCATGGCGTTGGCGCAGCGCGATCGGCTGTCGGCACCTGCTGGTCAACTGTTAGCGACGTTGGCGGTTATCGGCCGTAAGGCCAGTGTGGCATTCACCGCCCGGCTCTCCGCACGCCCTGTTGAACAGGTGCAGGCACAGTTAGAGGAGATGGCTGGCCTGCACTTGTTAACCGTTACTCCAGAACAGTGGTTTTTTTCCCACGAACGTATCTTTGATATGGCACTGGCACTGACGAATCTGGCGCAGCGTCAGCCCATTCAACTGCGGGCTGCGGTTTTGCTGCTGGAAGACTATGGCCGCCAGCCGCAGAGTGAAACGCTGGACCAGCTGCTTTATGCGCTCGCCGTTGCCGCAAATCTGGCGCGGGAGTCGGCTCAGCAGTCACAGTTTATTCAGGCCGGTATCACGGCTGTGCAGCAAGCTAAAGCACGCGGGGATTACCTTACCGCGTTGCGTTACCTGCATACGGTGCGTCAGCTGTGTTTGCCGGATGAAACAACGGTGCAGCTGCAGCTAGACCTGCTCCAGGCAGAATGTGAATTTCTGCTGGGTAATCTGGGTCAGGCCTGGGAACTTTGCCAACAGACGTTGCTGGCACCCGGCAGTTTGCGTGACAAAGCTGTCGCGGCCTGCTTGCTGGCGGAAATCCAGATGCGGCAGTCCGATCTCTGGCTGGCTCTCGATACCATCATGGGGTGGTTAAAGGTGTTTGGCGAGCCACTGCATCGCCATCCCACCAGCGAAGAGTGTGATGCGGCGTGGCAAACATTGCAGTTGCTAACCGGGGACGATGCAGAAACGGCATTTTCCCGCCTTCCGGCTATCGAAAATGCCGATGTTGAGGCGCTGATCGCGCTGTTGAATAGCGCAGCGGTCTTTGCCACCTTCGCCTGTCCGCGCTTGCATTTCCTGCTGCTGTGCCGGATTTTAACCCTGACCCTGCAACACGGCCTGTGTGCAGCATCTTGTCCGGCCATGGCGTGGTTTGGGGTTTTGCTTGGGCATCGCTATGAGGCCTACAGCACGGGTTATCAGTACGCGCTGCTGGCGCGCAAACTGGTTAACACTCACGCTTACAACCGGGTCAAGGCACAAACCCTGCTGGCGCTGGACCTGATTGCAGTCTGGACTCAGCCGATCGCTAGCGTCGTGGCCTCGGCCAAGGCGGCATTTACCACGGCGGTGGCGTTGGGCGATCCCACTTCGGCCTGTTTTGCCATTCGTCATCAAATCATCAACTTTATTACCCGAGGCGACCATCTGGATGGTCTGCTCACCAGCATTGAACGCGGGCTGGCCTTTGTGCGGAAAGCCGGCTTCCATGATGTGGAAAATGTGCTGTTGATCCAGCGTGCCTGGGTCATGTTTCTGCGTCAAACCCCACAGGATGAATTGAGTGCGGAGCAGGCAATCCCGTCATCATTGCTGCCCGCGCCCGTCAGCAAAAGCAGCCCTGGGCAGGCCCCGCTGATGCAGTTCTGGTTCTGGCTGTATCGGGCGATGGCATTTTGCCTCACCGGCCAGTTCAATCGGGGACTGGATTGCCTCGAGCGCGCGGCACCTTTCAGTACCACGGTACCGGCGCATATTCATCTGTTCGATTACCATTTTTATCGTGCTTTATGTCTGATTCGCGTCGCCGCTCGTGGCCCGATCATGACCGCCGCTCAGCGCGCTGTAGTGGACGATCACTACCTGAAAATTGCGCGTTGGGCACAGGAAAATCCGGGGCTGTTTCGCGATAAGCTGGCGTTAATTGCCGCCGAAATTGCGCGTCTGGATGGCAACGCGGGTGCCGCATTGGCGCACTATGAACAGGCGATTAAGCGCGCCAGAGAAGCCCAGTTTAGCCATATCTATGCGTTGTCCTGCGAGTTGGCTGCCGGTTTCGCGCGTGAAAATCACTGGCAGGTTGCAGCCGATGCCTACAGCCGCAGTGCGCTGTCGGGCTGGCGAGAGTGGGGAGCGCAGGCCAAAGTCACGCAAATGGAGAGCCACTCTCCGCACCTCTCCGGCAGTGCGGCTGCAACGCACTCTGATACGGTGCCGTTAATGGCGAGTGAAGCCGCACGCGATCTCGACAGTGTGGTGAAAGCGGTTCGCGCCTTAACCGAAGAGATCGATCCCGACCGCTTGCTGCATGTTTTGATGACTATGTTACTGGAACGGGCGGGCGCACAGCGTGGATTATTGCTGCGCGTTGATGAGGGGAATGCGCCCTGGTTAGAAGCCAGTGCGATGATGACGGCAGATGGCGTGGCGGTAGAGATCACCAGCAGGCCGTTAACCAGCGGCGATCTGCCACTCTCGGTGGTGGCTGCGGTCATCCGTACCGGGCTGGAAATTCGTACGGCGAGCCCGGAAGTGTTCAGTCCATTTAGTCATGACCCCTATCTGGTGTCATCGGAAGCGGCAATTTTGTGTGTGCCGATGTTCCGTCAACGTCAAATGGTGGGCATTTTGTATCTGGAAAATCGCCTGCTGCCGGATGTGTTCACGGCGGAGCACTCACGCATCATTCGTACTCTGGCGGCGCAGGCTGCGGTTTCCATTGAGCACGCAAGGCTGTATAGCCAGCTTACTGCCGAAAACCAACAGCGGCGTCGTGTAGAAAAAGCGCTGCGTGCCAGCCAGACCTCATTGATGCTGGGAGAGCAGATCAGCCATACCGGCAGCTGGCGCTGGGAACTCCAGCAGGATCTGATGGCGGTTTCCGCGGAATATGCGCGCATCCTCGGACTGGAAGAGGGGCAACAGGCACTCTCAATGGCAGACTTTTTGCTGCGTGTGCACAGTGAAGATCATGCACGTATCAGCACACTGGTCTATGACAGCGTGCGACTTGGCGTCACCATGCGCGCGGAGTTTCGTATCCTGCGGCCGGACGGAGAGTGCCGTTATTTGCTGGGCATTGGCGATCCGCTGCGGGTAGATGACCAGGTCATCGAGTATTACGGCATCATTTCGGACATCACCCAGCAGCGCATGGCCGAGAATGCCACGCGTACCGCGCAAATTGAGCTGGCTCGCGTTTCACGCGCCACCACCGTGGGGCAACTCACCGCCTCTATCGCCCATGAAATCAACCAGCCATTGATGTCAATTGTGACCAATGCGGCGGCCAGCCTGCGCTGGCTCAATCGTGGGGAAGGTTACAGCGACAATGTCCGTATTGGCCTCAAAGATATCGCGGATGAAGGCCAGCGCGCGGGCAATATTATTCGTGGGTTGCAAGCCTTAACCCGCAATCAGGCTTCTGTTTTCGCGGTGGCTGATATTCATGATATTGCCCAGCATATCCTTTTACTGTCGCGCAGTGAGCTGGAACGCAAGGGGATCATTGTTGATAACCGTTTGCAGGCGCAGGCTTCGCACATCTGGTGTGACAATATTCAGATTCAGCAGGTGCTGCTCAATCTGGTCGTTAATGCCATCGACGCACTCAACAGCAATGAGGACAGGCCACGTATTCTTAGCCTGATAACCACCAACCCGGACGCACAAACACTGTGCTTTACCGTAGCAGACAACGGCGTGGGGATTGAGGCGGAGGTGATGAAACGGTTATTTGACTCTTTCTATACCACTAAACCGCAGGGGATGGGGATGGGGTTAACCATCTGTAATGGCATTATTGAGCGCCATAACGGCAAATTGCAGGTGGGCCAGCAAGCACCGCATGGCAGCCAGTTCTGGTTCACCCTGCCGCTACGACAGGATGAGGCAGATTAATGTACCTGAGTTTTGAACAGGTTAAGTCGCTCAGCGATACGGACCAGATCGGCGGGGGATCGCGCCTGCATCTTTTCCATCACGCGCCTTTTGTGCACTTTCGCCGTGATTTCACTGACGCCCATCGCGGTAGCAATCTGTTTATTGAGCAGTCCACTGACCGCCAACTCCATCAGTTCCCGCTCGCGCGGCGTTAAGGAGTGCAAGCGCTGTGTGAGTTGGTGCGTTTCCTGATTTTCGCTCAGTGCGGAAGCCGACAAACGGATCGCTTCTGCCACGCTCTGGAGCAGTTTCTCTGGATCGGCGGGTTTAGTCAGGAACTCCCATGCGCCAGCCTTCATGGCTTTAACCGTCACGGGAATGGTGCCAAAGCCGGTCAGAAAAATGGTGGGAATGGTGTGGCCCCGTTCCCGTAAAGAGGCGGTCACCGTAAAACCATCCGCTTCCGGCATATTCATATCAAGGATTAGACAACCCGGCACCGCCTGCAGGGGATGAGCAAGAAAATCGAGCGGAGATGCAAAAATACAGACGTTGTACGCTTCGGCTTCCAGCAGACGTTGCAAGCCATTACGGACTGCTGCGTCATCGTCAACCACATAAATAACAGGATTCATAAATCGCCTCTGCAAAGTCGAAAAAGGTGAACTGACAGGCGTAAAAGGTGGCAAAAGCGCCAAAGGGAACAATGTAACATAATGATAATCATTATCACCAAAAATACACAACCAAATCGCATTGCTCATAATAAACAATGTGTTAGTTAATGCTAAATCCGGTAAAGCGTTTACAACTGTACCTTGAAAGTATTAACAGAACACGGCGCTGAGCGCTATCTGAAATATCAGCCTTGCGGGAGAAGAGTAGGTTTTAACAACAAAATTAACATGTTATGCGTAACAAATTCACGACCACAGGATGGTCACTCACGCAATAGTGCCATTTTCAGTTTATTCAGTGAATACGGTTAAATTATTTGAATAAGTTGTGGGTATGTTCGGTGTTATTATTGAATCAGTTTATTAAGACACAAAATTATAACCTGTACACCATCGGCAACGTCACTGTTTCCCATATTTCAGGCCAGAGGTACAACGTGAAAATTAATCAAGCCAATGTTATGAACCAGGTCGTTGTTGATATGTTGACCTGGATTGATGATCACCTTGATGATGAGCTGAAAGCTTGCGTCGTGACAGAAAAAAGTGGTTATACCCGTTGGCACTTTCAACGGAAGTTTCGTCAGATCACCGGCATCTCACTGGCTGAGTATATTCGCTACAGACGCCTGCAAAATGCGGCGCATGCCCTGGCAGAAACTGACAGTAAAATCATGACCATAGCGCTGGATAACGGTTTCACCAGTCAGCAATCTTTAACGCGCCTGTTCCGCCGTTATCTGGGGTGTACGCCCACTGACGTCCGCCGTGATTACGCCGACCGGCCGGAGCACCTGGACCAGCTACTGCAACCGCTCCAGACCGCGTTACTGCCCATGGTCGCCTGATAAAACCGCCCTGACGAGTGTCACTTTCAGGGCGGTTTTAATATGTGATTAAAATAACCGCGTTTGGGTGGGCATACTCTGATCGTTATTTTAAATGATGTAGTCATTATCAGAACAATAATGACTTTAGCAATGGCATTGCTGGAAATGATTGTATTAAGAGAGCGATGCTGGAGAACGTTGGTCGGTTTTTACCCTACCAGTAGCCGGGCAATTTTTCTTACCGCTTCCAGTTCTGTCGGCATGACACTACACTTCTTCGCTGCTTCCTGAGCACGCCAGTCCAGGCTTTTTATCTGATCCGCTAACACAACAGTTCCAGCCTGGCTGGATAGGGTAACTTCGAACGGGTAGCCTTTAATTTTTGTCGTGAGTGGACAACAAATCAGCAGGCCAATTTTGTGATTGTACTCTTTCGGACTCAGCACTAAAGCAGGACGATGGCCTGCTTGCTCATGACCTGCCTGGGGATCAAAATGCATCCAGACGATATCTCCGGCATCCGGAATATAACCCATCACCAGGATTCCTTATCAGTTTCACGGGTAAAAACTTCCGAATGGATATTTTCAGGCGTCACTTTAGCCAGTAACGCCGCGAGAGTGGGGGCCTGCTCAACCGGTTCAATCATAAGGTGTGGCTTGTTTTCACTGTCGAATACCACTGTAATTTCAACCTCAGCATCCACATCAAGTGACATCGCGTGCATTAACTGGCTTGGGATTCGTACTGCTGGGCTATTGCCCCAACGTTTAATGGTCTGTCGCATTCTTGCACCCTACGTATCTACAAAGTTGATACAAGTATACGCAGCAACCTTTATCGTATCAACGATGTTGATACGAATCTGGAATCCGGCTTCCAGAATGGCGGTTATAGGCATCTCAACGCAGACAAACCGCATCTACCAACGCCGGTGACAGCAAGTAATCCGTCACCAGCGCAACGCCGCCGTACAACCCCGCATTTTCTCCTAATGGCCCCTGCTCAATGTGCAAAGCACGGGTAGAGAGTGCGCCAGAACGCAGATAGACCGTTTCACGCAGTGAGGCGAGCAGCGGTTCATTGAGCAACTCTCCACCCACAATCACGCGTGCAGGGTTGAGCAAATTGATCGCCATGGCCAGCGCTTCCCCTTGATGCACGCCAGCGGCCTGCAAGCGTTGGCGTAAGGCGGGCTGATCGGCGTGTAGCATCAGCATCCGCACTGACTCAACCTGCCACTCGTCGCATAATGCCCAGCCGGACGAGTAGGCCTCCAGGCAGCCTTGTTTACCACACCGACAGGTGCGCAAAGGTTGCTGGCTGCGCCAGTCTGGCAGGAACCAATGGCCGAGATCCCCCGCGGCACCCAATGCCCCACGCTGAATTTTGCCTGACATCACAATCCCACTGCCGATACCGGTACCGAGTTTGAGATACAGCAAGTCCTGCTCCGCCGGGTAGCTGAAGCGGTGTTCACCCAGCGCCATCAGGTTTACGTCGTTATCCATCAACACCGGTACGGGAAAATCCGCAGCGAAAAAGCCCGGCACCGAGAAATTGTCCCAACCCTGCATGATCGGCGGCTGAACAATGGCCTTATGAACAAAGTCGATAGGGCCGGGCAGACCGATACCGATACCGCGTAGGGCACTTTTCCCCTGTGGGGTGCGTTGCAACAGCTGCAAGAACAGCGTACGGATACGGGACAGGATGACATCCGGGCCAGCAGTAATGGCGCAGGTTTCACTGTGGACTTCCAGCATTCGACCACAAAAATCCGTGACGGCAACCCGAAACCCACTGGCTCCAACGGCAGCCAACAGCAGCAGGCCATAGTCGGGGTTGACCTGAAGCGCCTCAACGGGTCTCCCTCCGGTAGAAATGGTGGTGCTGATGACTTGCAGATAGCCGGCCTGAATCAGCCTGTCCAGGCGTTGGCCAATGGTGGATCGCGAAAGTCCGGTCACTGCCATCAGCGCGGCGCGCGTTGTGGCCTGACCCGAGCGCACCAGAGACAGAATGGCACCCGCGCCGGTTGAAGAGATGCTTAATGAATCAGATTGCATAGCCCTACCACTCCAGAGGTTGATGTGGCAAAAAATAGCGCTTCATCACATTTTTTTCCATTTCTTTTGCGTAAATTTTTGACAAAAGCATACTTATTGGTAGTTTTTACGCATAAGTCAGTTGTGTCGTCACCGCCGCCTGCGGTGTTAACAAATGGAGAAGATGATGAATCCTGTTGGTGTACATGCCCTGGTATGGGCTGGCGATCTCACGCCAAAATCAGTAGCGCGAATTGTAACGGAGAGCAAACGTGCGGGTTATGATTTTATTGAGCTTTCGCTCCATGACCTGACTGATTTCGATCAGGATGGCCTGCGCGAGTTACTGGTGGCGGAGAAAATGGGCGTGAGCTGTTCACGGGGTCTGGCCTTTGATGCGGATGTTTCTTCCGAAGATCCGGTCGTGGTTGCGCGCGGCGTGCAACTGCTGGAAGAGAGCCTGCAAGTGGCTTCACGTATTGGTGCGAAGTACCTGTGTGGTGGCCTCTACAGCGCCTTCGGCAAATATCAGCAGCCGGTCAGCGCACAGGGGCGACGTAACGTGGTGGACTCCCTGAAGCGGGTGGCCGATCGCGCGGCGCAGTACGACATCACGCTGGGGCTGGAGATCGTCAACCGCTATGAAAGTAACGTGGTCAACACCACGGAACAGGCACTGGAAATTCTTGAACAGGTCGGCTCGCCACAGCTGAAAGTGCACCTGGATATCTACCATATGAACATCGAAGAGGCGGACTTCTACAGCCCGGTGTTGGCGTGTGGCGATAAACTCGGTTATGTGCACATTGGTGAAAACCATCGTGGCTACCTGGGTTCAGGCCATCTCGACTTCCCGAGCTTCTTCCATGCACTGGCGCACATTAACTACCAGGGGCCGATTGCCTTTGAGAGCTTCTCATCTGCGGTGGTGTCACGCGGCCTGTCGGTCGATCTCTCAATCTGGCGCAATTTGTGGAGCGATGGCTTTGACCTGGCCAGCCATGCGCGTCGCTTCATTGACGGGCATCTGCAAGCCAGCAGGAAACAAGGCGCATGAGTGTCCATTCAGAGCAGGTCACTTTTGACCAACTGCTGGCAGATTGCCAGCAGCTACTGGCGCGAGGCGGACGTCAGATCCTCGGGATTGCCGGAGCACCGGGCAGCGGCAAGTCAACCCTCGCCCAGCGCCTGTGTGAGGCATTGTCGGGTCAGGCGGTTGTGGTCCCGATGGATGGTTTTCATCTGGCTAACCTTGAGCTGCAACGCCTAAACCGCGCCGGGCGCAAAGGCGCGCCCGATACCTTCGACAGCGCCGGTTATCAGGCCTTATTGCGTAGGCTGCGCCAGCCACTCAGTGACAGCCGGGTGTATGCGCCCGCTTTTCATCGTGAAATTGAAGAGCCGATTGCCGGTGAAATTGGTGTGGCGGGCGATATTCCGTTGGTCATTACCGAAGGCAACTATCTGCTGCTCAGCGATGAACCCTGGCAGGGCGTGCGCGCGCTGCTCGACAGTTGCTGGTTTCTCGATGTGGATGAAGAGCTGGAATTCCAGCGTCTACTCGCACGCCATATGCAGTTTGGGCGCAGCGAGCAGGCGGCAAGGGACTGGATTGCTCAAACGGATCTCCCTAACGCCCGTCGCATCATTGCCAGTCGCACTCGTGCCGATCGTTGCCTGACGCTGAACGACTGATCGCGCTTACTTCCTGCAAAAAAGGGGTTTTCTATGCAGGCTTCAACATCAGGAGAGGCGTTGCTGCATCTCTCGCTGCTCGACTACAGTTTTCCGCTGATCTATTTTGCGGTGATTATTGTGCTGGGGCTGTTAGTTAAGCGCGCCACGCGCACTGCCGGTGATTTTTTCCTCTCAGGGCGGAGTATGCCAGCCTGGATCTGTGGCCTGGCCTTTGTCTCCGCAAATATGGGGGCGCTGGAAATCCTCGGCAACGCCGCCAACGGTGCTGAGTATGGCGCATCGGCGATCCATTTCTTCTGGATTGGGGCGATACCGGCGATGATTTTCCTCGGTGTGGCGATGATGCCGTTTTATTACTCATCCCGCGTGCACAGCGTGCCGGAATATTTGCGCCGCCGCTTTAATCCGGCGACGCATTTACTCAATGCGTTGATTTTTGCCGTCTCGCAGATCCTGATTGCCGGGATTAACCTTTATGCGCTGGCGCTGATCGTACAACTGCTGCTGGGCTGGCCGCTGATGTTATCCATCTCGGTATCGGCATTCATTGTGCTGTTGTACATCGTGCTGGGTGGGCTGTCGGCGGCAATCTACGGTGAAGTCCTGCAATTCTTTGTCATTCTGTTTGGCCTGGCACCGATTGTGATCATCGGATTACATCACGTTGGCGGCTTCAGTGGCCTGGCACAGCATCTGCCCGCTGCGCATCTGAATACCTGGGAAAGCACTTCAGTTGGGCACTGGAGCAATCCACTCGGTGACTGGATCGGTATTGCAATGGGGGAAGGCTTCCTGCTGGCGTTTGGCTACTGGACCACTAACTTCGCCGAAATTCAGCGTGCCTTATCCGCCAAAAGCCTCAACGCAGCGCGTATGACGCCGGTGATTGGGGCGATGCCAAAACTGCTGCTGCCGCTGTTCACCGTATTACCGGGCATGATTGCGCTGGTACTGATCCCGGGACTGGGTAAATCTGGCGGGCCTGCCTTCAACAATGCGATCCCGGCGTTGATGCAGACGCTGTTGCCAAATGGTGTTCTGGGGCTGGCGGTGACGGCACTGATTGCCGGGTTCATGGCGGGTATGGCGGCTAACGTCAGTGGTTTTAATACCGTCTTCACATGGGATATCTGGAAGCCCTATTTGGCGAAAAACCGCAGCGATAGCTACTACCTGAATGTGGGACGTATCGCTACGGTGGTGGGGATTGTGGCCAGTGTGGGCACGGCATTTATCGCCGCATCCTACAACAATATCCAGAACTATATGCAGATGCTATTCTCCTTCTTTAACACCCCGTTGTTCACCATCTTCCTGATTGGGGTGAGCTGGTGGCGCACCTCACCCTGGGGGGCATTCTGTGGCATGTTGGCAGGCAGTATTGGTGCTGCGATTGCGCACTTTGCCGCGCCGCACATGGCCTGGTTCTATCAGGGCGGGATTATGGAGCCAGCACGCTTTAGTGCGCAAATGGCAAACTTCTACGGGGCGATTGCCGCCTTTATTTGTACCGCGGTCGTGACGTTAGTCATTACATTGTTCACTGCGCCGCGTCAGCGAGAAGAGTTGCGCGGGTTGATTTGGGGTCTGGCCGACCCGAACTCACCGGATGCCCATGAAGCGCAGATTGCCGTGCCCTGGTATCGTTCACCTGTGGTGATGGGAGGAGTGATACTGATTGCCGTGGTGGCGCTGACTTTATGGATTATGCACTGGAGGAGTCAATTATGAGTGGAGCTTCAGACGGCAGCCGTCGCTTATTTGACTTACGGACGCTAATTAGCTGGGTAATTGGGGTGTATGGGGTGATTTTGACCCTGGTGGGCTGGCTGGATACGCCGCAGGATCTGGAAAAAGCCCAGGGGATGCCGATTAATCTCTGGATTGGTATCGCGATGCTGGTGGTGGCAGCACTGTTCTGGTGGTGGAAACGAATACAGCCGCTGCATTAACGCGATGGCCCACGCCATCTGCGTGGGCAATCTCTTTACTGGTCGGAGAGTCGTTCTATTTTTTCTAGCGCGCCACTCAATACGGCCTGTTCCTCGGGTGTCAGTTCGACTTGCAGAGTGGCATCAAAAGCGCCCACCAGCTGGAAGGCCCGTTCAAAGATTTCATCGGCGCTGGATAATTTTCGCACCAGAAAAGCCCGTTTATCCAAGGCGTCGGGAATGCGTTCCACCCAGCCTCGCTGCACCAGCCGATCAACGGTTCTGCCTAATGCGGAGCGGTCAGTTTGCGAGTGCGCAATCAATACGCCCATGGGGATCGCCTCAGCAAAACTGTGCATGATGCGCAGCGCGCGCCACTCCGCCAGCGTAAGTCCAATCGATGCCAGTGCACCCGTGAGGTAGCGCTCGCGATTACGCGTGATGTTAGTGATAGAAAATATCGGGCTGAGCGGTAGCCCAGCCGCAGAAAATTTGGTCATGTTAGCGTCAAGTTACTCAGGAAATGTCCCTGATTTAAAAGGAAATAATACTAGTGCCTTTCGCCAGATGCGTCCAGCCCGGTCAGCCAAACCGGGCTTAAACGACTCAGCGGTTGAAGCCATACTCCTGCCAGCGGTCCAGCACCTGTTGTTGCAACGCGTCTGGATAGCTGTGGGCAAATGAAGCCGTTGACGCACGCATTTTGCCCTCAAACTGCTCAGGGTACAGGCAATTGATCACCATATTGCCGCCTTTACCCGCCGCGAGATCGGCAGCATTCAGATAGGGTACCAGGGGGAAGCCGGGTTTATCGGGGTAGGGGAAGTAATCGTGCTGCGGATGCGCACGGGTAGCCAAAGCCCATACCACTTCTTCAATCCTGGTGATATCAATATCGTCGCCGACCACGATCACTTTCGGCACCAGATAACCGGCGTGAGAGTCAAAATAGGCATGGGCAATCTGGTCCGCCAGCACTTTTGCGTTGGTACGCATCCCGGCCAGTTTTTGCGTGTTGATCGCCAGAACGGTCCAGCAGGAAGCCGCTTCATACGAACACCACGCCATTTCAACCGGTAACCCGGCTTGCTGAAGGTCTTCCAGCACCTGAGCGGCAATCATGGTTCCCCAGATAGTGTGATTTTCTTCAGCAGGCACGCCAGCCACACAGATCGGCAGAATAGGACGCTCGCGGAAGGTCACGGCGGTAACGTGAAACACGGGCTGTAGCTTACCGGTATCACGCTGATAACCATGGTATTCCCCCATCGGCCCTTCCATCACCGTCTCTTCAAGGCTGATTTCGCCCTCAATGACAATCTCTGCATTGGCAGGCACCCACAATGCGTTGGTTTCGGCCTGCACCACCTCCAGCGGCTCACCCAGCAGTGCGCCGATGTAATCGGGTTCACTGACAAACGCGGGCAACGGCATTCCGGCAACGGCAATCGCAGCGGGCGGTGCGCCAAGCACAAACGCCCAGGGGGTGGCTTTGCCTTGTTGCGTCCACATTTCGCGGATCATGCCAATATGTTGGGTCGGGAAGGTGGGGCCAGCAAGGGTTTTGCCATCCACCAGCATCAGCCTGCCAATACTCCAGCTATCCCAGTTGCCATCAGGAGATTGCACCACGTGGAAACCGTAGGTGCCGATATAACGCCCGCCATCCTGCTGGTGCAGCATGGGTACGGGTAGACGTGTTAAATCCACCTCATCACCCAGCCAGCGGTGCTGTTTGACCGGGCCGCCAGTCACCTGGCGCGGCTTGATTGGGGTGGCTTTCATCGCCTGACGTATGGCCTGCACCAGCTGTTGTGGGCGAGTTTCTGCGGGTAAACCAAAGTGCAGCGCCAGACGGCTGTACTCCACTGCGCTGTCGCGTAACATGCCTGCTGGCGCACCCAGAACACGGCTGCCAGGCAGTGCATCCTTTATCTGGTTAAATAACGGGGCAGACAGACGTTTTTCATACACCTGGCGGCAAATCGCCGCGATTTCCAGATCTGCATCCACTTCTACATTCACTTCGGTCAGGTCGTCACGTCGTTTGAGCTCCAGCAAAAAACAACGTAAGTCGAGCGCACTTTCCCTGAGACTCATAGCTTCTCCAGCTGGGTAGGGTTGGATTGAGGGTTACGGCGAGGGGGAAAGCATGAGGCAAGGTAGGGCGCTGCATCCGGCTCGTACACACTTCGTCGCACCGAAAAAAATACTGAGGCGGGGCTGGGCAGCAAACGGCCATCCGGCACCCGCTTCAGTGAGGGGGTATTATTGTTTCACGGTCAGGTGTGGTGCGGGCTTATCTGCCTGCTACCGCCCCAACGTCTTTATTAATAAATATCCCTGATGTTGGTAGATTCTAATAATGACGCCATTTAACTGTTTCAGCACTGAATTTTAATGAAAACCAACTATGTGCTTGTGCACGCACATTAATATCATTGTGGTTAATCGTCAATAAAACTGAACTATTTGCTTACAAAATGCGTAGTTGGTGTGCAGCGCAGAAGCCCTAAAGAGAGCGCAAATAAGCGATAACTGATTGAAAAGTCGCCAGCATGCTTTGGTCAAAGAAGGTGTAAAAAAAATGGGCGCGGCTGCATGCTGGGTGGCTCCGGGTAAGGATATTTCAATACTTCGATTTCTCCACAATGTCGTCGCCCAGATGGTCGCGCAGTCTCATCGGTAAATTTCGGCCATTTTAGTGGCGGGAGCTTATTGATATTCGCAGTCCTTGTTTTGACATGAGTGCATGAGGATGTCATCAGGGGTGATAGCCCTGATGTTAACTCAGTTTTCAGCTCTTTATATGCGCGTCTCCAGCCATCCGGTCGACCTGCCGGTTAAGAGATTCCTCAAAAGCCAAATAAGAATTATTCCTTGACGTTAGTTACTTCAGTTAGCAATATTTAACGGTTTTTTTACGCTATAAGGTAATTAGTGATCCTCTGGCCGGGCATCGTTGTGGGCTTCCAGAGGGCGTTACGGTTCTATAGTGGTATTACCCCGTCCGGCGGACCGGCGAAAAAGGCAAGTTTAACTTGCTGATTTAACGAATAACGGGATGCCGTTTCATTGCAGAACAGGGATTTTGACAATGCAGCAATCACAACTGGTTAACGAGTTCAGCAACTCATTTAAGGACGTGCTAGCGACACAGCAGCAGTACCAGCGCACCAAAGCTGCTGCCGATAAACTCGCAAATGATTTCAGTAAGTTCAGCACGACTAACCCGACAGAAGCGCAGCAACTCGACTTTGCTGAAGTGCAAAAGTCAGTGGCTACCCTTGGCCAGCTCGGCGAGCAGCTAAACCAGCAGCAAAGCCACTACCATCAGTTAACACAGCAGTTGGCACAGGCTGAAAAAGCCGAACGCCAGAAAAAAACCAAGCTGATCATCTGTGGCATCGTTGTGCTGTGGGTACTCTATCTTGTCTTCTGATTGGGAAAAGTCGATGAACTCAACATCCGGCTCCGCCGCGCTGCGTGCGGAACTTGCTAAAACTCGCCAGTCGATTGACGCACTGGAAGGGAATATCCGTAAACAGGTAGGCTTTTTGCAAAGCACCATCCCGCTGCTGAAACCGGATCTGGACCGGCAGTTTGCCACCGAAGAGGCGCGAGTCAGAGCGCTGTATGACCAGATACCGCTGCCGCTGTGCGCACCGTGGGCGAGTGAATTCTGGGATCTGTTCAAGGCAGACAACGACTCCACGCCGCTGGAGTACTACCTGTACGGCCAGGTGGCGATTCAGAAACCTGACGGGAAATACGCTTTCCGCGTGATCTACCAGCCGCTGCTGCGGGCGGAGGGTGCGGTGATCCTGCTCACTGACAACGAGAGCCTTGAGCGTTCACGCGCTTTGCAGCGTGATATCGTGTTGCGTACCGCCACGCTGCTGCCCGGTAGCTCCACCTTTACCTTATTTGACCCGAAAGGCCTCGGGGCGACCTTCCCGTTTGAGGCCAGCCTGCCACGCACGCGCAAGGCCGGGAATACCATCGGCGAAACCCTTAACACCATCACTCAGGATATCCAGCGTATTAACCAGCGCGTCGTCGGTGGCGCGGGGCGTTTCCTCGATCTGCCGAAAGAGAGCCGTTCCGGTGAATCTTTTGAGATCGTCGCCGTGGTTGACTTCCCGTCGGCCTACGAGCGAGAGCCGCGTGCGCTGGAGCTACTGACGCGCATCGGCGTTTCAGGCCCTCGTGCCGGTCGCCATCTGGTGCTGGAGTACAACACCTCATCCCCGCTGCCACGCGACTTCGATATGAAAGCGTTTGAGAATGCGGTGGTCATTGACTGTCGTGAAAAGAGTGGGCTGCTGATCCCAGACTTCGCCAGCCATGAACAGATTGAGAAACTGCTCGACCAGGCCGGTGCCAGCAACCGCCAGCAGAGCAGCAACAGCTTCAACGCGCTGGCCAGCGCAGAAGAGATGATGACTGCCAGTTCAGCCGAGCGCATTGAGACGCCGGTCGGTGAGCGTCTGAATATCCTGTTTGGTAAGCACCATGCCTCCGGTGAAGTGGCACATGGCGTGATCGCCGGTCAGGTCGGCTCCGGTAAATCGCACCTGCTGCACGTGATTATCTCTGGGCTGACCAGCCGCTACTCGCCAGAAGAGCTAAAGCTCTACCTGCTTGATGCCAAACATGGCGTCGAGTTCAAGCTCTACAAAGATTTGCCGCATGCGGAAGTGGTTTCGTTACGCACTCGCCCTGCGATCGCACGTAAGATTCTGGCTGACTTCCATGCCGAAATGAAGCGCCGTTACGAGCTGTTCAAAGATGAGAACGTGAATAATCTCGCGGCTTATCGTAGTAAAACCGGCAAGGTGTTACCGCGTATGTTGATGATCATCGACGAATATCAGCTGATATTCGAAGGCGATCCGCAGGCGGGAATGGACGAACTCGGGCCGATCCTGCGCATGGGGCGTGCGGCGGGGACTCACCTGCTGCTGTGTGCACAACGCTTTGATGTGGAAGGGATGCGTAGCAGCAACTTCAATGAGATCCACCTGCGTGCCTCGCTCTCACTGGCGCAGGATTATATCCAGACCATCTCTGCGTTTGGCGCTGAAGGTAAACGCCTGATCCGCGATCTCGCGGCCTCTGGTGAGTTGGTGATTAACGCGCAGTCTGGTCGTGATGGCGACAACCATCGTGGTGCCGTCGCACGCCTGGCACGACGCGATGACGGGCAAGGTGCTGACGAAAGCCAGCAAACGCTGGAAACGGTGATTGAGGGCATCGTCGCCCATGCAGGTCCGCAGGCACCACGGCCAATAATGCTGGACGGCACCATGGCCAGCACCCTGGCCGATAACGCCTTTGTGATGAAGTACCAACTTGCTCCGCCATCGGTGGAAGAGTTGCAGCGCATTGCCGCCACGCCGCTGCGCGATGGCGGCTTTGAAGAACGGATGTGGACGCCTTCTGGCAAGCCGATTGGTCTGTGGCTGGGGCGCAACTTTGATGTGCGCTCCCACGCGCTCTGCACCCTGCGTCGCGGCCGTGGCCAGAACCTGTTGATGGTCGGTGCCCGTACCGAACTGCGTGCGGCAATGCTGGCGAATATGATCATTGGCCTGCCTTCGACCGTAGCGCCGCAGGAGATTGACCTGACGGTGATCGACGCGCTGGACCCTTATCTGCCGGGTGGCGGCATTGTGCGTACCGCCGCAGAGTACCTGCAGGGGCTGGGTGCGAATGTGACCATCGCTGACGCGGAGGGCGCGGAAGCGGCGCTGACCGCGTTTGCTGACGCCGCCCATACCCGTCAGGGGCTGTTGGTTGTCTGTGAGCCTGACCGTATTAACGCGCTGGTTGACGGTTATGACCCTTATGGTGCGCCGGAAAGTGGTCTGTGGGCTACGTGGCGTGACCTGCTCCGTCGCGGCAGTGACCGGTCGCGCCATGTGATCGTCTCCGCCGAGTCGGTTCCCGCGCTGCAAAGCTTTATGAACCCTTCTCGCGACGGCCGTGACTTTATCCACCGCGTGGTACAGCAGCTCAGCGCCGATGACTCCATGACGCTGTTCGCCTCACTGGCTGCCACGCAGATTGAAGAGATGACCGAGCACCCGCTGGCGGCGATGTACGTTGACCTGGTGAAGGGCGACCGCGCGCGTAACCTGTTCAGCAGTTATGCCTTCGATCACGACATCGGCCGTGAGCAGACCCGCGAGCTGCTGCAACAGATGCTGGATCGCACATTCACCGGAGTCTCTTTTGTCACTGAATGAAAGCTATCCGCTCATGAGAAACCTCCAGCGTGAGCTGGAGGCATTCCACCAGGCGCTGAGCGGTCAGCAGAAGAGCCTGCAGGAGGGCTTTACCCTGCTGCGCGACCTGTGGTGCGATGAACAGCATCAGGCTACCGCCGTGCTTCTTGAAGAGTGCATGGCTGAAAATGATGCCTATCTGAAAACTGACGCTCCTGAGCTGGATGAACATCTGGCCGTCAAGCTGCGGCAGATTGCCAGCTATCTGCGGGGACAAGTTTGATGAGCGCACTACAGATCGAACAGCTGCGCAGCTATCGTGACGACATCGCCCGCCGCCTGCAAGATGTTGAGCTCCGCCATGAAAATCTGGTTGCCGCCTGGCATCGACTGCGCCAGGCCTATCAGGGGGAGAGCGCTGAGGCGTTTCACCAGCAGTTTCAACGTGCCAGTCGGCGCGCTGAACAGCAGGCGCAGCGCCTGCATCTTATTCTGCCGCGGCTGGACGCCATCCTTGAACAACTGACAGCACAATCTCAATCAGAGGGTTAACGGAATGACACAAACCCCGCGTGAAGCCCAGTTTCTTATCGACCAGATCGAGCAGGAGCTGATGGACTGGAGCCGCAACTTTAACGTGGTGCAGCAGGAGAACAAGGGCCACTTCCACCGCGCAGACAACGTGGTGGCCGATTTTAAAGAGGGCGTTGCGCTGGTCTCCAGTCAGATCGACGATGCTACCCAGCATCTGAACGACGTGCAGGAAAAAAGCCACGCGGTGCGTGAGCTGGCTAACAGCACTGAAGAACGTGCAGCGCAGACCCACCGCCATGCGGCCAGCGTCTATCAGCGCTGCCAGCGTGCCAGCGCTGAGTGGCGAGCGGCGCTTGACCGCGCGGTGCAGCTGGTTGCGCAGTGCCGTACTGCCCAGGCGCACGCTGAGGGGCAGGTGACCACGGCACAGTTGCACTACAGCAATGCTGAAGATGCGCTGACTTACGCCCGCAGTGCCTATAACCGCTGTACGAGTTCGTACACGACCGATTCGAAAGGGCAACGGGTGGAGCCCAACTGCAATTCGGAAGCCTCACGGGTCAACAACGCGATGCGTGAGGTTGAGAGCGCCCAGCAGCGACTTAATCACTGTAAGGCACTGTTGCAGGATGCCATCGCCAGGTTGAACGACGCGCTTCATCGCCACCGTAGTTGCGAAGAGGGGGTGAATAAAACCGAACAGGCGCTGCATTATGCTGACCAGGCGCGCGATCGTGCCAGTCAGGCCAGCCACAGCGCGCGCGAAGCGTTACAGTGGTCAGATGAAGCCTGGCAGCAAGCACAGCACGGCAGCAGACTGGCAGAGCAGATGAGCGAACAGCATCAGACCGCCAGCCAGCACACCACGCAGGCGGAGGATGAAGTCGCCGATGCACTGCAGGGGCACTACGCTTTTGAGGGCGCGTTGGAGGAGTATCAGAGCCGCCAGTGGCGCGCCCGTGAAGAACTGGGTGATGCGTTTGAAGCGCTGCGCCAAATCAACAGCACAGGGGGCCTGTAATGGACGCATCCCTGCAGATCCAGTCGATCTATAACCTGGTGGAGGAACATACCATGCTGTTCTCTCATCAGGTTAATCAGTACCACGATGAGTCCAGAGAGTTGCTGCGCCGCTGGAGTGACAGCCGTTCGCTGGAGTTTCAGAAAGCGCATCAGCCGGGTCTCAATGAGATATCCTGGGAGGCGGTGGAAATTCTCAAGCGTGCCCGCCTGAACTTGCATGCGGCGCAGCAGGCGATCGGTAATGGTGAGGATCATCTGCATCAGGCGCGATCGACGATGAGCGCACTGGAAGAGGTGACCACTGAATCGCTGATGCTGCAACAGCGTGCCAGCGACTACGCCGAACGTGCCGCAATGGCGATGCAGAACGCTGAATACAGCGCCAGTGATGCTGAACATCTGATTGGTTCGCTGGGTACGCCGCCCGTTTAAGGCGGCTTCATTCTCTTCCCACGGATTTATTCCCATAAAGGACTACTCATGACTTTCTCTCCGCTCGACGATCAGCTGACGCAACCCGCTGTTCGCCGACCCTGGACGGCGTTTTCGCTTAACCTGGTGCTCATGTTGGTGACACTGCTGTGGCTGGCTTTTGCGCTCACCGCGTTGTACGACGCCCGTGAGATCCACTTTTTCCGCAACACGCCGCTGATATTTTGGCTAATGGCCTCCAGCGGCACGCTGCTTCTGCTGGTCACGCTGGTCCTTGAGCCTCTGCTGAAACGCATTAAGGCACACGGGCTGGCGATTATCCTGCTGGCACTCACGCTGATTGCGGGCACGACCTGGGCTTCCAAGGTCTGGGTACTGCATTTTATCTCCGATCGTGTGGCGGAAATGCCTACTACGCAGAAGAGCACTGTGTTCGGTGTTAATAAGTTGCTGGCTAACAAGTCCCTACCCGAACTGGCCGCTGTCTTTGGCGTTAAGGACCAGGCTGTGCCGGACGGCGAACTGCTGGCTTTACGCAGCCTGCAACTGGCCAGCGGTGTGACCACTCCGTTGAAGGCGCGGCCGCTGAAGTGGGATCGGGAAACCGAGCGCCAGGTGATGGGGCTGATCTACAGCAGTGGACTGACGGTTGCCTTGGGTAGCGTGTTGATCCTGCTTAATGCGCTGAGCCTGATCCTGCTTGCCGGACGGCTGATTGCCACACTGCTGCCGCAACAGGAGCGACGGGTGCGGCTGGCTTCACTGGGTATTACGTTAATAGTAGGTCTGGGGCTTTACAGCAGCCTGATGGCGCAGCAAAGCGCGCTGATCGCCAGCGCGCATTATCAGACGTTTGCGACCTCTCTGGCACAGGTGCAGGGTGAGGGTGCGGTGCGGCTGGCAACCTTTGCCATTCACGCTCAGGGGCAGTTGCTGCCGTTGGCAGAGAGGATGGAAGAACAGCTGAATCAGCGTTAAAGCTATTATCCCCCTGGTGGTTTACAGCCAGGGGGATCTCACGTCTGCTTGCCGGAGAAAGGCGAGCCTTTTAAATTAAAGTCTTATTCATTAATGACTCAAGGATTTTCAGCGGTGCGTGCTGAGGGTCTTTCATGGCGTCTACGGGCAACAGAAACGTTTGTTCCAGCATAAATTGCCCGCCCATAGCGGCATGCGGGGTGCCATCTGAGAAACAGGCCCAGCTGCTGCCGGGTGGGAATTCGATGGCAATCTGGGGACCGTTTTTCTGATAATCAGCGTCTGCTTTCATGGCATCGTGCAGCTGGAGCATTAAGTGGTCGTAATGGCTTCGGAGGCTTTTGGTGATGCCAACGCTATTTTGCAGTTTGCTGAGAAACGGAGAGTAGCTTTTCAGGCGTGGTAAAAATTTTTGTGCCAGCGTCGGAAATGTTTCTCCCACTCGCCACGAACGATTCTCTGTGCCTGGATTAATATTGGTGAAGATACGCAAAATACGTTCGCCATAATTAGGGCGTGAAGGGAACGCATCAACATGCAAGCGGCGATCATCTTTCCGCCATGACGTGTTATTTGTCCATTGCGCTACCGGATGCAATCGCAGGCTGTTCGTCGGGGTGTGCAGTGTCTGCTGATACTCGGGAAAAATTGCCGCAATCAATTGCAGGCACGCATGATAATGCCGCTCCAGGAGTGCAGCAATAGCCGGTTCGTGCTCTTTGGTGGCTACCCCTGCAATTCTCTTTTTCAGTGGTTGATAACTGATATTTTTACGTTTTGGATCAACGATTGCAGGGTCAAGTAACTGTAACTCTTCACGGGTCAGTGAAAAATTGAGGTTAGGTAAGAAGATGACTTTTCCTGTCTCAAGGGCATTAACTGCCGACATCGGAAGATCAGGACTACCGCTCCAGTTCGCAAGAGGTAGCGACAAAACAGTATTATTATAAAAGTTTTCAGTACTGGGCACGTTTATATCCTCGCTCATTCATAGCACATAACTTAAGGTATTTTTCAAACGTGTTTTTAAATTTAAGTGCTATTATTTCCAGCCCAAATGAACAGATACCTCCTCAATGAATCATGTTCATCTATCGTTTAAGAAGCGCTGTAGAGCTCACGGCCAGAAGCAGCGCGTTGCTCAGGAAGGAGAGGTGAACCAGGGTCATGCCTGCTAAGTGAAAAAGCAGGCATTGAATATTGAAAAGGCAGTTTTACTCTTTCTCAATGCACTTATTTCTTAAGCCGGGCAGCGGCTTTTAGAGTAGCCAGTCGCCGCTTCTCAATAAATGGTGCAACCTGTTCTTGCGCTTTTCTTAGCTGCTCTGCAGGTGCTGTACGTGGAGAGCCGCAGTTAAAGGGTGGTGCGGGGTCATATTCCATATGTAGTTGAATATTCTGCGCTATATCACTGCCATACATTTCGGACACCACGTTAAGCGCAAAATCGATACCTGAAGTTACACCTGCACCTGTTATACGGTTGCGGTCACGCACTACGCGCTCATTCACTGGTTCTGCACCTAATAATGCGAGCTGTTCCAGAGAGGCCCAGTGCGTCGTTGCCCTGTATCCTTCAAGCAATCCGGCGGCACCCAGCACCAGCGATCCTGTGCATACTGAAGTCACCAGCTTTGCTTGTTCACTCTGAATACGGATAAACGAAAGCACCTCTTCGTCTTCCATCAGGTCTATCTGGCCGGGGCCACCAGGGACACAAATGACATCCAGTTTTGGGCATGCCTCGAATGTCGTTGTTGGCTGTATCGCCATACCTCGATCAGAAATGACCCGGTCGAGATTTTTCCAGATGAGATGAACGTTAGTGTTTGGCGCTCGTGCGAAAACCTCATACGGACCCGTGAGATCAAGTTGAGTTAGCGCCGGGAAAAGGAGTAGCCCAATAGACGTACTGGTAGAATCGCTCATGATGTCCCTCTTAGCGTAAAGCCATATCATGACGTTTACTTCAGCAAAGGCAACCCTATGCTGATAACAGGTTCCGCTTTCGGCTTTGCCAGCACTAAGGTAACGTAGCAAAAAATCGTGTTCGGACACTTTGACCATGCCTTCTGCTGAAACCTTTATCACTTTTCTGTTCGCGCTGACGCTACTGGAGATTTCTCCGGGGCCAGACATGATGTTGACCATTGCCAGAGGTGTGGGTCAGGGCAGACGTGTTGCGTTGCTCACAGTGCTGGGCAATGTCTTTATTGCCGGGTTTGTGCAGGTCTCTTTTTTGGTGCTAGGGTTGGTGACGGTGGTGCACGCTTGGCCGCTTGCATTGGATCTGTTGAGATGGGTGGGGGCAGGTTATCTGATATGGCTGGGCATCAAAATGCTTGCCACCTCAGGCACCGATACCCGGTTGCAAAAAACCGCCAAAATTTCTGACTGGGATGCGGTTAAACAAGGTGCGCTGAACAGCCTGACCAATCCAAAATCCTTACTGTTCATGTTTGCCTTTCTTCCCCAGTTCGTCGAGCCTGCCGCCGGTCCGGTTTGGCTGCAACTGCTTGTGCTGGGCAGTATCCAGAAGCTGGCGGGCATTTTGTCTTTAGGTTCCGTCGCCATGGCATCAGGCTCATTTGGTAACTGGTTGAGCCAACACCCCGGTTTTCTCAAATGGCAGGAACGCTTCACCGGTGTGGTGATGCTTGGGCTGGGTATTCGTATGTTGTTCGGTGGCGCTGGCGTCGTATCGAAGCCTGGAGAATAAGCCTCGATATCGAAGTGAGCTAGTGTTCAATTCTCGCCGGTGGTTTAGTGAATCAGGGTATGTAATGAAAACAGGATCAGTAGGACACCTCCGGCAATATTGACATATTTTCTTTAAACCACACTCTGATCTCTAATAAACCTCAAAATCCTGCCAATCGTTGAGCCATCAGGTGTATTGACTTCACTCAAATGATCACCCTGGCCTGAAATCAATGGAATGGCATGTTTTTCTGCTAATTCTGCCATCGGCGCATAATAAGGATCGCGAGTGCCTGCCCAAACTAAGGCGGGGATACCCTGCATCAATAATTTATCATCACCTTTTGTCTGCTTTTTGAGTTCATTGAAAAAGTATTCGACACTTTTTTCATCGGCAGGTGACATGGAGTGAGTGAGCTCTGGTGCTATTTCTCGGGCATAAGCCATAAAAATCTCGAAGCTCAGTGATGCTGGCATCCCCTGAATGCAATCCCATCCGCCTAAAATAACGGATTCTACTCTTTCTGGATAAAGCGCTAACAGCCCAGTTGCCAACCAGGCACCTGCGGAATAGCCGATGATATGTGCCTTTTCATAACCCAATTCATCCATGAGGTTGACGATGGCTAATGCCTGATTATCTCGGGTATACCATTCCTGAATTGCGGGTTTATCACTCTCTCCGTGGCCAATAAGATCCGGACAAACAACGGTAAAGAAGGGGCTAAACGCGGAAATAAAGCCATTCTCTTGCCAGGATTTTCCCTCCATCAAAAGGCCGTGGAGCATAATGACCAAAGGGCCTTTTCCGGCTGAACAATAAGCGAGTTGAGGTACTTCTGACGTCCGGTTCATCTCTCTTCCTTACTTACATTCCTTATGTGGATGAAAAGTATACATACCACAAGGCATAAGGTCCAAGTTTAGGCGGTTTATCTGAAACAGGCACCACCGAGGTAAACTGCCTTTTCAACCTGATCATTTCGACGTGAGATCAAATTTCAATGCGAAGAAACAAACGCCGAAGCCAACTGCGCTGGCGGTACGGCAAAATTGCGCTGCATACGTTTGATCTCTTCCGCTGGGGGGAGGCCAAACAGGCGTTTGAACTCTCGATTAAACTGCGAAGCGCTCTGGTAGCCGACTGCATAACAGGCGGCAGAGGCAGTGATCTCGTGACGGACCATTAACATACGCGCCTGATGCAAACGGACTGATTTCAGGTATTGCATCGGCGACTGGTGGGTGATGCTCTTAAAATGGGTGTGAAACGTGGGGACGCTCATGCCGGCCACTGCGGCGAGTTGGCTCAGCGTCAGCGGTTGCACATAGTTTGCGTGCATATAGCTCAGCGTCCTGCCCACTTTGCCAAAGTGCCCCTGTAAATTCAGAGCGGCCCGCAATGCGCTGCCCTGTGGGCCAGTCAAAACGCGATAATAAATTTCACGCACCAATGATTGCCCAAGGATGGCCGCATCCAGCGGAAGATTCAGGACGTTAAGAAAGCGCAGAATCACCTGCCGGAACGCCTCATCCATCAGGCTCGACATCATGCTTTGGGCCGCTTTGGTTTCATACGGGATCTCTTGCTGATCTAACTGCAACAGCAACGCCGTCGCAAGGTTGAAATCCAGATGCATATAGATGGCCAGCAACGGATGCTCCGCCGAGGCTGCGGTTTCCATGCTAAAAGGCACTGGCACGGACACCGCCAGATAGTGCTGTTCATCATAAAGATAAACCCGATCGCCAAAAAACCCCTGCTTCGAACCCTGACAAACGATCACAATGCCAGGGTCATACAGCACGGGTGTGCGGGCCAGCGGGCGATCGGAGCGCAGGATACGCACATCAGAGAGGGCCGTGAGAGTGTAACCCTCCTGCGGGGCTAGCTTTTTAAGCAGATTCACCATCTGCTGTTGTGAGTCTTCAGGCATCATCAAACAGCGCCTTCATAAGATTGGGCAATCAATTCATCAGAAAAGGCCTTATAGCATACCCAGGGCAAGAATATCATGCACTACCTGCTTACTCATGGAGTGCTATCAATGTCTCATCTTAAAACGATATTCATCACTGGAGTCTCCAGTGGTTTTGGCCGCGCGCTGGCGCAGGTGGCGTTAGCCGGTGGCTATAGGGTGATTGGTACCGTGCGCAACGCCGCGGCAAAAACGACGTTTGAGGCTTTGCATGCGAAAAATGCGTTTGCCTGTGAACTGGATATCACCCATTTTTCCGCTATCGATGCGGTTATTGCGGAGGTTGAAAGTCGCATTGGCCCGATTGATGTGCTGGTCAATAATGCCGGATACGGTCATGAGGGGGTGATGGAAGAGTCCTCACTGGACGAAATGCGCCGCCAGTTTGATGTGAACGTCTTTGGTGCCGTGGCGATGATCAAAGCGGTGTTGCCCTTTATGCGCCAGCGGCGTCGAGGGCACATCATCAATATCACCTCCATGGGCGGCTTCATCACGCTGCCTGGTATCAGCTATTACTGTGGCAGTAAGTTTGCCCTGGAAGGGATATCAGAAACATTAAGCCAGGAGCTGGCCCCGTTTAATATCGCGGTGACGGCGGTAGCTCCGGGGTCGTTTCGCACCGACTGGGCAGGCCGTTCGATGGTGCGCAGTGCGCGGAGCATCCCTGATTATGACGCCTTATTTGATCCCATTCGTCAGGCGCGCGAGGAAAAAAGTGGCAAACAATTGGGCGATCCGGTGAAAGCCGCCCAGGTGATGTTGGCGTTGATGGAAAACCCAAATCCACCCGCACATTTATTATTAGGTAGTGATGCGTTGAGTCTGGTACGCCAAAAGCTGACAGCATTAAATCAGCAGATAGACGCGTGGGAAGGTGTCAGCCGATCTACCGATGGCTAACGCTAAATATAAAGCCCGCTTTGACGCGAAGCGGGCTTATTTTCCCTACAAATACAGGGGGTAAAAATTACCTGCTATTTTGCTGTAAAATATTAACGCCTTTCTGGCATAAAACGGGTTTTTTATTCCAGATATAAGATTTGTATTTCTTACAGGCGTATTGATAGGATAACGCACCCACAAATATTTTATTAAGGACAGTAAAATGCAGGGTTTGGTGGCTTATAAAACGCCGTTAGTGGTGGCAGGGATGGGGGCGCTGTTCTCCTTTTCGCTGCCCAGCACGGCCTCACTGCTTTCACCGCGTTTTTTATCCCTCTATGTGATGGTGATTCTGGCGGGGGCGCTGGCCGGTATTATTGCAAGGTTACGTGATAATCGAGCGGAGAAACAGACCCTGGCAGTGATAACCACGCTGGCTGTTATTTGCTTTCCGGTCATAAAGTTTTACTTCTCATCTCACCCGAGGTAACGGATGTTTAAGCCCTCTCATCGTACCATCACGGTTATTTTCATTCTGGTTATGGCGCTTCAGGTTGCTAATGCGGTGAATTTGACAGTGAACGACTTTATCCGTCATGAACCGGTAAAAACCAGTAATCTTTTGACTGCCTGGTTATCTTTGGTTTATTTTCCCGCCCTCTATTTCTACGATAGAAAAGGTCGCCGCAAAGGCTGATAAGCACCGACTGAATTAACCAGATGTGCGGTTTTTTAGGCTGCGCATCGAATGTCTATTACTCGCTTAATGGCCATCGCTACTTTGGCTCTCAAACCCATTGTTCACAGCGAGTATCACTATGGCAACGCAAAAACTTCTGCAACCTCTCGAACTCGGCGCTCTGCACCTGAAAAACCGTGTCGTGATGGCCCCGATGACGCGCGCCCGCACCGCGCAGCCAGGCAATGTGCCGACCGCGCTGATGGCCGAGTATTATGCGCAACGGGCCAGCGCTGGGCTGATCGTCACGGAAGCCACGCAAATTGCGCCCGAAGCACAGGGTTACTCCTGGACGCCGGGTATCCACTCGGCGCAGCAAATCGCCGGTTGGAAACAGGTGACGGAGGCGGTACATGCGGCCAACGGCGCGATTTTTTGCCAACTGTGGCACGTGGGGCGGATGTCACACCCCAGTTTTCATGCGGATGGCAAACCGTTGGCACCTTCTGCCATTCCGTTTGATGGTCAGGTGTGGATTGTCAATGCTGCCGGGCAGGGGGAGATGATTGATTGCCCGGTGCCACGCGAGATGACGCAGCAGGATATCCAGCGCGCAATTGCGCAATATCGCCAGGCTGCGCTCAATGCGGTTGAAGCGGGGTTTGACGGGATTGAAGTCCACGGCGGCAATGGCTATCTGGTGGATCAGTTCCTGCGCCGCACGTCTAATCACCGTACTGACCAATACGGCGGCCCGCTGGAAAACCGCATTCGTTTTGCGCAGGAACTGTTGACGGCCATCAGCGCGGCCATTGGTCCAGAACGCACCGGTATCCGCCTGGCACCGTTTATTACGCAGCGAGGGATGAATGATCCAGAGGCGATTGATGCCATTCTGGCACTGGCGAAGTGGTGCAGCGGGCAGGGGATTGGCTATATCCACCTGGCCGAAGCGGACTGGGATGATGCCCCCACGGTGCCAGAACCCTTCCGTCACCAGTTACGTGAAGCCTTCAACGGACGTTTAATTGTCGCCGGGAATTACACTCAGGAGAAAGCGGAGCGCTATCTGGCGGCGGGATTAGTGGATTTGGTGGCTTTTGGTCGGCCTTTTGTTTCCAATCCTGATTTACCTGCGCGGCTGTCACATCATTTGCCGCTGGCACCCATAGCCGATATGTCTACGCTGTTTGGCGGCGACGGCAAAGGCTATACCGATTACCCTAACGCCGGGTAGGAGAAATTCCCCGCAGGCATGCGGGGAAGTGGATTTATTCGGCCTGAGCGCGGGAAGATTTTAACAGCTGAATATCCAGAATCACGTACACCATGGTGGTGATAAACAGTGAAATCACGCTGCCGATCACTCCGCTGGTGGTGAAGGTGAAATAGTTGTACATCACCACCCAGGTGACACAAATAAACAGCGCCAGGGCAATATTAATGGCGGAGAGTGAATAATCGGTGGTGGTAGCACCCCGTTGCAGCGTCTGGTTGTACATCTCTCCGCCACTGTATTTTTCCAGCACCCCTAACGTACGTTCCCAGTTGCTTTTGCGGCGAGCGCAGCCACGGGCAAAAAAGACGAACAATACCGACACAAAGAAACCGGAGAATGAGAGCAGAACGGGAACCGCTTCCAGGGCGATCTCAATGGTTTTGCGATCGCCGGGTTTGGGTGACAGGTTCAACGTGAGTGAAGCGCCGAGTAAAATATATAGAAACAGAAACAGCACAATAAAGGTCAGGCTGGTTTTCCATTCACGATCGGTTTCAGACCGCTGTTGTTGATAAGCATTATTCAGCGCGTGGCGCAGACGTTCACCTTGTTCAGAGTGCGGATCAACCTCTGCTGTGGGTTGTGCAAAAAAGCGCTGAATAAAACCCGCATCTTCCTGTTCTACGTTAATTTTCACCTGATTCCCTGCCGTTTCAATATCGAAGTCGCCATTGTAGCGAGCAGGGGGAGATAATCCAGTTACGCGGGTGACTTTATTCGCCCAGTTTCAACTGCATAAAGGTCAGATCCAGCCAGCGGCCAAACTTGGTGCCGACTTCACGCAGGGTGCCGCTCTCAGTGAAACCCAGTTTTTGATGCAAGATGATCGACCCGGTATTGCCCGATTCGATGCCCGCAACCATCACGTGCTTGCCTTGTTCTCTGGCTGAGGCGATCAGCTGCTGCATCAGTCGTTTGCCTACCCCCTGGCCCTGCGCATCGGGGTGTACATAGACCGAATGCTCAACCGTAAAACGGTAGCCATCCCAGGGCCGCCAGTCGCCATAGGTGGCGTAACCCATCACCTGGTCCCGCTCGTCAGTGGCCACCCACAGGGGATAGCCCGTGGCCTGGCGATCTTTCATCCATTGAACACGGTTAGCCACATCGACGGGGGTATCATTCCAGATCGCAGTGGTATGCAGCACCGCATGGTTATAAATAGGGGTAATAACGACTGCGTCGGATTCACGGGCCTGCCTGATTAACATCGTGGACACCTCACTGACCATTCACTATAGTGGATAAAAGTTTTACTATGGTAGTTATCCACTATGTTAGATGAGTTGTCCAGTAAAGAAGATGATATTAACGTACGCATCGGCCAGCGCGTGCGTATTGAGCGTGAGCAGCGTAGCTGGTCACTGACCGATCTGGCGCAGCACTCCGGCGTTTCACGCGCGATGATCCACAAAGTCGAGCGGGGTGAAAGCAGCCCAACGGCGGTATTACTCTCACGTCTTGCCGGTGCGTTCGATATGAGTATGTCGCAGCTGATTGCGCAAAGTGAAATGCAAAATGGGACTTTGCTTAAACACCAGCAGCAACCCGTATGGAAAGATCCGCAAACCGGTTATGTGCGTCGTCATGTCTCGCCAGGCAACATCCCGCTGGATGTGGTGAATGTGGATCTTCCTGCGCGAACAGAGATCGCGATGCCTGCCATCTCGTATTTTTCCCGCCGTCAGCTCATTTGGGTGCTGGAAGGGACGCTGTGGTTTAAAGAGGGGACAGTGACGCATGAACTGCACTGTGGTGACTGCCTGGAACTGGGCGATCCTATGGACTGCGTGTTTATTAATCCGTCCGATACCGCATGTCGCTATGCGGTCATGGTACTGAAAAATCACTGACAGGTTCGCTTACAAGGAAATACTACTTTAAATTCATAGAGATAAGTTCTCCGCATCTTCAAAACTGCGCTAATCAATTGACAGCACTGGCTCACATACCTAGATTGTATAGGTATAAGTGAGACAGTGAGTCTGCCTTTTGATTACACAGGAGTGAAGATGTTCCCATCCGCCGTCGCCCCCAACGCCGCTAAAAATCCAGCGCAAAAAACCCGGTTTGCTGGTGTCCGTCCTGAAGAGGTGCGGGCGCTGCTCTGGAGCGTGCTGTATATTTTTTGCCTACTCTGCTGTTACTACGTGCTGCGCCCGGTGCGCGATACATTAGGGATCGATGGTGGAGTTCGCAATTTACAGTGGCTGTTTAGCGCGACGCTGGTTGCCATGTTATGTCTGAATCTGCCTTTTGCTGCTTTATCCCGTAATCTGCCACGCCAGCGCTTTATTCCGTTGGTGTATCGTTTTTTCCTGCTCCATCTGCTGATTTTCGCCGCGCTAATGTACTGGCTACCCGCGTCACAGCGCGTATGGGTAGGGCGGATCTTTTTTGTCTGGGTCTCGGTGTTTAACCTGTATGTGGTGTCCGTATTCTGGTCACTGGTCTCCGATCTGTTCTCGCGTGAAAGGGCCACTCGCCTGTTCGGGCTGATTGCCGCAGGGGCGACGCTGGGGGCGATTGGGGGTTCTGCACTGGCGACACTGTTGGCTCATCATCTCAGCACCAGCGGATTGTTGCTGATCGCCGCAGTGTTGCTGGAAGTGGCGGTGTTTTGTGCCGGTCGCCTGTGCCGGATCACCCATCTGGCACAGCAAGAAGCGCAAGAGGTGCAACGACCGTTGGGGGGCAGCATCTGGTCAGGTATCCTGGCGATTTTTCGATCCACCTACCTGTTGAATATCTGCCTCTACATGCTGCTCTATTCCATCACTTCGACGCTGCTCTATTTTCGTCAGGCGGAGTTAGTTCAGCAGTGGTTTCAGTTGGATAGCCAACGCACCACCTTCTTTGCCGCCACCGATCTGGTGGTTAATCTGCTTACGCTGTTTTCGCAGATTTTTCTCACCAGCCGTCTGCTGCAACGCTATGGCACACCGCTAGTGCTGGGATTATTGCCGCTGTTCTCCCTGTTGGGATTTCTTTCACTCTCTCTGTGGCCGGTGATGGCCTCGGTGATTGCCTTTTCCGTACTGCGTCGCGCGGGCAACTTTGCTTTTGCTCGTCCGGCACGTGAAGTGCTGTTTACCGTGCTTGGCCGCGAAGACAAGTACAAAGCGAAGAACGTTATTGATACTGCCGTGTACCGCGCAGGCGATCAGGTGGGTGCCTGGAGTTGGACACTCTCCGGTTCACTGGGGTTACCCGCCGCAACGCTGATGTGGCTCGCGCTCCCGGTTTCGCTGGTCTGGCTGGCAAACAGCCAGTGGCTGGGACGGCGTCAGCAGCGGCTTGAAGCCAACACTATTCACCCGAAAACACGAGAAATTGCATGAACACAGTCAACATCACGGGCCAGGCGCTGCCTGCCATTGGTATGGGAAGCTGGCATTTAGGCCAGGGACGGCACACCGAACAGGAAGAGATCACGGCGTTACGTACCGGCTTAGACGTTGGGATGAAGCTGATCGACACGGCGGAAATGTATGGCCGTGGAAAATCCGAAACGCTGATTGGTAAGGCCATTACCGGACTGCGCGACAAGGTGTACCTGGTGTCGAAAGTGTATCCCTGGAATGCCAATCGTTTGATGATGGAGCGGGCATGTAATGCGAGCCTGAAGCGCTTGCAGACCGACACGCTGGATCTCTACCTGCTGCACTGGCGCTTCGGCAGTATCTTGTCTGAAGCCGTGGAAGGATTTGAAAAACTGAAACAGCAGGGAAAAATTCGCGCCTGGGGCGTTTCCAACTTTGACGTCAGCGATATGCAGGATCTGTTTGCCGTGGAAAACGGTGAGCGCTGTGCGGTGAATCAGGTTTTTTACAACCCGGCCAGCCGCGGGATCGAGTTCGATTTGATGCCATGGGCAGCGCAGCACAAGGTGGCGCTGATGGGCTACTCACCTCTGGGTGGGGAAGGCGCGTCACTGCTCCGCCATCCGCTGATTACTCAACTGGCGGCCAAATATCACACCGGTCCCTCTTCTGTTTTGCTGGCGTGGGTGATTCGCCATAACAACATTTTGACCATCCCTGAGTCCGGGGAGGCAGCGCACATCCGCGAAAATGCGCAGGCACTGGCGTTAACGCTGGAAAGTGGTGATTTGCAAGCTATGGACGTGGCGTTCCCACCCCCTACGCAGAAAGTGCCACTGGAAACCCGTTAAGGCATCATCTGACGCCACAGCAGACACATCCTGCGGCTGTGATGCCGCAGGTGCAGCATCCGCAATGCCATCATGGCTACGACGGTGACATCAAACAGCGCCCACAGTGGCGATCCACCCGAAAAATGGGTGAGGTTCCATACCAGGCCTAAAATCATCACAAAACAGGTGGTCTGGCAGGCGATCATCGGAGTACATAACCAGTGATAAAGCTGTGCGCCGCTGAGTTGGTTACGTTGGATAAGCAACAGTCCTGACCAGGCGACCGCGCCGCTTAAACAGGCAGCGATGGCCCCGGCTCCACCCTGGCGACCGGCAAAGCAGCTGAACACCGCGACGATCATCACGACCATCACCGCCATATTCAGCAGCAGGGTGTGACGTAATTTGCGGGTGATTAGCACGGTAGAAAACTCTGCTGCCAGTAACAGCGGTGAACCAAAGCGTTGCGTCGCGTTTAACGCAGCGCTGTCAGGATGTTGATCGCTGCATTCGATCGCTTCCATGAAGTGATCGCCGACTTCCGAACACACTTCTGCGGCATAGCGCGGCGCGAAGCTCAGCGCCTGGCGCAGTTGTAACAGGTAATCGCGGGCAGCGGGGGGATAATCGTGGAAATCGGACATCTCAAGGCCTCTGCAACAGTGCTCCGATGGCACCGCTATAATTGTCCCATGCCTGGCGCTGTTTCAGGAGCTCAGTGGTGCCTTCACGCGTCAACTGGTAGACGCGGCGTTTGCGCTTTGACGGTGCGATTTCCCATTCAGCGGCAATCAGACCCCGCTGTTCCATACGGTGAAGTAACGGATAAACCGTACCTTCCTGAAAGGCCAGGACACCGTTAGTGATCTGATGGATCAACTCAATCAGCGCATAGCCATGACGCGGGCCGCGTTCCAGCGCAGCCAGAATGACCATTTCAATGTGGCTCTTAAGATTGTCGTCGGCACTGCTTCTCATGTTTCTGGCTCACTCATCCACTAAGTTACAAACCTTCGTACTATAGCATCTTGACTTCATGATGTTTCATACTTAGTTTATCTAGGCATTGATTATCTAAGTATGTAGCGTGCTACGCAATACCTGTTTGCAGGTGCTGGGCACTCATGGGTCAAGGAGGCAGAGTAATGCTAACCCGACGTCATTTTTTACAGATCTCAACCCTGACTACGCTGACTTTACCCGCCTGGCGTAGTTGGGGAGCCAATGCCGCAGGGCCATCCCCGTTTGAGCTGGCAGAACAATGGTATGCCCAGCCAGCAGATTGGGTGCCTAACCATCCGGGTTTGCCCGTCGTCCACTTTCGCCGCGCGCTGCCAGATGACCCGTTAAAAGCCAAACTGCAACGCAGCGGCTGGCGCATGCAGTGGCAGGGACAACCCTTTGCCAAACCCTATTTCCACAGTCAGGCGCATGTGCTGCACGTGGTCACCGCAGGAACGGGCGTGATGCAAACCGGTGGCGAGAAGGGAAAACAGGTTCAGCTCCGTCAGGGGGACCTGCTGTTCCTCCCCGCCGGGACGGGCCAACAGTTGCTGAGCGCCGACCCGCGGTTTCAGACCCAGGCCTGGTATCCAGAAAAACAGAGCTGGGATGTGTGTCGCAGCGCGCTCTCTGCCAGCGCACAGTGCCGCCAGAGTGCCACCAAACTCTCTGCTGCCAGTCGCAAAATGATGCAGGCCTTTGGCACCCAGTTCCTTACCACTTGATCAGGGATTTCAAGCGAATGACGCAAAAACAGAAACGTGTAGTGGCAAAGTTTGTCGCGCAGGAAGGGAAAGCTGAAGCACTGCGTGCGGCGATTCAGCGCTGCGTAGCGCCCAGCCGGGCGGAAGAAGGGAATATGCATTATGACCTGTACCAGAGTGTGGAGGAGGCCGGTGTGTTTCTGATCCATGAAACCTGGCACAGCGATGCCGCGATTTTATTCCACTTCGAACAACCGCATTTCCAGCAGTTGCTGGCGGACACCCAGCCGTTACTGGTGGGCGAGCCAGACATTCATTGTGTTGATGTATAACCAACAGGAGTTGAGAACATGAAAGTGATGCATCAGGCGATGATTGCTCTGGCAGGCGTAACACTGTGCAGCACGGCGGCACTGGCTGCCCCCTTCACACTGCATTCCACCGATTTTCATAACGCCGGTCCACTTCCTGTTTCAATGGGAGCCGGTGGTCAGTGCCCTGGCCGTAATCTCTCCCCGCAGCTGAGCTGGCAGGGTGAACCCGCAGGCACCAAAAGCTATGTGCTGTTGATTGAAGATCCGCAAGGCGTAAATGGTCTGGGAATGACGCACTTTATTGGTTATGGCATCGACGCGCAGCGCCACGCTTTCAACCGTGAAGATCTCAGCCAAAACCGGGGTTATATCGCGGGAACCAACGGTAAGCAGATCCAGGGTTACTTCGGTCCTTGCCCGCCAGCCGTGTCAGATATCCACAACTATAACTTTACCCTGATCGCCACCGACCTGGCACCCGATGCACTGGCACACGGTGAGACGCGTGAAGCGGTGATGGCGGCGTTGAAAGGTCACAATCTTGGATCGGCCGGTTTAGTCGGCCAGTTTATTCTGCCAGCAAAAGGGAAATAACCGATGCCAGAAGTTGTCGTACACATGGCCAGCGGCCGTACGCGTGAGCAAAAAGAGCAGTTAATGCAGAAACTGTACCTCGCAGTGAAAGAGAGCCTGTCAGTGGCTGATGAATATATCGTGGTTTCATTAGTTGAAACCCCAAAAGAAAATAAATCGCGCGGTGGTGTACCGTTCACCGCGCTTTGAAGCAGGGATAAAAGATGTTGGTATTGATCAGTGGTGCAACCGCCGGGTTTGGCTGGCACCTGGCATTGCGTTTTATTGCTGAAGGCCACCGGGTTATCGCGACTGGTCGTCGTCAGCAGAAGCTGGATGAGCTGCGAGCGTTGGCAGGAGAGAACCTCTATCCCTGCGTGCTGGATGTAACCGACAGTGCAGCCGTGGCGCAGTTAATGGAAAAACTGCCTGCGGAGTGGCGTGAGATCGATGTGTTGATCAACAACGCGGGTCTGGCTCTGGGTCTGGAACCGGCACAGAAGGCCAACATAGACGACTGGAACACCATGATCGACGTCAACGTGACCGGGCTGGTGCATATGACGCGGGTGATTCTGCCGGGCATGGTGGAGCGTAATCGTGGGCACGTAGTGAATCTGGGGTCTACGGCGGGGAGCTGGCCTTATGCGGGCGGCAACGTGTACGGGGCCAGTAAAGCTTTTGTACGTCAGTTCAGCCTCAACTTACGCACCGACCTGGCAGGCACTGCCGTGCGGGTGACAAACCTGGAGCCGGGTCTGGTCAGCGGAACTGAGTTTTCCAGCGTACGTTTCAAAGGCGATGAGAACAAAGTGGCGCAGACCTATGCCAATACTCAGCCGCTGACACCGGAAGATATTACTGAAGCGGTATGGTGGGTGACGCAACTGCCCGCGCACGTCAATATTAATACGCTGGAAATGATGCCGGTGTGTCAGACCTATGGCGGGCTGCGTGTGGTGAAAGCTGAATAGTGGTTTCTCACTATTTAAAGCCGTCTCCTGACCGGAGGCGGCTTTTTTTTATCAAAAAATGACCATATTTTCTTATGGTGATCTGAATTTCAGCCAAATAACGTGATAAAAGAGCGCTATCTAATTATTTAAATAGTTTATATAAATTATTCGGATTGACGCCATCGGAATGGATACCTAGATTGTAAAAGTGTGAGTGAAATGTTAACGCATTGATTCCCACATAAATATCAGGTTATTAAACGTTTCGCAATGTTGCAACGTTGCCATGTCGTTTAATCGAACACTCCATTCAAAGAGCGCTAACATGAACGAATCTGCATCTGCTGCCGCGCAGCCGTCACGCCTGAGAAGCCTCGGGTTACGGCTATTTGGCCTATTGTTATTTCTGACAGGGATTATTTTAGTGGTGCCCGGCTATAAACTCCTGACACTGCATGGCAGTGCCTGGTATGTATTAGCGGGGGCGGTCTGGGCGATTGCCGGTATATTGGTGTTTCTGCGCCGTGCGTCTGGTTTATATCTCTATACGCTGAGTTTTATTGCCACCCTGGTGTGGTCTTTATGGGAATCCGGTCTGGATGGTTGGGCGCTGGTGCCGCGCCTGGATTTACCGCTGGTGTACCTCATTTTTGCCGTCTTGCTGATGCCAAAATATCATCGCGATGGTGCAAAGGGCTATCGTCGCTATGGTATCGCTGTTCTGGTGCTGACGGTGGTGGGGTTGGTGGTTGCCGTCCCGCTGGCGCAAAAGCCGTGGCAGGTTGAGGCAAACAGCACCCCGGCGGGTCACTATTATGATGAGCAGACCACCCCCGCGGCACAGGACTGGCCGACTTATGGTGGTGGCTACGGAGCCCAGCGTTATTCAGCGCTGCAGCAAATCACACCGGCCAATGTCAGCCAGTTGAAACGCGTATGGGAGTATCATACCGGTGAAGCGCATAGCGCCAACTTCGGTAATGAACTGACGCCCATTAAAGTGGGCGATGCGATCTATGGCTGTACCATTCGCCATAAGATCTTTGCCATTGATGCGGCCACCGGTAAGCAGAAGTGGATGTTCGATCCAAAAACGCCTGCAACGTCTTCACCACCTAACTCAGCCTGTCGCGGTGTGGCGTATTATGCCGACCCGGCAGCGACTGCGGGTCAGCAGTGTGCACAGCGCATTATCGTCGGTACGTTGGATGCAAAACTGGCGGCGGTGGATGCGAATACCGGTGCCATTTGTGAAGATTTCGGCGATCACGGCTTTGTGGATCTGATGCAGGGGCTGGGCAAGTGGCCAGCAGGCATGGTCTCTGTCACCGCCGCACCAACCGTGGTACGTGGTGTTGTGGTCACGGGCCAGCAGGTGATGGATGGGCAATTGCGTTCAGCGCCTTCGGGTGTGGTGCGCGGTTATGATGCCGTTACCGGTAAGCTGCGTTTTGCCTGGGACATGGAACAGCCAGACATCACCACCACGCCACCCGAGGGGAAAACCTACACGCCGGGTACGCCAAACATGTGGTCGACCGCCGTCGCGGATGAGAAGTTAGGCCTGGTGTATCTGCCAATGGCCAACTCCGCCGGGGATTACTACAGCTCGACCCGTACCGCAGAGGAGCTTAAATACAGCTCTTCCGTGACTGCGCTGGACGTCACCACCGGTAAACCACGTTGGGTCTATCAGTTTATCCGCAACGACGTCTGGGATTATGACACCCCGGCACAGCCAAGTCTGGTGGATTTCCCGACCGATAAAGGGCTGGTGCCAGCCTTGATTCAAACCACCAAGCAGGGTGACCTGTGGGTACTGGATCGTCGTACCGGTCAGCCATTACATAAAGTGGAAGAGCAGCCAGCGCCTCAGGGCGGTGTCGAGCCTGCTGAGCGTGCGGCAACGCAAAAACGCTCGCTGTACAGCCACACGCAAAAGCCTGACCTGACTGAGCAGATGATGTGGGGGATCTCGCCGTTTGATCAGCTCGCGTGTCGTATTCAGTATCGTTCCGCTAACTATCAGGGCATTTTCACTCCACCGAGTGCGGACAAACCCTGGATTGAGTACCCTGGCAACAACGGCGGTTCCGACTGGGGCAGTATCTCGGTGGATGTGCACAACGGCGTGATCATTGAAAACTACAACGATCTGCCGAGTTATTCGAAGCTGGTGCCGCGCGCCGTTGATGATGCGTTGGGTGTCTTCTGGATGGGAGACGCGCGCTATAAAAACCCACCACCGGGCCGCAACCGTCCGCAGGCAGGCCTGCCTTACGGTCAGGATGTGAATACCGGTTGGGTGTCTAACCTTGGTGTAATTTGTAAGCAGCCGCCGTTTGGGATGATCAAAGCTATCGATCTGACCAGCGGTAAAACCCTGTGGGATCGTCCGTTAGGCACCGCTGAGCGTAATGGTCCATGGGGTCTGCACTCAATGCTGCCACTGCAGATTGGGCTGCCAAACAACGGCGGCGTGCTGACCACACGCAGTGGCGTTGCTTTCGTCGGTGCCACCACCGATGACTATCTGCGCGCTATCGACGTGAAAAGCGGTAAAACGCTGTGGAAAGATGAATTGCCAGCGGGCGGTCAGGCGACCCCAATGACCTATGAAGTGAACGGTCAGCAGTTCGTTATCATCATGGCGGGGGGGCACCACGGTATGATGACGCCGGAAGGTGACTCGGTTATCGCTTACGCATTACCGAATAAGTCATAACAAAAAGCCGCTGCTCAAATGGGCAGCGGCTTGTATTACTCTCCTGTGGGGCAATACAGCCGCCCCACATTTTACTTCTGCTCAGCTTCCTGCGCTTCACGCACCTTCCGCACGTCTTTCTCCGTCACCGGTGGCGCATTGTTGCCCCAGCCGCTGCGCACGAAGGTCGCAAGGTCTGCCACCTGCTTATTGCTCAAACGATGAGAGAAGCCCGGCATGGTCAGCACCGACGGCGCTTTCGGCGTTGACGGGGTTTCCGTACCTTGCAGGATGATGTTGATCAGCGCATTGGGGTTCTCTTCCAGCACCACATCACCGCCGTTCAGACGTGGGAAGATCCCTTTGGCACCTTTACCGTCGGTCCAGTGACAGGCTTCACAGTTGTTCATATATAACAACTGACCGGCGCTGAGGTTCTGGCCCTGCGTCAGGGTATCCACCGTTTGCTGTGTCGCTTTGTCCGCATCCTGACGGTGGTAGTTCACCTGTGGCCCGGCAGGCAGTGACTTCAGGTAACCGGCAATCGCTTGCAGGTCTGGATCAGACATGTGCTGCATGCTGTGTTCAACCACACCGGTCATCTCACCGCCTACGGCGGCAAAATCGTTACGTCCGGTCGCGAGATAGTCAGTGATATCTTTCACCGACCAGCCTGGCATACCGCGCAGAGCAGGGACTGGCCAGCCGTTGAGTTCTCCCCCCGACAGGTAGGTATCGCTGCTGTCATTCAGCGCCTTCTCCTGCATACCAATCCCCCTTGGGGTATGGCAACTACCGCAGTGTCCCAGTGTTTCCACCAGGTATTTGCCCCGGTCCAGATCGGCTGGCGTGACCGGGTGATAGTCTTTATCTTCTGCAAAGGCAAAGTTCCAAAACACCATGCCCCAACGTTGGTTGAACGGGAACATCAAATCAGTCGCCGTAGCTTTCGCCGCAACCGGCTTCACGCCTTTCATAAAGTAAACATACAGCGCATGGATATCGCTGTCGGTAATGCCGCGATAGTCTGGGTATGGCATTGCCGGGTAGAGGTGCTTGCCATCACGACGAACCCCCTTACGTACTGCATCAGCAAACTCCTGTTCGCTGTATTGCCCAATCCCCGCCTCAGGGTCTGGCGTTATATTGGTGGAGTAGATAATCCCCATTGGACTGTGGATCGCCAGGCCACCGGCAAATTCTTCACCGCCTTTGAGGGTATGGCAGGCCGTGCAGTCTCCGGCACGGGCCAGGTATTCACCTTGTTTAATCAGCGCAGCATCGTCCGCATGTGCGGCCGATTGTCCCAGTGCCAGCAATGTCATCGCGGCCAGATAACGCAAAGTTGTCTTCATCCTTTTGCTCCTTATGCCTGTACCATCGGGCCAGGATTTTTCAGGTACTGCTCGCGAATGGCTGTTACCGAAAAGTAGGTCAGCCCGGCAACGGCGGCGGTCGGGTTGGCATAGAAGTTCTGTGGGAAGGCATTAGCCCCAGGCACGAACACGTTATGAACATCCCAGCACTGTAAGTAGCGATTAAGTACCGAAGTGCGAGGATCGCTACCCATGATCGCGCCCCCGGCGTTGTGGGTATTGACGTAGTTCGGCGAGCTGGCGAAGTGGCTGTCCATCTTCAGAATGTTGTGCGAGTACTGGCTCGGATTGAGGTGTTTGGTGATTGCCTCCATCTTCTCCTTCATAAACTGCAACATCCGCAGATCGTTCTGCACGTAGTCATAGGTCACGCGCAGCAACGGCATGCCGAAACGATCTTTATAAACCGGGTCGAGATCGAGGTAGTTGCCACGGGTCGCCATGTTACTGCCTTCCAGCTTGACGCCCATGGAGTGGCCATAGCTCTGTTTCAACGCTTTTTTCCAGCCAGTGCCCCAGGCCGGTGCGCCTTTACGCACGGGTGCTGCCATCGGTGTGCCGGTAGGCTGGGAGCTGTAAATCTTCGCGCCACCAATAAAGCCCAGTGCCGAGGTATCGATATTGCCGGTGCCGAAGTCACTGATTACCGTGCCGGTCGGTCCTGCGGTGGCAAAAGGATTGAATTCCATATCATCAAAGAACAGCGTGTATCCGCCACCGTACTGGTGGGTGTAGCTGCGCCCCACGACACCGGTTTCCGTAATCGGGTTGTAAGGCTCGCCAATACCGGAGTTCAGCAACAAACGGACGTTGTTCAGACCAAAGGTGGCAAGAATGACGATGTCAGCGGGCTGGAACACTTCATTGCCCTCGCCATCGATATACGTCACACCACTGGCCGTTTTGCCATCGGGCTGTTTTTCCACGCGGATAACGTTGGCATGGGTGAGGTAATCGAAGTTTGGCATCAACTTCAGGCGGTCAAGGATCGCCGTCTGTGGGGACGCTTTAGAATAGTTAACGCAACCGTAGAACTGGCAGAAGCCGCAATAGTTGCAAGGTGCAAGCTGTTGACCATACGGGTTGGTATAAGGCACTGAAACAGCGGCCGAGGGCATAGAGTAAGGGTGATAACCCATTTCCGCAGTGGCCTTACGGAACAGGGCGCTGTTGAGGCTGTCTTCCAGCGGCTTATTTGGGAACGGGTTAGAACGCGGTCCCTCCAGGGGATCGCCGCCGGGCTGGATAACGCCGCGTAAATTGCCGGTTTCACCTGAAGAACCACACACCTGGTCGAAGAAATCCATATGCGGCTCAAGTTCTTGCCAGTCAACCGGGAAGTCCGCGATACGCAGCTCTTCATCCAACTGGCCCGGTTTGAAGTGGGCGTCAGCGTAGGTTTTGAGTTTCAAATCAACCGGGGTAGGACGGGTGATCATCCCTGTCCAGTGCAGCCCGGAACCGCCCACACCGTCGCCCAGGCGAAACGCGCCCAGTTCACGCATTGGCAGTGCCGTTTCGCTTTGATTGTGGCGAATTGTAAAGGCTGCATCATGCGGGCTTTGCATGATTTTATGGCGCTTAGTGTAGGCCAACTCATCAGCCGGTTTCGGATAAGCGTAATCGCCGTTCAGGCGATCTTCACCGCGTTCAAGTGCACGGACTTTGAGTCCTGCTTTTGCCAGTTCGATACCCATGATGGCACCGGTCCAGCCTAAGCCCACAATGACAACGTCAACGTGTTGATTGATTTTTTTCATTTTTAATTCCGGTTAGAACTCAGGCAGTGTCGCCATTTAATGCAACTGGACCCAGAGGGTATTTAACATTATGGATTTTTATCCATTGCGGATAACTGGCGCGTGCCCCTGGGAAATTAATCATTTTCCAGGCGGCCATATTAAAGTTTCCGCCATATTGCGGATCGGCCAGGTAACCCTCTTTGGTATTTTCCAGTAAGCGTGTGAAGAAATAACCGGCATTCAGGTCGGCTTCTCCATATTCGGCGAAGTTCACACTGTTCTGTTCTAATCGGGTCAGGACATCATCCCTGACTTTAGCCGGTAAATCGCAAAACGCCTGATTAAAGGTAATGCGGCAATACTGGTTGGTCAGCGCGATGCCTTTGCGGTATAGCACCTGCAAATTAAACGGCATCTGATAGCCGAACAGCTTGCTGGCTTTGCTGTTGAAGGGGGCGGACATGTACCAGTCATCCCCTTTGCCATAAGGCGTCAGCATTTGCTTATCGATGAAAACCGGCACGTGCGTGTCTAATGCACCAGGGCCTTCATGGTCGGCGGGAATAAGGCGATCGCAGGCAGCCATAATAAACTGCCATTCATCGTGAGTGAAAAATTCCGGTTGGTAATTGCTCAATGCTTCCTTAGCATCGGGTACGGCAGCAAATACTGAACTGACGCCACATTTCATCCCTAAAGAAGCAATACCTATCAATGACCCTAAAATAAAGGGCCGCCGGCCGATGCCGGTTTTTTCTACTGTCATTTTTATATTAACTCGTTCTTATTGATTATTAAGCCGATAACCTGGTGTCATTATTAAATAAATCCTGAACGTGATAATCTCCCCTTTTGACCAAACAAAAATCACCGCTCAGGTGAATTAACCGCCTGAACGTGATGTAGACAATCTGTTACTGAGTTGTAATCGCGCGTAGTATGCGCTTTTGTGTGGGATTATCATTAGCGCGGGTTTATATAAACTATTTGAATAATGACAGCGGTGTTTTTAATTTAATAAAATCAATAACATAATATCTCACCCAGACACATTCCCTTACATCAAGTGCGGCTTTGCTTACTGGGGCGTTGAAGAGAACAGGCGAGATGCTGGAAAAACAGGCAAATCAGCGAGATAGAGATAGCCTGCAACCTCGGTTGCAGGCGAGAAACGATCAGTAGCGTAACAGGCGCAATCCATTAGCCACCACCAACAAACTGGCACCGACATCGGCAAATACGGCCATCCACAGCGTACCCATGCCGGCAAAGGTCAGGGCGAGGAACAGGGCTTTGATGCCCAACGCGAGGGCGATGTTCTGCATCAGAATGGCGTAAGTACGTTTGGATAACTGCACAAATTGCGGGATCTTACGCAGGTCATCATCCATAAGTGCCACATCGGCGGTTTCCAGCGCGGTATCCGTTCCCATTGCGCCCATGGCAAAGCCTATGTTGGCAGCGGCTAAGGCCGGTGCGTCATTGATGCCGTCACCCACCATGCCGGTGACGCCTTCACCGGCATAATTTTCTACCGCCTGACGTTTGTCATCGGGCAACTGGTCACCCAGGGCCTGATCGATACCGACCTGCGCGGCAATAGCCTGAGCGGTGTGGGGATTATCGCCGCTCAGCATCACGGTTTTTACGCCCAGCGCATGCAGTTGCTGGATAGCCTGCTGGCTGGTGGTTTTAACCGTATCCGCAACGGCGAACAGGGCGAGCACTTGCGTGCCGTCATTTAGCAGCACCACGGTTTTGCCGATGCTCTCCAGCTCGCGGACTTTGCGTTCGGTTTGCGCATCGCAGCCGCTGGTTTCCCGCGTCAGGCGGAGGTTGCCCAAATAATAGGTTTGCTCGTCTAGCGTGCCGCGAATGCCTCGACCGGGCAGGGCGATAAAGGCTTGCAGGCTGGCGCGCTGTGTGTCAGCACTGGCGCGGGCGATGGCCTGAGAAACCGGGTGGTCTGACTGGCTGGCAAGGCTCCCTGCAATCGCAATCACCTGCTGTTGCGGCAATCCGGTGCAGCTGATGACATCCGTCTGTACCGGTTTGCCCTGAGTCAGGGTGCCGGTTTTATCCAGCGCCAGCCAGCGTAGTTTGCGCCCCTGTTCCAGATAGACGCCACCTTTGATCAAAATACCGCGTCGGGCTGCGGCGGTCAGACCGCTGACCAGGGTGACCGGCGTTGAGATAACCAGCGCACACGGGCAGGCGATGACCAGCATCACCAACGCTTTATAGAGGGAAGGTTGCCAGCCGCTGAGGCCAAACAGCGGCGGGATAATCGCCACGGCCAGTGCCAGCAAGAATACGCACGGGGTATAGATGCGGGAGAAGCGATCGACAAAACGTTGAGTCGGGGCTTTTGCCCCGTGGGCCTGTTCGACGGCGTGGATGATACGCGCCAGAGTGGTGTTACTGGCGCTGGCCGTCACGCGATAATCGACGCTGCCGGTCTGGTTAATGGTGCCAGCAAAAACTTTGTCGCCCACGTTTTTGTCCACGGGTAAACTTTCACCGGTGATCGGTGCCTGATCAATCGTGGTTTGCCCGCGTACAATCTCGCCATCCAGGGCAATGCGTTCACCGGGTTTCACCCGCACCAGGCGGTCCAGTTCTACGCTAGCGGCGGCACAGGATTGCCAACTGCCATCCGCTTGCTGCACGGTAGCGGTGTCGGGTGTGAGCTGCATCAGGGAACTGATGGCGTTGCGGGCGCGATCCAGCGAACGGGCCTCGATCAGTTCAGCAATAGTGAAAAGCACCATTACCATCGCGGCTTCGGGCCACTGACCGAGCAGCAGTGCGCCGGTAACCGCAATACTCATTAACGCGTTGATGTTGAGATTAAGATTACGTAGCGCAATCCAGCCCTTTTTATAGGTTGTCAGGCCGCAGGCAGCAATCGCTACCAGCGCCAGCACTGCTTCCACCCCTTGCGGTAAGGTCATCCAGTCTGCGATTTCAGCGGCGGCGGCGGCAACACCCGCTAAGGCGAGGGGCCACCAGGGTTTGGCTTGAGTGTTAACGGGTGCCGGGTTGGTGCCGGTTTCGGGTGTGAACCCCAGAGAGCGGATCGCCTCCAGTACGCGTTCCAGCGCCTGAGGCTGATGCGTAACCAGCAATACGCGCTGCATCAGGTTAAATTCCAGCGCGCTGACTTCCGCCATATTGCCGAGTTTTTTCCGTAGCAGCGTCTCTTCAACCGGGCAATCCATCTGCATGATACGAATCGCGGTTTTCACTCCACCCGCCACCTGTTCGCTGCCTGCCAGGTGCGTTAAGGTTTCGCTGGCTGCCTGGCAGCAGCTTTGGGCGCAGCTATCGGAGGCTGACGCGGTGGGTTTCACGATCGCGGAGGGGCGAGGGTTTTCATCAGGAATCAGACGCATTTTCTTTGTCCAGTCGATTAACTATACTGGCATTAAAAACCCTGAAGCTGCTACAGGGTCAAGCCGAAGAGGAAAAATAAATGAAGACAGGTGAACTGGCGACGCTCGCGGGCTGCCCGGTAGAGACGGTGCGTTATTACGAAAAGTCGGGTCTGCTGCATGCGCCGCTGCGGGGCGAAAATAATTACCGTCACTACGATCACACCCACGTTGAGCGGCTGATGTTTATTCGCCGCTGCCGCGCGCTGGATATGACCCAGGATGAAATCCGTGCGTTGCTCGAAGCCAAAGAGTCGCAGGAACCGCACTGCGGCAAAATTGATGCGATCATCAGTGAGCACCTGCACCACGTTCAGCAACGTATTCAGGAGTTGCAGGCGCTGGAACAACAGCTCAAAGCGTTGAATCAGCACTGTAATGCCGATCGGAGTATGAGTGAGTGCGGTATTTTGCGCGAACTGAAAGAGCCGACAGAAGGGGATAACAGTCTGCTGGAGATCCCCAATGGGCATCTTGCTGGGGTGCATTCGCATTAAAAAAAACCTGGAGCCCTTAACCGACTCCAGGCAAAGCAGAGAAAAGCGTTAAACAATTAAAATGGCACGGATATCGTTCACATTTGTCAGGGTCGGGCCGGTGATCACCAGCTCGTTGGTGGCCTGAAAATAGCTGTAGCTGTCATGGGCATCGAGATAATCACGCGCGCTAACACCGGCGGCGTTGCCGCGTTGTAGCGTATCGGGGCCGATAATCGCGCCGGCGGCATCTTCGGTGCCGTCAATGCCATCGGTATCGCCAGCGATAGCCCAAATACCGCTCTCGCCTTGTAACGCGCAGGCCAGGCTTAACAGGAACTCGGTGTTGCGTCCGCCTTTACCGGCTTTGCCGCCGCTGACGGTAACGGTGGTTTCGCCGCCGGAAAGCAAGACTGCCGGGCCAGCAAGGGGCTGACCGTACTGCTTTACCGAACGGGCAATGCCAGCCATCACAATCGCCGCTTCGCGACTTTCACCCTCAATGGCATCCCCTAAAATCAGGGGCGTAATGCCATGACGGCGGGCGGCATCTGCCGCCGCTTGCAGTGCGAGTGACGGCGTGGCAATCAGGTGCGTTTGCGCATTATCGTCCGCACTTTCACTGGCGACGGTCTGACTCAGATGACGGCGCACCGCATCCGGCAACGGGATCTGATAGCGATCCAGCAGCGCGAGTGCCTGTTGTGGGGTACTGTCATCCGCTACCGTCGGGCCTGATGCAACATCAGCCGGATTATCACCCGGTACATCGCTGATGATCAGCGACACCAGACGAGCAGGGCGCGCCAGTTTCGCCAACTTGCCGCCTTTAATGGCGGAAAGATGACGTCGCACCAGGTTCATCTCCTTGATGTTGGCCCCGCTGTGCAGCAGTGAGCGGGTGATGGCCTGCTTGTCTGCCAACGTCAGTCCTGCGGCTGGCAGTGCCAGCAGCGCAGAACCGCCACCTGAGATCAGCGCCAGCACTAAATCATTCGGGGTTAACCCTTGTAGCGCTTCGACTACCTGACGTGCGGCGCTTTCACTCATCTCATCGGCGACCGGGTGGGCCGCCTGTAAAATGGTGATGCGTCCGGCCGGGACAGCATGGCCATAACGTGTTACCACCACGCCACTCACATCCACATCCGGCCATGCTGCATCCACCGCCGCTGCCATCGCCGCCGATGCTTTGCCTGCGCCAATCACCACGCAGCGGCCAGCGGGTTTTTCCGGTAGTGCCGGAGGGACGACAGGCCCCGGCCGGGCGCTGTCAACCGCAGAGGAAAACAGATCCCACAGCAGGGATCTGGCGTCTTCATTGCGCATAGTTATACCGTTTCTGCCACGTTGATTTTGGCTTCGATGTACGCCACGACAGCGCGCGTCACTTCAGCAGTATTGGCTTTTCCGCCGACATCAGGAGTCAGAATGCCTTTGGCGCAGGTATCCTCAATGCCTTCCATGATTAACTTCGCCGCATCATGTTCACCGAGGTGCTCCAGCATCTGCACCGCAGTCCAGAAGGTCGCGATAGGGTTCGCAATCCCTTTGCCGGTGATATCAAATGCAGAACCATGAATCGGTTCAAACATGGAAGGGAAACGCTGTTCTGGATCGATGTTGGCGGTTGGCGCAACACCCAGACTGCCAGCCAGTGCGCCTGCCAGGTCGGAGAGAATATCCGCATGCAGGTTAGTCGCAACGATCGTGTCCAGGCTTTGTGGATGCAGGGTCATACGGTGTGTCATCGCATCGACCAGCATTTTGTCCCAGCTCACGTCCGGGAACTCCAGCGCCACTTCAGCGGCAATCTCATCCCACATCACCATGCCGTGACGCTGGGCGTTAGACTTGGTCACTACCGTCAGTAACTTACGTGGGCGAGACTGCGCCAGCTTAAAGGCATAACGCATGATACGGGTGACACCCACGCGGGTGAAAATCGCCACTTCAGTGCCCACTTCTTCCGGTAAGCCACGGTGCGCACGACCGCCGTTACCAGAATATTCACCTTCAGAGTTCTCACGTACGATCACCCAATCCAAATCGCCTGGGCCGCGGTTGCGCAGTGGCGAGGTCACACCCGGCAGAATTTTGGTCGGACGCACGTTGGCGTACTGGTCAAAGCCCTGGCAAATCGGCAGACGCAGGCCCCATAAGGTGATGTGATCCGGGACATCTGGCGCGCCCACCGCGCCGAAGTAGATCGCATCAAATTTTTTCAGGGTTTGCAGGCCATCTTCCGGCATCATCACGCCATGCTGCTTATAGTAATCTGAGCCCCAGTCAAAGGTTTCGATATCAAATTTCAGCTCGCTGTTTTGGCGTTCCAGCGCGCGCAGCACTTCAACACCAGCAGAGATCACTTCTGGGCCAATACCGTCAGCAGGGATAGCAGCAATAGAATAAGTACGCATTGTTTTCTCCAAATCGAATCAGTGTGTTTCAGGATGAGTTAAATCAGTGTTCTGCACTTTCCGCTGGCTAGTGGAGAGCCACAGCACCACTAAGGCAGAGAGCATCAGCAGCCCGGCGACAAAATAGAGTCCCCATGCATAGCTGCCAGTTTGTTGGCGAATAACGCCGATAACGGTGGGCCCGACAAAGCCGCCGAGGTTGCCGATTGAGTTAATGGCGGCAATCCCTGCGGCCGCAGCCGGGCCGGTAAGAAACAGGGTTGGCATGCTCCAGAGCGGCGGTTTAGACGCGCTGATGCCAAGATTAACCAGGGTCAAGGCCAGGATGACGCCGAGCAAAGTGCTGACGCTGCCGGCACAAATCAGACCGACAGCGGCGATGATGCAGGCAATAATCACGTGCCAGGTGCGCTCAGATGTCCGGTCAGAGTGGCGAGCCCACAGCACCATGCCGATCACACCCACTACCGCAGGGAACGCATTCAGGAATCCGGTCTCCAGTGCCGAGACGCCGAAGGTATGAATAATTTGCGGTGCCCAGATGCCCAAGGTATAAAGCCCGGCGGAAGTACCGAAATAAACCAGTGCCAGGGCCAGTACGCGACGGTCTGCCAGGCCACGCCATGCACTATGGCTGGCTTTGTTAACGCTGCGGCTCAGCTGCTCAGCTTCCATGGTGTTTTTCAGCCAGGTACGCTCTTCTTCATCCAGCCAGCGTGCTTTTTCTGGGCGATCGGTGAGGTAGAACAGCACCACAACACCCAGGATAACGGCGGGTACGGCTTCCAGTACAAACATCCATTGCCAGCCTGCGAAGCCAAGGTAGCCATGCAGCTCCAGCAGCGCGGCGGAAATCGGAGAGCCTAGCGCGGTTGAGATGGGTGCTGCGGCCATAAACAGTGCCGTCACTTGCGCACGACGTGCTGCCGGGAACCAGTAGCTAAGGTACAGAATGATGCCGGGGAAGAAGCCCGCTTCCGCAACACCCAGCAGGAAGCGCAACACATAGAAGCTGGTGGTGCCCTGGACGAAAGCCATACAGCCGGACACCAGGCCCCAGGTGATCATGACGCGAGCAATCCAGATACGCGCGCCGACTTTATGTAAAATCAGGTTGCTCGGTACTTCGAACAGAAAGTAACCGATGAAAAAGATCCCCGCGCCGATACCGAAAATGGCGGGCGACAGACCCAGATCTTTATTCATCGTTAGCGCGGCAAAACCGATATTGACGCGGTCAAGAAAAGCGATGAAATAGAGCAGCATGATGAAGGGAATAATGCGCAATGTGACTTTGCGCATCACCCTTTTTTCCAGGTGAGAATTCATATTAGAGTGCTCCGCAGTTTGTGTAGGGTTTTTTGTGTTTTAGTGAGACTGAGTATGCGTTTTTGCCGGGCTTTATCATCGGCAGTGCTTTATATAAATAATTTGAATAATATTGTGGCGAGGAAAATGTGGATATAAATCAATTGCGTTGCTTTATCGCGGTAGGTGAGGAACTTCACTTTGGCCGTGCAGCGCAGCGAATGGAAATGATGCCTGCGTCACTGAGCCGTTTTATTCGTTTGCTGGAAGATGACCTCGGATTGCGTCTGCTCAACCGCTCTACGCGCAACGTGTCATTGACACCGCGCGGCGCAGAGTTTCTGCACGAAGCGTTACAGGTCGTCGCCGCCTTTGACGCGCTGGCCGCGCGCTACCGTGAAGCCAAACGCGGCGAGCGAAAAACCCTGCGCATTGGCGTGATTGACAGCGCTGCACGCGGCTTGTTACCGGGGCTGCTTAATCTGTTTGTGCGGGAATATCCGGATGCAGATATCCATCTGACAGAAGACAAAACCAGCAACCTGATCCCGCGTTTACGTTCTGGCTGGCTGGATGTGATATTTGTGCGTCCACCTGAGACGCTGGACGTCAATCTGGCGGCACGTTTTATCACCCGTGAAACGACGGTGTTGGCTGTACCGGCGCAGCACGTTCTGGCCCAGCGCCAACAGGTGAGTGTGGCGGATTTTCATGATGAAGCGATTATTATGCCCGAGCGCAGAACCCGTCCACACAGTCATGACTTAACCATGAATATCTTCAAAAGCGTCGGGTTAACCCCGGTTATCGCGCAATATGCCGACGAAAAGCAAACCATCCTGAGCATGGTGGCGGCGGGCCTTGGGCTGGCGCTGGTGCCTGCTTCGTACCGCAATATGAATACCGATGGTGTGAAATATATAGATCTGCAACTGGATCAAAACGTCCCTGGATTACCGCTGAGCGTGATGTGGTATGCCGGTAATGAAGACCGTTTTGTTACCATTATTCTGGATATTTTGACGCGTTATCATCAGGAATTAGTTAAGGATCTGTAGACGCATCCAGAAATGCATTTTTTCATCACCAGAAGGATATTTCTGGTGATGGTGCCAGGAAGGTAATGGATTATTCTTCGTTATTCTTATTTAAAGACAGTAATTTTTGCAGCAGCGGCGAGGGATTATCTTTGCGCCAGATAAAGCCGATATCCAGCAGAGGCGGATTTTCCAGCAGGTCAACGTAAACCACCCCGGTTCGTGCCAGATGACGTAATGAGTCTGGCACCAGCGCAATGCCAATTCCGGAAGCCACCAAACTGATAATGGTTTGCATTTGTATTGCCTGCTGAATAATATTCGGTTTCTCACCCTGTTCAGCATAATAACGCATCACTAAAGCATGGAAAGAGGGGGCGACTTTTTGCGGAAACAGAATCAATGGCGACGCAATCACCTGATGCGGGCAGAGTTTACCGCTAGTGAGAGAAATCCTGTCACTCTCCAGCCAGCTTTTAGGAACCGCGGCTACCAGGGGCTCGGAGAGGATTTTTTGGTAATCCAGCGTGGGCGGAAAGCTCTCTTCAGGCGGTGGGATCACAATCCCTACATCGATCTCTTCAGCGATAAGTGCGGCCAGCTGTACGTCGCTGGTGGCTTCGGTCAGGACCAGTTCAACCGAGGGAAAACGCTGGCGAAATTCACTGACTAAGCGCGGTAAAATGTTATATCCCGCGTTGCTGATGAATGAGAGTGATAATTGTCCTGACTCCCCTTTACTTAGCCGGTCGGCAATATCCGGTAGGGCATTGAGGCTGCTGAGGCTATTTTTAACGTGAAATAACCATTGCTCGCCGAAAGGCGTTAACTGGACATTTCTTTTGGTACGAAAAAACAAGGCGTGACCTAACTCTTTTTCCAGCGCCATTATTGACTGGCTGAGCGGAGGCTGCGTCATATGGAGGCGTTCCGCTGCCTTACCAAAATGTAGCGTCTCGGCGACTGTAACGAAGTGTTTCAGTTGTCGAACATCCATGACTTATATCCACAGTGACTTAATCAGTACAAAAGAATATATTTCACCGCACAATTTGTCCATCCTAAGATTGGGGCCTTACCAGAACAATTAAGGCACCCGAAAATGTATCGTTCCCGTACTTCTACCCATGGCCGTAATATGGCTGGCGCACGTAGCTTGTGGCGCGCCACAGGCATGACTGACGCTGATTTTGATAAACCGATCATCGCTGTCGTTAACTCGTTTACTCAGTTCGTACCGGGGCATGTGCATCTCAAAGATCTGGGGCAAATGGTCGCACGTGAGATTGAGCAGGCCGGTGGTGTGGCGAAAGAGTTCAATACCATTGCGATTGATGACGGGATTGCCATGGGCCACGGCGGCATGCTTTACAGCCTGCCTTCCCGCGAGCTGATCGCGGACAGCGTCGAGTACATGGTCAACGCCCACTGCGCGGATGCCATGGTTTGTATCTCTAACTGCGACAAAATTACCCCCGGCATGCTGATGGCGGCGCTGCGTATTAATATCCCGGTGATCTTTGTCTCTGGCGGACCGATGGAGTCCGGCAAAATGACGCTGCGTGGGGAAAAACGCGCCTTTGACCTGATCGATGCGATGGTGGTGGCCGCTGATGACAGCATGAGTGATGAAGAGGTGAAAGCGGTCGAAGAAGCCGCCTGCCCAACCTGCGGTTCCTGTTCGGGTATGTTCACCGCCAACTCTATGAACTGCCTGACAGAAGCCATGGGACTGGCGTTACCTGGCAACGGGTCGATGTTGGCCACCCACGCCTTGCGTAAGCAGCTGTTCCTCGATTCGGGCCGTCGCATTGTGGACCTGTGCCGTCGCTTCTATGAACAGAACGACAGCAGCGTATTGCCGCGTTCGATTGCCAGCTTCAAGGCGTTTGAAAATGCGATGGCGATGGATATCGCCATGGGCGGCTCGACCAACACCGTGTTGCACCTGCTGGCTGCCGCGCATGAAGGAAAAGTGGATTTCAGCATGGCGGATATCGACCGCCTGTCACGTAAAGTGCCGGTGCTGTGCAAAGTCGCCCCCGCGATTGAAAACGTGCATATGGAAGACATTCACCGAGCCGGTGGTGTGATGGGAGTAATGGCAGAACTGAACCGTGGTGGGCTGATTCATGCCGACGCAACCACGGTGCATGCCGCGACCCTGGGCGAAGCGCTGGAGGAGTGGGATATCAAATCCACCCGCAACAAGGAAGTGCGTCAATTTTATCGCGCCGCACCGGGTGGCGTCAGAACCAAAGTCGCTTTCAGCCAGAGCAACTACTATCCCGCGCTGGATACCAATCGCCAAAGCGGCTGCCTGCGTAGCACTGAACATGCCTTCACCCAGGACGGTGGCTTAGCCGTGCTGTTCGGCAATATCGCCCAGGATGGCTGCATCGTGAAAACCGCCAGCGTCGATCCCAGCATGATCTGCTTTACCGGCACGGCCAAAGTGTTTGAAGGGCAGGATGAGGCAGTCGAAGGCATTCTCTCCGGTAAGGTGCAGGCGGGGGATGTGGTGGTGGTGCGCTATGAGGGGCCGCGCGGTGGGCCGGGCATGCAGGAGATGCTCTATCCTACCAGCTACCTGAAATCCAAAGGGCTGAATAAAAAATGCGCATTGATTACCGATGGGCGCTTTTCGGGCGGATCTTCCGGCCTTTCCATCGGTCACGCCTCACCGGAAGCGGCAGCAGGTGGCAACATCGCGCTGATTGAAGATGGCGACCTGATCGAAATTGATATCCCGAATCGCAGCATTCAACTGAAGCTCGACGATCACGAACTGGCGCTGCGCCGTCAGAAACGTGAAGCACTGGGCAAGCAAGCCTGGAAACCGGCTCAGCGCCAGCGTCGTGTCTCCGCAGCACTGAAAGCCTACGCCGCGATGACCTCCAGTGCCGCCTTTGGCGCGGTACGTATGCTGGAAGATGACGAATGAAACGGCTCAGGGATTGCGCTATAAGCTCAGCACCTCCTGTGCTTCCTGGTGCAGCTTCAGGCTGAGAATCACACTGCGGTAGTTGGTATGGCCCCACTGCACCGTTTCAATAAAGCGATACCCAAGCCGTTGGTACCAGCCGACCAGGTGTTCAGCCTGTTCGGCGGTATCCAGCGCCAGCTCCTTTGCGCCACTCTCCCGTGCCAGTTGCTCAGCTGCCTGCATTAAGCGCCAGCCGATGCCCTGAGCCTGCAAGTCGGGATCAACCGCAAACTGCCCGATAGAAGCCACCTGAGGCTGGTTGTACCACGGGCACCCGTTGGTTTGCTGCGCATTACGCAGCAGGATGGTGCCGCATAAGCTGCCTTGATAAAAGGCCAGTAAACAGGTGCCCTGTGCCATCCTTTCCTGGGTCACGGCTTCCGTTTGGTCCACCGCCATGTACCGTAATCCCATGTTTCCTAGCCTCTGATAGGCGCGATGGAGTAACTGGGTCAATGCAGTGATATTGTCCTGGGCGGTGGCAGGGCGAATCGACAACAAATGTTCAGCAGTGGCGTCATGATGCATCGGATGAAGTCCTTTTATAGGGTGCGAACATTCTGCGCTTGTCTGGCTGTGTTGGGTAATAAGAAAAAGAGCTATCACAATTTTCTCCCTCGTTGACAGAAGTAGCTTATAAGCTACAATGCAGTATGAAAACGATTAAAACCTATCTGACTCATGATGGCCAAAACCTGTATGCTGAGTTTTTCAACAAGCTACGAGACCCCGTTGCTAAAGCAAAGATAGCGTCGCGAATCAACCGGATGGCAGCTGAAAATTTTGGTGATCATAAACCCTGTCGGGAAGGTGTCTGGGAGCTTAGAATCGACCAAGGGCCAGGTTATCGAGTGTATTACAGCCTGGTTAATGGGGAAGTCGTATTATTACTGCTGGCTGGCGATAAGCGTACTCAGGATGAGGATATTAACAAGGCTATTCAATGCCTTAAAGATTATTTGATGAGGTGATGTATGGTCAAAGAACGTTTATATGATGATGTTATGGTTGAAGCCTTAAGAGATGATCCTGATTTTGCTCTGGCTTATCTGCATCAGGCCTTTCTTGATATTGATGAGGACGGCGGGCAAGAAGGTTTTTTGCTGGCTTTACGTCACATTGTTGAAGCAAGAGGTGGAATGGCTTCTATTGCGCAAAAAGCGGGGGTGTCACGCGAATCGCTCTATCGCACCTTGTCTCCCTCTGGTAATCCGACCTTAAAAACCTTGCGTAATGTTATTCATGCTACTGGTTTTCAGTTCTCTTCACTTGCCTGTACGTAATGAACGCCTGATGAAATCAGGCATTCAGACCACCTTCAGCAAAATACTCAACATCGCTTCAACATTTCTTCCAGGACATGTTTAAAAAAACCGATTTTATCGACATATCGCCGGAACGTGTCGATAGCATCAACATGTTGGCAGGACATGTTTAAAAAAACCGGTTTTATCGACATATCGCTGGAACGTGTCGATAACATCAACATGTTGACTGGACATGTTTAAAAAAACCGGTTTTATCGACATATAAGCGTCAGTCGGCGAGCTGCTGCGCGGGATGATCGGCAGGGGGTTCATCATTGCCGGACGGAAACAGACGCTGACGCAGTGTGGCGTGAGTACCCGCCGGATTCAGGCGACCGCGTGCGCGTAGAACGGGAATCACCCATTGGCTGAAATCCCGGAAGCTCTCGGGTGCCAGCCATTGGGCAAGGTTAATGCCGTCTGTCTCACTCTCTTCAAGCCACTGCTCAAGGTGATCGGCCACCTGCTCGCCATCACCCACAAAAACACGCTGACGCCCCAGGCCTTGCGCGGGCAGGAACACCTCACGTAGCGTTTTGCGTGGCTGCCCTGGCTCGCCAGTCACCATTTTCAGCAGTGACTGATTGGCATTGGTGTATTGCCAGTCAAGCGGGGAGTCGAGATCGTGGCCCGAAAGATCCACGCCGGTACTGGCGGCATAATGGACTAACGCGCCCTGGAGATCATAATATTCACGCAGTTGGGTAAATTTATGCTGGGCGGCAGCAGCGTTTTCCGCGGTGATGACCGTCACGCCACTAATAAACCGGATGCTCTCTGGCCCGCGCCCATAGTCACGCGCACGCTGTTTAATCGCACGGACCTGGCGGCGTACGCCCGCCGCATCCAGACCGGCAACAAACACCACCTCTGCATGACGTGCGGCAAAGTCGATGCCGCGTGGCGAACCTCCCGCCTGAAACAGCACCGGTGTGCGTTGCGGACTGGGCTCAGAGAGGTGCGCATCAGGCACTGAAAACCAGCGACCATGGTGATTGACCGGGCGAACTTTGGTTGGATCGGTATAGATGCCCGTCTGTTTATCCCGCCGCAGCGCATCACGCTGCCAGGAGTACTGCCAGAGCTTATAGCTGACCTCCAGAAACTCATCCGCACGTTCATAGCGTTCATCGTGATCCATCTGTGCATCAAGGCCCAGATTACGCGCCGCGCTGTCGAGTTGCGATGTCACGACGTTCCATGCGATACGCCCTTTGGTCAGGTGGTCGAGCGTGGTGAATTTGCGGGCCAGCAGATAGGGCTGTTCATAAGTGGTGGACACGGTAATGCCAAATCCCAGCCGTTTTGTGGCCGCCGCCATGGCAGAAACCAGCAGCAGCGGATCGATCAGCGGCGACTGAATTCCCTGGCGCAGCGAAGCGGCAGGCGAAGCTTGCCAGTTATCCAGCAGCCCGAGTGCATCGGCAATAAACAGGCAATCGAAGTGATTATCTTCCAGCAAACGGGCCAGTTCAGTCCAGTAACTCAGATCGTTGTAACGCCAGCCCTGCTCATCAGGATGTCGCCACATGCCGTAATTAATGTGAGAAACCGCCGCCATGGTAAAGGCACTGAGAATGATGGGCTTGGGCTGTGTCATGGGCATCTGCCTGGGTCAAAAGCGGCGATGATAAAGAATTATTTGACCTGGCCTAACCATTAATTCCGGCTATAGATTTGCGGCCTAAGGAAATAAAAATGCTGGCAAATCAATTGCGAAATGTGCATTTAACCCGCGAAAAAACGCGTGTTACCGTCCCGGAAAATATCAAAAACAGTCTCAGCCTCACCGTGTTGGGCCGTGTGAAATTTATCGGGGATCACCATGCAAACCAAAACGCCGCCATTGCGTTTCAGCCGTTCGCGTCGTCAGTTTCTGCAACTGTCTGCTTTGGCTTCCACCGCTTTTCTCGGCATGGGGTTCTCTCAGCCGCTGTTGGCTGAAGACGAAGAGCGCCAGCGCTATGGTAAAACGCTGGTGGTTGGGCAGGCGCTGGAACCGACACTCTACGACCCAAACCGCCAGTACTCCTATGAAACCTATCGCGTTGATCGCCATATCTATGAATCACTGGTGGGGGAAGACTTATCCGTGCCGGCTGCTCAGGGCACGCCGCCCCTGATCCCGGCGCTGGCGACCCACTGGGAAGTCAACGCCGAGGCCACGGTGTATACCTTTCATCTGCGCCAGGGCGTGAGCTTTCACGATGGCACACCCTTTAACGCCGAAGCGGTGCAGTTCAACGTGCGCCGCTTTACCGATCCGCAGTTCGAATACTTTGATGCGCGTTCACAAGCCACTATGGCTCAGGTCTATCGTCACCTGACGCAACTGGAAGTGATTGATGCCGCGACCGTCGCCTATCATTTCAGCCAACCTTTCCCGGATTTTCTGCGTTTTTTGCCGCAGGGGAATTGGGTCTCGGGTATTTTCAGCCCGACAGCGCTGAAAAAGTGGGGACAGGATGGACTTGCCGATCACCCCACCGGCACTGGGCCGTACCGCTTTGTCCTGCGGGTGCATAATGACCGAACGGAGTTGGTGCGCAATGACGGTTGGTGGGGCAAAAAACCCTACATGGAGAAAATTATCTTTCGCCCAATTCTGGACGGCGGCACCGGGATTAGCGCATTGCAGTCTGGTCAGGTGGATATTTTATCGCGAACGCCAACCGACGCCGTGGATCTGCTCAGCCAGAGCGGTTTCAACGTGCATGACAGTCAGGAGGCGAATCAGCTGTTTCTCGGCTGGAATTTCGCCAACCGCTACACCAGCCAACTGGCAGTCAGACAGGCCGTTATCAAGGGTATCGATCGTGAAGGGCTGGTTAAATCATTGCTGAATGGACATGCGGTCGCCAGCTACAACATTGTTAATCATGCCAATGAGGCTTTCCTCGCCAGCCAGAAAGATTATCTGTACGACCCGGAAGGGGCAAAAAAACTGCTCGCCGAGGCGGGTTTCAAACCCGGTGAGGTCAGTTTCACCATCATCACCTACGACCAAAATCAGTCGATCATTGAGTGGATCCAGCGCGATCTCGCCAAAATAGGCATCACGGTCAAGGTCGTTTCACAGGAGTGGATCACTTACAGCTCTCACCTGGCGACACTGGCCGAGGATACAGGGTTATTCACCATGGAGTGGGGGCTGATTTCACCACAGTGGCTGAATGTGGCCTGGACCAACTACATACTTGGCCGGGGCAAAGGTGAGAAAGTTATTACCGGTGTGGCCGATCTGATTAAACAGGCTTCTGTGACAACCGACAAAACCCAGGCGCTGGCGCTGTGGCATCAGGTGAACCAGCAGTTCCAGCAGCAGGCGGCCTTTGTCCCCCTACTGGCACAAAACCGGGTATTCACCAGTTCGGCTGCGGTGCAGGGCTTCAATGTTCCTGCGCAAAATTTCTATGATCTGACGCGGGTCTGGTTACGCACATGATACGCCTCATCCTGTTCAGGCTGATCCAGGGCATACCCCTGCTGGTGCTGATGTCAGTAGCGGTATTCTTGCTGGCGAAGCTGGCACCGGGCGATCCCATTAGCAATGCGTTGGCCGGGCAGCTTTCGCCTGATGCCATTGCGCAAATTCGTCAGCTTTACGGCCTCGACCAGCCTGCCAGCTGGCAATATTTGCTGTGGCTCAAGAACCTGCTCAGCGGCCATTGGGGGGTATCGCTGACTATGCGCACGCCCGTGCTGGAAGTGCTGGCTCCGGCATTTATCAACACGCTGATTTTAACCCTTGCAGCGGTGGTGTTGTGCCTGATCCCCGGCGTGGTGGTTGGGGTGGTTTGTGGCCTGTGGCAGGGGAAGAAACGCGACCGTCTGGTGATGCTGCTGGTGCAGTTCAGTCACAACATTCCGGTGTTCTGGCTGGCGGTCTTTTTTATCTGGTTGTTCGCCGTCAAACTGCGCTGGTTTCCGGTGTCGGGTATGTATGACATGCGTGGCGATCAGGGAATGGGCGACCTGCTATGGCATTTGTTCCTGCCTGCGCTTTCCACCGCGCTGATCTCGATGCTGATCCTTGCCCGTCAGGTACGTAGCAGCGTGATTGATATTATGCATGCGGACTTTATGCGCACTTATCGCGCACTGGGTTACTCACGACGGGTGCTGCTCTGGCGTCATCTGGGGCGCAATCTGCTGGCACCGATTGTCAGTATTACCGGCTTGCAGGTGGGCTACCTGCTGAGCGGTGTGCTGTTTATTGAAAAAATTTTTGCCTGGCCAGGCCTTGGTACGCAGTTGTACAACGCTGCGGCTGGACAGGATTATCCCACCCTGCAAACCGGGGTCATGCTGGTGGCGACCTGTTTCCTGTTGGTCAACCTTGTGAGCGATCTGCTACAGGATGGGCTGGATCCGCGCCATCGGGAGACCTTCTGATGACATTGCTACGTGATATTGCCCGGCAGCGGCTGGCGCTGCTCGGGTTACTGCTGCTAGTGAGCCTGATTGCCATCAGTGCACTGGCACCCTGGCTGGCGCCCTATGATCCTCTCCGTGCTTTTGATGGACTGCGCCTCGCACCACCCGGTACACCGCAGCACCTGTTGGGACTGGATAATCAGGGGCGCGATATCCTCAGCCGGCTGATTTGGGGCGGTCGTAGTACGCTGGGGGCCGCTATTCTGCCCGTGTTATTTGCCGCGCTGGTGAGTCTGATACTGGGCATGCTGGCAGGTTATCGCCCAACGCTACTCTCCACCCTGATTATGCGCACGATGGATATGCTGTTTGCCTTCCCCATGGTGCTGCTGGCCATCGGCCTGTCTGCGGTGCTGGGGTCGGGGTATCTCACTGTGACCGTCACGCTGATTTGCAGCGTGATCCCCTATCTGACTCGTATCGTCTACCGCACGACGCGCAGTGAAATGGCGAAAGAGTACCTTGAAGCCCTGCATGCACAGGGGGCAAGCCATGGGGATATTTTATGGCGCGAGTTACTGCCCAATGTCATTACGCCGCTGGTGACCTACACCACTTCCCTGTTAGGCGGCATGGTGGTGTTTCTGGCCGGTTTAAGTTTTCTGGGATTAGGTGTTCAGCCGCCACAGGCGGACTGGGGCCGGATGGTGGGGGAGGGATCTCCGCTCATGATTATGGGTGCCCCCCACGTGGCGACGGTGCCCGCACTGGCCATTGTTCTGGTCTCTCTGGCGTTTAACTGGTTGGGCGATGGCCTGCGCGACCTGCTTGATCCACACCGGTCAGGAGGTGAAGGGTGAGCTTACTGACGGTAGCAGGATTGCAGGTGCAATTTGATCGCCAGCCCGAGGTTGTCAAAGGCATTTCGTTCGAGATTCAGCCGGGTGAAGTGGTGGCGCTGGTGGGGGAGTCGGGTTCAGGTAAAAGCGTGACCGCGGCTGCCATTCTTGGGTTACTGCCCTCAGCGGCCCAGGTACGAGGCGACATTCACTTTTCCGGCGAGGATCTTTTGCGCCTGTCGCCAAGCGGGCTGAATCGCCTGCGCGGGCAGGCGATCGCCATGGTGTTTCAAAATTCGCTCTCTACGCTCGATCCCTCCTGGACTATCGGCAAACAGTTACAGCACAACCTGCGGCGGCTGGAGCCCACCTGGGGGCGAAAAGCGCTACGCGAATCAGCATTAGATTGGCTGAAACGGATGCACATCCGTCAGCCGCAGCAGGTGATGCAGCTCTATCCCCATCAGTTAAGCGGGGGGATGCGACAGCGGGTGCTGATCGCTCTGGCGGCCATGTGTCGCCCCCAACTGCTGATTGCCGATGAGCCGACGACCGCGCTGGATGCCAGCGTGCAGCGTGAAGTGCTGGAACTGTTGCAGGCGCTGTGTCGTGAACAGCAGATGGCGATGCTGTTGATCAGTCATGATTTTGCTGTAGTCGCGGCATTAAGCCAGCGAGTGTTGGTGATGCAACAGGGCAACATTGTGGAAAGCGCGACAACCCAGGCGTGTATTGGTCGCCCGCAGCATGCTTATACCCGCGCCCTGCTGGCGGCGGTTCCTCAGCCAGATGTCAGATCGGAAATCCCTGTGAAGCACGGTGACATACTGCTTAGCACCGGACAAGTTGGGCGGGATTTCTGGCGGCGCGATGCTCGCCGCTGGTGGTCAGGCAAGGTTGCGGTCAGGGCGGTGGATGACGTCACGCTGACCATCAGAGAAGGCGAAATTGTCGGGATTATCGGTGAGTCTGGATCAGGGAAATCTACCCTGGCGCGCTTGCTGGCTCAGTTACTGCCAGCCGATCGTGGCTCAGTCGCCTGGCAACAAAACCCGATTAACCGCCAGAATGTCGGCCAAATGGCGGAATTTCGTCGCCAGATACAGTGTGTTTTTCAGGACAGCCTCGCCAGTTTTAATCCCCGACTGCGCCTCAAAGAACAGCTGATCCGTGCCCAGCTGCGTCTCGGCAGTGCCGACCAGCGTCAGCAGGCCGCCACCCGTGCAGCGGCACTGTTTAATGAAGTCGGGCTGGACGCCACACTGCTAAACCGCTATCCGCATCAACTTTCCGGTGGGCAACGTCAGCGCGCCAATATCGCGCGGGCACTGGTGACCGATCCGCGTTGCCTGATCCTCGACGAACCCACATCAGCACTGGACCTTTCGGTACAGGCTCAGGTGATCGCACTGCTACGGCAGCTGCATCTGAGTCACGCGCTGACCTGTCTGTTTATCAGTCATAACCTTGCGCTGGTTGCGCAGTTTTGTCAGCGCATTGTGGTGATGGAGCAGGGGCGCGTCGTGGATGATTTTCCGCGTCAGGCGCTGTATGACCAAGAGCGGCATCCGGTAACGCAGCGGTTACTGGCGGCCAGTTATCTGCTGCCCGAAGATGCATTGCCGACCCACAGTGGCGTGTATCACAGCGATGTACCAAGAGGAGTGACAGCGTGAGCAGTAAACGGCCACTGATTTTTAACGGCTTTATGATGAATGTCGTGGGGCATGTCTCCGCAGGGTTATGGCGTCATCCTGACGATCGCGCCAGTGAGTACACTTCGCTCGACTACTGGCTGGAGATTGCCAAATTACTGGATGAGGCCGGGTTTGACGCAATGTTTATCGCCGATGCGTTGGGACAGATTGATGTCTATCAGGGGAAACCTGACGCTGCATTGCGTACGGCGGCACAAACGCCGGTGAACGATCCGCTGCTGTTGGTTTCCGCTATGGCGGCGGCTACGCGGCAGCTCGGTTTTGGTATCACGGTCTCAACCACGTATGAGCAGCCTTATTTGTTGGCACGCAAGTTCTCGACGCTCGATCACCTGACGCAGGGGCGCGTGGCGTGGAACGTGGTGACATCGGTGCTGGAATCTGCGGCGCGTAATCTCGGGCTGGAGCAGCAAATGGACCACGATGAGCGCTATGAACGGGCTCAGGAGTTTCTGGAAGTCACCTACAAACTGTGGGAAGGCTCATGGGAAGAGGATGCGGTGCAACGCGATCGGGTGCGCGGTGTGTATACCGATCCGACCAGGGTGCATCCCATCCGTCATCAGGGGCGCTGGTTCAAGGTACCAGATGCCCATCTGTCGGAACCGAGTCCACAACGCACCCCGGTGCTGTTCCAGGCGGGCACTTCCGATCGCGGGCGACAGTTTGCTGCGGAGAATGCGGAAGTGGTGTTCCTCGGCGGCACAACCGCGCAGGCGATCCGCAACAATATTGAACGCATTCGCGTGCTGGCGCGTGCCGCAGGGCGGGGTGATGAGGCGATTCGCTTTATCACCGCTATCAGTGTGGTGGTCGATGAAAGCGATGAAAAAGCCCATGCCAAATTCCAGGATTATCTGCGTTACACCAGCCAGGAAGCCGCACTGGCGCTGTTCTCCGCCTGGACCGGCGTGGACTGGTCGGGTTGGGCGCTGGACCAGCCGCTGGAGTATATCGAAACCAACGCTGGGCGTTCAGCGTTGGCCGGTCTGACGCGCATTGATGCTGAACGGCAGTGGACGGTTGGAGATATCAGTGACTACATCGGCATCGGCGGTATTCACCCGACGCTGGTGGGCGATGCCAGAAGCGTCGCTGATGCACTGGAAACTCTGGCCGATGAATCCGGCGTAGATGGCTTTAACCTGGCGTATGCCATCAGCCCCGGCAGCTTTGAGGATTTCGTTCGCTGGGTTGTGCCGGAGTTACAGGCACGTGGCCGGATGCGCAGCGCCAGCGGCCCGGTGCAAACGCTGCGGGAACGGTTACAAGGGGCAGGGCAACGACGTCTGCGCGATGACCATCCCGGCGTGCGCTTCCGTCATCTTCCCCACCACTATTCAACACCCACTAAGGAATAACATGAGTCACGCCGAGGATATTTACGCAGGTGTCAGTCCTGCTGAGTTCACCCACTGGAAACAGGTAGCACACCAGGTCGCCGGAAAATTGCGCAGTAGCCTGCTGGCGCGCGATCGGGCCAATCAGCACCCCCATGAAGAGATCGACTGGCTGCGCCAGAGCGGGCTGCTCAAACTGGCAGTACCCAAATCACAGGGTGGCGGCGGGGCCGATCTGGTCCAGGCATTGGAGATCAGCCGCATCATCTCAGCGGCGGACGGCTCCCTGGGACAGTTAATTGCCTATCACTACTCTAACGGCGTCTGGAGCTACATTCTGGGTACCCGTGAGCAGTGGCAGTTTATTGCTCAGGGCGTGGCGGAACAGGGCTGGTTCCAGTCCAGTATCAGTAATCCGCGCGATCCGCGCCTGCAAATTGAGTGGGACGGCGAAGATTTACTGGTGTCCGGACGGCGCACGTTCGCCACCGGAGCCGCTGTCTCACAGGTGATGACCATTGCCGTCTGGGTGGAAGACCAGCTGGTGCAGTACCAGATCACTGCCGATCGCCCGGAGATCCAGTTCAATGATGACTGGGATAATCTTGGCCAACGGCTCACCGCCAGCGGCACGTTGCAGTTCAACCGTCTGCGCCTGCGGCCAGAAGATCGGCTCAGCGGATTAGAACAGCAGCCGGAAAGCGCGGTATTGCGCAACGCACTGCGTAATCAATTCAGTCAGTTGATCTTCGTTCATTTCTATTTAGGCATAGCAGAAGGGGCGTTACAGCAGGCGGCTCACTATTTCCGCGAGACGGTGAAACCCTGGCCAGAGTCTGGCGTTGAACAGGCACTGGACGATCCCTACCACCGCCTGAAAGCCGGTGAGCTGGCCTCTGAACTGGCCGCGGGTATTGCGCTGGCCGAAAAAACCGCGCATGCGTATCAGACCGCTTTCCACGCTGGCGATACGCTCACGGAACAGCAGTTTGGTGAGCTGGCGATCTTAACCGATCAGGCCAAAGTGATTGCCAACAATGTGGCGCTAAAAGTGACGCATGAACTGTTCGAACTCACTGGCGGACGTTCAACCGGGAATCACTATGGGCTGGATATCTACTGGCGCAATGTCCGTACCCATACGCTGCACGATCCGGTGACGTATCGCACGCGTGAAGTGGGTGATTACCTGCTCAGCGGTAAGCTGCCGGTGCCACGGGTTTACGTGCCACCGAAGGCCTAAGGAGCCGCAATGGTAAAGGTTGCCATCATTGACGACGACGCCACGCTGGAAGCGGCTGCGACGCTGTTTCGCCAGGCGATGTTTGGCCTGCCAGGCGGCGTCACACCCACCGAAAACTGGGTCGCGCATTATCTTGAGCCGGGTCGCGTCTGGGGCGCGTGGCTGGAAGGGGAACTGGCCGGAACGGTGAACAGCTACACCAGCGCCATGACGTTACCCGGCGGAGCCACTGTACCCCATGCTGCGGTGACGCACGTGGGGGTACTGCCACACTGGAGCCGACGCGGGGTCTTGCGCGCACTGTTCTCGCAGCAGTTAGCTGAATTTTATCAGCGCGGTATTGCGGTTGCTTCACTGCGAGCGTCTCAGGGCAACCTCTATCGCCGCTTTGGTTACGGGCTAGCGAGCTGGTTACACAGCGTTCAGATTGACAAGCGCGAACTGGGTGCCACTGCCCCCTCAGAAGCCCGCATTCAGCTGTTAAGTGCCGGTGACGCCTGGCAACAACAGCAGCAAATAGCACAGCGTTTCCCGCTGGCGCGCGCCGGGACGCTACAGCGCTGGCCGCAGTGGTGGGCACTGCAACAGCACCGGCTGGCGCAAAGTTCGCTTAATCATTATGTCGCGCTCTTGCATGAGCAGGGCGAAGCACAGGCCTTTGTGCGTTATCACGCCCAGCCCAATGATAACTGGCTCTACAGCCCGGAACGTACGCTGGTGGTGGACGATCTCCATGCTGCGGATGCCCGCCACTACGTCAGCCTGTTGCGCTACCTGTTGCAGTTGGATATCACCCGTTTGGTGCGCTTTGCCAGTCGTCCCGTGGATGACGTGCTGCCACTGCTGCTTGATAACCCGCGCGCGGTGCAGACCGAAGCGCGTCGAGATGAGAGCTGGCTGAGAATTATTGATGTTGGTCGCGTGCTTAACACCCGTCAGCTCAGCGGCGATCAATCGGTCCGACTGGCAATCGTTGACCCACTGCTACCCCACAACCAGGGGCACTGGCAACTGACACCGGAAGGTGCCTGTCATACCGAGCAACCTGCGGAGTTGACGCTCAGCGTGGATGCGCTGGCAATGTTATTGCTGGGCGGGCATCAGGTCAGACAGTTAGTCGAAAGCCAACAGATTACTGTTCATCACCGCACCGCACCGGCGCGGCTGGCACAGCTGTTCGCCAGCGATCAACAGCCCTGGGCGGGTATTTTTTTCTGATTTTTTCACCAGGAGAGTTTGCTATGGGCCATTTACGCCCTGCTGTGATTCATAGTGCGCTGCTGTGCGCACTGCTGACCGGTGTTAGCGCCAACGTCAGCGCAGATGAGGCACCAAAACCCGGCGGTACGCTGCGTATTGCCTCGCTTCAGCCCGATATGGACGCGTTTGATCCTCTTACCGGTTATTCGGTGGATTCGTGGGAGATCCTGCGTGCGGTGACGCGCCAGTTGGTGACTTATCCCGGCTCGGAGAAAAGCCTGAAAGATGACACCACGCTGGTGCCCGACCTGGCGAAATCGTGGGACGTCAGTGCCGACGGTAAAACCTACACCTTCCATCTGCGGGACGGGATCCGCTATGCCGGACCCACCACGCGCCCCATCGTCGCAAAGGATTTTGTCTATGCGATTAAACGCTTCTGCGATCCCAATAAGCAGGTGGCCGCAGTAAATTACTTCAACCTGGCTTTTTCCGGTTTCGCTGAGTATTGCAAGGCGTTCAGTCAAGTGCCCACCGGCGATTTGGCGGCCAGCAAAGCGTTTATCGACAGCCATGAGATCCCCGGCGTCAGTGCGCCAGATGATAAAACGCTGGTGCTGCGATCTGACAGTAAGAACTACGATTTCCTCAACATTCTGTCTATGAACTTCGTTACGCCGTTACCGGAGGAGGTCGCGTCACGCTATTTCCCGGATTCGCTGGCGTTCCGACAGAATTTCCCCTCCAGTGGCCCTTACGAGGTCGCGAACTACGTTAGCGGTCAGCAACTGGTGTTAAAGAAAGTGCCCGGCTACAACCACGAGGCCGATCCGGCGCGTAAAGCTTACGTTGATCAAATCGATATCAGCTTTACCGGCAACACCGAAGACAGCGTAGTGCAGCGGATTCAGGCAGGTGACGCAGACCTGTCGCTGTATCTGGATGTGCCGCCACAGGCTGCGCTGCGTCAATATCTGTTACGCAACAGCCCTGATTTACACAGTGCTAACAGCGGTGCCGCTAACTTCATTTCAATTAACGCCCAGCCACAGGCGAAAAGTCCCGGTGCAACCGCGCTGCGGGATTTACGCGTGCGTCAGGCGCTGGACTATGCCATTGATAAAGCACATATCGTACAGGCTCAGGGGGGCAAAATTGCCGCTCTGCCTCTCGGGCAGATCATTACCAGTACGCTGCTAGGGCATGAAACCTTCGATCCTTACGCCACACCCGGCAGTAAAGGGGATGTGGAGAAAGCGAAAGCCTTGCTGCAACAAGCTGGTTTTGCACAAGGGCTGACGCTGGACCTGGTCTACCGTGCCAATAACCAATTCAGCACTATTGCGGTGATCCTGAAAGAAGATGTCGCTAAAGCGGGGATTAAACTCAACCTGATCCCGCTCCCGCCACCCCAGTTTATGGCTTATCTGCAAAGTCCGACCAACCGCTGGGATCTGGCATTAGGCCAGACCTCCCCGGACTGGCAGGGTCCAGCCACACGCATGTTGCTCGGTGGCTGGCTCAACTCGGATGCCTCCCCTTGCGGACGTGGTAACGTCTATGCCATCTGCTACAGCAACCCGCAGCTGAATGCGCTGGCAAAACAAGCCTATGCGTCTGATAACCCCGGGCCGCTATGGCAACAGGCGGATAAACTGGTGTCAGCGGACCTGCCGTGGATACCGCTGTTTGAGAAACGCCGTGTGGTAATCACCTCTGATCGGGTGACTCACTGGACCTGGTCTTCACTGGCGACGCAGGCAGATATCACCAACATCGCTTTGAAGCCCTGACGAGGTCTCTGTGACGCTGCTTCGTATCCGTCAGTTAACCGTGGGACCTGAGGATGCTGCACCGCTGGTGCAGCACGTTAACCTGAGCGTGGAAAAGGGGGAAACGCTGGCGATTGTGGGTGAGTCCGGTTCGGGAAAAAGCCTGACCATGCTGTCAGTGCCTGGCTTGTTACCGCCGGGCATTCGCGCACAAGGATCGGTGACGTTAAACGGTCAGTCGCTGCTAGACCTGCCAGCGTCTCAGCTACGAGCGCTGCGTGGATCTCACATTGGCTATATTTCTCAGGACCCACTGAGTAACCTGCATCCGTTGAAAAGTATCGGTCGGCAGATTGAAGAGGCGATTCTGGCACACCATAAGGTGCCGCGTCGTGCGCTACAAGCCCGGGTACTGGCGCTGCTGGAAGAGGTGGGGATCAGAGACGCGGCCCGGCGTTATCACGATCGGCCGGCCCGGTTTTCCGGTGGGATGCGGCAGCGGGTGATGATTGCCATCGCGATTGCGCTGAACCCGTCGTTGATCATCGCCGATGAGCCGACAACAGCACTGGATGCCACCGTGCAGGCTTCGATTCTGCAACTGCTCAAGCGACTGCAACAACAGCACGGCTGTGCTCTGGTCTTTATCAGCCACGATTTACGCGTTGTGGCGGATATTGCTGACCGCATCGCGGTCATGCAGCAGGGCAAGGTTGTAGAGCAGGGGCCAGCGCAATTGCTGTTCCGTGCACCGCAGCACCCCTACACCCGCAGTTTGTTACAGGCGGGGCATATCCCCCTAAAAACCTACGATCTGGCGGGTGCGAAGCCGTTGTTGCAGGTGGAAGATCTGGCGCGACAATTCCGGCAGCAGCGTCTGTTTGGCCGGTCAGGCCACATCCATACGGTGCTGGACGGCATCAGCTTCACGTTGCATGCCGGTGAGATAGTGGGGCTGGTCGGCGAGTCGGGATCGGGAAAAACAACGCTCGGGCGCACGCTGGTGGGGCTTGATGCACCGGATCGCGGCCAAATAGACTTGAACGGTGCGACATGGCTGCGTGCCGGTGGCGCATTGCCTGACTGGCACCATCCGCAGCGTCATCTGGTGCAGATGGTGTTTCAGGACCCTTACAGCAGCCTCAATCCGCGCCGTCGTCTGAGTGACACCCTGGCGGAGCCATTGCAAATACGTGCTGGCCAACGTGACGGTAAACCGCTGTCAGCGGCGGCCCTGGCTAACGCGGTGGATCAGCTGCTGCAAACTGTAGAACTGGCACCCGAACTCCGGCATCGCTATCCCGCCCAGCTTTCCGGTGGACAGCGCCAGCGAGTCGCCATTGCGCGCGCGCTGGCGCTGGAACCACAAATTATCGTGGCAGATGAAGCGGTGTCTGCGCTGGATATCACTACGCAGCAGCGCATTGTGCAACTGCTGTTGCGCCTGAGGGCTGAACGCGGGCTGGCCATACTGTTTATCTCACACGATCTGGCTGCGGTGGCAGCATTGTGCGATCGGGTCATGGTGCTACAGGACGGACGTATTATCGAACAGGGGCTGACGGCACAGGTATTTACTGCGCCGCAGCAGCCATGGACCCAGGCGCTGCTGAATGCGCTGCCTGGTCAACACAGAGAGAGAGATTATGGCGCAGCATCTGCTTGATGGACCACCGGGGGTGGCAGGCGTTTCGTTCTGGCAGCGGCTATGGCAGGAGAAAACGGCGCGACGCGGTATTGTGCTGGTGGCATGCGTGGTGTTGGCGGCACTTTGTGCACCGCTGGTCGCGACGCTGACCGGGCATGCTGAGACCCAACAGTTTCGCGACACCGCGCTGTCTGACATGGGGATCCCCATCGGGCCGTCACGCGCATTTCTGCTGGGTGCGGATGATAACGGTCGTGACGTGCTGGTACGCACGCTGTATGGCACACGCATCTCGCTCCTGGTGGCGTTGCCTGCGACTTCCCTCGCGCTGGTAACAGGCTTACTGGTGGGGCTGTTGGGCGGTTATCGTGGCGGAAAAACCGATGCACTCTGTCAACAGTTGATTAACCTGGTGCTCTCTTTTCCGTTTGTGGTAACGGCGTTAAGCCTGCTAGCCCTGAATCTGGCGGGGAGCGAGGGGCCGCGTGTCAATCCGGCCTGGGTGGTGATCTTCATCATCAGCTTTTTCTCATGGGGCTATTTTGCCCGTCTGACGCGCAGCCTGGTACTGGATCTGCGCCAGCAGCCCTATGTCTCCGCTGCGCAGCTGATGGGGCTCTCCAGCCGCCGCATTATCTGGCGTGATATTTTACCCGGTGTGTTACCCGCGGTCGGGGTTTACTGGGCGATTCAACTGCCGACCAATATTATCGCCGAAGCCACGCTCTCGTTTCTGGGCGTGGGTATTCCCGCGCCTGCTGCCAGCCTCGGAAACATGATTGCTGATGTGCAGCGTTCAGCGATGTACCAGGCGCAACCCTGGTTTTTGATTGCCCCTGCGCTGGCATTATTTCTGACGGTATTGGGATTTAACTGCCTGAGCAGTGGCCTGCGTAATGTACTCGATCCCCACATGGAGACCCGCCGATGACGGTTTATCGCCTGTGCAGCACCGTCCTCCGTGCCTTGCTGACGTTGCTGCTGGTACTGATCCTGGCTTTCTTTTTAACTCGCGTCGCCTATCAGGATCCGGCGGTGATGTTGGCACCCCGTAATGCCACGGCGGAGGCGATCGCTGCCATTGCTCGTGCGCTTCACCTTAACGATCCCTGGTATCAACAGCTGCGCTACTTTTTACTGCGCGGCCCTGAAATACAGGGTGCGCCGGTGGGGTTATTGCACTGGCCACCCGCGCTTGGCTACTCGTTCCGTTTTCAGACTCCTGTTACCCAGCTTATTCTGGCGAAAGCGCCAGTGACGCTGTCACTTGCGCTGGGCTCGCTGGTGATCTGGATGGCGATCTCACTGTTAACCGGTGTGCTGGCGGCACGCTATCAGGGACGTTGGCTGGATCGTTTGCTGGGGCTGTTTTCCTATGCCGTGCTTTCGCTGCCGACCTTCTTAAGTGGAATGCTGCTCATCTTCTTCCTTTTCTATCAGCTGTCGCTGCATAACCTGAACTGGTTTCCGGCGGGCGGCTATGTGGCGTTAACGGAAAATCCGTGGCAGTGGGCGCGCCATCTGTTGCTGCCGTGGTTAACGCTGGCGCTGGCAGAAGCAGGTATTTTCCAACGGGTGTTACGCGCCAGCTTGCTGGAGGTGCTGCACCGCGATTATATCCGCACGGCTCGTGCCAAGGGAGTGGGTGAGTGGCGGATCTATTTCGACCATGCGTTAAAGCCCGCTTTCAGCCCGGTGTTGGTGCTCACCGGGATGGAACTGGCAGCCATTATGGGCGGGGCGATAGTGACCGAGCAGATGTTTGGTCTTGACGGGATAGGCAGGCTGGCAATCAGCGCCGCCCTGGACGGCGATTTTCCTGTGGTAATAGGCACCACCGTGTTTGCTGCTGCCGTGTTTATTATTTGTAATCTGGTGGCGGATCTGTTGCATAGCGCTTACTACGGCGATACGCATTAAACCATAACGGCACCAGCGCAATGAAGATTTCCCCGCGCTGGTGCCGTTATGCGTAGCAAAGTCGTGTGCTGTAGCGTTCCTGCAATATGCGCTGCTGATATTCCGTGGGGGTGGTGTTGGCCAGGTTGCGTTAGAGCAGCACAGGAAACCTGAACACAAAGCTGCACCGGTTGTTAAAAAGCCGCTATTTTTTCCCGCCCACGCCACGTTAAAGCGGGTTAATGTCACCAAACCACGAGTAGCGAGTGTAAGTGATCAGCGGCAGAATAATCCGCGAGCTACTGATATTTTCCGGTGGTTGGCTGGCAATATCGATCGCCTGCTTGACGACACGCTTCATGTCGTAAGAGAACACCACATCCATGTCGCCCTGTTCCAGCAGCTTCTGCGTATGCTCAGTCAGGTCATGACCGACAAACACGATATCCTGTGCTAGCTGTGCTTCTTTAATGGCGCGCGCAATGCCGCGATTACCGCCCGCTGAATTATAAATCCCGACGGTGCCTGGATTTTTCGCGAGGAATTTGGTCATTAACGCGTAGGTCTTGTCGGATTCGTCGTTAGAGATAAAGGTCTCTTCAATCTCCAGACCAGGGAAATCACTGCGGATCACCCGGCGGAAGCCCATCTCACGCTCTTCCTGACAGCGGTAAGTGGCGCTGGCGACGAACAGCAATTTTTTCGCCTCTGAACGTGCCATCCGACCAATAAACAGCGCGGCGTTAGCGCCTGCGCTGACTTCATCCACCCCGACATAGGCGCTGGCTGAAGGCAAGTCAGTGACCAGCGCGATCACCGGTACGCCATTGGCAATTGCCTTACGCACTTCACTGTTAACCTGAACATGGTCGCGTGATACCAGAATAATGGCATCCGCTTCCGCGCTGCGTGCCGCGATCAAAGGGCAGAAACTGGCGGGGTCAAACTGGTAACCGGGGACGCTGTCAAAGCTAAAACTGATATGCGGATAGTACGCCTTTAGCTGCTCCATCGCCTCACGTACGGTTTGGGCAAAGCTGGAACCGGCCTCAATGATAAAGGCGATGCGCTGGGTGGCTAACTCTTGTTGCTGTGCCTGCTGCGACTGAGCAATCGCCGCTTCAACCCGCAAGCGGGTACTTTCACGCACGCCAGGACGCTGATTTAACACGCGGTCAATCGTCGCCGTGCTGAGCCCGGAAATACGCGCAATTTCATGAATGGTGATCTTTTTATGAATGCTGGGTTTTGTCATTGCGGATACATGATTGATGATGAGTGAGTCACATCATAGAGCATCAAAGAAGAAAGTCTAACCGAGTTAAAACATCATCCGTGCAACAGCCATCAACCTCGGGTGATGTCATCATTTCAGTTGCTTTAGGTGCTGAGAATCATTGGCAATCGACAATCCAGCAAGTTCTGCCAGGCGTTCCACCCAACGTTCTCCTTGCGAAATCAGCTCGGGCAGAATCAAACGATGGGCATTACTCAAAGTGCGGGTGACTTCTGCGAGTTCATGAAAAGCATTGAGATTGTTGTGAATCGGGTGAGTTGACACAGGAAAAACATTCGCTCATGATTCAATCAACTTATTGGTTGTTATAACATCACACATGACTCGTCAGTGGTAGTGTCAAGCAATGGGTTCAGTCGCACCAAAGATGCTGTTTGACCGGAAACTTCTTAAAAGGACTAGAGGATGAATATTGCGTTACAGGCTGCGCTTCTTGGCATTGGGGCAACGCTGATTATGGATATCTGGGCAATCTTACAAAAACGGTTATTCAACATTGCGGGCCTGGATTATCGCTTAGTGGGACGATGGCTGCTCCACATGACCCATGGGCAGTTCGTTCACCACACGATTTTAAATTCAAAGAAAATGTGTGGTGAAATTGTCTTAGGATGGAGTGCTCACTATCTGATTGGCATGATTTTTTGTTATTTCATGCTCGCTTTTTCAGGGCGCGACTGGCTTACACAACCCACGTTTATACCCGCGCTTCTCACCGGCATCATTAGCGTATGCGCACCATTTTTTATTATGCAGCCTGGATTTGGTTTTGGCGTCGCAGCATCTCATACTCCCGCTCCAGCGGTTGCTCGCCGTCGTAGTCTGATCGCACACACCTCCTTTGGTATCGGAATTTACATTACCGCGTTGTTATTAAAACCCCTCTTTGTGGCTTTCATGTAAAACACAGGCACTTTTCCTAAAGTGAATCTCTCAACGTAAAAAACCCATCCGGGACACTTCCCAAATGGGTTGTTCAATTAACCCTGGGTCAAGGCACGCGCTTTTTTCCGGGTTTTTCGCGACTGGCGATATTGGTCTACGATCACCGCAATGATGATAATGCCACCTTTAATGATGTCCTGATAATAGGCATCGACGCGTAAAAAGGTGAAGCCAGACATCATGACGCCGAGAATTAAGGCACCAATTACCGTGCCCAGTACCCGTCCGCGCCCACCGGAGAGCGAGACGCCACCAATCACGGCAGCGGTGATCGCATCAAGTTCATACATCATCCCCATGCCAGCCTGCGCGGTTTGAATACGGGCGATAGCCACCATGGAAGCCAGCCCGGCCAGCAAACCGGCAATCACATACACTTTGATCAGATGGCGCTCAATATTGATGCCTGAAGCACGGGCAGCAGGCAAATTGGCGCCAATAGCATAGGTGAATTTGCCAAAGCGGGTATAGCGCATCACCAGGTGGAACAGCAGCGCCACTAACAGGAATATCACTACCGGTGCCCAGCGTCCGAGCCCATTGCCCAGCCATGCAAAGCCGGTGGTGAACCCCGAAACCGGGCTGCCTGCGGTAAACCAGTTACTGATACCGCGCGCGGCGACCATCATGCCGAGGGTGGCAATAAACGGCGGAATGCGCGTCAGGCTGATGAAAATGCCATTCACAAGGCCCGCTAACGCGCCAATCAGCAAGCCGATGGCGAGGGGAACGAAGAAGGGCAGATCGGTGAGCGATGGATAGAACAGGGTTGGCCACTGCGCAGTTTGTGCAAACGTGGCGGCAATCATCGCGCTCATGGCCACGACCGATCCTGATGAGAGGTCGATACCGCCTGTAATAATGACCAACGTCACGCCAACGGCAATAATGCCAATTACCGCCACCTGTAACACCATGATCTGCAAGCGGTGCAGGTTAAACAGGAAGCTTTGTCCCACCACTATCCACCCCACCACCTCAAACAAGACGGCAATGCCAATCAGCACCAGAAAGATACTGACTTCCGCCGGTACACGCCGCTGACGTGTCACCCGTGGAGCCTGAAAATTCTCTGTTGATACGCTCATAATATGTTCTCAGGGTAAGTTAACGAGCCGCAAGGCTCATAATGGTGACTTGATCCGCGCTTGCCGCATCGACAATCCCGGTGACTTGTCCTTCGTGCATCACGACGATGCGGTCGCTCATGCCCAGCACTTCAGGCAACTCCGAGGAGATCATGATGATGGCGACACCGGTACGCGCCAGCTCGACAATCAGCCGGTGGATCTCTGCTTTGGCCCCCACATCGATGCCGCGCGTAGGTTCATCAAGGATCAGAATGTCAGGCTGGGTGAGCAACCAGCGGCAAATCAGCACTTTTTGCTGATTACCCCCGGAGAGGTTCTCAATGCACTCATACAGGTTGGGGGTCTTTACGCGGAGTTGTTGTGCCATGTTATGACAGGCTTGTTCTACGGCGGCTTCACGTACTACACCGTGTTGGCTGTACCCCTGTTGCAACGCGACAATTTGCATGTTCTCCAGGATATTGAGCGGCAAAAAGCAGCCCGTTTCTTTACGATCTTCAGTCAACATCGCCAGGCGGTGGCGGATGGCCGTTCCGGCGCAGTCGATCACGCAGGGCTGTCCTTTCAGTTTGATGGTGCCGTGGGTAGCTGGCGTGATACCAAACAACGTTTCCGCGACGTTGGAACGGCCTGAACCGACCAAACCGGCAAAGCCGAGAATCTCACCGGCACGCAGGTCAAAACTGACGTTGGCGAACACGCCATCCAGTCCGAGTTGATCAACGCTTAATACCACCTCGCCCAATGCCACAGGTTGTTTCGGGAACATCTGACTGATTTCCCGACCCACCATCAATTTGATGATCGCCTCACGGGTGATGCCACTGGCCGGATGCGTTGCGACATATTTACCATCGCGGAACACGGTAAACTCATCGGCAATGGCAAACAGCTCATTCATCTTGTGGGTGATATAGACGATGCCAATCCCGCTGGCACGGAGGTCGTTAACGATGGCAAACAGATGTTCGACTTCGGTTTCGGTCAGGGAAGAGGTCGATTCATCCATGATCAGCACATCGGCTTCCAGCGACACGGCTTTCGCAATCTCCACCATCTGGCGGTTCGCCATGGAGAGCGACTGAATTTCACTTTCCGCATCGAGATTCAGCTTCAGGCGCTGTAGTAAGTCTTCGGTCTGGCGTTGCATCTGGGTATGGTCGATGACGCCGAAGCGGTTGCGCGGTTCACGGCCAATCCAGATGTTTTCGGCGACCGTCATGGAGTTCATCAAGAGCAACTCCTGATGAATCATAGCAATACCAGCACGCTGGGCGGCAAGTGGGCTGTTGAGTTGCACCGTTTTGCCCCGCAGACGCAGCGTGCCGCTGTCCGGCTGATATAAACCGGAGATGATTTTCATCAGGGTAGATTTGCCGGCACCGTTCTCGCCCATCAGGACATGCACACTGCCGGGGCGGATGCGTAATGACACGTTGTCCAGTGCAATCACGCCAGGGAAAGCTTTCGTTACCTGGTCTACTTCCAGCACAAAATCGCCGCTGTAGGTGCTACGTTTAGGCTGCCCGCTATGGGCGACCTGATTCAGAGTGGCTGAGATCATTGTCGCCTCCGGTTATTTTTTCGGATACTGATTCACCGTGGCCGGGGTCACCAGGGTATAAGGGATCAGGATCGACTTGGGCACGGCAGTGGGCTGGTTTTGCTGTTTGGCTTTGATCAGCTGCTCGGCGACCTGCAGCGACTGGCGGCCCTGAGCCCTGGCATCCTGGAACACGGTGACAGCCAAATCGCCTGCTTTCATGGCGGCCACGGCATCATCAGTGGCGTCGATCCCCGCGACTACGACCGATTTCATATCCCGACCAGAGGCTTTCAGCGCCTGAATCGCACCCAAGGCCATTTCATCGTTGTTGGCGACCACCGCATCAAATTTCACGTTGGTGGAGAGCCAGTTCGCCATCAGGTCGTTGCCGCCGGTGCGCGTCCATTTGCCAATCTGTTTATCGACCACTTTAATGCCGTTACAGTCTGGACGTTTGAATACCTCTTCCACCGCTTTGGTACGGAGAATGGCCGACTGTTGTGACAGATCGCCCTGCATAATCAGCACGTTACCTTTGCCGTGCAGCAGACGACACACCTCGTTGGCTTCCAGCGTGCCGCCTTCAATTTCGGAGGAGCCGACAAAGGCCTGATAGGGCGGCAGGGTTTTGATGTTGATCGGTTCACGATTAACGTAAACCAGCGGAATGTCTGCATCAGCGGCGTTCTGACTGATGGGCAGTACGCCGGTGCTGTCGACAGGATTAATGATGATGGCGTCAGGTTGCGAGGAGATAAAGTTGTCGATCTGGCTCGATTGTTTACTGACGTCGTTTTTTCCATCCTCGAACTGGACTTTGACCCCGTCCGTCGCCGCTTGCTGAGCGATGGCGCTGCGTAAAACGGTAAGAAAATTATCGTCAAAGGCCGACATCGTCACACTAACGCGTGGGCTGGCGGCCAGTACCTGGGTGGAGAGCGGCAACATGCAAAGCAGGGTAGCGAGGGTTTTTAACGTTGTACGCATGATGTTTTCTCTTCTTTTTTATAGGAATAAGAGGGCGGCATGACACCGCCCTTGTAGGTACAGCGAATTAACCGATATCCGGCAGTTGATAGTCAGAAGGCTCCGCTGCCAGCGTGCGCTGCAACAGATCCACCGATTTGCGTATTCCCTCCAGGCGGGAGAGCTGCGCATCCTCATGTTCAATACTCAGCACATCGTCATATCCCACCAGACGCAGCTGATAGCAGAACTGCTTCCACCACCGCTCATCCTGCCCGTAGCCCAGCGTGACGTAGTTCCAGCTACGTTCACGCGGATGGGCACGCTGCTGTGACTCAAGGCGTGAGTTCAGCGCTGCCCGACGGGGGTTAATCGACGTATCCTTTGCATGGACGTGATAAATCGCATCGCCCAGTTCATCAATACAGGCCAGGGGATCGGCACCCATCCACAACAGATGGCTGGGGTCGAAGTTAACGCCCACCGTCTCGCCCACCGCCTCACGCAGACGCCAGAACGTCGGCAAGTTGTAGACCAGTTGCCCGCCGTGGAACTCAATGCACAGCTTCTCGATACCGTGCTGATTAGCGGTACGCACCGTCTGTTTCCACCACGGGATCGCCACGTCGTTCCACTGATAGTCGAGAATTTGGGCGCAGAAGGGGGGCCAGGCTACGGTGATCCAGTTCGGCCATTGATCGCCCGGTCCACCGGGTAAGCCAGACATCATCACCACCCGTTCCACTCCCAGCTTGCCAGCCAGTTCCAGCGTGCCTTCCACACAGGCATGGTGCTCCGCGCCGCTTTTTCCAGGATGCAACGGATTGCCACTGGCGTTGAGGGCCGAGATGGTCAAGCCGTGATCGCGCACTCTGGCGTGGAAGTCTTCGCGCGCTTTGGTATTGCTCAATAGCTGTTGCAGATTCAGGTGTGGTGCGGCACTCCAGTTGCCGCAGCAGAATTCGACCGATTTCAGTCCCAGTTCGGCGGCGGTATGGAGCACCTCATCGGTGCTGAGCTGCGCCAGGCTGTCAGTAACCATGCCGATATGCATCAGAGTGCTCCTGGCGCAACCGGTTTGCCGGTTTTCAGTGATTCCAGTGCGGCATCCGCCAGCAACAGGGCTTGTAATCCATCCTCGCCACCCGGTGCAATCGCAGTGCCTTTACTAAGCTGATCGATGAACGCGGCCAGTTCGTTGCGGTAGGCATCACCGTAGCGTTGCAGGAAGAAGTGCATCGGTTTTTGAGCGATCACGCCGGTTGCGACGGATTTCACCAGGCTGGTTTCCGGGTGATTGACTACCGCTAACATGCCTTCGCTGCCATGAACTTCAATGCGCTGATCGTAGCCGTAGCTGGCGCGGCGGCTGTTGGTGATCACCGCCATTTTTCCGCTGGCACAGGTCAGGGTCACCACCGCAGTATCCACATCGCCCGCAGCTCCGATTTTTTCATCCACTAATGCGGCCGCTGAGGCGAACACCGACACCGGTTCTTCATCCAGCAGCCAGCGCGCCATGTCGAAGTCATGGATGGTCATATCGCGGAACAGCCCGCCGGAGGTTTTCACATATTCGGGAGACGGCGCGCCGGGGTCACGTGAGCTGATCGTGACGATTTCAGTGGCCCCGATTTCACCCGCCCGTAAGCTTTCACGCAGTTGCGCCATGCTGGGATCAAAGCGGCGGTTGAAACCGACCATCAGCGGCACGTTGTGTTCGCGCACGGTCGCCAGACAGCGGCGCACCCGTTCGAGGCTTAAATCCACCGGCTTCTCGCAGAAAATGGCTTTTTTGGCCCGGGCTGCGGCTTCGATTAAATCGGCATGGGTATCGGTGGCGCTACAGATCGCGACCAGGTCGATACTCGCATCGCCTAAAATCTCATCCAGCGTCGCAACCTGTGCCCCCAGTTTTTCCGCCAGTGCCGTAGCAGCGGGTGCATAGACATCGGTGACTTTGACCAATTGACACTGCGGGTGAGCTGCAATATTGCCTGCATGAATCTGACCAATTCGGCCTGCGCCGATAACAGCAACTTTCAACATAATGTATCCCCGGTTAAAACGTGAGTTCACGGATAGCGACGGGACGTTGCTGCTCAGCAGCACGTTGGATCGCTTCCAGTATCTGGGCAACGGCAAAGCCGTCAGAGAAGGTGCCGTTGCGATACGGACGGTTTTCGCTGACCGCCTGCATAAACTCGGCGATCATGAAGCCGAAGCCTTCGGCATAGCCAATCGCGACACCGTCATGGGGCACCGGTATCCACTGGCTGAGATAAGGAAAAGCGGGCTGGTTCGGCACGGTGACAAAGGCACCGTTTTCACGGCCAAAGCGACTGATCTGAAACTCGCCCGGTCGCTCCGAATTAAACTGAATAGTCCCGGTGCTGCCGGTGAGCGTGAAGGAGAGGGTATTACCCATGCCCACCGTAACGCGGCTGGCGGAGAACAGCCCCTGGCACCCGGAGGTAAAGCGCATGACGCAGGAAGCGATGTCATCGGTATCGACGGTTTCACTCTTGTTGCTCAGCGCCACATGGCTATGACCCGCATTTGCGCCTAATGCCACGAAACGCTGGGGAATGGTGATGCTACTGCATGCCCCATTGATGGTTTCGACATCTCCGGCAATAAAGCGAGCAATATCAATCGCGTGAGCACCAATGTCATGCAGCGCACCTCCACCTGCCGTCTGCTGGCGGTAGCGCCAGCTGTAAGGAAGCTGCGGATCGGCGGCATAGCCGCACTGATACTGGATCAGCAGATGCTGTAAGTTGCCGATTTCACCGGCATCCACCCACTGTTTAATCTGTGCCACCGCCGGGATGCGGCGATAGTTAAAGACGCTGCCGCAAATGCTGTCGCTCTGCTGCGCCAGTTGGGTCAGTTCCCAGGCCTCTTTGGCAGTTAACGCCAGCGGCTTTTCACACAGCACATGCTTACCCGCTTTTAATGCAGCGGCGGCCACTTCGGCATGGAGGAAATTAGGCAACGCAATACTGATGAGCTGAATCTCGGGATCGTTGACTACCGCCTGCCAGTCAGTGGCAACATGCGCAAAACCCCAGACAGCGGCCAGTTCAGCGGCGGCGGATTCACGTGCATCACACACCGTGTGGAGTACGAATTGTTGCTGGCTCGTGGATAGCCGCGCCTGATGGCTGCGGTAGCCGCTGGCATGTGCTGCACCAATCATCCCTGCGCCGATAATGGCAATATTGATCTGTTTCATGCCGTCTCCTTAAACCTTGACCCATTGGCCCGAGGCCGCAGAGGCGAATAGCGCATCCATGACCTGCATCTGTTCAATGGCATCGTTAATGCCAAACTCAGGCTGTACTTCCCCGCGTACCGCACGGGAAAAATGCTCAACTTCGCACTGATATTGTTCAACCACCGGCAGGGCTTCTGGCTGCAAGGCGGCATCATCCAACCCGGCGTGACTACTGATACTCAATGTGGCGGGCGATCCCTGGCTGGGCACATAAGGTGCATTCAGGTCGAGCAGCGATTTTTCACACACGACCTGTACGCGTTGTGCCGCAGCCTGCTTCAGGCCCACGCTCAGCGTGACCTGTTGGCCGTGACCAAAATCGAGGATCGCGTGGGTCTGCTCATCGGTGCCGTTGACCGGGGAGCGCACCATGGAACAGAACACCCGTTCAGGTTGGCGTTCCAGCAGATAACGCGCCGTCATGACCGTGTAACACCCGAGGTCAAACAGCGCTCCGCCTCCTTTGGTGACGTCGAAGCGGAAGTCCCCTGGGTTATCCAGCAGGAAAGAGAGCAGGATCTGTGCGGTTTGCAGTTTGCCGTGACGGCCGCTGCGCAACTCTGTCCGCAGGCGGGCAAACTGTGGGTGATGGCGCACCATGAACGCTTCCGCCACCACCAGATGTTGCGGCACATCCAGCAGTCGGCGAGCTTGTTCGGCGTTCAAAGCCACCGGTTTTTCGCACAGTACGTGCTTACCTCTGGCGGTTGCGGCTAACACCATATCCACATGCTGGTCATTGGGCAGTGGGACATAAATCGCTTCGATCTGGGGATCGTTGAGCAACGCTTCATAAGAGCCATAAGCCACCGGAATGCCAAACGCAGCCGCTTTTTCGGCGGCCTTCGCCTGCGAACGTGAGGCAATGGCGTGGATAACACTGTTACTGCTCGCCAGCAGGGCCGGAATAATTCGGGCACAGGCGATATTGGCGGTGCTGACGATCCCCCAGCGTACGGGGTTGGCGGTTTTGGTTACTGCTTGGGTAGACATAACGGCTCCTGACAATCACGGCCACTGCATCAGGCAATGGCAAAGGGGTGAAATGTGACGTCATTAATCGGCCTGGCGGGAGATGAAGTCAAAGCAATGTGATGTTTTATGTTTTAAATAATGATTTAAATCACACATTTATTTGATTTAATTAACATCAAAATGAACTTTATCTATACGCATCAATAGATTGCTTGATTTCTTTTTTTGCGATCTATTTGTTATGCTTCATGCATTGAATGAGGTTTAGACAATCAGGAAAACAGTGATGCTGGCGAAACCATCATGGAAAAATCCCACCATAGGCCAAATTGCCGCAGAGGCAAAAGTCAGTACCGCCACCGCAGATCGCGTCCTTAATGGTCGCCCTGGTGTACGAGAAGCGACGCGTAAAAAAGTGGAGGCGGCCTTGTTTCGGCTGGGAAAACCGGAGGCCGTAGGGGAGTTAAGCCCGGAAAAACGGCGAATTGCTTTTATTTGTGAAGCCGGTTCCGGCTTCCTGACGTTGGTGGAAAAAGAGGCGCGGGCGCTGATTGCCGCTCGCCCGGATATCAGCTTTACGCTGGACAGTGTGCCCAATGTGCAGGTTGATGCGGATCGTTTCAGTCTGACCATTACACGACGGGCGCGTGAGTGTGAAGCCATCATTTTAGTCTCGCGCGATCACCTCAAAGTGAACCGAGCCGTGCGCGAGGCGGTGGATAACGGCGTGCATGTCATCTGCCTGTCTACCGATCTGCCCAACTCCCGGCGTTCGGCCTATATTGGTATTGACCAAATCAGTACTGGCGCCACCGCTGGATGGTTTATGGGCCGATTGTTACCCCAGCAGAGCGGCAATATTTTGTTGGTTTACAGTTCAACCTATCGCACGCAGGAAGAGCGGGAAGTGGGGTTTCGTCGCGTGCTGCGTGAACAGTTCCCGTGGCTGAACGTGGTCGAGCGCGTAAATATCAATGATGAGTCAGACGGGGCTTATCAGAGCGTGAAAAAATTCCTGGCGAGCAATCCGCCGATGGTGGGTATTTATAACATGGCGGGGGGGAATCGTGGTGTGGCGCGGGCGCTAAAAGAGTATCAGTTGCAGGAGAACGTGATCTTTATCGGTCACGAGCTGAGTGAAGAGAGCCGCCTGTTACTGGAGTCCGGTGAGATGGATATTGTGCTGGGACATGATATCCGTACGGAAATCCAACACTGTCTTGAGCTGGTCAACCGAATGCGGCGGGGGGAAGCCGTAGCCAGCGTGAAAACCCCGCTACATGTGTTTAATCGCTATTCCTATTTTCCGTGATCGGCAAGGTGAGAAGCAGGCAGACAACCAAGGCGTAGCGAGCACAAGGTGCTCGCCACCGGGTATCACTGTTTTTTCAGACGGGTTTCAGGCATCAAGAGCGTGGCAAATCCGAGCAGTGGCAGGAAGCCGCAGGCGTTATACACCAGCGTAATCCCCCAGGTATCCGCAAACTTGCCCAGTGCCGCTGCGGCAATACCGCCAATGCCGAACATGGTCCCAAACATAATGCCGGACACCATCCCGGTGCGTCCGGGCACCACTTCTTGCGCATAGACAACCAGTGCTGCGAAGGCGGATGACAGCACCAGACCGATGCAAATGGTGAGGATCACGGTCCACATCAGGTTCGCGTGCGGCATCAGCAGTGCGAACGGGATCACACCGAGAAAAGAGATCCATACCACGGCTTTGCGCCCAATACGGTCGCCAATCGGGCCACCCACAAAGGTGCCAATCGCCACAGCCGCAAGGAAGCTGAACAGGTAGTACTGTGCGTGTTCAAGGGTAAGGTTGAAACGCTGCATCAGATAAAAGCTGTAATAGGTACTGATCGACGAGATATAGGTGAACTTCGCCAGCATCAGAATGCCCACTACGCCCAGCGCCTGCCAAACCTCTTTGCGCGACAGTTGGCGCAGTGCGGCACCGCCTTTTCTCTTCATGTTGGCGTGGCCATGTTTAACCGTCCAGCGGCTGATCACCGACAGGATCACCACGGCTAACAGCGCCACCAGCATCATCCAGGCGACCGACATCTGACCATGAGGAATAATCAGCAGCGCCGCCGCGAGTGGCCCAATAGCCGTGCCGATATAACCGCCGACCTGGAATGTAGACTGTGCGGTGCCATAGCGTCCGCCAGAGGCCATGCGCGCCACGCGGGAGGCTTCAGGGTGGAAGGTCGCGGAGCCGACGCCAATCAACGCGGCGGCAAGCAGGATCAGGCCGAAACTTGAGGCCATCGCCAACAGGCCGACGCCCACCAGTGAAACCACCATGCCGCCTGGCAGCAGCAGCGGCTTCGGATGCTTATCGGTGTACATACCAATCCACGGCTGTAGCAGCGAAGCGGTGATCTGGAAGACCAGCGTAATCAGGCCAATTTGTGCGTAGCTCAGGCTGTAGCTGTCTTTCAGCATCGGATAGATCGACGGCAGCATCGATTGCAGGAAGTCATTGCAGCCATGTGAAATGGCTACCGCACCGACAATACTCACCAGTAACTGTTGAGCATCAGTTTCCTGGTTGGGCGACGCAGCGTGCGCGTTGGTTGAGGTTAGAGACATAGTAAGATTCCGTTAGCAGGTGAGGCCATAGCCCCTGTTTTCCAAAAAATCACGCTTCACCTTATGCCCTGTTCACCTCTACACTGGTTTCAGGACTTGTCTGACTTAAGCCAAGTCAGGTCAAGCGTGCTGGTGCCAATCGCGCCAGAGAAACCATGTTAAATGTAATTTCAGAATGCGAAATGCCAAACAAGATAGATGACACGCCAAAAGTAAATACCCAGCCCGGTTGGGGATGCCTTGCCCGTACCTATGAGCGCGGAGATATTCGCCTACCGCATTCACATCCGCAGGGGCAGTTACTGTTTGCCATCACCGGTGTGATGTTGGTGGAGTCCGCAAATAAGCGTTGGGTGATCCCCCCGCAGCGCGCGCTGTGGCTGCCTTCCAACGTTGAGCACACCTTTAACGTGTTTTCCCGCACTGAACTGCGAACGGTGTATTTTGAGCCGCCGTTTATTGCGTTGTGCCAGGATTTTAAGGCGCGTGATGAGGTGCATGTTATTGCGGTCACCAATCTGTTTCGTCAACTGATCGCCGGGATGTTTGATCACAGCTATAACGCTGAAAGTCATCGCCTGATGGCAAGCCTGTTGTTGCAGGTCTTGAGTGAAACGGAGATCTTGCCAGCCGCACTGCCGATGCCGCTGGACAGCCGCCTGCATCGTGCTGCACTGGAAATGATGATGCACAATAACTGGCACGCCTCACTCAGCCAACTGGCCGAGCTGGCGACCATGTCAGAACGTACTTTTTCACGACAGTTCGTGAAAGATACCGGCTTTACGCTGCGTGGCTGGAAGCAGTGGGCGCGTATCTATGCCTCGCTGGATCTGCTGGCGAATGGCATTTCACTGAAACAAATCGCCTTTCAACTCGGGTTCTCCTGCCCGGCAGCGTTTACCGCCGCTTTCCGTGAAGTGATGGGCAGTACACCGGGGCAGTTTCAGCAGTGAATGCGTAGCGCTTTCCAGCGCCAGCAACAGCGCATCCAGATCAGGCATACCGTCAGAAAATCCACATGTGCAGCGCGGCGCGCAGTGCGATGCCGACAACTACGCCAGGAATGACAAAGCGAAACAGCCGTACGAAACGCGGCGCGAGGCCGAGGAAAATGCCCACACCGGGCAGGTCAAAGGTCTGGATCAGCAGTCCGGCAGACGCATTGATCTGGTGGACATTCACCATTCCTTTGTGAATTAAATCGCTCAGCACGCCGAAATAGGCCGTTCCCCCGGCAAGACATTTGGTCAGCGCGGGAAGGACAAAGACCGTAGGAATGGTCAGCCAGTTGAGTAACGGTGTCAGCGCGCGCGTTAACGCATCAATCGCACCTGCCTGCGTTAAAATACCGACCACCGTCAGTGACAAAATCAGCATTGGCACTGAGCCTAAAGAGAGGCGAATGGCATCGGCACCTGCGCCATTAATAATCGCGATCAACCCGGTATTACTCTTCTCCTGCATCAGTTCATCTTCATCACGCGCCAGGGTGGCGGATGAGAGCTTTCGCCCCACGACATGCCAGGTGAGGGCGGAAGCACATAAGCCGCCGACGATGGAGATAGCCACCGCCGCGCCCATGTGGAGGCCGTAGGGGATGAGCGGGTAGAACACGTTACCCTGACCCATCGCAAATAACATCGCCAGGGCCGCCGCGATATGGCGATCGGAGATGCCGCGTTTTTCCATTACCGCCAGTGCGGCCAACGGGGCGGCAAAGCTGACAAAGTTCAGTTGAATCAGCGCGAAGATAGCCATGCCGGTGACACCAAACGGACGTAGCAGCGGCGTCATCAGGTGGACGATTCGATCAAGAATGCCGCGATTTTCCAGGTAGCGCATGATAATCAACATGACCACCATGATTGGAATAAGTGTGTAAAGCGCCACATTCACCGAGGCTTTCCCGGCTGACATGATAATACCGATGAGATCCATCTGGTTTCCTGATGCGATAAAGATAAGGGGCTGAATAAGAGGCGTTTATCTTATCATGCTCTGATGTGATACGGATCGCGGAGCAATGCGGCTGCTACAGGTGAAGAAAGTGCGTACTGCTCTTTCGGTGAGAATTAACAGGCAGCCTGCAAACGGGCTGCCTGTTGTCGCGTATTACGCACGTTTTACCGGTGCGCCATTCGCCACATAGTAAGGGACTTCAACGCGCGGTAACGGTGGACGGCCGCGAATCATGTCGGCAATTTTTTCGGCGATCATGATGGTTGGTGCGTTCAGGTTCCCGGTGGTGATTTGCGGCATGATCGAGGCATCGACTACGCGTAATCCCTCCATGCCATGCACTTTACCGTCATTACCTACGACTGCCATTTCGTGATACCCCATCGCATTCGAGCACGAAGGGTGATAGGCCGTTTCTGCATGTTCGCGCACAAAGGCATCTAACTGCTCATCGGTTACGACGTCTGCACCCGGTGAAATCTCCCGCCCACGGAACGGGTCCAGCGCGCGTTGCTGCATAATTTCACGTGTGATGCGGATGGCGGCACGAAATTCGCGCCAGTCCTGCTCGTGTTCCATGTAGTTGAACAGAATGCTCGGGTGCTCATGGGGATCTTTCGAGCGGATTTGCACGCGGCCTCGGCTTGGTGAACGCATCGAGCCCACATGCGCCTGGAAGCTGTGCTCTTTAATCGGGTTGGAGCCGTTGTAGTTAATCGCCACCGGCAGGAAGTGGTACTGGATATTTGGCCACTCAAACTCTTCATCCGAGCGAATAAAGCCGCCAGCCTCAAACTGATTACTGGCCCCGATCCCACTGCCGTTAAACAACCATTCCGCCCCGATCGCCGGTTGATTGTGTAGCTTCAATGCCGGTGACAGGGAAACAGGCTGTTTGCACTCGTATTGCAGGTACATCTCCAGGTGGTCTTGCAGATTGGCCCCGACACCGGGCAAATCATGCACGACATCAATGTTCAGGCTGCGCAGCAGTTCTGCCGGGCCTACGCCGGAGCGTTGCAGAATTTGTGGCGAGGCGATAGCACCGCCACACAGCAAGACTTCACGGCGCGCCCGCGCCTGATGCTTTGTCTCTTCGTGCAGCCAGAGCACGCCAGTGGCGCGTTTGTTATCAAACAAGATACGGTCAGTCAGCGCATTGACTTCAATGGTCAGGTTAGGGCGCGATCGTGCCTGGTCGAGATAACCGCGTGCGGTGCTGGCCCGGCGACCCTGTGGCGTCACCGTCCGGTCCATCGGCCCAAAGCCTTCCTGTTGATAGCCATTCAGGTCATCCGTACGAGGATAGCCCGCCTGTACACCGGCTTCGATCATGGCGTTGAACAGGACGTTTTTGCTGGCTTTAGGGGTTGTGACGCTCACCGGGCCGCTTTCACCGTGGTAATCATTGCCGCCAATATCACGGCGTTCTGCCGCTTTGAAGTAGGGCAGACAGTCGAGGTAGCTCCAGTTTTCCAGCCCAGGCTGGCGCGCCCAGTTATCGTAATCCAGCGCGTTCCCACGGATATAACACATGCCGTTGATCAACGAAGATCCACCCAGCCCTTTGCCACGACCACACTCCATGCGACGGTTGTTCATATGGGGTTCAGGATCGGTCAGGTAGGCCCAGTTATAGCGGCGGCCCTGAAGTGGGTAAGCCAGCGCGGCGGGCATTTGGGTGCGGAAATCAAGGCGATGATCCGGGCCTCCGGCCTCCAGTAACAGCACCGACACAGACGGATCTTCAGTCAGGCGCGTTGCCAGGACGTTGCCAGCAGAACCGGCACCGATGATGATGTAGTCATATTCCCTGATGGTGGTCATTGCAGTCTCCTTGGATTAAAACACTGAGCTGAAGGGCGCGAGTTCGACCTGAACTGACTTGATACGCGTGTAGTGTGCCAGGGTGGAAATGCCGTTTTCACGCCCGACCCCCGACTGTTTGTAACCGCCTACCGGCATCTGCGCCGGAGATTCTCCCCAACTGTTGATCCAGCAAATACCGGCTTCAATCTGGTGGATGATGCGATGGGCACTGGCCAGGTTTTGCGTAACAACGCCAGCGGCAAGACCAAAGTGGGTTGCGTTGGCACGACGAATAACTTCCTCTTCGTCATCCCAGGTAAGAATGCTCATCACCGGGCCAAAAATTTCATCCTGCACAATACGCTGGTGGTCAGTACAGTCGGTGAAGATGGTGGGTTGGACAAAGGCACCGTTGGCGAACTCACCACGGGTTTCACGCTGGCCGCCGGTCAGCAGGGTTGCGCCTTCCTGTTTACCCAGTTCAATGTAGTGCAGCACTTTTTCCATGTGTGAGAAGCTGACCAGAGGACCAAAGTTGGTTGCGGGATCGGTCGGCATGCCCAGACGAATGCGCTGAGCACGTACCAACAACGCCTGCTCAAAGGCCGCTTTCTGCGAACGATGAATAAATACCCGGGTGCCGTTGGTGCAGACCTGGCCGGAACTGTAGAAGTTAGCCATCATGGCAATATCTGCAGCCTGTTCGATATCCGCATCTGGCAGAATAATCAGCGGTGATTTTCCGCCCAGCTCCATGGTCACCTCTTTCAGGCTCGACGCCGCTGCGCTGGCCATCACTTTTTTGCCGGTTTCCACCCCGCCCGTGAAGGAGATTTTTTCAATTTTAGGATGCTCAGTCAGCCATTGTCCGACTTGTGCGCCTACGCCCTGTAGCACGTTAAACACGCCATCAGGCAAGCCCGCTTCGCTGTAGATTTGCGCCAGCTTCAGGGCCGTCAGTGGGGTGACTTCACTAGGTTTGAAAATCATGGCATTACCGGCGGCCAGCGCCGGAGCGGACTTCCACAAGGCGATTTGAATCGGATAGTTCCAGGCACCAATCCCGGCCGTGACGCCCAACGGTTCACGGCGCGTGTAGAAAAAGCTGCTGTCACGCAGCGGATACTGTTGCCCTTCAATCGCCGTTGCCAGGCCGGCGTAATACTCCAGCACGTCTGCGCCGGTCACGATATCCACGGCCTGGGTTTCTGACAGCGGTTTGCCGGTGTCCAGCGTTTCCAGCGCGGCGAGTTCATCGTTGCGTTCGCGCAGCAGTTCTACGGCACGCAACAGGATGCGGGCACGTTCAGTGGCTGTCATCGCGGCCCAGATGCGTTGGCCTCGGATTGCGCTCTCCACTGCACGCTCAACATCCGCCTCGCTAGCTGCCTGTACGTCTGCCAGCAATTCGCCATTGGCAGGGTTGAAGGTCTGGAATGTTTGATTCCCGGTGGCATCGCATAACCGGCCATCAATATAGAGTTGTTGCAGGGGAAACTTTGCCATTAGTGTGCTTTCTCCACAGAGTGAGTTGAAAGTTTTTGCGTGACATAGTCACGCGCAATTAAGCGGGCTTTTTCTACATCAAACTGATTACCTGTCAGGCTGCCACGCAGCCACAGGCCATCGATCATCGCTGCCAGGCCGCGTGCGGCAGATCGGGCGTGTTGCTGGGGGAACACGCGAGCAAACTGATAACAGATATTCGAGAACAGACGATGATCGTTGATGTGCTGCAAGCGACGCAGGTCGTCGCAGTGCATGCTGGCGGCCCAGAAATCGAGCCAGACCCGCATTGAGGTTTCATTGGTCTGGCTGGGATCGAAGTTGCCATCAATGATGGCGTACAGCTGCGACTGCGGATCGCCTTCTGCCTGCTGGCGACATTCCGCCACCGCGAGCTGCAAATCCCGCAGGATTGTGCGCATGGTGGCGTGGAGCAGGCCGTGCTTATCACCGAAGTAGTGGCTGACCAGACCCGTGGACATGCCTGCCAGCTTAGCCACTTGTGACATCGTGACGCCTGCCAGGCCGACATTACGTATTGCTTCAAAGGCAGCTTCAATCAGCTGCTGTTTGCGCTGTTCTGGAATTTCTTTGCGCACCGGGTTCTCTCCGTAGGGTTCAGGCTTTTATTTTATTCATTGATTGAATGATCAATCAATAGCGAATATGCTGCAAAAGTGTCATATAAATGTCGCCAGTTGTCATATTCGATGTAGCAAGAGCGGCTCTTACCACTCAGAACTCGGAACCTTCAACATGACAGTGATAAGTCAACAAACTGAAGAAACTCAACCACCTATACGTGTAAATCTCCCTGTTTTTATTGGCTCAGCCAGCGTTATTCTGCTGCTCAGCCTCCTGATTGTTCTTTATCCCCAGGCAAGCCAGGCATGGCTAAATAAAGCCCAGCTTTGGGTGTCAGATGTGTTTGGCTGGTACTACATGCTGCTGATGGTGGTGTGTATGGTGTTTGTCTTTTGGTTAGCATTGTCGCGTTTCGGCCATCTCAGGCTTGGACGCGAAGATGAAAAACCTGAGTTTAGCTATGTTTCCTGGGTTGCGATGTTGTTCTCTGCCGGTATCGGTATTGCGCTGGTTTACTATGGCGCTTACGAACCGCTGGATCACTTCCTCGAACCGCCTGAAGGCCAGGGAGGCACGGTTGCCGCGGCCCGACAGGCGATGGCGATTACCTTCCTCCATTGGGGGTTACACGGCTGGGCGCTGTATGCGCTGATTGCGACGGCGCTGGCCTGGTTTGCTTATCGACGTGAGCAACCGCTGGCACTGCGTTCGGCGCTCTATCCGCTGTTTGGCCACCGTATTCATGGCTGGCCTGGGCATCTGGTAGACAGCTTTGGCATTCTGGTCACGGTGATTTCGATGGTGACCAACCTTGGTATCGGGGCGCTGTTGGTGAATTCCGGGCTCAATTATCTGTTCCACATCCCGCAGAATACCCAGGTGTTGTTGATTTTAATTGTGGTGATGATGGCGGTAGCGACGCTGGCGGCTGTGTCCGGCGTCGAGAAAGGGATTGCCATGCTCTCTAACCTCAATGTGGTGTTCCTCTGCTTGCTGCTGTTCTTCATCTTTGTGACCGGACCGACGCTCACCTTGCTAAACGGGCTGTTACAAAATACCGGTGACTACCTGACATCACTGGTAAACCGCAGTTTTGATGTCTATCTGTACGGTAAAGCGAAGGCGTGGCAGGGCGCATGGACCCTGTTTTACTGGGCCTGGTGGATTGCCTGGGCACCGTTTGTCGGTTTGTTCATTGCGCGTATTTCCAAAGGCCGTACCATTCGTGAGCTGATCTTTGGCGTACTGTTGATCCCGCTGGGTTTCACCCTGGCCTGGCTGTCGTTGTTTGGGAATACGGCGATTAATCTGGTGCTTGAAGGCGGTCAACATCTGCTGGGGCAGATTGCCATTAGCGATCCCCCGATGGCGCTATTTAAATTGTTTGAATACCTGCCCTGGACCACGGCGATTGCTGGCTTCACCGTGGTAATCAGTTTTGTTTTGTTCCTGACCCCGGTGGATTCTGGCACGCTGATGATTGCGAACCTTTCCAGCGTCGGCGGGACAGCCAGTGATGATGCCCCCGCATGGCTACGCATTTTCTGGGCGGTGGTGACCACGCTGGTGTGTGCTGGTCTGTTATCCGCGGGCAGCTTCAGCGCGATGCAAACGGCGGTGGTACTCTGTGGCCTGCCGTTTTCCGTGGTGATACTGCTTTATATGGTGAGCCTCTACCGCGATCTCCGTCAGGTGGAAATGACTCTCAGCGTGGCCATTCCACGGACTGAGTAATTACATGGGCCAGGCAATGACGACTGCCTGGCCCTGCTACATTGTGTTTCCCTGCATAACCTTTCCCTGTTAAAGCATTTTGTTTGCCCCGGTTGAATTATGATAATCACTCCCGTGTGGTTAATGGCCATTTGGGGAAATGATGATAAGTGTTCAGGGAATAAATAAAAGATTTCATACCTTTCAGGCGCTCGCTGATATTAATTTCTCTGTGGCACCGCAGGAAGTGGTCTCAATTATCGGCCCTTCAGGATCGGGAAAGTCGACGCTGCTGCGATCGCTTAATTTACTGGTCAAGCCAGACAGTGGGAAAATGACGATTGCTGACATTAACGTCGATATGGCGAAAATAAGCCATCAAGAGATCAATCAAATCCGACAAAAAACGTCAATGGTGTTTCAGCATTATAATTTATTTCGCAACAAAACGGCGTTGGAAAATATTACAGAAGTGCTGCGATATGGCAAAAAACTCAGTGCCAGGGTGGCGCGGGAACAGGGATTACATTATCTCAACACGGTGGGACTCAGTAGTAAAGCGGATGCCTATCCAGCAACCTTGTCTGGCGGACAGCAGCAGCGGGTAGGTATTGCTCGTGCGCTAAGCCTACAGCCTGAAGTCATTCTGATGGATGAGCCGACTTCATCTCTCGATCCTGAAATGCGGCGCGGCGTGCTGCGGCTGATTTCTGACATCGCCCAGCAGAAACTGACAATGGTGATTGTGACGCATGAAATGAGCTTTGCCCGAGAAATCTCCGACCGCCTGTTTTTCATGGAACAGGGGAAAATTACCGCACAGGGCAACCCTGAACAATTTTTTAATCATGAAGCAAACAGCCGTATTGGTGCCTTTGTCAATGATTACGAAATTTAAATTTGAGATGAAGAACGATGAATTTTGATTTGATTTACATGTTTAAGGTGATTCCGGTTATTTTGGCTTATCTCCCGGTCACCCTGGTGATTTCTGTGGCTGCGATGGTGATATCCACCCTGATTGGTGTGTTTATGGCGGTATTATTACGCCGTGGCAGGGTGCTTAAATCTTTAGCTGCGATATATATCTCCTTCTTTCGCGGTACACCGGTACTGGTGCAATTACTGATTATCTATTTTGGTTTACCACAGTTATTCCCGGTGCTGAACGCGATGGGGGCGATTTATGCGGTGATTATCGGCCTGGCGTTAAATACATCGGCTTATCTGGCAGAGATTTTTCGCGCGGGGATCGACTCGGTGGATAAAGGGCAAACCGAGGCGGCGCTGGCGAGCGGCCTCAGCCTGCCGGTGGCCTGCTGGCGCATTCTGTTGCCGCAGGTCTGTCGTAATGCCATTCCCGCGACCGGCAATGTTTACATTGGTCTGATCAAGAACTCATCGCTGGCGTTTACCCTGGGCGTCACCGAGTTGCTTTCGGCGGGCAAACTGGCGGCAACCGAATCGCTGAAATTTTTTGAAGCTTACGCTGCGGTCGCGCTGGTGTACTGGGCGCTGACCATTCTGCTGGGAGAAGGGCAGCGGCGCTTAGAGAAGTATGTCGGTAAACCTTATAACAACTGAAACAGGAGTTTTACCCATGAAGCTGTTGCATACCGGGGTTATTTTGTTGGCGGGTCTGATACTGAGCGGTTGTGATAAAACCGACACGGCGGCCTCTGGTCAGGAGGTGATTCGCGTTGGCGCGACGCCGGAAGGCTATCCCCATAACTTTCTCGATCACGGCCAGCTTAAAGGCTTTAGCGTTGACATCATCACGGCGATTGCCCAAAAAGCCAACCTGAAAATTGAATGGGTGATGTCTGACTGGGTCGGGGTGCTGGGATCGCTACAAACCGGCAAGATTGATACGGTGGGCAACTTTGCCGATACGCCGGAACGGCGCAAACAGTATGATTTCACCACGCCTTACTACTATTCCGCTGCCCAGCTTGCCGTCAGTAAAGATAATTACAACATACACGGATTGGCGGATATGAAAGGCAAAACCGTAGCTGCGGAGCTGGGTTCGAATTACGCCAACGTATTAAAGGAGTTTGACCCGCAAAATCAGATCAAACTGGTGACTTTTGAAGGGATGGATGTGGTCGCCAATGCGGTGGCGCAGGGCAAAGTGGATGCCTTTGTCTCCGGGCAGGTGATTTTGCTTGGCCAAATCAAACAGAAAGGGCTGCCATTGAAGGTCGTTGGTGAGCCATTTGGGGTGAAACCTGCTGCATTACCGTTCCGCAAAGATGCGCGCGGTGAGGAGCTGCGTAAAAAGGTAGATCAGGCCATTCAGCAACTGCGCGCCGACGGCACCTTAAAGAAAATTTCCGAGAAATGGTTTGATACTGATTTGAGCCAACCACCCGCTAGCCATCAGGGAGCTTGATGATGTCCTTACACCTGGCGCTATTTCTTGAAACTACGGGGTGTCACTACGCGGGCTGGCGCATGCCAGGTTTGCCTGAGGTGCCTCATCCTGCTGACTTCCGCCTGCTAAAAAGTCTGGCGCAGCAGGCAGAGGCTGCTAAATTCGATCTGGTGTTCATGGCCGATAAGCTCTCGGTGGATGACATCTATGCTGACCACTTTGCCGATGCGGTACAGCATCGTGTCACCGAACGGCCCGATCCCTTTTCAGTGCTCTCGGCGCTGGCAGCGGTAACCGACCGGATTGGTCTGGCAGGCACCATTTCCAGTTCATTTGCCAGCCCTTTTGCTACTGCACGCACGCTGGCAACGCTGGATCATATCAGTGCCGGCCGGGCCGGGTGGAATGTCGTCACCTCCACCAGTGCCGCAGAGGCGCGCAATTTTGGTCAGAAACTGCTTAGCCACGACCAGCGCTACCTGAAAGCGGAAGCTTTTATTCAGGCAGTTACGCAACTTTGGGATGGCTGGCAGGATGATGCGATAAAAGGTGACCGTGAACAGGGGGTGTATGCGGATGGCAGAAAAATCCGTTATGCCGATATCGATAATCAGTGGTTCCAGGTTAAAGGCCCGCTGAATCTCTCCCGGCCACCGCAGGGGCATCCGGTCACGATTCAGGCGGGAGGTTCCACTGCGTTCACTGAACTGGCTGCGCGACATGCCGACGTTATTTTTGCCGCCGAGAAAGCCGATCTTGCCAGTGCCAAAAGTTATTACGCCAACCTTAAAGCGCTGGTTGAACGGCAAGGGCGGCAAGCAGACAGCCTGAAGGTGTTGCCAGGATTACAACCGATTATTGCTGCGACACAAAAAGAGGCGGATGAGCTGTTAGAAGCGCTAACGCAGTTGCATCATCCGCTGGCAACGTTAACACACCTTTCGAACACCATGGATTACGACTGGTCGCAGCACGCGCTGGATGAACCCGTGCCAGATATTGCAGCCCAGTTGGGCCGTCGTGAGCGTTTCTCACCGATGTTAAATCACGCCAGAGCTGAGAATATGACGCTGCGCCAGTTTACTAAATGGGTGGCGCGCAGTGGTTTCATTGTGGCAGGCACCGCCGAGTCGATAGCAGCCCGCATTGCTCTCTGGTATCAGGAACGGGCCGTGGATGGTTTTGTCATCATGCCGCCCTATGTGCCCGGCGCGTCAGACGCCTTTTTCAAGCAAGTCGTACCGCTGTTGCAGGAGCGTGGCATTTTCCGTACTGAGTATCAACATGCGACCTTGCGCGGGCATCTTGGCCTCCCGGCAGTGTGATTGCCTTGAGCGACATAGGGAATTTGTCGCTACAATGACTCACTATCACAAAATCTTATGCATATTGTTTGGGTTTTGTCGTTGAGGACGCTGGAGAGAGCATGTCGGTTTCGTTATGGCGGCAAAAAGCCGCGCTGTATGGATTAATGTTTTTGCCCGGATTTAGCTGGGCGAGTTGGGTAACACGAACGCCAGCGATGCGTGACACCTTACACGCATCCACTGAGCTGATGGGTTTGATCCTGTTTGGTTTTTCCTGTGGTTCTCTGTTTGGGGTACTGAGTGCGGGCAAAGTGACCCATCGGTTTGGTATTCGTACCGTGATGGCCGCCGGGTTTATTTTATTGCTGATGGGGTTGCCGGTGCTGGCGGCAGGCCTGGCGTTACAAAGCACCGCGCTGGCGTTTTTGGGGCTGGCGTTGTTTGGCGCAGGCACGGGCTGGATTGATATTTCCATCAATATTGAAGGCGCGGCGTTTGAGCAAAGCAGCGGTCAGACCATTATGACCACGCTGCACGGCTTTTTCAGTTTTGGCACGCTGTGTGGCGCGCTACTTGGCATGGCGATGACAGCGCTGAATATCAGCACCGCACTGCACTTTAGCCTTGTGTTCGTGGTAGCCGTGCTGATGGCGTTGATGATGTGGCGTCAGTTTCCCTGGTCGCAGCCGGTTGAAGATGAACATGCCCAGCAGGAAAATTATCTTACACAGGTGAAAGCACAGCTGCGCGATCGGCGGTTGCTGTTACTGGGCGTGGTGATTCTGGCGATGGCGCTGGCGGAAGGCTCTGCCAACGACTGGATCCCGTTACTGATGATCGATGGTCATAACTTCGGTGCAGCGGCAGGGACATTGATCTATGTGGGTTTCACTGCCGGAATGACAGCCGGACGCTTTTTGGGCGGTTTTCTGGTGGCGCTGTTTGGTCGGGTCTGGATGCTCCGTGCCAGCGCAGCCTCTGCCGCAATCGGACTCGCGCTGGTGATTTTTTCCAGCCACGCATGGCTGGCGGCGGCGGCAGTGTTGTTCTGGGGCATGGGCGCTTCCCTCGGGTTCCCGTTGACCATCTCAGCCGCCGGTGAAGGCAAAAACAGTGCGGTAAGAGTGACGATTGCCGCCACCTTAGGCTATATCGCGTTTCTTGTCGGGCCACCTGCGTTGGGCTTTATTGGTGAACATGCCGGGTTGCGGATGGCGATGCTGCCGGTGTTAATCATGGTGATTCTGGCGCTGTGCTGCTCAACGTCAGCACGGGATGAACAGCAAACACAGAACGCCTGATACGCATAGTTTCCCCCTTTCTACTCGCCAGCAAAGTGCTTGATAAGGACTTTGCTGGCCCCGTCTAATCTTCATACCTGATGCGCAGATGTCAGCTTATACTGACTGAACAGGTGGCAAGGTTCTCACCTGTCTGGATTTTTGGCTGCTCAACAACTGACGGGAATCATCACTTTTTATGACCGCAAATAAACAGCCTCTTCCTGCTGCGATGCTGGCAGCGGCAGGCATTGTGTTTGGTGATATCGGCACTAGTCCGCTTTACACCCTTAAGGAATGCCTGTCGATCTTACCAAATGGGCACATTTCCCCGACCGCCATTATGGGTTTTCTCTCGCTGATTTTCTGGGGATTAACGCTGATCGTCACGCTTAAATATGTCTGCTTTGTGATGCGAGCGGATCATGATGGCGAAGGGGGCATTTTGACCCTGATGTCCTTAGCCAGGCAGCATGTATCGGCGCGTGCCAGCCAAATCATCGTCTTAATGGGCCTGATTGGCAGTGCTTTCTTTTATGGTGATGGGGTCATTACGCCGGCCATTTCGGTGCTCTCAGCCATAGAAGGGATCGAGGTGGTGGCCCCCAGTCTGTCACATATTATTGTCCCGCTGTCTCTGCTGATTCTGGTCGGGCTGTTTATGATTCAAAAACACGGCACAGAAAAAGTGAGCCGGATCTTTGGCCCGATTATGCTGGTATGGTTCATCACCCTGGCGCTGCTTGGCGTGCGGGGCATTATGATGAATCCGACCGTGCTGTTGTCGATCAACCCGGCCTATGCGCTGGAATTCTTATTCAGCCATAAAGCCTTGTCATTTGCGGCGTTGGGCATGGTTGTGCTGGCGGTGACCGGGGCGGAAGCCCTGTATGCCGATATGGGCCATTTGGGAAAAAAACCGATACGTCTGGCGTGGATAGTGCTGGTGATGCCAGCGCTGGTGATTAACTACTTTGGGCAGGGCGCACTGGTATTGGCGCAACCTGAAGCAGTACAAAACCCGTTCTATATCCTGGCCCCGGGTTGGGGGCAAATCCCCCTGATTGTGCTGGCGACGCTGGCGACAGTGATTGCGGCTCAGTCGGTGATCAGTGGCGTCTATACGCTGACACATCAGGCGATTCGCCAGGGCTTTTTACCGCCGGTACGCATTATCTATACTTCGTCTACCGAATCCGGGCAGATCTATATTCCGGTGGTGAACTGGCTGTTGTTTGTTGCCGTGGCGGTTATCGTGTTGGCATTCCGCCAGTCTTCCGCGCTCTCATCGGCCTATGGCATCGTTGTTACCGGTACGATGGTGTTGACCGCGTGCCTGGTGTGCATTGTGGCCTTTAAAAACTGGCACTGGCCTTTGCCTGCGGTGCTGGTTTGCCTCGCTGTGATGCTGTTGGTGGATGTTACGCTGTTTAGCGCCAATCTGATGAAACTGCTCTCCGGCGGCTGGGTGCCGGTGTTGCTGGCGTTTACCATGTTACTGTTTATGTGGATCTGGAGCAGTGAGCGTATCCGCCTGATCCGCCGTCTTGACAATGACCCCGTAGGCTTAAAAGCGATGATTCAGTCGCTGGAAGCCAATCCGCCTCAGCGTGTAGCAGGCACCGCCATCTTCCTGGCGCGTAAAGAGTACGAAATCCCGCAGGCGCTTCTGCATAACCTGAAACACAACCGGGTGTTACATGCGCGTACCGTGCTGTTGCACATCCGCACCGTTGATACGCCACGCGTATACAATCAGCAGCGCCTGAGCATGCAGCAACTTTCACCCACTTTCTGGCAGGTGACGGCGGCTTACGGTTGGCATGAAGTTCCCTCAATGCAGGAGATTCTGCATTTATGCGGCATGGAAGGCTTTGGCTGTTCAGTTAACGAAGCCTCATTCTTTACTTCCCATGACACGCTGGTGATGAAAAAGCGCAAGGGGCTGGCGCGAATCAAAGGCGGGATCTTCCATTTCTTCCAGCGGAATGCTTTGCGGGTTCACGAGCAGTTCCGCATCCCGCCCAACCGGGTGATTGAGTTGGGTGGACAGAAGGAGTTTTAACCTGGAGCGGCAGGAAACGCGACGGCGTTTCCTGCACGGAGGCCTTACTCAGGATCGACGGCGTAGCTGTCAACCGGCGTGATTTTTTTGATCAGCTTGTTATCAAACAGGAATTTTTCGTACGCGTCGTAGCGGGCTTTGTCCAGCTTCGCCGGGTTGCGTGCGAACAGAGGCAGTGATGCCATCCATGCCTGATGATTGAAGTCGGTATTCAGCTCCGGGTGCGCGGCGGCAAATGCTTTCCAGCTCTCTTCCGGATGCGCGTGCAGGTAGTCACTGCCTTTTTTCAGCGCGTCGAGGAATTTCTTAATCCGTGGGTCGTTCACTTCGTCGCGGTTAGCAACGATGATCAGCTCATCGTAAGCAGGTACGCCATAATCTTCCACGTTGAACACCACCGGGTTTGCCCCCTGCATTTTCATCTCCAGCGCTTCAATATTGCGATAACCGCCAATCACGGCATCGACTTTGTGCGTCAACAGGGCGCTGGTGAGCTGGAAGTTAACATTGACCAGTTTGACCTCTTTGCCACTGACGCCGTCGTGGGCCAGCATGGTGTTCAGCGTGGCCTGTTCAATCCCGCTGACGGAGAAACCGATGGTCTTACCTTTCAGTTCCGCCGGAGATTTAACTTTAGGATCGAGGGTAATGACCGTGTTCAGCGGCGTGTTGATTAACGTGCCCACGCGCACCAGCGGCAAACCTTCATCGGCGAAGAAGTGCAACTGCGGCTGGTAGGTGATGGCTAAATCAGCCTGTTTCGCTGCTACCAGACGCGGCGGCAGTGAAGGATCGGAAGGTGGAACGATTTTCACGTCCAGCCCTTCTGCTTTGAAGGCGCCGATCTGCTCTGCCACCATAATCGGCGCGTGATCCGGGTTAACATACCAGTCGAGCATCAGTGTCAGTTTTTCCGCCGCATGCGCCTGACTAACACAGGCGGTTAACAGTAGGGCGGTCGCCGTTTTCTTAAACATGGTCTTTCCTTGGTAAAATTTTTAATGTGTATCCGGTGCCCAGCTAATCAGGCGGCGGAGTAGGGTATCGATCGCCACCCACAGCGCGATGGTCATCAAAATCAAAATAAACAGCGCAGCAAAGCATAAGTCGCTCTGCATTCGGGCGTTGGCGTTCATCATGACGTAGCCCAGCCCTTCGGCTGACCCTACCCATTCGCCAATGATCGCTCCAATAGGTGCCACGGCCGCCGCCATGCGAAGTCCGGTGCCGAAGGCAGGCAAGGCGGCCATCAGCCGCACATGGCGCAGCTGTGCCCAGCCTGAAGCGCGCATGGTGCGAGCCAGATCAAGGTAGTCATTGCTGACGCGGCGCAGGCCGTCATAGAAAGCGGAGGTGACAGGAAAGAAAATCACCAGTACGGCCATAACTACCTTGGCGCTCATGCCAAAACCAAACCACAACACCAGCAGCGGCGCTAAGGCGAAAACCGGAATGGCCTGACTGGTGAGCACCATGGGCATCACCCAGCGCTGCAAGCGCGGTGAAAACACCATACACAGTGCCAGCACACTGCCCAGCAACACACCGCATACCAGCCCGCTGAGAATTTCCATCGCAGTGACCAGCGTATGGTCGGCCAGATAATCCCGGTTCTGCCACAAGGCTTCGACCACGGCGGCAGGATTGGGCAACAGAAAACGAGGAACGCCGCTCATCGTGACCAGCGTCCACAGCAGCAGCAAACCCGCAAAGACCACAGCCCCGCGCCAGAGGCGGTTCAGGCGAGAATCGGTTCTCTCCATTATTCGGCTCCTCGCAGAAGTTGTTGAGCTAACGCCCCCTGGCTGCGGAGCAGTTCAGGATCATCTAACGCGCGCGGCGGGGTTCCTGCCAGCGTGTGCGAGGTGTCCAGTCCGGCAGGATGCGGCGACAGCACCATCAGTTGGTGCGCCAGACGACAGGCTTCCACCGGATCGTGAGTGATAAGCAGCACGGTGTGATCCTGTAGCAGTTCAGCGGCCAGATTCTGGACTCGCGCGCGGGTTATCGCATCAAGGGCGGAGAAGGGCTCATCCATCAGGACAATGGGCTGACGTTCATACAGGGTACGGGCAATCGCAGCCCGCTGGCGCATCCCTCCCGAAAGCGTGTCCGGACGTGCATCACGCTGATCCTGCAAACCGACGCGTTCGAGCAGATGCAAAGCCCAATCGTGGTCCGGTTGCTCGCCACGCAGGCGCGCACCGAGCATCACGTTTTGTTGCACGCTAAGCCACGGGTAGAGCAGATCCTTTTGGCCCATCCACGCAATTCTGCCGCTGATGGGTAGCCCATCGCTGCCCATGACACTGCCGGACGTGGCTTGTGCCAGTCCGGCGATGATCCTGAGCAGGCTGGTTTTTCCCGCCCCGCTGGCCCCCAGCAGGGCGACGATTTGCCCGCTGGCAATATCGACACTCAACCGTTCGAAAATGGTGCGCTGACCGAAGCGTAAACAGAGATCGCGCACGGCGATACCCGGTGGCACCTGGGTGCGATTAAACGGTGGATTTCTCATTGCGCCGGTGCATCCAACCCCATTTGCCAGAAAGCGGCTTCAAGCCGGGTTGCGGTGTTAAAAATGGTGTTAAGTTCGGCCAGACGGCTCTCTCCACCGCGCTGATGAGCCACTTTCTCCAGCAGATCAAGGGATGACTGCACGCCACGCAGATAAGCCTGATCGCCGTAGTTACGGATCCAGTCAGCATACGGATTGCCTTCCAGCACCGTATTGGGATCATTGAGCAGGCGTAAGCCGATTTCGGCATAACCGGCAACACATGGCATCAATGCTGCGAGCAGATCCAGTGCATCACCACGATGACCAATATCCAGCACATAGCGGGTGTAGTTCATGGTTTCAGCCGCTTCCGTCACCTGTTCCATCTCGCTTTCATTCAGCCCCCATTGCTGGCAATAGGCCACGTGCAGCGGCAGTTCATTCACGATGGCATTGAGGGAAGTTGTCGCCGCACGCATTTCCGGCAAGGTAGAGAATTTACTGACCAGCAGCGCATAAGCGCGTGCAAAGTGGATCAGGAACAGATAGTCCTGGGTCAGATAGTGGCGGAAAGCATGATGTGGCAGGGTGCCTGCACCCAGTTGCTGGACGAAATCATGACAGACATAGGATTGCCAGACGGAGCCAGCATTGCGGCGTAACTGACCATACAGGCCAGCATCAAACTGAGGAAGAAACATTGGACCTCCATTCGCTTTCAGGAGATCCGGGCATCCGGAGGTAAGAACAGGCAGTTGCACGTAGCAGGATTGCCGACCCGTCCCTTCGCTGGCATGACCCAGATCAGGTTCAAAGGGTTCGGTTTGCACCATCTCAGCCCATCACTGGACACCCCTCGGAGAGGCATTTTTTATACGTGATTCAGCGGGCGATTACAATCACCGACAAGAGAAAAGCCGGGATTGAAAACCCCCGCAAAAAGCGGGGGTTTGAGCGGCATCAGAAGTGATAAGAGAGGCTGACGGAGTAGTTAAACGGCTGACCGTAGACCAGGTCATCATCCATGGAGGTGTAGTAACCACGGTCAAACAGGTTTTGCAGGTTGGCCTGCACGGAAAGCTGTTTCGTCACGTCATAGCGTGCAAACAGATTAACCAGCGGGTAGCTGCCCTGATAGTAACGTTTGGTTGAGCCATCAACATAGGTCGCATCTTTATACACGCGGTTTTGCCAGTTTACGCCCCCGCCGACGGTAAGTTCCGGCAGCATTGGCAGGTTATAACTGGTGAACAGCTTGATCTCCGTTTCCGGCATATCACTGTTCAGGCGTGCGCCGGTATTGTCACGCGCCACGTAACGGCTGATGCCAAACGTCATTTTCAGGTTGTCAGTGACGGCACCATTCAGTTCAAACTCGGCCCCTTTACTGACGGTGCCGTTGGCGGTGGCATAGGCCTGTTCGCTGGAGTTATTGACGAACACACCATCCAGCGCCTGCGCGACGTTGCTTTGTTCCAGACGGAATACTGCCAGCGTCGCGGTAAGTTTTCCGTTGTACCAGTCTGATTTCAGGCCGGTTTCATAGTTCTTCCCGGTAACCGGTGAAAGATAATGGCCGTTGGCATCACGATAGGTTTGCGGCTGGAAGATGGAGGTATAGCTGGCATAGGCGGACCAGGTGTCATTAATGTCATACACCAGGCCACCATACGGCGTGGTGTTATATTTGGTGACGTTACCGCTGCTGCCGTGGGTGCTCCATTGGGTGTAGCGCGCGCCAATGATCAACGAGAGCGGATCGGCCAGGGAGAAGCGGGCGGCGGTGTACATGGATTTCTGTCGCACGATATCGTCAGAGTCCAGATACCAGTCGCCCCATGACGGCTCTGCCACGTCACCGTTCCAGTTGTTGATGTCTGGCATGGTGGTATCACCAAAGTCACCATCAGAACTGTAATAGCGGTTGTGCTGGCGGCTGAAGCTGAGTCCTGCCAGCAGTTGATGCTGGCGACCAAACAGCTCAATCGGGCCACTGGTAAAGGTATCCACAGAATCCAGATTACGTTTGCCCTGATCCTTACTGCCAAAGGCGGATAAACCAAGACCGGTTTGCGCATCAGCAAAATCTTCAAGGTAGATCAGCTTGTCATTCACGGTCGCCTGGGCATGGGTGGCATTGAGACGGAATACCCAGCCGTTGTCGAATTTCTGGTCGAGGTTAACAAAGACCTTGTGTGAGCTGAGGTCGTAATGTGTCCAGTCCGCTGAAGGGTTGGTGCTGCGGGCAAAGTGGGTTGGTGCGCCGTTGCTGTACCAAATAGGCAGCCCGCCCCAGGTTGGGTTCGCGGTCTGGCTCTCCTGGAAGTCATAGCCCAATGAGAGCGTTGTGCTGTCGGTGAGGTCCGCATCGACCACGCCATACAGGAACTCTTTGCGCTTGTGGTAGCGGTCTAACCAACTGTCCTGATCCTGATAACCCGCCACTACGCGGCCACGCACCGAACCCGTGCTGTTGAGGGGACCAGACAGGTCGGCGACATAGCGTTGATTGTTCCAGCTACCATAACTGGCATAGAGATCGCCAGTGAAGGTTTTGCTATCGGCACGTTTGCGCACCATATTCACCGACGCGCCCGGACTGCCCGATCCGCTCATCAGGCCATTGGCACCTCGTACGATCTCAATTTTGTCATAGATAGCCGAGTCTTCTGCGGCGTCGCCGAGGTTCCAGGTATCACTGACCGAGGTTGGGATATCGTCGTAGCTGTAGCTGGTTATTTCATAGCCGCGAGAGTAGTAGCTCGATCGCTCACTGTCATACAGGCTGGCCGAGATCCCGGTGGTATTCGTAAGAACATCGCCAACCGTCTGCAACTGCTGATCTTTCATGCGCTGCTGTGTCACGACCGTCACAGATTGCGGTACATCACGCGGTGCCAGTAGCAGCTTTGTGCCCGCACGCGTGACCTGCTCGGTGTAATCCTTTTTATCGCTGTCATCACTGCCCGCGACGCTGGCATCGACCACCAGATCCTGTGAAGTCGCTGCCGTTGTGGTGGTGGTTGCTGTGCTGCTTGCTGCCAATGCTGCCAGCGGATTGAACAGCGCATTGACAGAAAGGGCTAATAAAGACCATTTAAAGCTTGTTTTGACACCGGCGGTTTGCAGACCGGTGCCGGTTTCCCTGCTTTTGAAAGACATATTCACTTCCCTAAAAGGAATGTAGGTTTTATGGCGTGATGCCGACCAGCAGTGGGTTTTCCTGCCAACTGTTGCAGGTTACCCATTACCGGTATCGTTCTCTCATGAGAATCGCAATGATAATAATTAGCCTTTGAGTCGTCGCGACATTACTGCAGGCAAGGTGTAACAAAAATTGACGAAAATGCGCTGGGGGCATGTCGATTTACTTAATGGTTGATAATACGTATGCTTCTCATTCTTTTTGACGTCTGCATCGGTAATTTTGCTGGATGCAAAGACCTCATTATTCAAGGGAGTTCAGCATGAAAGCGTTGTTCAAGCCGCGTCATAGCGCGGCGGCTCTGGCGGTGGTTGCCGCCTTTACTTTGTCAGCCTGCCAGGCACCCGCGCAGAAAACCCAGGCCCCTGCGGTTGTGGCTGCTCCAGCGAAAGCGGCAGACAGTCAGATAACCAAAGCCACTCTGGGCGATGGTCTGTATGAAATGGCGCTCTCCGGCCAGAACAACGCACTGTTCGTTGCCAGCGCGCAGTCATTCAAAGATGTTAACGGTGGGGTGATTTATCGTCTTGATCCCGCCACGCTGAAAATCACCGGAGAAACCCACACCGATCTGAAAAACTTCGGTATGGCGAGCAATCCAGAGGGCAGCGAAGTGTTCGCCACCAATTCACTGGATGGCACTATCTCCAAAATTGATGCGAAGAGCGGTAAAGTCCTACAGCGTCTGGAATTTAGCGAACGCAGCAAAGATGGCGACCACTACGGTGCTCGTGAAATTTTCTGGCATAAAGGCGATCTGTTTATTGGTGGTGTCGGCGACCCAGGCGTGATTTGGGTGGTTGATGCGAAGACCATGAAACTGAAAGCGCGCATCAAAAATGCCGGGAAATGGGTAACCGGGATTATTTATTCCCCAGTGACCGACCGTATTTATGCTGCGAACGGCGGCGGTGAAGTGCTGGTTATCAATCCACACAGCCACAAGATTGAAAAACGCTGGACGCCGGGTGACGGTAAAGAGTACCTGCTGTTGAACCTGGCAGAAGATCCGGCTACGGGTCGCCTGTTTGTGACTGACGATTCTAAAGCGAAAACCACGCTGGTATTCGACGAGCACACTGGAAAAGTGATTAAGCGTATTGAAGGTGATGCCCTGGGTATCAAGTTTAATGCGAAACGCAATGAGATTTATATCAGTCAGCGTGAAAGTCAGAAAGTATTGCAGCTGAATGCCACCACGCTGGCAGTAAAAAATAGCTGGTCGTTTGACACGCACCCAAATAGCCTGCTGCTCTCTGCTGATGGTGAAACGCTGTATGTCACGCTGAAACAGGACTTCAATAAAGACAACACCACAAAAGGCCCTGATAGCGTCGTCCGTATTGCGCTGAAATAAGGGTTATCTGGCGGCAGCTAAGGCTGCCGTTACTGCTTTCGCATATCACTCTCCATTCCCGCCAGGCTGTCCACACTCCAGAAAAATATTCAAGTTAAATATCCAGTAATTTGAATATGGTTTAATTATCAATAAAATTTACAGCGGTTTAAAGAGCCAACTTATAATCATAGACCATGCACAAAAATTAGCGCTGAGAGTGCCGTTTTTTTTACAAAAAAAGCGTCATTTATTTTTCACTTTACTTACATACCGTTTCGCTCGCTATTTGTTACACTGGGAAACTGATTTCATAATATAAAAGGACTGACCTTATGGTTATTCAGCGGCTTATGATTCCCGCGCTGGTTTTGTTGTTAAGTGCTTGCGATAAACCTGCGACGGAATCTGCAACCCCGCCCGCGACGGAAGTCGGTGTGGTTACGCTTAAAGCCCAACCTGTTGGGCTATCCAGTCAGTTAACCGGACGCGTGACCGATTCCATGGTTTCAGATGTTCGCCCTCAGGTTGATGGCATTATTCTCAAGCGTCTTTTTACCGAAGGTGATGAAGTAAAAGCGGGCCAGGTGCTATACCAGATTGATCCGGCCAGTTATCAAGCGACGTACGATCAAGCGGTGGCGCAGTTGAAAAACGCCGTGGCGATTGTCAAAAGCAGCAAACTGAAAGCTGAACGCTACAGTGCATTAGTGAAAGAAAACGGTGTCTCGCGTCAGGATGCTGATGATGCCGATGCCACTTACCAACAAAACCTCGCCTCAGTCGCGCAATATAAAGCCGCGGTTGAAAGTGCGCGTATTAATCTTAACTACACCGCAGTGCGAGCGCCTATTGCTGGCCGCATCGGTATCTCTTCTGTCACGCCTGGCGCACTGGTTTCAGCGGCACAAACGACGGCACTGGCAACCATTCGTGCCCTCGACCCGATCTATGTGGATTTAACCCAGTCCAGCGTGCAACTGCTCAAGCTGCGTAAAGCGCAAACGGCCCAGCATCAGTCAAATGAGATCGTACCCGTGACTGTCACGCTGGAAGATGGCTCAACCTATCAACATCAGGGCAAGCTGGAGTTAGTGGAAGTCTCTGTGGATGAGTCGACCGGTTCTGTGACCCTGCGTGCAGTCTTCCCGAATCCTGAGCATGAATTGCTGCCGGGCATGTATGTGCGTGCTGCTGTCAGTAACGGGACGCGTCAGGACGCGATATTGGCGCCACAGCAGGGCATTACGCGTGATGCTAAAGGTAATGCCACGGCACTGGTAGTAGATAAAGACAATAAAGTTGAGAGTCGTACCGTCGTGACCGACCAGGTGATTGGCAGCAACTGGCTAGTGGATAGCGGGTTGCAGAACGGCGATCGTCTGATTGTCCAGGGCACGGCTAAAGTTCAGGCTGGTATGACGGTGAAGCCGGTAGAAACTGACAGCAGCACCACCAACAATAGCGACGCGAGCGGAGGCAAGTAATATGCTGGCTCAGTTTTTCATACGCCGCCCTGTTTTTGCGTGGGTGATCGCCATTGTGATTATGCTGTTCGGCATAATCAGTATTCAAAGTCTACCGATTGCGCAGTACCCTGACGTCGCGCCACCGCAAATCAGTATTCAGGCCACCTACACCGGTGCCTCAGCGGCAACGCTGGAGAGCAGCGTTACTCAGGTTATTGAACAGCAATTAACCGGATTGGATGGGTTACTCTACTTCTCCTCCAGCAGTACTGCTTCCACCGGGCAGGTCAAGATAACCGTGACGTTCGCCCAGGGAACTGATCCGGATATCGCTCAGGTTCAGGTCCAGAACAAAGTTCAGCAGGCTGAAAGCCGATTGCCAGATGCGGTGACCACACAGGGGGTTACGGTAGAGAAGGCACAAAGTGACTTCTTGTTGATCATGGCGCTGTATGACAAAAGCAACAAAAGTAACTCTGCTGATGTTGCCGACTATCTGGTCAGTAACTTCGAAGATACGCTGGCTCGTGTATCTGGGGTTGGTGGGGTACAGGTGTTTGGTGCAGAGTACGCGATGCGTATCTGGCTGGACCCGGTTAAGCTGGCTGCCTACTCGCTGATGCCTTCGGATGTGGAAACAGCCATTGAAGCGCAAAACACCCAGGTCTCTTCCGGGCAATTAGGTGCCCAACCTGCCAGTAAAGAGCAGCAGTTGGTGGCGACGGTGCAGTCTCGCTCGCGCCTGCAAACGCCAGAACAGTTCCGGAACATTGTGCTGAAAAGTAAAACGGACGGTTCGGTCGTGCATCTCAGCGATGTTGCTCGCGTTGAGATGGGCGCGGAAGACTACAGTGCTGATGTGCTGGCTAATGGTCATCCTGCTTCCGGTATCGCGGTGCAATTGGCTTCTGGCGCGAATGCGCTGACCACAGCGGAGAAAGTGAAAAGTACCGTCGCAGAACTCGAACGCGGTATGCCATCTAACTATGTGGTGGCGTATCCGCTGGACAGTACCGATTTCGTAAAAGTCTCCATTGAAGAAGTCGTAAAAACGCTGGTTGAGGCAATCATTCTCGTGGTTATCGTGATGTTTGTGTTCCTGCAAAATATCCGTACCACGTTAATTCCCGCGATTGCCGTCCCGGTGGTTCTGCTCGGCACGTTTGGCGTACTGGCGGCCTTCGGTTATTCCATCAACACCTTAACCATGTTCGGTATGGTGCTGGCGATAGGGCTGTTGGTGGATGATGCCATCGTGGTGGTGGAGAACGTGGAACGCGTGATGCGAGAGCAACACCTGCTGCCACGGGAAGCCACGGAAAAGTCCATGCGTGAGATCACCGGAGCGTTAGTCGGGATCGCGATGGTGCTGTCGGCGGTATTCCTGCCAATGACCTTCTTTAGCGGTTCGACCGGCGTTATTTATCGCCAGTTCTCCATTACCATTGTCTCTTCTATGGTGCTTTCAGTGATTGTCGCATTGACGCTGACGCCAGCGCTGTGTGCCACCTTGCTCAAGCCACATGACAAAAACAAGAAAGAGGGACGTTTCTTCGCCTGGTTTAACCGCAATTACGAAAAATTGCAGGGCAAATATCACCATCGTGTCGCACACGTGATCCACAGCCGCGCGCGTTATTTATTACTGTATGCCATTGTGTTGGCGACCTGTGCGGTGATTTATATCAAGCTGCCTACTGGCTTCCTGCCAACGGAAGACCAGGGCTACATTATGGTGCAGTACACCCTGGCACCCGGTGCAACGGAAAACCGGACCAATGCGGTGCGTGACCAGATTCAGCACTATTTCGCGACCGAAGAGAAAGATAACGTTAACGTTAGCATGCTGGTTAACGGCTTTAGCTTCGCTGGCAGTGGACAGAATGCCGGTGTCGGGTTCATCGCACTGAAAAACTGGAGCGATCGCAAGGGCAGTGAAAATACCGCAGATGCCATCGCCGGTCGCGCCATGATGAAGCTCTCTTCCATCCGTGACGCACAGGTGTTTGTCCTGTCACCACCCGCCGTTTCCGGTTTGGGGCAGTCTAATGGCTTTACGTTTGAACTTCAGGCGAAAGCGGGCACCAGCCGTGATGAGCTGTTGAAAATGCGTGACCAGCTGATTGCTGAAGCGAACAAAGACAGTGCGATGGCGAACGTGCGTGCCAACACCTTGCCTGACCTGCCTCAGCTGCAGGTGGATATCGATGATGAAAAAGCACAGTCACTGGGGCTTTCAATCAGTAATATCAACAGTACGCTCAGTGCCGCCATTGGCGGAACTTATGTGAATGATTTCACCGATCGCGGTCGTGTGAAAAAAGTGTACATGCAGGGCGATCAGCAGTTCCGTAGCAAGCCAGAAGATATCAATCAGTGGTTTGTCAGTGGAACAGACAGCAGTGGTGACACCGTGATGGCACCGTTCTCAGCGTTCTCAACCTCACACTGGGCGTATGGCGCGGATGCACTGTCACGCTACAACGGTCTGCCTTCCTATGAAATTGAGGGGGAAGCGGGTAATGGGGGAAGCTCAGGGGATGCGATGACAGCCATGGAAAAGCTGGCTGCGAAACTGCCTGCGGGTACCACATACTCGTGGAACGGTCTCTCTTATCAAGAGCGTCTGTCGGGCAATCAGGCCATGTCTCTGTATGGGCTGTCGTTGATTGTGGTGTTCCTCTGTCTGGCTGCACTGTATGAAAGCTGGTCAGTGCCGTTCTCTGTAATGATGGTAGTACCGCTGGGCGTTGTGGGAGCTCTGCTGGCTGTAGCGGTGCGCGGCCTCGAAAACGACGTGTATTTCCAGGTAGCCCTGCTCACCATCATTGGTCTTTCAGCGAAGAATGCCATCTTGATTGTTGAATTTGCTGAAGAAAATTACCGTAAAGGGGAAGGGCTGATTGAGTCGGCCATTCACGCCGCATCCATGCGTTTGCGCCCCATCATCATGACGTCGCTGGCCTTTACCGCCGGGGTTCTGCCACTGGCAATCTCCAGCGGTGCGGGCGCTAACAGCCGCATCGCCATCGGTACAGGTATCATCGGCGGTACGCTTTCTGCGACCGCATTGGCGATTTTCCTGGTGCCGCTGTTCTTTGTGATTGTGCGCCGAGTCTTCCCGTCTGTGCCTTATGGACATGGAAAAGAGACTGATACTGCCGCGCAGGAGGAGAAATAAGATGTCACCACGTTTTCTGATCGCGGTTCTGCCCCTGTTACTTTCGGGCTGTATTTCTCTTGATCCGCACTATGACCGACCAGCATCACCTGTTCCAGGCCAGACGCCGCAGGGCGCAGCCTATACTGCGCTGACACCGGTGCAGAAAGAGGAGTATCGCAATACGAGCTGGCAGCAGTATGTGCTCGATGCCCGCCTGCGCCAGGTGGTGACCATGGCACTGAGCAGCAGTCGTGATCTACGTGAAGCGATTGCCAGCGTGAAATCGGCGCATGCCCAGTATGGGGAAGAGCGCGCTGCTCTGTTCCCAACGGTCAATGCAGAACTCTCTGGCAGCCGTAGTCGCGCACTGACCGGGACGGGTAATCAGACCGCTATTAGCAGCAGTGCCACCGCTGAGGGTAGTGTCAGCTCCTTCGAGTTGGATCTGTTTGGTAAGAACCAGAGTCTGACGCGAGAGCAGTATGAAACTTACCTCAGCACAGCCGAAGCCGCGCGCAGTACGCGACTAACCGTGCTGTACAATACGGTGGATTACTGGCTGGCCCTGGCGGCCGATCGCAGTAATCTGGCGATTGCTAAAGACACGGCAGAGAGCGCTCGTCAGTCGCTGGAAGTGACGCGTAAGCAGTTCGAGCATGGAACGGCCTCGATGGTGGATGTCTCCTCAGCAGATACCACTTACCAGTCGGCCATGTCGGATATCGCCAGCTACACCACCAGCGTAGCGCAGGATAAAAACGCGTTGGATCTGGTGGTCGGACAAATTGTTCCGGATAACCTGTTACCCGAGGGCATTGAGTCTTTGCAGCAGGCATTCGCCAATATTCCAGCCGGGATCTCTTCAGATGTGCTGTTGAATCGTCCAGACGTGTTGGAAGCTGAACATACGCTGAAATCCGCCAACGCCAGCATTGGGGCGGCGCGGGCCAGTTTCTTCCCGACCATTTCACTGACAACCAGCGGCGGCGTGGGAAGCAGCCAGCTCTCATCGCTGTTTAAAAATGGTGCGGGCGTTTGGTCATTTGCGCCCAGTGTGTCGCTACCGATTTTTGCCGGTGGATATAACGTCGCGCAACTGCGTTACACCAAAGCGCAAAAAGAGTATTACGTAGCAGCCTATGAGAAAGCCGTGCAGACGGCATTCCAGGAAGTGGCAGATGCGTTGGCACGTCGCGGCACCATCAACGAGCAACTGATGTGCCAGCAGAACTATGTGGCTTCGGCAGGAAGTTACTACCATCTGGCCGATCTGCGTTATCGTAACGGGATTGATACCTATCTCGATGCGCTGACGGCACAACGCACGTTATATACCGCACGTACCAGCCTGGTCAGTACCCAGCAGGCTTACTACACTAACCTGATAACGCTGTATAAAGTTATGGGGGGCGGTACAGCCCTGGAAACTGAATTGAAATAGCTGTGATGGCGCTCCCGCAACGGGAGCGCCAGTTTCAATTTTTTCATTGAATACTGTTACTTCTCCCGAGCTCTCTTTAATTACCGCACTTTTATGGCCCGAAATACGTTTATTCCAGGCCAGGTCTTGCCGTTATTGGGCTTAAATTTCTCTAGCATTCTGCCGCGTTAACCAACCCAGGGAAAACGTAATGGCAGATGGAATAGCAGTGAATTCCCCTCGAGGAACTTCAACACCTCATGATGCGGTGTTTAAGCAGTTTTTAATGCATCCTGAAACCGCACAGGATTTTATGCAGTTGCACTTACCTGAATCGCTACAGACGATGTGTGATTATTCTACATTAAAGCTGGAATGCGGTAACTTTGTCGAAGAGACGCTTCGTCCTTATTTTAGTGACGTCCTGTATAGCCTGAAAGTCGCGGATCAGGATGCTTATATCTATGTTTTGATTGAACATCAGTCAAGCCCTGATCAACACATGGCCTTTCGGCTGCTTCGTTATGGTATAGCTGCAATGCAGCGGCATCTTGATGCGGGCCATAAGAAGTTGCCGTTAGTGGTTCCAGTACTGTTTTATGCCGGAAAAAGAAGCCCTTACCCGTACACAACTTCATTGCTGGACGTGTTCTACGATCCTAAACAGGCGGAGTATTTCTACAAAAGCCAGTTTATTTTGGTGGATGTCACCGTTATTCCAGATGATGAAATTGTGCATCATCGGCGAATGGCAGCACTGACGCTTATACAAAAGCACATATTTCAGCGCGACCTCTCACCTTTGTTTAAACAATTAAACAAAATCTTAACTGTTGAGGCTATCACACGACAGCAACTAGTTTCTCTGATAAACTACCTGCTTAAAACGGGTGAAACCTTTGATGCTAAAACGTTTGTCGTTGAACTGGCACATAAGCTGCCAAAACACGAGGATGATTTAATGACGATTGCAGAACAACTGGAAGAAATTGGCAGAAAAAGAGGTCTTGAAGAGGGCCGATTAGAGGGCCGATTAGAAATGAAGAGTGAGAGAACGCTCGAACTCGCCGAAAAAATGCTGGCCAACCACATTGATCGTGATGTTGTATTACGCATCACCGGTCTTTCAGAAAGTGAACTGGCTCAAGTCTGCCACTAATCTCAGCGTGACTTGCAGGCTGTGAGTGTATTTCTGGCGTGGTATGAATAAAAAACTGCAGCTTGTGGCTGCAGTTTTGTCTTTCAGGAACCAAATGACACAAAGGTTGCGGCGTAGTAATGGGCTATCCAGGCAACGTAAATCCCCCACACCACAATTCCCCCGATAAGTGCTGCTTTTGCGGTCATCTTCTGCTCTCCTGCGCCTGACACGGTAGACACAGCGTGACAGAGCCACGACAACCCAGCCTTGTCCTGGATCAATAAACTGATGAGCTATTGATGTGTGGAGCTTATCTGTTAACGGTGTAATGTTGCCGCTGCTGGTTCCCTGACCTCGCAGAGTAGCGTGATGTAAATCACCATCACCGCACTAACCAAAGTCGTCAATTTGGATTGAAATCCATTAACCCGCTTGTGACAGCTGTTGCTGGAGTTGCTGAATGCCCCACAGTGCCAGAGCGTGATCGTCTTCTGATGGAAGTCCGCTGACGCTGACAGCACCAAAAACAACGCCATCCTGGTTGATTAGCGGGAAGGAGCCACCGTGATCGGTGTACTGCGCTGGATCCATCCAGTTTTGTTGCTCCATACGCTTGCCGTTTTGTTCATTCACCAGGCCAACGTACATTGAGGCATGGCCCGCAAACAACACTGTGTTTCGTTTTCTTGTTAACCAGAATATATTTTCCGGTGCCGAGCCAGGCAGTGCTGACAGAAACACGGTTTGTCCAAAGGCGTAAACTTCAATGGCAACCGGGTATTTTTTCGCGCTGGCTTGCTGCTGAATTGCCTGTCCAATGGTCCATGCGAGGCTAAAATCAAAGCGGGGCAGCCGGGCTTCCCGTTCTTGTTGAATGATCTGTTCTGCGGAAGGGATCGCGCTCATCTTTCGGTCCTTTTTGAAATTTATTTTCCATTTAAAGATAACAATAAAAATTATCTTTCGCATCGGATCTGCGCACCGGAAAGCTGCGCCGGATCACATTCCGCAATGTTTATCCGGCACAGGATGTGATCCACTACATCAACTCAATGCCAAAACGGCGCAGGAACAGCGCCCAGAGAGCAAACAGCACAATCGTCATTGCGCAGCAGGCCAGTAATGTCAGCCAAAAACCCAACCGCTGATAGAGAAACGGGAAGGCGACGAACATCGGTAAGGTAGGCACGACATACCAGAAGGTGTACCAGGCATGGTTGGCAATTTTGGCCTGGCTCTGACCTTCCAGTTTCATCCAGATTAAAACCAGCACAGTGACGAGGGGCAGTGCGGCGATCAAACCCCCTAACCGGTCGCTGCGCTTTGCTAACTCAGAGATCAGTACCACCATAGCCGCCGTGATGGCGTATTTGCTGATTATCCAGAGCATGTGTTTTCCGTAATGACCTCATTTGAGGTAGGAGCGGATGACCGCCACGATATCTTCCATATCCTGAGCACGATCCTCGGCAGATGCCGACTCATTCATCAGATGTTCCCGAATGTGGCCTTCAAGTAATTCGCTCATCAGGCCATTCACCGCCCCTCGGACGGCAGCCACCTGCTGCAGTACTTTCAAACAGTCTTCGCCTGATTCCAGCGCCGCTTCAAGTGAGGTTGCCTGGCCTTTAATGCGCCGAACGCGGGTTAACAGGCTCTTTTGGTGTTTAAGCGTATGCGCCATAACTTCTCCGTTGATCAATACCTATACTGGGGTATAGTATGCGTGTTTTCATTTTACGGCACTGCAATGCCGTCTTCAACTTATCACGACACGGATCTTTTTATGACAGATTTTACTGCTCTGCTCAGTCAGGGGGTCACCAGTGCCTGGTTGTTTATTCCCAGCGCAGTGTTGCTTGGCGCTCTGCATGGGCTGGAGCCGGGGCATTCAAAAACGATGATGGCTGCTTTCATTGTGGCTATCCGCGGCTCGGTAAAACAGGCCGTGCTGTTGGGTCTTGCCGCAACAGTGTCGCACACCATGGTGGTGTGGCTGGTTGCGTTGGGGGGAATGACGATCAGCCGTCATTTCACCGCGCAGGCTGCGGAACCCTGGCTCCAGACGATCTCTGGCGTCATTATTCTGGTTACTGCAATCTGGATGGGGTGGAGAACCTGGTCTGAGGCAAGTCAATGGCACAATGGTCGGGAGCACCATCAACATGATGAGAGCCTGCTGATTGATACCGGACATGGAAAAGTGCAACTGGCTATTGATGAGTCCGCCGGACCTGCGCATTGGGTCTTCACGCCAGTTTCCGGACACCACTGGCAGGCAGAAAGCATTCAGTTAGAAACCCGGAGACCTGATGGCAGCAGTCAGCAGTTTGCTTTTCGTGTTGATGCCGATCAGATCAGGTCCAGGGATGTTATTTCCGAGCCGCATGAATTCAACGTCGCCCTGATGCTGGGACATGGGGATCATCAACATCGCTACGATCTGCATTTTCATGAACATCATCATTCAGAGTTGGCAGGTCTGGAACAGGGATCGGCAGAGTATCAGGATGCGCATGAACGCGCTCATGCTGATGATATTCGCCGTCGTTTCGACGGCCGTGAGGTCACCAACGGGCAGATCTTACTGTTTGGTCTCACGGGCGGTTTAATCCCTTGTCCGGCAGCGATTACCGTACTGCTGCTCTGTATTCAGGTTAAACAGTTCAGCCTCGGGGCAGCTTTAGTGATCTGTTTTAGCGTCGGCCTGGCGTTAACGCTGGTCACGGTGGGTGTGGGCGCTGCACTAAGTGTGCGCCACGTCAGCCGCCGCTGGAGTGGGTTTGAACAACTGGCGCGCAGAGCACCCTATTTATCCAGTGGATTAATCGCTCTGATGGGTCTGTATATGAGCTGGCACGGCGGTTTAATTTAAAAGGAGTCAAAGATGGCGGTAAAGTCCCCCTGTACGGATTTATGCCTGTTTGAGGGTAAAACCGGCTGGTGCCGAGGCTGCGGCCGTACGCGCAAAGAAGCACAAGAGTGGCGCAAAATGTCACCTTATCATCGCCAGACCATCGAGCGCGCGCTGGCGGCACGCATCAAAGTGGTGAGTAAAACGGAAGCGTAACTTGATACCCATCAGGCAGCACTGCGTATATCAAAACTACGCAGTGCTATCTGATTGTTACAACAGGATTTCAGCCTGAAATCGCCAAAATTTCCCTTGCCCGTCCTCAATGAAAGAACTCGATGTCGGCAGGGATAATTAATTCAGCTTTTGTATTAATGCCAGTAGGCTGCCGTGGGGTTGCCCTGGTGTCTGGATCGCAATACTACTGCTCATTCCTGCCACCAGAACCACGGTTGGCGGGACATGATCAATCGCGATATGCACCGGGATGCGCTGAGCCAATCGTACCCAGGTAAAGTTCGGTTCAACGCTGGCAAGGCCCAGTGATCCTGACTGCTCGTTTTGGTCGGTGATGCCGCGCCCAATGCTCACGACATGGCCGAGCAGAGGTTGTTGATAACCCATCAGTCGGATTTCAGCGCGATCGCCAATGTGAATGCCGTGCAGACGCGTCTCTTCAAAATAGCCTGTGATCCAGAAACTGTGGGCATCGACCAAAGCCACATTGGCTTCGCCTGCCACGGCGTAATCTCCCGGCTGTAGACGTAAATGGGTGACGTAGCCATCAACAGTCGCACGCTGCGTGGTGCGCTGCAGATTCAGCCTGGCAGTATCAAGCGTCACCCGCGCCTGCTGCACGGCTGCCTGAGCGAGTGTCAGAGCGGCATCAGCTTGCTGTACTTCCTCGACGGCCATGAGATTTTTCATCTGACGGCGACGTTGTGCTTCTGCTGCTTTTTGCTGCAACGTGGCGCGCGCTGCCATCAGTTCGCTCTCCGCCTGAGCGACTGCCAGGCTAAAGCGCTCGGCGTCGATTTGATAGAGCACATCGCCGCGATGCACATATTGGTTATCTACAACATTGATGCGAGCAACCGGGCCTGAAACATCAGGTGCACTTTGCACGACCTGAACACTCACCCGGCCATCGCGGGTCCAGGGGGCCAGCATATAGACTTGCCACAGCTGTATCACTAGCGCTACCGCCAGCGCAGCGCACAGCAGCGTAAAAATGACTTTAACCCACGGTTTAATAAAGGAAAAGCGATCAAACATACAACACCATCAACGCCAAAAGTGAAAGGGAAAGGGAAAACTCAAACAGCCCGGGATGCCAGATGCGCGCCAGCACACCACTGCGCACCAGCAGCCAGCGCAAGAGCAAAAATAGCGGCATTGTGAATAAGACATAAACAAACAGCGGGGGAAGCAATGCACCTGCCACCGCGACTTCACTTAGCATTTTTATCTCCTTGATCATTCAGTAATTTCGCCAGCAGATTGAGTTGTGCGATCAACGCGTGGTCATGGGGGTTATCCTGACGACGGATGAACCATGCCGCATGACGTAGCGGTTGTGCGGCCCGCACTGGCTGGTGATGCCTTTGTCGCATCCGCTTTAATGCCCGTTGGAGGGTAATGCTGTGGCGATGGCCATCCCGGATATGCTGCTGTAATTGCAGGATCAGCTGCTGCTGTTGCAGTAGCGGTAGGCTACCGTCCACAGGATGACTGACAGCTGGATGCGCGCGAGTCATCGCGGCCAGTAACGCTAGGCGATGCTGTTGACGCCAGAGACGACGTGGCGAATGACCAGGCTGCGCAGCGGCTGCCTGTATCGTTCGTAGCAATCGCGCCAGTTGACGTGAACCGTTAGGCGGCCACAGCACGCGAAAGCTGAGCAGGGTAAAACAACTTGCCAGCAGCCAGGCGACGGACTGATTCAGGAAGTCGTTACCATCAAACTGCATCGGATTGCCCGCCGCGACTAGCGTATTGAATCCCACCAGATAGCCGAGTCCGGCCAACATATTGCGGGGTTGGGTAGTCGCTAAAATACCCGGCGTCCAGAAGAGCCCAAGCACCAGCAGCAGTAGCGGCAGACCATGAATGCCGGGAAGGATAGCGAAAGCACACACCGCAGCCAGAGGGATCGCATACAGCGTTCCTTTCAGAAAGCCTTTTGCCCCAATGGCGGGCGCGGGCGAAAGTGCCAGCAATGAACAGTAAGGTGCCAGGATCAACAGCATGGTATCGCCATTGCTCCAGCCACTGAGTAACCACACCGCACCCCCACAAAATAGTGTTAATGCGGCACGGCTCCCGTTAATCATCGCCATTCTGCTATCACGGTGAAAACTGATTGTCGGCACGATTTTGTGACGCTGTAACTTTTTGTCGTGTGCCAGACAGCATAAAGCCTGATAGCAAGCGTATGACTGTGCATCCTGATGTTGATCCCGGCCTGGTTTTAACCGATGCAGGGCTGACATCAGGCCATGATTTCCCTGACAGATTAACTGATAGATTTGCGTCCAGTCGTGCGCCTTGCTTGCCGGAGCCGTCAGTGCCGCCGACAGAGAGGAGACCCAGTAGCGTAAGGCCTTTGCCCTGGCTGCGAGTACTGCAGATTCGGCTTTGCCTACCGCGAGGAGGTCATCTAAAGCGTAGAGATCTGCCAGCAAATGGCGACGGCGAGTCGAAAAGTCCTCAGCGGAGGAGAGGCTGATCGCCTCAAAACACGCTTGTGTCAGATGGGCTAGCTGCTTGTCCACCTTCGCAGTAATGCTACGCCGGCTGAATAAGGCGGTGACAATGCCGAGAGAAACCACGCCAACCACCACGGTTGAACCGCGTGCGATCACTTGCTCAAAGGTTAACTCGGGATGCTGCAACGCACCGTAAGTGGCCAGACCCACGGTATATCCGGCGATCACCATGCCAGAGGCGCGGAAGTGCCGCAGTAGGGTCATTCCAGCGACGGAAAAACCCAGCCACAGGCTGAAGCCAGTTAAAAAGAGCCAGGGTTGTTGGGCAAAAAATGCCAACAGCAACACCGACACGACCATGCCCAAAAGTGTGCCGAGAATACGCCAGCTGCCTTTACCGATAACCGCGCCCTGAACAGGATTGATCACCAACAGTACGGTAGAGGCGGCTGACCACGGGGATTCGAGTTGTAGCTGATAGGCTGTCACCAACGCCAGCCAGGCAGCCAGCAGCGATCGGAATAAGTAGGTGCTGTGTGCCGTGGTGATATCCAGTGCGCTGAGCCGTCGCACCAGACGTAGGGATAAGGGGGTATCGCTCATATTGCTGTCTCTAAAGTGTGTGCAGCGGTACTTTAGGCAGCGTTACCCATGATGAAAAGTGACATGATTGGAATTGATGATTGCGTTAAACGCACGCCTCAATCGATATTGCATAAACTGTGGATGGTGCGTCTGAGCCACTGGTGTGCCGGGTCCTGCTGAAAACGGGGGTGCCAGGCTTGCGTAAACAGCACCGTTTGCAGCGCAATCGGCAGTTGAAACAAGCGAATACGTAAACCTGCGGCCTGGGCATGACGGGCGAGATGTTCAGGCAGCGGCAGCAGCAGGTCTGAATCCTGCAAAGCAAATAGCGCGGTGAAGGGCGTGGAGACGACGAGAGCGACTTTGCGCTGCAAGCCTGCTTCCGCTAATGCATCGTCAATGGGGCCGGAGAATTTTCCGCGCCTGGACACGCCAATGTGTTCCCAGTGGGTGAGGCTTTCCATGCTAATGGGATTATCGAAGATGGGATGACCTTCGCGGGCAATGCCGACAAATGAACTGGTAAACAGGGGTTGAACGCGGATTTCCGCGCCCAGGGGGCGTGAAGCGCTGATGTACAAATCAACATTTCCCCGACGGAGTACGTCACCATCGACATTATCTTCTTCGGCGGAAAAATAGAGTGATGCCAGCGGCATCTCCAGCGCCATTTTCTCCAGCAGGCGGCCGGAATAGAGCCCGACAAAAACATCATTCGCCCGCACGTTAAAACGGCGTGCCAGTAAGCTCACATCAATCGCGCTGTCCGGGGTCAGCAAGTGTTTCACCTGACTCACTGCCAGTCTGACTTCTTCGCGTAGCGCTAATGCGCGTGGTGTTGGCACCAGTTTTCGGCCTGCGGGCACCAAAATGGGATCTTTCAGGGTTTCCCTGATTCGGCCCAACGTGCGACTCATCGCCGCCGGGCTGAGATTCATTTTACGAGCGGCACCGACCACGCTACCTTCCTCAAGTAAGATATCCAGCGCGATAAGTAAATTCAGGTCAGGCATTTTCATAGGGCTATATTCTTTGCGTTTTGCACAATGCCGCAGAGTATACCCTGTGTTCAACACAGGGTAGGGTTTGCGGGAAAATTCTTGACGGCGCAGCACCGCTTACACTACAACTAGGGGCGTCAGGGGAGTCTCGCCCAAGAGACTGAGAGGCTGGTAGCGCATCTGCGCGGTTCAGCGACCCTTAGAACCTGACCCAGTTGATACTGGCGGAGGAAGACAGGCATTTTGCGCCGTTTGTGCTGCTGCACGCGCCTCCACGCCATGCCACTTCTCTCGCTTATTCCACGATGTATCACGGGTCTCACCGCTGTTTTATCATGAGGCCACAGTGAAAAATTCCCGACATTTTCAGACGTTACAGCCAGAGGTGTTGCCATGAGCCACTGGTCAATTTTGGGCAATGGCGTAAGCGCGCTTTGCGTCGCCACGTTGTTGGCCGAACGCGGAGAAAAGCTGGAAGTGATCACCAGCGACCATCAGCCCGCGTCCTGGTGTGCAGGTGGCATGCTGGCCCCCTGGTGCGAAGCGGAAAGCGCGCCTGAAGAAGTGATTGTGTGGGGGCAGCACAGTGCCGCCTGGTGGGCGGACCGGATCCCCGGTGTGCAACATCAGGGAACGCTGGTAGTGGCTCCACCCCGAGATGCGCGCGAGCTAGACCGCTTTGCTGCTATGACGCGTGAGCATCAGTGGGTTGATCCAGAAACGCTGGAGCCTGCACTGGAAAAACGCTTCAGTCGCGGGCTGTTCTTTGCGGGTGAAGCCCATCTTGATCCTCGTATTGCTCTGACTACGCTACGTGAACAACTGATTGTTTCAGGCGTGAACTTTCACAGCGGACCTGCTACCGGCAGGGTGATTGACTGCCGGGGTATTCATGCCCGTCAGGCCCAGCCGGAATTGCGCGCGGTGCGCGGTGAAATGATTATCCTCCAGTCCAGTGAAGTGTCCTTCTCCCGTCCTGTTCGCCTGTTGCATCCCCGTTTCCCCTGTTATCTGGTCCCGCGAGAAGGGGGACGATTCATGCTGGGAGCGACCATGGTCGAAAGTGATGACAACAGTGTTATCAGTGCGCGCGCGATGATGGAGTTACTGAGTGCGGCGTATACCTTACATCCCGCATTGGCAGAGGCGCGGGTGATTGAAAGCAACACTGGCCTACGACCGGCTTATCGCTGCAACCTGCCGCAGGTACGCTATGAAGATGGCGTCTTCCATGTGAATGGCATGTATCGCCACGGTTTTTTGTTAGCGCCAATCATGGCTGAACAATTGATGCAAAAATTATCCCAGGAGAATCTGGCGTGAAAATTGAACTGAATGGGCAACCGGTAGAAACCGGCGCAATGACGCTCGCGGCGTTATTACTGGAGCAAAATATTGATGCCAGCTGTGTTGCCAGCGCGGTGAACGGCGAGTTTGTCCCACGCAGCCGTTACGCAGATTTTGCGCTGGCTGAGGGGCAGCAGTTGGAAGTGCTGTCGCCGATGCAGGGAGGTTGAACCATGTTCTACGATTATCAGCCTCAGTCGCGTCTGTTGCTTGGTACTGCCGGTTATCCTTCACCTGCGGTGTTACAGCTGGCGGTGGAGGCCTCCGGGTCAGATATCATCACCGTCAGCTTACGGCGTGAAGGTGAAGGTGGCGGGGCATTTCGCCAACTGCTTACGCAGCTTAATAAACGGGTGCTACCCAACACCGCAGGCTGCCACACCGTCAAAGACGCGGTGACGACGGCGCATATGGCGCGAGAGGTATTTAACACGCGTTGGATCAAATTAGAGGTGATTGGTCATGCCGATACGCTGCAACCCGACCCGTTCGCGCTGGTCGAAGCCGCACGTATTCTGTGTCGCGAAGATTTCCAGGTGTTCCCCTACACCACAGAAGATTTGATCCTGGGGGAAAAACTGCTGGAAGCTGGCTGTGAAGTGTTGATGCCGTGGGGCGCACCCATCGGTTCCGGTCAGGGATTACGTAACATCGAAGGCCTGCGCACCATGAGAAACTGGTTTAAGCATGTGCCGCTGATTATAGATGCGGGCATTGGCGCACCCAGCCAGGCCGCACAGGCAATGGAAATGGGATTTGATGCGATTCTGCTTAACACCGCAGTCGCAAAAGCGCGCGATCCGGTCGCCATGGCGACGGCCTTTGGTCAGGCGGTTCAGGCGGGGTTGACTGCACATGAAGCGGGATTGATGGAACGCCGTGATATGGCTGCGGCTTCAACGCCGCTATTCGGCCTGGCGGAGTTTGGGTCATGAGTCACGCACGCTATCAGCGTCAGGTGATGCTGGAAGAAGTCGGCGATGTCGGTCAGCAAAAGCTGGCACAAGCAAGGATATTGATTGTCGGTGCGGGTGGTCTCGGATCGTCTCTGATACCTCTGCTCGCGGGTGCCGGAGTGGGTTTTATTCGTCTCTACGATAACGATGTCGTCGAAGAGCATAATTTACACCGGCAAACCTTGTTCACCATGGCAGATATCGGCCAGCCAAAAGCGCTCTGCGCACAACGCGCGGTGGCAGAGAGGAATCCTGACGTGGTGGTTGAAGCGGTGATCAAACCACTGCTGCCGGGCAATGTGGCGGAGGCACTGGGAGATATCGATCTCGCACTGGACGCCGCGGATAATTTTGCGGTGACCTATCCGTTATCGGATGCCTGTCAGGCGTTGGATATCCCCTTGATAAGTGCTTCGGTACTGGGTCGCCAAGGCTACGTGGGGGGATTTTGCGGCAGTGCACCTGGCTATCGGGCACTGTTCCCGCGCCTGCCTGCCGCTGCCGCCAACTGCAATACCGCCGGTGTTATGGGACCGGCTGTCGCCACGCTGGGTGCGATGCAGGCACAAATGGCGCTCAGCGTGCTGCTGGAGCACCAGCCTTCTCCGCTGGGCACTCTGATTAACTGTGACTTCGCTAACTGGCATTTCCGTAAATTCCGCTTTGATCAGGCAGAAGAACCGTTGGAACCCGGCGTGCCATTTATTGACAGTTCGATGCTGATGGAGGGCGATTGCATTGTTGAGTTGCGCAGTGAACAGGAAGCGCCACAAAGTATTCAGGCGCACGTTTTACGTATTCTGCCGCAAGATTTGGCTGGGTGGCAACCGCCCCACGACAGGAGAATTGTCTTCGTGTGTGCCAGCGGGATTCGTGCGGCACAAGCTGCAATGACACTGGAAAGAAGAGGCTTTAGCCAGCTTGCCATCGTGGCGGCGAATCGCCTTGATAGCGTCTGCGGCATTGAGTGACAACGTCACGCCGCAGAGGTGATCGCGGCGCGACGTGACAGATTATCGATCCAGCTGCTGGTGCATTAATTGCTGGCAAGCTGGATTATCGTTTTTGGCCGTCAGTTGTTGTTCAGGGGTAAGCTTCGACCAACTGTTCACCACCTTCTTGCCCAACGATGGGATGAAGTGAATCTTTTGCAGTGCATAGTCTGAGTTCCCGCCCTCAATCACCGTGTGCATATCTTTAAGAAACAGCGAGCTGTCGTCGTGGTGAATCGCACAAAACACCGAAACGTAATAAGCCTCATCCTCTTTGCTGTAGTGCGGAACCAGCCACCAGGCTACCAGTGCAGCAGCAGCCAACAGAGCAGCAGTGAGCGTCATTTTACGCTTTGTCATGAAAATACCTGATTGAAATAGAAGAAACGCGCCACAGAGTAGCGCAAAAATGCCTGCAAAAGATCAATCAATCTTTAATGAAGTCCATCGCTGCTACAAATACCGGCGAAAAAACCGTCCAGCGCAGCAGACAAAGCTTCAGGCTGCTCTTCCGGGATGTAATGGCCACACTGGGAGAGCTTGATGCCTTCCACCTGCGTAGCGTACTGACGCAGCGGGGTCGCCATGTCAGGAATAGACCCCTGATCGGCACTCACAGCCAATAGCGGAACGGTCAGTTTGCCTTGCGCAATCCATTTCCGGTTTTGGCTGGCAGAGAGTGAGGCTGCACGGTAATAGGCTAACCCGGCCCGCAACCCGCCTGGGCGGACTAAAGTACGCAGGTATTCATCGATGACCGCCGGGGTGAAGATATCTGCGCGTGCCGTTTTACGTTGCAGGAACCATTCCAGATATTGCCTTTCTCGCCCCGCTAACAGCATTTCAGGTAAGTCTGCCAGAGTATGAAAGGCAAAGTGCCAGGTCTTCCATGCGCGATCGGGTGTGACCGGCAGCTGATCGGGCAACGTCACACCGGGTATCCCCGCATCCAGCAAAGCCAGCCCATGAAGTTCTTCACCAAAGCGCAGCGCATAGGGGAAAGCCACCCACGAGCCGACATCATGCGCGGCCAGAAAATAGCGTGAGACGGCAAGCTGTCTCAGCAACCCGTGCAAGGTATCCCCTAAAGCCTCGGTATCATAACCTTGCAGCGGACAGTCAGAATCCCCTTGTCCCGGCAGATCAGGCGCGATGATGAAATATCTGGCGGCTAAACGTGCCATCACGTCACGCCATGCAAACCAGCTTTGCGGAAAACCGGCCAGCAAGACCAGCGTTTCTCCTGCGGGATTGCCACCCGCGACATAGTGGAGACGAACGCCATCAACGACAGCATAGTGGTGATAAAAATCGGCTAATCCTGCAACAACGTGTTGTGTTGTTGGAACGGAATGATGGTGCATAGTAACCTCGTATTTTATATAGGAAATGATGGTTTCCTAAATAGGGAAAAATTTTTAATCCAGCATCTTCAGGATCAGCGCCAGGCTCTGTTCTTCATGTTGCAGATTGCTGTTCTTAGCCATTACGCGCATACCAAATAACACACAGAGCAGCATTTCTGCACCCGCTTGGGCATTGATATCGGGATTGACTGAGCCGTCTTGTTGTCCCTGTTCAATCAGTTGCACCAGCCGGGTGCGGTTGCCAAGCACGACTTCACGCACGCGTTGCGCCAATGGCTCCTCTAACAGGTTTTGCTCCACGGTGCTATTTACCACCATGCAGCCGAGGCGGCCTTGTAAGTCACGTGAGGAGTCGAAGTAAAATTGCAGGAGCTGTTTGATCGCGCTGCGTCCGTCAGGCTGATTTTCCAGGGCGTGTCGCAAAGCCTGGTGGCGTAGCTGGAGATAACGCTCAAAGACCTGCAAGAATAGTCCGTGCTTATCGCCAAAGGCTTTGTAGATGCTTCCCGCGGTTAACTGCATGGCAGCACTGAGATCAGTGATGGAAGCGCCGTGAAATCCCTGGCGACGAAACACCAGCATGGCGTCGTCTAATGCCTGATTGAGATCAAACTCACGTGGCCGTCCACGTTCACGTCGCGGGGTAAGAGACATTGCAAGTGCCATTTAGGAAGTGATTGTTACCTAAATGGTGCCTGAGAATATCGGCGTTGGAAAGCGTTATATTTTTTCCGGGAGAAGTGTCACACCCGAAGTGGGCAATAGCGGCACACGTTGCTGTAAAAACGCGTTCAGACGTTGAACGTTGGCTGAGCGCGTGGAGCGCTGCGACCACACCAGATAATAGCTGTCTCCGGTTGCTACAGCCTGCGGCCAGGGAGTGACTAACTGCCCGGACTCAAGCGCCGACTGACTCAACAGCAGATCGCCCACGGTAATACCGTGACCACTGATGGCGGCCATATTGCCCTGTTCAAGGGTATCAAACACCTTACCCTGGTTAAGGCGTTGCGAACCTGTCATACCGCTGCGTTGTAACCAACGCCGCCAGTCACGCCGATCGGGAGAGGGATGGATAACATCGTAATTCTGTCCTGTTAGCGGGAAATCAGGCGCGCAGAGGGGAATCAACCACTCATCAAACAGCCGCTGTGCGTGGGTTTCTGCACCAAACTGCCCATCGCCCAACAAAATGGCGCAGTCAAAAGGCTCACGATGAAAATCGATACTGTCCTTGTCCATCCATACGCTGGTTAACTGCACGCGAAAGCTTGATTCAAACTCATTAAAGGATTGAAGCGCCGGTAATAACCAACGCATGGTTAACGTGGAAGGGGCTTTCAGTCGCAGTTCGCCGTTTTGTTGCCGGAAATGCGCACAGGCACGTTCCAGTTGTTCAAATCCAGCGGCCAGTTCAGCCGCCAGTGCGCGCCCCGCGTCGCTCAAAACCACGCGCGGCCCGTGGCGATGGAATAACGTACAGTTGAACCACTCTTCCAGGGTGCGGACGTGGCGGCTTATTGCCCCTGGCGTAAGGTGCAGCAGTTGTGCTGCCTGGCTAAACGAACCCAGGCGGGCGGCGGCATCAAAAGCCCGTAGGGCGTACAGCGGAGGCAAAGACATAAACCATCATCCATTGTGAGTATTAATCACATTGAACGTCAGTTTTTTACGTTTTGCAATCCCAGCCGAATCGCCAATACTTCGTGGCCTTATTCGGGAGAAACATGCATGAACATCGCTCTGTTATTGGCTTACCTCACCGCTACGCTGCTGTTGCTGCTAACGCCAGGGCCGGTGGTGGCGCTGGTTACCGGCACTGCATTAGCACAAGGTCCGCGCCGTGCATTCGCCACCGCCATTGGCACGAATATGGCCTCACTGGTGTTGATTGCCCTGGCGGCGCTGACTTTAGCTGGCGTGGTAGCGCTTGAAGGGCGTTGGCTGGCTGTGTTGGGAACAGCAGGATCGTTGTATATCGGCTCTATGGCGTGGTCGGCATTACGCAGTGCGCCAGATGCCACCGGCTTGCAACCGGGATTACGGGGCGGCTGGTTACGCGGGTTTCTCACCGCGATTGCAAATCCGAAAGATATTCTGTTTTTTGCCGCCTTTTTCCCACAGTTCATCGCGATTACGCCAGATCTGACACGCAGTCTGATCTGGCTCACGGTGGTGTGGCTGGTGGTGGATCTGGGCGTCCTTTCACTGCTGATTTTACTGGTACGGCGTTGGCTGCCAGGACGTCGCAGCCCATTACTGGCGCGGATCAGTGCGCTGTTCCTGCTGCTGATTGCCGTGGCAGGCGTGATATACAACCTGCGCGAATTATTTTAAAGGTCAATCACCAGTTCCGGTGAATGACTCCGTGAGCAGCAGAGTGCGATCATCTGCTGTGATGCGCATTTTTCCGCCTCGCTCTGCACGGTGTCGCGATGATCGGCCTCTCCCTGCTTCACTGGGGTCAGGCAGGCCCCGCAGAGACCCATCTCGCAGGAGAGCGGCACGGCAACGCCCTGAGCTTGCAATACCTGAGCGATGGTGCTGTCCGCAGGCACCGGCCAGCGCTGTCCCGTGGATGTCAGCGTCACGTGAAACACATTATCCCCTGGTGCCGCAGCCACGGAGGGCACTGGCGCAAAGGCTTCACTGCAAATTTGTTCCGGCTGCCATCCATATGCCATAGCGATCTCCTGCATACGCGCCATAAAGCCAGCCGGGCCACACAGGTAAATCCGGGCGAGTGGCTGTGGATGCATCAGTGATTCCACACTGTGTTGTCGTGGGCTAAAGCCTTCACTACTACACCAGAAAGTGCAGTCGTGCTGGTATAACGCCTCGGCAAAAGCAATATCCTGGCGTTCCCGGACGTAATAGTGCAATTCACACGGTTGCCCGTTTGCACGCAGTTGGTCGGCCATCGCATACAGTGGCGTAATCCCAATACCGGCCGCCAGTAAAATCGTTTTGGGTGTTTCTAACAGGGGAAACAGGTTGCGTGGCGGTGAAATGCTCAGCTCATCACCGGGGCGCAGTTTTTCATGAATAAAGCGTGAGCCGCCGCGAGACGCTGACTCTTTGGCGACACAAATCATATAGGTTTGCGCATCACGCGCGCTGCCGGTTAAAGAGTATTGCCGCACCATACCATTGCCAAGGTGCACATCGATGTGCGCACCGGGAGTCCAGGCCGGCAAGGGAACTCCATCAATAGAAGCGAGTGTGACGGCGAGGTTGTGCCGTCCCTGGCACCACATTCCCTCGACTCTGACGCGTAATGTCTGCATGTTTCACCTCCGTTAAACGAGGAAAAATTCGCCGAAGCCCATTTTTTTCAGACCACGTCGATAAGCAATCGAACTGCGGTCTGCCGGAATATGGGCTTCGAGGGTCAGATCCAACGGCAGCCGTTCTGGGCGCTGTGTTTCTACCATCAAACGATCTTCTTCAAACACTTTGTGATTGAAAGCATGGACGTCTTCTACCGGCACATGCAGATCGAAATTGCGCGCCAGCGGAGCAAACATACGGGTCTTTCTGGCGGACACCGGTGATGCCGCATTCATGATCACCAGGCGAGCGGTTCCAGGGAAATGGATGGTCAGCGTCGCGGTAAACGGTAAGTGCATTTCAAAATGGCGTAACCATTCGAACCCTTCAGGAGCCTGATGCTCTGAGCTGGCGGGATAGTTGCCCACGCTACTCCAGTAATCCACCACAAAACCCGTGGGTGTCTCGACGGCGTTATAGGGCGGAACTTCCTGATTATCCGGATCGGCGAAGGTTTCAGTATGAATCCACGCAAAGTGTGCGACATCGAGAAAACCTTCAACCTGGCGACCGGCAAAACCGTCTACGTCAAACGGTGGGCAGTTAATCTGCTGAAAACCCTCATCGACCCAGTGCGGCATTTGCGGCAACGGGGCGGGTGATTCTGCATCAGGTGCCATACAGACCCACACCAGGCCAAAGCGCTCCTCAACCGCATAGGTGATCAGGTTCAGCTTGGCGGGTATCGGCTGATTGGGGCTGGAAGGGATGCGATTGCAGCGGCCATCGTCACCGAAGCGCAGGCCGTGATAAGGACAGATTACGCCCTCTTCATCGTGGAATCCCAGCGTTAAAGGCACACCACGATGGGGGCAGACATCCCGGGCTACAACCACCTTGCCATGGATCCGATAAACCACTAACTGTTCGTCCAGCAGCACGGCTTTGGTTGGCTGCGGCCCAACATCGCAAGAGCGGGCGACCGGATGCCACTGCTGGGCCAGACGCAGCCAATCGTCTGGTTCGAATGTGCAATGGGCTGGAGGGGCAAGTGTTGTCATGGGAGGCTTCCTTTTTTTGCTCACATAAATCCGGTGTCAGGCACCGGTAAAATGATTGTCAGTGCATTTTGTACGGATTAAGGTGTTTACATCCATCAGCAAGAATTCACTTATGTGTTGCAAAAAACAGTACAGGAGTTGCCGTGAGTCCATTTTCTCGCTTTGCGCATTATTTTGCCGAAGTCGCCCGCAGCGGTAGCCTGCGGAAAGCGGCTGAGCGGCTTCATGTCTCTGCTTCGGCAATCAACCGGCAAATCCTGCAAGCGGAGGTCGAATATGGCCTGCCGCTGTTTGAGAGGTTGCCCGATGGGCTACGGATGACCACCGCGGGAGAACTCCTGCTGGATAATATTCAGCGCTGGCAGCGAGAGTTTCGCCTGACCTGCCACTATTTTGATGATATTCAGGGGGTGAAAAGGGGTCACGTTAGCGTAGGGCTGATTCAGGCGTTGAGTGATGGCTGTATGGCGGATGCCTTTGCCCGCATTGCCAGCGACTGGCCGTGGCTACGCCTCGATCTTTCGGTGGGGGACAGTTTGTCAATCAGCCAGCGCATTCGGCAGGCTGAAATCGACTTTGGTCTGGTGCTCGATCCTGAAGGGCAAAGTGGCCTGGATGTCCTGGCATTTGCTGAAATGCCCATGGGTGTGGTGTTGCCGACCGGACATGAATTGGCGGAACGCGCCAGTCTGTCACCTGGCGAACTCAGTGAGGAACGCCATATTATTCCCGGTGAGCCGCTCGTGGTTTATGACCGGGTGCGTTTGCTCTACCGGCATCATAGCCTGGCACCCGAAAATGCGATTGTGTGCAATGACATCCGGCTGATCAAATCGCTGGTTCGCCAGCGTGCCGGTGTGGCGGTATTAAGCTTGCTGGATGTGCTGGAAGAGGTTAAACAGCAGCAGCTCTATTTTGTCCCGTTGAAAGGGCAACTGATTCGCCCTCTGACGCTGGCGCTATGTACTGCACCTTCTCGCCAGCTTTCGCGTGCTGCGCAGATGACAATCAAAGCCATCAGCGGGGAGATTGAACGCCTGAATACCCGTTAAAAGGCATAAAAAAAGCCGCCTTGCGGCGGCTAAATCAACAGAGGGATATTATTTGTACAGCTCAGCGGTCATGTGCACGCCGTTATTGAAATTCGCTTCGGTGATTTTGTAGTTCGCACCTTCTTGCTGTGCCTGAGCAGCGATTTTTGCTTCTGCGCCATCCAGGGTTGAGCTGGTTGCAGTCACGCTCTGGGCGAAGCTGCCGAAAGAGATCAGTGACAGAGCAGCAACGGTAGCTAATGACAATGTTTTGATAGTTTTCATGGTCGGTATCCTTAATTTTGCGTTTTGCTTATCAGGTTCAGGCTGTGTGCCTGCGATGAAGTGATGATAACCTATGTTACTATTAGTGTGTTATCAATTAGTGCGGTTATCATTTCATCGTGTTTTTATCATTCTTTGCGATTATTTTGTCAGTTCAGCGGTCATGTGCACGCGGTTACCGCTGTAAGCTTCAGTAATTTTGTACTGGCTGCCTGCCTGATGTGCCTGAGCGGCAATTTTGGCTTCTGCACCATCCAGCGTAGAACTGGTTGCGCTGATGGTTTGAGCAAAACCCGCCGCAGAGAACAGTGAGAGCGCTGAAACTACAACTAAAGTTTTGATGTTTTTCATGGTCATTTCCTCAGAAGATATTGTTTGTTGTAAGGCGTTTCGCCTTGATGTAGGAAATGATAGGCCTGAACTGGCAAGGTTAAAAGCTGAACGATTTGCTGAACTAATTCAGTTAATTTGAATGATTTTTAGGCGAGTTCAGATCAGAGGCTAGCAGGAGAGTGCTGCCTCAATTTCAGCGCGACATTGCATCAATGCAGCTAATAACCGCGAACGCTGTTCGCTAAAACGTTGAGCGGGCACTGCAATGGATAAAGCATAGCGCTCTCCTGGTCCGGTCCTTAAGCTCACGGCAATACCACAGACGCCACGCGCGTGTTCTTCAATATCAGTAGCGTAGCGCTGAGTGCGGGTAACGATGAGATCGGCAAGGATCGCTTCGGGTGTCTCCAGACTCAATGACGTGCGTTTCTCTGGCTGTGGGCTAAGCAGTTGCAGAACCTCTTTGTCACCAGGACTTTTCGCGGGAAGCAGGTGGGGGAGGAAGAGCGAAATCCGCGCAAGCGGGATAATGAGGGCGGTTCTGTTGCTCAATGTATTTCTTAATGACTTCAAGTGGCGTTCTGCCCACGCGACCCGCGAAGTGCGACGGCGATCACAGCGTATTTGGCTTCCGTGCAGGTTTATGCAGGTCTTAATGGCGCCATGTCATGTTTCTGCTGCTAACGCGATAAACTCACCTTTATTGATTTAATGTTGACCTGTAATTTAGCGCGCCATGAGCATCCAGACCAAAACATTGTCAGTCAGGGTTAAAGACAAACATGCCGCCGTATTGCGGCAGATGGCCTTTGAGGTCAATCAGGTTTTTAATCTGGCAAACGAGATAACCAGAGCGGCCTACAGCAACGCGGGCGATTTTGGTGCGCAGGTTCCAAAATGGCTATCGGTGTTTGATGTTCAAAAACTGACGGCGGGGATTCAGAAAGAACGCGGCTATACCATCGGCAGCGCGACCGTACAGGAAGTGATCGCCGAGCACGGCAAGGCACGAAAACAGTTTAAGCGTTCCAGCCTGCGCTGGCGCGTCAGTGGTGGCGCTCGCCGTTCCCTGGGCTGGGTGCCGTTTAAATCGCGGGCGGCGCAGTGGCAGAACGGCTGCGTGAAATTCGCAGGCCACTTCTTTAAGGTCTGGGACAGCTACGGCCTGAGCGGCTATAAATTCCGCGCCGGGAGCTTTTCAGAAGACAGCCGGGGGCGCTGGTATTTCAATGTCTGCGTAGCGGTAGAAACCGCCCCGACCGCAGGCACAACCGCCGTGGGCGTAGATCTGGGATTGAAGGACTACGCCACCCCGTCAGAGGGTGAAAAGCTGGAGGCAGGGCGTTTCTATCGCGACCTGGAGCCCGCATTAGGCAAGGCGCAGCGGGCAGGCAAGAAAGCGCGAGTCCGCGCCATTCATGCCAAAATAAAGCACCGCCGCAAAGATGCCCTGCACAAGTACAGCACGGCGCTGGTAAACCGCCATGCGGCAATCTTCGTGGGCGACGTGAGCAGCAGCCAGTTAGCCAAAACCAGAATGGCGAAGAGCGTTCTGGACGCTGGCTGGGCGATGCTCAAAACACAGCTGAAATACAAAGCGATTGCGCGGTCAGTGGTGTTTGAAGTGGTCAACGAAAGATATTCCACCCAGGCGTGTTCGTGTTGCGGGGCTATCTCCGCGAACAGTCCGAAAGGTAGAGCAGGCCTGCGAATAAGAGCATGGACTTGTTGTGAGTGCGGAATCACTCATGACCGCGACGTAAACGCCGCAAAGAACATACTCGCGGCAGGACATTGCCGTCTGGCTGCAGAAATCCCTGCCGTTTAGGGCGGGGAGGATGTCAATTACTCAAAATCGGGTAGAAAACGTTTCACATCGACATGCATGAACTTCGAACGTTCGAAATGATGTTTCAGGTGAAACGGCACGGTGCAGTCGAACACGGTTTTCGTGGTCATTCCCGGTTGCAGGTTGCTCGCGCTGTACTCCGGCATTTGTGAAGGGTCCAGCGGGTGACAGCGGACGCCAGGGATCGTGATGGTGTCGATATCCCCTTGATAGCGGGTTTGCATCGCCCACAAGATGTCATCGGTATCGAAGATATCGACATCCTCATCCACCAGAATGACGTTTTTCAGCTCAGGGAATGCCGCAAAAGCAATGATCGCCGCCTGGCGCTGGCGTCCTTCGTCCACCGGAGAGCCCTTTTTAAACTGAATCACTGCCAGCAGCTTGCCGCCGCCCGATGTGAGGACAGGGTCCACGGCGTGATGCACGGATTCACGCAGCAAAAAGCCTAGCTTCTCTGGTGGGCAATCCAGCAGATGCCCGACACGCTCGCGGGTGGCCATCATTCCGGTCACTACGCGCACGCCGGGGAAGCCTTTCACCTGGTTAAACATCATTGCCGGACCCTTTCGGGTTGGACGTTCACAGGTGCCGCCTGCCCCGACATAGCGATAAACCCCTGACAGTTCGGCTTCAGGATTCACTTCGGTATCGGTTGAAACATATTCACCGGGGATGGTTTGCAAACGGGCAATCGCCGAGCGCAGATCGTGAACGGGGGACTTATTATTTTGCGACATGTTTTTCTCCTGGTATTAAAATAATGCAACGGAGAGAAAAATAGCGCCTGAGATTAATAAATAAAACTACCGTTTACATCTGGCTAATAAACCTTTTTGGTTTACGTAAATTAAAGAAAAGAGAAGTGCGCCATTAGTCTCCTGGCGCAACATTCAGAAATAGATTAGTGAGATTATTTTGTTTTATTCTCAGGATGATGCAATTTTTTCAGCCGCTTCGTTCATGGCGGCAATGACTTTATCCAGCGATGCCTGAGAAATATTTTCCTGCGACAGTCGCAAATTCAGCGCACTGCGCAAATTATGAATAGATTTTTCTACATCGGGAATATTGCGGTTATTCACCAGAACGGCCATGGAAGACAATCGCTGAATCAGGCTCGCGATCTGTTCGCTGCTTTCAGCAAGGATTTCACTGCCTGCTTTATTCAGGCTATAGGCTTTACGGGAAGCCTGCGCATCCACCACGGAGATAGCATCCGTCTCTTCTAACAACGTCAGATTAGGGTAAATAATCCCCGGACTGGGAGAGTATTCCCCTTTTGAGAGCTCTTCCACGGACTTAATCAGTTCGTAACCGTGGGCCGGACTTTGCGCAAGGAAGTGCAGCATCAGCAAACGAATATCGCTGGCATCCAGCATTTTCTCACGCCGTTTTCGGCGTCCCGAACAGCTACCACGAGAAGAAGTATCAGTAGGACAGACGTGTGCCGGAGGCTGTTTCATTACTTATCCAGGGGAGAATTCAAGGGAGGTAGATAGTAGTGTGCCACCCGGCAAAATTCAACACGGGTGGCGGCAATGCAGTTATTTCTTAAGATGCCAGTAAGCCACAGCGCGCACGTAATCGCTGTCGAGGCCACAGCGTTCAGTGAAATAGTCGCTGAGGGTTTTCACAAACTCGCCTTCTCCGGTGAGCCAGACGAAATACTCTTCGGTCGGAATTGAGACTTTGCTGATCTCTGCAATCAGTTGTCCCAGGTTATCGCTGTGCATATTGCCACTGCCCAGCCAGGTCACATTGATGCCGCTGAGGTCGCCAAGGTATTCACGGCCAGTGGCTTCATCAGCATAGGCAAAGACATGGACCTGCTCTGCCTGCAAATCGTCTTTACGGCGTTTGAACGCGGGCAGACCACTCTCATCCAGTACATATAACTGTACCGCATAGTCTGCCGGGATAATCAGTGAACCACGTGGGCCGCCCACCGCCAGTTTATCGCCTACTTGAGCCCGATCGGCCCAACCGCTGGCCACCCCGCCCTCGTGAATGTAGAAATCCAGCGTCAGGCTGGACTCGCCATCAAAAGCCAGTGGCGTATAGTCACGCGCGGGTGGACGGACGCCATCCGGCCAGACGATGCCTTCTTCCGTCATGGTAGGCAGTTGCAGTTCAGTACTGCCTTCCGCCGGGATAAAGACTTTGATGTGGTCTTCAAAGCTAGGGGAGTTGAAGCCCGCCAGATCTTCACCACTAAAGATCACGCGCCAGAAAGCGTTGGCGATTTTTTCTTTGCTTGCAACGGTAACGTGGCGGAAGCGTAATTCATTACGTACCCGCTGTGGTGCACGACTTACGGTTTCATTCTGTTTTTTAGCCAAAAGATAACTCCTGTGGTCAGCTGTGGCGGCACTTAGCCCAGCATTACGCCGCCATCGACTGCAATTTGTTGTCCGGTAATAAAATCATTTTTCATCAGGAACAGATAGGCATCGGCCAGTTCATCAATCTCTGCGGTACGCGCAAGCGGAATGATGGAGGCGAAGTGCTGTCTCGTCTGTTCAACCTGCTCTGTTGGCTGGTCACGCCATAACGGCGTAACGGTCCAGGTAGGCGCAACGCAGTTGACGCGTAGCTTTGGTGCCACTTCGGCGGCCAGCCCCTGAACCAGCATCACAATGCCCTGATTGCCAACTAAACTGGCGCAGGCGTGCTGCGGTTTCCCGCCGGTGCCTGCGGTAAAAATCACTGACCCGCCAGGACGGACTTTCTCCGCCGCCAGTTTGCCAATCAAAACATTCGTCAGGAATTTAGAGTGGATAACCCGCTCAATCAGCGCCATATCTGCGGCAAGAAAACCACCGCCCATGGCATCACCCACCATCGACACCAGATGATCACAAGGCATAATCTGCGCAAACGCCGCGCGTAATGCCTCGTGATCGTGTGCATCCACTGCCAGCGTAGCGCGAATTTCCGCCCCTTGCTGTGACAGCGCTTCACTGGCTTGCGCTAAACGCAGCTCATTGCGCCCGACCAGCGTCAGTACCGCGCCCTGCTGCGCCGCTCGCTCAGCAACACGGAAACCAATCCCTGAACTCCCACCCACCACTACCAGATGTTTGTTGTTTAAGTCAGACATGGTGTTTCCTTACTCGCCTAATGCCAGTGCGGCCTCAATGGCCACCAGAGAGTCATTCTCACCGTGCGCGCCACTGATCCCCACCGCGCCAATCACTTCACCGTGCAACCAGATTGGTACGCCACCTTCCAGTGGCGTCACCCCTGGCGTGGCCAGGAAACTCGGCTTGCCGCTGTTGATGAAGGTTTCAAACTCTTTTGACGGCGCCTGCAACAGTGCAGCCGTACGGGCTTTCCCTTGTGCCACCGCGGGGCTGATACCAATCGCATGGTCTGCACGATCGAGGGTGACTAACTCACCAGCCCGATCGACAACGGCCACGCTGATGTTCCAGCCATGCTGTGCAGCAACTTGTAAGGCGGCATCTGCCACTTTACGGGCAGCGGTATGAGAAATGGTGTGATGGCTCAGCGCCACGCTGGAATCAGATTGTGCTGCCATAATGTGCCTCTCGCGAATCCGCACATGTAGATAGTGGGTGAAATCGAAACTCATTCTCAACTTCCCACACCCTACTCATGATATATCTTATTCGCAATGTCATAAAATGCTATACCGATCGGTACTGATGAAAATAGCGCGTCTGGCTACATGTTGAAGGGACGTAAAGGATGGAGGTTTTTTACCGGCTGTTCAGGGACAGCGTGGAACGCAGAGGGAAGCGGTGCGTCTCACGCAAAATTGTTAATGATGTGTTATCGGAAAAGAATTGCTGCTACGCAGCATTAATTCACTGTGCCGTCACAGCCCGCCGCTGCACCACCGTCACCGCCGTAACGTGCATCACCAAAAATTTCCTGCGCCTGGCAGTTATTTTGCTGCGGATGTAATCCCCCTGCGAGTTGCGCATGGGCCTGGGTAGTGAAAGGCATGATGACCAGCACAGCCAGCATCATCAGAATTGAACGTTTCATGGTTTTTGTCGTGTTGTGGCCAGAGTTGGCCGGAATGCCATACAGATTGCAGTCAGAGCAGGCGTCATCGTCTACTCTGTCATCAGGGTTTATTTTACGCCACTGTGTGGAGAGGGATTATAAAATTGTGCTGAAAGCAGACGCCTCCAGCACATTCCGCTTAGTCGACGCGAGTCACCGGAATAGAGAACATGCCGGTGAGCCACTCACTGGACGATTGTTGCATCTCCAGACGCAGCAGATCTTTCCCCTCACGCCGCGCCACGCCCAGTTCCGGCAAGTGGTTGTAGTACATCTCAGCAATAAACGGGTTGATCTGTTCCGGCGTACCCTGCCAGTGGATAGTGGCATAAAGTCCCGCAGGTGCCGTCCAGCCAACAGCATGGGTGGTGAGCTTATCTTGATGATGACTCTCCAGCGCCTGATACAGGCTAATCTGCTGCTGCTCAGCCCCTGACTGCCCCGGACCATACTGGAACCCCAGCCAGCCGCGTGAGCTGTGCTGACCGGCAAAGTTCACAAAGCGCCTGGCATGTTCCGCTACGATGTTTGCCTGTTGAGGAACAAATTCGCCGAATGCGCACTCCCACTCCGCCACTTCACCGCACAAGTGCAGTTCATCACGCGTGATCAGTTGCGCCACACCACTGCCGTGTTCCGTACTGATGCGTCCGTGAAAGCCTCTGAAATGCAGCTCAGGAATGCGGCGGAAGACACCGGGCGTGATCATGAAATGACTTTTGAATACGCGGGTGAAATTTTGTTGGTTTTCAAAACCAAAACGCACAGCGATATCGATTAAAGAGAGGCGCGTCAGGCGCAGAGCCATCGCGGCGATGGTCAGGCGTCTTTTTCTGGTATAGGAGGCCAGGGTCTGTCCGGTGATCTCTTTGAACATACGCTGCATATGCCATCTGGAATAGCCGGATTTCGCCGTGATCGACTCGATGTTGAGATCGTCGGTCAGATTCGCTTCAATCCAGTCCACCAGATCGTGGATGTACTGTTGTTTTACCTGAAGACTAAGCATTTCCGTGCGGATCTTATGTGAAGAAAACTGATGAAATCGTCATCAAAATATAACAAAAACGTATTAGCTATGTAAGGAATGGTAAATGCGAGGCGGCAAAAACAGCACTATTTGTGCAGGGATTGATGCCCCCATCACCAGAGCAACGAGGGCCGGGATAACATTAACACTAATGTGTGCGCATACCCGCCGCAGACATCATCAGGCGAAATATCCATGCAACGCCTGCAAGGGCTAACACACTGGCGCTGTAAATCACCATCAGCCACAGGATTCGCTGCCACCACGGACTTTTGGGCTGCGTTTCTGTTTTCATCATGCCGACTTTAAATTGCATCTCAGTGATATCCTTCATCCGCTTTTATTTTCCCCCGGAATACGTAGTAGCTCCAGAAGGTGTAGCCCAGAATCACCGGGATAATCAGCAAGCCGCCAATCAGCATAAAGGCCTGACTGTTCGCCGGAGAAGCTGCCTGCCAGATACTGATGGAAGGCGGAATAATGTTCGGCCAGATACTGATCCCCAAACCGGAGAAGCCAAGGAATATCAGCGCCAGCGTGAGCATGAAGGGAGCATAGTGAGCCTCACGTTTCAGCGCACGAATGAGCCCCCATGAACAGAGCAGCACTAACAGCGGCACCGGCAGGAACCAGAACAGATTGGGCAGTGAGAACCAACGATGGGCAATGTCGTTGTGTGTGAGCGGCGTCCACAGGCTGATAATCCCCACCACAACCAGCAGCGCCAACGTCAGCGGCAGGGCCAGCGTTGTCATTTTGCGGTGCAGTTGATGTTCGGTTTTCATAATCAACCAGGTACTGCCCAGCAGCGCATAAGCAATCACCAGCCCCACGCCACAAAACAGGGGGAAGGGTGCCAACCAGCTCATCGCCGATCCGGCATAAGCCCGCCCCACCACCGGAAATCCGTTCAGAATCGCCCCAACGGCAACCCCCTGGCTAAACGTCGCCAACAGAGAACCGGCAATAAACGATTTATCCCAGAACGGTCGGTGCTCTTCCGTGGCTTTAAAGCGAAATTCAAACGCGACACCACGGAAAATCAGACCAATTAGCATGGCCGTCAGGGGGATTGAAAGTGCATCCAGCAGCACGGAGTAAGCCAGTGGAAAAGCACCGTACAGCCCTGCACCGCCAAGCACCAGCCAGGTTTCATTGCCATCCCAGACCGGTGCCACCGTGTTCACCATCATGTCGCGCTCAACCGGATCTTTGTTGAACGGCAACAGTAACCCAATGCCAAGGTCAAACCCATCCATAACGATGTACATCAGGGTACTGAAGACAATGATGGCAAACCAGATAACAGAAAAGTCGACCATGTTAGCGTTCCTCATCCTGACGGTTGTTGAGATGAGCAGCAGAAAGCGGGCGTGCCGGGGTTTTATGTTGCCCCGGACCACCGTGCTCAACTTCACTCCCTTCGCCCGTCACTGGGCCAGCTTTAATCAGGCGCATCATGTAGTGATACCCCACGCCGAACACCGAGCAGTACACGAGAATAAAGGCCAGCAAACTGATACTCATGTGCAGACCACTGTGCAGTGAAACCGCATCAATCGTCCGCTGAACCCCGTATACCACCCACGGCTGACGCCCCATTTCTGTGGTGATCCACCCGGCGAGTATCGCAATCAATCCCGAAGGGCCCATTAACAGGCAGAACCAGAGGAAAGGCCGCGATTCATAGAGGCGTTTTCTAAAGCGCAGCCACAGGCTAATCAGCCCCATGCCAATCATCAGCAGCCCCAGCGCCACCATCACGCGGAAGGACCAAAAGATCACGGTCGAATTTGGCCGATCTTCTTTTGGGAAGGTTTTGAGCGCCGGAATCTGCTTATGCAGACTGTGGGTCAAAATCAGGCTGCCAAGATAAGGAATTTCTATGGCATATTTAGTGCGCTCCTGTTCCATATCCGGAATACCAAACAGAATCAATGGCGTGGCTTCACCAGGAGGATTTTCCCAGTGCCCTTCAATGGCAGCGATTTTGGCGGGCTGATACTCAAGGGTATTGAGCCCATGGGCATCACCGAGAAACGCCTGAATCGGCGAGACAATCAGCGCCATCCACAGTGCCATCGAGAACATCTTACGTACCGCGGGATTGTTATTCCCGCGCAACAGATGCCAGGCCGCAGAAGCCCCAACAAAAAAGGCACTGGCAAGGAAGGCTCCCGTGGACATATGCAACAATCGGAACGGGAAGGAGGGGTTAAAGATCACCTTCAACCAGTCGACGGGGACCACCACGCCATTCTCAATAATGTAGCCCTGCGGGGTATGCATCCAACTGTTGGAAGCGAGGATCCAGAACGTCGAGAAAATCGTTCCCAGCGCTACCATGCAGGTGGCAAAGAAGTGCAGCCCAGGGCCAACGCGATTCCAGCCAAACAGCATCACCCCCAGGAACCCAGCCTCAAGGAAAAAGGCCGTCAGGACTTCATAGGTTAACAGCGGGCCGGTAATACTCCCGGCAAACTGAGAAAAACCACTCCAGTTAGTACCGAACTGATAGGCCATCACCAGGCCCGAGACTACCCCCATACCAAAGTTGACCGCGAAGACCTTGGACCAGAAGTGGTACAAATCACGGTAGGTTGTGTTGCGTGTTTTCAGCCACATCCCTTCGAGCACCGCCAGAAAACTGGCAAGACCGATGGTGATGGCCGGAAATATGATGTGGAAAGAGACAGTAAAGGCGAACTGTATCCTTGCCAGGTGGAAGGCATCTAATCCAAACATTGCTTACCTCGTTGCCAGCAGCAACACCAAGTGTTTCACTAAAAAATCAATAAATTGCAGCCAGGATGCACTGCGTTTTAATTAAAAGCTCACTGTAGATTTTAGGAAAAACACGAGACTGGAAACATAAACAGTCAGATGTATAAAAACTATAACAGTCAGAATTAATTTCGCGATTTTTTCTGATGGGAATTGAGTATGTTAAAAGTTATGAGCCTGACGTCGGGTAATGGGCAAACATGCGGGTTATTTACTGAGAGATTAACAACAGAAATTTATTCAGCATTTCACTAAGTTAAAAATATACAGGTGGAAATTAATGCGCCATCTATGAATACCTTCCCACTGGACAAAACGAGAGTTGTTAAAAAATACGATAACTTTTCGCCATGCAATTAACAATTCAAGCATCGACGATAAGAATTTCTATTGATGCCTGCTTCTGACAGAGAGAGTCCACTTAGCCTGCCAACGACCCCTGCCATGAGCACAAAATGATCACCTGACGCGCGCAGGGTTATGTCAGGAAATGCTTTTTTTCTTCAACCCGCCTCGGTATCTGTTACAGCACGCAAGAATAGTCCGATACCCTTTTTTTTCTTAATTCACTCAGTACGTTGTTTTACGGCGTTTTTTCTGCAAAATCGTGATCAATAGACAATTTTTATTACGTTCATAGACAAACTGCATTGTTAATGGCGGGAATCAGCAGACTATAATTTGTGCTTTGCGCAACCAGGACTGTTCAGGAGGCCGCCATTAATACTTATCGCCAGGAAAACAAAGCCGTCGATCCGGTTCGTAGTGAGGCGGAAGTTGAGTATCAATTCGATCCCCACGAACTGAAACGAGAAGGCATGCAGGATTCAGAGCCGGAACCCGAGCTCATTGAAGGCCTGCCCGCACCGGACGCCTTGACGCCTGCCGATCGTTATCTGGAGCTGTTTGAAGATGTGCAGATGGCGCGTATCTTCCCGGATAGCAAAACGTTTCCCGACTGCTCACCCAAATATGATCCGCTGGATGTGCTGATCCACTACCGCCGTCAGCGCAAAAACAGTGGGTTTGATCTCAAACGCTTTGTGCACGATCACTTCTACCTGCCCGGGGTTAATGAAAGCTTTTACGTTTCGAACCCTGATAAGAGCCTCAATGAACATATTGACGATCTCTGGCCGGTCTTAACCAAGATGCCACAGCAGCATATGCCCTTCTCCTCGCTACTGCCGTTGCCGAAACCCTATGTGGTGCCCGGCGGTCGTTTTGGCGAGACCTATTACTGGGACTCTTACTTCACCATGCTCGGCCTGGCAGACAGTGGGCGGGACGATCTCCTGCGCCACATGGCAGATAATTTTGCCTGGTTGATTGATAACTATGGCCACGTGCCGAACGGGAACCGCACCTACTATCTAAGCCGTTCACAACCGCCGGTCTTTGCACTGATGGTTGAACTGTTTGAGGAGGACGGCATTCGCGGTGCGAAGCGCTATCTCGACCAGTTGATGAAAGAGTATCAGTTCTGGATGGACGGTGCGGGCGAGCTCATGCCACACCAGGCTTATCGCCACGTGGTGAGAATGCCGAACGGGTCACTACTCAATCGTTATTGGGACGATCGTGATACGCCGCGCGATGAATCCTGGCTGGAAGATGTGGAAACCGCGAAGCAATCTCGCCGGCCTGCCAATGAAGTCTATCGTGACCTGCGCGCTGGAGCGGCTTCCGGCTGGGATTACTCTTCCCGCTGGCTGCGCGATCCAAAACGGCTGGCCAGCATTCGCACCACGCAGTTTATCCCGGTGGATCTGAACGCCTTCTTGTACAAGCTGGAAGTGATGATTGCCGCGCTCTCGCGCGCCAAAGGGGAAGAGCTGACGGCGCTGGCGTGGCAGAACAAAGCGGAAACGCGTAAAAAAGCCATCAATCACTATCTGTGGGACAAGACTGCGGGTGTGTTCCGTGATTACGACTGGCGACGGGAACGTTTTGGGGCCTTCACCGCAGCCGCTGTGGTGCCGCTGTTTGTCGGTCTTGCCAGCCCTAAACAAGCACACTTGCAGGCAATTGCCCTGCGCCACCTGCTGCTGACGCCCGGCGGATTGGTTAGTTCAATGGTCGAGAGCGGCGAGCAATGGGATAAGCCTAACGGTTGGGCACCGTTACAATGGATGGCCGTTCAGGGGCTGAACCAATACGGTGAAGAGCGGCTGGCAACTGAAATTGCGGTTAACTGGCTGACGACCGTGAACAACTTCTATCAATTGCACCACAAGCTGGTCGAAAAATATGACATCAGTGGCGATCGGGCACGTCCCGGAGGCGGTGGTGAATACCCATTACAGGATGGCTTCGGCTGGACCAACGGTGTGACACGCCGTCTGATGAGTATGTACAGCCATCTGCTGGCAGATTAACGGATTTGCACGCCAGTGCCTGTATCCTCCTGCATTATCTTCGGGGATACAGGCATGTTCTCGTTACTGGTTTACACCAGTGTGCCGTAAATCGTCAGCAGCGCGACCACCACGACCAGTACCAACGAAATCCGTTTGGCGAGCGCCACCGCAACACGCGGCGTTTCGATTTTATCCATATGGGGATCGCGTTCCAGGGAGAACTGCGCCAGGCTGGTCAACACCTGGTACTGAGAACGACGGAAGTCGGCCAGTGAGGCAAACCACGCCGGCAGGGCTTTCTCACCGTGGCCCAGCAGCGCGTAGGCAACGCCAGCCAAACGCACCGGGATCCAGTCCAGGACATGCAGCAGACGATCCACACCGGACTGAGCGCGATTAAGCGGCGTCTCATGCTTTGCCAGATATCCCTGCCAGGCGCGTATCACGCTATACCCGACCAGTAATACCGGCCCCCACGGGCCGCCAACCACAAACCAAAACAGCGGGCTAAGATAAAAACGGAAGTTAATCCAGATCAGCGCATTTTGTAGCTCACGCAGAAACTCACTTTCACTGCACTCCACCGCCACACCGTGAATCAACGTCAGCTCCTGCGCCATCGCCTGATGGGCCGCTTCATCATTGTGAGTCGCGGCTTTGAGATAGGCATGGTAGTGAAGGCGAACAGAGCCTGCACCAATACAGAGTAGCCCGGTGATTATCCAGAAAGCCAGCTGTGCTGCGCCGAACAACAGCCCTTTCAGGCACCAGATAAGTACCCCGGTAACCACCATCGCCATTACCAATAACAGCAGAGTACGGGTGAGTGAAAAATGGTGACGGCGGCGGAACAGAGGCTCCAGGCGGTGTTCTAGCTGCCAGTGTTCCCCCAGTTTAAACAGACGTTCCCAACCTAAAACCAGTAATAAAGTAAACAGCGTCATACTTACTCCAGTGAAATTACGGCAAGGGTTGCTGCAATAATTGCTGATACATCTCCCAGTTAAAAGCGGGACCCGGATCGGTTTTACGCCCCGGAGCAATATCGCTGTGCCCGGTAATACGCTGTGTCGTCACCGGATAGTGCAGCATTAACAAACGGGTGACTTCACCCAGCGCCTGGTATTGCGCTTCGGTGTAAGGCAGGTCATCGGTGCCTTCCAGCTCGATGCCAATAGAGAAATCGTTGCAGTTTTCACGCCCTTCAAACTGCGAAACACCCGCGTGCCAGGCGCGCTGATCGAAGGGTACATATTGCACCACTTCGCCATCACGGCGAATCAAGCAGTGCGCAGCCACGCGCAGATGAGCAATCTCAGCAAAATAGGGGTGGGCCTCAGCGGGCAACGTGCCGCTAAACAGCCGATCAATCCAGGGGCCGCCAAACTCGCCAGGCGGTAGACTGATATTATGGATCACCAACAGTGACGGCACTTCGTCATCAGGACGTTGATTAAAATGCGGGGACGGTACTCTACGTGCGGCGCTCAGCCAGCCCTGTTCCAGTTTCATATGAGTTATCTCCTTCTGGCCCGGCTGAGAATAGCATGAATCACATCAGGGTCTTGAGAGTTTGTGTTGTCCGGCTCACGCATCACACCGGCAATGTTCAGTATACTAAACATTAATCACATCACCTGTAGCATCCTGGTCCAGCCCAGGCTAAGGTGACAGACTTAATTCCTTAGATAACCGGAGTAAACCAGCTATGTCTACGCGTCGCTATGACCCGGACAATCGTCGTACTGCCTTGATTCACCGCATTGAAGAAGACATCCCTGAAGCGGTAGAGCGCGCCCTGGCAGAAGATTTAGGCGGGAGCGTTGATGCCAATGGTGATATCACTGCTCAGCTGCTGCCAGAGGAAGCGCAAGCCCATGCCCGTGTCATCACCCGCGAAGCCGGTGTTTTCTGTGGTAAACGCTGGGTCGAAGAAGTGTTTATTCAGCTTGGGCAGCGTACGACGTTGACATGGCATGTCGATGATGGCGATACGCTGGTGGCCGATCAGCTGTTATTTGAAATTCAGGGGCCAGCGCGTCTGCTGCTTACCGCAGAACGCACCGCGCTGAATTTCGTCCAGACGCTCTCCGGTGTTGCCACTCAGGTGCAGGAGTATGTGGCCCTGCTGGAAGGCACCAGAGCACAGCTACTGGATACCCGTAAAACCATCCCAGGACTGCGTACTGCGCTGAAATATGCCGTGCTGTGCGGCGGAGGTAGTAATCATCGTCTGGGATTATCAGACGCGTTTCTGATTAAAGAGAATCACATCATCGCCAGCGGTTCGATTCAACAGGCGGTGGAACGCGCAATGTGGATGCACCCCGATGTTCCGGTTGAAGTGGAAGTTGAGAGCATGCAAGAGCTTCAGCAGGCGCTGGATGCCGGTGCGGATATCATCATGTTGGATAACTTCTCTCTGGCAGACATGCAGCAAGCCGTGCAACTCACCGATGACCGAGCACAGCTGGAAGTTTCCGGCAATGTCACCGTAGAGACGCTGACCGCCATCGCCCAGACGGGTGTGGACTATATCTCCGTGGGGGCGCTAACCAAGCATCTTCGCGCGCTGGATCTCTCCATGCGCTTTATTTAATGCCCGCTGCGAGTACGCGCTTTTCTGCGTGCGTACTCGCAACCTGATGTTGACCGGCTGCAATACGCCCATTTTCTCTGAGCACGGTTTTCCAACTTCATCCTCACGCCCTGTTCAATGCGCCCTTTCCTCCCCAGGATGACAGCCTTCATCACAAGGAGGCAAACATATGCGTTATCAACAAGGATTTACCCTGGTCGAATTGATGATTGTGGTGGGGATCGTCGCGATTCTCAGCGCAATTGGCCTACCCGCCTATCAGAACTACCTGCAACGCGCCGCGCTGACCGACATGCTCCAGACCATGCTGCCCTACAAAACGGCCGTTGAACTCTGTGCTATCGAAAGCGGTGGGCCCGATCAGTGCCAGGCGGGGGATAAAGGCATCCCGGCTGCCCGGACGTCAAGGTATGTCTCCGCTCTTACTGTACTGAAAGGGAATATTAAACTCACTGGCCAGGAGAGTCTGCAAGGGCTCACCGTGGAAATGCGTCCACAGTGGAGTGATACCGAGGGGACCCTCGACTGGCAGCGGCGCTGTGAAAGCAGCAATCAGAGCCTGCGTAAACAGTGTGAAGAGCAGTTCCGCTTTGCTGATGTCGGCGGTGCATCATGAGAGAACCCCACACGGTAGTGCATCAACTCTGCCAGCGGTTTAATGCTGTGATCCTGCATCTGGATGAACGTGTCTTACGTGTAGCGGTCGCCGATACCGTCCCGGAGGAGATGAGCGAAACACTGCGCTTTGCCTGCCAGCGTCTGATTGAAGTGGAGTGCTGGCCGCAGGCGCGTATTGATCAACTCCAGCAACAAAACCAAACCACGAATGACACCGTTTCTGAGGCGCATGGCGAAACGGCCAGCGCCGCCTTAGATCAGCTGCTGCGGCTTGCCATCCAGCGTCGTGCCTCAGACATTCACCTTGAACCCCAGACCCACGGCTTACGTATTCGTCTACGCATTGACGGTGTACTGCAAGGGGTAGCGAGGATGCCAGAAGTCTCTTCTTGCGGGTTGCTCGCCCGGCTAAAGGTGCTGGCTGGGCTGGATATTGCCGAGCGTCGCTTGCCGCAGGATGGACAGTTTACCCGTGAAATAGATCAGCAAACCGCCTCTTTTCGCCTTGCGACCCTCCCCGTCATGGGGGGAGAAAAAGCGGTAATTCGGCTGCTTCAAAGTCAGTCCAGCGGCTTGTCGCTGGAGAAGCTGGGCCTGCCTGCTCGCCAGCTGCGCCAGTTAAACCTGGCACTCCAGCAACCGCAGGGACTGATTCTGGTCACTGGCCCCACCGGCAGCGGCAAAACCTTTACGCTTTATAGCAGCCTGAGTGCGTTGAACCAGAATGGCAAAAATTTGTGTAGCGTAGAGGACCCGGTGGAGATCCCCCTTGCGGGTGTGAATCAGACGCAGGTTAATCCCAAGAGGGGCCTCGATTTTAACCGTGTGCTACGTGCGCTCCTGCGACAGGACCCCGATGTCATTATGATTGGAGAGATTCGCGATATCGAAACTGCCGAAATCGCCGTAAAAGCGGCACAAACCGGGCATCTGGTACTCTCAACCCTGCACACCAACTCCACGGGAGAAACCCTTACCCGCCTGCGCCAAATGGGGATTCCGGGCTATTTGATTGGCTCCGCGCTGCGTTTAATCATCGCTCAGCGCCTGGTGCGCAGGCTGTGCCCGCACTGTCGCCAGCCCGCACAAGCCCTGGCTCATCTGCCTACTGAACAATGGCCTGGCACCCTCCAGACCTGGCGCGCCGCGGGTTGCGATCACTGCTTTTCCGGTTATTTTGGCCGTATTGCGCTGTTTGAGGTGCTGGTGGTCACACCGCGCATTCAGAACGCCATTAATGCCGATCTGCCGTTGGAGTCTGTGCTGCAGCTGGCAACGCAGCAAGGGATGCACAGCCTGATCCAGTCCGGGCTGGAGGCTGTGAGCCGGGGAGAAACCTCGTTTGAGGAGATGCAGCGCATCACCGGGTTGGAAAATGATGCGCCAGAAACCGTGTAACGGGCGGGCAGCATGAACCGGCTGGCGCTGTACCACTGGCAGGCTGCTGATTGCCGTGGCGCGCTTCAGTGCGGCACCCTGTTGGCAGCAACCCGGCACGAAGTACTCCAGCGCCTGGCCGGGCAAGACCTGTTGCCCGTTAAGCTCCAGCGCAAAAAGAGCTGGCGCAAACAGGAGTGGCAAGGTGTAAAGCGCATTGATGTCATGCGACAGCTTGCCACTCTGCTTAAAGCCGGTTTACCGCTCTCGCAGGCGCTTACCTTGCTCAGCGAGGGAGAAAAACATCCGGGGTGGCAGGCGTTGTTGCAGGATTTACGTCTACGCATCCTCGCGGGAATGCCATTCTCGGAGGCGCTGCGCCGCTGGCCCACGGTATTTCCGCCACTTTACGCCGCTCTAATTGAAACCGGCGAGCTTACCGGTCAGCTCGAACACTGCTGTATGCAGTTGGCACAACAGCAGCTACGCCAACGTGAATTGCAGCTCAAGGTCACCAAAGCCCTGCGCTATCCGCTGTTTATCCTGCTGGTTGCCCTGGCCGTAAGCTGCGGTATGCTGCTGTTTGTTCTGCCTGAGTTTGTCGCCGTATATGCCTCGTTCAACGCGCCACTTCCCGCCTTCACCGCGGCAGTGCTATCGCTCTCGACGTGGTTACAGCAGTGGGGATCGGCTCTGCTGCTGTCACTCACTTGCCTCTCAGTGGGCGGTTTGCAACTCTATCGACGTTCGCCGCGCTGGCAAACGGGGCTACACCGGCTATTGCTGCGAATGCCGCTGGTCGGCCCGCTGTGGCGGGGCAGCCAGCTCAGCCAAATTTATGCCATTCTGCAACTGACACAACAGTCGGGTTTGACGCTATTGACCGGCCTGGCCGCCGTCGAAAAAACCCTGACCAGCCTCCACTGGCGAGATGCTATCAGCACCTTACAAAAGACTCTTGCCGAGGGGAACACCCTGCACCACAGCATGACGTCCAGTGCGCTATTCACCCCGCTTTGCCACCAGCTGATTCGTGTCGGGGAGGAGGCTGGCGCACTGGATGAGATGCTTAACCGCCTTGCTCACTGGCATGAAACTCAAGCCGCAGGCTTGGCCGACAACCTGGCGGCCGCTCTGGAACCTGCGATGATGGTGGTGATCGGGGTGATTGTTGGCGCCCTTGTGATTGCTATGTATCTACCGGTCTTTGGCCTCGGTGACGTCTTACACTGATCGTCACCTCTGCCTCACTCTCCTGACCGTAACGAAATTACACTTCAACTGCGGCTATCTCAGCAACGGGAGTGCGAATTTGCCTTTATTTACGCTACAATCCGATTAATCAGGCTTGTAAACAGGCCCTATGTTTTATTGCTGGTTCGTTGCTGTGATAAGCCCTTTGAGAGAGTGATATGCCTTATACCGTTGCGCTAACCGGTGGAATTGGCAGTGGTAAAACCACCGTCTCCACTGCGTTTGCTGCCCTTGGAGTAGCCGTAATCGATGCAGATGTGATTGCCCGTGAAGTGGTTCAACCGGGCGCTCCAGCCCTGGATGCAATTGCCCGTCGCTATGGTGCAGACATTCTCGATAATCAAGGGGCTCTACTGCGTTCACGCCTACGGGAGATCATTTTTGCCGCTCCCGCAGAGAAGACCTGGCTCAACGCGTTACTCCACCCACAAATTCAGGCTCGCACACAACAGTTGAAGCAGCAGGCTGCCGGGCCTTATGTGCTGTGGGTTGTGCCCCTTTTAGTGGAAAACGGGCTGCAAACTCAGGCCGATCGCGTGCTGGTGGTGGACGTGGATGAAAATATGCAGTTAAGCCGCACACAGCAGCGCGATGGCGTGACCTTAGAACAGGCCAAAAGTATTCTCGCAGCACAGGCTACGCGCGCTCAGCGTCTGGCCTGTGCTGATGATGTCATTAATAACAATGGGTCATCGCAAGAGGTTTTGCCTCAGGTGAAGGCTCTGCACCAGCAGTATCTCAAGCTGGCGGCAGCGAAGCAGGATTAAGATCATGAGTACAGTTGTGCTGTTTGAACATCCATTAAATGAAAAAATGCGTACCTGGCTACGCGTCGAGTTTCTGATTAACCAGTTGCAAGACTGCCTGCCAGTTACCCAGTCGGTTTCAGCGTTGTCCCTGTTTCGGGTCCTCAGCGAATTACTGGATATTTTTGAACGCGGTGACATACGTACCGAGTTGCTGAAAGAGCTGGAACGCCAACAGCAAAAATTACGCGCCTGGGCCGAAGTCCCCGGCGTAGATAGTGAACGTGTGAACGAACTGCGCAACCAGTTAAAAGCCCAGGCACCACTGCTGTTAAACGCGCCTCGTATGGGGCAACAGCTGCGTGAAGATCGTTTAGTTGGTCTGGTACGCCAGCGCCTGAGTATTCCCGGTGGCTGTTGCAGCTTTGACCTTCCCGGCTTACATATCTGGCTACATCAGCCTCAAGAGCAGAGAGATGTGCAGGTTGCCGGCTGGCTGGCAACGTTGGAGCCATTGAATACCAGCCTGACCATGGTGCTGGAACTGATCCGCCAGGCTGGCCCGTTCCGTAAGCAAACCAGCCTTAATGGGTTTTACCAGGACAACGCTGAAGGTGCCGATCTGCTGCGATTACAGCTGGTGCTGGAAGATCGGCTCTACCCACAAATTTCGGGCCATAAGAGCCGTTATGCCATCCGTTTCCTGCCCTTTGACAGCGAAAATGGTGAGGTCCCGGCACGTCTCGATTTTGAATTAGCTTGTTGTTAGAGGTAAGTATGCAGGAAGAAGTGATTACCGTAGCCTGTCCAAACTGCGCTAAAGATGTCATGTGGGATGAACTGAGCCTCTGGCGTCCATTTTGCAGTAAGCGTTGCCAATTGATTGATTTAGGCGAATGGGCAGCAGAAGAGAAACGTATTCCTAGCGCAGGCGACCAGTCAGACAGCGAAAACTGGAGTGAGGAAGCGTTTTAACGCTTAAAGCGCCAGAGACATCAGGAAATACTGAGCGTCTCTGGCGAGTAGTATTACAGCTCGCCGTTAAGCAAACGCGCTATCAGCTCGTGGTTTGCCGGTGGGAACTCCTCGGCAACCAGATCTCGCTGTTCAACCCAGCGCTGTGGTTGTCCTTCACGTCCCCAAGGCTCGCCCTGCCACGCTTCCACCAGGAAGAAATGCAGCGTAACCCGTACATCTGCATAGGTGTGGTCGGCAGAACCAATGGCTTTCGCACTGGTCACATCAATACCGGTTTCCTCTTGCAGTTCACGTTGGAGTGCCTGTTTTGCACTTTCACCCGCTTCGATTTTCCCCCCAGGGAACTCCCACTTGTTCGCCATATGCGAGGTCGCAGCACGCTGCGTGAGAAAGATCTGTTTTTCGGCATTGCGGATGATGCCAACGGCAACCTGAAGGTGTTTCATTGCTTAGTCCTGGAAACGGTAAAAGCCGATTTTAAAGTAGCCACCCGCAAAAGTTAACCGCTTTATAGCCAACGCCACTCAAGCTCTGTGCTGCGGCTCAGCCCACTCTACATCTGGCGTTTCATGCTGAGTATCGGGATGATCCGACACGGCATCAAAAAAGAGCTCACTCTCCGCTTCCTTAGTGACATTTGGCGCGTAGCCAGCAAATTGCGCATATCGGCTCGTCGGGATCGCATTTTGAGAGACTGGCTTAACCGGCAGCTCGAACCGGCTGGTTAACAGAGAAATATAGCGAGCTGATTGTATTTTAATTTCATCGGTCACATCAGGCTCGCTTTGATCCGGCATTAAATGCATTGCCAGTCCATAATTCAATCCGCCGATGGCGCGTAAAATCGTCTCAGCCGGAACACGCTGGTGAAGATTAATCCGCCCTGAACTCTGCGGTATGCCTTTGGCTAATTCACGAATTTCCTCACTGCTTTGTTGCGCGACTTTATCTGCGACAGTAGAAAAAATATCTTTCCCGACTGTTTTTTTATGCGTATTAAAATAACGCTCCCCCCCTGATTCATGGCAGATTTTCTGCACAAAATCCCCGATCCCCTTCATGATTTTTCCACTACCCATATCTTTGGCGGGAAAATGTTGCAGTAGGTTATCCCGCCGCATGTCATCCTGAAGCATGGCTCTCAGTCCCTTATTGAGTTCAGTTTCACTGGTGAACTCCATAAAAGACGGTTTTTCACCCGGAATATAGAGCACCTGGCTGCCATCATCGGCAGAGAAACGCAGGATATCCGTGGCGAAATAACCGCCAATATCCACTAAACTGGCCTGCGTGCCGTTACCCATTACGTTGTTTTTTTTCACATCGTTCAACGACAAAGGCGCATCAGGAGCGGTATGAGGCAAAACAGTACTCATCACTTTACGGTACCCCTTCGCGGATAAATCTCCAGCGATGGCCGCTTGCCGGGCCTGAATAATACATTCGCCTCGCGCCATTGCGGTCCAGCTCTCTTTTTCTGACTGCCAAAAGCGGTTATTCCCCTCTACATCAAAGGAAAAGTATTTGGTGAGTTTATTGGTCTTTGCTGCGTGCGGCGGGGATGATGCGAAAGTCTGATCAAACTGATTAAAAAGTTTATGATAGTGATTCTGCTGTTGCTGCATATCTGACGAGAGCATTTTGCTGAAGCCAGGTAAAAAAGCCTCCATCATCTTGCTTAATGCCTGTTTTGATTCTTCTGGCATCGTCGAATACCATTTTTTTATTTCTTCATACACTGATTTCACTATTTGCATATACATGGTCGACAGCTGTTTGACCATTTTGTCAGTTTCAGCCGCAATAGACTCGGCAGACATCGAAGGAAAACTAAACTGAGGAAACCCGCCAGCGGTGGTATTTTGCGGATTCTGTTGCTGGAAAGGCGGCTGAGAATTAAACGGGGTAAAGTGATATTGATAAGGGTTGAATTCAGGCATGTCCACTCCGGTCAAATGAGCTATTTAGCCAACATAAGTGTTCACAGAATAATGGCAGTTCAACCCTTCCCCTCTGCGGAAACAAAAAAGCCAGCCCGCAAGCGGACTGGCTTTTTCATGACAGCGATTTAATTAAGCCAGACGACCGTGGCACTGTTTGAACTTCTTACCGGAACCGCATGGGCAAGGATCGTTACGTCCTACTTTGCGCTCACCCGTCTGTTCAGCCAGTTCAGCGGCTGCGGCAGTTTCGTCATCAACGTGGCTCAGTTGCTGTTGCTGTGCCAGGCGCTCAGCTTCTTCACGACGCTGCTGCTCCATGGCTGCAACTTCTTCCGGCATCCGCACCTGTACTTTGCTCAGTGTGCTGATCACTTCATATTTCAGTGACTCCAGCATTGCAGCAAACATAGAGAAGGATTCACGCTTATATTCCTGCTTAGGATCTTTCTGCGCATAACCACGCAGATGAATACCCTGACGCAGATAATCCATGGCAGCCAGGTGCTCTTTCCACAGTGAATCCAGCGTTTGCAGCATTACGCCTTTCTCGAAGTTGCGCATCATTTCTACGCCAACCACTTCTTCTTTCGCTGCGTAAGCCTGCTGAGCTTCATTCAGGATACGCTCGCGCAGTGTCTCTTCATGCAGGTCTGGCTCTTTGTCCAGCCACTGGCTGATTGGCAGATCGAGATCAAAGTCGGCGCGCAGACGCTCTTCCAGGCCTGGCACATCCCACATCTCTTCCAGCGACTGCGGCGGAATATAGGTGTCGATGGTGGCTTTGAATACATCTTCACGAATGCTGTTAATGGTTTCAGAAACGTCAGAAACATCCAGCAGTTCGTTACGCTGGCTGTAGATGGCGCGACGTTGATCGTTCGCTACATCATCGTATTCCAGCAGCTGTTTACGAATATCAAAGTTACGGCTTTCGACTTTACGCTGTGCGTTCGCGATCGCCTTAGTTACCCATGGGTGCTCAATCGCTTCGCCTGGCTTCATCCCCAGTTTGCGCATCATGTTAGATACGCGGTCTGAGGCGAAGATACGCATCAGCTGATCTTCCATTGACAGGTAGAAGCGGGATGAACCGGCATCACCCTGACGACCCGCACGACCACGCAGCTGGTTATCGATACGGCGCGATTCGTGACGCTCAGTACCAATGATGTGTAAGCCGCCTGAAGCCAGTACCGCGTCATGACGCAGTTTCCAGGCCTCTTTGATCGCCTCAATCTGCGCTTCGGTTGGCTCAACCAGCTCGGCAACTTCTGCATGCCAGCTACCGCCCAGCATGATGTCAGTACCACGACCGGCCATGTTGGTCGCGATGGTAACCGCACCTGGCTGGCCCGCCTGCGCAACGATATCTGCTTCACGGGCGTGGAATTTGGCGTTCAAAACGTTGTGTTTGATACCCGCACGCGTCAGCGCATCGGAAACCACTTCTGATTTTTCGATGGAGATGGTACCCACCAGCACCGGCTGGCCGTTAGTGGTACGTTCACGAATATCTTCAATAATGGCATCAATCTTCTCTGCTTCACTCATGTAGACGAGGTCTGAGAGATCTTTACGTACCATTGGACGGTTAGTCGGTACGACGATGGTATCCAGCTTATAGATAGAGCTAAATTCAAACGCTTCGGTATCCGCAGTACCGGTCATCCCAGCCAGCTTCTCGTAAATACGGAAGTAGTTCTGGAAGGTGATCGACGCCAGCGTCTGGTTTTCGTTCTGAATTTCTACGCCTTCTTTGGCTTCTACAGCCTGGTGCAGACCATCAGACCAGCGACGGCCCTGCATGGTACGACCGGTATGTTCATCGACAATCACCACTTCGCCATCTTTAACGATGTAGTCGACGTCACGGGTGAACAGCGCATGGGCACGCAGTGCCGCAGTCACATGGTGCATCAGCATGATGTTGGTAGGTGAATAAAGTGACTCACCTTCTTCCATAATGCCTTGGCTGACCAGCAGCTCTTCTACCTTGACCAGGCCGCGCTCAGTCATGTGTGCCTGACGGGCTTTTTCATCCACCCAGAAGTCACCTTCACCCTGGAAGGTATCTGAATCTTCCTTTTCCTGGCGATTCAGGTGGGGAATGATTTTGTTCACTTTGATATAGAGCTCTGAGCTGTCTTCTGCCGGTCCAGAGATGATCAGCGGCGTACGCGCTTCATCGATCAGGATGGAGTCAACCTCATCCACCAGAGCATAGTGCAGTTTACGCTGCACACGCTCTTCCGGGCTGAACGCCATGTTGTCGCGCAGGTAGTCGAAGCCGTATTCATTGTTGGTGCCGTAGGTGATGTCAGCGGCATAGGCTTCACGCTTCGCCGGGGCTGGCATGTTCGGCAAGTTGATACCGATGGAGAGACCCAGGAACTCGAACAGGGCACGGTTGTTTTCCGCATCACGCTGAGCCAGGTAGTCGTTGACGGTAACCACGTGCACGCCTTTGCCGCTTAACGCATTCAGGTAAGCTGGCAGCGTTGCGGTCAGGGTTTTACCTTCACCGGTACGCATCTCTGCGATGCAGCGATCGTTCAGCACCATGCCGCCAATCAGCTGGACATCAAAGTGACGCATGCCGAATACGCGCTTACTCGCTTCACGGACGGTAGCAAAGGCTTCTGGGATCAGGCTTTCGACCGTTTCACCCTTTTTCAGGCGCTCGCGGAACAGATCGGTTTTTGCTTTCAACTCATCATCAGAAAGCTTGACGAAGTCAGGCTCCATTTTGTTGATAACATCGACCACTTTACGCATACGACGCAGGGTACGATCATTGCTGCTGCCAAATACTTTAGTTAACAATTTGATTAACATGATAAATACGTTCTCAATTCAGCCGTACATTACGGCCTGCAAATTCAATAAAGGAAGAAGTGTTCAGTTAAACGAGGGTGGCAGCAGGCCCGGCACGAATGCCATGTACTTTTGCATGCCAACCAACCACGGTATGGCTGACAGCAGGTGCTGAGAATGCAGTGAAGGTCGTCGCTTCTGGCCACGGCTGGTGATGCACAGTCAGCAGAGCTTGCAGAGAATCAATCAGCGCCAGCTTTTGTGCGGCGAGCGGCAGTTGATGCTCAGACTGAATTTCCGTAGCGGGAGACAGCGTAAAAGAGAGGTGGCGGATAACGGTGCGAATAGCATGCTGATGCCAGTAATCAACCGAGAAATTTGGTCGACGCGCCGTTTCCTGCAAGCGGATCAGATAATCAAACTGGAGTACACGACCGACAAACAAGCTGCTGGAGGCGGGTTCAGCCGCAGAAGCAGGTTCAGAATTTTGCGCGCAGGCCGGCATCCCAAAACTGGCTGCCACCATCCCTAACAGGATGTGAGGCCAGAAATAGCGTCTGCCTAATTGTCGCCAGCGTAGAAAAATTCCGATCACAAAATATCCATCGCGTTAATATTGCGGGCCATTTTCGGTTTAATTTACCACCATAACTGGCGGCATTATGCCCGTCAGAGCGCCTGATAGTACCACTATTGTGGGGCTTCCACACCAGCCTTTAAAGCGTGAGCTGCATAAAACTCGCTTTATTGCTCAGGGTTTCGACAATGAACAGAGATTATCCAGGGTGGGGAAAACCCATAAAAAAACGGCTGGCATAACTGACCGGAGAGGGTGTCAGTCGAACCAACCGTTTTTGTTGTTCTGGGGTAGTTATGCCAGAACGAGATTTGGTGCTCTGAAGGTCACCGGCAATTCAGCTTCGTCTTCGAAGGTAGCCCATTCCCAGGCTTCCTGCTTCGCCAGTACTGCCTGCAGCAATTTGTTGTTCAACGCGTGGCCAGATTTAAAGGCACTGAAAGCACCGATAATGTTGTGACCGCACATGAACAAGTCGCCGATGGAGTCCAGCATTTTGTGACGAACGAATTCATCCTCAAAGCGTAATCCGTCTTCATTAAGCACGCGGAAATCGTCAAGACCAATCGCGCAATCTAAACTACCGCCCAGGCACAGGCCCTTAGACTGCAGGTATTCGATTTCACGCATAAATCCGAAGGTGCGTGCACGGCTGATCTGCCGTACGAAGGATTCCGCTGAGAACTCCAGCTGATAGCGATTAGAGCTTGCATCAATAGCCGGGTGGTTGAATTCGATAGTGAAATCAAGAGAGAAACCGTTGTAAGGTTTGATCTCTGCCCACTTGTCGCCATCTTCCACGCGCACAGCTTGTTTGACGCGCACGAACTTTTTCGCGCTGTTCAGCAACTCAATACCTGCATCCATCAACAGATAGACAAAAGGTGCGGCGCTACCGTCCATGATTGGAATCTCAGGTGCATCAACTTCAACAATAATGTTGTCGATGCCCAAGCCAGCCAGCGCTGAGTTCAGGTGCTCAACCGTAGAAATACGCACGCCTGCATCATTCACCAGACAAGTACTTAGCATGGTGTCGCGCACGTATTTTGCATCAGCCGGGAAATCAACCGGTGGATTCAAGTCAGTGCGACGATAGATGACCCCGGTATTAGCCGGCGCAGGGCGCAAGGTCAGCGACACTTTCTTGCCGGTATGTAAACCGACACCTGTCGCCTGAACAATACGTTTTAATGTCCTTTGTTTGATCATCGTTAGTATCTCGCAATATCACCCATCCGACCGCCAGTATACTTTACCAGCGGGCGAACACTTTAGCACAAAGAGCGGGGAAACCCAATTCTCAGCGTAATCTTAATCTGCTTGTTTACGCAGGAACGCTGGAATATCAAGGTAATCAGGCTCTTTGCCAGACTGCGCAGCAGCGGGATCGTTCACAACTTTAGCCGCTGGTTTCTGTTCCTGTGGCAGTGGCGACATCCCATGCTGCTGATAACGATGATCAACCGGCTGCTGTGCACCAGGCTTGTTAGTGACCAGAGTGATTTCTGGACGTTTATCCATGCCGATACCCGTAGCAACCACGGTAACACGCAGTTCATCGTTCATTTCTGGATCAAGTGAAGTACCGATAACCACGGTTGCGTTGTCAGAAGCAAACGCACGGATGGTGTTACCGACAGTTTCGAACTCATCCAGACGCAGGTCAAAGCCAGCGGTGATGTTAACCAACACACCACGTGCGCCTGACAGGTCGATGTCTTCCAGCAGTGGGCTGGAAATCGCCATTTCGGCGGCTTCTTCTGCACGGTCTTCGCCACAAGCTACACCAGAACCCATCATGGCGTAACCCATTTCAGACATCACGGTACGGACGTCCGCGAAGTCAACGTTCATCAGACCTGGGCGGGTAATCAACTCAGCGATACCCTGTACAGCGCCTTTCAGTACGTCGTTGGCTGCGCCAAAAGCATCCAGTAAAGAGATACCACGGCCCAACACTTTCAGTAATTTGTCATTTGGGATAGTGATCAGAGAGTCGACATGCTTAGACAGCTCTGCGATACCCTGCTCAGCGAAGGCCATACGCTTCTTGCCTTCGAAGTTAAACGGTTTAGTGACAACGGCTACCGTCAAAATCCCGAGATCTTTAGCCACTTCAGCTACGACTGGTGCCGCACCAGTACCGGTACCACCACCCATACCTGCGGCAATAAACACCATGTCAGCACCATCGAGCGCAGACCGCAGTGCTTCGCGATCTTCTTCCGCTGAGGTACGGCCCACTTCTGGGTTCGCACCTGCACCGAGACCTTTAGTGATGTTGGTCCCGATCTGGATGGTCTGGCCAACCGCTGTTTTACGCAGTGCCTGGGCATCTGTGTTCACAGCGAAGAATTCAACACCTTCGATACGCTCGCGTACCATGTGCTCTACGGCGTTGCCACCGCCGCCGCCGACACCGATGACTTTAATCACCGCGTCGTTGGTTAATTCCATCGGTTCAAACATGATTTCTCTCCGTTATGTGCCTGTCGCCTGGAGACCATAGATAAGGCCAGCATGATCTCCTTTCACAAAAATTAAAACTCTTTTTTCAACCAGCTATTCACGCGTTTAAACCAGTTGCCTACTGATGCGCGCTTTTCCGTGTCTGTGTCACCATTAAGGTGTGACTCTTTACCGTAATGCAGTAACCCAACCGCTGTAGAGTAGTAAGGCTCCTGGGCATAATCGGTCAGGCCTGTGATGTTCAGTGGCTGTCCGATACGCACCTGCGTATGGAAAACGCGCTGTGCGCAAGCCGCCAGGCCTTCAATCTGTGCAGCACCGCCGGTCAGGACGATGCCCGCCGCTAAGTGATGCTTCACACCCTGCTGGCGCAGCTGCTCCTGCAGCTGCAGAATCTCGTCATTGACCAGATTCAACAATTCTGTGTAACGCGGCTCAATAACTTCAGCCAACGTCTGACGTTGCAGGCTACGCGGTGGACGCCCTCCTACGCTTGGCACCTCTACGTTCTCATCTTTACCTACGATGGAACCCAGTGCACAACCATGGCGAACTTTAATGGCTTCCGCGTCGGTTGGTGGTGTGCCAAACGCATAGGCGATATCACTGGTGACCACATTTCCCGCGTAAGGGATAACTTTGGTATGGCGCAGTGCGCCGCCAGTGTACACCGCGATATCCATGGTGCCGCCGCCAATATCAACCACACAAACGCCTAACTCACGTTCGTCTTCAGTCAGCACCGCAAAGCTTGATGCCAGACCGGCAAAAATCAGCTGATCGACTTTTAGCCCGCAGCGTTCGACCGCTTTAACGATATTCTTCGCCATATCATTATGACAGGTTATCAGGTGCACTTTGGCCTGCATGCGCACGCCAGATAACCCTACAGGGTTTTTGATGCCTTCCTGATAGTCAATCGCGTATTCCTGGGGAATAACATGCAGGATGCGGTGCTCGTCACGCACACGCACAGACTTGGCTGTGTGTACCACGTTTTCCACATCATCCTGTGTTACTTCCTCTTCGGAAATCGGAACCATCCCGATTTCGTTCTGACAGCTAATATGTTTACCTGACAGCGCCAGATAAACCGAGGAGATTTGGCAATCTGCCATTAACTCCGCCTGATCGATGGCACGCTGCACGCATTTCACCACCGATTCCAGATCGTTTACGCCGCCTTTATCCATACCACGGGAAGGGCAACTGCCTACCCCAATAATATTGACCATACCATCGGGCAGAATTTCCCCAACCAGGGCAGAAACCTTGGCGGTGCCAATTTCGAGTCCAACTACCAGTTTTCTGTCCGTTGCCTTGATCATTGTTGTTTAACCTGTGCCTGGTTTTGATGCTGTTTACTGTCTTGTGGCTCAATCGGGTCTTGAATCCAACCCACTGCCGCACCGGAGTCATAACGCAGATCGACATAGCTGACATGCTTATGCTCATTTTGCCCTTCCTGCAGCAAATCAGGATAGAGGACAATAAATCGGTTCAGGCGTTTCATCACATCCGTTCGCCCCAGTTCGATACGTACATCGTCACTGGTGATCAGCTGCCATGAGCGTCGTGCCGTCATGGACGCCGCCTTCAATGAGTACTTTCCGGCTTTTAGCACATCACTCATCTGGTGATAGCCCGCCAGGACTTCGCTCTCGCTGCCTTCTGGCCCATAGAGCATGGGCAAGTTTCCTTTGCCCATCTGACTGGCTGGAATCCCGAAGGAGGTGCCATCGGCATCTACCATTTTCTGGTCATTCCAGCGCGCAACAGCGACATACTCCACCAGATTGATCTTCAGTTCATCTGGCCACTGTTTGCGCACGCTTACCTGTTTAATCCACGGCAAACGCTCAATTTGCTGCAACAGCACATTTACATCCTGTGACATAAATGTGCCCGGTGGTCCCAGTGACAGGATCGCCTGGCGGATATCGTCGTTAGTGGTGTAATGGGTTTCCCCGGTTACTACCAGCTTCGACAGCGGTAAGCGTGAAGCATCGTTCATCCACTTCACCACCACCACACCGCCTGCGGCCATTACTCCTAACACCAGCAGCAGAAACACCATGCCAAACAGCCTGGCGCCATTGCTGCGGCCCGAGCTGGCACGCTCCTGCGGCTCTCGGTTGTTGCGAACGTTCAGCGCAGCCTGAGACATATCAGTTAGCCAGCTCCAGAATTCTCGCCGCCAGTTGTGCAAACGGCAGACCGGCCTGTTTTGCGGCCATCGGCACCAGACTGTGGCTGGTCATCCCTGGCGACGTATTCACTTCAAGCAACTGGAACTCTCCGTTGCCATCCATCATGACATCCACGCGGCCCCATCCGCTGCAACCCAGCGCTCGCCACGCTTCCGCCACCAGCGATTTCAGTTCAGCCTCACGCTCGTCACTTAAACCACTCGGACAGAAGTACTGGGTATCGTCCGAAATGTATTTTGCTTCATAGTCATAAAACTCACTGGCGGTCTGAATCCGGATCGATGGCATGATCTCATCGCCAACAATCGCGACCGTATACTCACCACCGCTGAGAAAGGCTTCTATCAGCACATCCTCATCATGGCGGAAAGCTTCTGCCAGTGCCGCAGGCAGTGCTTCCGGGCTGTTAACCCGACTGATGCCCACGCTGGAGCCTTCACTGCCCGGTTTCACAAACACCGGCATACCTAATGCTTCAATGGCATGCGTTGTGGCGGCATCCAGTCCCGCCGCATATTGCTGCTGGGTTAGCCAGACAAAGCGACCAGAAGGAAGTCCCCTGCCCTGCCACAGCAGTTTGGTACGCACTTTATCCATACTGATGGCTGAGGCCATGACGCCACTGCCGGTGTAAGGGATGTGCAGGAAATCCAGGATGGCCTGCAACGTGCCGTCTTCTCCGCCGCGACCATGCAGCGCTATAAATGCTTTGGTGAAACCCTGCTGCTTCAATTCCAGCACCGAGCTATCACGCGTATCAACCGCATGGGCATCAATGCCCACTTCACGCAGACCGGCCAGCACTGCCGCCCCTGACGCCAGAGAGACTTCACGCTCTGCTGAGGTTCCGCCCATCAGAACGGCAACTTTATCAGCCATGACGCTCCTCCGCTTTGCGTGGCGCTTGTAGACGGTTATCCGCCAGTTTGCGTGCGACACGACCCACGTTGCCCGCACCCTGCACCAGAATCAGATCGTTACCGGTAAGCTGTGGTGCCAGCATCTGTTGCAGATCGTCGTGATCTGGCACCAGAATCGGATCGACTTTGCCACGGCTACGGATGGCGCGGCACAGAGCACGGCTATCTGCACCTGGGATCGCGGCTTCACCCGCTGCATAAACATCCAGCATCAGCAGCACATCGACCTGACACAGGACGTTCGCAAAATCATCAAACAGATCGCGCGTACGGGTGTAGCGGTGCGGCTGAAACACCATCACCAAATTCTTATCCGGCCAGCCTGCACGGGCAGCGCGAATTGTCGCTTCCACTTCCGTCGGGTGGTGGCCGTAGTCGTCCACCAGCATTGCCACCCCGGCAGTGCCATTCACCGCAGCAGTGTCAAATTCCCCCAGAACATCGAAGCGGCGTCCGGTTCCCTGGAAGCTTTCCAGCGCGGCTAAGATTGCGCTGTCTTCAATGCCCTCTTCCGTTGCCACGGCAACGGCGGCGGCGGCGTTCAACGCATTGTGGCGTCCTGGTGCATTGAGCGTAACCTGCAACAGCGGTTTATCCTGACGAACCAGGGTGAAATGTCCCTGCGCGCCATGCTGTTCATAGTTTTCGATACGTACATCGGCATCGTCACTGAAACCATAGGTGGTGGTCTGACGGCCAACGCGTGGCAGCAGCTCGCGAATCACCGCATCATCGATACACATTACCGCACGGCCATAGAAAGGCAGGTTGTGCAGGAAATTAATGAACGTCTGCTTCAGGTTTTCAAAATCACCCTGATAAGTATCCATATGATCTGCTTCGATATTGGTAACAATTGCTACCATCGGTTGCAGATGCAAAAACGACGCATCACTCTCATCGGCTTCAGCGATCAAGTAGCGGCTGCTGCCCAGACGCGCATGTGTCCCTGCGGCTTTCACTAAGCCACCGTTGACGAACGTAGGGTCCAGTCCACCTTCTGCATAAATGCTGGTGACCATGGCTGTGGTCGTGGTTTTGCCGTGTGTGCCTGCTACCGCAATGCCATGACGGAAACGCATCAGCTCGGCCAGCATTTCTGCGCGACGAATTACCGGAATGCGCTGTTCACGGGCGGCAACCAACTCCGGGTTGTCTTGTGATACCGCGCTCGATACCACCACCACGCTGGCATCTGTAACGTTTTCCGGGCGGTGATTGAAATACACCGTGGCACCTAAGTCAGTCAGGTGCTGAGTCACTGCATTTGGCGCCAGATCTGAACCGCTGATGTGGTAGCCTTCATTCGCCAACACTTCGGCAATACCGCCCATGCCAGCACCACCGATGCCAACAAAGTGGATGTGCCGGACGCGACGCATCTCGGGCACAATTGAGCGTAGTTTTGCCAGTTGTTGTGTATTCATCTTTCCTGCTTACCTGTTCATTCATTACCGTGCCGATGTTCAGCACTCACCGTCATGCGGTGGGATTAAGGCTTTGCGACGCGAACCACTTCCTGAGCCACTCGCTGCGTTGCGTCTGGAATCGCTACCTGCCGCGCCTTTTGCGCCATCTCCAGCAAGGTTGCGCGGTCCCAGCCGCTTAATGTGTCGGCTACCGTTTCAGCGTTAAACTGCGGTTGCTCAAAAATACGGGCCGCCCCCGCCTTTTCCAGCGGCAGTGCGTTCCAGTACTGTTGACGATCTTTATGCTGGAAAGGCACGAAGATCGCCGGTAAACCTGCGGCAGCCACTTCACTCACCGTCAACGCGCCAGAACGGCACACAATGACGTCAGCCCAGGCATAAGCGGCAGCCATGTCATCGATAAATTCGGTGACTTTATGCTGCGGCTGCCCGGCTTGCTGGTAAGCCTGCTGCACTTCTGTCTGCGCGCCCTTGCCAGACTGGTGCCAGAGCGTAATGTTGTCGCCCATTAGCGCCGCAACTTGCGGTAATGTCTGGTTCAGAATGCGCGCCCCCTGGCTTCCTCCGACCACCAGTACCCGAACCGGGCCGGTGCGGTGCGCCAGACGTTCAGCGGGCAGGGGCAATGCCAATACATCGGTGCGCACCGGGTTCCCTACGACATCCGCGCTGGGAAATGCGCCGGGAAACGCCTGCATAACTTTGGTGGCAATCTTTGCCAGCCATTTATTGGTCAATCCGGCAATCCCGTTCTGCTCATGCAATACCACCGGAATGCCGCAACTCCATGCAGCCAGGCCACCCGGCCCGGAAACATAGCCGCCCATCCCCAACACCACATCGGGCTGCCAGCTTTTCATAATGCGGCGCGCCTGACGCCAGGCATTAAAGATGCGCAGCGGTGCTTGTATCAACGCCTTCAGGCCTTTGCCACGTAAGCCGCTAATACGAATAAATTCAATCTCAATGCCGTGCTTCGGCACCAGGTCAGCTTCCATGCGGTCAGCCGTTCCCAGCCACCGCACCTGCCAGCCTTGTTCCATTAAATGATGAGCAACCGCCAGCCCAGGGAACACATGTCCTCCGGTGCCACCGGCCATTACCATCAGTCGCTTACCACTCATCGGGCACTCCGGGTAAACGCCTGCGCTTTCGCCAGGCGCGTCTCAAAATCAATACGCAGAAGAAACACTATCGCCGTCGACATGATGATCAGACTGGAACCACCGTAACTGATCAGTGGCAATGTCAGTCCTTTGGTCGGCAACATCCCCGCTGCCGCACCCACATTAACCAGAGCCTGGAAGCTGAACCACACGCCAATTGAGCAGGCTAAAAAGCCGGAAAAGCGTTGATCGAGCTCCAGCGCACGACGGCCAATCGACATAGCGCGAAAAGCGACGAAGAATACCATTAACAGCGCTAAAACCACACCGGCATAGCCCAGCTCTTCACCAATAATTGAGAAAATAAAATCGGTGTGCGCTTCAGGTAAATACTCAAGTTTTTGTACTGAGTTACCCAGCCCTTGCCCCCAGAATTCACCGCGCCCAAAGGCCATCAGAGACTGGGTTAACTGGTAGCCACTCCCGAAGGGATCTTCCCATGGGTTCCAGAAGGAGGTCACGCGGCGCATACGGTAAGGTTCCGCCATGATCAGCAGGACGACGGCAAAGACGCCCGACCCGATAATCGCCAGGAACTGCCACAGTTTGGCCCCGGCCAGGAACAGCATCGCTAGCGTGGTAACAAACAGTACCACCACGGTGCCAAGGTCTGGCTGCGCCAACAGCAGCACGGCGAGGATAACCATCACCCCCATCGGCTTACAGAAGCCCCAGAAGTTGTTGCGCACCTCATCGACTTTTCGCACCAGGTAGCTGGCGAGGTAACAGAACAGGGAAAGTTTCGACAGTTCCGCAGGCTGAATACGCAGTGGGCCAAGGGCAATCCAGCGTGATGCCCCGTTAACGGAGCTCCCCACAACCAGTACGATCAGCAACATGACAACGGAGGCCACTAACATCACATTGGCGTAGCGTTGCCAAAACGCCATTGGCACGCGCAGCGTGACTAACGCCATCCCCGTCGCCAGTGCCAGATAGAACGCATCACGTTTGGCAAAGTAGAAAGGATCGCCCGAGTTACGCTGCCCGACAGGCATCGAAGCGGAGGTCACCATGACAAAGCCCACAATCGCCAGGCCGAGCGTCAGCCATAACAGCGTGCGGTCATACAAGACCGTTGGTGCGTCTTCGCTTTCGCGCGGGCCCATCACCCAGTCTTTCAGGCGAATGCCAAACCACAGCGCGATGGCAGAACCAGGAATACGCATCAGCCTAACTCCTTCGCCAGTTGCGTGAAGATATCGCCACGCTGCTCAAAATTACGGAACTGATCGAGGCTGGCGCAGGCGGGGGACAAGACCACCATGTCACCGCTCTGTACCTGAGCGGCGATCTGTTCCATAGCTTGCTGTAGGGTTTCGGTTCGTACCGACACTTCAGGACGCAGCGCAGCCAGTTCGTCGCCATCACGGCCGAAGCAGAACAGGCGCACATTATCGCCTTGCAGATACGGCAACAGCGGTGAGAAATCAGCGGATTTGCCATCACCACCCAACAGCAGCCATAACGTTCCGGCCACCTGAAGCCCGTTAAGCGCGGCTTCGGTGCTACCCACATTGGTGGCCTTGGAGTCGTTAATCCAGCGCACGCCCTTGTGCTGATAAGCCAGCTGGAAGCGATGCGGCAGCCCGCTGTAATGGGTTAACGCGGCGAGGCCAGAAGCGCGAGGAATGCCCACGGCATCCGCCAAGGCCAGCGCTGCCAGCGCATTGGTGTAGTTGTGCTGACCGACTAACTGCATCTCAGCGGTGTTCAGGACTTTCTCACCCTGAACGCGCAGCCAGGTACTCCCCTGCTGCTGATTCAGGTGATAGTCGCCAAAATCGATACCGAAGCTGACACAGCGTTTGTCTGCACCGCGCACCGGCATGGTCAAAGCGTCATCGGCATTGACCACACAGACCTGCGCGTTTTCATAGATGCGCAGTTTAGCCGCACGGTACTGCTGCATTCCCAACGGATAGCGATCCATATGATCTTCCGTTACGTTGAGCACTGTGGCAGCGGCAGCTTTCAGGCTGTGCGTGGTCTCAAGCTGGAAACTGGAAAGCTCCAGGACATAAAGTTGTGCCGGGGATTTCAGCAGCGTCAGTGCGGGCAGGCCAATATTGCCTCCGACCCCCACCTGCCAACCGGCAGCACGTGCCATTTCACCTACCAGCGTCGTTACCGTGCTTTTGCCGTTGGAACCGGTGATCGCGACAATCGGGGCCTGAGCTTCCCGGCAGAACAGTTCGATATCACCGATGATCTCAATGCCTGCGTCAGCCGCTTCACTCAGTGCAGGATGCGCCAGCGCAATGCCTGGGCTGGCGATAATCAGATCCGCCGCCAGCAGCCAGTCAATGTTGATATCACCCACCCAACGCTCAACCTCAGCGGGAAGCTTATCCAGGCCCGGCGGCGACACACGGGTGTCCATCACGCGGGGCGTAACGCCCTGCGCTAAAAAGAAATCAACACAGGAGAGGCCCGTGACCCCTAACCCGATGATGACGACTTTTCTGCCCCGATAGTCAGCCATAATTAACGCACCTTCAGCGTTGCCAGGCCAATCAGCACCAGCATCAGTGAAATAATCCAGAAGCGCACGATAACGCGCGGCTCCGGCCAGCCTTTCAGTTCATAGTGGTGGTGAATCGGTGCCATGCGGAAAATACGTTGTCCGCGCAGCTTGAACGACCCCACTTGCAGGATCACCGACAGGGTTTCAACCACGAATACGCCGCCCATGATGAGCAGTAAAAATTCCTGACGCAGAAGAACAGCAATGGTTCCCAGCGCGCCACCGAGTGCCAGAGAACCGACATCGCCCATAAAGACCTGAGCCGGATAGGTGTTGAACCATAAGAAGCCCAAGCCAGCACCGACAATCGCGGTGCAGACAATCACCAGCTCACCGGCATGGCGCAGATAAGGAATATGCAGATACTCGGCAAACTTGACGTTACCCGTGGCCCACGCCACCAGCGCAAAACCAGCAGAAACAAACACCGTCGGCATGATAGCCAAACCATCAAGACCATCTGTCAGGTTGACCGCGTTACCGGTGCCCACAATCACGAAGTAGGCCAGCACCACATAGAACAGCCCTAACTGCGGCATGATGTCTTTGAAAAAGGGAACCACTAACTGCGTGGCAGGAGTGCCTTTACCGGCCACAAACAGGGCAAAAGCCACACCGATGGAGATGACTGACATCCAGAAATATTTCCAGCGAGCAATCAGTCCCTTGGTATCTTTGCGTACCACTTTACGGTAGTCATCAACGAAGCCAATCACGCCAAAGCCGACCAGCACCACTAATACGCACCAGACATACGGGTTGGAAGGATAGGCCCACATCAGCACCGAAATCGTGATGGAGGAGAGGATCATGATGCCGCCCATAGTCGGCGTACCACGCTTACTGAAGTGTGACTCTGGGCCATCGTTACGCACGACCTGGCCAATCTGCAATTTCTGCAACCAGGCGATTAAACGCGGTCCCATCCACAGCGAGAGGAACAGAGCAGTCAGCAGGCTGACAATGGCGCGAAACGTCAGATATGAAAAGACGTTAAAGCCAGTATAAAAAGTAGCCAGATGTTCGGCCAGCCAGACTAACATGTTCCTTTCTCCTGTAAGCTCTGTACTACCTGCTCCATAGCGGCACTACGTGAACCTTTAATCAAAACGGTTATTTCCCGATGCTCGGACAACAGTGCCCGCAAACGTTCAGTTAAAGCAGGCTTGTCAGCAAAATGCTCGCCAACGCCACTGCTTTCACTAATGAGATGGCTGAGATGGCCGGTACTGAGTACGCGATCCACCCCGGCATTTTTTGCTGCCAGACCCACTTCGCGATGGCACTGTTCTGCTTCATCGCCAAGCTCGCCCATGTCCCCGACCACCATCACGCGGTAGCCTGGCATCTCTGCCAACACCTGCGCTGCCGCCGTCATCGAACCGACGTTAGCGTTGTAGCTGTCGTCTAACAGCAACTGGTGTTCTGCGAGCTGAATGGGATAAAGACGGCCAGGAACGGCCTGTAGCGTTTTTAATCCAGCCTGTACCGCACTGAGCGGGGCATCAACAGAGAGCGCCAGCGCTGTTGCAGCGAGGGCGTTGGCAATGTTATGTCGCCCCGGCAGCGGCAGCGTAATGGCAATTTCACCCTGCGGGCTATGCAGGATGAAATGCGTGCCGTCGGCTTTAATTTGGATCTGGCTGGCATAGAAATCGTTGTGCTCACCCTGTGGAGAGAACCGCCAGACGCGTTTGCCATGCAGCTTCTCCTGCCAGTGTGGCCAGTCATTGCTGTCAGCATTCAGGATGGCAGTGCCCTGGGCCGGTAACCCCTGGAAGATCTCACCTTTGGCTTTTGCTACACCAGCCAGCGAGCCGAACCCTTCAAGGTGGGCCGCCGCCAGGTTGTTCACTAACGCACTTTCAGGACGCACTAGCTCAGTGGTGTAGGCAATTTCACCCTGGTGGTTGGCACCCATTTCAATCACGGCATACTGATGTTGCGGCGTCAGGCGCAGCAGTGTCATCGGCACGCCGAAGTCATTATTCAGGTTTCCGGCGGTGTAGAGCGTTTCACCACACTGGCGCAGAATCGCTGCGGTCATCTCTTTGACCGAGGTTTTACCGGATGAACCCGTAAGACCCACAACGCGCGCTTTCGACTGCTGGCGAACCCAGCCAGCCAGCTTACCAAACGCGATGCGGGTATCAGCTACCACTACCTGCGGCACGTTGACGTCAAGGCGACGGCTGACCAACAGCGCCTGAGCGCCGTTAGCAATCGCATCGTTGACGAAATCATGCGCGTCAAAACGCTCGCCAATCAAAGCGACAAACAGACTACCCGCCGTCACTTTGCGTGTATCCGTCGTCACATCCTGCAAGCTACCATTGTCGCCTAAAAGCTCACCGCTGGTGATTTGAGCCAGGGTATCGAGCGTGATAGAAATCATGCAATCACCCCCAACAATGCAGCCACTGTGGTGCGGTCAGAGTAGTCAAAACGTTTCTGGCCGATGATCTGATAGTCCTCGTGACCTTTACCCGCAACCAACACAATGTCCTGTTCCTGTGCCTGCATCACGGCATTAGTCACGGCCTGCGCGCGTCCCAGCACCACGTGGGCTTTACCGGGATCGAGTAAACCGGTGAGGATATCCGCCACAATTGCTTTAGGTTCTTCACTGCGTGGGTTGTCATCGGTGATCACCACCACATCAGCAAACTGTTCAGCAATCGCGCCCATCAGAGGCCGTTTGCCTTTATCACGGTCGCCACCGCAGCCAAACACACACCACAATTTCCCGCTACAGTGCAGGCGAGCCGCCAGCAAGGCTTTTTCCAGGGCATCAGGCGTATGGGCATAATCCACCACTACGGTGGGTTTATGCGGCGCGTTAAACACTTCCATTCGGCCACAGACCGGTTGCAATTGGCCCGCAACCTGAAGCAATTCAGCCAGCGGATAATCCAGCGCCAGCAAGGTGGCTAACGCCAGCAGTAAGTTGCTGACGTTAAATGCGCCCATCAGGCGGCTCTCAATTTCGCCTTCGCCCCAGCTGGAGCTGAAACGAATCCGCGCGCCATTGTCGTGGTAATCAACGTCCGTGGCTTTTAACCAGCGGCCATGGCAACCCGATTGCAGGTTATTTTCCATCGTCACGGCTACCGCATCCGGTAACTGTGCCAGCCAGCGACGTCCGACTTCATCATCCGCATTCAGGATCATTTCGCCGACCTGATGCTCAGAGAACAGCTGCCATTTAGCGGCTTCGTAGCTCTGCATATCACCGTGGTAATCGAGATGATCGCGACTCAGGTTGGTGAACACCGCAGCAGCAAAAGGCAGCGCCGCAACACGATGCTGTACCAGGCCATGTGAAGAGACTTCCATCGCGGTCAGCGCAGCACCCTGTTGCGCTAAGTCTTGCAACACATGCTGAACATCCACCGCTGAACCGGTGGTATTTTCCGTCGCCACCAGGTGCCCTAACAGACCGTTGCCGGTGGTTCCCATGACACCACTGGTCACCCCGAGCAGTTGTGCCCATTGGGCCAGCAGCTGGGTGGTCGTGGTTTTTCCGTTGGTGCCAGTGACACCAATCAGCTGCATTTTCTCTGCGGGCTGTTGGTAAAAACGCCCGGCCAACGCCGAAAGACGCTGAGAGAGTTGTGCCAGGTAGATCACCGGCACGCCGTGAATTTCACGGATATCGCCATCGCTGGCTTCGCCTTCTGCTTCGGCAATCACTGCCGCTACGCCCTGAGCAATCGCCTGCGGAATAAACCGCCGTCCGTCAGCATGGTGGCCGGCGATCGCCACGAAAAGATCGCCAGCAGCCGCCGTGCGGCTGTCCAGTGTCATGTCACTCAGGGGACGCGCCGGCGCGTCCGGCACCCAGGGAGCCAGTAAGTCGCGCAGGTTACGATCTTTCACTTGTTGCCTCACTTCCGTTATTCACCGGATCGTTCTTCTCATTAGTGGGTAATGCATCCGGCTCAATATTCATGGTGCGTAAAACACCGCCCATGATGGCACCAAACACCGGAGCAGAAACCGCGCCGCCATAATATTTACCGGCCTGGGGATCGTTAATGACCACCACCAGCGCGAAACGAGGGTGACTGGCAGGCGCTACGCCTGCGGTATAAGCAATGTATTTATTGACGTAACGTCCATCCGGACCGACTTTTTTTGCCGTACCGGTTTTAATCGCAATCCGATAACCTTTGATCGCCGCTTTGATACCGCCGCCGCCAGGCAACGCCACGCTTTCCATCATGTGCATCACCGTCTTCACCAGAGGCTCTGGGAAGACGCGCTCACCTGCAACAGGGGGATCAACTTTGGTAATCGACAGCGGGCGATAGATGCCATAGCTGCCGATGGTTGCGTAGACACGCGCTAACTGTAACGGCGTTACCATTAGCCCGTAGCCGAAAGAGAAGGTGGCCCTCTCTATGTCAGACCACCGTTGTTTTTGCGGATATATGCCACTACTTTCTCCGACCAACCCCAAATTGGTTGGTTTACCCAGCCCAAAGCGCGCGTAAGTCTCTACCAGCGCTGAGGACGGCATCGCTAACGCCAGACGTGAAACACCGACGTTACTCGATTTCTGTAGCACCCCGGTCAGGGTCAATTCGTTATAGCGCGCAACGTCTTTGATTTCGTGCCCGTTGATACGGTAAGGCACGGTGTTCAGTACGCTGCCCTCTTTAACCACACCGCGCTGTAGCGCCGTCATGACAACCATTGGCTTGACGGTCGATCCCGGTTCGAAGATGTCGGTAATCGCGCGGTTACGCATCACGTCTTTTGGCGTGTTGGCAAGATTGTTAGGGTTATAGGCTGGGCTGTTAGCCATGGCCAGCACTTCGCCGGTGTTGACGTCAACCAGCACTGCCGTGCCCGATTCTGCTTTGTTAAACGCGACGGCGTTATTTAATTCGCGGTAAACCAACGCCTGCAGTCGGTCATCAATACTCAGCGTCAGGTTATGTGCAGCGCGGCTGTCTACCGAGGAGATATCTTCAATCACGCGGCCCTGACGGTCTTTACGCACCGTACGCTCACCTGGCGCGCCGGTCAGCCATTTGTCGAAGCTTTTCTCAATGCCTTCAATGCCCTGACCATCAATGTTGGTGAAGCCGATCAGATGAGAAGTCACCTGGCCTGCCGGGTAATAACGTCGGGATTCTTCGCGCAGATAAACGCCGGGGAGGTGGAGTTTCTTGATGTATTCGCCAATCGCCGGGTTGATCTGGCGGGCGAGATAAACAAAACGACCTTTAGGGTTGGCGTTAACGCGCGTGGAGAGTTGATCCAGCGGCATATTGATGGCATCAGCCAGCGCTTTCCAGCGGGTGTCTGCCGTGACACCACCGTGCTCATTCAGCTCTTTTGGATCAACCCAAACGGCATTAACCGGTACACTTACCGCCAGTGGACGCCCGGCGCGATCGCTGATCATGCCACGGGCAGTAGGCACCGCCTGCACACGCAGAGAGCGTAAGTCGCCCTCTTTGACCAGACGATCGGGGTTGATCACTTGCAGCCAGGCCACGCGCGAAAGCAGGCCACAAAGCGCGAGCAGAATTCCGCCGCACAGCAACGCAAAACGCCAGCTGATAAAGCTGGCTTTGTTTTCCTGTTTTTTCAACTTCAGCGTTTTGCTAGCGCTGTTCATTGCGTTACGGAATTCCTTATTGCTGTACCACTATGTGTTCCTGTGAAGGATCGACGTGTTGCATATGCAATTTATCCGTTGCTATACGCTCGACCCTACTGTGATCGCCTAACGCATTCTCTTCGAGAATCAGGTTACGCCATTCAATGTCCAGTGAATCACGCTCCAACACCAACTGCTCGCGCTGTGCGGTGAGCAGACGGGTTTTATGCGTCGTAGTAACGACCATGATCGCCGAAACCAGAACGGCCAGCAGTAACAGCACCGGGATTTTGCCGAAGCGCAGTAAATCTCCGCCAATCACACCGGGCAGGCTATGCCGCTCATTTCCGATCATGCGTCCGTTCTCTCCGCAATACGTAACACTGAACTACGTGCACGAGGGTTATCGGCCACTTCGATTTCCCCCGGCACCAGCTTACCTAAACTTTTTAACTCCCGGCCGCCCAGCGCTTTGAGCTGTGCTTCCGTCATCGGAATACCGTGTGGAACCTGAACACCCCGGCTCTGGTCACGCATAAAGCGCTTCACCAGGCGGTCTTCCAGTGAGTGGAAGCTGATGATGGATAACCGGCCACGAGGTGCTAGCGCTGCCAGCGAGCCTTTCAGGGCGGTTTCGATCTCTTCCAGTTCACTGTTGATCCAGATTCTGATTGCCTGGAAACTGCGGGTTGCCGGATGCTTGAACTTATCTTTTACCGGCGTTGCCGCTGCAATGACGTCCGCCAACTCTTTGGTACGCGTCATTGGGTCCAGACGGTTACGCTCTACAATGGCTCTGGCGATGCGCTTAGCAAAACGCTCTTCGCCGTAGGCCTTCAGGACAAAAGCGATATCCGCCTCTTCTGCATGCTGTAACCATTCTGCTGCGGAGTGTCCGCGCGTTGGGTCCATTCGCATGTCCAACGGTCCATCGCGCATGAATGAGAACCCGCGCTCTGCGTCATCCAGCTGCGGCGATGAAACGCCAAGGTCCAGCAAAATACCGTCAATTTTACCGGTCAGTCCGCGCTCTTCGACGTACTCCGCCAGGGCGGAAAACGGACCATGAATAATGGAAAACCGCGCATCCTGAATTTCAGCCGCTGCGGCAATCGCCTGGGGATCGCGATCGATGGCGATCAGTTGCCCGGCGGCACCCAACTGCGAAAGAATCAGGCGCGAATGCCCGCCACGGCCAAAAGTGCCGTCAATATAAATACCGTCTTCCCTGATATTGAGGCCGTTTACGGCTTCATCTAACAGCACGGTGGTGTGTTTGAAATTTTCCTGCATAGCTATAGCGACAAATCCTGCAAGCGCTCAGATAAAGGCTCCTGAGCAGCGTGTTCTGCGTCAATATCATCCTTGACTTGTTGATACCAGGTCTGTTCATCCCACAGTTCAAACTTATTGAACTGCCCAACCAGCATCACTTCTTTTGTCAGGCTTGCATGCTGTCTTAGCGTGTTGGCTAATAACAGACGGCCTGCGTTGTCCATCTGGCACTCACTGGCATGTCCGAGCAGTAAGCGTTGTACTCGACGCTCTGCGGGATTCATGCTGGATAAGCGGGACAACTTTTTTTCAATAACTTCCCATTCAGGAAGCGTGTAAAGCAGCAGACATGGCTGGTGAAGGTCGATAGTGCAAACCATCTGACCTTGAGACTCAGCGATCAGCAATTCGCGATAGCGTGTTGGAACCGCCAGCCGCCCTTTGCCGTCGAGATTGACTAATGTCGCACCTCGGAACATGCCAGTCCTCTCCTCAGCCGCCCTTTTTCACCACTTTATCCCACTTTTTACCACTAAAAGAGTTTACGGAGCCGATGAAATCATTGTCAAGCCGCAACGACAGGAGAAAATCACTATTTCCGTAAAGACAAAAGGTCCATTTAAGGGGAATGAATCAGAAGAAGACGATTTCTGTAAAATTAACCTGATGAATAATGGAATAAAAATTCTCTACGACCAAAAAATGGCGAAAATTAAGGCAGCGAGGCGAGAATATCAGCTATCACAATTTCTGCGACGGCGGCGGCATTTTAGGGGATTTCCTAATCTTTGCCCAACAGAACCCGTTGCCACGGGGAAAACGGTGAAGTGGGTGTTCTAAGCGGATGAAATTTAGTGGGCTTTTTAATTTGTCAGTTGATGCGTAGCAGATTTACGTTTTTTTACCGCTTATGAAACAATTTTTTTATCTCATAAGCGATAAGTTTTAACAGGCGCTAATTTTACACCCTGTGGTTCATTTGGATTTCCGGCCTAGTTGACCGCGGCGGAATAAATTACGTCGAATACGCGTTAATCCCGGTTTCGGTTTTTTTGGTTCATCCAGAGAAGCCAATACCAACTCCAAAACGCGTTCAGCAACATCGCGATGACGCTGCCCTACCGCCAGCACCGGGCATTCGAGGAAATCCAGCAGCTCATGGTCGCCGAAAGTGGCAATCGCCAGGTCTTTTGGCAGACGCCCTTCGCGCTTTAGCGCAATATCCATTACCCCTTGAAGTAAACCGAACGAGGTGGTGAACAGCGCTTCTGGCATCGGATGGGTTTCAAGGTACTCTTCAAACCGCGCTGCGGCTGCGCTGCGCTCAAAACTGTCGCAGTAAAGGTAGCTGATTGGCCTTTCATCCTCTTTCCAGGCATCACGGAAGCCCATTTCACGCAGGAAACTGACGGAAAGCTCCGGCAATGCGCCAAGGAATAAGACATCTTTCACCGGCTGCTGGCGCAGTTCATTCGCCAAAGCAAACGCATCGTCTTGATCGGCCCCCACCACACTGGTGAAGTGCTCGCGATCCAACGCACGATCAAGCGCGACTATTGGCAGCGGGTCATGAATCCAGCGCTGATAAAACGGGTGTTCCGGCGGTAACGAGGTCGAGACGATGATCGCATCAACCTGACGCTGCAGCAGGTGCTCGACACAGCGCATTTCATTATCTGGCTGATCTTCCGAGCAGGCGATCAGCAGCTGATAGCCACGCTGACGTGCCTGACGCTCAAGATAATTAGCAATACGCGTATAGCTGGTGTTTTCCAGGTCGGGGATCACTAAGCCGATCGATCGCGTGCGTCCTGCGCGTAAACCCGCCGCCACCGCATTGGGGTGGTAATTATGCTCTCTCACTACCGCCATGACTTTCTCGACGGTTTTTTCGCTGACACGATACTGCCGCGCTTTGCCATTAATGACATAGCTGGCCGTTGTGCGTGACACACCCGCCAGACGCGCGATTTCATCCAGTTTCACGGTAACTCCACAGGCACGCTGAACCGTTGGGGGCAATAATAGCCGCGCCAGGTTCAGGGAATTCTACATTTGTTACATCTAACAGCAGAAAACGGCGCGTAGCAACCGCTTTTGTTAATGCCGTGAGTTGGCGCGAAGAAAAGAAAAAACCCGGCAATTCGCCGGGTTAGGATATTATTCTCTGCTTAAATAGTGGATCGGTCAGCGCATGATGCGGTCGCCGCGTGACACGCCAACCACTCCCGAACGTGCGACTTCAACGATTTCTGCGACTTCGCGTACCGTGTTGAGGAATGCATCGAGCTTATCGCTGCTCCCTGCAAGCTGAACCGTGTAAAGCGTTGGCGTGACATCAATGATTTGGCCACGGAAGATTTCAGCGCTGCGCTTCACCTCTTCACGGCCATAGCCACTGGCTTGCAGCTTCACCAGCATGATTTCACGCTCGACGTAAGCGCCCTGCCCCAGCTCGGTCACACGCAGAACATCAACCAGCTTATGCAGCTGCTTCTCAATCTGCTCCAGCACTTTCTCATCACCCACGGTCTGGATGGTCATCCGGGACAGCGTTGGGTCATCCGTCGGTGCCACGGTCAGGCTCTCAATGTTGTAGCCACGCTGGGAGAACAAACCAACCACGCGGGATAATGCGCCAGATTCATTCTCCAGCAGAACTGATAAAATACGCCGCATAATCAGGTCCTCTCCGTTTTGCTCAGCCACATCTCATCCATACCGCCACCGCGAATATGCATCGGGTAGACGTGCTCACTGCCATCGACGGTAACGTCAACAAACACCAGACGGCCTTGTGCCACCGTCTCCAGTGCCTGAGCCAGCTTCGCTTCCAGCTCTGAAGGGTGCTGAATCGCGATCCCGACGTGGCCATACGCTTCTGCCAGCCGTACAAAATCCGGCAGGGACTCCATGTAAGATTGCGAATGGCGACCGGAGTAGATCATATCCTGCCACTGCTTCACCATGCCCAACACGCGGTTGTTCAGGCTCAATACCAGTACCGGCAAGCCATATTGCAGCGCTGTAGACAGTTCCTGGATGTTCATCTGGATACTGCCGTCACCGGTCACACAGACCACGGTGGCTTCTGGCAGCGCCAGTTTGACTCCCAAAGCCGCTGGCAGGCCAAAGCCCATGGTGCCAAGGCCGCCGGAGTTGATCCAGCGACGTGGTTTGTCGAACTGGTAATACAGGGCGGCAAACATCTGATGTTGACCGACATCGGAAGTAACATAGGCATCGCCCTTGGTCAGGCGACACAGGGTTTCAATCACCGCCTGAGGTTTGATCTGATCGCTGGTGCGATCAAACTCTAGGCACTGACGGCTACGCCAGCCTTCAATGCTCAGCCACCAGTCACGCAGGCTATCTAACTGTTGTTTGGTATCGCTTTGCGCCAGCAGTTCCAGCATCTGCTCCAGTACCTGCTTAGCATCGCCAACGATCGGCACATCTGCTGAGACGGTTTTCGAAATTGACGTCGGATCGATATCAATATGCAGGATGGTCGCATTCGGGCAGTACTTGGCAAGGTTATTCGTCGTACGATCATCAAAACGGACGCCAATACCGAAGATCACGTCGGCATTGTGCATCGTCATGTTGGCTTCGTAGGTGCCGTGCATCCCTAACATGCCGACACACTGACGGTGTGTACCAGGGAAAACACCCAGGCCCATCAACGAGGTTGTGACCGGAATATTCAGGGTTTCTGCCAGCTGTAACAGCTCTGCTTCGCAAGCCGAAGTGATTGCCCCGCCACCGGCATAGATCACCGGTTTATGTGCGGCGAGCAGCGTTTGTAATGCGCGCTTAATCTGCCCTTTATGCCCCTGCACCGTAGGGTTGTAAGAACGCATGCTGACCGTTTCCGGCCAGGCGTAAGGCAATTTGTTAGCGGGGTTCAGAATGTCTTTCGGCAGGTCGATCACCACCGGGCCAGGACGGCCAGTAGAAGCCAGCCAGAAGGCTTTTTTCAGTACAGTAGGGATCTCTTCGGTACTTTTCACCAGGAAGCTGTGTTTGACCACCGGGCGGGAGATCCCGACCATATCGCACTCCTGGAAGGCATCGTAGCCAATCAGGGACGAAGGCACCTGGCCCGACAACACAACCATCGGAATTGAGTCCATGTAGGCAGTGGCAATACCGGTTACCGCATTGGTTGCACCGGGTCCTGAGGTGACCAATACCACGCCCACTTCACCGGTTGCGCGTGCATAGCCATCCGCCATGTGTACCGCGCCCTGCTCGTGACGGACTAAAATATGGTCAATACCACCTACTGTTTGCAGAGCGTCGTAGATATCTAACACCGCTCCGCCGGGATAACCGAATACCTGTTTCACGCCCTGGTCGATTAACGACCGGATGAGCATTTCGGCTCCTGACAACATCTCCATTTTTTGCCTCCCGGCTTAAAGGCGCAGTCCACTTCATACGCTGCTCCAGCGTACGACAACGGGTTGCACCTTATTTAGCCAATTCAGATCAACAACTTATGCCTATGCTCAAGTGGCAGAAATCGTTTCCGCCACCTGGATAAAGGGAATTTTTACGCTAAGACCATCTTTTCAGATCTGGTTAATTACCATAACCGTAGAAAACTCAGCAGGCAAACGGCAAACCCGCGGCCTGGCGTAACATCACTTTTAAAGCCACTACGCCCCTGACTAACAGAGCGCGGATTAAACTAATGTCGAGCGATATTCACAGAAGAAAATGCTACCAAAGATTTTATTTTTAGCGTGATATAAGAATTAGCAAAAAGTTATCGGGAAGAGGCTCAGACTACAATGTTACCAAACGATTAATTTCTTAAGTTATTATTCTGATAAATCACCCGATGGCGTGAGATTATTCTATCATCATGGCAATTACCCTTGCGCTAACCACTCAAGCAATCCCTATAAAAAACTTAACTATCATAGACATAAGATAAACTTATCGCGGTGATTTTTTCCTGTTCCTGGAAGCGTGTTAGTGCCATTTTCATAACTCTGTACTGCACGGTAAACACAGGATTTTTTCCTTATGAGCCAAAACAATTAACCCTGGTTTTTAGGTTGACTTCACTCTGCGTTTGCAGTACCAATATAGGCAGCACAAAATTTACGAGGCCCGAATCAATGTTCCATTCATTTCGTCTACCAGGTCTACTACTAAACGCACTTAGTTTGCGCGGTAGACTTGTGGGCGGAATTAAACACTGATTCGGACCTGCTGAAGTTAAGAAACCCGCGCCTTGCGCGGGTTTTTTTATGCTCGTTGCACGGTGAAGTTAACGCATAAGGAAGATTACCATGAGCCAGCAAGTCATTATTTTCGATACCACTCTGCGCGATGGCGAACAGGCTTTACAGGCCAGCCTGAGTGTCAAAGAAAAACTGCAAATTGCTCTGGCGCTTGAGCGCATGGGTGTAGACGTGATGGAGGTGGGCTTCCCTATCTCCTCACCAGGCGATTTCGAGTCGGTTCAGACCATCGCCCGCACCGTTAAAAACAGCCGCGTGGCCGCGCTGGCTCGCTGTGTAGACAAGGATATCGATGCCGCCTATGAGGCACTGCGCGTGGCGGAAGCGTTCCGTATTCATACCTTCCTCGCGACTTCTCCGGGCCATATTGCCACTAAGCTGCGCAGTACGCTGCCGGAAGTGATTGAACGCGCCTGCGCCTCGATCAAACGTGCCCGTAACTACACCGATGACGTTGAGTTCTCCTGTGAAGATGGTGGTCGTACGCCAATCGATGATTTGTGTCGCGTAGTGGAAGCCGCCATCAATGCCGGTGCAACCACCATCAACATCCCGGACACCGTGGGTTATAACCTGCCAGCCGAATACGCCAACATCTTCACTCAGCTGCGTGAGCGTGTGCCGAACATCGATAAAGCGATTCTTTCCGTCCATACCCATGACGACTTAGGTATGGCCACCGGCAATGCGCTGGCGGGTGTTTTAGCCGGTGCTCGCCAGGTCGAAGGCACCATCAACGGCCTGGGTGAACGTGCCGGTAACTGTGCGCTGGAAGAGGTGATCATGGCGATCAAAACCCGCCAGCAGATCATCAACCTGAATACCAACATCCGGCATCAGGAAATCTATCGCACCAGCCAGTTGGTCAGCCAGATTTGTAACATGCCGATCCCGGCTAACAAGGCGATTGTCGGCTCTGGTGCCTTCGCTCACTCTTCCGGTATTCACCAGGATGGCGTGCTGAAAAATCGCGAGAACTACGAGATTCTGACGCCAGAATCGATTGGCCTGCACAAAATCCAGCTCAATCTGACCTCGCGTTCTGGCCGTGCGGCCGTAAAACACCGCATGGAAGAAATGGGCTACAAAGAGACCGAATACAGCATGGACGCCCTGTACGACGCCTTCCTGAAACTGGCCGATAAGAAAGGCCAGGTGTTTGACTACGACCTGGAAGCATTGGCCTTTATCAACAAGCAGAATGAAGAGCCAGAGTATTTCCAGTTGAACGAATTCAACGTCCAGTCAGGTTCCAGCATCACCGCCACCGCTTCAGTGAACCTGGGCTGCGGTGAAGAGGCGAAATCTGAAGCGGCCACCGGCAACGGCCCGGTCGATGCAGTTTATCAGGCCATCAACCGCATTACTGGTTTTGATGCCGAGCTGGTGAACTACAAACTCACGGCTAAAGGTCACGGCGAAAATGCGCTGGGCCAGGTGGACATCGTCGTCGGTTACAACAACCGTAAATTCCACGGTGTAGGTCTCGCGACGGATATCGTCGAGTCCTCCGCGAAAGCGATGGTCAACGCCCTGAACAATATCTGGCGTGCAAAACAAGTTGAGATTGAACTGCAACGCAAATCTAACGCTGACAAAAAGGAAACGGTGTAATCATGTCTGAGTCATTCCATATCGCGGTCGTTCCAGGTGACGGCATTGGCCCGGAAGTTATGGCGCAGGCGCACAAAGTACTGGACGCTATTCGTCAACGCTTTGGCCTGCGTATCACTACCAGCGAATATGATGCGGGCGGCATCGCCATTGATCGTCATGGTGAACCGTTGCCAGCAGCAACCGTCAGCGGTTGCGAACAAGCAGACGCGATTCTCTTCGGCTCTGTAGGTGGCCCGAAGTGGGAACACCTGCCTGCGGATCAGCAGCCAGAGCGTGGTGCTCTGCTGCCCCTGCGCAAGCACTTCAAACTGTTCAGCAACTTGCGTCCGGCCTCTTTGTACAAAGGTCTGGAATCTTTCTCACCGCTGCGCAGCGATATTTCAGCGCGTGGTTTTGACATTCTGGTGGTGCGTGAGCTCACCGGCGGTATTTACTTCGGTCAGCCAAAAGGCCGTGAAGGCAGCGGCCCACACGAGCGTGCTTTCGATACCGAGGTGTATCACCGTTTTGAGATTGAACGCATCGCGCGCATCGCTTTTGAATCTGCCCGCAAACGCCGTGGCATTGTGACTTCTATCGATAAAGCGAATGTGCTGCAAACCTCGATTTTATGGCGTCAGATCGTAACGGAAATTGCGCAAGAGTATCCCGATGTGCAGCTGAGCCATATGTACATCGATAACGCTACGATGCAGTTTATTAAAGACCCGTCTCAGTTTGATGTGGTGCTGTGCTCTAACCTGTTTGGTGACATTCTCTCTGATGAGTGCGCGATGATCACCGGCTCAATGGGCCTGCTGCCATCAGCCAGCCTGAATGAAGAGGGCTTTGGCCTGTATGAACCGGCTGGCGGTTCTGCACCGGATATCGCGGGACAGAACATTGCCAACCCGATTGCCCAGATTCGCTCGCTGGCCCTACTGTTGCGTTACAGCCTGAATGCCGATGCCGCTGCTGATAGCATCGAACGCGCGATTACTCAGGCACTGGAAGCTGGTCACCGCACCCGCGATTTAGCAGGCAACGGCCCGGCAGTGAGTACCGATGAAATGGGCAGCATCATTGCCCGTTTCATCACTGAGGAAAAATAAAATAATGAAGACCTTATACCAGAAGTTATTTGATGCACATGTCGTTTTCGAAGCTCCAGAAGAAACACCGCTGCTGTACATCGATCGCCACCTGGTCCATGAGGTAACGTCCCCGCAGGCCTTTGATGGCTTGCGGGCGCAGGGACGTCCGGTCCGTCAACCGTCAAAAACGTTTGCGACCATGGACCACAACGTCTCGACCCAAACGCGCGATATCAATGCATCCGGTGATATGGCGCGCATTCAGATGCAAGAGCTGATCAAAAACTGCGCCGCTTTTGGGGTCGAGCTGTATGACCTGAACCACCCTTATCAAGGCATTGTGCACGTGATGGGGCCAGAGCAAGGTTTGTCCCTGCCCGGCATGACCATTGTCTGTGGTGATTCGCACACTGCGACCCACGGAGCCTTTGGTGCGCTGGCGTTTGGCATCGGAACTTCCGAAGTTGAACACGTGTTAGCCACGCAAACGCTGAAGCAGACGCGTGCCAAATCGATGAAAATCGAAGTCACAGGTACTGCCGCACCTGGCATTACCGCGAAGGATATCGTGCTGGCGATTGTCGGCAAAACCACTGCGGCAGGCGGTACTGGCCACGTAGTTGAATTTTGTGGTCCGGTGATTGAAGCGCTGAGCATGGAAGGCCGTATGACCGTGTGTAACATGGCCATTGAGCTGGGTGCAAAAGCCGGTTTGATTGCACCGGATGACACCACCTTCGCCTACCTGAAAGGTCGTCAGTTCGCACCACAGGGTGAGAAATGGGATCAGGCCGTCGCTTACTGGCGTACGCTGCGTTCCGATCCCGATGCGGTCTTCGATACTGTCGTGACGCTGAACGCAGCCGACATTGCGCCGCAGGTAACCTGGGGAACCAACCCCGGCCAGGTGATGGGCGTTGATCAACCGATTCCCGATCCGGCTTCATTTACCGATCCAATTGAGCGTGCCTCGGCGGAGAAAGCGCTGGCTTATATGGATTTGCATCCCGGCATCCGAATGACCGAAGTGAGCATTGATAAAGTCTTTATCGGTTCCTGCACTAACTCGCGCATTGAAGATTTACGTGCCGCCGCTGCGGTAGCGAAAGGGCGTAAAGTCGCGCCTGGCGTGGTTGCCATGGTGGTGCCGGGTTCAGGTCCGGTAAAAGCGCAGGCGGAAGCCGAAGGCCTGGATAAAATTTTCCTCGATGCCGGTTTCGAGTGGCGTTTGCCTGGCTGTTCAATGTGCCTGGCGATGAATAACGATCGCCTGCAACCCGGCGAGCGTTGCGCTTCCACCAGTAACCGCAATTTTGAAGGACGTCAGGGGCGCGGAGGTCGTACGCATCTGGTCAGCCCGGCAATGGCCGCAGCCGCCGCTGTCACGGGTCACTTTGCTGACATCCGTGATTTGACGACAGGAGCGTAAACCATGGCTAACAAATTTGTTCGTCAGACCGGCAAAGTACTGCCGTTAGATGCAGCCAACGTCGATACCGATGCGATTCTGCCGAAGCAGTTTCTGCAAAAGGTGACGCGTACCGGCTTTGGTACCCATCTGTTTCACGACTGGCGCTATGAAGATGACGCAGGCACCATTTCGACCGAGAGCTTTATTCTGAATCTGCCGGTCTATAAAGGTGCCAGCATTTTACTGGCGCGGGAAAACTTTGGTTGTGGCTCCTCGCGCGAACATGCGCCCTGGGCACTGACCGATTACGGTTTCCATACCGTCATTGCCCCGAGCTTTGGCGACATCTTCTATAACAACAGTTTCAATAACCAACTGTTACCCGTGCGTTTGAGTGAAGCTCAAGTGGATGAGTTGTTTAAACTTGCCGCCGCCGAACCCGGCGTGAGTTTTACGGTGGATCTCGAAGCTCAGGCGATCATTGCCGGGGATAAGACCTACCCATTTGAGATTAACAGCTTCCATCGCCACTGCATGTTAAACGGGCTGGACAGTATCGGCCTGACCTTGCAGCACGAAGAGGCTATTGCCCAATACGAGCAACATCAGCCCGCATTTTTCCGCTGAGCCATCCGATCCTCTCCCCTTTCCGGGGAGAGGATCATCGCAACATCCGTTACGCGTTGCGCACCCGCGTCGAAAGCGCAAATGCCACTACCGCCATCACTAGCGCCAACCAGTACACCGAAACATGGCCGTACTGTTCGCTCAATACGCCCTGAATCACCCCGGCTAGAATCATCCCGGTGGAGATAGAGTTAGTGAACATGGTGGTCGCCGCACCAGGCCGGCCCGGCATAAGATCCTGAAACCACAGCATCCCAATCCCGGCAATAATGCCGATAAACACCGCATTAAACAGCTGCAAATAGAGCAGTGCGTTACGTGACGTCAATGACACCATGCCGATGTAAAACAGCACCGCCGCCGCCAATGCGATCAGCACCAGATTGCGTTTGCCGATACGCTTTGCCAGGTAGCCCGCCAACAGCATCACCGGAATTTCCAGGCCCGCAGCCAGTCCCATCAACACGCCTGCCAGCTTCTCCGGCAGTTGCAGCGTTGAGCTGATATACAGCGGCATATCAATGATATACATGGTGTTGCAGGTCCACATAATCACCGAAGCAATAAACAGTAAACGCACATCACGGTTGCGCCAGCCGCTGACGGGCATCCCGCCGCTTTGCATCAGCCCCGGTTCACGCGTAATCGAAGGGAGCGTGAAGCCAACCAGCAACATGGTAAGTAAGAACATCACGCCCACCACCAAATAGAGCGTCACAAAGCCATAATTCAGTGCCAGCATAAAGGAGAGCGGCGGCCCAATAACCCATGCAAGCGACAGCTGTGCACGCATTACGGAACTGAACATCACCGCCTCTTTGGCTTCACGGTCAGAGTACTCGCGCGCCAAAGCAAAAATTTGCGGCATCGCCACGCTCGCCAGAGAGGTGAGCAATACACCGAGGGTGATTAAGGTCAGGTAGTGACGTGAAAACGCAAACACCAGCGCATTGGCGACCGCCATCGCGCAGCAAAACAAAATCAGTTTGCGTCGGTCTTTCATGCTGTCAGAGCGCTTTGCCACCAGCATGCTGACGACAATGCCCGCCACCGCGCTAACGGTAAAAAACAGGCCGACCCAGAAAGGGGGAACCGCGACTTCACGCGTTAAATACAGACTCAGCGTCGGTGCCTGTAAAGCCCCGGCCACGCCGCTGACGAAAGATACCAACATAAAGGCAAGATAGAGCGGATTGATACCGCGTAACACACGCATGAATAGTCCCTTAAATGGAAAACATGAACCCGCCGATAGGGGTCCTCAGGGTAATCAAAAAGCCCGCATTGAGAAACCGTTGGCACCAGAAAAATGCGCCAGACGGGCCTCTCCCGGAATACCCACACTGCGGGTGGCGTTGAGTGTGCCGCAGATATAGGGTAAATAAAACTGAGAATTATTTACATGGAGTTCCTCTTTTATGCCTTCGTCACGCCTGAAGCAGCAATTTATTCGCCTGTGGCAAAGCTGCAATGGACAAGCTCAGGAAACCACACTCAGCGATTTAGCCCTGCTGTTGCACTGTTCGCGCCGCCATATGCGTAATCTGCTTAACAGCATGCAGCAAGCGGGCTGGCTCACCTGGCAAGCCGAAGCGGGTCGTGGTAAACGTTCGCTACTGAGCTTCCATTACACCGGGCTGGCGTTGCAGAACCAGAGAGCGGAAGATCTACTGGAGCAGGATCGCATCGATCAGTTGGTCAAACTGGTTGGCGATAAAGAGCAGGTGCGACAAATGATCGCGGCCCACCTTGGTCGTAGCTTTCGCCAGGGCAAACATATTTTGCGCATTCTTTACTATCGCCCGATGCTCAACCTGCTGCCGGGTACCCCACTGCGCCGCTCTGAAACCCATCTGGCGCGGCAAATCTTCAGCTCGCTGACCCAGGTAAATGAGGAAAAGGGGGAAATTGAGCCAGATATTGCCCATCACTGGCAGCAACTTTCGCCGCTGGAATGGCGCTTTTATTTACGCCCGGCGATCCGTTTTCACCATGGTCGCGAACTGGATATGGCCGATGTTATCAGCAGCCTGACGCGTGCGCAGGCGCAGCCGCTGTTTCAGCATATTCGTCACATCCACTCCCCCGCCGCCTGGACGCTGGATATCACGCTAAGTGAACCTGATGCCTGGCTCCCCTGGTTGCTGGCCAGCAGCAGTGCGATGATCTTGCCGCAAGAGTGGCAGGATCAGCGCCATTTTGCCCGTGAACCGATTGGCACTGGCCCCTATCGCATCAGCAGCAACCAGCGCAGCCATCTGAAAATTCAGGCATTTGACGACTATTTTGGCTACCGGGCGCTGATTGATGACGTGAGCTTTTGGGTGCTGCCTGAAATCAGTGATGAGCTGGTCTATTCTAGCGTAAAGTTGGAAGGGGCAAGTCAGAGTGAAAAATCAGAGGAGAGCCGACTCGAAGAGGGCTGCTATTTTCTGCTGTTCGACCAGCGTTCGTTGGTCGGGCGCGATCCGGCTATCCGCCGCTGGATTAGCTATCTGCTCAACCCGGTTTCAATGCTTAACCACGCCGGTATTGGCTATCAACGTTACTGGTTCCCCGCCTGGGGACTGTTGCCACGCTGGCATCATCGGCGCGATCTGGCGGAGGTCAGCAAGCCTGTTGGGCTGGATAGCCTGACGCTGACCTGGTACAGCCACCATGTTGAACATCAGGGCATTGCTGACGCGCTGCGCCCGCTGCTAGCACAGCATGGCGTTCGCCTTCAGGTTCGAGAAATTAGCTATGAAGAGTGGCACGCGGGAGAAGCAGAAAGCGATATCTGGCTCGGCAGCGTTAACTTTACCCTGCCGCTGGAATATTCCGTCTTTGCCCAGCTGTATGAACTGCCGCTGCTGCGCCACTGCCTGCCCATCGACTGGGAAACCGACCTGACGCGCTGGCATCATCAGCAATTGCCACTGGCAGAGTGGAGCAAAACGTTGGTGGAAAATAACTATCTGCACCCACTGTTTCACCACTGGCTGCGGCTGGAAGGAGAGCGCAGTATGCGCGGCGTAAGAATGAATACTCTGGGCTGGTTTGACTTTAAATCCGCCTGGTTTACCCCGCCAGTCCGCTAGGGTTTGTACCTGTCTGTATCTTGCCGCTGGCAGATACAGCATGATGCAAAAATGCGACCGCCAGACAAATACCAGATACATCAAGCTGATGAGATAGCTCCAGACCCAAACCACTCTGGAGCCAGACCATGTACAAATCCCTGCTCATCAGCTTGCTCTCTCTCAGCACCTTCGCCGCGTGGTCAGCCGACCTCAGCCAGTTAAGCGCCGCCGATGTACTCGGTCCCGCTGCGGTTGCCCCATTGGAACAGCCTCAGCCTCCGGCTAAACTGATTGTCGATCCGCCCTTGCCCGGCCCGTTAAGCAAAGGTGCCGTTTTTATTCAGTACCGCACCGAAAACCTGCGCATCGAGCCGGTATTTGGTCCTGATGCGTTGAAAGTGACACCACGCATCGGCCACCTGCATGTCATCGTTGATGACAATCCGTGGCACTGGGCTGACACCAGCGGCGAACCGATTATTCTGGTTGGACTGACGCCCGGTAAGCATAAAGTGACGCTGATTCTTGCCAATGCCATCCACAAGCCACTCGACAGTAAAACGGTGGAGTTCACCGTCCCGGCGACAGCAGGGCACAATGGCCATGCAGGTATGTGATACGACGAGGAATGTGGAAGGATGGGAGTACAAGGTACGGTGCTCCCGTTCGATCCGCTCATTTGGCGCTGCATTCCAGTAGCTCTAACAGAGCATGTAGCTGCATGATCCTGCCGACGGGCAGCTAAAGAGAAAAGACAGGAAGGACCGTTAAGATCGCTTCCGGCTTTTTGTTATAACTGAATGGGCTTATAATCCAGTATTCTATCCGCTATTTCTTCAGCACTTAGGTCTTCCTGGAAGATATAATTAGCTGCCTGGGGATCTGAAACACTGTTGCATAGAACATCAATATCATTATCCGCTTCTTCTTCAGTACCTTCGCTACGTTGTATTTTTTCAATTAGCTCAATAAGTTCTTTTCTCAGCATATATCACCTCAAAAATGGTAAGCGCGATCTAGTACGTCCAGATGATATCTTGGCGTAGTAATAATAATGTTATCAACATCATAAACACCCCCACCATGTTGGATAGGTGTTCGATGGTGAAGTACATAAGATTTATTCTTTCCATTCCATTGAGAGTTATGAGCGATTGGCGCTTTACCGCTTTTCATTCGACTCAAATTGGAAGGACTAAATTGCTGAGATAAATGTGGATCATTTCCTACTTCTCTCCACACATTTTCCCGGAAGTCATCAAATGATTTGAACTGGCGACCATGTAATTTATCAGCAACGGAGGATGGGAAAAGATAAGCATTGCCATGATTCCCTCTGAGCCACTTCCCTTCCATGTTACTGCCTTTGCCAGAAGCAACACCCGGTTTGCATCTACTCAGTCCCAGAGGGTCGATCCAGTGAGCCGGATCGGGCGCATACGTATACAGGCTCAGCCGTCCGCCAGCCCTATCGGATCCGGGCTGATAAAGTGTATGCTGTCCGCGTCGTAGTACCGAAACAGATTGTAGTGCTATTGGGTTTACTAAATCTGTAGTACTTATGTGTTGTGTACTATGATTTAATAAATCATAACCCTACCTAGAGGCCATTCTCCATCAAATCCACACGGTAAATGCCCTGTCTCATAAATAGAAATAAGCCGATTAAAAAACAACCCCCCACTGATTTTATCTTTATAAAAATCCTCAATAAAATAATGTACGACGTCCCAACCAATGCACTGAATTACCAATTCGCCATCAAACCCATCCAGCTTTGGAATATTTAAAGAAACCTCGCTATCAAAAAAATGTTTAGCTTCCTTCGCTACATTGTTCCACCCCTGGAATATGGAAGGATATTTCATTGAAATATATGACGATATGGAGTTAGATGCTTCCAGTGTAGTATCTTCCCAGCTTGGTTGAGATAGCTCATGTGCAGCCATTATGGGATCTGAGATAAGTAAACCATCCAGAATATGAACTGGCTCACCAACTGAAGAAAACCAATTTATATTCCTTATTCTATCTAAGCTTTTCTTTTCAATATTCATAGTTTCACCTGATTTATTCGACCGGGAATTCTTGGAACATTCATCCCGCCTAGTGCGCCATGATTCAATCTGTTTTGTATGCTATATCGCACAGCTACATTCACTTGTGAAGAAGGTAAACCCGCAGCTTCAAGTGATGTTTTTAACGCCCGAGTATACTGTAAGTTCGTAGGTAGTTGCCCCTGTTTCAATCCACCGCGCCTATACTGATTCCAAAATACCTCAAGCGATTTATGTGCTTCATAATGTGAAGTTCCTGGCTCAGTAAAAGCATTGCCCTCAAGTTTTATCGCAGCACCACTATTCGTTGGGATTATATCTCTATATGCAGCATCCTGGTTAAGGTGATGCGATTGTCCTGGTCGAGAGTCATTCTTTAGCTGTCCATGTAAACCAAGAATTGGTTCTTCGGTTTCAATGCACTTCAACCCCCACGGATCCGCCCAGTTAACCGGATCTGGCGCATACGCATACAGGTTCAGACCGCCCGCCAGCCCTATCGGATCCGGGCTGATAAAGTG
>NZ_ALXE01000030.1 GCF_000295955.2 Pantoea sp. A4
CGTCAGGTTGGTCAGTCGGGCCATGGCGATCTCCGGTCAGGATAATGCGTTACAGTCTGCCAGACACCGCGGAGGCGATGAAGAGCCGGGAACGGTAGCAGACAATCAGAAACGGTGAACGGACGGGCAAATTTTTTGTCCGGGCGTGAGGCGTTGGCCAAGCCGCCAGGCGCGGCAGGAAACCACAAGGGGGGTCGGATTTAACGAAGATAAGAAGGGGATCGGACGGCGCCTGACCGGACGTTTTATGTGCCGGTACGGGTGGCGGTGCTACAAAATATATCCTGTCCCGCTGTTCACTTGAAATCAGCCGCCGCCGTGGTAGTCTGCACGTGTAACCTGTCGCTCCGGCGACCATCCAAAACCCCGGCGTAATCTGAGAGGGGTGCCTTCGGGCGATTACTGTCGCTACGGCGACCATCCAAAGTCCCGTAAACCTGAGAGGGACGCCTTCGGGCGGTAAAGCCGTTTAACCTTTGAAAACGGGTGCCACCTTTGTGGTTAAGGTCACCGGTCTGTTCAGGCCGGCTACACAGCAACAGCTCATCAGCGCATCACGCCAAAAACCCGGGTGATGACGCGGAACCCCACCTGTCGATGATGAAGCTGCTCCCCTATGAGTGAGAAAATACAGTGTTAACGCTCAGCAGCTGCGCGGCGTCACTTGTGAAATGGCGAAGACATTACCAAGTGACGCCGCTGAAAACCGTACGCTCAGACCAGGCGTAACGCGGCTCTCAGCGTCTGACTACCATCTGACACACACGCAGTACGTGTTAAAAACATTTAAACGGCCACGTAACAGCGACGGGAAGCCCGTCTGAACGTCCAACGTAAAACAAGGAAATTGATCAACCCGGTATCGATGGCGGCACTACGAAAGTAGCGCCGGAGGCAGCTGAACCCGCTTCAGCTCTGCATTAGCAGCAAACAGGTCAGCGACCTGGGGTGCCTCGCAAGAACTCAACATTCTGCCACCCCGATGCACAGATGCCGGTTGAGACGCAGGAAGCGCAACAGTAACCGTGTCGTCGGGGCAGGAATAATCAACATCAGAGTGATCAGAGCTCATACCAGGCAGTGGATGATATTCCGCTTCCTCGCTCATTCGCTCACTCCGTTCGGTCATGAGTCTGCGGCGAGCGGTGCGAGCAACAGGCAAGGAGTTATCCACAGAAACGGGGGATAACTGGAGGAAAGACAGACAGGAAGCGACGAAGAGATGATGCGGCGAAGCCGTTTTTCCATAGGCTCCGCCCCCCTGACGAGACTCACAGAAATCGCGTGATTTCCGGTGCTCAAATCAGCGGTGGCGAAACCCGACAGGACTTAAAGATACCTACCATTTCTAGTAAGTGGCTCCCTCGTGCGCTCTCCTGTTCCTGCCTTTCGGTTTACCGGTGTCATTCCGCTGTTATGGCCGCGTTTATCTCATTCCACGCCTGACACTCAGTTCCGGGTAGGCAGTTCGCTCCAAGCTGGACTGTATGCACGAACCCCCCGTTCAGTCCGACTACCACGCCATGTAAGGTAACTAGTTCTCTTGAGTCCAACCCTTACAGACACGAAAAATCGCCAGTGGCGGTAGCCATTGGTAACTGGTTTACGGAGCGAAGAAGTACACTTGAAGTACACTGAGTTCTTGAAGTGAAGACCTGACTGCGGCTACACTGAAAGGACAGATTAGGTTACTGCGCTCCGTGAAAGCCAGTTACCACGGTTCAGAAGTTCCCCAACTTACTGGACCCTCGAAAAAACCGCCTCCCCAGGCGGTTTTTTCGTTTCTGGTTCAAGAGACTACGACGACAGAAAAAGGATCTCAAGAAGATCTGACGATCTTTGCGCATATTAATCCGTCGCCTTACGGCTGATGTCAGCTCTCCCTGTTCTCCTTAATGTTCCATCCTGACTGTGATTCCGCGCCTTTTCCGCCGCTGGAAGACTGTTCCCAGTACTGATTTTTTACTTTAGCCGCCTGGAACTGGTAGTTAATACCAATAAGATCACGCTGAGTCGTTCCGTTGAACATGACGTTTGTAATCAGCACGTCCTCAAGTGTAATCCGGCAGTACTCGATCTGAGTGCCACCCGCTTTGCAGACGGAAATTTCTACTGTGCTGACGTGTTTTCCGTTTGAGATGTAGCGCATAATCGCGGGCGTTGCCTTATCGATACTGGCCTGAACCGACAGGTCACGATACTGAACCTTACCCGCACCGCCTCCGCCCCCCACGGCCATACTTCCGGGCTGCGATGCTCCCCAGGTGAATGAGTTTATGTTGATCCAGCCCTTGTGGTTTGAATCCTGTGACTCGCCTGTTATTCCGTCAATCCGTAGAAAAATATCCGTGCTCATGGCGTCTTCCTTTGAGTTTTCTGTGTTCTCTGATTAAATCCCGGTAATTCTCAATACATCAATCAAGGTAACGTTATGGATAACTACTGGGCTAATAACCGATTTTCCAGTTATTTTCTCACTATGGCAAATCTGGAAGCCCAACAACTGTACTGCAAAGCCAATGAAGTTTGTTTAACCCATCTGAAGAACGGCTTCACACAAATGGCCTTTCAGGATGATGTAAAACGCTTTATTGATGCACAACTGAGTACTATTCGCTCCGCCAGTTCAGAAGCTGAATGCCAGCAGTGCATTACACACCTGCAAGAAGAACATAAAAACCTATCCATACAGGATCAGATGCTCCGTTCCGGGCAGGCAGCCCTTCACGCTTCAGTGCAGTTTGTTAAAAGCGACAGAGTCTGGCACTGGATTATTAATGGTGTGGGTGTAGTTCTTGGTGGTCTTCAGGTTATTGCTGGCGTTAGTGTGATTGAAGCATCTTTAGCTACAGGAATGGTGTTTGGTGCTGGTTTCGGAGCTTTATTGGTCGCTCACGGTGCCAACAGCATCCAAGAGTCTGCATTAAATTTATATTACGGCGTAGATAACACTCAAGGGTTTGTGAAAAAAACCTATATAGCTGGTGCAGAATTTCTCGGATTTGATCAAAAAACAGGAGAGCTAGCGTATAGCATCATGGATTTGGGTTTATCTGCTTACGGTATGGGTAGGTTAATAATCAAGCCAGATAGCTGGCGATTATTTAGACACCTACCGACCGATTATGTAAGAGGAATAAAAGAAATGAGTCGATTTGATTTGGGTGTTGAAGTTTACAATGACTCAATGACAATTAAATCTATAGCCGATGGGGATAATGATTAGCTATATTTTTTCCTTTTGTAGATGAATGACTTAAAGCTCAATCTAATTGCGCCGAACAAACAGATTAATGGGAGTACTATCATCATAGTTATTGAGTAAGAGACGATAGAGCCTTTGTCTTCAAAAATAATTATGTATAGCCATACTCCCATGAAAAAAACAATCATCCCCATCAATACAATAAACTGAGAATGTAGAGCCTTTATGAGTGCAGGATACGTTATCCCATATTGATTAAGCCTTTTTCTCATCTCAACAAGATCTTTACCGGTGAACCCGTGTCTCGCGAGCTCTTCCTCTATTTTTGCACTGTTCACTTTTCCACCTCAGAAGCCTGATCAAGGCTACGTATCCTTGGCGTCAGTGACAGGCCATACCCGATACAACCAATTGCCAGAATTGCCTGAAAAAGAACAGTCCCCGAGTCGTCCGGGCGGGTAAGCACACTCAGTAGAGCTTGTAACCCCACGGCGGTGCCACCAATAATACTCCAGCGCCTCATCCGTATCGTATTACGCAACAGCTTGCCTGCGTCCTGCTGCTTATTTCTATCCTGTTTCATTCTTATTTTTCCCTTAACTGACAGAAAACGCAGTGACTTTAGAGCCTGTGTAACGGTATGGCAATACACACCCGGATTTACCATACCCCCCCAATCCCTTATGACTTCACCCACCCTCAAGATTTCGACCTCCACCAACCATCCTTTATTCTGGTTTTTCCCCCTTGAAACCAGAATGGAGTGTTGCCATGAATAAAACCCCAAACCGCAGTATTCTCTGGATCCTTGCTATCGCCGTTTTTTTCAACCTGTGTGGACTATGGGATGGTTTTAACACACGCCAGAGCCTTTTATCCCTGCTTTCACTGATTGGCGGGACGACAGTTGCAATCGTTATGCTTGTTGATCGGTGCAAAAGAGAGACTTCGAAGTAAATAAAGCCGCCCGGAAGGGCGGCTTTTTTGTAACTGATACCGGAATATTTACCATAACATCCCTGTTGCGCCCTACGGCAGAAAGGTTCCCGGGTATCATGTGTGATATGGTGAAGTGCGTTTTCCCTGACGCGAATTTAACCGGCAACTTTGCCATCCCGATTCATACCGAGTGGTTTCGGGATTTTTTTTTGATCAGCAGAATGCTGCAATAACGCTTATTTTTCTGTTCCAGGCATGCCCGGGGAATGATTCCTTTCTCCACTCATCAGGCATTTTACCCTCAGCCTTTCTGCTGCATCTGGAGACTGCGGAGCCGTCAGCATATGCCGGTAGGAAAGGCATTCTGGAGTATCCACAGGACCTCGATTTCCGGTGCATGCACACAGAACAAGGGTACCCAGCACTATCAATAACACTCTTAACACGCCCATCCCTTAAAAGTCCTCAAAAGCCCCCTGATTTACCATAACGTTTCTTTACCGCACCGCCCCAGACGCCCTCAGCGCGTTTCTGCGCCCTGAGCCGCAAAAGAGCACGTCTTCACCCCCGAAAACCGCCCAGGATCGTTCTGAGGCGTTCTGCGGGGGTGCATGGTTATGCAGCCGGATGACTGGTTGAGGGTTTCAGCGCGATCGGGCGCCCAGGCGGGTATTTTTCCCGGTCTTCTGCGGAATATGCGTCACAGTTAACGGAATTTTTTTCGCGCAGAGTCGCAGGTTGTGACACACTCTCCTGGTAAGACCTCATAAGTTCCGCCATTCTGCTGAAGTGAAAATAACGAAGACAACTTAGCTAAACGCTTCGGAGCCGCTGGGCTCCTTTTTTTTGTCCGGGACTCAGAGAACGGCAGCAGCCGTCGCCGGCTTCGCAGAACAAGATACGTTGAGCCCTGGCGAATAAGTACAGTCATGGGCAGGGAGAGGCCGCAGCCTGTACCGGTACATTACACATCTTGCCATCCGGTCGGACGCGATTTAATGCGATTTTATGCGAAAACCGCCCCGGACCTCGTGAAATCGCATTAAATCGCATTAAATCGCATATGTTCGCATATCCCCCCCTTAAGAACCGGCAGAAAACCGCGAAACGCCATAAACCCAAACGGTGAACGGGCGGGAAAATTTTTTTCGCGCAGAGCCACAGGTTGTGCCATATTCACCGGGTCAACCATCCATTGAAAACCACTGCCACCCTGGTGTTGTGGGAATGACGAAGACAAGTTAGCTAAACGTTTAGGAGCCGCTGGGCTCCTTTTTTTTGCCCGCCGTTCAGAGCGGCACGGGACAAAAAGCTCCGCCGTGGCGTTCACCGGCGCGGCGCACGCGGGCGTGACCAGGCAAAATCCGCCTGCTGACGCTCTTCTTCCCGCAGCGACCGCTGACGGTCTGCATGACGCTGCGATTCGATCTGCGCCCGCGCCCGGTTCAGGACGATATGCCGGTTTGGCTGATTCAGCTTCTTGCCTGACGCTCTCTCAGCGGCGGCAACAGCATCGTCGAGAAATTTTTTCTCGGCGGGCGTCAGGTTGGTCAGTCGGG
>NZ_ALXE01000031.1 GCF_000295955.2 Pantoea sp. A4
ACTGGCGCGCTGTCGTTGGTCGCCCCTCCATCCACAATGGCTACGCCATCGGCGTTGGTTAGTGCTTCATTGCCTGCCGCCTCTGGTGCCAGGGTATCAACGGTGAAGCTAATTGGATCGCTGGCCGGGCTGACGTTGCCTGCGGCATCCGTCACCGTGGTGGTCAGGCTGTGGCCGCCATCGCCCAGTGAAGGCGTGGTGAAGCTCCAGCTGCCATCAGTGCCGACGGCGGTGCTGCCGATCACGTTACCGTTATCGGATATGGTCACCACGCTGCCCGCTTCTGCCGTGCCGCTCAGGGTTGGTGCGCTGTCATTGGTCGCACTGCCGTCCGCAATCGCCACGCCATCGCCGTTGGTCAGCGCTTCATCCCCTGCCGCCGCCGGAGCCTGGGTATCCACAGTGAAGCCAATCGGATCGCTGGCCGGGCTGCTGTTACCTGCTGCATCCTTCACGGTGGTGGTCAGGCTGTGGCTGCCGTCACTCAGGGTTGGGGTGGTGAAGCTCCAGCTGCCATCACTGCCAACGGTGGTGCTGCCGATCACGTTGCCGTTATCGGATACGGTGATCACACTGCCCGCTTCCGCCGTACCGCTCAGGGTTGGCGTGTTGTCGCTGGTGGCGCTGCCGTCCGCAATCACCACCGGCGCTGCGCCATTGTCGTTCACCAGGGTCTGATCGCCTGCCGCTTCTGGCGCTACGGTGTCGATAGTGATGGTGATAGTCACAGAGTCGCTGGTGTTACCTGCTGCATCCGTTGCCACTGCGTGGAAGGCATAGGTGCCATCCGGCAGCGTGCTGGTATCAAACACCCACTGGCCGTCTGCATCCGCCGTGGCATTGCCAATCACTACATCACCGTTGTACAGCGTGATGGCGTCATTCGCGCCCGCCAGGCCATTCAGGGTTGGGGTGTTGTCATGGGTGGATGCGCCATCTGCCAGCTGTACCAGGGTCGCGCCGGTGTCGTCGGTCACCACCAGCGAACTGGTGGTTGGTGGCACGCCCGCCGCGATGGTCAGGTCAAACGCCGGGCTTTCCGCGCTGACGTTGCCTGCCGCATCGGTCACAGTGGTGGTAAAGCTGTGTGGGCCGTTGCTCAGAGCATCTGGCGTGAAGCTCCAGCTGCCGTCTTGACCTGCAGTGACGCTGCCCAGCAGGGTTTCGCCATCGTAGACTTTGACCACCGCACCCGCTTCCGCCTGACCGGCGAAGGTTGGTGTGTTGTCATCGGTGGTTGCGCCACTGGCAAGTTCGCCCTGGCTGTCGCCCACGTTATCGGTCACGGTGACCCCGCTGACGCCTTCCGGTGCCACGGTATCGACGGTAAAGCCGATCGCTTCAGACGCCGGGCCGACGTTACCCGCCGCATCGGTCACGGTGGTGGTCAGGCTGTGTGCACCATCATTAAGGGCTGGAACGGTGAAGCTCCAGTTGCCGTCCTGGCCCACCGTGGCAGTACCCAGCAATGCAGTGCCGTCGTAGACAGAGACGGTGCTGCCCGCTTCCGCTTTACCGCTCAGCACTGGCGTGCTGTCGTTGGTGTCGCCACCGGCCGCAATCGGCACCACCAGGCTGCCGCTGTCGTTCGCCAGTTGCAGATCGGTTGCCGCTTCAGGTGCCACGGTATCCACGGTGAAGCTGATTGGATCAGACGCTGGGCTGACGTTGCCCGCCGCATCTGTGACGGTGGTGGTCAGGCTGTGTGCGCCATCACCCAGTGAAGGGGTGGTGAAACTCCAGCTACCATCAGTACCCACAGTGACCGTGCCCAGCAGTTCAGTACCGTCATAAACAGACACTGTGCTGCCTGCTTCTGCCGTGCCGCTCAGAACTGGCGCGCTGTCGTTGGTGGCACCGCCATCCACTATCGCCACGCCATCGGCGTTGGTCAGCGCTTCGTTGCCCGCTGGCGCTGGCGCTACGGTATCCACCGTGAAGCTGATTGGCGCAGAAGTATCACTGACGTTACCCGCCGTATCAGTCACGGTGGTGGTCAGGCTGTGGTTGCCATCGTTGAGTGCCGGAACGGTAAAGCTCCAGTTCCCATCCTGGCCCACCGTTACCGTACCCAGCAGTGCCGTACCGTCATATACCGATACCGTGCTGCCCGCTTCCGCCGTACCGCTCAGCACTGGTGAGGTATCGTTGGTAGCATCGCCATCCACAATCGCCTCGCCATCGGCGTTGGTCAGCGCTTCATCGCCTGCCGCCGCCGGAGCCTGGGTGTCTACGGTAAAGCCGATAGGATCAGACACGGCGCTGACGTTACCCGCCGCATCAGTGACGGTAGTGGTCAGGCTATGGCTGCCGTCGGTCAGGGCTGGGGCAGTAAAGCTCCAGCTGCCGTCGCTGCCCACGGTGGTGCTGCCGATCACGGTGCCGTTATCGGACACGGTGACCACGCTACCCGCTTCAGCCGTGCCGCTCAGGGTTGGCGTGTTGTCGTTAGTGACGCTGCCATCCGCAATGGCCACTGGCGCTGCGCCATTGTCGTTCACCAGCGTCTGATCGCCTGCCGCTTCTGGTGCCACGGTGTCGATAGTAATGGTGATGGTGATGGAGTCTGCCGAGTTACCGTTTGGATCGACGGCTACCGCGTGGAAGGCATAGGTGCCATCTGGCAGTGTGGTGGTATCAAACACCCACTGGCCGTTTGCATCGGCGGTTGCGCTGCCGATCACTTCCGTACCGTTGTAGAGGGTGATGGCTGAACCCGCCGGTGCCGCGCCGCTCAAGGTTGGCGTGTTGTCATGGGTAAAGGCCCCATCGGCCAGCTGTACCAGGATCGCGCCGGTATCGTCGGTCACCTCCAGTGAGCTGGTGGTGGCTGGCGGATTACCATCAATATTGAGTTCAAAGGCCGCAGAAGCTGGGCTGACGTTCCCCGCTGCATCGGTCACTGTGGTGGTGAAGCTGTGCGCACCGTTGCTCAAGGCGACAGGCGTGAAGCTCCAGCTGCCATCGCTGCCCACCGTGGTGCTGCCCAGCAGGACTTCACCATCGTAAATTTTCACGATGGTGCCAGCTTCCGCCTGACCGGCGAAGGTTGGCGTGTTGTCATCGGTGGTTGCGCCGGATGCCAGCTGGCCTTGTGAATCACCAACGTCATCCGTCACCGTCAGTCCGGTAATGGCTTCAGGTGCTACGGTGTCCACCGTGAATGCAAGCGGATCGGAAACCGCACTGACGTTACCGGCGGCATCGCTTACGGTAGTGGTCAGGCTGTGTGCGCCATCGCTAAGCGTCGGAACCGTGAAGCTCCAGCTACCATCCTGCCCCACGGTGACCGTACCCAGCAGTGTGGTGCCGTCGTAGATAGAAACCGTATCGCCCGCTTCCGCTTTACCGCTCAGCACTGGCGTGTTGTCGCTGGTATCGCTGCCTGCGGTGATTGGCACAATGGTGCTGCCGCTGTCGTTCACCAGTTGCAGATCGGTCGCCGCCGCTGGTGCAACGGTGTCCAGCGTGAAGGTGATCGGATCGGAAGCCGCGCTGACGTTACCCGCCGCATCGGTCACGGTGGTAGTCAGGCTGTGGCTGCCGTCATTCAGTTCTGGTGTGGTGAAGCTCCAGTTGCCATCGGCATCTACCGCCACGCTGCCCAGCAGGGTGTCGCCGTCGTAGACTTTCACCACCGTACCCGCTTCCGCCGTACCACTCAGGGTTGGCGTGCTGTCGTTGGTAGACGAGCCATCGGCAATCACCACTGGTGTTGCGCCATTGTCATTCACCAGCGACTGATCGCCCGCCGCTTCCGGCGCAACGGTGTCGATGGTGATGTTAATGGTGACGGAATCTGCGCTGTTACCCGCAGCATCAGTGGCTACAGCATGGAAGGCATAGCTACCGTCTGGCAGCGTGGTGGTATCAAACACCCACTGACCCGCGGCATCTGCCGTCGCGCTGCCAATCACCACATCGCCGTTGTAAATCACGATGGAGGCATTAGGTGTAGCAAGGCCACTCAGGGTTGGCGTGTTGTCATGGGTAAACGCGCCGTCCGCCAGTTGTACCAGTGCTGCACCTGTATCGTCAGTGACTTCCAGTGAGCTGGTGGCCGGTGGCAGAGAGGCTTCCACCGTCAGGTCAAAGGCTGGGGTGGCCGCGCTAACGTTACCTGCCGCATCGGTTACTGTGATGGTGAAGCTGTGCGCGCCGTTGCTGAGAGCCGCAGGCGTGAAGGCCCAGTTGCCGTCAGTGCCCACCGCTGCACTACCGAGCAGCGTTCCGCCATCGTAGATCTTAACGATGGAGTCAGGCTCAGCCGTACCACGCAGAATTGGCGTGCTGTCATCGGTGGTATCACCACTGGCCAGCGGCCCTTGAGCATCACCCACGTCATCCGTCACGCTGACCAGCGTTGCCGCTTCAGGTGCGACGGTATCAATGGTGAAGGTGATATCTGTGGCTGGGCTAACGTTGCCCGCGGCATCGGTCGCAGTGACGCTCAGCGTGTAGGTGCCATCGGCCAGGGTTGAACTGGTGAAGCTCCAACTGCCATCGCTGCCTGCAATCACGCTGCCCAGGACGGTATCGCCGTTGGAGATGGTGATGACTGCACCGGCTTCTGCCGTTCCTGTCAGTTCTGGCGTGTTGTCATTAGTGATGCCGTTGGCGGCAATCGGTACGTCCACGCTGCCATTGTTATTGAGCAGTGCCAGCTCACCTACCGCGACTGGCGGTACGGTATCTACGCTGAAGTTGTACGCATCAGAGGCGGCGCTGGTATTGCCCGCCGCATCCGTCACCGTGGTGGTCAGGCTGTGGTTGCCATCGCTCAGGCTTGGCGTAGTGAAACTCCATTTCCCCTCGGCATCTGCGGTCACACTGCCCAGCAGGGTACTGCCATCGTAAACCTTAACGATGGCACCCGCTTCCGCCGTGCCGCTCAGGGTTGGGGTGTTGTCGTTGGTGGCAGCACCTTCGGCTACGGCCACCGGCTCAGCGCCGTTGTCATTCACCAACGCCAGATCCCCGGTAGCGTCAGGCGCAACCGTATCAATGGTGATGTTGATGGTGATGGAGTCAGCGGTGTTGCCTGCGACATCAGTGGCGATGGCGTGGAAGCTGTATTCACCATCCGGTAGCGCAGAGGTGTCGAACACCCACTGCCCGTCCGCATCTGCCGTCGCCGTGCCAATAATCTGATCGCCGTTGTAAATCACGATAGAGGCATTGGCCGTTGCCAGCCCGCTCAGGGTTGGCGTGTTGTCGTGCGTAAACGCGCCGTTTGCCAGCTGTACCAGCGTTGCCCCGGTATCGTCGGTGACCTCCAGTGAACTGGTGGCCGGAGGCAGGCCAGCGTCGATGTTGATATCAAACGCATCGGTCGCCGGGCTGACGTTGCCCGCGGCATCGGTCACGGTCACGGTGAAGCTGTGCGCGCCGTTGCTCAGCGCCTGGGTGGTGAAGCTCCAGCTGCCGTCTGCACCGGCGGTTACGCTGCCCAGCAGGGTGTCGCCGTCATAGATGGTGACGATGCTGCCCGCTTCCGCCTGGCCTGCCAGAGTTGGCGTGTTGTCGTCGGTGGTTGCGCCGTTGGCAAGCTCGCCCTGGCTGTCGCCGACGTTGTCTGTCACGGTCAGACCGCTTGCCGCTTCAGGTGCGATGGTGTCCACGGTGAAGCTGATCGGATCGCTCGCCGGGCTGACGTTACCCGCCGCATCGGTCACGGTGGTGGTCAGGCTGTGCGCGCCTTCGCCCAGTTCAGGTGAAGTAAAGTGCCAGGTGCCGTCGCTGCCAACAGTGACCGTGCCCAGCAGCGTAGAGCCATCGTAGATGGATACCGTGCTACCCGCTTCCGCTTTGCCGCTCAGTTCTGGCGTGTTGTCGTTGGTTACACCACCTGCTGCAATCGGTGTGGAGACATCACCGTTGTTATTTTCCAGTTGCAGATCGCTGGCAGCATCAGGCGCCGTGGTATCAACCGTGAAGGTAATGGTCGTGGCTGCACTGACATTCCCTGCAGCATCGGTCGAGGTGATGCTCAAAGTGTGGCTGCCATCGGACAGTGCAGGTGAAGTGAAGCTCCAGCTACCGTCTGCACCAGCAACGACGCTCCCCAACACTGTGGTCCCATCGGTGATGGTGATGATACTGCCGGGTTCGCCTTTGCCGCTGATCTCTGGCGTATTGTCGTTGGTCACACCCCCCGCAGCGATCGGTACTGCTGTTTCGCCGTTGTTGTTACTTGCAGTGACATCGCCAACCGCTTCCGGCGCCGCCGTATCGACCGTGAAAGTGATGGGAGAAGTCGCTGTACTGACGTTGCCTGCGGCATCGGTGACGGTGACAGTCACGCTGTGTTGCCCATCAGCCAGGGCTGGTAAGGTGAAACTCCAGGTACCATCAGCGCCGACGGTGGCACTGCCCAGCAGGGTGGAACCATCGTAAATTTTAACTACCGCACCGGCCTCTGCTGTACCGGTGAGTGTTGGGATATTATCATCCGTCACGGTACCGTTAATGATTGGGCCCTTAATGGTGCCCACATCGTCAGTCAGTACGAGATTGGTGGCGGCATTCGGTGGCGTGGTATCGGAACCACCGCCGTTATCACCACCGCCGTTATTCTGTTCACCACCCGAGCCGCCATCTTTGTGCGCCCCGGCAAACATCGCCGCAATCCCTGCCAGAGCTGCGCCGCCCAAGCCGAATGCCGCGATAGCATTGTTGTTTGTGCTGTTTTCAGCTAACAGGCCATCCGTACTGTCGATGGCAACAAAGTGGCCGCCATCTGCCGGATCTTCCACCCACCACAGCGCACCTCTGTCATCCTGCAGGACCAGATCGCTGTCGCCGTTAGGGCCGTAAAAGTTATGGATCACCACCACTTCACCCGACTTGGTGGTGATGATCAGATCATTATTGCTGCGCGCGAAAGATTTGATATCAGATTGATTTAAATTGAGTTTAACCACACTCGGAGCAGTCAAATTGACTTGATTACCACTAAGCTGGGAAGTGAGCGTCCCGCCTTTAGGAGTTACTGAGATGTTATTCATGTTATCTTGATCCCGCCGAGGTTATCAGTATCCATAAAAACGCCCGGCATCCTTAGATACCGGTATCATCAGTGAATATTTTTTAATATTCACTCCTTCTCGTCACCGACCTCAAACCAACCGTTGATGAAGTCGCGTTGAGCCTTGTTTAGCCTCCATCCTGTGAGCGAGCCTTGTGTTTTTTCCTGTAAGCCAGCGGATAAATGTCATTTTTATCAATTGATTGGGGATGAAAAGCGAGAGTTTCCTGACCCCCTTTTTTGACATTTATGCATCCTCACTTGAGGTAAAAAACCCAGAGCTATTCCAGGATTTCTTCAGCAAATCAATGAAAAAGACGTTCGGTCAGAGGTGTACAGCATGCCGTGAATCGTCTTATTCGTTAGCCGATCAGCCGGATATTGCCGCGCAAAATCCGTAACGCTGAGATCGCTACAAAATTCGATTCCTGGTGGTGAAGGTGGGTAATTTTTTCAATTAAACAGAGAGTGAAGTGCCATTTTTAACAGGCAGTTAGCTGACTAAAATTTAATTTTTTAGTGCCAGCTTTATGTTGAGGTTTACATTTACCCATGTGCATGAAGATAGATCTTTAGCCCTTACGCTATCACTCAAAAATAAAGGAAAACCTATCCAGTCAGGAATAAAATCGCACGCCTGATGCTGCACAAACCATTTCCTTCGTTAACGGAGTGAGCCACTGAAATGTCAGGGTTTCTCATGAAATTCGCTAAGGAAACATTGGTAAATCTTATCACCTTTACAAGATGCTAACGCAGCACTTACGTTTTGAAAAATAGATTTATATGAATTAAAAATCAAAAATTGATAGCCAAAGCCAATCAATCCTAATTTTACCTCACCTAAAAGCGACAAAACATTAAGATTAATCCTGGGATAAATATATCCAACCATCGGCTTGACATCACAACAAAAAAATACATCATTGTTTTTTAAAATAAAAAACAAAACAAATTAGATGCCTAATGATTATTTCACTATGTGAAATTTATCCTCAGACAAAACTGGCTTTATCTGAAACACTCCAAAAAATATAGTGTCTCGAGTAACTATTACAAAGCTAATGTTTTAGTTTTCGTTATACATAACAGGATGTGAATAGCGTCTTATGTAACGTATTTGTGACAACGTTAACTCGGAAACATCAAGTTAAGTAAAGAGGGAAATGAAAGCGGAAAGCTTTATTAATAAAATTAGTCAGATAGCATTTTCTCTTTAACATCACTCTCAGTTAAGGAAATGAAACATATTATTAAAGGTGACCAGGTTCACAAATTAAATAGAATCTATCTGGGTGGGGTTATTCTCACAGCTAATAGAAACCGGGCCGTGATGGCCCGGTCAACATCAGAGGGGATTATTCATCTTCGAGGTAGGTGTAGCCGTATAGCCCACTTTCAAACTCTTCAAGGAACTGCTGGCGCAGCTCATCGTCGATGTCTGTCTCTTTTACCTGATTGCGGAACAAGGTCATCAGTTCGTTCGGGTCCAGCTGCACGTACTCCAGCATGTCAGCCACGGTGTCACCTTCATCGGAGAGTTCAACCTCTAACTCACCCTCTGCATGGGCGTACACGTTGACCGCTTCGGTGTCACCGAACAGGTTGTGCATGTTACCGAGGATCTCCTGATAAGCCCCGACCATAAAGAAGCCGAGCATCGGTGGGTTATCCACATCGTACTCTGGCATCGGCATGGTGGTGGCAATCCCATCACCATCAATATAGTGGTCGATGGCACCATCCGAATCACAGGTAATGTCCAGCAGCACGGCCCGACGCTCTGGCTTCTTGTCCAGCCCTTCTAACGGCAGTACCGGGAACAGCTGATCGATCCCCCATGCATCTGGCATTGACTGGAACAGAGAGAAGTTGACGTACACCTTGTCGGCCATACGCTCTTGCAGCTCATCAATGATTGGGCGATGTGCGCGGTTGCTTGGGTCGAGATGGGTTTGAGCATAATGACAAATGCTCAGATACAACTGCTCTGCCCAGGAGCGCTGTTGCAGGTCATAGGTGCCTGAGGAGTAGCCGGTGTGGATGTCATAGAGATCCATCTGGCTATCGTGCAACCATTCACGCAGTGAGCGGCGTACGTTAGGCTCGTGCATCTCCTGCCAGGTTTCCCACATGCTGATGATCGGACGAGGTGCATCTGCCGGGGGCGCTTCTGGCAGAGAGGATTCACTGCGCTCAACCCCGATGATGTTGGAAACCAACACCGTGTGGTGTGCCGTCACGGCGCGACCAGACTCAGTGATCACCGTTGGATGCTGTAACCCATGCTCATCACAAGCGGTACCAATTGCCCAGATGACGTTGTTCGCGTACTCATTCAGGCCGTAGTTAACCGAGCAATCTGACTGCGAGCGAGTGCCTTCGTAGTCAACACCGAGGCCGCCGCCAACATCGAAGCATTTGATGTTGACGCCGAGCTTAGCCAGCTCAACATAGAAGCGTGCAGACTCACGTACGCCAGTGGCGATATCACGGATGTTCGCCATCTGCGAACCGAGGTGGAAGTGCAGCAGTTGCAGGCTGTCGATGCGACCGGCATTGCGCATAATCTCAACCAGCTGCAAGACCTGCGTCGCCGAGAGGCCGAATTTGGATTTTTCACCGCCGCTCGACTGCCATTTGCCTGAACCTTGCGAGGCCAGACGCGCGCGGATACCGAGACGAGGTACGACGTTAAGACGCTCAGCTTCTTCCAGTACCAGACGCACTTCGGTCATTTTTTCCAGCACCAGGTAAACCTTGTGCCCGAGTTTTTCGCCAATCAGCGCCAGGCGGATGTATTCGCGGTCTTTATAGCCGTTACAGACGATCACTGAGCGCGTCTGACCGGCGTGCGCCAGTACCGCCATCAGTTCTGCTTTAGAACCGGCTTCTAACCCCAGCGGCTCGCCAGAGTGGATCAAGGATTCAATAACACGTTTGTGCTGATTGACCTTGATGGGATACACCAGGAAGTAATCACCGGTGTAGCCGTAAGATTCACGCGCACGCTTGAACGCCGCGTTAATCGAACGCAGGCGGTGTTGCAGAATCTGTGGGAAGCAGAACAGTGCTGGCAGGCGTTGCCCTTGAGCTTCACGCTCTTTAACCAGCTTCGCCAGGTCGACACGAATCTCTGGGCGGTCCGGGTCTGGACAGACGCTGATATGGCCCAGTTCATTGACGTCGTAATAGTTATTGCCCCACCAGGCAATATTGTAGGTACGCAGCATTTTGCTGGCTTCCTGATCGTTCATCGCGACCTCCTGCATTGAGCGGAGCTTACCCTGTTCGCCAGCTGACGAACCCTTGATTTTCTGCATGTCGTCAGACATCACGAACCTCAATTTTCCGTTGAAAGATGAAACCGTTTTCCGGTGTTATTGCCAGTAATCCAGGGCGATGTTGCTTCACCAATGGCTGTGCCTCTTTATCTCTGTGGTCAGCATTTGCATACGTGCCACAAGACAATAAGTGTAATTCACCAGCTCCTCTCTATAAGAAGACCAGGAAAAAACTGGATTGTTCGCGGGCTATGCCTGCGAAAAAAACCGCGAGCGTAAGTGTAACGCAGCAGGTTAACCGGCGTGCGTGTCGGGATAATGACGACTTAACGCGCAACTTCGGCAAGGTAAAGTGAGGGGGAGGTAAGAGAAAATGGCCGGGGTGCCAGCATGATGCGCAAGAAGGCGCTGAGTAAAAGCCTGGTTCATTACTGCTTTCACCTCTTCACATGCAAAAACATGTGGATAAAAGGTCTGGGTAAGGGTCAAAAAGCGTGCTTTCTGACTGGCCTGGCGTACCTGACGCCATGTGACTCCCGCCTTGCGGCAGTCGCGGCGATTTATACCCCCTACGGGGGTAAAAAGCAAAAACAATATGCCGCCTTTGGGTTAAAACTCAGAGAATTAATCAGGGTTTGGCTGTTGCTTAAAGTGCGGAAACTGAAAAAGGACTGGCAATTCGCTTACACAGTAACCTAAAATGGCCGTCCAGATGGTTTTCCATCTAAACTGATTAACACCCAGGCTAATCACAGCTGTGTTATCTACTGCTTTACTGCTCGCGGCTTTGCCTGAAGGGGCGTTGAGTCAGGCCTGGCCTCTCTTACGCTATGCAGTTGAATTCAAACCATTTGTAAGGTAAAGAACAGAATGGCTAAACATCTTTTTACGTCCGAGTCCGTATCAGAAGGACATCCTGATAAAATCGCCGACCAGATTTCTGACGCAGTGCTTGATGCGATCCTGGCACAGGATCCAAAAGCGCGCGTGGCGTGCGAAACTTACGTGAAGACCGGTATGGTGTTGGTAGGTGGCGAGATCACCACTAACGCTTGGGTAGATATCGAAGAGATTACCCGTAATACCGTGCGTGAAATTGGCTATGTTCATTCCGACATGGGCTTTGACGCCAACTCCTGCGCCGTTTTGAGCGCTATTGGTAAGCAGTCTGCTGATATCAACCAGGGTGTTGACCGTACCGATCCACTGGAGCAAGGTGCGGGCGACCAGGGCCTGATGTTTGGCTATGCCACCAACGAAACCGATGTGCTGATGCCAGCACCAGTAACCTATGCACACCGTCTGGTTCAGCGTCAGGCTGAAGTCCGTAAGAACGGTTCGCTGCCTTGGTTGCGTCCAGATGCGAAAAGCCAGATCACTTTCCAGTACGATAACGGCAAAATTGTCGGTATCGATGCGGTAGTCCTTTCTACTCAGCACGCTGAAGATATCGGTCAGAAAGATCTGCAAGAAGCGGTGATGGAAGAGATCATCAAGCCGGTTCTGCCTTCAGAGTGGATTAACGCCAGCACCAAATATCACATCAACCCAACTGGCCGTTTCGTTATCGGTGGCCCAATGGGTGACTGTGGTCTGACTGGCCGTAAAATCATCGTAGATACCTACGGCGGCATGGCACGTCACGGCGGTGGTGCGTTCTCTGGTAAAGATCCATCAAAGGTTGACCGTTCAGCTGCCTATGCTGCGCGTTATGTCGCGAAGAATATCGTTGCTGCTGGCCTGGCTGACCGTTGTGAGATTCAGGTTTCTTACGCCATCGGTGTTGCAGAGCCTACCTCTATCATGGTTGAGACTTTCGGTACTGAGAAAGTGTCTACCGAGCAGCTGACCCTGCTGGTGCGCGAGTTCTTCGACCTGCGTCCATACGGTTTGATTCAGATGCTGGATCTGCTGCAGCCGATCTACAAAGAGACCGCAGCTTACGGTCACTTTGGTCGTGAACACTTCCCATGGGAAAAAACGGATAAAGCTGCTCAGCTGCGTGAAGCCGCTGGCCTGTAATCCTTTTTTCCGGCAGAATGCCTCGCCCCTACGGCGGGGCATTTTTTTTGCCTGTTTGCCCAATGTTTTGTTTATATCCTGCTACATTTTGATGTCACTGGATTGCAACATGATGTTAACGATTACATTTTGAAACTTTTTAGTTATCCAGTATTTAGGAGTTTTTCTGCGTAGTCATTAGCTAAGAAATGCGTTATTTTCATCGCACTCTGATAGCTGAGTTTTATGGTGTTATCAGAAACTTAGTATTTGTAATACCTTACGGGTTATTCGTCTTTTTCGGGCATAAATTTGGGCCTTTACACAACTCTGACATGTGTAAACGATTACATTGATGTGATCTATCTCACTTTTTTATCGGGAAAGGTTTTTTAACATTAATAAATAACAATGATGGTTAAACTCGGAGGCACTATGCCTGTCACTTCACAAAAAAGCAGAACCTCAAACAAGGTTATGACCTTGTTTGTCTGCTTTCTAGCCGCTCTGGCCGGGCTGTTGTTCGGTCTGGATATCGGTGTTATTTCCGGCGCTCTGCCGTTTATCGCCAAGGACTTTAATGTTTCAGCACACCAGCAAGAGTGGATTGTAAGTTCCATGATGTTCGGTGCTGCGGTGGGTGCAGTCGGCAGCGGCTGGATGTCATCACATTTAGGTCGTAAGAAGAGCCTGATGGCCGGTGCGATTCTGTTCGTTATCGGTTCACTGTGGTCTTCCATGGCGGCTGACCCAGAGATGCTGATTACGGCACGTGTGCTGTTAGGTCTGGCTGTGGGGATCGCTTCGTATACTGCACCGCTGTATCTGTCTGAGATCGCACCTGAGAATATTCGCGGCAGTATGATTTCTCTGTATCAGCTGATGATTACCATCGGGATTCTGGTGGCATTCTTGTCTGATACGGCGTTTAGCTTTACCGGCAACTGGCGTTGGATGTTGGGCGTGATTACCATTCCCGCGTTGCTGTTGTTGGTTGGGGTCTTTTTCCTGCCAAACAGTCCACGTTGGCTGGCGGCGAAGGGGAATTTCCGCGATGCACAGCGTGTGTTGGATCGTCTGCGTGATACCAGTGAGCAGGCTAAGCGTGAGCTGGATGAGATTCGTGAGAGTCTGAAGATTAAGCAGAGCGGTTGGGCGCTGTTTACCAGCAACAGTAATTTCCGTCGCGCGGTGTTCCTCGGTGTGTTGTTGCAGGTGATGCAGCAGTTTACCGGCATGAACGTGATTATGTATTACGCGCCGAAGATTTTCGAGATTGCTGGCTTTACCAATACCACTGAGCAGATGTGGGGTACGGTGATTGTGGGCGCAGTGAATATGCTGTCGACCTTTATTGCCATTGGTCTGGTTGACCGTTGGGGTCGTAAACCAACCCTGATCCTGGGCTTCCTGGTGATGGCCGCCGGCATGGGCGTTCTGGGTACGATGCTGCACGTTGGCATTCACTCAGCGGGTGCGCAGTACTTCGCTATCGCTATGCTGTTGATGTTTATCATCGGCTTCGCGATGAGTGCAGGTCCACTGATTTGGGTTCTGTGTTCAGAGATTCAGCCGCTGAAAGGGCGTGATTTCGGTATTACCGTGTCAACCGCGACCAACTGGATTGCCAATATGATCGTGGGCGCAACCTTCCTGACGCTGTTGAATAACCTGGGTAACGCCAATACTTTCTGGCTGTACGGCGCACTGAACGTGCTGTTTATTCTGATTACCCTGGTGCTGATCCCAGAGACCAAAAGCGTGTCCCTGGAGCATATCGAGCGCAACCTGATGTCTGGTAAGAAGCTGCGCGATATCGGTTCACGCGACTGATTTAGCTTTTACCGGTTATCGATAAATCCGCACGCCTTCGGGGGTGCGGATTTTTTTTGCTTTTATGGTTGGTGAAGGTGAAGGTCAACGTCAAAACCGTTGCCTGTGAAATCGAGATGCCTCGGCCTGTCAGGGCAATCGGGCTGCGACGTGGCTCGCTCCGATTACCCTGCCCTCCGAAATCCGTAGCGTTGT
>NZ_ALXE01000032.1 GCF_000295955.2 Pantoea sp. A4
CACGTAGCTGTCCGTGTCGCGGTAAACGTACGTCGTGCTCCCGTCCCGCCGTATCTCCTGCACCAGCCGCAGGCCGTCCCACACAAAGCGCACCCGGTAAGACGCGGGCAGCGGTACCACCGGATGCCACGAGCGGTTGCGGCTGACGTAGTGCACCTGTTTCTCCGTCCGCCTTCCCAGCGCGTCGTAGTGGAACTGCACCACCGTCTGCGGCATCGCCGGGCGGTCCGGCGTCACCGTGACTTTCGCCAGACGGTGCTCCCCGTTCCACTCCAGCGCCAGGTGCCGTCCCGGCTCGCGTTTCCCGATTACCCGCCCGTGCACGTCGTAGCGCCACTCCACCTCGCCCAGCCGCGTCACCCGGTTATGGGCCACGTAGCGCCGGCCGGGCTCGCCGGTCACGCCCGCTTCCGGCACACTGCCTTCCCCGGTCAGCCCGTGGGCGGCATACAGGTTGCGCCACATCTCCGGCAGGTCATCGTTGCCGTGCGTGCCGGACCGGGCCGGCGTGTCCCGGCGCGGCGTGCCGCTCTGCGCTGACGGGCCGCCCGCGTTGGTCCCCGCGTCCAGCGGGTTACCGGCGGCGTCCCATTCCCACTGCCGGTTGCCCGGCAGGCTGCCGGACTGCTCCTCCAGCCGGTCATCCTCCCCGTAGCGCCAGCTGCGGTAGCGCGAGGTCATCTCCCCGGCCTTTTCCGTCTTCAGCCGCCCCGCCAGGTCCCAGCTGCGCCGCCACGCCCACTGCGGGGTGGACGGCTGCCGCAGGCCGTCGCGGTACGTATCCTGCGCCGCCGGGAAGCCCCGCCGGTTGTAGGTGGTATAGGTGGTCAGTCGTCCCTGCGTCCGGCTGTCCTCCCGGTGCAGCCGGTCGCGGGTAAACTCGCTGATGATGTCCTCATCCAGCGCTATTGCCGTCAGGTGCCCGCTGCCGTAGTAGTGCTGGCGCAGCGTCCGGCCGTCCGGCAGCGTCAGCGCCGTCAGGTTACCCAGCGCGTCATACGCCCGCGCCATCGCGCCCTCTTCCCCCTGCTCCCCCGTCACCCGGCCCAGCAGGTCGCGCGTCAGGCGCAGGCCGTCTTCCCCGTGCTGCGCAAAGCCGCCGGTGCTCAGCGCCGGGTGGCGCGCCGCCGTTATCAGGCGGCCGCAGGCGTCGTAGCCAAAGCGCGTCTGCCCGTCCGGCGTGCTGCGGGCGGAGGGCAGCCCGGCGGCGGTGTAGTCAAAGCCCCAGCGGATGGCCTGCCGGTGGCCCTGAGCAAACACCTTCTCGCGCAGGCGGCCCGCCGCGTCGTAGCCGTAGCCGGTCACCACCCCGTCGCTGGCGGTTTCCGCCAGCAGCAGCCCGTCCGCCCCGTAGCGGAAGGCGGTGGCTTCCCCGTTCTCATTAATCAGCCGCACCGCCCGGCCCTGCGCGTCGCTCTCCAGCCGCACCGTCTGGCCCGCCGGGTTGCGCGTCAGCACCAGCTGGCCGCTGGCGTCATACTCCCGCGCGTAGCGCCGGTTGTCCGGGCCGGTGTAGGCCACCGGCAGCCCGTTGTTATCCCACTCAATGCGCTCCACCGGCCGGTCGGGCTGGCGGCGCGTCAGGACCCGGCCCGCCGCGTCGTGTTCGTAGTCGGTGTGCCTGCCGTCCGGCAGGACTTCCCGCAGCAGCCAGCCGCGCGGGTGCCACTCGTAGCGCGTCTCGCTGCCCGAGCAGTCGGTGTCGCTGGTCAGCAGGCCCCGGTCGTCATACTTCCGGCGGCTGACGTTCCCCAGCGCGTCCGTCACGCTGATGACCTGGCCGAAGTTGTTGCGCGCGTAGCGCGTCGCCTGGCCCAGCGCGTCCACTTCCCGTATCAGGTGGTGCTGCGAGTCGTAGAAGAAGTGCGTGGTCCCGCCGTCCGGCTCCGTCACCTTCACCGGCAGCGCGCGCTGCGCCAGCCAGGTCACCGCCCGGCGGCGGCCGTCGGCGTCGGTGTGCACCGCCCGGTTGCCCGCCGCGTCATACTCAAAGTGCTCCTCGTGGCCCGACGGGTCGCTGCGCCACAGCAGCTGCTCGTCTTCGTTCCAGCCGTACTGCCACCAGCCGCCGCGCTCGTCCTTGAAGGCGGTAATCAGCCCCCGCTCGTCCCAGTGGTGTTCGCGCTGATACCCCTCCCGCGTGGTGACGTAGGTGATGCGCGCCGTCAGGTCATAGCGGATGTCGCAGCCGTCGCCCCGGCTGTCGTGCTGGGCCACCACCCGCCAGTGGTCGTGCAGCGCCCAGACGTAGTCGCTGCGCAGCCCGCCCGGCAGGCGGTGCCACGCCAGTAAATGCGCCTCGTGCCAGCCAAAGGCGCGCGTCTCCACCCCGCTGGCGTCGGTGGCGCTCACCAGCCGTCCGGCGTCGTCGTAGGCCCAGCGCATCAGCAGCCAGCGTTCCCCGTCCCGGTGCTGCCAGGCCTCCGTCAGCCGGTCCGGGAAACGGGTGTCGCCGTAGTGCAGCCGCACCTCCAGCGCATCCCCCTCGTCGCGCACCGCCACCAGGCGACCCTGCACGTCCCACTCCGACTCCAGCGCGTTGGCGTACTCGTCGCTGAGCGTTGCCAGCCGCAGGCGCTGCGGCTCGCCCGGCGTGGCGCGGAACAGCCGCCAGGCCGCCCCGTCGTCGTCGGCAATCAGCACGTCGCCCTGCGGGTTGCGGCGGATAATCAGCCCTTCGCTGACGCTGTACAGCGCCCCGTCCGGCGCAGGCAGGGTAAAGCTGAGCGTGCGTCCGCTCTGCTCGTGCCAGGTGGCCCGGTCGCCCTCCAGCAAAATGACTTCGTCAAACAGCGTGGACCAGCCGGGGCCGTGCATCCCGCCGCGCGGGTTGAGGCTGTTGTAGCAGCGCTGCCAGCGCAGGGGGAAATGCGCCGGGGCGGTAAAATCGAGGTCCGCCTCGTCGTTGAGGACTTTGACGCCGGTCGCCGCGTGCACCGGGTTGCCCGACGCAAACACGTGGCTGAACGCCGCATCCGCCGCCATCCCCGCCGCTGCTGCCGCGAAGATGCAGGACATGTTGCGCAGGAGGCTGCCCGGCCGGCCGCGTATCAGCCCCAGCGCCAGCGGCACCAGGTTCAGCCCCGGCTGTTTGCCGCTGAGGATGTCCCGCACCACCAGCGGCTTGCCGCCGATAATCACGTTGGGCGACACCGTGCCGCCCACCTTGCCGCCGCAGGTGGTCTGGTCCCCGCTGCGCACCGCCGGGTGGCCGTTGATAAACACGCTGGAGGAGCCTTCCGCCAGGTACTGCGGGCCGCTGTGCTTCTCGCAGCTCACCCGGTCCTCTTCCAGCGTGACGGTGCCTTTGGCCGCCGTAGCGATCACCGGCTGCCACAGCATCTGCGCCATGCCGCCCGCCATGCCCAGCAGCCAGCCGCCGTAGTCGGCAAAGGTCTCAGGGGTCTGCGGTTCGATGTCTGAGGCGCTGTCTGCGCTGAGCGTCGGCATGCCTGCCGCACGGGCGGCGGGGAGGCCGTTGATAAAGACGTCCGGTGAGCCGGTGGAAATGGTGCCCGCCTTGCCGGGGGGAGAGATGGCGTTGCCGAGGCTGTCGGCCATGTTGCTGATAGCGGAGGAGGCCCCGGTCAGGGACGCTACCGCCCCGACCACAATGCCGCTGAGTACACAACTGCTGCTGATGGCGGTGACGGTCATCGCCACGGCCCCGGCCGCCACAAACGGCGCGGCGGCGGTGGCGGCGGCCATCACGTAAGCGCCTGCCAGGGCGTAGGTGGCGTTTTCGGCCACCATGCTGATGATGTCCGCCAGCAGCGTGGTGTGAATAATCGGGTCGCCCTTGCGGGCCGCGTATCCGTCGCTCACTGCGCTCTGTCCTTA
>NZ_ALXE01000033.1 GCF_000295955.2 Pantoea sp. A4
AAGGTGGGGGAGGATGTCAACAGTAATAGCCTGACGGGCGAGAGTGGCTTTGCCAATCAAACCGAAAGCTTTGAAGCAACGTTGCAATATCAATTCCTGAACGGTTTACGCCCGACAATTGCTTACGTTCAGACCAAGGCGAAGCATGTGGAAGGTGTGGGTGATGCCTATGTGCTGAAATTTATCGAGCCGGGATTAACCTATAACTTCAATAAAAATATGAAAACGTTTGTCGCCTGGAAAATTAACCAAATTAACAGTAATAATAAATTAGGCCTGGCCGGTGATGACCAGGTGGCACTCGGTATTGTTTATCAATTCTGACAGCAAAAAAAAGCCAGCAAATATGCTGGCTTTTTTCTTCTCTGCATTCAGGTGGCTAATCCGAGTTTTTTCTCCAGATAGTGGATATTGGTGCCGCCCAGCTGGAAGTTTTCGTCTGCCATAATTTTCATTTGCAGCTCAACGTTGGTTTTAATCCCATCGATGATCAGTTCTGCCAGCGCATTTTTCATGCGAGCAATCGCCACATCACGGTTTTCACCGTAAGCGATCAGTTTACCGATCATGGAGTCATAGTACGGCGGCACGCTGTATCCGGCGTAGATATGCGACTCCCAACGCACACCAAAACCCCCTGGCGCATGGAAGCGCGTGATTTTGCCTGGGCTTGGCAGGAAGGTATTCGGATCTTCCGCATTGATACGGCACTCAACCGAATGGCCGCGAATGATCACATCTTCCTGTTTGATCGACAGTGGCAGACCGGCAGCAATACGCAGCTGCTCTTTGATCAGGTCTACGCCCGTGATCATCTCGGTCACCGGATGCTCAACCTGAATACGGGTGTTCATTTCAATGAAGTAGAACTCACCGTTTTCATACAGGAACTCGAAAGTCCCCGCGCCGCGATAGTTGATATCGATACAGGCTTTGGCGCAACGCTCGCCGATGTAGCGACGCAGCTCTGGCGTGATGCCCGGTGCTGGTGCTTCTTCCACCACTTTCTGGTGACGACGCTGCATAGAGCAGTCACGTTCAGCCAGATAGATAGCGTGACCCTGACCGTCCGCCATCACCTGAATTTCGATGTGACGCGGGTTCTCAAGGTATTTCTCCATGTACACCATGTCGTTGTTGAACGCCGCTTTGGCTTCCGCTTTCGTCATGTTGATGGATTGTTCCAGGTCTTTGTCGCTGCGCACAACGCGCATACCACGACCACCGCCGCCGCCAGATGCTTTGATAATGACCGGATAGCCAATGCGTTTTGCAAACGCACGGTTTTTTTCCATGTCTTCAGTCAGTGAGCCGTCTGAACCCGGAACGGTAGGAACGCCGGCTTTTTTCATCGCGGTGATGGCCGAAACTTTATCCCCCATCAGACGAATAGTTTCAGCGCGCGGGCCGATGAAGATAAAGCCAGAGTTTTCAACCTGCTCTGCGAAGTCGGCATTTTCAGACAGAAAGCCGTACCCTGGGTGGATAGCCACCGCACCGGTGACATCGGCTGCGGAGATCAGGGCTGGGATATTGAGGTAGCTTTTAACCGACTGCGCCGGGCCGATGCAGACGGTTTCGTCTGCTAACAGCACATGTTGCAGGTCACGGTCAGCCGTTGAGTGAACCGCAACAGTTTTGATGCCTAACTCTTTACACGCGCGCAGGATACGCAGGGCGATCTCACCGCGGTTAGCAATGACAATTTTTTCGAGCATGGTATCCCCTGTTATTCGATGACGACCAGCGGCTCGTCATATTCCACCGGCTGTCCACTTTCAATCAGGATCGCTTTCACGACGCCCGCTTTATCCGCTTCGATCTGGTTCATCATTTTCATCGCTTCTACGATGCACAGGGTATCACCTACATTGACCCGCTGGCCCACTTCCACAAACGCTTTCGCATCCGGGCTAGGGGTACGATAAAACGTCCCCACCATGGGTGAGCGAACCAGATGGCCGCTGACTTCAGCCGCTACAGGTGCAGCTTCCGCAGTAGCAACAACGGGTACAGCAACAGGCTGTGCAACGGGGGCCGCATACGCCTGCTGCATCACAGGAGTCGCTGATGCACGGCGGATACGCACAGACCCTTCGCCTTCGGCAATTTCCAGCTCAGCGATGCCAGACTCTTCTACCAGTTCGATCAGCTTCTTAATTTTACGAATATCCATGGTTTCGCTTCTTTTCGATTGAGTCAGGATATTGTTATAGCAGGGGAATGAGATAAAGAAGGCATAGGGAGTTCAGGTGATGTGATAAGCAAAGGTTAGATAAATGCCACGAAACCCCCGCCCAGGTTCAGGTTCTCTCTGCTTTGGGACGCTGAAACAGTGACACATACCACGATACCGTTGGCTTCAAGCGAATTAGTTTCATGAGAAATAATGTAACAATCGTAATGTTGGCAAGGCGATGACTCTCGCTATACTTTGATCGCTGTCACAAATTCATCGTAAGAGGGAACAGTTATGACTGAGTTATCGCGCAGACATTTTATGTCCTGGATATCCGGCCTGGCCCTGGCGGCTCCCACCCTGTTTAGTCGTTATGCGGCTGCCGCTCCCCACGCCGACAATGTGCAGTTACTGCACCTGGAACGTAACAGCTGGGTTCCTAACAATGCTCACTTGCCGGTTATCCTCTATAAACAGGCGTTGGCTCCCGCAGCCGATCGAACCGGGGTGGCTGAAGCGCAATTTGAACATCATCAGTGGCCGCCTCAGTGGGTGGCCTCCATTTTTGACTATCACCATTATCACAGCACTGCCCATGAGGTGCTCGGCTGCGTAAGCGGCAAAGCGGACGTGATGCTGGGTGGTCCTGGCGGGCATGTCGTCACGCTCTCCGCAGGTGATGTGGTACTGTTGCCAACGGGAACCGGGCATTGCAATCAGGGAAGCAGTGATGATTTTCTGGTGGTGGGCGCGTACCCGCCACAACAAAACTGGGATATCTGCCGTGAAGCGCCCACGCAGGCGATGATTGACCGTATGGCACATCTCCCGTTTCCGGCCAGCGATCCTGTGACGGGTGCGCAAGGCCCACTGATTAGCCAGTGGCAACGCAGTTAATCAGGTATTTCGCCTAACAAGGAGCGAGCAGTGCAACAGGATGAGGTCGCAGCCCTTTTGAAAGACAAGAGCGACTTTCAAAAACGGTTGAAGCTGATTGGCGTATTAAAGGGACGCACCGATAGCCACAGCGAAGAGGCGCTACAGTATCTGGTGAAACACGATTTTGTCTTTCAGGTAAGGTTAGCCGCCTGGCAAGCGCTGAGCGACCGGGGAGTCACGTGCGATAAACCGGTCGAACGTGCCCGCTATGTGGTTTTTCTGGAAAAGCGCCTGAACAACCTTGGCGGTTTTTTGACCTGGCGTGGCAAATGGACAGATCTGTTTCTCTGGTAAGCCCGGAGCGGTTGGACCGGTTCAGGAAAAGTGCTTCGGAGACTGGCCAAACAGTTGCCTGAAAGCATAAATAAACGCCGAGGGTGTCGAGTACCCGACGGTTAGCGCGACCTCAGTGACCGTCCTGCCGGAACGTAGCATTTCAAGGGCGCTCAACAGCCGCAGACGCTGCCGCCATTGATGAAACGGTAACCCCGTTGCGCGCAGAAAATGCCGTGAAAATGATCGCGTTGACATGCATGCGAGATCGGCGGACTGTTCGAGTGTATGTGGTAGATGCGGTGCGGCCTGAATCGCAAGGCAGACATCAAGCAGCCTGGCGTTGGCAGGAAAGGGAAGGTTCAGCGGGGCATCTGGCAGGGACTGGAGTAAATCCAGCAGCACCTCTACTTTTCGGCCCTCAGTCCCCGTTTCGTCATAGTGCACCGGGAGTGACGTGCAGCCGTGATGAATAAATGCACGCACAAAATCATCCACCATCACCACCCGGGTTTCATCTGGCTTGAGGGTAATGGCCTCCGCCTTGATGTATAAACTCTCCAGCTCAACCTCTTCGCTGACCCACAGCGTGTGAAGGCATCCTGGCGGTATCCAAACGCCATAATCAGGCGGCAGTAGAATCGTCATTTCCCCAGCCTGAACCTGCATCAGGCCTTCTCGTGCGAACAGAAATTGCCACCAGCTGTGCTGATGTTCCTGTACACAGGTTCCGCCCTGAATACCGTATGCGCGAAAGTACACCTGCCGTGGCAATGTTGTCAGCGAAGAGGTGGTGGCCAGAACCCACTCTTTGTTATTCAGACTCGCTCGCACCGGCGCGCTCCTTTGGCATCTGTTCGATATATATTGTCATTATATCGAAAGCATGGATGCGGGACGACCGCTACCCTGTGTTGATTTTGCAACGGGATGAATGGAATGAAAGACAGAATGTTATTGCCCTGGTTGATGGTTTTTGGCGCAGGGCTTTGCCTGCGTACCGGTATCTCATCGCTTTCACCGATGCTGGACACCATCCAGCATCAGCTGGCGATCAGCAGCAGCTATCTTGGCCTGCTGACCGCAATCCCGGTGGTCTGCATGGGGGTGTTATCCCCACTTGGGCACGCTTTCGATCGCCGGTTTGGGCTAAAGACCTCGATGATGCTGGCTTTCATCGTGTTGATGGCTGGCCTTGCACTGCGCCTGAAAACCGAAACCTTTGGCCTTTTGTTGTTAACGGCAGCGTTGGTTGGTATCGGTGATGCTATTATTCGGCCGCTGTTAAGCGGTTTTATCAAAGAGACGTTTCACGATAAGACCCACGCGGCGATGGGCGTTTACGCCACGGCCATGGGGGTAGGCTCTGCCGTTGCTGCCTATACCACACCTTTTTTGTCCACCGCCTACGGGAGCTGGCAAGGTGGTCTGGCATTTTGGGCTATTCCGGCACTGATTGCGGCGATGCTGTGGGTGATGTGGTCAGGCGGTGCTAAGCATGAGGTTGCTGAGGTCTCGCGTGGACAATCTCAACGTCTGGATCGTCTGGGGATGGTGGCCTTGACGCTGTTCTTTGGCTTACAGGCTGGCATTAACTATACGATTGTAGCGTGGTTGCCCAGTTTATACCTCGCTTCCGGCTTTTCTCAGCAGGCGAGCAGCGGGTTTATTGCGGGATTTATGCTGTTGCAGACCCTCACCAGCCTGTTTTTCCCGCTGTTGATGCGCCTGATGCGTGTAAAGGTGGCGGGCGCGATGATCATTTTCACCGTTTGCGCGCTCACCGGCTTCCTGATGCTGGGGGATTTATCTCTCACCGTTTGGGCCCCCGCTGTGTTTCTCGGTATTGCCACCGGGGGCTTGTTCCCGATAGCCTTGCTGCTGCCACTGGAGTTTTCCTCCTCGCGTGATGAAGCGACCCGGATCAGTGGTGTGACACAGTCCGGCGGTTATCTGCTGGGTGGCGCGATGCCGTGGGTTGCCGGTATCGCCACGGCCCACATGGGGCCAGTAAAGGGCATTACCGCACTGTGTTTAGGCATGGGGATAATATTGCTTATCGTCGTTGCACAGGTACGTAAACGCTATTTACAGCGTGTTCAACAGGCGGAATAGGTGCCATAGCTGGCTTAGCGCTACTAACGCCAGATCGGCGGTTACTAAGGTTTTTTCATGCGGTTGTTCCAAAAATAGCCATAAACGCAGGTATTGTGTGTTGACATGTAGGCCCATTGGGCCCATTGTGTTTAACATAGGGCGGCGCAAGAGGCGCGGCCCGGAAATCCCGAAAGGATGAAAGATGAGTGACAACACCATGACCGCTGATGAAACCGTTAAATTGCAGGCCGAAATTTCTAAGCTGATGGCCGAAACCGTAAAGCTGAACGCTGAAGCCCAGAAGATGAATGCGGAAAGGCTGAAAATGACCCGCGAAACCTTCTGGTATCCAGTGGCCATCGCAACAGGGCTTATCGGTGCTGTGGTAGCCTGCACCACGTTGTTATCGAAAATACTGTAGTAAAAAAGCCCCCGCAAAGGGGCTTTTTGCATTTGAGGCATCTATGCGCATTTTAAAAAACTACTCAGCCCCAACCACAGACGATCTAACCCGTCTTAAAGATGAATTAGGCTACACCGGTAATCAGATGGCAGACCTTGCCGGGCTGGCCGATAGCAGACAATGGCGTAAGTACACGGGTGGCGATAAGCCTCGCTCTATCAGTGCACCTATGCTTTTCCTACTCTCCGCACAGTTGGTGCTTGATGAGAGCCAGATTGACGCCATATTCGCTAAAATGCGCGATATCGGCGCAGAGCTGACTTAATCCCCTGCCGATATTTTTCCTGTCATCCGGGCTGTTTATTCTGTCCGGTTAACTACAAGTTGTGTATTCACCTTCTCAATCGCTGCTAACAGTGGATCAATTGAAACGCAATTTACACCGTGCCAAAGCGATTTAATCCACGTTACACCTGAATCATCAGGTGCCATTCTCAGGTTGCAGGGCGTCAAAAATTCGCTCAGCCTATAAAGATCTGCATTGCAAATTTTTCTTAATTTTATTTTGAACTTTGTGTATATTTTGAGAGTGATGAAAGTTTTATTTATATCTGTGTAGAATGCGTGTAGTTAATGTGTAGGATGTGTGTAGAAATGAAATTAACAGGATTTCATTGAATTTCTCCTGCGCCCGTTTATATTTGGTTTAATCTCACTGATTTAAACAGTCACTTCCTTGTGAAATCAACCGTAACAGGTTGTCGGTTTTTTACTGTTTAACTTCAGGTGTTAATTTTGTTTCTCACACATTTAAAACTTAAACAAACGGGCTGGGAAGAGTGCGATCTTACTGCCTACACGCAAATTTATAATACTTTTGGGGGAAGTTTTTGTACCCATCCCAGGGTGCTTTCATATCTCTCTGAACGGGAGAGTCTCAGCGTTCAATACTATTTAAAATGTTCAGCTTCGGGTCCTGTCGCTGCTGTCTTTTCGGTCAATGGTTCTCTGGAATATAAAAACCCCGGCATCCCCTTTGTTTTTGATGACTTGATCCTCCCTGTGAAACCAGGGGTGAAAGTCATGCTTCCTTTTAAAACCAAACGGTTATCCCCATACTCTCAGACATCTGTACGCAACAGCATTCGCCATAACCTCTTCAAGAAGAAAATTGCTCACATTAAGTCCGATTTTTCCGCTAAATCGGTAAAAAAAAGAAATGGCGAAGTCAGACGATTTCAACAAAATGGCGGGGTTATCGAAGATGTTACCGCCTTTTCGCCTGGTGAAATCTCAACCATTTACCATCAGTTGTTTAACTTACGCTGGCAAAACACGGTTAAATGTATAAACAGAGACGTTTTGCATGAAACATTTACCGAATTCAGGGACATGATTTTTGGCAAGGTTTTATTCGTCAATGATACGCCTTGCGCGTTCGACCTTAACTATAAAGTGGAGTGCCCATCCTGGTACTACTTTGAAGACTTTAATGGCGGATTAGATCCGCAGTTCAAGTCACTGGGTATTGGCAGTGTTTTACTGTGGGAAAACATCCGCGAGGCAAAAGCGTTGTCAGCGTCAGCGAATAAAAAATGTATTTTTTCACTTGGTGCTTACAACCAGGCATGGCAGTACAAAAAACAGTGGTGTGACATTATGCCTTCGGGGAGAACGCTGTTTTAAAATTAACCCACTCTTTAAATTTACAAAATTATTTATCGTCTACACACAACCTAAACACATCCTCAACGGCCAGTAAACGCAACTTCGCTACCATTGGCCATCATTTTCTAATACGAGAGTACCATGCCCGGTATTAAACATTTCCCACTACCGCTACTTCTGATTTTAACCGGTGCTGTCCTGACGGGTTGTGATAAGAAAGTCAGTCAAGAGACAGACGTTCATCCTCCTCATGTCGCTGTTGAGGTCGTTCAGCCTCGCGTTTTATCAGTTAAAGAGACGCTGCCCGGTCGGGTTACCGCCTGGCGCACGGCCGAAATACGACCACAGGTTAACGGAGTGATCCAGCATCGCCTGTTTGAACAGGGCGCAGAGGTGACCAAGGGCGTGGCACTTTTCCAGATTAACGCCGCCCCTTTTGCAGCGGATGTCGCCAATGCGAAAGCCGGGTTACTGCGGGTAGAAGCGGCGAACGATAAAGCCCAGCAGCAAGTCAATCGCCTGAAGCCGCTGATGTTATCCGAAGCCGTCAGCCGTCAAAGTTATGACGATGCGGTTGCCAATGCGCGTCAGGCAGCGGCGGACGTTGCTCAGGCCCGTGCGACGCTGGCGCGTAAACAGCTCGACTTAAGTTTCGCCACTGTTGAAGCCCCGATCTCAGGCCGGATTGATCAGACGCTGGTGACAGAGGGGGCATACGTGACGCCAGGGGATACCAGCCCACTTGCCCGTATCTATCAAACCGATCCTATCTACGTTGACGTACGCCAGCCTGCCGAGGTCTATAACCAGCTTCGCCGTCAAGTAGGCGGTGAGCAGGATACTGCTGCTGCGCTTCCGGTGCAGGTGTTATTACCGGACGACACGGTCTATCAACACCCTGGAAAGATACTTTTCTCAGGAATTTCTGTTGATGCTGGCACGGGCGAAGTGCTGGTGCGTATTGAGCTCAAAAATCCAAATCGCGAATTATTGCCGGGCATGTTTGTACGTGTGCAGATCCCCCGGCAGCACTACGACGACGCTTTGATGGTTCCGCAGCAGGCCGTGTCCCGCCACGAGGGAACTCCCACGCTTTGGGTGGTGGATGAACAGCAGCAAGCACACCAGGTCAACGTCGATGTTGGAGAGTTATCACAGGGAGAATACCGCATATCCTCCGGTTTACCGGCAGGGAGCCGTGTCGTGGTCATGGGAATGGAGAAGCTGGCTGACGGCGTCAAAGTCGCGGCGGCGGTGGCTCCGGCGTCTCCGACATCTCTGACGATGACAGCAGGAGAGTAAAATGGCTCAGTTTTTTATTAAACGTCCGGTGTTCGCCTGGGTGTTGGCGCTGTTTATCATTTTGTTTGGCGTCATTGCGATACCTAAACTCCCGGTTGCACGCTATCCCTCCGTGGCGCCGCCGAATGTCACCATCACTGCAACTTACCCTGGGGCTTCACCGCAGACCATGAATGACTCCGTGGTGGGGCTGATTGAACGCGAACTGTCCAGTGTTAAAAATCTGCTTTATTTTGAATCATCTACCGATACCTCTGGCCAGGCGACGATCACCGTCACCTTCAAGCCGGGCACCGATCCAGAGCTTGCTCAGGTGGATGTACAAAACCGGATCAAGACGGTAGAGCCCCGTCTGCCTCAGACCGTGCGTCAAAATGGGCTGCAGGTCGAATCTGCCAGCTCAGGCTTCCTCATGATCGTCAGTCTGACCTCAAAGCAAGGCCAAATGAACAGCGAGGCCTTAAGCGACTATATGGCCAGAAATGTGGTTGACGAACTGCGCAGAATACCTGGTGTGGGTCGCGTTCAGCTGTTTGGGGCCGAAAGAGCCATGCGCGTCTGGGTGGACCCCATCAAACTGGTGGCTTTCAATCTGACGATAGGTGACATTTCCACGGCGATTTCCCAACAGAATGTGCAAATCGCGCCGGGACGGGTAGGGGATGAGCCTGCGATGCCGAATCAAGGTGTCACTATCCCTTTAACGGTACAGGGACAGCTCTCTACGCCTGAGGCGTTTGCCAATATTGTCCTGCGTGCCAATCAAGATGGCTCCAAAGTGAAGTTGTCTGACGTGGCAAAAGTCGCGCTCGGTGCGCAAAGCTACAGCATGATGATCCGTGACAACGGGAAGAGTTCAACTGGTGCTGCGATTATGCTTGCACCAGGTGCAAACGCCGTAAAAACCGCGGATGCGGTGGCGGCGCGTATGCACGAATTGAGCCTGTCAATGCCGCAGGATATTCAATATTCCCTCCCTTTCAATACTGCCCCCTTCGTAAAGCTCTCCATCGAGAAGGTGATTCACACGCTTCTCGAGGCTATGGTGCTGGTGTTCATTGTCATGTATCTGTTTTTACAGAACATCCGCTACACCTTTATACCCGCGATTGTTGCGCCAATCGCTTTGTTGGGCACGCTATCCGTGATGCTGCTCGTTGGCTACTCCGTCAACGTGCTGACGATGTTTGGGCTGGTTCTCGCGATCGGCATCATCGTCGATGATGCGATTGTCGTGGTGGAGAATGTCGAGCGCATCATGCGCGAAGAAAACCTCGAACCCCGCGAAGCCACCTCACGTGCGATGCAGGAGATCACGGGCGCGATCATCGGGATTACGTTGGTGCTTACGGCGGTCTTCATTCCGATGGGGTTTGCCAGTGGTTCAGTGGGCGTTATCTACCGCCAGTTTGCCTTCTCAATGGCGACGTCCATTTTGTTCTCCGCGCTCCTGGCGCTAACGCTTACCCCTGCGCTGTGCGCAACGCTGCTTAAAAAAATCCCGGAAGGGCATGCGCAAAGGGGCATTTTCGGCCTCTTTAACCGCGGGTTTGATCGGCTGACAAATCGCTATTCACAGTGGGTGAGAACCACGCTGAAGCGCTCAACGCGAATGCTGCTATTGTTTGTGGCGATCAGTGCGGGAATGGGGATGGCATTTAGCCAGTTGTCCTCAAGTTTCCTGCCAGAAGAAGATCAAGGGTATTTTATGACCGCGTTTCAATTACCTGCGGATGCAACCCAGCAGCGTACGCTCGCGGTCGTCAAAAAATATGAGAATGCGGTGGCTTCACGTCCCGCAATCGCGACGAACCAATCGATTATTGGTTTTGGCTTCTCTGGCTCCGGTGCCAATACCGCACTTGCCTTTACTGTCCTGAAAGACTGGAAGGAGCGGGGTAACACGTCTACCCAAGAGGAGAGCGCGTTTGCGCAGCAGGCGATGAGTGACTCGCCGGAGGGTTCAGTCATGAGCCTGATGCCACCCGCCATTGAGGAGTTAGGAACCTCTTCAGGCTTTACCTTGCGGCTTGAAGACCGCGCTAACCAGGGCTTCCAGGCACTGGAGGCTGCGCAGACTCAGCTGCTGCAACTCGCCGCGAAAAGCCACAAAGTGGTACAGGTATACCCTGATGGTTTGGCCCCAGGAACGAACATTCGCCTTGATATCGATCGTGAAAAAGCCAATGCCATGGGGGTCTCCTTTACCAGTATCAGTGACACGCTTTCCTCTGCGATGGGTTCGCTGTACGTCAATGATTTTCCTGATAAAGGTCGAATGCAGCAGGTCATCATTCAGGCAGATGCTAAAGATCGCATGCAAATCGATGACATCCTGAACCTGTATGTACGCAACAGCGATAACCAGATGGTTGCGCTGAAAACGTTTATTCACCCTGTGTGGTCAGATGCACCGCTGCAACAGGTTCGTTATCAGGGATATCCGGCAATGAGGATATCAGGCAGTGCCGCCGCAGGCGTTTCCAGCGGCGATGCCATGGCGGAAATGGAAAAACTGGCTTCACAGCTGCCGCCAGGGTTTGCGGTGGAGTGGACCGGGCAGTCGTTACAGGAGCAGGAGTCATCAGCCCAGGCACCTATGCTCATGGCACTTTCCATCCTGGTTATTTTTTTAGTCTTAGCCGCGTTATACGAAAGCTGGGCCATTCCACTGTCTGTGTTGTTGGTTATCCCATTGGGTATTGTGGGGGCTGTTCTTGCCATCATGGTACGAGGATTACCGAATGATGTGTTCTTTAAAGTCGGCTTGATCACCGTGACTGGACTGTCAGCGAAAAACGCCATTCTTATCGTGGAGTTTGCCAAACAACTGCATGAAGAGGGGCAGAGTCTCTGGCAGGCCGCCATGACCGCAGCCAAAATGCGCCTGCGCCCCATCATCATGACCTCCCTGGCGTTCGGCTTAGGCGTTGTTCCGTTGATCATTGCTTCTGGTGCAAGCAGTGAAACCCAGCATGCTATTGGCACTGGCGTCTTTGGTGGGATCGTCAGCGCGACGCTACTGGCCATTATTTTTGTCCCGCTTTTTTTTGTCAGCGTCATGTCATTAAGAAATAAACTGGCGCATCGTGGTGCCAAAAAAGCGCAGGAGAATCAATAATGAACAGAACGCTTGTTTTTATGGCGTTATTCGTCAGTGGATGTTCATTAAATCCTGCGCTAACACATGGCCCCTCGCCAGTGGCGCAACATTACGCACAGCAGAATGCGGTAACAGGGAATGGCGCAGACCTCGGCTGGCGGGAAATGTTTAAAGATCCCCAACTACAGCAGGCCATTGCCCTGGCATTATCCAATAACCGGGATTTGCGTATTGCGATGTTAAATGTCGACACGGTGCAAGCTCAGTACCGCATTCAACGCGCTGCACGTCTGCCTGGCGTGGAGATGAATGGAAGCTGGACGCGTCAGGATACCGGAACTAATGCGGCTTCAGGCACGGGAGGCATCACGGATCAGACCACGGCAGGTGTGAATCTCAGCGCGTTTGAAATTGATCTCTTCGGCCGGGTGAAGTCTTTATCTACCGCCGCTTATGCCAGATACCTGGCGACAGAAGCCGGTTCGCGGGCTGCCCGGATATCCCTGATTGCCTCGGTTGCGCGTGCCTGGTATAACCAGATGCAAACCGCAGAGCAGTTGGCGTTATCCCGGCAAACCTTACAAGACTGGCAACACTCCTTAGTGCTTGCGCGTCAATTGCAGGCCGCTAATCAGAACAGTGCGATCGATGTTGCACAAGCTGAGGGGCAGGTTGCGACGGCGGAAGCCGACGTCCAGGCGAACGAACGGGCGTACCTTCAGGCTGGAAATGCATTAAGGTTACTGGTGGGCACCCGCGAGACGCCACCTGTGCCGCAAAGTACGTTGATGAAGAGCGACATCGAAACCGAGTTGCCCGCAGGCATTCCGTCAGATTTACTGACGCGCAGACCTGATATCATTCAGGCGGAATTGAACCTGCAAGCGGCGAATGCGGATATTGGTGCAGCACGGGCTGCCTTTTTCCCGAGGATTTCCCTTACCGCGTCCTTTGGTCAGGCAAGTCCGCAGCTGTCACAGCTGTTTGACTCGGGGAGTCAGACATGGCAATTCCTGCCACAGGTCTCTATACCGCTCTTCCAGGGAGGACGCCTGCAGGACGAACTGGATGTCGCAAAGCTGAAAAAATCCACAGCAGTGGCCGACTATGACAAAGCGATTCAGGTCGCCTTCCGCGAAGTCTCTGATGGACTGGCGGGCAACGCCACCTACCGTAAACAGATGTCTGCGCAACAGCGTGTCGTGGAGAGTGCCGAACGCAGATTGCATTTGTCGATGCAGCGCTATCAGGCAGGCCTGGATAATCGCCTTGAACTGCTGGACGCTCAGCGCCAGCTTTACAGCGCGCAGCAAACGTTACTCACTTTACGGCAGAACGAGATTGATAACGCCATCACTCTGTACAAAGCGCTTGGCGGTGGTATCAACGAGTAAGGATTTATCACCCGCCACGGCGGGTGATTGCAATCATATAAGAGTCATTATGCATAACACACTGATTTTGATCGTCGAAGATGACCACGAGATAGCCGCGATATTAACCGCATATTTACAAAATGCGGGTTATCGCACTCACCATGCTGAAAACGGTGCGTTAGCGCTGGAGTATTGTGCTTCATCGCCCCCTCACTTAATCATTCTTGATGTGCGTATGCCCGTCATGGACGGGTGGCAAGTCCTTGCTGAGGTCCGACGTCGTGGCAACACCCCGGTAATCATGCTGACCGCGAATGATGATGACGTGGACAAGCTTTCAGCGCTGCGTATTGGCGCAGATGATTACGTTGTAAAACCTTTCAATCCAGCCGAAGTGGTGGCGAGGGTTCAGGCGGTGTTGAGGCGCTCACGGGCGGCGAGTTTTTCCGAAGAAATTCTGTCTACTTCCTCGCTTTCCATCAACCTGGCGCAGCATAGCGTTATTGTAAAAGCCAGCTCAGTGGATATCGCGCCGCGTTTAACCACCACTGAATTTCGCTTAATCACGCAGTTTGTGCGGGAACCGAACCGTGTGTTCAGCAGAGAGGAACTGCTGGAGGCCTGCTTCCCTGAAGGTGATACGCTTCCCAGAACCGTTGACAGCCACATCAGCAAACTGCGTAAGAAACTTGAGGATGCCGAGGCTACAGGGCTTTTGCAAAATGTCAGGGGCTTCGGTTACCGTCTTGGAGAGCGGAAATGAAGCGTCGTGGTCTCAGCCAACAGCTAAACTGGCTGATTATCAAAATTACCTTTTATTCATTTCTGACTTCATTCGCGACCTACGGATTTTATCCCACCTTTATGGGATTCTTTTCAGGCAAATTTCTGCCACCGGATTTCGACATAGGGAACGTGGGAGACTGGATAACAATGATCGTCACCACGATATTAACCATACTGGTTTCTGTCCTTGTTTCCGCAAAGTTTGCGCGTCAAATGATCGTGCCGCTTGAATCGCTAACGCAAAGCGCAAAGCGTGTTGCTGAGGGCGATTTAACCGCACGAGCCGTGGGTGGGGCAGTGGAACTTGGGGAGATCAGCGCCCTGGTAAAAGATTTCAACCGTATGGCTGAAACGTTAGAAACCATGTCTCAGGACATTCGTACGTGGAACGCCGCTATTGCTCACGAATTAAGAACGCCAGTGACGATTTTACGGGGCAGGCTTCAGGGTTTAGCCGATGGCATATTTGCGCCGGACAATAAGCTCTTCGTCAGTCTGGTCCATCAAACGGACAGTCTCACGCGGCTCATTGAAGATCTGAGAACACTTAGCCTGGCCCAGTCCGGACATCTGCATATTTATTACGATCGCGTGAATATCGATACTGAAATCTGTGCGTTATCAGGACTGGTAAAAGAGGATTTTAAAGAGAGCCACCTTTCGCTGGTGCTCAAACTTAATCCCGTTGTGATTGAGTGCGATGTTTCGCGCTTCAGGCAAGTGATGTTGGCCTTTCTGGAGAATGCACGCCGCTACTCTGTTCCCGGCGTTATCATGATTTCCTGTGAGGAAGATCGCGAAGGCGTCATGATTCATATTGATGACGAAGGGCCGGGTATCGATCAGGCGCTGGCCTCAACCCTGTGGGATGCATTTGTACGTACTGATGCATCTCGTTCGCGCAACAGCGGAGGAACAGGTCTGGGGCTTGCGGTGGTGAAAGCGATTGTCCAGGCCCACGGCGGCAAGGTTTATTGTGAACAGAACGCGCTAAAAGGCACGCGTTTTTCCTTCTGGCTTCCGAGGGCTAAACCTTCACATCTTATTTGAGGATTGCAACATGACCCCTTTTTATCAATTCACTGCCACTAGCCTTGCCGGTGAGCCTGTCTCAATGGCTGACTACGCGGGGAAGGTGGTTCTGGTGGTGAACACCGCCAGTCATTGTGGTTTCACGCCACAATATGCAGGCCTTGAAACGCTCTACAAAAAGTATGCCGACAAGGGTTTGGTGGTGTTGGGTTTCCCCTGCAACCAGTTCGGCAAGCAGGAGCCTGGCGGCGCTGACGACATCGCGAAAACCTGCCACATCAACTACGGTGTCAGCTTCCCGATGTTCGGGAAAACAGAGGTCAATGGAAGTGCAGCACACCCGCTGTTTCGGTATTTGAAAACCGCACTGCCCGGTGTGCTGGGTGGGCGGATCAAGTGGAACTTCACCAAGTTCCTGATCGGCCGTGACGGCAAACCGCTAAAGCGTTTTGCGCCGTTCACTACCCCGGAGAAGATGGAAACTGCGATCCTGGCGGCACTTGGCCGCTAGGGGGCAGCTTTCCTTTATGCCTGCGGCCCGGTGTAACGCTCATGCTCGCTTCGGCATATTGCCAGGATGGTTTCCCGTAGCCAGCGGTAAACCTGGCGATTTAACATCCTCTCCACCTTTTCGCCACGCGAATCAGGCGGGGAGGATGTCAAGACGATGCTTATAACGACAGCTCACTCTTTCGGCCCAGCATTCGGCTGTACTCCTTTTTTGCCTCATCCTCCTTAAATTCGCCACACCAGCGTGCAATCACCACGGTTGCAACACTATTGCCAATGGTATTGCAGGTGGCTACCGCCATCGACATAAAGCGGTATACGCCGAAGATCAGCGCCAGGCCTTCCACCGGCAGATGTCCTACCGTTGCCACGGTGGCGGCAAATACCACGAAAGTCCCGCCTGACACCGCGGCTGCACCTTTAGAGGTCACCAACATAATGGCGAGGATGCCAAGCTGCTGCTGCCAGCTCAAATCAATACCGTAAGCATTGGCAATAAACAGCGTACACATCGACATATAAAGACTGGTGCCGTCGAGGTTAAAGGCATAGCCGGTGGGCAGGATCAACCCGACACTTTGACGTGAGCAGCCAAACCGTTCCAGCTTCTGCAACAGGCGCGGCAGTGCGCTTTCCGACGAGGCTGTGCCCAGCACAATAAACACTTCATCTTTGATATATTTCAGGAAGCGCATCAGGCTAAAGCCAGAGAGACGGCAAATCGCGCCCAGTACAACAAAAATGAACACGGCCACGGCGACGTAAAACATCAGGACCAGATTCAACAATGACAGCAGCACAGAGGTGCCATTGCTGCCGACTGCATAAGCCACTGAACCAAAAGCACCGAGAGGGGCGAGGCGCATGATCAGGTTAATGAACTCAAAGAAACACTCTGAGATACGGCTCATCCCGTTTTCTATTACGGTGCGTTTTTCCTGGGTCAACGCCAGCAGCGCAAAACCAAAGATAATCGAAATCACCAGCACCTGAAGCAGTTGGCCGCCAGCAAATGCCCCAATGAAGTTGTCGGGAAAAATAGCGTAAATAAACTCCATGGTCCCTGACGGCGCGTGACCTTTTGCCAGCGTAGCATTCACCGCTGATGTTGCTGCCGCGCTGACGCTACTGCCCATGCCTGCACCAATATCCACCAGGTTAGCCCAGCCGAGGCCCAACGCTAACGCCAGCGTGGAGATGACTTCGAAATAGATCAGCGCGCGAATGCCGATTTTACCGACCTTTTTGATGTCTCCCGCCGAGGCAATCCCATGCACTACAGTGAAAAAAATTAGCGGGGCAACGGCAGTCTTAATTAGCTTAAGGAAGATGTCGCCGAGGATTTTAAATTTTACGGCCAGCTCAGGCTGGGCAAAACCCAGCGCTATCCCGAGCGCCATCGCAGCAAGCACCTGAAACGTCAGCCCTTTCCAGAACGGTTTTTGTGTAGACATAGCATTGTTCTCTTATTGGCAGGTAGGGTACAGGGCAGTTTGTCTGCCCTTGTCGTTATTAATTTTTTACTTTTGCAGAGGCAAGCAACGTGCGGTCAACCATTAAAGGGGCCAGACCGGTGTAATTAGCCGGTTCAGTCAGTGCCTGTAATTCCGCCAGCGTCAGTTTGGACGTGACTGTTTCATTGGCAAGCAGTGCATCCAGCAGAGAGATATTTTCGGTATTGGCAACGCGACACGCGTCATAGACCACATCATGAGCCGTCTGACGACCCAGTTGAGGAGCCAGTCCCATCATCACCGCTTCAGCAACAATCAGACCGCGCGTCATATTGAGGTTCTTACGCATGTTGTCTGGCTTCACTTCTAATCCGCCCAACATATAAACCGCCTGTTCGAGCGCGGCACTGCTTAGCATGAACGCTTCTGGTATTGCCACCCATTCGGCCTGCCACGGCCCCGTGGAACGTTCGAAGTCCTGAACCATCGCATCCAGCATTAGCCCGGCATGCTGGCGTACGCCTTTCGCTGCGGCATAAATAATCTCACAGGAAATAGGATTACGTTTCTGTGGCATGGTGCTGCTGGCTCCGCGCCCTTTGACAAAAGGCTCATATGCTTCGCCCAGTTCACTGGTCATCATCATCATGATGTCCAGTGCCACTTTCCCAAGGGATCCGGTGACCAGCCCGAGGAAATTCAGCACTTCAGCGAAACCATCACGGGCCACATGCCAGGTCGCTTGAGGAACGCCAAGACCAAGCTCTTTCATCATAGCAGTCTGCACGCTGAACCCGTCGTTACCCAGTGAAGCCAGCGTTCCGGCGGCACCGGCAAACTGGCCGACTTCAACCCGTGGGCGTAACTGGCTTAAGCGTTCTGCATGACGATCAAACATACTCAGCCAGACAGCACACTTGTAGCCAAAGGTAATGGGCAACGCGTGTTGCAAGTGCGTTCTGCCTGCCATCGGCGTATCGCGGTGTTCTTTAGCCAGTCGGGTAAGTACTTCTCTGATCTGATGAATATCGGCCTCGACAATATTCAGTGCCGCACGGATTTGCAACACCACCGCCGTGTCCATAATGTCTTGCGTGGTGGCTCCCCAGTGCACATATCGTCCAGCCTGACCGCAGAGGGTTGAAAGCTGTTCAACCAGAGGCAGGATCGGATAGCCCACAATTTCAGTTTGATGCTGCATCTCTGCCAGATCGAGGGCTTCATAGCGGGCTTTATCGGCAATTTCGGCGGCAGCTGTCGCAGGGATCACCCCACAGCTGGCCTCGGCTTTTGCCAGTGCCACTTCGGTTTCAATATAACGTTCGATCAAGGCCTTATCAGAAAATACCGCGCGCATTTTTTCTGTGGCGAACATGTTCCTGAAGAGCTGGGAATCGTATACGGTACTAGACATAACTACTCCTGGTGAATATGTACGTACAATTAAATTATGTCCGTACATATACGAGGGGTACAGGTATGCTGTCAATTTGAATCGATAACGGAATGTGAGAAATATGATCCCGGTTAGATATTTAGTCGTTGCCAGAGCACTTTCAGATGCGATCAATAATGGACAGTATCCGGTCGGATCGCTGCTGCCAACGGAGTTTGAGCTGTCCGAAATGTATCAAGTGAGCAGACATACCGTCCGGGCAGCCATTGCCCGCTTGCAAGAGCAAGGTCTGGTGTCGCGTAAAAAAAGGGTCGGCACACGGGTAACGTCCTCCACGGCACAGCAGGGCTATTCTCAGGCGCTGGCCTCGCTTTCTGACCTGGCACATCTGGCTCAAACGCAGACCAGAGAGATCAAAACGGTTGAGCATTTCATCGCCGAATTGTCAGTTGCTAAAGCACTGGGACTGGAACCCGGCAGAAAATATTTCCGTGTATCCAGCATCAGAACCGACAGTGAACACCCAGGTCAGCCGATTTGCTGGACGGATGTCTATGCGCCTGAAGAGTACGCTGCGGTTATCCCACTGGCGAAAGAGCGTAAAGGGGTGTTGATTGCCGCCATTATCGAAATGGAATTTGGTCAGACCATTTCCACCGTGGAACAACGTGTTGAAGCGGTATTACTGACCGAAACGTTGGCGCAAGTGCTGAACTCGCCAGCCGGTGAACCGGCTTTGCAGATCACTCGTATCTATCGAGATCAAGACAATCAGATGATGGCAAGGTCAGTCACCATCCATCCACGTGAACGTTTCACGCTAGTGATGCAAATTGCACGAGAGAATATTTGAGGCAGTGGCTCGACAGTAGCCAGACTGCCTGATCGTTTTAGGTGCGTTACGCCATACATTGGTGAATCTACACCAATGTATGGATGCACTAGCGCTATTTACTTAACTGCCTCAAGTCGCTGCCTTGCCTGATTCGTAAGGCGTTTAATGCCAAGTAACCTCGCCATTTCATTCACCTGATTCGCACTTGGCGTAGATAATGCCAATGCACGTAACTCTTCCATAGCAATCGAATCAATCTGACGAATATCTCTATCAGATTCCGGCAAGCGGAAAATATTCCACTCAGTACGTTGCGTCTCTGAAAGCCAGACAAAATCTTCTCCGGAATGGTCGGTTGCTAAATGGTAGTGCAGATCAACAATTTCCATAACACGTTCACGGATGAGTCTTCCGGCACGGTTAAATCCATGAACACGAGCAACCCTTTGTACAAGCGTGGTGTCGAGAAGAGGGGACTCATCGTTTACGAGCTCTGAGATCATCGTTTTCAACGTGTTGTCGTACTCTGGACTATAAAATTTTTCCGCATCTACTTTATCGCGCCATGAATGCAGTTCATTGATAACGTATTTGCCTGATTGCGCAACGGTACTGGTTTCAGGAGGAAGTGCATTTGCATATTTCAATTGGGGTGATGTCTCTTCCTCCTCTGAATGAATATGCTTCACTCCGACAACATCCTCTACAGATGTAACGATGTCCTCATCATTGGCCACTAACTGTACTGTAGTCGTTGTTTCTAGATTGTCGCTATCTACATCTATAGTGGCAATTACATTAATCGCGTGTTCTTTATCATCTGCTTTTGATATTTCAGCTTGTAAAACACGGGATTTTTCAAGCAAACTTTTGATAGCCACATCAAGCCTGTCAAGCGCACTCTCTTTATCAATCCACCATTCTGTTGACCAGAGACGAAGAAGCTTCCAGCCCAGCCCCTGCAAGATTGCACTACGCACTTTGTCACGGTCACGTGCTGTCGCTGCACTGTGATAGGTGACACCGTCACACTCAACACCAACAAGATAATCACCCGGCTTATCTGGATGAACAATCCCAAGATCGATACGGAAGCGCGATACGCCAATCTGTGGCACCACATGCCAGCCTTTTCTTCTTAGACCATTAGCGACAGCTTCTTCAAAAGGAGAGTCATAACTTCCAACGGAACCACGTACAGCCTGTGACAACGCCATGGGCCCGCGTTGAGCAAACTCAATAAAGTGTTTGAGATCGGCTACTGCTCTTGCACTGGTACGGTTAAGATCAATAAATGATGGGTCAAAGGAACTGAATACCATCATTTCTTGACGAGCCCTTGTGACGGCAACATTGAGTCGACGCCATCCTCCATCACGATTCAGGGGGCCGAAGTTCATCGACATAGTATTGGCGCCGGGCTCTGTCGGACCATACCCAATACTCAGCATGATAAGGTCTCGCTCATCTCCCTGCACCGTTTCCAAATTTTTTACGACAACCGGTTCTTCCAGATGTAACTGGAAGAATGGTTCAATTTCTGGTTGTAGTTGGCGTGCCCGGTCCAGCATGTCGATGATTAGTTTCTGCTGCTCCGTATTCAGCGTAATAATGCCAATAGATTTTCCCGATGCGATGAAAGTTTTATCCGTGAGGCGCTTGATCGTCTCTGCAACAATCGCCTCCGCTTCAGCTTGGTTATGACGGCCTTTACCTTTTGAGTACGTTCCAGCAACTTTGCACCATTGCACAGCACTCTGCTTCGTTTCTGACGCAGGGAAAGTAATCAAATTACTGTCGTAGTAGCGGTGATTTGAGAATGTGATAAGGCTTTCGTGACGGCTTCGATAATGCCAGCTCAGGCTGTGATTGTATAACCCAGCGGCAAGACATTCATCGAGAATACTTTCCATGTCTTCTTCCGTGTCATCATCAACTTCGTTTGCTGCACGGTTAAAGAAGCTGGTAGGCGGCATCTGCCTTGGATCACCAGCAATCACAACCTGTTTGCCACGCGCCATAGCACCTATGGCATCCCAGGGGGAGATTTGAGAGGCTTCATCAAAGATAACGAGATCAAATAAAGCCTGCTCGGAAGGCAAGAACTGGGCAACAGAGAGTGGGCTCATTAGCATACAAGGTGCTAGTTTAGTCATAGCCTCGCCCATATCTGTAGCCATCTGGCGTACGGGTTTGTGGCGACGCGACTTTTGCAGTTCATGTTTAAGCAGGGCAAAACCACCTTGCTTACTGATTTCATTTTTTGCGGGTATAACTCCACATAATCTGGCGCGAATATAACGGACCGTTAGTTTGGCTAGCCGATCGGTTTGTATTTGGTAGGACTCAATATCACTCATGTGCTCAGCAGGAACGAAATTATGCAGTAGCGGCTCGGAGTCAATCATCCATGAGGCAAACCAGCGGCAGTAAGCTGTTTCAAAGAGATCGACTGCACGTAATTCATCAGCATCTATATGGACCAATGAATGGACCAATGGCAATAATCCTTTGGATATTGCCTCTTCTCTTACGCGACACCAGTCACTCCAAGCCTTGAGCGCTGATTGATTCTTCACAATATCTGCAGCACTACTGCGTAAGACGACTATGGTCATTCTCTGCTCTGGTGCATTAATCAGTTGGCAGAATTGTGACTTAACGTCATTAAACTCAGTTAAACTGAGCTGCAGTTTCTGCGTTAACAATCCAATTTTCCCATCTGAAGCAATTAGCTCGTTAGCATCAATAACCAGGTTTTTAACTGCATTACGTATCTCAACAAGTTGCTGTGGTGATGAGGCCAGTCCCGCCAAAGAACTGCGAATCGCATCGGATAATCCCAGCACCTGCTCCAGATGGGCAGAGTCCGTATCTAAACCCTTCCAGGCCGGTAAATACGTCAGTACTGGTGCAAGCTCTGCTAGTCGTTGCTGCAAAGACTGCAATCTGTCAATGATTGCCAAATCTGTATCCAAATTCGGTATTCCACTGAGTGAATACTGCTGCGTCATTCCTTCTATGACTTTTTTACGGGCAATAGTGGCTAAGAACCAAAACTTCTTATCGGCCGCTTCCAGATTATTTCTAACCTGCTGTGTCTGAACATTTGCCCAGCTGTTGGCCAAATAAGATACCGATAAGCCTAATTTTGTAGTTTCAATATCCCTTAACAGGTTGATAGCTAATTTAGCCGATTCTGTGCGACCAAAAGCATCCGGAGCAAACATGAAGCTAAGGTCTATACCAGCAGCGCGGGATAGAAGTTCACAAAGTATCGTTAGCTGTAGAAGTTTTCCCGGTTCAGTGGAATCCAGGGTAATGCCGGTTGCATCGAGTAACTCCTCAGTCACTTTTTCCAACTTACTGATAATGGTAGGGACTTTATTTGCGATGGCTACCAGAGAGGCTTGCCAGCCATTCGTCCAGTCAGACTGGTTAATCCATTCAAAGTCTGCCCCATATTGCCTAAAAGCATTACGGTTAATTTCCAGACGACGCGCGATATCACGGAATGATGCCATTTGTTCGCTGTTGTGGAGAGTATTTGCAGGCCAGGTAAACTCTGGTGTTGCAGCATTTGCATCTTTTATAACCCGCCCCATCGCCTGATGAAGAGTCATGCCACTGGGCCAGCGCAGATGGAGTAATCGAACAACCTCATTAAGCTTGTCACGCAAACGCTGCACCTTTTCCGCTTCTTCTGCCCATTCTTCCGAGGAGAGGGTATCGCGGACATCCCATGCACGCTCTAGCTGTTTGAGGAAATCTATTTTTGAGGTTTTACTGGAGTGGAGTTCCAAACAAAATTCGCCTAAACCTTGGGCTTCCAGCCGCCGGTAAACAACATCCAACGCGGCTTTTTTCTCCGCAACGAAGAGTACCCGCCTGCCCAGGGCTAGGTTGTGTGCGATCATGTTAGCAATTGTCTGAGATTTACCTGTTCCGGGTGGCCCATCCAGCACAAAGTTACGTCCTTTTGCCGAAGCAACGACCGCAGCAATCTGTGACGAATCGGCAGGCAAGGGTAGGAAGAGATCTGCAGTGTTGACCAGATCATCAAGTTTCTCGACCTCAATGATCTCGCCACTATTTTCTAAAATCACATTTTCTTGGCCACGTTCGATGAGATACTTAACCAACGGACTCTGCATCAGCTGTGGTGCTCTATCAATGAGATCTTTCCACATTAGATATTTCGCAAAAGAGAAGGTGCCAATCACGACATCCCGAGTGACTTCGAATCCAGGAATATCTCTTACCGCACGTCTAACCGTGTTCCAGATACCGTCCACGTCGATGCCGCTATCATCAGTGGGTAATTCTCCATCCAGGCCGTTAATCGTCAGTGCAAAATCATTATGCAGGAGCTGGAGTAGCGTCAGGTTAAAGCGAGGTTCTTCTTCAAGCAAACGCATGGTTATACCGGAAAGTGCGCTTTTACGGTCAAGCTGTATTGGTAGCAAAATCAACGGTGCAGAATAACTTTTCGGATCTTCAGCCGATTTTTTCCATTTCAAAAATCCTACGGCAAGGAAAAGAGTGTTGGCTCCACCCTCTTCCAAATCGCTTTTGGACTTGCGATATAAATCGATTAATTCTGCTTCTAGTTTGTCCTTTTCTAAAGGAGAAACAACTTCTCCACGGTCCAGTGCCAGCCTGGCATACTCTTCCGTTAGATTTTCGTTAGTCTGCTGCTTATATAGTTCAGCATCTCGCCCGCCTGACTCCAGATTAGGCTGTGAAACGATGCGGATTCGTTTACCCTCTGCCAGTTTATCTTCCAGATGTCCGGGGTCAGAGCAGACCAGCCGGATCCCTTTGGCACTGTCTGGCAGATGGAGTAAACGATTTCGAGTGGTAAGGTCGAGTAACTTACGTTGCCACTGCACTAGACGACCAGAGGCGACATGAACACTTTCCGTCTCTATATCGAGGTCAAAGGAGGGAAGCAGAGGAGCAGCTTCAAATCCATGATGAACCTCATTAACGCTATCTCCACTGTCTTCAAGCCTGGTGATTCCCAACGCAAGCGGACGGATTTTTTGCATTCGCGCCCGGTGAGTATCAATCGCAGCATGAAAAAGTTCCTCCGTCAGATGCTTCAGCGCTTCCTCATATGCCTGACTAAATGAAGGAGGCTGGGATCTTGTGACAAGCGTAGCTTCAAACACAACTATTTCTTTCAAATCAATGCGCTTACGCACGGATGAAACATCCTCAGTGACTAGTTGTGCAAATTCCTGAGGTTGAAGCCACAAACCGGCGAAAGCATGGCCTTCACTTAGAAAAACCAACGCATTGAGTCCCATCTGCTCAAGAGCCGATGTAAATAACAGGGTCGTATCGAGGCAGGTAGCGACCTTGCCTTCAAGAATGGCACCAGGAGTACGAATTTTCTGGCCGTTACGTTCAAAACTCGCAGGAGGTAAGGCATAGCTAATGCTGAGATTACAAATCGCTGTCCAGAGCGCTGATGCAACTTCCCAAACACGCGTCCTTGAATTGCTTTTATATCCATCAAGAGCGTCATTTTTACCGGCACCGCGTAGCACATCTGAAGTTGCCTTGAGGACTCGATCAACTGCTGGGTCATTTGGCATTATGAATGAAGGTAGCAGTTCTAGCATGGCATTGCCGCCCCATTCGTTTTTAGCCAATGCTTCAAGAGGATAATTTAGAGAAAAGACTTCATTTTCACCTTCACGTAGAGTCAAGGTCACTTCACAGATTACACTCTCCGTCAGTTCAGCCAGCCATTCACCATCCAGCTTGATATCGCGGTCCCGGATGTCTAGACAGGAGCCTGGGAGCAAGCGGTCAATATTCCACTGTTTACTTTCCAAAACCGCAGGAGCCGTATGCAAATGCAACGTCAGATTTTCGTATGCTTCTTCAGATTCATTATGTAGGACGAGTTCGCGTAATAATGGAACCGCATTCTGGTGAGAAGTGAACCCCAACTTACTTGCAATGCTCACCTGCGCCTTGATGCCCATATAGACCGATCTCCTTAAGGACGTACACTCAAAAATTTAAATTGGTATAAAGAAAGGGGATATGAAACTGACCGGGGCTAGATAGATGAGTTGTTACAACGCAGGAACACAAAGCTAAAGGCACTTAATGGTTGACGGAAAAGCGCAAAAATAGCAAATGTTAAATATCAACTCATAAAACGGCGCTGGAAATCTAACTCTCAGAATCATCCTAATTTCCGATACCATAAAGTATAAAGGGATACTAATCTATAGGGATGTTACTGTTGTAGGCTCCAAAATCCCTCTTTGCAATAAAACCAATCAACTATTTGATTTTTAATCACTTATTTTTAATAAAAGGATTATTTATGATCCATTACGATAAAAAAATTTAAAAAACAGCTTCAATTCCCGATAAAATCCCGTGAAAAGTCTGTATTACCCCCTATGCCAATGCTGAGTCTTTCAAAAAAATCCAATGTTCAATATCTTTATGACGTCGTTATTTGAATGAAGCAGGGGCAGTCAACAGAACAGTATCCCTGAGTGTATAGGCAAATACCCGATGTAAAAGGATTAGTGCCTACACCCGGCATTCATTAGATCAGAGCTCGGCATATAAGCCTTGAGGTTAACCTATCACCACTGAGGTCGGTATACTCAATCTTATCAGTCAAACTAATAAGCATAGTTTTTGTACGTGATTTTTTTATCATTTGCGTTAATTGTTCCAATTTAGATGGTGATGCAAAGCTCTTACAGCTTCTAGTGCATCTGTCTCTTAGACTGCGCGGCTAAAGACATGCCATACCTTTTGCAGCGATCTATCCGGTGGTAGGCGGTGAGTAAGCGTCTAGGTAAAAGCAATCATCACTCAGATAAAATGAAGCCACTGTCTCAATTTCCCCTTCAACGCTATCTAGCCAAACACGGACAGATGAGTCTTTTTGTCTCAATTTGCCTGAGCTAACGCTATCCGCAGCCCGATTCATGCACTGCTTTAGATCGTACGGTTCATTGCAAGTCATTTCTGAAACAAAAATTCGATTTGCATCTCAGTTTTGATCATCTTTCGTTGTGTCTGTTATCAATAATGATCTATTTTGTCTCTGATGCATTTCGTAATGTGTCAATAAGAGTCAAAATGCGGCATCTATCGATACCTCATAGATAACAATGGCACGTCAGTGGAAGAAGATAAAATGAGAAAATCTGTTTGGCTACTGGGTGCGCTTGGCGCACTGGTGACTATTGCGGGGGCAGCACTGGCAGCGGGCGGTGTGTATCTCGCGGTATTAGGGGGAGCCTGGTTCTACTTATTCGCAGGGATTTTGTTGTGCATCACCGGCTACGGGCTGCTGCGCAGGCGTTTCTTTGCCTGGCCGGTGGCGCTGGTACTGGCGCTCTACAGCGTAGTGTGGGCGTGGTGGGAAATTGGCGATGACTTTTGGCAATTTTTGCCGCGCGTCACGGTGTTCCTCGGTTTCGCCATACTGGCGTCGGTGTGTGTGCCGTGGCTGAGCCGTAAAAATGGTCTGCCGGTCCCTAAGAAGTCGGCTTTCGCCACGGCGGGTGCCTTCTTGATTGCCCTGGTCGCGCTGATCAGCGGCATTTTTGTTCCCCATGCGGAAGTTACCGCCTCCGGGGAAGCCGCGCCGGTGATTAATCCTCAGGCCGATCACGAGGGAGGCAACGACTGGTCAGCCTGGGGGCGTAATACCCTCGGCGAAAAATATGTCCAGTTTGACCAGATCAACAAAAGCAATGTTAAGGACCTGAAAGTTGCCTGGACCTATCGTACCGGCGACATGGCGGTTGATGGTGCCGAATATCAGGTTACGCCGTTAAAAGTGGCTGATACGGTTTATCTCTGTACTCCGCTGAATAAAGTGATTGCGGTTGACGCCACCACCGGCAAAGAGAAGTGGCGTTTCGATCCCCACCCAACCGTATTTGAAAGCGACAAAGGCTGGAAACGCTGCCGTGGGGTGGGCTATGCCGATCTTGATCAGCTGTCGGCTCAAAATCCCACCTCTGGCGAGGTTGCTGCTACGGCTGTCACTACAGCGGCCACTTGTCGCAAACGCATCATTGAAACCACCATTGATGCCCGCATCGTGGCGCTGGATGCCGAAACTGGAAAGCTGTGTGAAGGTTTTGGTCACGGGGGTTACGTCGATCTGACAGTGAACATGCCCTCTGACGCCAAAGGCGGGCAGCAGGGTAGCTATAACGTGACCTCTGCGCCACTGGTGGCCGATGGCGTGATCATGGTGGGTGGACGTTTGAACGATAACCTTACCGTGGGCGAACCTGGCGGCGTGGTCCGTGGATATGATGTGGTCAGCGGTAAAATCCTCTGGGCCTGGGACGCGAAACGCGGTGCCAGCGACAGCAGTCCGCTGCCCGCGGGTGAGACTTACCCGCGTGAAACGCCTAACTTCTGGGGCACGGCCGCTTACGATCCTAAACTGGGTCTGGCCTATTTCCCGACAGGCAACCAGACACCGGACTTCTGGACCGGCGATCGCCATCCGTACTCGAACGAGTATACCGATGCTATCGTGGCCGTTGATCTGAAAACCGGCAAAGAGCGTTGGCACTTCCGTACCGCCAACATTGACCAGTTCGACTACGACGTTTCTACACAGCCGATTCTGTACGACATGCCGCAAAAGGATGGCACAACCATTCCGGTGATCATCCAGGGCACGAAACGCAGCCAGATCTTTGTACTGGATCGCCGTACCGGCAAGCCGGTCTACCCGGTAGAGCAGCGTAAAGTGCCGACCGATGTGATGCCAGGCATGCAGGTCTCTGAAACTCAGCCGTATTCCGCGCTCTCCGTGGGCGTTGACAAGCTGAAAGAGTCTGACATGTGGGGAGCCACGATCTTTGATCAGCTCTACTGTCGCATCCAGTTTAAGAAACTGCGCTATGAAGGTGAGTGGACACCGCTTTCGGATAAGCAGGACACGCTGATTTGGCCTGGCTACTACGGCGGCCAGAACTGGGGCAGCATGGCGATCAACCCGGCCACCGGTACGCTCTATGTGAATGACATTCGCATGGCGATGGTGGGGCGTTTCCTGTCTCGTGAGGAAGCGGCAAAAGGCGGTCTGAAACCGTCCACCGAAGGCGAATACTCCGAGCAGAAGGGCACGCCGTGGGGCGTGGAACGCGGTATGTTCCTGTCACCACTGGGTACGCCATGCTTTAAACCGCCGTTCGGTTCACTGACCGCCATCGACCTGGCGAATAATAAAGTGAAATGGCAGGTGCCGCTTGGTGGGATCCAGGATGCGCCAATCCACAATAACTTCTTACCGAAAGAGGGCATTGTGCCCAACCTGTACATCCCACTGGGCATGCCGAACCTCGGTGGTCCGCTGGTCACGGCGGGGGGCTTGAGCTTCTTCCACGGCACGCTGGACTATTACCTGCGCGCGTTCGATAACGATACCGGCAAAGAAGTCTGGCGCACCCGTCTGCCGGTCGGCGGCCAGGGTACGCCAATGAGCTATATCGGCAAGGATGGTAAGCAGTACATCGTGGTGGTGGATGGCGGCGCGACGCGAACCGGCACCAACAAAAATCGCGGCGATTACGTTATCGCCTACACCTTACCTTAAATAGTCTGTTAAACGGCGCTCTGCCTGTGCAGAGCGCCTGGCGAAAACACACGATTATTATCTGCATACTATGGTGATTATTATGCTGACCTCTTTACACGGTATTTCGACCAGTCACGGCAATTTAATAACCGATGTCCGTCTCGCTAAAGAGGCGGGTTTCGATGCGTTGGAAATCTTTTATCCTAAACTGGTGCGTTATTTAGAAAATGGCGGCACGACACAGGAAATAAAACACATTATTGCGGATGCCGGGCTCTCTGTTTCTTTTCTCAGCGCGCTGGACAGAATTGAACGGCATCAGGGAAGTGAAAAACAGCAACTGCTGGCTGAAGCGGAAAAGATCACCCGTGAAGCCGTTGAGCTGGGCACGAATACCGTCATGGTATTGCCGCGTAACGGGATTGACCACTTTTCGGATGAAAAGATCATGGACATCATGAGCGAAAACATTGCCGCTATTGCCGCCATCGGTGAACCGCACGGTATTCGCTATATGATTGAGCTGCCTGCTTTCACCAAATTCCGTACGCTGAGCCAGGCGCGGGAAGTGATCCGCCGCATTGGTAAGAAGAATGTCGGTGTAGTGGTGGATTTCTGGCACTTCTACGCCTCTGGTGCCACGCCAGAGGAGGTCGCAAAGATGGATAAAGCGATGATTTTTGGTGTGCACTTCGGCGACGGTCGCGTGCCGCACAGCCCTGAAGAAGCCTGGGATGAAACGGTATTACGCGACTGCATACCCGGCGAAGGGGAAATTGATCTGCGCGCCTGGTCAGAAGCGGTTAAATCCACCGGATATAACGGAGCCTGGTCGATTGAATTAATCAGCCCGCGCTTATGGGAACGAGATCCCGCGTTGTTAACCAGGGAACTGCTAGCCTCTGTTAAGCAATACGTTTTTTAATTTAAACAACATCAGACTTTGGGTGATAACAATCATTATTCATTAATCACTTCGGATGGTTATCGCCTGTATTACCTCCCTGCATCAATGAGTGACTGAGAAAATAATATGAATAATACGATCAAAGCTCCGCGCTTATCAGTGAAAGTGGCCATCAGTCCGCTCTCCTGGGCCAATGAAGTGATTGAAGAGTTTGGGAAAGATGCCACCGCGGATATCTGCCTGACGGGTGCCCAGGCAGCGGGTTATGAGGGCGTCGAGATGAGCCGCTTATTTCCCCGTAATCCAGACGAACTGAATGCGCTGTTATCGGGTTATCACCTCTCCCTGGCATCTGGCTGGCACAGCGGCTTTCTGGCTGAGCGCAGCGTGGATGAAGAGCTGAGTGCGGTGCATGAATTTGCCACACTGCTGCAAAAAGCCGGAGCGCAGGTGATGGTGTATGGCGAGTGTGCCGCAATGGCAGAGAATGCGCTGGATGTTCCCATGTCCCGCCGCCGCCGCTTGAACCCAGAACAGATGGCTGCCTATGGCGCACGCCTGACCGAATTCGCCAGTAAGCTGGCGCAGCGCTACGGTCTGGCCATGGCCTACCATCACCACCTGATGATGGTGGTGGAAACGCAGGATGAAGTCCGCCAACTGATGGCGGTAACCGGTGATGAAGTTGGCCTGCTGCTGGATACCGGACATGCGCTGACCGGTGGTTTCAGTTATGTCGATCTGATCACCGAGTTTGGCCCACGGATTAAGCACATCCATCTGAAAGATGTACGCACGCCAATACTGGACGCCGTACGCAGCAACGATCTCTCTTTCAACGAGGCGGTTCGGGCCGGCCTGTTTACCATCCCCGGTGACGGTGCGATCGACTTCCTGCCGCTGGTCGAGTTTATCCACGACTCGGGTTACGCGGGCTGGCTTGTGGTGGAGGCTGAGCAGGATCCTTCACTCGAACGTCCGGACATCACCGTGGCCAGAGCTCGTGACTGGCTCAGCACTGTCCTGCCTGGCCGAGCGTAACGGAGAGCAATATCATGTCTTATCAACACAAGTTTAATGCCCGGTACGTCTATATGCTCTGCCTGGCGGCTTCCGCGGGCGGATTTATGTTTGGTTACTCCGAAGGGGTGATTGCCGCTACGCTGGAGTCGATTAAGAAAAGCTTCGGGCTGAACTCGATGGAAACCGGCTGGGCTGTGTCCAGCATCATCTTTGGCGGCGTCATCGGCGCGCTGACCGCCGGAAAAATGGCGGATAAAACCGGTCGTAAACCGGTGATGCTGGCCAGCGCCATCCTGTTCGTCATCACGTCTTATCTCTCTGCCGTAGCCCATTCGTTTACGCTGTTTACCGGCGCAAGGCTGATCTGCGGTATCGCGGTGGGACTGGCGGCGACGGTGACGCCGATGTATATCTCTGAAATCTCGCCGGCCAAAATGCGCGGGAAAGCCACCGGTACTTACGACCTCTCGATTGTGGCCGGGGTGCTGGCGGTATTTACCGTCAACTACCTGATTGCGCGTGGCATGCCGCAGGCATGGATGGTTGAAACCGGCTGGCGCATCATGATGGCGGTACAGCTGGTGCCTTCGATGGCGATGCTGGTCTTGATCATTCTGGTGCCTGAGTCACCGCACTGGTGCGTCCGGCATAACCGCAGCGAGCAAGCAATCAAAGTGCTCTCGCGTATCTATCCGGAGTTTAATCAGGAAGAGGCGCGTCTGCTGTTCCAACTGCCATCGTCTGCTGGCAAAAAATCCACTACGGCACGTAAGGGCGTGATGCCGGAAAATCCGGTGCTGCGCTATATCCTGGTGGTTGGGGTGGCCATTGCCGTTCTGCAACAGTTCACCGGCATCAACGTCATTAACTACTACACGCCGATGATGCTGGAAGGCACCACCAGTAATAAAGACATTATCTTCTTCGAGACCATTTTTGTGGCCCTGCTCAATGGTATTGGCGCGTTTATCGGCATGCACCTGTTTGACCATTATGGCCGCCTGCCGATCATGAAGATTGGCACTGTGGGGGCGATCACCGGGCTGCTGATCGCTTCCTGGGGTCTGTATACCAATGATGTCGGTTATATCGCCATTAGCGGCATCCTGATCTTTACGTTGTTCTTTGGCATGGGGTGGGGCGCAGGTGCCTGGGTGATGATCTCGGAGATTTTCCCGGACAGAATCCGCGAATCCAGCATGGGGCTGGCCGTGGGCCTGATGTGGGTCACCAACTTCCTGATCACGCTGGTGTTCCCAATCGTTAACGACAATGCCTGGTTGCAGGAGCAGTTCCATGGCGCATTCTCCATGTGGATCTTTGTGGTGTTCAACGCGTTCTGTTACTGGTTCTTGTCGCGCTATGTGCCGGAAACCCGCGGCGTCGCACTGGAAGATATCGAAAAGGTCGCGGAAGCGAAGATGCTGAAAAATACGCTGTCGGTGCAGACGGAGAAAGTCTGATCCCACGGAGATTACCAGTATTACGCCTGTCATCTGCCAGGCTCGCCGTTGGCAGATGATATTTATTGCGGCCAAAATCGGGATGCTGAATGCAAAGAACAGTGGGCCTGAGATGCAAAACCCGTAGGTAACCTGAAGGGGTATTCTGGCCGTATTACACGGCCGGAGCACCTTATATCAGGATGATGTATTGGGGATCATCGGGTTAAATCCTGTACCATGCGTGATACGTTATGTTGATCAACAGGGCAGAGAGTCATGTTTCATCTCATTTTCAGCATACCGAGTTGGTATGTTATCGCACGCTTCCTTTTTCCATTAGCCATCCCACTCGGCTTAAAAATTATCTTGTCTTTGCTGGTGTTGCTGGCTTCCCAGTACCTGTTAATAAGCCGGTTTACGCCGGGCGGAATCTTCTCTCCTGAGATGCCGCGTGCCGTGACCATCCTGTTCAACTGGGCAATTGGCGCGGTTTTGCTGCTCGCGTTTATGCAATTACTCGCCGATGCGGTGACGGTACTTTCGCTGCTGGTAAGGCATCCGTTGACGATTGCCCCATGGGGACGTTATGTGATCGCACTTGTTGCAATGGTCATCTCGGCGGTGGGGGTTCATCAGGCCATCCGCGTGCCGCCGGTTAAAGAGGTGACCATCAAAATAGAGGATCTTCCGCGCGAATTTGAGGGTTACCAGCTGCTGCAGTTGACCGACCTGCACATCACCAAACTCTTCAACGCCAGGTGGACCACCGCCATGGTGAAAAAGGCGATGGCGCTGGACGCCGATCTTATTTTAGTGACCGGCGATGTGATTGACGGAACGGTGGAAAATCGCATTAACGACGTAGCCCCCTTACGCGGTTTGCATGCGCCAGACGGCGTATTTGCTATCACCGGGAATCACGAATACTTTTTCGAACAGCAACGATGGACTGAGCATCTCGCAACATTAGGGCTGCAGCCCTTGCTCAACAGCCATACGACGATCAAACGCGGCGAGGCCGAATTAGTGATTGCAGGTTTGCCCGACACCTCAGCGTCCCGCAGAGCGGCTACCGGCCCTGACCTTGAGAAAGCGCTGCAAGGAAGCCCCGCGAATGCCCCGGTTATCCTGCTCGATCATCAACCTAAAAATGCCCGTAACAACGCGACGAAAAAAGTGGATTTGCAGCTCTCCGGCCATACCCACGGCGGACTGATTCTGGGATTTGACAGGCTGTTTGTTAAACCCAATGCGGGTTTTGTCTCAGGGCTTTATCAGGTTGATGGCATGCAGCTGTATGTAAATAACGGCACCGCACTCTGGCCAGGCATGGCAATAAGACTGGGACGTCCTTCAGAACTCACGCGCATAACATTGCAACGCAAAGAGTAAAATACAGGCCTCTTTTGGAGGCCCATCGAATATCCGCTGGCGGCACACAAACCGTGATACCTTACCATGCAAAAAACACTCAAAGTCTTATGCGGGGCTGAAACGACAAAACCGCCCAAAGGCGGTTTTATCTGAAAGGGGTGGTCCTGCCAAACAGGACCAAAACGAACCTGGTGTCATCACCGATATGGTCGTCGGGAGAGGACGCTAGCCCAGGGCTGCGTTGCAATTTTATCAATCCCGCAGGGATAGTAAAAGAGATAATAGGGCGTAAAGAGTAATGCCGGCTTAATAAATTTTAAATTCTAATACCGGTTGTTTTTCATCTCGCGGAAGGGTGTAATAGGAAAAATCCTAAACCGCATTGGGAGGGCAGATGAAATTACCGTTAATTTTAAACCCTTTGTATCGGATACTTGCGCAAAACACCCCTGAAACGATAAAGCCTACGCTGAGGGGGTGGTATAACCTGCTGAACAAAATCGTCACCTATGGCTTCTTTAACCGGGATATATTTACCGCCATTGATTTTGAAATAAACTCGCATTGCAATTTAGAGTGTAGCTATTGTCCCACCTCTTTTGAGGGGGGAAGAGGGACAAAGTACATGGATGAACTGATGTTCAGGAAGGTGATTGACGATCTCGCGACCATTAATTATTCAGGTCGCGTATCGCCGCATTTTTTTGGCGAGCCCTTGCTGGATGAGAGACTGCCGAGGTTGATGGCCTATGCAAGAGAAAAACTCCCCAAATGCCAGATAATCATACACACCAATGGCATTCGGCTAAGCAAGAAAACCTATGATGAGTGTATGGCTGCTGGGGTTACGGGGTTCCTCGTTACACAACACACACCAAAAATGCCAAGAAACGTTCAGCGTTTGGTTGAAGAAAAATATGCTAAGCATGGAACGCTTAAGGTGAGAACCCTTGATAACTTAACGCTCTTCAACAGAAGCGGAAGCGTCGAACCTAAAAAATCAAGAAAGTTAAAAAGATGCTTTTATATTTCAGATGAAATCTCCGTCACGCATTTAGGTAATGTCCTTTGCACCAACGATTTCCATGAAACGACCTCTTTCGGCAACGTCAAAGAAAAAAGCATCATCGAAATCTGGAGAAGCAAGGAGTTCAGAAAAATGAGAAAGGATGTGATGAAAGGCAAGTTTGAGCTTGAGATGTGTAAATCTTGCATAAGTTAAATCATGATGTACTGGTTGTTGCTCAGAAAAAATCCGTTCGTATTTTTATGCGAGGGTCACTTTTTATATCCGTGACCCTCTCACTGCATGTTAATTGATGTCCGCAGTTAAAGACGATTTACCCTTTATGCGCATCGATCCATAATTTTTCGACCACCCGTTGCGCAATAAGCGCCTGATCACCGCTTATCAGAGGCGCTGTCTGATTTTCAGCACAGCGAATGAAATGTAACGCACAACCCACAAAACCACGCTGCTCTAGCGTACTCTGCCAGCCCGGAACAAGGTCTGTAATCAGCTTTCCTTCCTGTTCACACTGCCAGTCACGCATCTCACTGATTTGATACAGCGCACCGTTATCCACTACAGAAATACGTTCAGCCTGACTGCCAGCGTTGCGGTGCATGCTGGTTGTCACTTGTATGTTATCTACCGTGAAATGATGTTCGGCATACACCAGGCATCCCTGGTCATTGACTTGAAGGGTACCACTTTTCAATGTGCCTGCTCCGCCGCTCAGCCATAGCGCACTGTCCAGCACATGCAGATAGTCGTCTAGCAGCGTGAATATTGCATCTTCGGGTCCAATACTGTTGCTTCGATGTTTGTCCATGCGTATTGAAGCCGGCTGTTGCAGCGCAGCCTGTAGCTGGAGATAACGGGGCGCAAAACGGCGATTAAAAGCCACCATCAGTTTACGGCCTGACTTAGCAGCCAGCTCTACCAGCTGTTCCGCCTCACTTAACGTAGCCGCCAGTGGCTTATCAACGCAGACATCCTTACCCGCCCGCAGAAGCTTATCAACTATCGTAAAATGGCTTGCTGTGCTGCTATGCACAAAAACGGCATCACTGGCCTCTGCGAGCGCATCTAGCGATGAAAAAAGCGGTATGCGGTAGCTATCGCAAACTGGCTGCGCCTTTTTTAAATTAGGCGAAAATGCCCCAGCGACCTGCCAGCTGCCGGTACAGGTGATAACGGGCAGCCAGGCTTTTTGCGCAATCGCACCCAAACCTACAATACCTACGCGTAGTTTACTCATCTTGATATCTCTCTGGATTCTGCTCAATGACAGGATAGCAACTTTACATTCAGCGGCTGTAGTCGCGAACCTGTTTGCCGGGCCTTATTATCGACCCGGCTTCCATCAGAACTCGATTCGTGCACCTACGTTATAGCGTCGTCCTTCCAGCATTGCCGACTGGTTGTATGTGGTCTTATAAACAGGATTGGCATCAAACAGGTTATAAATCCCCGCCATTAATGTCATGCTCCTGTTCAGACGGTAGCGAGCGCCCAAATCAACCAGGGCATAGGCATCGGTAGCGCTGGATTTTCCAATGTCGGGAGAGTTGCTGCGCCAGCTTGCCTGGGTCCACAGTTCCAGATCGCTCATCGCCATCCAGCTCAGGGAAACATTCGCCATGCTGGTCGGGAAGTCACTCAATGCATATCCCTTATACTCACCGCTTTTCTGCTCGCTGTGCGTATAGGTATAGTTGGCGTTAATCTTCAGGTTAGCAGTGGCCTGCCAGTCACCGTTCAGCTCTAAGCCATAGATTTCCGCATCACTGACGTTGAAATATTGCGCGACGCTTTCCGCAACATAGCCATTGTAAACGCATTGCTGCGTGGCCGTCTGAGTACAGATCGTGTAGTCACTGATCTTATCTTTAAATTTGGTATGGAAGACAGTGGCATCCAGGGCCAGCGCATCCTGCTGCCAGTAAAGTCCCAGTTCGGTATTGATACTCTTTTCCGGTTTGAGCTCATCATTACCGATCCCGATGAAAGAGTAGGGATAAGCGCCGTACACGCTGGTAAAGCCTGCATTATTTTCGCGCAAATCTGGCTTCTTATATCCGGCAGAAACGCCGCCTTTGAGCGACCAGTGCTCATTGAGCGTCCAGTTACCGTAGAGTTTAGGCGTGACGTGGTAACCAAAATAGCTGTCATGATCAAGACGGGCAGACGTTGTCAGCGTAAAGTCCGGCACCATCATCCAGGCGTCTTCGGCAAATAATGCCCAGCCATTACGCGATATTTTGCTGACCGGCGTTACGCCTGGTGCCACCTTATCTTCCACATCAAAAGTGTCATTCAGCGCGTTATGGGTAAAGTTGGCCCCCAGCGTTAACTTATGGTCACCCAGCGAGAACGTATTGGCGCTGTTCGCTTCAAAGTTACGTTGTTCGATGAACTGGGGTGACATCTCAGGAACGCGATATTCGGTGCGTGCCTTTTCATAGCTGATGAAGTTTTTCGCCTCGATCATGTCGTTGGCATACCAGGCGTGTTGCGAGAGCGAGACGGCATCGCGATCAAAGCCCCAGTACCAGGGACTTGCCGCTCTGTGCGTCTTTTCCTGATGCCCGCGCGAAGCACTCAAATCCCACAGTTGGGTGTCGGTTGGCGACATTGAAACCGTGGCATCGAGATTGCCAGACTGATGCTTCACAAAACGCTCATCGGATGGGCTGTCATCATCGCGACGATCCAGATAGTCGGCACCCACACTGACGCCCAGCTTACCCGGAATAATCGGCCCCATCAGAAACGCGTTGGTCTGATTGGTGTTGCCATACTCACTTTTTTCCTGCAGGAAATAGTTATCCTCCAGCACACCGGTCCATTTATCGAGGTTGTAGGCTTTTTTCGTAATAACGTTAACAACGCCACCAATCGAATCAGAACCATAGAGAGAAGACATCGGCCCACGTATAACCTCAATGCGCTCAATAGCCGCCAACGGGGGCATAAAGGCGGCTTCGGTTCCTATGTGGTGTCCGTAGGGCCGAGATTCACGGGTCGCCTGTTTGATGCCATTCACCATGTATGAGGTATAGGTTGAATCCATACCGCGCATCTGAATATCGCCGGTGGCCAGGCTGCCATGCCCATTGCCGACCAGTACACCCGGTATCTCGCGTAGCGCTTCCGTAATATTCTGATTAGATCGGGTGTTTAACTCCTTCTCCCCGACCACCGAGATACTTGCAGGCGCATCTCGCCGTTCCTGGCTGAAACCAGAGGCGGTCACGACAAGATCTTTCTCATTATTCTGTGTGCTGTCATCTGCATAGAGAACTGCGGGCAGCTGACTCAGGGCGAGCGTGACCGCCACGGCCAGGCGTGTTTGATTTTTCAAGGCAAAATCCCTTTTAGAGTTGGGTTAAATCAATTTTGAGGACGTAGTCATCCTGATTGCTCTTTTCGTCCTGCTTCACGCTGACGTAAAGGGTGCGGGCATCGGGTGAAAGTACCAGGCTATTAGGCATAGCAGAGGTATCGAGGGTGTGTTTTACGCGATAGCTGTCGGCATCAATAATGCTGATCTGACGTGCATTGCGGTGGGTCACATAGATTTCATTGCGGGCAGCGTTGTAGAGCACCGCAATAGAGTTGGGTGTAGAGATACGATGAATGAGTTTACCGGAATCCAGCTGGACGACCAGCACATCGCGGGTGTTGGTATCCGCGATGTAGCCAATCCCGGCGTGAGTATTGAGGGCGATATTCAGAAAATAATGTTTGGTTTCTGCCGGGTCGACTTTTACCTGTGAGATGAGATCAGAAGACTGACCATCTAATGTCAGGATTTCCCCTTTCCCGGTCACGGCATACACTCTGTTGCCCGCTTCATCGACCGCGAAGCCCACAGGCTCCATCTTATCGAGCGTTTTGATAAGCTGCTGCTTCTGGGTATCTACCACCCACAGCAGTCCTTTGTCTTTACCGCCAATACCCGATACGTACAGACGATGGTGTTTTTTATCGAGAACCACTTCACGCACATGCGCTTTTTTCTCTGGGACGGCATCATCGCTTAACTGAATCGTGCGCAATTCTTTTCCGGTTTGGCTATCCAGTAAGGTCACGGAACCATCCAGCGCGTTGCCGAGATACAGCAGGTGATTCGCTTCATCCAAAGCCACGGAAAACGTGCGACGCTCTGTGGGGATTTTCTTATCAATCTGGAGCGAATCAGCATTCAGCTGAAATACCATGCCCGACGTTTTATCCTTGTCAAACGAGGGCGATGAAGCGACGAAGAGTGCATTACGATCCTTAACCAAGGCCATTTCATAGACACCATGTCCTAATGGCTGCACCTTAAAATCCCTTTCATTGAGAGTCTTCGCCATCCCAGAGGTAGAGATGATCAGTTGCGAAACCGCAAGAGAGAGTAGGGCACGCTTTGTAATTTTTTTGATAAGCACGAGATATTTCTTTACAGTTAATTACAGGTTCGTGAATGATAATCACTATCAGTAGCGTTATCAATAAGGAACTTTGACGCATTGTGAACTTAACCTGGCGACAGTATCTTTGTGGTTAAACAGGACACCGTAGCCAGATGAATCGCCCATCAGGCATTGAAGGGAAGGATAAAGGGGTTATATCCGAAGATTTTGTAGCGCCACTTATTAATGAAGTTATCGATTTTAAAATCACAAGGAGGACGCTATGTTGCGCCGTTTTTTTAATTATTACCTTCCCTACAAACGGCTGTTTTTTCTCGATTTTGGTTGCGCAATCTTCGCCGGGCTTCTGGAACTCTCTTTCCCCATGGCAGTCCGCATGTTTATCGATAAATTACTGCCAGCCCAAAACTGGGAATTGATTGTCGTTGCCTCCATTGCGTTATTGGCCATCTACCTGATTAACACTGGCCTGATGGCTATTGTGAACTACTGGGGGCATGCATTAGGCGTCGGTATAGAAACAGATATGCGCCGCGAAGCGTTTGAACATCTGCAAACCCTGTCGCTGCGCTATTACGACAATACTAAAACCGGTCATATCATTACCCATGTCACCAAAGACCTTGAAGAAGTCGGCGAGATAGCCCATCACGGTCCGGAAGATCTGTTCCTGGCCATAATGACGTTTATCGGCGCGTTTATTCTGATGGCCAATGTACATCTTAACCTGGCACTGATTACGCTGGTTCTCGTACCGGGCATGGTCTGGCTGGTCAGTCGTTATGGCGGGCAGATGACGCAGACCTGGCAAAATCTTTTTAACCAGGTGGGTAACTTCAACACCCGCATTGAAGAAAGTATTGGCGGTATTCGGGTGGTGAAGGCGTTTGCCAATGAACAGCAGGAATCCAGGCTGTTTAACCAGGATAACGCGCTGTACAAAAAAACCAAACTGCGTGCGTACCGCATCATGACCACCAGCATGACACTGAGCTACCTTTCAACGCGCTTAACCCAGCTGGTGATCATGGTGGCCGGAACGGCCTATGTGCTGCGAGGTGAACTGAGCTATGGCGGGTTCGTCGGCTTTCTTTTGCTGACCGAGGTATTCTTCCGGCCGGTCGAAAAAATCTCTGCGGTTCTGGAGAGTTATCCAAAAGGCATCGCGGGTTTTCGTCGCTTCACCAACCTGATCGATACGCTGCCTGATATTGTTGACCGTCCTGATGCCCAAGACGTGACAACCCTGAAGGGGGAGATTGTTTTTGAGCGTGTTTCTTTCGGCTATAGCGACGCCCATCAGGTACTCAAAGACATTTCACTGACAGTAAAAGCCGGGGAAACGGTCGCATTCGTCGGGCAAAGCGGGGCGGGAAAAACCACGCTTTGTGCGCTGATCCCGCGTTTTTATGACGTTCAGGACGGCGCAATTTGTATTGATGGCGTAGATGTACGCGATTACCAACAACGCGCACTGAGGAATCAGATCGGTATCGTGCAGCAGGATGTGTTTTTGTTCGGCGGCACTATTCGCGAGAACATTGCCTATGGCAAGCTGGACGCCAGTGAAAGTGAAATCCTGCAAGCTGCGCAACGCGCCCACCTCGACACGCTGATCAATAGCTTGCCTGACGGATTAGATACCATTGTGGGTGAGCGCGGCGTAAAACTCTCTGGCGGCCAAAAGCAGCGTCTGTCGATTGCCCGTGTTTTCCTGCGCAATCCGCCGATTTTGATTCTGGATGAAGCAACCTCGGCTTTAGATACCGCGACAGAGCAGTCCATTCAACAGTCGCTGAATGAGCTTTCACAAGGCCGCACCTCACTGATTATTGCTCACCGCCTGTCGACCATACAGCATGCGGATCGCATTGTGGTCGTCGGAGATCGGAAGATCATTGAGGAGGGCAGTCATGATGTCCTGATGGCGAAGCAAGGCGTATACGCCGCACTTTATCAGGCCCATCTGGCTGGAAAATCCATCGCCGCTCTTTGACGGGTTCGCGGTGATGGGTGGCTTAGTTCAGCAACAGTGCGTCGGGCGCTAATATTGTACCCGCCCGGATAAATTTGCGCCCCGAAAGGGGCGCGTTGAGTCTACTTTTTATCCAGCCACACCTGCGACAAATTACCTTCAATCCCATCTGCGGTGACCGAGTGGTCGTGCACCTTGCGGTTATAAATGGTGATAAATTGCGGCGAGATCAAATTAATATCCGGTAATTCCTGCTCGACAATTTTTTGGAACGCTTTGAACTCTTCTACCCGCTTCTGCGGGTCGTTCTCGGTTTGTGCCGCTTCTAACAGCCGATCCACTTCTGGGTTGTGGTAATCCGATGCGTTAGAGAATGGCACGCCTTTGCGGAAATTTTTCGACCAGTAAATGCGCTGAACACCTACGGTCGGATCGTAAAGATTACTGTGACCATTAACGGTGAAGGAGAAGTCCCGATCGGTATAGATACGTCGTACAAAGCTGGAAAGATCCTGCGCACGCAACGTCACCTTTATGCCGATTTTTGCCAGTGCAGAACGGGTGTATTCCGCCGTCTTACGCATATCTTCAGCAATTGGGTTGTAATCCAGTGTCACGCTGAAGCGTGTCCCGTCGGGTCCTTTCGGGAAACCGGCCTGGTCCAGCAGCGCATCGGCTTTCTTAATATCAAAATCGTAGGGCGAAGGCGAAGGGTCATAATACGCCTTAAGACCTGGCGCAATCGGTGACGCGGTCACTTGCCCCAGGCCGAAGTAGGCCACTTGTAAAATCACATTGCGATTAATCGCATGCGCAACGGCCTGGCGTACGCGTAAATCCTTAAAGTGCGGGTCATCAAGGTTGAATTGCAGCGAACTGACGTTATACGAATAGCTGTTGCCTTTGGTCTCAAAGCCCAATTGAGGCAGGGTTTTGAGGCGCGCGACATCATTCAATGCCACGGGAGTGCGATAACCCAGATCGGCTTCTCCGGTCTCAAACGCGACCGAACGGGCAGCCGCATCGGGAATGAATTTCACCACCAGCTGGTCGAGATACGGGCGGCTTTTATCCCAGTAATGTGGGTTGCGCTTGTAAAGGATGTAACTGCCACGCACCCATTTATCAAACACATAGGGACCGGTGCCAATCGGCGCATTATTATGCGGATTGGTCAGCGGATCGGTGCCCTCATAAATATGTTTGGGCACAATCGGTGACTCTGCTGCGGCAAAAGCCTTAATCAGATAAGGCGCGGGCTTCGACAGCACCAGCACGGCGGTTAAGGCATCCGGTGTTTCGACCCTGATCACATTGGCGAAGGTACTCGACGCGCGAGGATGCACCTTTTTAAGCAGCTCGATGGAGAAGGCAACGTCCGCTGATGTAAAATCCTGCCCATCATGCCACTTCACACCCGGGCGCAGGTGGAAAGTGTAACGTGTGCCATCAGCGCTCACTTCCCAACGGGTTGCCAACTGCGGTTTGGGATTCAGATCGAAATCATAGCTGAGCAAACCTTCGGTGACTTTTGCGCTAACACTCAGCGCGGGCGTGGCTACCGTCGTTAATGCAATCAACGCCGGAGGTTCATAGTTGAGCACAAGATTTAGCGTTCCACCCGGTTGTGGATCAGCCGCATGGGCAACATTTCCCAGAAGTGTTGCGCTTAATGCCGCTGCCAATAATGAGCGGCGAAACAGTGAAGTCATCAATTACTCCGTTTTATCAGACTGTTGGACGTTATGACCATAAAGGTCTTCGGCTGCCTGAGGGCTAACCAGTTGATTAGCTAAATCACGTGCGATCAGCTGTGGTTGCCGTTGCAGAGGCTGACCCAGACCGCCGCCGCCAGGCGTCTCGACAATCAGACGGCTGCCTGGAGGAATGACCTGTCGTCCCTTACCTGACAGCGTTTCACCCGTGGAGAGCGTAACGCGACCGGGCGCTCCCGCTGATCCACCTTCTGCACCTTGCGCCGGGAAGTGAATGCGATCCCAGGCTGCACCCAGTTCCATCGGCAAGTCCTGGCCGTGAGAAAGCTCAATCACCTGACCAAGCCCGCCGCGTTGCACACCCGCACCGCCAGAATCCTGACGATACTCTTTGCGCCAGAACACCACCGGACTGATCGACTCCAGAATTTCCAGCGAGACATTGCGCACGCCGCTGGGGAACGAGGTGGTAGAAAGCCCATCGAGTTGTGGGCGTGCTCCGGTCCCTCCTGTTGAGAAACTGGTGATGGAGAATCGCGGTTGGGTCAGCGTATTTTTGGCGTCGTACTGCGCCAAAATATGGCCGCCTGACAGCTGGATATTCCACAGGCAAGACGCGCCTTCCGCTGGGACTTCGCCAGGCCGTGCCTGACGCAGACAATTGAACACAATGTCCGGCAGCATCTGACCAATGATATGGCGTGAAGTTACGGCCGCGGGATAGGGCGCGTTGAGGATCGAACCTTCCGGCGCGTCAATCTTAATCACACCTAACGATCCCGCATTGTTGGGGATGTCAGCCCCAATCAGGCAGCGGATGCCAAACGAGGTGTAGGCATCGGTATAGGCTTTGACCACGTTAATGCCTTTGGCGACAAAACCTGCGCTTCCGGCAAAATCAACGTGAATCCCCTCATCGCTAAGGGTCAGTTTAGCCTGCAAACGTAGCGGCTCATCGTACCCATCAACCCACAATTCGCTCTCCCAGCTTCCGCTCGGCCAGCTCCGTACGGCGTCCAGCATGGCCTGCTCAGAACGGGTCAAAATAAACTCACCCACCGCTTGCAGATCCGGCAGGGCAAACTCATCAAGCACTGTCAGCAAACGGCGTGCGCCAACGTCATTGCAGGCCACCAGCGCCAGAAAATCGCCTTCGACCTGAGCCGGTTCACGTACGTTGGCTTTAACGATATTCAATACCGTTTCATCAAGCTTTCCGGCATGAATGAATTTGAGAATGGGCAAGAAAAGACCTTCATGCCAGATTTGCTGACCATCCGGACCTGGGCCGAGACCGCCAATGTCAATCACGTGCAACGTGGAAGCAAACAGCGCCACCGGACGATTTTGATGGAAGACCGGCGTCACCATCGTAATGTCATACAGGTGGCCAGTGCCTTTCCACGGGTCGTTAGTCAGCAGCACATCTCCCGGTTGCAGGCTTTCAATGGGAAATACGCGTAGAAAATGTTTTACCGATTCCGCCATGGAGTTAACGTGGCCAGGGGTGCCCGTGACCGCCTGCGCTACCATGCGCCCATCCGGTAAAAACACGCCCGCGGAGAGATCGCCTGCTTCACGCGTTGCGGTGCCGAAGGCGGTACGAATCAGTGCCTGCGCCTGCTCTTCAACCACTGAAATCAGCCGATTCCAGATCACCTGATACTGGATTTCTTTCTGGCTCATTGTGCAGCTCCTTTGACCGTTTGGCGTTCCAGCAAGAGATGACCTTCGCGTGTGCGACTAACGGCAAACAGTTCATCTACCCATGTGGTGGTTTCCGCATCGGCCACTAACAGTGGGCCTGCGAGGTTGTCACGAAGATGTGCACGCGTGTAAACCGGCACCTGAATACGCTGCTGTTGCTGGGGGGAATAGATCTCTCGTTGCGTAATGGCTAAGGCTGGAGGTGTATCTTCAACGACGGCCGGGAAGGTAACCTCTGGCGCGGTGGTTGAAGCCGTAACGGTCCAGCTCATAGCCTCAACGGCCACGTGATCGAGGCTTCTGCCATAGAGCTGGCGGTAGATCAGCGTGAATCGCTCGTGCAGCGCTATCACCGCCTGTTCGTCCAGGGTGTCACTTTCCAGCGCCACAGGAACCTCATGCCCTTGCCCGGCATAGCGCAGATAAACACTGCGCTGCAATGAAACGTCTGCGCCTGCATCCGCTTGCTGCACGATGCGCTTCGCCTGTTCGCTCAGCGTGGCCAGCAACGTGTTGATTGCCGCGAAATTGGCATTATCTAAGCGTTGATAAAAGCTGCGCACCGCCTGATAAGCCACCGGCGCCCACAGGAAACCCAGCGCAGAGCCAACGCCCGCAGCATGCGGTATGACTACGCGATCGATGCCAAGCTTAGTCGCAAGACGGGCTGCATGGAGTGGGGCCGCACCACCAAAGGCGATCAGCGTGTAGCTATCAACTTGCTTGCCGAGTTCGCTGGCATGCACGCGCGCTGCATTCGCCATGTTCTCAGCGATAATTTCCGTCACGGCAAGCGCTGCGTCATCGGTGGCCAGTCCTAGCGGTTCACCAATCTGTTGCACGAGGGCCTGTGCCGCTTTGCTGACGTTCAGTTCTACTTTTCCGCCGGCAAAGCGGGCCGGATCCAGCAAGCCCAGTTGCGCATTAGCATCGGTTATGGTCACTAACTCGCCACCAAGGTTATAGCTGACCGGACCGGGCGCGGAACCTGCGCTGTCTGGACCGACTTGCAGGCGTTGCAGATTGTCGATACGGGCAATAGAGCCCCCTCCAGCACCGATCTCCACCAGATCAATCACCGGAATGCGAATGGGTAGACCGGAGCCTTTTTGATGACGGTGCACACGACCAAATTCAAAGCTACGTGAAATTTGCGGCTGGAAATTATCGATAAAGCAGATTTTGGCGGTCGTGCCGCCCATATCAAACGACAGCACTTTTTTCAGGCCAAGCTGGCTGGCAATGTTACTGGCAAGTATGGCTCCACCGGCAGGGCCGGATTCCACGAGTCGTACCGGCTCGCTGATCCCATTTTCTAACGTGGTGATCCCCCCGCCGGAGGTCATCAGATAGGGCTGCACCCGAAGACCACGCGTGCGTAGCTGCTGTTGTAAGCGCTGCAGATACCCTGCAACCAAGGGCTGCACATAGGCATTCGCGGAAACGGTGGAGAGACGTTCATATTCGCGAATCTCCGGGCACACTTCGCTGGAGAGCGAGATAGTCACATTGGGCAAAAGGTCACGCAGAATTTCAGCGGTGCGCTGCTCATGTTGCGGATTGATAAAACTCTGGAGGTAGCCAATAGCGAGGCTTTCAATATTCAGCGCTTCCAGTTCACGCGCCAGCGCCACCACCTGGGGTTCGTTCAGGGGAATGCGCACGGTGCCTTGTGCATCAATACGCTCCTCCACGGTAAAACGCCATTCACGCGCCACTAACGGACGTGGCTTTTGCAGGAATACGTCATATTGCGCAAAGCGATCTTCTTGACCAATTTCTACCAGATCACGGAACCCTGCTGTGGTAATCAGCGCGGTACGCGCGCCCTTGCGTTCAATAAGCGCATTCGTCGCTAGCGTGGTCCCCAGTATCAACAGATCAATGGCGGCGAAATCCAACCCCGCCTGATGGAGTACTTCATCTATACCCGCAATCACTGCGCGCTCTGGTGCATCGGCGCTGGTCAATACTTTGGCTGAATATTGAATTGTGCCCTGTGTTAATACTATGTCGGTAAAGGTGCCGCCCACATCTACCGCTACCCGATTGGTGGGTTTTACTGCGTGTTTTTCTGACATCCCTTCGCCTTTGCAAAGAATTGAAAGTGGAGGGCGTCATTAACTGACATCACATCAGGGATGACTACTGAGTATTTCGCGTTAGCTCAGTGAATATTTGCATAAGCTCGCTTACTTCCCGAATATCTTTATTTTGGCAATGCTTTTGCTGAATGATTATTAAGCCCTGAATACATCGCCTGCTAGTTTTGCTGCTCACCAATATGCCATGCAAGGACGTCATTAATGCAGCGAGAACGCCATTGGTTGCTCTCATTTATGATAAAAACTGCGCTTCAGGTCGTGCCAACGTTTATTGGTATCTTACTGATCATGTTTATTATTCTCAAAGCAATCCCCGGGGATGCCGTTGACGTTTTGGCCGGTGAGTCTGGAGGCGCGAGTGCAGCCAGCATGGCCTTAATGCGCGAGCAATATGGTTTGAACTTACCCGCATGGCAGCAGTTCCTTAGCTGGGGACATCATATTCTGCAAGGTAATCTCGGGTTTTCGCCGCGCTTCAATACGCCAGTGACCACACTGATAGTCTCTCGACTGCCCGCAACGCTGGTTTTGATGATAGCGGCACAATTAGTCGCCTTAATGGCGGGCGTTTTGTCTGGTGTCATTATGGCGTTATTCGTTGGGCGTTGGCCCGACAGATTATTGTCCTTCGCCAGTTTACTGCTCTACTCATTGCCTGGTTTCTGGATTGGCTTAATGCTGCTGGTCTTATTCTCGGTACATTTAGGCTGGTTGCCGAGTAGTGGCAACATGACCATTGGCGCGAATTTGCAAGGCTGGGATTATCTGCGTGATGTCATTTCACATGCGGTTCTGCCGGTCTTCTCGTTGGCGAGTTTCTTCCTGGCAATTTATGCCCGGCTGACGCGCGCCACCATGCTGGAGATTATGCACCAGGATTTCGTTCGCACTGCGCATGCCAAGGGACTTTCACCGCTGCGTGTCACGCTGGTGCATGTACTGCGCTGTGCATTGATCCCGCTGGTTACCGTGAGTGGCATGCATATCGCCACCTTGTTAAGTGGTGCGGCAGTGGTGGAAACCGTGTTTTCCTGGCCAGGCCTTGGCAGGCTGGCACTGGATGCGGTGATGGCGCGTGACGTCAATATTCTGTTGGGCATCTTGCTCTTCTCCTCTTTATTGGTGCTGATCGCCAACTTTGTGGTTGATCTCATCCATGCCTGGCTCGATCCGCGTATTGCGAGAAATTAAATGGCGACGCTTTCACTCCTTTCTGACAAAAACTCATCCACTCATCGTGCCCTGCGCCAGTTTTTACACAATCCTGCGGGCCTTATCGGTCTGCTGATTTTGCTTGCGGTGGTGGTCATGGCCGTCAGCGCTCCCTGGCTATATCCGGGCGATCCCCTTGACATGGTGGCTTCTCCTTTGCTGCAACCCGGCACGGATATGCAGTGGCCGTTGGGCACCGATGCAATGGGCCGCGATCTGGCGGCAGGGATTTTTCACGGTGCGCAAATATCGCTACTGATTGGCCTTGGCGCAACGTTGATTGGGTTGGCCGTTGGCACAGTGATGGGGAGCCTGAGCGGCTATTATGGCGGCGTCATTGACAATGTGATCATGCGGATTACCACGCTGTTTCAGACCATGCCTGCGTTTTTGCTGGTTATTATTATTTTGGCCATCTCCACGCCCTCGGTTGAACTCATCACGATCAGCATTGGCATCACCACCTGGCCAACCATTGCACGGCTGGTTCGCGCCGAATTTCGCAGCTTACGTGAGGCCGACTTTGTGCTCGCAGCACGCTGTCAGGGATTCTCATCTCTGCATATCATTTTCCGCGAAATGCTGCCCAATGCGCTGCCCGCCATTATCGTGACGTCATCCGTGATGGTGGCATCAGCCATCCTGATGGAAGCCGCACTCTCATTTCTGGGACTGGGTGATCCCAACGTCGTGAGTTGGGGATTTCTGATTGGCAGTGGCCGTGAAATGTTGCGTACCGCGTGGTATCTCACCGCCGAACCGGGCCTGGCGTTAGTCATCACCCTACTGGGGCTCAATTTGCTGGGTGATGCACTCAACGATGCCCTTAATCCAAGACTGAGTGAGCAATAATGCAGCCGCTACTGAGCGTTGAGAATTTACACATCCAATTCGGCCAGCACGCGGCCGTTAATCACGTGAATTTTACCCTGGCGCGGGGTGAAATGCTGGCTTTGGTCGGTGAGTCCGGCAGCGGTAAATCAGTCACTGCCTTGTCGATCATGGGCCTGCTGAGCAATCAGGCAAAGGTGCAAGGCCGTATTCTTTTTGCTGGTCAGGAGCTGCTTAGCCTGCCGAAACCGCAATTACGTAGCCTGCGTGGCGATCAGCTTTCGATGATTTTCCAGGAGCCGATGACCTCGCTCAACCCCGTTTACAGCATCGGCGCACAGATTGCAGAGAGCCTGCGCGTTCATCAGAACCTCAGTCGTCAGCAAGCACGAACCCGTGCCATTGAACTCTTAAATCTGGTCAACATTCCTGACCCGGCACGACGCGTGGATGATTTTCCGCATCAACTCTCCGGCGGTCAACGCCAGCGTGTGATGATCGCGATGGCCGTAGCCTGTGAACCCAAATTACTCATTGCAGACGAACCGACCACCGCACTGGATATGACGGTGCAAACGAACATCATGTTGTTGCTGGACAAACTCCGCCGCGAGCTTTCCTTGGGTATTCTGATGATCACCCACGATCTGGGGCTGGTTTCACGGTGGGCTGATAAAGTGGCGGTGATGCATCATGGTGACATCGTAGAGCAGGGCCAGGCAGAAGCCATTTTCAGCGCTCCTGAACATGACTATACGCGTGGGCTGATGGCCGCTTCGTTGTTGGGCGAGAACGATCTGCACTACCGACAGCGCTTACTGACGGAAATTCGTCACGAGGGTGGCGCACAATTTCATTTACACCAGCCCGTCATGTTGCCTTTTGCGCCATTAATCCAGGAGAAGCGCCGACCCGCTTTGCTGTCTGTTAACGACCTTAACGTGAGCTATAAACAGGGCCGAAAAGCGATACCCGCGCTGAAACAGGTGAGTTTTGAGCTCTACCGTGGTGAAACACTGGGATTAGTGGGGGAATCCGGTTGCGGAAAATCGACGCTTTCACGCACCTTATTAAGGCTGCTCCAAAGTGATAGCGGCAATATTTTGCTCGATGGCGCGGATATCACCCATCAACCTGAAGCGTCTTTGAAGACACTGCGTAAAAGTGTGCAGATGATTTTCCAGGATCCTTATGCCTCGTTAAACCCGCGCCACACCATTTTTACGATTCTCGATTCGGTGCTGCGATTGCACGATCCTCTGCCTGCCGCACAGCGATTGCAGCGAATACACGCCATGCTTGACCGCGTGGGGTTGCCTAAACAATCCCTGCATCGCTATGCCCATGAATTCTCAGGGGGTCAGCGCCAACGTATTGGCATCGCCCGTGCGCTTATCGTCAAACCCCGTTTAGTGATTTGTGATGAAGCCGTTTCTGCGCTGGATGTCTCTGTTCAGGCGCAAATTCTCAATCTGCTGCTGGAAATGAAGCAGGAGTTTGGTCTTAGCTACTTGTTTATTTCCCACAACCTTGGCGTGGTGAGATACATGTCGGATCGTATTTTAGTGATGCAACAGGGAGAGATTGTGGAGTCTGGCGCCGTCGAGCAGATCTGGTGCCAACCCCAGCATACATACACTCAACAACTGCTTTCGGCAGTCAAAGGTGAGAGTGATATCCCTTTCATAAAACGCTCTGCCTAAAGATAAAAATCATTGCCCCGTAAATCCTCGCCATCGGATTAACGCCTACCGGCGTGACAGCAAGACGCTGCCACGCACCGGTTTCCCCGCGATCAAATGACTAAACAGACGGGGCATCAGCCCGGGTGGCAATCGCGCCTTGGGGTGTTTCTTCTGTTTGATTTACCAGGCTAGAACGCTGCCAATCCGTGCGAGCAAACAAAACTACGGCCACCACCGCGATCAACAGATTGGTGATCGGGAATGCATACCACAGCCCGGAGATGCCGAGCGAGGTGGAGTGCGAGAGCACCCAGGCCAGCGGGATCAGCACCACCCATTGCGAAACCAGTGCCAATATCATGGTGGTCATGGTGCGTCCCATCGCGCGGAAAGCACCGTTAATCACCATCTGTAACCCGATCAGGCCGTAACTGGGGCCAACGATATGCAGAAAATGGCTGCCCTGTTCGATAACCTGCGTCTGATGGGGGACGAAGAAGGCCACAATATCGGAGGCAAAAATAAAGGCGCACAGGCCCACCAGCGTCAACGCGACAAAGGCGATGAGGGCACTTAAACGCCCGATTGCCTGCGCCCGCCTGAAATGGCCTGCGCCAATGTTTTGGCCCACCAGCGTTGCCGTCGCTATCGACATACCAATCGCCGGCACAATCACCAATGCATTGATGTTGTTGACCACGCCGTAGGCGGCCGTCACGGTGGTTCCCAGCACGGCAACCAGCGCCACCATTCCGCTGGCGCTCAAGGCATGCGCACAAAGCTCAATAGATGCTGGCACCCCAAGCCGCAGGACGGACTTTAAGAGATCGAGGCGAGGTCTCATGGCGCGAAAATGGACTTTAAGCACCACAAAACGTGAATGCAATACGACAAGCCCAGCCACCATGGCGATACCCTGGCTGATCAGCGTCGCGATGGCCGCTCCCGTTACGCCAAAGGCAGGGAGCGCTCCCCAACCGTAGATCAATAACGGGTCCAGCACCGCATTCAGGAACAGGGTGCCTAGCGTTATCATTAACGGGATGCGGACTTCACCTGCGCCTCTCATCAGTGACTGCAACATCGCAAACCCAAAGGTAAACACCATGCCGCTGACGATCACCCGCAGAAAACTCAGCGCCAATGCGAAAATATCGTCTTGCGTGCCGAGGGTTCGCAGCAGCGCGGGCGACAGCAGATAAGCCCCTGCGGAAATCGGGATACCGAACAGCAGCGCCAACATAAAGACCTGCGAGGCAATCGTATTCGCCTCATGATGCCGGTTAGCCCCGATATACTGTGCAACCAGCGTCGCTCCCGCCACGCTAAAGCCGATCCCCAGAGCAAAAACGAGAAAAACGATCGGCTGACTGACCGATATCGCGGCAACGGCTTTGTCCCCCAGACGGCCAACCCAGAAAGCATCCACCATGATGTAACCGGATTGCAGGAGATTGGCGACAATCACCGGGACACCAATTTGGGCCAGAGAACGCAATATTGAACCTTGAAGCAACGTATTTTTTTCGCTGCCAGAAATATCAGTGACCACGCAGTGTTTCCTTAGGTTGAAAGCGACGAAGCACTTATTGTTCTGTTTAACAGGTCGCGGAGGGATCTTTTTCCCGCAAAATAAGTAAATTTCCGACCAGCTCTTGCCGTATTTTATTATCCTGACCAATGGTTGAAATATGAATGCTCACCCCGGCGCGGTCTGGACGGGCGGGAGAACGTGTGATTTTCGTGATAGTGGCGCTGATTCGCAGTCTGTCTCCGGGCCGCGTCGGCCGGTGCCAGTTAATTTTCTCCACGCCGGTACCAATAATCCCCTGCGCCAACGGCAGGCTTTTCACCAGGAGATTCATGGTGATACTGACCGTAAGCCAACCGCTGGCCGTCAGGCCATTGAAGATAGAGTCTTTCGCCAGCTCATCGTCCATATGAAAAGGCTGAGGATCATATTTGGACGAGAATGCCCTGATCTCATCAGCGCTGACATAATATTCATGGCTGTGAAAAACCTGTCCCACTTTAAGGGCATCCAGATGCAATCTGTCAGGAATAATATCCGTTACCTCACTGCCTGAGGCGTATTCACCGGTGTGATTAAAATAGTCTTTTGCAGAAGTTCCGTTATACATATTCACAAACCTCTTTTATTTATTCTTTCACAGCAAGCCCCAATGCTGCAGTTCCGTAATGGTGTTATCTACGCCGTTCTCAACGCTGATTTTTTGCCTGAGCGTATGCGCGCATTGAGCCACCTCCGGGGAAAAACTTTTCTGCAGGGCATTTTCAATGTCACCTTCCTCGATGCGTTTGACATTGAGGCTGCCGCCGCTGACCCCCAGCATCTCCAGCTGCCATGCCCAGTAAAACTGGTCATAGATAAAGGGCATAACGACCTGTGGTGCTCCGGCGCGTGCGGCGGCGGCTACGGTGCCACTGCCTCCGTGGTGGAAGACGGTTTTCACGCGTGCGAAAAGCCATGAGTGAGACACGTTCTCCACGCAAAACACGCCCGGCAGATTGGCTGCCGCAATCAATGCCTTATTAAGCGCCCCCCCGCCGGTCATGATTACAGCACGCAGACCTGAACGTTTAATGACGTTGATGATTTTTTGCGTCAGACTTTCGGGATCAACGCAGACCATACTGCCAAAACCGATATAAACCGGTTTCTCACCGCTGACGATAAACTGCTCCAGCTCCGGTGAAACGCCTTGTGTACTGCTCATTTCACCGGACAAGCTGCCCGCTATCTTGATGGAGGCTTCCGGCCACTCCTCTGGCCTTGGCACTAAATACGGGCTAAACGCATAAATGATTTTTCTGGAATCATAGACTTTGTCGGACCAGGGGCCGCCCCACTTCCAGGCGGGAAGCCCCAGGTTAGCCCGGCACGCTGCATAGGACTTCGCCACAACACGCCACATCACAAGGCGTAGTACTTTGCTGAGCGCGATATTGAGAAACCCCGGCAGCCTGATGATGGGCTTCAGGAAAAGGGGCGGTATGGAGCGTGACGGCGTTAAAGGGGCGAAATAGAGAGAGACCACCGGGATATCAAACTTTTCGCCAACAGACAGGGCGAGGGGAACCGCCTGATTCGCAGCAATGATCAGGCGGCTACCTTGCACAGCCTGGGTGGCTTGCTCGACCCACAGCGACATCAGTTTATCGACCACGCCGGACATTTTTTTCGCGGCCTTATGGGCCGAGTCACCGTTCATCAGGCCTTGCTCCACCTGACGCGCTTCGGGAAGGTCGAGATCCCATTGGTCATACTCCAGTCCCTCGTCGGTCACGATTTTTTCGTTTCTTTCGCCCGACATGATGGCGCACTGATGCCCCATCTGTTGCAGCCGTTTACCCAGTACAATAAAGGGGCGAATGTCGCCCATAGAACCCGCGGTGAACAAGGATATTTTCATCGAATACCGCCCTTATATGCGCGGCAAACCGCTAAATTACTGATTCGCATCTTGAGTATTCTTTGGAATGATGGCCTGAAGGTTCTCGAACCCGTGTAAAAAATTGGAGTAGCTGCGTGTCGGCTCGCCGAGCACCTTGATGTGAGAGAAGCGCTTGAGGATCTCCTGCCAGATAATCGATAACTGCATTTCGGCGACCCGGCTGCCGATACAGGCATGAACACCCACACCAAACGAGAGATGACGACGTGCGCGCTCACGATCGATGCAAAAGGTATCCGGGTCGTCAATCACCGCAGCGTCCCGGTTACCGGACAGATACCACATCAGGACACGGTCACCCTGGCGGATCTGCTTGCCACGGATCTCAACATCGCGATTCGCCACGCGGCTCATAAAGTTAATCGGCGTCTGAAAACGCAGCGTCTCTGACACCATTGACATCACCAGTTCCGGGTTAGCCTTGAGTTTGGCGTACTCCTGGGGGTATTTGTCCAGCCAGTAAAGGCTGGCGGAGATGGTGTTACGCGTCGTGTCATTGCCGCCGATAATCAGCAACACGATGGTGCCCCGAAACTCCTCAAGGGTCATGTTGCAGGTCTCAGGGTGGTGAGCGAGCATCGATATAAGGTCATGAGAAGGCGGTTCGTTGCGGCGTTTTTCCCACAGCGCCTCAAAGGCCTGATAACATTTCACCGTCTCTTCAGCTTTGTGTTCCCAGCTTTTTACCGGCCCGTGCCCAGGCTCGTACATCAGCATATCTGACCAATGGGTCAGCAGGCGGCGATCCTCAAACGGGAAATCAAACAGTGTCGCCAGCACGGTGGCGGTCAGCTCTTTGGAGACTTTGTCCACCCAGTCAAAGGGGAGGCCCACCGGCAGGTTATCGAGAATAACCCCCGCACGCTCCCGCAGCAGCGGCTCCATCTGGGCCAGGATGGCCGGCCCCATACCCGGTGCCACGGCTTTACGGTGTTTGGTGTGTTCCGGCGGGTCCATGGTAATAAACCCGACATTCTTGCGGCGTTTATGGCCGAGCGCCTTTAACGCGGCTTCGAGATTGATTTTTTCTTCGATCGACTTGAGGTCAATATTTTCCGTGGAAGTAAAATCGTGATGGTTATTGCCTACGGCACGAATGTCCTCCCACAGCGTCAGCGACCAGTAAGGGCCAAATTCGCTGTCCGGCGTGTAATGCACCGGATCTTCCCGGCGTAAACGTTCAAACACCGGCAGTTCGGTGGCATTCACAAACCGATCGCGGCGGGCAGGGTTCAGCTGCTCTAGCGGAAGCGTATTAATATTTTCTTCCATAACATCAATTAACTCAGTCATTTACGCTCACTCAGTCTATTGTTATCAACGGCCAGAAAGGCCACCCACGGACAACTGCGCAATCGGCCTCTCGGGGGACTCTGCCATCGCTTCCAGGGTGGCGAGATACCCCGTCACCAGCATTTCAGCGGTTTCCCGGCTAAACAGATCCACGGCGTACTCCAGGATGCCCTCCATGCCCAGCGGGGTGCCTTCATCGCCGTATTTTTCGTACAGCATGTAGTAGAGATCCCACTTGGTGTTGCCGCTGTGAACCGGCAGGACGCGGGCTTCAAGGCCAGGCACGTTGAACACCTCCGCAGGGGTGTTTTGCAGGATCATCATGGTCTGGAACAGCGGATAGTGCGCCGGTGAACGCACCGGGAGGAGCTCGCTAACCAACTTCAGGTAGGGAATGTCCTGATGATCATAAGAGGCCAGCGCTTGCGTCCTGACTCGCTCAAGAACATCGTTGACGCAAGGGTTCCCCGAGGTATCAACGCGCATGACCCACTGCGTCAGGAAACATCCCACCAGCTCGTTGAGCGCCTCGTCACTGCGCCCGGCCAAAATGGCCCCCAGTGGAATATCCTCCCCGGCACCCAGGCGGGTGTAAAAGATCCCCAATGCGGCCTGCAATACCATCGACAGTGTCATGTTGCGTTCGCGTGCCAGCCTGCTCAGACGCTGATGCAGAGCAGCAGGAATATGCAGTGGCAAGACTTCTCCCCGGTAGCTTGGGCGCTCCGGGCGTGGGTAGTCTTGCGGGAGGGACAAGGTCGCGGGCACACCGTGGAGGGTGTTTTTCCAGTAGGCCAACTGTTCGGCATACAGGCTGTCTGGCTGATTCGGATCGCCGAGTAACGCCCGATGCCACACCGCATAGTCGGCATATTGCACCGGCAACGGAGTGAAGTCAGGCGCACGGCCTGCGCTACGCGCCTGATAAGCCAGCGTCAGATCACGCGTTAACGGCGCGAGTGAAAAGGCGTCACAGGCAATATGGTGGAACAACAGCACCAGGATGTGCTGATGTGGCGTGACGCGCAAAATAGCGGGACGGAACGGATAATCAACGGCGAGATCGAAGACACAGGTAATCGCCTCAAACACGGTTTGATGAACCTTCTCCGCGCTGATGTCAATGCAGGGCACCTCGATCTGCATCTCGCTAAAGGGTGAAATCACCTGCACCGGCTGATCGTTGACGACGGCAAAACGGGTTCGCAGTGTTTCATGACGTTCAACCAGATCGTTCAGCCCGGCGGTTAACGCGGCCAGATCGAGTGTGCCTTCCAGTGAAACCACAATCGGCGTGTTGAGCGACGAGTTGTTGCCGCGCGTATTCTGTCCAACCCACATCAAATGCTGACTGTAGGAGACCGGGAGCGGGACCGGACGCGGCGTTATCGGGGTGAGTGGTTGACGGATTTTGTGCGATGCATTGAGGTGTCTGGCCAGTCCCACCACCGTGGGATGCTCAAACAGCACCCGAACCGGCAGTTCGACGCCCAGCCGGGCGCGGATACGGGCAATCAGGCCCGTTGCCAAAATGGAATGGCCGCCCAGCGCAAAGAAATCGTCATCAATACCGACACGCGGCACCTGTAGCAATTCAGCGTAGAGCTGACAGAGCACCTCTTCTTGCGCCGAACGCGGTGCACGCCAGGCGATTGTTTCCGTGAACGCTACAGCGGGCAGCGCTTTGAGATCCATTTTACCGTTCGCCGTTAACGGGAACTGCGCCACGGTGACGATACGGTCAGGCACCATATAGTCCGGTAGCCGCGCGTTCAGATAATCCAGCAACTCCGCTTCTGCTGCGGTGCTGATGACATACGCGACCAGGCGCTTACTTCTGCCGTCATCGAGAGCCAGCACCCGCGTTTTTTCCACCAGGGGATGTTCGGCCAGACGGGCCTCAATTTCGCCCAGTTCGATACGGAAACCGCGCAGTTTAACCTGCTGATCGTTACGGCCAACGAACAGCAGATTGCCGTCTTCACGATAACGCACCAGATCGCCTGTGCGATACATCCGTGCCGCAGGATCAGCGGTAAAGGGATCGGCCACGAAGCGCTCGTTAGTCAATGCCTCACGGTTAAGATAGCCAAGGGCGACACCGTCACCACCGATACAGAGTTCACCCACGGCCCCTAACGGAACGGGATGTTGATGGCGGTCCAGCACATAGGTGCGGGTATTGCCGATAGGGCGTCCAACAGGGATAGCCGCTGCGGCGACGCTGGCCTCATCAATGGCGTAGGTGGTTGCGAACGTGGTGGTTTCCGTTGGGCCATAGCCGTTCACCAGCTTCGCGCACGGTGAGGTACGCAGGACCTGAGCAATCACACCCGCATCGAGCACATCACCGCCGATAAACAGCGACGTGAACTGCGGGATCACCGGGGCCAGTTCGGTATACAGCTGGTTGAACAAACCCACCGTGAGCCACATCTGCCGGACATGATGTTGCCTGAGTACCTGCACCAGCTCCGCCGGGGAGAGCAGTGTCTCCGCCGGGATCACCACGCAGGTGCCGCCCGTCAGTAACGGCCCCCAAATTTCCAGCGTGCTGGCATCGAAAGCGGTATTGGCGGCCAGCGCCATGCGCTCACCCGGCTGGAACTCGCCAACGCCACTGTTGAAAATCAGACGACTTATCGCCCGGTGGGGGACCAGTACGCCCTTCGGCACCCCGGTAGAGCCGGAGGTATAAATAAGATACGCAGGTGCCGTGCCAGCACGCAGAATGCCCTCCGGGATGGGCGTTGCTCGCGTTATTTCGTCACCACCGATATCCATCATCGGCAGGTTCAGGTGCGCGGACAGTGGCTGATATGCATCGCTGACCAGCAACCGCGCGGCACAGTCATCAATCATCCCGTTCAGGCGCGCCTGCGGGGCGAGCGGGTCCAGCGGCACGTAGGTTGCCCCCGCTTTGAGAATGCCTAAAGTCGCGACCAGCAATGCGCGACCACGCGGCAACAGCAGCGCCACAATGTCACCTGGCTGGATGCCCCAGGCGATAAGCGCCGAGGCAAGACGGTTAGCCCGCAGATCCAGTTCGCGATAGCGTAACTGCGCCTCACCCTCAATCACCGCCACGGCGTCAGGCGTGCGGGCGGCTTGTTGCTCAAACAGCTGGTGCACGCTTGCCGTCGCCGGATACTCCCTTTGCGTATCATTCCACTCGTCCAGCAGGGTGTGACGCTCCGCGGCGGGCAGGATGTTCAGCGCATGCATCGGCAGTGCTGGCGTGTTATCCAGCGCCTCCGCCAGGCTTGCCAGGGTTTGCAGGAGATAGCCCATGATGCGTGCCGCGCTGAGCTCTGGCACCGCGAGTACATTCAGACGCAGCGTATCGCCAAAGTCGTCCACCGAGACAGTCAGCGGATAGTCGGTACGCTCCTCAAAGCCGTGCCACTCAATGGCATCGCGTTCGCCCGCCGTCGTCGTCGGGCTTTCGTCCGCTGACTGCTGGTTGTGGCGATAGTTGAATAACACGTTGAACAGAGGCGTTGGCGGTGCAATACCACTGCATCGCTGGGCCAGACCCAGCGATGCATGTTCATACTCAAGCAGGGCGGCCAGGCGCTTGTGCGTGGTGCGCACGCTCTCTTCGACACCGACGTTACCCAGATCCAGACGGACAGGCAGCGTGTTGATAAACGGCCCCATGATCTGCTCAGCACCCGCGCCTGCCTGCAAACGGCCCAGCAGGATGGTGCCAAAGACCACGGTATCGCTGTCGCTGGCACGCGCCATGACCTGCCCCCACACCAGATGGCAGAGGCTTCCCATACTGACCCCCAGCCGACGTGCATGGGCCCGTAAGCGGTCAACCAGCGGTTTTTCAACGTTCCGGTGGTGTTCAACCACCGTTGCGTTATCCACTGCTACATTCGCGATGCCAAACGGCAGCGTTGGGGCATCGATATCCGCCAGCATCGCGCGGAAGAACTGCTCGTGCTGCGCGGTGGAAGCGGATGCCCGGATATGGGCAATCAAGCGGCGAAAAGGCTGTGGCGCGGGCAACAGATGACCGCGATTGAGCATAAAAGCGCGAATATCCTCGATCATTATCTGCAACGACGCGATATCGTCGATCAGGTGATGTTGCAGCATCACCATTTCCCAACGTCCGGTGTGCGGGTCCTGCGCGGTATGCAGGCTCAGCAGAGGGGCCTGCGTTAAATCGACCCGGTAATGTGCCGGATCATAGCGCTGGGTGAGCTGGGACATGACCGGGCCATTGGCCGGATCGAGCACCAGCTCCGTCACCTGCACGGGGGCCTGCCGTAACACCACCTGTGCCGGTGTCGACAGCCCCTGCCAGATAAAGGCGGTGCGCAGAGCATCGTGCCGGTTAATGGTCTGCTGGACGGCCTCGATGTATTGCGTCATCACTGCGCGGTTTGCCAGAGAAACCCGGGCAAACTGGAGGTAAGGATCGCCGTTATCGCTGAGTTGATGCAGGAAGAGGATCCCCTCCTGCAACGGCGTCAGCGCATAGATATCCTGAATATTTGCCATGCCGCCCGGCACCTGGGCGACAATGTGGGCGATATCCTCTGGCGTCAGATCAATCAGCGGTAGCATCTCTGGCGTCAGGTGCGTGGTCTGAGGCGTAATCAGATTGGCTGGCACCCGCGCACCGTGACTGCCTCTCTGAGCGGAGAAATCCCGGCCTGCGCGCAAGGCTTCCACCAGGGCGGGTTTATGCTCACGCAGCGCCAGCTTAATCTCCGGGGTTAATGCTCCCTTAGCCGCCTTGATCACCAGTGATTCGCCATCAAGGGACAAGGCAATATTCGCCTCGTCAAGGGCCTGTAACAGGCCATCAAAATCGATCATAATCTTATCTCATCGAGTTCAACGGTGCGTTCGGCAAGCTCGGCTATCGTCGGATTTTCAAACAGCTCGCGGATCTCGATACTCAAATCGCGCTGGCGCAGTTGCTGCATCAGCTGTACCGCCAGCAGCGAATGACCGCCTAATTCGAAGAAGTTATCGTGACGACCAATACGCTCCACGCCTAACAGTTCCTGCCACAGTTCGGCCATGACGATCTCAACATCGCTCTCTGGCGCAACGTAGGTGTTGCGGAAGAACGCGTCGTCATCAGGCAACGGCAGGGCCTTACGATCCAGCTTGCCGTTAGCGGTCAGCGGCAGCCCGTCAAGCCTGACGAAGGCGGCTGGCACCATGTAGTCCGGCAGCTGCGCCGCCAGGTGCTCACGCCACTGGGCGATAGATTCCGAAGTATTGTGGCGCTCCGCAGTGGCATTCAGCACCACATAGGCCACCAGGCGCAGATCGCCTTGCGCATCATCGCGGGCGACCACAACGGCCTCACTGATGTCAGGCTGTTGCAGCAACACGGCATCAATCTCACCCAGTTCGATGCGGAAACCACGGATCTTGACCTGGTTATCGTTACGTCCGAGATATTCAATGTCGCCATTACGCAGGTAGCGCGCCAGATCGCCCGTGCGGTACATGCGGGCGTGGCTATCGGTAACAAACGGATCTTTGAGGAAGCGCTCAGCCGTCAGGTCCGGGCGATTGAGGTAACCGCGCGCGACGCCGGTTCCGGCAATATACAGCTCACCCGCCACGCCGAGCGGCACCGGGCGCAGGTGCTGATCGAGCAGATAGATGCGCAGGTTAGCGATAGGGCGACCAATCGGCACAATGGCGGCGGCTGGCAAATCGCGCGGGCAGGTCCAGGCGGTCACGTCGATTGCCGCTTCGGTGGGTCCATACAGGTTATGCACGGCGGTATCCGGCAACGCAGTGTGGCAGGCGACCACGCTGGCAGAGCTCAGCGCCTCACCACTGCACACAATACGGCGTAACGAACGGCATGCCGCAGCGCCTTCGCTTGCCAGGAACAGGTTCAACATCGACGGAACAAAGTGCAGCGTCGTGATGTGTTTTTCCTGAATCACCTGGGCCAGCGCCTGCGTATCTTTGTGCGCACCCGGCGGAGCCACCACCAGGGTTGCTCCCACGGAAAGCGGCCAGAAGAATTCCCACACGGACACGTCAAAGCTAAAGGTGGTTTTCTGCAGGACAGCATCGCTGCTGTCGAGTGGGTAAGCGTCCTGCATCCACTGCAAGCGGTTAATCAGGCCACGGTGTTCGTTTTCCACCCCTTTTGGCTTGCCGGTTGAGCCGGAAGTATAGATAACGTAGGCCAGGTGATGTGACTTCAGACCCAGCTCATCAGGGGAGAGCGGGGTGCGAGAGAAGGAGGACCCCGCCAGTACGTCAACGTTGAGATCCAGGGTCTGCACGCCAGCCGTATCCAGCCCGGCGGTGATCTCGCGTCCACGCGGATCGACTAACAGCAGCTTCGGCGTTGCGTCCTGCAGGATATAGTCAAGACGGTCAACCGGGTAGTCCGGGTCAAGCGGCACATAGGCCGCACCGGCCTTCATGATGCCCATCAGGCCAACCACCATCTCAAGACTGCGATCCAGGCAGATGGCAACACGATCGTCCGGTTTCACCCCCCGCTGGTGCAACATGTGCGCCAGTTGGTTGGATAATGCATCCAGCTCGGCGTAGCTCAGCTGGCGCTGACCGAAGCGCAGCGCCGTCGCCGACGGCGTGCGTTTTACCTGCGCCTCAAACATCTGGTGGGTATAAGCCACCTCTGGATACGCTTTGGCGGTGTCATTCCATTCATTCAACAGCAGATGCCGTTCCGCAGCAGGCAGAATGTCGATCTGCTGCATCGGCAGATGAGGCGTTTCGCCCAGGGCTTTGGCGATGTTTTCCAGCGCCTGCTGCATATAAGCAAACAGCAGTTCCGGATCCAGCGAGTCGACGACCTGAATATTCAGGCCCAGCGCGCTGCCATAGTCATCCACGGAGAGGGTGATCGGGTAGGTGGTTCGCTCTTCAAAACCGTCCCACTGATCGGCTTCGGGGACCACAAAGTCCAGCGATTTGCTCTCAGACTCGCGGTTGTGGCGGTAGTTGAACAGGGTATTGAACAGCGGCATCCCGCTGGTCACTCCGCTGCAACGCAAGGCCAGCGCTAATGAGGCGTGTTCATGGCTGAGCAATTCCGCTAACCGTTTATGGGTCGCACGCACGCTCTCCTCAACACTGGCCCCCGTCATATCGAGACGCAGCGGTAAGGTGTTAATGAACGGCCCCATGATCTGGTCTGCGCCTTCACCGGCGTGCATACGGCCAAACAAAATGGTCCCGAACACCACCGAATCCTGGCCGCTAAGGCAGGACAGCACCTGTCCCCACGCCAGATGACAAATACTGCCCAGGCTGACGCCCAGACGGCGTGCAAAGCCGCGCAGCACGTCATTGAGCTGCTGCGGCACTTTGCGCGTCACCTCAATGATTTCAGCGTCATCAAGCATATTCACCAGCCCATACAGCGCGGTTGGCTCGTCGATATCACTCAGTGTCGAACGGAAATAACGCTCGTGCTCTTCCGGGCTCTTACCCAGACGGACCTGGGCAATCAGGCGGCGGAAGGGCTGTGCCTCTGGCAGCGTATGGCCGCGCCCTGCCAGGAAGGTGTGGATTTCAGCCGACAGGATCAGCACCGACGTGATGTCATCAATCAGGTGATGCAGCACCCGGAACATCTCCCAGCGATCGTTGGGTGCGTCGTAGGCGACAAAGGCGTGCAGCAACGGCGGCTTTGCCAAATCAATCCGGTAATGGGACGGATCGAAGCGCTCGGCTAACTGCTCAGCAATCGGGCCGTTGGCGGGGTCCAGCTGAACCTCCTGCACATGCAGTGTGGCTTGCCGCTGTACAACCTGGCACGGCGTGGAGACACCTTCCCAGTAAAAGCCGGTGCGCATGATGTCATGACGGTCGATAACCTTCTGAACGGCGGCCAGATAGTGGTCGACTTTTTCGCGGCTGGCAAAGTTCATCTGGCCCGTTTGCAGATAGGGGTCGCCCTTGCTCGCCAGCATGTGGTGAAACAGGATCCCCTCCTGCAACGGAGCAAGCGAGTAGATGTCCTGAATATTGCTGACACCACCAGACACCTGACCGACAACCTGATCGATATCGTCCTGGCTAAAATCGATCAAAGGCAGCAGTTCTGGCGTAATCACCGTGGTCTGGCGGGTAATTTTGTTCGCCGGCACCACCACCTCAAAGGCGTTGGAGAGGCGTTTACCGCTCCGCAGCGCGTTCAACATCGTGGCTTTGTGTTCGCGCAGCGCGCTTTTAATCTCGCTGGTCAGCGCCCCTTTGGCTGCGGTGATCACCAAATCCTCGTCGTCCAGTGCGATTGATATTTTGGCCTTTTCCAGAGTCAGCAGTAACTGGTCAAAATCGCTCATTATTTGTTCTCCATGATAATCACTTTCAGGCAAGGGTGTTTTGTCGTGTTACACATGCTTCGGGATAACGTATTCACAGTCGGGTCTCCGCAAGCTCAATGGTTTTGGCCGCGAGATCGGCCAAAACAGGCGTATCAAACAGTGTGCGTATTTCGATGCTGAGCCCTTTGCGTCGCAGCTGTTCGATGAGACGAACGGCTAATAGCGAATAGCCACCGAGTTCAAAGAAGTTGTCCTGTCGGCCGATGCGCTCAACGCCCAGCAGCGTTTCCCAGATAGCGGCCAGCGTGGTTTCTATCTCGCCTTGAGGCGCCACGTAGGTGCGAAGGGCAAAGTCCATGTCATCCGGTGTGACCAGCGCATTGCGATCAATCTTGCCATTTGGCGTCAGGGGTAGGGTGTCGAGCGTCACGAACGCGGCGGGGACCATGTAGTCCGGCAGTGTGTCCTGGAGATGCTGGCGTAACGCCTGGCGATCGAAGCGCGCCTGGACCTTATTTTTAAGCGTCGCCAGATGTTGCAATGCCGCCTCGGGATCTTCCGGCTCCATCCAGTCGATAAGGCAGGCCACCTCGTTGACACCAATCTCCTGTAACTTTTCAGCCACGGAGAGCGCCGACTCCGGCGTACCGATAAACGACAGATCGCGGGTATAGCGCTTAAAGGCGAACGCCAGCATGCTCTGTTTATCTTCGTGTGGCAGGAGGTTGAGGTCGATGTTCTGCTCCAGCAACCAGTCAGAAAGCAGGCTCAGATGCCCTTCCAGGTAGTCGAAGAACGGCTGTCGCGCCTGATTGAGCACGGCGTCGTGATTGTCCCCAAGGCAGGTGTGAACCATCACCGTGACCTTGCCACTGTGCGGATCGAACCCGGCGTTTTCTCGTGCGGCACGATAGCGCGCGATATGGCTGGCGAGCCCGTCCATATTCTGGGTCAGCAGATGCGTGAGCACGTTTGCGCCGCTGCTGCCTGCATACTCAAAGGTCTCCGCGGTACCGGCGGCGGTTAACCAAATCGGCAACGCTTGCTGTACTGGCTGAGGATAAATCGTGATGGCGACGTCCTGCCCGCGACTGTCTTGCCGAACGACGCTACCGCCTTGCCACAGCGTTTTCAGCTCTTCGATCCCATGTCGCATCACCTCGCGACGCGAGCAGTAATTCTGCGGTGCCAGGACGAAATCTTGCGGATTCCAGCCAGACGCAATACCGATGCCCACCCGGCCATTCGATAAGTTATCGACGATCGACCAGTTTTCGGCGATGGAAAGGGGATCGTGCAGCGGCAGCACCACGCTGCCCGCGCGCAGCTGGATATTCTGCGTGGCGGTGGCCAGCGTTGCCTGTAATAACGCAGGATTCGCATACAATCCGCCGACGTTGTGGAAATGGCGTTCCGGTGTCCATATCGCCGTAAAGCCCTGTCGATCGCCAAACTCCGCCGCCTTGAGATACTCGTGATAGCCACGCCGGGCATCCGTGTTGGCACCAAAGAAGAATAAGCTAAAGTCCAGGCGGCCAGGGTCAACCGGCTGCGTTGCCGTGCTCGCTTCATTTGACTGCGGCACCACATAGGCCACCAGACGCTGCGTGCCATTACGCGCTTCTCGCGCAACGACAACCGCTTCACGTACCCGAGGATGGCGCATTAAGCGGGCTTCGATTTCCTGAAGCTCAATACGATGTCCGCGCAGCTTGAGCTGGCTGTCGGTACGGCCGAGGTAAATCAGCCGGTTTTCAGCGGAAAACGTCGCGAAATCCCCGGTGCGATACAGGCGGGCCGCAGGATCCGTTGAGAACGGATCAGGAATAAAACGCTCAGCGGTGAGTTCAGGGCGCGCGAAATAGCCTCGCGCCACGCCTTCACCGCCGATGTACAGCTCGCCCATCGCACCTTTCGGCACCGGGTTGCCGTGAGCATCCAGCAGATACACCTGAGTGTTGGCAATCGGGGTGCCGATGGCCTGGTTGTACTGGGTCAAGTCCTGTTCTTCTACGCGATGGCAGGTCGACCAGATGGTGGTTTCGGTAGGCCCATACAGGTTCCACAGCGATGCGCCAAAGGTGAACAGGCGCTGCGCCAGATCGGCGGGCATCGCTTCCCCCCCGCACAGGATCTTCAACTGTGGATGTGGCGTTGCATCCCTTTCCACCAGCGCTCGCCAGGTGGTTGGGGTTGCCTGCATCAGGGTGATCCGGTGACTGCGCAGCAGCGACAGGAGCGCATCGGGATCACGCGCCTGATCGCGGCTTGCCAGCCTGATCGACGCCCCGGTCATCAGCGGCAAATAGAGCTCCAGTCCGGCGATATCAAAGGAGATGCTGGTGACGGACAGCAGGCAATCCTCCGGCGTTAGCCGGAACAGCGCCTGCATCCCGGTGAGGAAGTTAACCACCTGACGGTGCTCCACCATCACGCCTTTCGGGTTGCCGGTGGAACCTGAGGTGTAAATCACATACGCCAGATGGCGTGTATTCAGGGTCAGCGGCGCAGGATTGTGGGTTGGCGAGGTCGCCCAGCCTGCGCGGTCTGTGTCCAGGTTGACCACCGTGACGGGATTGTCCGCAGGCGTGCCAAACAGTGCGCTGCCGCGCTGATCCACCAGCAGCACTTTCGGCTGGGCATCGTCGAGAATATAGGCCAGCCGCGCGGCGGGATATTCAGGATCGAGCGGTACGTAAGCCCCACCCGCTTTCAGGGTGGCCAATAGCGCGATCAGCATCGTTGCGCCACGTTCCACGCACACGCCAACCCGGGTATCTGGCGTTACCCCCAGCGCCATCAGATGATGGGCCAGGCGGTTCGCCTGCTGATTCAGCTCTGCGTAGCTAAACTGTGCGTCGCCTACGGATAACGCCCGCGCCTGCGGTTGCTGCGCGGCCTGGTGTTCGAACAGCTGATGAATCAGTGTCGTCGCCGGGAAGGCGAGCGTCGTGGTATTCACGGTGTTAAGCAGATCCTGACGCACCTCTGGCGGCAAAATCTCAAGCTGATGCAGCGCGATTTCCGTCGCTGACGGCGGCACATCGGCTTCAAGGGCGGTGACAAGGCTCAGCAGGCTCTGCTGGAAATAGGCCACCAGGGGTTCGCCAGAGAGTGACGGGAGCACCTGTACGCTGATATCAATCTCGTCATCCCCCTCATCGACCGACGCCACGACTGGATAAGGTGTGCGCTCTTCAAACCCGTGCCATGACATGCCATCGAAGGCGATATTCCCCAGAATATCTTGGTCCGAAGGACGGTTACGGCGGTAATTAAACACCGAACTAAACAGGGGCGTTGGGGGGGCGATTCCACTGGCTTGCTGCGCCAGGGATAACATCGCGTGTTCGTGCCTGATGAGCGCGGTAAGGCGTTGATGTGTCAGCTGAACCGCCTCGACGGCACCGATTGCGCCAACGCCCAGGCGCAAGGGCAGAGTATTGAGGCACGGCCCCAGAATTTTATCGCTGTCCTTGCCCTGCATCCGGCCTGACAGCACGGTTCCCAGCACCACCGTGTCGCGCCCGCTGGCGGCACCCAGTACGCGCGCCCAGCTTAAATGGCACAGGCTGCTCAGGCTGACGCCGAGACGGCGCGCCTGCTGACGTAACCGCTGCGCGAGCGGGGCGGCCAGCCGCTGGCGGGTTTCCGTGATCGGTTGGCCTTTGAGATACCCACTCTTGAGCAGAAACGGCATCGTGGGGGCGTCAATATCCCCTAACATCCCGGTGAAAAAGGCCAGCTGCGGTTGCGGATCGCTGTGCTGGCGCAAATGCGCGACATGCTGACGGAACGCGGTTGCGGGCGGCAGGCTATCGCCGGTGCCGTTGAGGAATGCCTGGGTATCGGCCAGCAGAATTTGCAGCGAAGAGAGATCTTCCACCAGGTGGTGGATATACATCAGGACTTCCCAGCGTGCCTGAGCGTCATCATACGCAATGTGCAGATGCAGCAACGGCGGTTGCGCCAAATCAATACGCTGGGCGTAAGGGTCAAGATGCGCCTTCATCTGCTCGACAATCGCCCCCGCGTCGGCGGTCAATGCCAGCGTTTTTACCTGGAGGCGGGCCTGGCGCAGCACCACCTGAACCGGGGTCTCCAGCCCGTGCCAGATAAACGCGGTACGCAGAATATCATGGCGATCGACAACCCGTTGCAGCGCGGCGAGATACTTATCCAGCGCATCGCGCTGCGTAAATGACAGGTGTCCGCACTGGAGATAAGGGTCGCCGCCTTCTTCCAGCAAATGATGGAAGATGATGCCTTCCTGCAACGGCGTTAGTGCGTAGATATCCTGAATACTGGCGATGCCTCCCTCTATCTGCGACACGATATTTTCTATCTGGGGTTGGGTCAAAGAGACCAACGGCAGATGCTCCGGATGCAGTGCGGTGAGGTCCGGCGTAATCAGATTCTCAGGAACAACAAAGGCTGCTCCCGGCGCGGTTTCCGATGTTATCTGCGCGGCGAGGTCGGCTAATACCGGATACGTTAAGATTGTCGGCACATCGGTATACAGCTGTTGCTCCAGCAGCAACGCTTTCAGCTGCATCGCCAGCAGTGAATGCCCCCCCAGCTCGAAGAAGTTATCCTGGCGGCCAACCGTGTGGACGCCGAGCAAGGTTTGCCACAGCTGCGCCAGTACCGTTTCTGTTCCGGCGCGGGGCGCGGCAAAATCGCGTTGTACGTAGGCACTGCTATCCGGTAATGGCAGGGCTTTACGGTCAATTTTGCCGTTGGCGGTAAGCGGTAACGCCTTCATCACCACAAAGGCCGCCGGGATCATGTAGCCAGGCAGTTGGCGGGCAAGGGCTTCACGCCACTGCGCGATGGCGGCGTTGTCCACCGGGTGTTCCGGGACAACATAGGCGACCAGACGCGCTTCGCCTTCCGCCGGGGTCAAGCCGATCACCGTCGCTTCTTTGATTTGCGCCAGCGCGGTGAGGTGCGACTCGATGTCACCCAGCTCAATGCGATACCCGCTGAGCTTAATCTGGTGGTCGCGACGTCCGAGGAACTCGATGCGGCCATCGTCTAACCAGCGGCCAATATCACCGGTGCGATAGACTCTTGCCCCTGGCACCCAGGGATCGGCAATAAACTGCTGCGCGGTGAGTTCCGGGCGGTTGATATAGCCGGCGGCCACACCTTCACCACCGATCCAGATCTCACCGGCCATTCCCGGCGCACAAAGCTGGCCGAAATGATCGACCACGTACATGCGGGTATTGGCAATGGGACGTCCGATGCTCAGACGATTATCCTGCGTCGGCTCATTGTCCCGCATCCAGGCGGACGACATGATGGTGGTTTCAGTGGGTCCGTAACCGTTGATATAACGGCAACGCTCGCTCCAGCGTTCAATCAGCGACAGCGTGGGGGCCGATCCGGCGGTGAGCAGCGTCATGCCTTCAGGCACTCGCGCCGGATCGAGGTGCGCCAGGTACGGCGGTGGGAAGGCGGAAAAACGGATATTGTGTTCCGCCATGTATTCCGTCAACGCGGGGGGATTCTGGATAAGCTGATTTGACAGCAGATGCAGTTCACAGCCGCGCGTCAGCGTACCGAAAATCTCCCCGGCGGAGGCATCAAAGGTGTAAGGCGCGAACTGGGTGATGGGCTGTCCGGCACTGAAAATGCCCAGGTGCTCACACCAGGCGCAGAAATTAATCAGGCTGCGGTGCGCAATCGCCACCCCTTTTGGGGTACCAGTGGTCCCGGAGGTATAGATGATGTAAGCAATGGTGCTGGAGTCAACGGCGTCGGCTGCGTCTTCCGGGGAGCTGGCGGCTCCATGAAACTCATCGACGAACAGTAACCTGGCGCTTTCCTCTCCGGTGAAGTGTTCAGCATCTGCCCGCGTGGTGAGCGTCCAGCGCGCCTGTGCATCATGGGTGATAAACGCGCGGCGCTCAAACGGGGTATCCAGGCTGACGGGCACATAAGCCGCGCCGAGCTTGATGATACCCAGCATGGCGGCGATCAGGTCTGGCGACTTATTCATGCTCAGCACCAACCGATCGCCCTGTACCACGCCAGCACGCCGCAGGGCGGTGGCTATCTCTCCTGCGCGGTCGGCCAGTTGTTGATAACTGATGCGCCGATCGTCAGCCACCAGTGCCGTTGCGCTGCGCCGGGCTGCCACCTGGTCGGCAAACAGCGCATAGAGTGAGCGATCCAGCGCCACCTCTAATGCAGTGTCATTCCATGCGTGGAGGATGCGGGCGATATCCTCACCGCTAAGCAGTGACTGTTCGCGGATCAGGCGAGTGTTGCCCTGGGTAAAGTGAGTAAGCAACTGCTGTAAACGGTGCAGCAGGCTCTGCGCATCGGCGTCACTGATATCGCTGGTGTGGTAGCGCAGCGCCAGAGACAGCGCTGAACCGCACTGTAAAGTGACCTGCAACGGCGCGCCGGTTTCGTCGGCGGAGACTTTCTCCTGCACGCTGACCTGTGAAGCGCAGGGCGGCAAAGAGGTTGGCAAGGTGTCAGCGTGCTGACGATGCTGCGCCAAACGGACAGCTATCCCGTTCAACCACTCGCCAAGCGCGTGGTCGCCATCAACGGAGAGACGTAGCGGAAACAGGGGAGAGCCTGACCGGACATCACTATCGAGGCGAACCGCAAAGGCAACCTCCTCTTCGCCACTGTACTTGCTCAGCAGCAGCCCCCAGGCCGCCGTGAGCAACACATCCAGCGATAGCTTGTGCGCCAGGAGTGCGGCGCTCAGCGCGGGCGGCAGCGCCGCGACCAGGGTGTTGACCTGCGCCTCAGAGGGCAAGGCCTTGGCCGTATCCGTACCGGTGGTATTTGCCAGGTTGGCATTCGCTGTCATTTGTGCGCCGCTCAGGTAGTGTGACCAATAGGTCAACGTGCTCTCAGCGTGCGGCAAGTGTTTGTTATCCTGCACTTATGCGCCCTCCATGACGGTGTAATCGACAAACTTTTTTATCTTCTCTTGCAGGTGGGAGACGCTTTCGACGTTGCGGCCAAACTGATTAATGGCCGTACCCTGCTGGGTCATGGTGGAGAAACCGTATTTGAGGAAGGTCGACAACGTGCCCGTTGGGCTGAGATCGACAAAGAAGGTGTCGTTGTTATCCTCCAGTTTTTGCATCAAACCGTAGAAATCGACCTTTTCCCGTAATACCCGCCAGAAGTATTCATTGTCCCACTGGGTGACCGCACTGCCCGACATGGCCGAGTACACCGGTATCGTTGCCGGGCGTTTGGGGAGTGTGTCCACCAGCGCGCGGAAATCGTGCTCAATGGGCGCGATCCCGGAGGAGTGGAAGGGGTGTTCGACGGGCAGCACCATCGAAATAATCTCTTGCCTGCTCAACTGCTCTTTGAGGGCAGTCAGATTTTCAAGCGCACCACTGACCACAAAGTTGTTGGGGAAGTTAATGCTGGCTAATTCGGTATGCTGGTAGAGCTGAGTCTGCGCGTGGAAATGCGCCACCGGCGCGAGCACACTCATCATGCCGCCGCCGGCCTTTTTTTCGCTCAGGAGACGCCCTTGCGTGACCACCAGCTTCATGGCGTCCTCCAGGGTTAACACCCCGGCGACCACCGCGGTGATACATTCGCCGAGGCTGTATCCCACCACCGCGCTGGGCACGATGCCCTGTGCGCCCAGCATCTGCGTCAGGCTGACGCCGACACTCAGCAAGGCCGCATTCGACAACACGATGTCGGTGAGTGGCAGGTGGCGGCGCGTTTCGTCATACAGCGGCCCCAGCAGGCTGTTGCCGGTAAGCTGCTGATAGAGTGCGTGACACTGATCCATCTGTTTACGGAAGGCGCTGTTGCGCTGGTACAGTTCGGCACCCATACCGTGGTACTGCGATCCCTGCCCACCATACATAAACACCACGCGCGCCTGGGGATCTGCCTCGCTCTGGGGCGTCGCCGACAGTGTCATCGGCTGGGCCTGAATTTTGCTGAAGAGGTTGGTTAGCACCTGGCCTGGCCCAATTTCCCGCTGCGCGACGTCGCCCTGCGCCAGCAGGCGTGACAGGCTCTCAAACCAGCGAACCGGTTGACTGATCTGCTGGGTCAGCAGATCGAGATAATCGGTGGGCGGGTAATCTACCGCGGTGTAGTTGGAAATCACCCGCGCCTGCAGTGGGTTAAAGGTAAATTGTTGCGCAAACCGGGCGAATTGCTGCCCGATATCACGCATGTAACGGGAGTGGAAAGCCGCACTCACATTCAGTTTGACGAAACGCGCGCCCGCTGCGGTAAAGCGTGCCTCGCAGGCCGCGATGTCATCAGAGAGCCCGGAAATCACGATTTGCTGTGCCGTGTTGATATTGGCAATGTCGATCCCCGTCAGCCCTGACGCGGCGAGCACCTCGGCCACACGGGCCTGGCTCATGCCGACCACGGCGGCCATTGCGCCCCGGGACACCGTTGACATCAACCGGCCCCGCTCTTTGACCAGGGCAACCCCCGTCGCGAAATCAAACGCGCCAGCGGCAAACAGGGCGGCGAACTCCCCCAGGCTATGGCCCGCATAGCAGTCGGGCGCCGCTGCGCCGTCTTCGCGCGCCGCCAGGACACCCAGCGCCGAGACTACAAACAGGGCGGGTTGGGTAAAGGCGGTCTCACCCAACATCCCCTGAGGATCTTCAAGACAGAGTTCGCGAATCGAATAACCGAGGACCGCATCAGCCTGTTTAACCTGTTCAGGAAAACGCGCAAACAGCGCCGCTCCCATCCCTTTCTGCTGCGATCCTTGACCAGGAAATACCCAAATTGAAGAAGACATAAGTCGCCTATTACCGTTTCCCAGGAGTGTAATCGTGTTCAGAACTTGACGGCTTCCGCAGGCAAATGCGCCTGAATCGCGTCGATCAGGTCATCCAGCGTGTAAATCGCACGCTTTTCACTGTCGTTAACCTTGATGTTCAGCGTCTTTTCAATCTCGTACCAGGCTTCGAGCATCTCGACGGAATCCACACCCAGTTCGCCGCCGAGAAAGGCCTCCAGATCAACCACATCTGGCGTGAAACCGGTGTTTTTGATGTTGTTGATGATGTCGAGCACAACGGTCAGAATGTCTTTTTGATCCATGATGTTTATCTCCCAATCCACTTGATTACAGCGCGTCAAATTCGCGCGCAACGTCGGCAATAATCCCGACTGCGGTGTCAATCTCTTCGCGGGTATGCGAAGACATAACGGAAATACGCAGGCGCTCTTTATCCGGTGGAACCATCGGATATTCCATGATGTTGGCGAACACACCACGCTCAAAAAGACGGCGGTTGATATTGCCGGCGACGGAAGGTTTGTCGAAGAAAACCGGAATGATGCCCGATTGCCCGCGCAGGATCGTGAAGCCTTTTGCGACTAACTGGTCCTGCATGTAGCGCACGTTGTCATGCAGGCGCGCAATGCGCTCCGGCTCTTGTTCCATCACGTCCAGTGCGGCAGAAATCGCGGCGATGGTCGGCTGGGCTAAGCCTGAGGTGAAGAGATAAGGGTAGGCGAAGTGGCGCAGCATAAAGATGTATTCGCTTTTGCCCGACACGAACGCGCCTTGTGCGCCCAGTGACTTGCTGCACGTTGACATCCGCAGGTCAACCTGGCCCAGCAGATCCAGATGTTCCAGCGTGCCTCTGCCTGTTGGGCCGACGGTGCCCAGACCATGAGCATCATCGAGGATGGTGATCACGTCGTGGGCGCGGCAGATATCGATGTAACGCCTCAGATCAATAATCGAACCGTCCGTCGAGCGCACGCCTTCAACCGTTGAGAAAATCTGTGTTCCTGGCTTGAGGCGCTGGCGGATTTTGTCCAGCATGCGTTCGAAATCATCCAGGCGTTCTGGATCAAAGGTATAAAACGGCACGTTAGTCATTTTGATGGCGTTGATCACGCTGGCATGACTGTTCTGGTCATAGATGATGGCATCATTGCGATTCATCAGCCCGTTCACCCAGCACAGGTTAGCCATGTAGCCACTGGGCAACAGCACCGCATCTTCATGACCCGCTAATGCCGCCAGGCGCAGTTCCAGCTCTCTGTGCTGCCGGGTATAACCGGAAAATGCCGGCGAGCCGCCGGTGCCAATGCCGAATTGTTCTACGGCTTCGACCACCTTACGTTTGACGTAAGGGTGATTGGCCAGGCCCAGATAGCTGTTTGAACCGAATACCAACACATTTTTGAACGTATCACTGTGCAAATCTTTATACGCCATTTGCGCATCAACCGGACCGTCGCCCTGACGGCCAAACATAAAGCCTTTTTCTTTTTCTTTCAGATACAGGTCGTAGCGCAATTTCACGCGTTCTTTAAACGGCTTTCGTTCCAGTTCAATCAGGTCATGAAAATCCATTATAAAAACCCCTTTAAGTGTTTATTTTGTCACTGCGAGAGATCCCGATGGTGCAGGAGCAATAAAACCGTTGGCCCGATACCAGCTGGCGCACTCCTCCACCATTTGGCTCAGGGAGACCGGCTGATAACCCAGAAAACGTTCTGCTTTAGCACTGCTGAAGTAATAGGTGCCTTTGAAGACCCGCAGGCGATAGGCGTCCAGAATTGGCTCGCCGGGGATCACCCGTGGAAATTTTTCCTGCAGCAGGGTTTTGAGATAAAACCAGGCATAAGGGGGACGGGAGAGGGTGGCCTGGCATCCGGTGACCGCTTCAATCTCGCTGATAAGATCGGTATAGCGCACGTTTGCTCCGGCAAGAATGTAGCGCTCACCTGCGTTTCCCTGACTTAAAGCCCGGACATGGGCTTCCCCGACGGCTTTGGCACTACAGAAACTGGCTCCTCCTGGCGGCATGAAGGGCAGCTGGTTGTGAATCACCGCCAGTACCATCCGGCCCCACTGCATGTTGTAGTCGTAGGCCCCCAGCACTTCGGCAGGGTTCAGGATGACAGCCGACAGGCCGCGATCGCAGGCCCGGTAGATCAACGCTTCGGCCTGCAATTTGCTTTTGGCATAGGGATTACCGGCGCGAAAACCCGTTAATGCCGTCTCTTCGGTGGCTTCGGCCTGCGGCGAGTTGTGTGCCCCCATCGTGGAGGTCGTGCTGGTGTACACCAGGCGGGCGATGCCGGTCTCCAGCGCGGCATCCACGACACAGCGCGTGCCGTGAATATTTACCGCTTCAAGCAGTGGCCAGTCACGAGGGTTACTGCTGGTGTTCCCTGCGGTGTGAATCACGGCATCCTGCCCGGTCATGGCGGCACGCAGTGCCACGCTGTCGTGCAATTCGCCCTGTACCAGCTTCACGCCAAAGCGGGAAAGGAACGCCACGTTAGAGGAGGCTCTGACATAAGCCGTAACCTGATGCTGTGCGGCGACTAACGCTTTCACCACGTTCAGGCCAACGAAGCCATTTGCCCCGGTAATCAATACGTTCATGACGTCTGCTCCTGCTGATTAAGTTGTTCAAGCGTCTTCCAGAAGGCTTTGCGACCTTCGTTTTTGCTCCGCATCGGGAGCGCCGCAGGGTTTTTATCCGGGTTGGCGGCCAAGCCCTCAAGCAGGGTGACTAGCTGTTCAAGCAGCTGTTCTAACTGCGTTTCCGTGGTGTTCAGCCCCTGAGCGTGAATATGCAGACTGACGCCGTGTGCTTCGACGCCGACCACCAGCGCTAAATGCAGCGTGGGTTGCAGGGAAAAGAGTGCGCTGACGCCTGCATTAACGCTGGCCGCTGGGGTATCGCCCAGGATAGCCACCGCGCTGTCAAACAGCGGAGCGTCGTCAACCCAGAGGGCGATATGATCAAGGGCGTCAGCATGGGCAAGGTACTGCGCCAGTTGCTGCTCAACGCTGTCGAGCCATGGGCCGACCTTGTGACGACCCACCACCTGAAGACGCGCGGGCGTGAGCTGTAATGCCTCGTCGTTGAAACCACGCATCACGCCAAACTGGGCCAGCCTGACCCGCATGTGGCGGTTAGCCAGCAGCGCCCAGCCTGCGACCACCAGCGTCTCAAAGGCAATTTCCAGCCGCTGAGTGGCGGTTTGCAGCGCGGCGACGCTCTCCTGGCTGAGCAGTCTGGTGACGTGTAGCGTGGCCTCGTCATCCCGCGCCTCTGCGCCATTCAACAGGGCCGGTGCGATCAGTGAACCCACATCATCATCAACATGAAGTTGATCAGCCCAGAAAGCGGGGTTTGACGCCTCGGCCGGTGCTGCGCCTTGCGCGATCGTGCGGGCAAACCACGCCTGCGGTACGGGGTGTTGCGCATGTTCGGCGGACTGTCTCATCGCCTCACGCCCACGGTTGCTGGCGGTGCGTCGGGCGATATCCCGTTCCAGCACGGCGTGAAGATCGCAGGGGATTTCAGCGAACGGATAACCCGGGAACGCCACGCGATGGCGTGCGCTGTGACGGTGTAACAGAGGCCAGTCAACCTCACAGCCACGGCACCACAGGGTGGCGACACGGCCAAGCTGCTGGTTTTGCAGCAGCGCAGCGATGAAATCCTGACCGGCCTCACCGGCAATGAGCTGCGAGACTTCTTTGGTGTCGAGGACGTTACCGCTATAGATGTTGGCCTGTGTGTGCAGCGCAGCAGGCTGAGCGATAAATTGTGCCAGCTTCGCCTGGAGATCGGCCGTGTGGGTAGCGACGATCGCCAGGCGGTTGTCAAACATCACGCGCCCCACCTGGCTGGTATAGGCCAGATCGGCCAGGTGCAGAGCATCGCCTTGTTGGGCAACAAAATCGTGCAGCAACGTTGCGTAAGCTTGCAAGCGCTCAGGACGCTGGGCAGATAACACCACGATCTGCGGCGTATTGTCCTCAGACAGTGAATGCGGGTTTAGCATCACTACGTCTTCAGGGGACTCAACCACCATAAACGCCGTTGAGCCGCCCATGCCGTAGGCATTGATCCCGGCGATACGTGTGCCACGGCCGTTGGCCTCCCACGGTTGCGCCTCACCCGGGAACTGGAAGGGTGAAGTCTGGTGCTCGAAGGAGGTATTGACAGTGCTGAGGTTGGCGCACGGCGACACACGGCCATGCTGCATGCTCAGCAAGACCTTGATTAAGGAACAAATTCCTGATGCTGCCTCCATGTGCCCCAGGTTGGCCTTGGTGCCGAGTGCGCAGAATTGCTGCGCGCCTGTCTGACGGCGTAGCGCGTTGGCGAGTGCCTTCAGCTCGATAGGATCACCCAGCTCAGTCGCCGCGCCGTGGCTCTCGATATAGGTCAGTTCATTGACGTTAATACGCGATTCATCCAGCGCCCGCGCTGCGGTCTCTTCCATCACCGACAGATTCGGCAGGTATTGTCCGGCACCGGTTCCCGCATGACCAATGCTCGAACCGCGCAGAATACCGTAGAGCGTATCGCCGTCGGCAATCGCGGCGCTCAGGCGTTTCAGCACCACGATGCCGCTTCCTTCACTGGGTATCAGGCCATTAGCGTGTTCATCGAAGGTGCGTTCTTTGCCATCCGCAGACAGCACTTTCATCTCCTGCAACAGCATATATTTGCTGGGGTGCAGGCTCAGGTTAATGCCTCCTGCCAGCGCCATATCACACTCACCGCCGAGTATGGCTTTACGCGCGATATGCACGCTGGTCAGTGATGAGGCACAGGTGGTGGCGACGCTGAAACTTGGGCCTTTCAGATCCATCAGGAACGAGATGCGGTTAGCCAGTTCACTGATGACCGAACCTGCGCCCGGATAATTGCCGGTACGGGCATAATAGTCCGCCATCACCCAGGTGAAATCTTCATTCATGGCCCCGACGTAGACGCCAACCTGCTGGGATTTCAGCGCCGCTGGCGTATAACCGGCATGTTCCAGTGCATGCCAGGCGGAACGAAGCAGCACGCGCACTTGCGGATCGAGGCGGCTCGCCTCCTCGGTGCTCATGCGGAATAAGTCAGGATCAAACACGTCTGTCTTACTAAGGAAGCCACCACGATCCACATAGCGCGGATTGCTGCTATGCGCCGCGTCGACAGCCCAGCGCGCCTCTGGGATGGCGCCTAGATTTTCTGTTCCCGCCTGTAGCGCTGACCAGAATTCAGCCAGGTTATCGACACCCGGGAACTCACCCGCCAGCCCAATAATCGCGACGGCGTCGTGGTCGATACGCGTTGATGCCAGAGGGGAAAACGCGGGGATAGCTCGCGCGAACGGCGAGCGGGTAATGTTCACTGGCACGGAGGTGACAGTGGCGCTGGCCGGATGTGGCTTAAGCACTGGGGCTGGAGTCCCGGTCTGCTTATTACCGAAATGCTGGCACAGGTAGGCTGCCAGCTTCGCGGTCGTGTTGTACTCAAAAGGTGCCGTTTTCGATAAGCCAGCGTACGCTTTCTCCAGCGCCGCGCGCAGCTCCATCAGCATCACGGAGTCCATACCGAGCTGCTCAAAGGTGGCCTCGACCGCGATATCCTCTTCCGCGATTTTTGTGACGGCAGCGATGTGCTGTTTCAGTACCTTTTCGCTGTGCTGATAGGCGCTATCCTGCGGCCGGGTTGCTTCGCTACGGGTCACCTGCACCGCTGGCGCGGCGCGCGTGACGTTGTTGAGCGGAATTCGCAGCGCACGAGCGACTTTATCGCGTTCGCCAGCGGCGACAAGCAGCTCAGGCCGCAGTGCCAGCAGGGCGCGCTCAAGGGCGATAATGCCTTGTTGTTGCTGTAAGGCCTGCATACCGGAGAACTCAAACAGCGAGGCCTCTTCTTCAGCCAGGGCCATCTGCCCACTGGCCCACAGCGGCCAGTTAACGGACAGGCTCTGGCCGCTGCGCAATCCTGCGCTGACCTGCTGCTGACGCCACACGGCATGGCTATCCATAAAGCGGTTGCCCGCAGCGTAAGCGCCTGACCCTAAATCACCGAGCACGGCAGAAACCGAGGAGAAGTTAATAAAGACAGACAGCGGCTCTTGCGCGGTGGCGCGATCGAGGGCGACCAGTCCATCGATTTTCGGGCCGATCAGCGCAGTGAACTCCCGGTCTGACAGGGCGGTTATCGGGGTATCGCTGGCGACGCCCGCGCAGTGCAGCACGCCCTGGAGCGGGCCAAACGCCGCTTTCGCCTGGGCGAGCAGGCTCTCTGCCTGGCCCGGAAGGGCGATATCGGCCGCGATATAACGGACATCAGCCCCCAGTTCACGCAGCGCGATCAACTGCCGCTGGACTTCATCGCTGATGTTGGCTGAACGGCCATTCAGGACAATATGCGCCTGATAGCGGGAGGCCAGATAGTGCGCCATGAGCAGCCCCAGCTTGCCTGCACCACCGGTAATTAAATAGTGCCCGCCGTGGATGAAGGGCAGCTTCTCAGCCTCTCCCTTTCCGGTGGCTGCCGGTGGCGCGATTTCCGCCAGCTGGCGCTGATAGCGCTGGCCGTTCCAGTACGCCAGTTCCAGCCCAGGCAGAGAAGCCGGGCGCTGCACACATTCCTGATAAATCTCGCCCGCCAGCGCTGTGGCATTCCCGGCATCGCTGCGTAACGTAAAGAGTTCGAAGCGGTGGTTGATGGTCAACAGCGAGCGGGCATAGCCACTGATCGCATCCTGCTGAGGCTCAACCTGCGCCCGCTGGGCACGATAAACGTGCAGGCAACGCATCACCTGGCCCGGTTGCCCCTTTTCCAGAGCGATAAACAGATGGCGCAAGGTTTGCAAACCGGCATGCAACTGCGCGGCACTCTCTGCCCCGGTTAGCGTGTCAAAATGCACCTCAGCGCCCAACGCATGGACGATATGTGTCGGCCAGAGCTGCTGCGCTTTGAGCTGTACACAGAGTCGTTCAATGTCCGCAGGCGACTGAGCGTCGAGGCTGAAGTGGTGAGGGTTATGTTGTTGGTAGTGGTCGCCAGGTTGCACACCGATCACTGTCGCCGCGTCGCCATACAGCGCACGTAAAGCCGCGCTCAACTGTGCATCATCGCTGAGCACCAGGATCTGCGCTGTGCTATTTGCCTGAGCAGCGGCGGTGAGCAGCGCTGGCTGCCAGTCATAGCCGTAATAGCGCACATCTTGCTGCGGCGCGGGCAGGGAAACAGTCGCCTCTTTCTCCAGCGCGCGGGCGGCAAACGCTTTGAGGCGAGCCAGCACGCGGCCATCACTATCCAACAGGGCGATGTCATGTTTTTGCACGTGGCTGTCGGCTTCCGTCGTTTGTACCGGGGTGACGTAGGCAAAGCAGGCTTTCCCCAGCGGATGACGGAACTCGATTTCGCCCAGATAGAACGGCACGATTGGCGTAGCAGGATCAGCAGGCGTCAACCCTACGGCCAGACAGGTGCGCAGAGCGCCATCCAGCAGTGAAGGATGCAGACAGAACGCGTCCGGTGAGGAGACAGCCTCTGGCAGGCACAGATAACTCAGCGCGGCATCGGCGAAACGGTAGCGCTCCTGAGTGACCTGATAGCCAGGGCCATAGGCGAAGCCCATTTTTGCAAAGTCGGCATAAAATGCGGCGCGATCGTTTTCCCGCAGTCCCCGGCTGCGCAGGGCATCAAGATCAATCCACTCGTCAGCGACGTCCACCTCTCTGGCGCGATAGACCAGCTCCGCTTCCGCGGCGATGACGTCAGTATTGAGATTGCGTACGCCAACTTTAACGCTTTCATGATCCTGATAGACGAGATCAATCGCCAGCGCGACCGGCTCGTCGTCTATCTCGACAGCGTTCATCCACATGAGATTGCGGATCGCGGCCACGCACCAGCTATTTTCGCTGGCTAACTGGCCTGCGGCGCGGATCATTTCAACGTAAGCCGAACCCGGCAAAATCACCCGTGCTTTCTCGCGGCCAATCACATGGTCGCGCAGCCAGGACTCCTGACCGGTCAGCTTTTTACTGAATTTTTGCTGCGCCAGCGTCGAAATATTCTCGTCTATCAATGGATGCAGCGCGGGCGTGCGCCCCTGCGTGCCGGGCTCTCCAGGCAGCGCCAGCCAGTGGCGGCGTGTGTTCAGCGGCAGAGCAGGGAAGGAGACCCGGCGCGGGCCGCCTGCGGGTGCGGCTGGCTCGCAGAGCGGACGAGCAAAGTGTTCCCAGTTCACATCCAGCGTGGTGGTCCACAAGCGCCCCAGACGGACGAGCTGACGCGCCTGTACCAGGTCGGTTACCAGCGTCTCCAGCTGCTCAGGGTCGAGGATGGCGTCCAGACGATCGTTACTGCCCGCAATGCGTCCACGGAACACCTGTCCGGCGCTACCTTCATCACGGTATTGCTCAAGCTTGCCCAGCAAATCGGCTGGGCTGCTGGCCACCACCGCCAGTCGTTCGGCCATCGCCTCGCGGCCAATTAAGGATGAGAAGGCCAAATCAGCCAGGCCCGGTGACGTTTCAGGTGATGCCATCGCCTGCGTCAGGAACGTAATCATGCGTTCCACATAGGCGGATAACCGGGTATCGCTGTCTGCGGAGAGCACCCACAGGCAGGATTCGCCGATAACAGGCGCGGTGACGAGGCGTGTCGGTGCTTCTTCAATCAGCACAGACGCGTTCGATCCTCCGGCACCAAAGGCACTCAGGCCAGCACGGCGCGGGCTACCCGGCTTCGCGTGCCAGGCTTCAGATGACTGCACCACGCGGAAGGTCGAGGTCTCAAAGTTAATCCGGCTGTTTAGCGTCTGCGCATGCAGTGAGGGGACAAACTGACGGTGACGCATTTGGAGCAGGATCTTGGTCAGGCCCGCGATCCCGGCGGCCGACTCCAGATGCCCGATATTACTTTTCACCGATCCGATACGACAGGTGCCTGGCTCGAGCGGCGTGTTCACGCCTTTTTCGGCATTGATGCGCGTAAAGGCTTTGGACAGGCCCGCAATCTCAATCGGATCGCCCAGTTGGGTGCCAGTGCCGTGCGCTTCGATATAGTCCACCGTCGCCGGTTCCCAACCTGCTCGCTGGAAGGCGTGACTGATGACATTGCTCTGCGCGGCCTGGTTCGGCACCGTAAAGCCGCTGGTTTTCCCGCCATGGTTAATCGCCGTGGCTTTGATCACGCCATGGATCTGGTCGCCATCGGCCAGCGCCTGTTGCAGTGGCTTAAGCAGAACCGCGCCCATTCCCTCACCCGGAACGTAGCCGTCGCCCCCTTCGCCAAAGGCACGGCAGCGACCTTCGCTGGACAGGAACTGGCTCTGCCCAAGCTGGTAATATTTCATCGGGTGGACGATAAGATTGATGCCGCCCGCGATCGCCATCTGGCAGTCGCCATTCTGAATCGCCTGGCAAGCCATATGCAGCGCGGTGAGCGACGATGAGCACATGGTATCCAGTGCCACACTGGGGCCATTCAAATTGAAATAGAATGACACCCGGTTTGCCACCGACGAGTGTAACGACATCGGGAAGCCGGTTTTATACTGTTCGGCGGTGGTTTCAATGCACTGATATTGCGCCCACATCACGCCAACATAGACCCCAACCTGCGCTGTGCTCAGCGCGTGACGCGAGTAGCTGGCGTCTGAGACGCACTCCCAGGCAGTCTGCAAAAACAGCCGTTCCTGAGGATCGAGCAGCTCGGCTTCGCGTGGGGAAATAGTAAAATACTGGCTGTCGAACTGATCGATATTGTCGATAAAGCCACCCCATTTGCTGTAGACCTTATCCTTCGGCCCGCGCTCCGGGGAGTAATGCAGGTTGTAGTCCCAGCGGGACAGGGGGATTTCCGTCACGCTGTCTACGCCCGCGCTGAGGTTGGCCCAAAACGCGTCCAGGTCATTGGCACCGGGATAGCGGCCACTCAGGCCGATAATGGCGATATCTTGCGTGCCCGTTGCCGGGTGTTGCCCGGCATGCAGGCGAGATCCGTTCAGCAGGCTTGCCAGAGACGGCTTTGCCACCGCCTGAGTCAGCGGTTGTGTATGTACAGCAGCAACGGGCGCGGGTACCGCTTCGAGCGTGCAGGCCCATTCGCCCAGCGTATGATAAAGGAAGACGCCGCTGGCATGGATTCCCTTGAGACGAACGTCGAGCTCATGCTGCAAACGCATCTGGCTGATGGTGTCTATCGGCCAATGAGACAAAGGTAGGGTGGCCGTACAGTGTGCTGCGGCCGGGCCAATGGCCGCCCTGAGACTGACGAACAGCGTTTCGCTGAGGGTCGGTACGGATTGCGCCGGTTCAGTCACATCAGCGGGCGCTGCGGACTGCGGGTTGTGTGCAGTCCCGGTCACTGCTGGCTGTACTGCGCCCGCCTCCTGCGTATCGCAAGATGACGTGAAGGAGACACCATACTCAGGGTGCTGTTCAAGCAGGTGGTCGGCTATTGATGCGAGATCTGCGTATTCATAGAACAGCGTTTGCGAGAGATTCTCGAAGGTGGCGGAGAGCTGCTCATTCAGGGCCAAAATCATCATTGAATCCAGGCCGTACTCCGCGAGCTGCGTCGTGGCACTGACATCGCCCGCATCCAGTTTGGTCACCGCAATAACATGGCCGATCAGGCGCGTAATCAACGCGTCGCGTGCAGAGGCTGCACCCGCCTGCGGCGGCATGACGGTGGTCTGCGCGGGTGCGGCATGACTGGCCGCGTGCTGAACCGTTGGGATGGAACGGGCGGCGGTGATCCCTAACTGAGGTGCGGCCTGCGTCTGTAGCTGGCTGAGGCTGACCACCACTTCACCGTTGTTGTCCAGCAGATCAATATCGTAACTGGCGACGGTACCAGAGACGGCGGTACGGCGAGCGTAGGCATAGCCGATCCCGGTAATCGGTTTGCACACCTGCAACCCGGCTAATGCCACCGGAACATGCAGTGTCTCTGCGCCGCTGACAAAGCCCCCGATGCCCAGTGCGGTGCGCAAGGCACCATCAAGCAGGGAGGGCGGCAGGATAAAGGGATCAATCCGCGAGGCTGCTGGCTCACCCTCCGGGAATTTCAACTCGGCAAGCGCCGCATCAGCATGGGCATACAGACGTTCAATCACCTGGAACGCTGGGCCAAACGCAAAGCCACGCTGCGTGAACGCCGCGTTCACCTCGTCACGCTGAACAACCTGACCCTGCGCCATCAACCGTTGCAGATCCACCACAGGATAATCAGCGGCCTGCGCTTCACACAGGCGACCGCTGCCGAAGATCTGGCGTTGTTCACCTTGCTGACGCTTTTCACCTTGATGGCAATAAATGGCAAAATCGAGGCCACCCTGAGACGGCACCAGTGAGATTTCGATCTCCAGCGGGCTGTCGGAAAGGCGGACAGGCTGCTGCCATTTCACATTCTCTACCCGTGACAGCACGGGACGTTCGCCCGCCTCTGGCAACGCTCTACCGAGCAGAGCCAACTCACCCGCGCTCAGGGCCATTTCTATATAGGCTGCGCCCGGTAAGATGCGGTTGCCCCCGAGGCGATGGTCGTTGACGACAAATTCATCGGCATGCAGGGTTTTGCCAAATACCTGGGCGGCCAGCGTGGAGATATTGTTATCGATAAGCGGGTGCAACGAGGCGACGCGTGAGCCGGTGGTTTCAACAGACCCTGCGGGTGCAGTTGGCGCCCAGCAGTCCTGACGCTGGAACGCATAGCCCGGCAAGGACAGGCGACGACGCTGGTGTTGCGTATGCAGCGGTGTCCAGTCAATCACATGGCCGTTGGCCCAGGCTTCACCCAGTGCGCCGAGATTGCCCTGCGATATCCAGGTGGAGAGTGGCGGGGGAGACATTGCCTGGCGGGCATTATCGCGATGGCCGGTCATCAGGCCAGTAAGCTGCTGTCTGGTGTAGGCGCGCAGCAGGGTGATCGCTTCTGCCACGGTTTCTGCCACCAGTGCCAGGCGGTATTCGTGGGCAACGCGCCCCACCTGTAACGTATAGGCCACATTCTGCAACGAGAGGTCGGTATGCTGCGCCAGGAAATCAGCCAGCTCTCCGGCCATGGTGTGCAACGCCGCTTCACGGCGCGCAGACAGGATGATTAACGCCGGTTTTCCTTCATCGGCGGCGGCAGGCAGCGCTTCGTTGTACTCTTCAACGATCAGGTGGGCGTTGCTCCCGCCCGCGCCAAACGAGCTGATGCCCGCGATGCGTGGAATTTCCTGAGTGACCGTGCTCCCATCAGCCGCAGACGTGGCAAGCACCGGACGTTGCCATGGAGCCAGCGTCTGTTGAATACGGAACGGGCCGCTTTGGAAGTCGATAAACGGGTTGATCACCGCAGACTGGATGGAAGGCACCAGCGTCTGATGCTTCATTTGCAGCAGCACTTTAGTCAGCGCCGACATGCCTGCCGCCGCCTCCAGATGTCCGATATTGGCCTTCACGGAGCCGATGGCACAGTACTGGCTGTTATCACCCGCCGTCGAAAAGGCTTTATTCAGACCACTGATTTCAATCGGATCGCCGAGTTTGGTGCCGGTACCGTGGGCCTCTACGTAGCTGATGTGACGCGGGTTGACCCTGGCCGTGGTCAACGCATCCACAATGAGATCCGCCTGACGTTTGGCATTCGGCACGGTAAAGCCAGACGTTTTACCGCCGTGATTGACTGCGGTGCCGCGAATAATGCCATAAATGTGGTCACCGTCACGGCGAGCCTGAGACAGCGGCTTGAGTATCACGGCTCCGACACCTTCTCCTGGCACATAGCCTGTCCCGCCTTCGCCGAAGCTGCGGCAGCGGCCATCAGAAGAGAGAAAGTGCATATTCGATAACAGATGGTACTTGTAGGGGTGCAGCGACAGGTTGACACCCCCCGCGATAGCTACCGGCACATCTCCGCTGCGGATCGCGTTGCAGGCGATATGGATAGCCGTCAGGGACGATGAGCACGCCGTATCCAGCGCCATGCTGGGGCCAGAGAAGTTGAAGAAATGCGATACGCGGTTGGCTACCGACCAGTAAGAGGAGTGGGATGTTGTCCATTCCTCTTGTGGGCTGGCCTGCGCGTGGAGCTGGTAATCGCCCCACATCATGCCCACGTAGACGCCGACATGGTTTTCCCGCCCGGCGATTGCGGCGGTGAGTTTTTCGGCGGTGTAGCCTGCATCTTCAATCGCGTGTGTGACCGTCTCAAGGAACAGCCACTCGTTCGGGTCCATGATTTCAGTTTCTTTCGGCGAAATATTGAAATAACGCGGATCGAAACGTTCAACGCCCGAGAGGAATCCTCCCCATCGACTGTAGCTTTTGCCGGGCGTCGCCGCCCCTTCTTTAAACCAGCGGGCGCTCCAGCGTTCGGAGGGGACTTCAATCACGCAATCACGCCCTTGTGCCAAATTCAGCCAGAACTGTTCGAGGTTATCGGCTTCAGGATAGCGGCCAGCAATGCCGATGATCGCGATATCCTCATTGTTCGCGTTGTGTTTTACACGCACCGCTTCAATGGCAGAGGTTGCGGCATACGGCGCGGAGATATTGTGCCGGGTTGCGGGTGCTGCGCCCGCCAAGCGTTGACACACCTCAGGATAGTTTTCAAGCAGATAGCGACTCAGCTCATCCATGGTCTGGTTTTCGAAGAACAGCGTCATCGGCAGGCTGCTGCCAAAGGTCGTTTTCAGCTCATTAACCAGCTCAATCACCACCACCGAATCGAATCCGTAATCCCGGAAGAACCCGTGACGCTCAAAGTGTGCCGGGATCTGCAATTTTTTGGCAAAGATCGTCGACAACGCGTGGATCACCACGTCCTGCAGTGGGGCGGCGTTATCTGCTGCGGCGGGGGCAATCTCCACCACGTTCAGGGTTTCGTTGATCCGCGCGGTGTCGCCCGGCATCACCACCATTTGTGTCGCCTGACTTTGCAGTGCGCAGTCAAATGCGGCGATACCATCGTCGGTCCGCAGCGGGACAATCCCGAATTGTGTTTTCAGGAAAGCGGCTTCTTTCTCCGTCAGGCGCATTCCGCCGTCTTGCCAGTACGGCCAGTTGACTGAAAGCGCCTTGCCGCTGCGCAGCCCCTGTTGTTGCTGCTTGTTCCGCTGGTGGGCGAAATAGTCTTCAAAGGCATTGCCGTAGGCATAGTCGCATTGCCCCATGTTGCCCAGCACGCCGGTTACAGAGGAGAACAGCATGAAGAAGTCGAGGGTAAGATCGCGCGTGGCCTCATCCAACAACCAGCTGCCGATGGCTTTTGGCGTGATGACCCGTTCAAAGGCCTCATGGCTCTTGCGCAGGATAAAGTTATCTTCGATGACGCCAGCAGAATGGATAATGCCGTTCAGATCGTGACCGTCCGTGCGGAGGGTATCGATTAAAGCGTGCACGCTGGCAGCGTCATTCATGTCACAGGCGATATACCGCGCTTTGCCGCCCAGCGCATTAAGTGCATCAAGTTGCTGTTGGCGCTCCTCATTCAGTGCAGAGCGGCCCGTGAGGTAAAGGGTGGCGTTGTATGTTGAACACAAATAGCGCGCAAAAATCAGCCCCAACGCACCCAGCCCGCCGGTAATGAGGTAGGTGCCCTGTTGGCGCAGGGGTGTTGATGCCGTATTCAACGGGTTCTGCGTATCAACGGAGGACGCGGTGGTGAAGCGGCGTACCTGACGCGTGCCCTGTAGGTAGCGCACGTCGGCATCTTTGCTGGTATCACTGAATTCACGGTTGATCAGCGCTGGCAGCGCTTCGGGGGCGATGGCGCTATCGCACTGCACCACATGGCCGATGTACGCCGGCTTTTCGACGCGCAGGGTGCGGTAAAAACCACTCATCGCTGCAACGTCTGGCCGGGTTTCGTCTGCCTGATGGAAGTGGATAAAATGCGCTTTTTTCACTTTGCGCATCAGCGCCTGGGTTAAGGCAAACAGGCTGCGTGGGCCGGTTGCGAGGCGCACACTGAAATCATCATCGGCGAGCGCTGGGCTTACCCACAGGATATGGCTGAATGTCGCGCCCTGTGCCAGCAAGGCGTCAACGGTGGCCAGGAAGTCGTCGCTATTGCCTGGCCGAACATATGCGGCAGAGGCGTTGAGTGCGGGTTCAGCAGCGAACAGGATGCGGTGGAAGTGCGTGGCAGAGGCGGCCTGCGCAATCAGCGCCGCCATTTGCGCAACATCCTGTTCGTTGCCGACGAATACGATGCGCTCAACGGCATCATGCTCTGCGGGCAGCGCCTTATCGACCCAGTAGGGCTGATAAAGATTCACGCCTTGCGGAGGGAGCCAGTTTTGCAGCGGGGCTTGCGCCGGTTTTTTTTCGGCCGGACTCTCATTCAGCACACGCAGGCACAGCCCACGGAGTATCAGTACAATATGCTCCGGGTGGTGGGTCTCTGTCAGGTAAACATCAACGGTAACAGCATCGTCGCTGAGTGCGGTATCAACGGAAGGCATGATGGTCGCCGTCATTGCTGTACCGCAGGGTTGCACCAGCACCACCTCTTCCACTGAAAAAGGCATGATCACCGGCCCGGCTTTATCTGCCTGCTGCCCCACGCGCCGCTTTTCGGTTACCCAAATCACCGCGGCCTGGAGAGCGCCATCCGCCATCGCCGGGTGAATGATAAAATCATCATCAAGACCAACAGGCAGCGTGAGATCGGCGATACCGACATCGTCATTCAGGGCGATGTGGTTTATCGATTGCAGGCCTGCGCCATAGCACATCTGCAAGTTTTCAAGTCGCTGATAACACGCGGTTTTATCTAACCGGCGACGCCCGTCAGTGGGCATCGTCATCGGTAAGGTGTCGGGTTCGGCTGCGGATAATGCGACCGTACCACGGCAGTAAATGTGCGCCTCGTCATCGAGGACCTTGAATCCCCACGACGCCTCGCTGGATTGCGGATCAATCTGAATGATGATCTCTTCCGCTGCGCGCAGGCAGCTGAAAGGACGCAGCCAGGTCACCTGAGAGAAGGTCAATTTATCGCTATCCGTGAGCAGGCGGGCTTCGACAAAGGTGGCGCGCACCCATTCGAGATACATCACCCCAGGCAATATGGCCTGGCCGCCAATCTGATGGTCGGCAATGTAAAAAGCATCACCTGACAGCGTCATTTTATAGTGCCCATTACCGATGTTCAGGACACGTGGCGTAAGGCCTTGCTTTCCAGAATGCGGGTGGGTTGCTCTCTCTCCCGGTGTTATCCAGAACGGGGCATGGACAAACGGGTAGGTGGGTAACGCGACCGCTTGCGGGGACGTTCCCTTAAACAGCGGCGACCAGTCCAGTTGCGCACCACGGAGATAACTCGCATTGAGCTGATGGAAAAGCGGGACAATTGCAGAGTCCGGGAGCGTGTTAACTGTCGCCAGTAATGCGGCGGCTTCGGCAGTGGCTTTTTCTGCTTCGTCGGCCTCTGCTGCGTCTTCAAGCTGGAGAGGGCCACTGGCAATGGCGGTTTCAAGCGCGGCGATAATTGACGCCCTGTCACTGCCTGTACAGGCGTAACGATAGGTAAAGTGTTCGCGCCGTGTTAACAGTGTCGCACTCACATCACCGAGCGCGGCAGCAGGGTGCTCGTGCAGCCAGTGAACCAGGTCTTGTTGGCGTTGTAACAGCGCAGCAGGGCTTTTCGCCGACAACGCAATCAAATGGGTGTTGCGCAGGGCGGATTTACTTTTGGTGGTTTTACGCCGCGCGGGTGTGGGGGCTTCTTCGAGTACGATGTGTGCGTTGGTTCCACCAAAGCCAAACGAGCTTACGCCTGCACGACGTGGGGTCGCGGCATTAAGGCGTGGCCAGGCTTTGGCTTTTTCAATGAAATAAAACGGGCTTGAGGCGATATCAATGCGTGCATTCAGCGTGGTGAAGTTTCTGAGTGGTGGCAGCGTACCGTGCTTAAAGGCCTGCAAGATCTTGATTACGCCTGCAACACCCGCTGCGGCTTCCAGATGGCCGATATTACTTTTGACCGAGCTGACACCGCAAACCGCGTCAGCCAGCGTGATGCCTTGCTGTTCTGCCAGGGTGCTAAATGCCTGGCTAAGGCCGGCAAACTCAATCGGATCACCTTTCGGCGTGCCGGTGCCATGCGCTTCTATCAGGCCAATGGAGTCAACGGAAATCCCCGCTTGCGTCGTGGCAGTGACAATCACGTCGGCCTGCGCTTCTGCGCTCGGGTAGGTCAAGGTATACGACGTACCGCAATGGTTGATGGCGCTGCCTTTCACGATACCGTGAATGGTATCGCCATCGGCCAGGGCGGCATCCAGCGGTTTTAACAGCAAGACGCCAGCGCCTTCTCCCCGCACATACCCGTCGGCGTTGTTGTCAAAGGAGTGGCAGGCACCGGTCGGGGATAGCATGCCCATTTGGGCAAAAGAGTGGTGGCGGGTGGCGGTCAAAATGAGATTGACCCCGCCGCTAATCGCCATGTCACAGTCACCGTTGGTGAGTGCCTGAATCGCCGCATGCATCGCATTCAGCGAGCTGGAACAGGCGGTATCAATCGTCAGACTCGGGCCGTGGAAATCAAAGAAATGCGATATACGGTTGGCAATAATGGAGGTTGCTGTACCTGTCGAATAATGGGCTTCAATCGGATTATTCGAATTTTCCTGTAGTTCTTTATAATCGTTGTTAAATACACCGACAACCACGCCCACTTTCTTGCCGCGCAAGGCCGATGGCACAATCCCGGCGTCTTCCAGACAAGACCACGTCAATTCCAGCATTATTCGCTGCTGAGGGTCCATGGTTTCAGCGACTTTAGGGATAATACCAAAGAAATGATTATCAAAACCGTCAATAGAATTGAGCAGTGCAGCCCACCGATTTTCACTGGCATCCGGTGATTGTAATGACTCACGACTGCGTGATGCCATCTCTTTATTTCTGGCTGCAATGTTAGCAACGGAATTACGGTGATTGACTATGTTTTCCCAAAACTCGGTATAATCTTTGGCATCGGGGAACTGACAAGAAACGCCGATAATTGCAACATCCATATGTTTATCCATATACTTTGCAGGCTCTTATAAGGTTATCTAATTACTATTCCCAAATATTTATTACCAAATCATGAAATTCACAGGAATCTGTCAAGAGGGTCGACGGCGATTGACGCTGGTTGACAATTCATCAAACTTAATCACACTTCCTTACCATTGCAACCAGTAAAATGTTACAGCTGAAACAAAATCCATTTATAAACTGGAAATCAGGCTAATGTTTTTTGGTGCCAGCGCGCGTGAATGCTGACTTCCTGTACCCAAACGGTGTGTCCGCTTCAACTTCGTAGAAAGCCATGATTCTGACCTGTTGCTTAACCTCTGATTTTCAGGCAGTTACTGTGCCATTATGCTCAGGCGCAGGGGAGATTACAGGGCAACTTGACGGGAATGCACGTGAGTTTTTGCGCGTTTAAACGGATTAATCTGAAATCTCACCTGATGAAAATGTGTGAAATCTGGTCGTGATCAGGGCGTTTTCCGAACAATGGTGCGCGTCATAGCCACACTATAGTTGCATGTAACTTAATGTTCACACGCTAAATGCGTTAAACATGGTTGCAGTGACACATAAGAGGTGATAAACAGTATTGCCCCTGGATGTTCTTAAGCAAATTGGTAGTGAAAATACCCTGGCACCCACAAATAGTTTTACACTTTTATTGATGGCGAGCATTATCTCAGTCACAGGAGCGTTTTATGTTAGGAATTGTATCAGGCACGCCGATATGGGTATTTATACTTTTAGCTGTCGTCGCGGCTTATTGCATAACATTTTGCTTTGAAAAAGTCGTTAATATTAAATTTTTATTGCTTATTCCAGTCTGCTTTATGATTTTTTCTTTTATTAATTTGCTACAGCAGGATGACGTTTTCGTTGCGATTTTGACGTGGGTGCCAGGCTGTGTCATTGGCGGAAGTCTGGCGAAAAAAATCTTTGGCCCCAAAACGTATAGACTCGGGCAAAAAGAAGGCACGGTCACGGTGTCTGGCACCTACTCAGTCATTATTATATTTTTGCTCTACTTCCCCCTGCGTTACTATATCGGCTACAGCCAGGCAACGGCTGAAAACCACCACCTCAGCCATGCATTGATTATTCTGTTGGCTGTTTCTTCTGGCTGCGTGGTCGGCTTTTTCACCCTTCGGTCATATATCATTTACCAGCGCTATAAAGCATTGAGCGGTGCAAGCTCGGCTCAGTAGTGGGAAGCAGGCAGGGGGGAAACCGGGCTGTGTCCGGCTCGGTTACCGTCACAGGAAATGTGAATATCGCGCAAGCCTCTAACATCCCTCATCTGGCGCTAGCAACACAATACAACATTAATGCATAATCCGATCTTTAAGCTAAAACGGTTTAGCATTAATGGAGTGAATGACTATGAAGCGTGTTTGGTGTTTGGGCGATGCGGTAGTTGATTTATTACCTGATACGGAGGGGCGGTTGTTGCAATGCCCGGGGGGTGCACCTGCAAATGTAGCCGTAGGTGTCGCACGCCTTCAAGGAAACAGCGGATTCATTGGGAGAGTAGGAAGCGATCCCTTCGGCCTGTTCATGAAAAACACATTGCAGGAGGAGAACATTGATGTTTCTTATATGCAAACAGACCCCGCACAGCGTACCTCAACGGTCCTGGTATCCCTGGACAGCGAGGGAGAGCGGACATTCACCTTTATGGTTCGCCCCAGTGCGGACCTGTTCCTTGATGTTGGCGACCTGCCTGATTTTCAGCCTTGTGAATGGCTGCACTGTTGCTCAATCGCGCTGCTAAAAGACCCTTCCAGAACGGCAACGATCACCGCCATGCAGCGTATGCGTGACTCAGGGGGATTTGTTAGTTTCGATCCCAATATCCGCCAGGACCTGTGGGCAGAAGAAACGACGCTGCGATGCTGTATTGATCAGGCGCTACAGTTAGCGAATGTGGTGAAGCTCTCTGAAGAGGAGCTGGTATTTCTGACAGATTGCCTGGACAGAGATTCGGGCATTGAGCTTCTGGTTAAGCGCTACCCCGTAACCCTGTTGCTGGTGACTCGGGGTAGCGCCGGCGTGTGCGCCTGGCACAACGGCACTCTGACTCACTATCCCGCGCAAACCGTCAACAGCGTGGATACCACGGGAGCAGGAGACGCCTTTGTGGCTGGCCTGTTATGGGGGCTGGCGCAGCATGGCACACCTGCTGATGGTGAGCAGCTTGCGGCGCGTCTGCAGTCTGCTCAGGCCTGTGGCGCACTGGCGACCACCGCAAAGGGTGCCATGACGGCTCTCCCTGACTACCAACAACTTCAGGATCATCTCTCCCGATAAGACCCCATCCTCTGCGTTTTGCGACCCACTTCACATCAAATAAATCGGTTTAGCTAAATCCGTTGCGCTTTCAAAATCAGCGCCACTATGATGCCTGACCTAAACCGGTTTAGCAAAACTACAAATAGTCGATGATAGCCTTACCTCCGGGACGCAAAGTGAATAAAACCCTCATTGCCTTAACCCTTAGTACGTTATTAGCCTCTGGCTCGGCATCGGCGACCTCAGAGATGCAGGAGATTGAAGCACGCTTAGCGGCGATGGAAAAACGACTCGCCGCCGCTGAACAGCGAGCCAGTGTCGCGGAATACCGCGCGCAGGCAGCGGAAAAACAGGTGCAAAAACTGGCTACTCAACAGCAGCAGAAACAGGGCGTTACTGCCCAGGTCGCGCAGCCCACTTCCAGACCAGAGCAAAAAATCCCGGTCAGTAATAAGAGTGAAGAGGGCGTATTTGAATTTCATGGGTACGCCCGTTCCGGGCTACTGATGAACAGCTCAGCGGCAAAAACGCAGGGTGGCCCCACCGTGACGCCTGCGGGTGAGACGGGAGGTAACATTGGCCGACTGGGTAATGAGCCGGATACCTACGTTGAGCTCAACCTCGAACATAAGCAGACGCTGGCCAATGGCGCTACCACACGTTTTAAAGCGATGTTGGCTGATGGTCAGCGGACCTATAACGACTGGAGTGCTGCCAGCAGCGATCTTAATCTGCGACAGGCGTTTGTTGAACTCGGTCAACTGCCTACCTTCACTGGTGCGTTTAAAGACAGTACCGTCTGGGCCGGTAAGCGCTTCGATCGTGACAATTTCGATATTCACTGGATCGACTCCGACGTGGTGTTTCTCGCAGGCACTGGCGCGGGTATCTATGACGTAAAGTGGGCCAATGAAGCCCGCAGCAATCTGTCAGTTTACGGGCGCACCTTTGGTGATATCGAAAACAACGAGAATACCGCGCAAAACTACATCCTTTCGTTAAATAACTTTGTTGGTCCGTTGCAGTTCATGGTGAGTGGCATGCGCGCAAAGGACAACAATGCACGTACCGACATTGAGGGCAATCGCGTTAAAGGTAATGCGGCTAACAGCGGTGTGCATGGCATGATCGGCTTGTACAACGATAGCTTCTATGGCCTGCGAGAAGGCTCGGCTAAAACTGCGCTGCTCTACGGTCACGGCCTGGGTGCAGAAGTAAAAACGATCGGTGCCGATGGCGCGCTCTTGCCGGAAGCAGATACCTGGCGCATTGCCAGCTACGGCATGACGCCGCTCGGTGGCGGCTGGCATATTGCCCCGGCGTTCCTGGCGCAGAGCAGTAAAGATCGCTACGTCAGCGGCGACAGCTATGAATGGGCTACGGCTAACCTGCGGCTGATACAAGAGATCACGCAGAACTTTGAGATGCAGTATGAGGGTTCATACCAGTATATGGACCTGCGTCCCAAAGGCTACAACAACCGCAACGCCGTTAGCGGTAACTTCTATAAATTCACCGTGGCGCCAACGCTGAAAGCCGGCGACGTGGGGGAATTCCTCAAACGCCCGGAAATCCGCCTGTTCGCCAGCTGGATGGACTGGGATCACCGCCTCGATAACTACGCCAGCGATGATGCCTTTGGCAGCAACGGCTTCAGCGCAGGTGGGGAGTGGAACTTCGGCGTGCAGATGGAAACCTGGTTCTGATGATGTGGCCCTCACGGGGGCCTTGTTTCTTATTGATGGCATAAAAACGAAAAACTGAGGTCATTATGGATTTTAAACACATCTCCCAAGCGCTACTCCCGCTGCTGGGAGGCAAGGAGAATATTGCCAGTGCAGCGCATTGTGCCACTCGCCTGCGACTGGTACTGGCTGACGATGAAAAAGCGGATACCGTTGCGATCGGTAAAATAGAGGGTGTAAAAGGGTGTTTTCGCAACGCAGGACAGCTACAGGTGATCTTTGGTACTGGCGTGGTAAATAAAGTCTATGCTGCGTTTATCCAGGAAGCCGGTATCAGCGAAGCCAGCAAATCAGAAGCCGCCGATATCGCCGCGCGTAAACTTAACCCTTTCCAGCGCATTGCGCGTCTGCTTTCGAACATTTTTGTACCGATTATTCCGGCTATCGTGGCCTCTGGCCTGCTGATGGGCCTGCTGGGAATGGTGAAAACCTATGGTTGGGTGGACCCTGGTAATGCACTGTATATCATGCTGGATATGTGCAGCTCGGCAGCCTTTATTATTCTGCCTGTCCTGATTGGCTTCACGGCCGCGCGCGAGTTTGGCGGTAACCCGTTCCTCGGCGCCACGCTGGGTGGCATCCTGACGCATCCTGCGCTGACGAACGCCTGGGGCGTGGCAGCCGGATTCCACACCATGAATTTCTTCGGCATTGAAGTGGCGATGATCGGGTATCAGGGTACCGTATTCCCGGTACTGCTCGCGGTGTGGTTTATGAGCGTAATAGAGAAACAGCTGCGCCGGGTGATCCCGGATGCGCTGGATCTGATTCTGACCCCTTTCCTGACGGTGATTATCTCCGGTTTCGTTGCACTGCTGATCATTGGCCCCGCAGGACGTATGCTGGGAGATGGCATCTCGTTTGTGCTCAGTACACTGATTGCCCATGCAGGCTGGCTGGCCGGTTTACTCTTTGGCGGCCTTTACTCGGTGATTGTCATCACGGGTGTGCATCATAGCTTCCACGCGATTGAGGCCGGATTACTGGGAAATCCGCAGATTGGCGTTAACTTTCTGCTGCCAATCTGGGCCATGGCTAACGTGGCACAAGGCGGGGCCTGCCTGGCCGTCTGGTTCAAGACCAGGGACGTGAAGATTAAAGCGATTGCGTTGCCTTCTGGCTTCTCCGCGCTGCTTGGCATTACCGAAGCCGCCATTTTTGGTATCAACCTGCGCTTTATGAAGCCGTTTATCGCAGGCCTGGTGGGCGGAGCATTGGGCGGAGCCTGGGTGGTATCGGTACATGTGTCAATGACCGCAGTAGGACTGACCGGTATTCCAGGCATGGCCATCGTTCAGGCCAGCTCACTGCTCAACTATGCTATTGGTATGGTTATCGCCTTCAGTGCCGCGTTTATCCTCTCTTTGCTGCTTAAATACAAAACGGATACCGACTAATGACCTCATCAGCCTTACTCCCCAACATTCTGCAAGCGGTGATACGTGGCCAGAAAAAAGCAATGAGCGACGCGTACTATCCCGGCTTTCATCTTGCCCCTGTAACCGGATTACTTAACGATCCGAATGGCTTCATCGATTTCGCCGGGCGCTACCATCTGTTCTATCAGTGGAATCCGCTGGGCTGTAAACATCAACACAAGTGCTGGGGCCACTGGAGCTCCGACGATTTGGTGCACTGGCAACATGAGCCCATTGCGCTGATGCCAGATGAAGAGTATGACCGCAGCGGTTGCTACTCCGGCAGCGCCGTCGATGATAATGGCGTGCTGACGCTTATCTATACCGGCAACGTCAAGTTTGATGACGGATCGCGCACTGCCTGGCAGTGTCTGGCGATACAAAATGAGGCGGGCGGTTTTGATAAGTCAGGCCCGGTTATTGCGCTACCGGCGGGCTATACCGGCCACGTCCGTGACCCAAAAGTTTGGCAGTATGGTAATGAGTGGTACATGGTGCTGGGCGCACAGAATAGCCAGGAAGAGGGCAAAGTCCTGCTGCTACGCTCTGCGGATTTACATGATTGGCACAATCTGGGCGAGATCGCAGGCAGTGGGCTGAACGCATTGGGGGATGCTGGATACATGTGGGAGTGCCCCGACATGTTTACCCTGGATGATACGACGTTCCTGATCTTCTGCCCGCAGGGCATTACGCGTGAAAAGCACCGTTTTCTCAATACGCATTCCAGTGCCTGGGTGGCGGGAGAACTTGATTATGATGCTGCCCGCTACGTGCATGGGGCAGTGAATGAACTGGATGCCGGGTTTGAGTTCTACGCGCCACAGACCACGCTGAGCGCTGATGGGCGCCGCCTGCTGGTTGGCTGGATGGGCGTGCCAGACGGGGAAGAGATGCGCCAGCCTACCATCGCGCATGGCTGGATCCATCAGATGACCTGTGTCCGTGAGCTCGTGACACAAGAGGGGCGTCTCCTTCAGCGACCGGTAAAGGAGTTGCAGTCACTGCGTGGCGAGGAGTTTCACTTTAAGGGACGGGCAGTGGAGGCTCCGGTGATAGGCGCGCAGCGTCTTGAGATACTGCTTGTGGCACAGGGCGGGATCACGCTGAATTTTGCGGATACTCTGCATCTGGAGTGGCATGACCAGGGATTACGCCTTGCCCGACGCAGCCTTGAGAGCGGTGAATGGCAATATCGATACTGGCGAGGTGCGGTCAGCCAGTTGCAGATTTTGTGCGATCACTCCAGCGTTGAGATCTTTATTAACGAGGGTGAAGGCGTAATGAGCAGCCGATACTTTCCTGCGAAGACGGCGCAGTTAACGCTGATGGGTGATGCAGAAGTGCAGGCCCGCTACTGGTCGTTGCAGCACACCGTGATAGAATAAGTCATTGTTTCATTGACTGATGCATCGACGTGAGAAAAACCAAACGCGTTACCATTGCTGACATCGCCGCGCTGGCGGGTGTTTCTAAAGCAACTGCCAGCCTGGTGCTGAACGGGCGGGGTAAAGAGCTGCGTGTAGCAAAAGAGACGCGGGAACGGGTGCTAACGCTAGCGCGCGAGCATCACTATCAGGCCAGCATCCATGCACGCCTGTTGCGTGATAATCGCAGCCATACCCTGGGATTAGTGGTGCCGGAGATAACCAACCACGGCTTTGCGGTTTTTGCTCACGCGCTGGAAAACCTGTGCCGCGAGGCAGGCTTACAGCTACTGATTTCCTGTACGGACGAAAATGCGGGTCAGGAGCAGGTCGTCGTCGATAATTTAGTGGCGCGACAGGTCGATGGGCTGATTGTGGCATCCAGCATGCTCAGCGATAGCAATTACGTAAAACTGAGTGAGCAGATGCCGGTCGTGTTGTTTGACCGCTATATAGAAGATACGCAGTTGCCGCTGGTGGTGACGGAAGCCGTCACACCAACAGCCGATCTGGTCGAGAGGTTGGCCCGCACCAATCCCGATGAAATCTACTTCATAGGCGGACAGCCGCGTCTTTCGCCGACCAAAGACCGACTTGCCGGCTTTATGCAGGGGCTGGAGAGAGCAGGGGTCACAGCGCGTCCGGAGTGGATCATTCACGGCAACTACCATCCCAGCAGCGGCTATGAGATGTTCGCCGCGCTCTGTGCCCGACTTGGACGTCCGCCGAAAGCTATCTTCACTGCCGCCTGCGGCCTCATGGAAGGGGTACTGCGCTACATGAGTCAGCATCACTTGCTGGACAGTGATATCCGCGTTGCCAGCTTTGACGATCACTATCTCTATGATTCGCTCTCTATCAAGATTGATACCGTTCAACAGGATATTCCGCATTTGGCACAGGAATGTTTTGCTCTGGTAACGGCGCTCATTGCTGACCAGGAGCCTGATATTACCCGGCGCTTTCTTCCTGCGACATTGCGTTTACGTCACAGCGAACCGGTTTAGCGTGCGTTGTTTTTGATAATCGGGGCGCATCTTCTGGAAGTAAGCGGTTCAGGGCACGAAACAGCGCGGAGACCGGGAGTTCAGAGCCCGGTTGGACATCGGGCTCTGAAGCCTGATCATTTAAACGCTCCACTTAATAGGTACCGTTCACGCAGGAAGCAGCCTTCAGCCAAAATCCTGGTAAAGCAGCGCGATGGTAGCGAGTAGAGCCGGGATTGTCTGAACATACAGAATCTTCCTGCTTGACGTTACCGCACCATAAATGCCCGCTAACATCACGCATATCAGGAAAAACAGCTTAAACTGCAAGCCATCGCTCCCTAACCACACCCCATAAAGCAGTCCTGCCGCCAAAAAGCCATTGTAAAGCCCCTGATTAGCAGCCAGCACTTTTGTGTCACGTGAAAAAGCCGGGCTCAGATTGAAAGCCTTACGGCCAAATGGGGTATCCCACAAGAACATTTCAAGGATCAGTATGTAGACATGAATAGCGGCAACCAGCACGATGAGAAGAGTTGATAACATAGTTAACCTGTCAGAATGTTGAATTACAGCAGCTGAGTTACAGCGATCGCCCAAAGATCCCCGGTGGGAGCTTCTGGTACCCTTTCCTGCCCAGTTAACATCATAGCATTAGCGGGTAAAGAGGCCTCCAGGCTGGAATGCTTCAGGGAATGGGGTGTTTGAAAAGGAAGAAGGTGAGATTATTACTGTGGTGAGTTTATATCCATAGATAAAATTTAACATAATAAGTATTAATCGCACTTACGCTGTAAATGCTATTTGATA
>NZ_ALXE01000034.1 GCF_000295955.2 Pantoea sp. A4
AGCCACTCGGCCATCCCTCCATACGCAAATTACTACGTGCGGGTACTGCTGGTAAAGATTATGGCGGAGGAGGAGAGATTCGAACTCTGGGATGGTTTCCCATCGACGGTTTTCAAGACCGTTGCCTTAAGCCACTCGGCCACCCCTCCGCAATGGGGCGCACTATAAACATCCCTCATGAGCTTGTAAAGCCTACCATTGATCGTTCGGCTGAAAAACAGTCAAATTGTGATTTTTCGCCGGGTTATTCGCCATTGCGCACAAGGATTAGGCTAAATAGCGCGTAAAGAAGGGTAAAACGGCTTTCCGAAAAAAGTGGCGCTTCGTATGCTCTGGCGATAATCCACTGTTTTGTTCGCTTAAGGAGCGCAAAATGGAAAAAATCATCACGTCATCGCGTGAATCTCTACTCAGTACGCACCGCGTATTGCGTAATACTTACTTCCTTTTGGGTATGACCCTGGCTTTTTCTGCCGTAGTGGCAACGATCAGCACCGTGATGCAATTGCCTGGCCCAGGTTTGATTCTGATGCTGGTAGGTTTCTACGGGCTGATGTTCCTGACACACCGTCTGGCAGATAAACCCAGCGGGATTATTGCCGCCTTTGCCTTTACCGGTTTCCTCGGTTACTGCCTTGGCCCAATCCTGAACAGCTATCTCTCTGCGGGCATGGGCGATGTTATCGGTCTTGCGCTCGGCGGAACCGCAGCCGTGTTCTTTGGTTGTTCGGCGTATGTGCTGACCACTCGCCGCGATATGTCATTCCTTGGCGGTATGATGATGGCAGGATTTGTGGTGCTGCTGGTGGCGGTTGTCGCTAACCTGTTCCTGCAAATTCCGGCGCTGCACCTGGCGATCAGTGCGCTGTTTATTTTGTTCTCTGCCGGTGCCATCCTGTGGGAAACCAGTAATATTATTCACGGCGGTGAGAGTAACTACATTCGCGCCACCGTCAGCCTGTATGTCTCTATCTACAACATCTTCCTGAGTCTGCTGAGCCTGCTGGGCTTCGCCCGTAACGACTAAGCCACAGTGACGATATCAGCCCCGCTCTGGCGGGGCTTTTTGTTTTCTGCTCCGGGGATTTGCTACAATGCCGCCAGTTATTGAATGAGGCGACAACGTGAATTTTGCAGGCAATGAGATTGCGGTTGATGGCGAAGGCTATCTGAAAAATCCGGCAGACTGGAGTGAAGCACTGGCTGAACATATCGCCAGCGAAGAGGGGATTGTGCTGACTGACCCGCACTGGGAAGTGGTGCGCTTCGTGCGCGAATTTTACCAAGAGTTTAATACGTCTCCGGCAGTGCGCATGCTGGTAAAAGCAATGGCAAAGAAATACGGTGAAGAGAAAGGCAACAGCCGTTATCTGTTCCGCCTGTTCCCGGAAGGCCCAGCCAAACAGGCCACCAAAATAGCTGGCCTGCCTAAACCGGCGAAATGCCTCTGATTAACCCGTAGTAAACCCGTGTGGTGGATTGTCCGTGCGGTGCGGTTGCACCAGAACACGATCAATCTCAGCACCGCGCGGGCCGCCCTCTTTCAGCCACAGGATCAGCTCCTGTACCAATTCGGCCTCACCCCATGCCAGCACTTCAACGCTGCCATCTTCTAAATTATGTGCATATCCCTGCACTCCCAAATCATTGGCCATTGCCTGCGTGCTGTACCTAAACCCCACGCCTTGCACCTTGCCATATACCCAGGCTTTAAAACAGGCGACCGCCATAGAACCCTCCAGATGCTGTTGTGCGTTGCATTTTACTCATATCCACCGGACAATGACGCCTCATTTTTTTCAGGTAAGCATAGCAAATGACCGTTCGATTGATTCTCGCTAAGGGACGTGAAAAATCCCTCCTCCGCCGCCATCCTTGGGTCTTCTCCGGTGCCGTTGCACGTATGGAGGGAAAAGCCAGCCTCGGAGAAACGGTTTCCGTCTGCGATCATAACGGTAAATGGCTCGCCCATGCAGCCTATTCTCCCCAATCGCAAATCCGTGCCCGTGTCTGGAGCTGGCAGCAGGATGAATCGATCGATATCGCGTTCTTCATTAAACGTTTTGAACAGGCACAGATCTGGCGTGACTGGCTAGCACAGCGTGATGGCCTCGACAGCTACCGTCTGATTGCCGGTGAATCTGATGGATTGCCAGGCGTGACTATCGACCGCTTCGGTAACTTCCTCGTGTTGCAGCTGCTCTCAGCGGGCGCAGAATACCAACGTCCGGCGATCCTCACCGCGTTGCAACACTGTTTCCCATCTTGCGCCATCTACGACCGCTCTGATGTGGCGGTGCGCAAAAAAGAGGGACTGGAACTCACCCAAGGCCCAGTGACTGGCGAACTGCCACCGGCCTTATTGCCTATCACTGAGCATGGCATGAAATTGCTGGTTGATATTCAGGGTGGCCATAAAACCGGCTACTACCTCGACCAGCGTGACAGCCGTTTCGCCACCCGTCGTTACGCGCAAGACGCTCGTGTCCTGAACTGCTTCTCCTACACCGGTGGTTTTGCGGTGTCCGCGCTGATGGGCGGCTGTCGTGAAGTGACCAGCGTAGATACTTCGCAAGATGCGTTGGATGTTGCGCGTCAAAACGTCGAGCTAAACGGTTTGGATGTCTCACGCGCCCACTTCGTGCGTGATGATGTATTTAAACTGCTGCGTCGTTACCGTGACAGTGGTGAGAAGTTTGACCTGATCATCATGGACCCGCCTAAGTTTGTTGAAAATAAAAACCAGCTGGCAGGCGCTTGCCGTGGTTACAAAGATATCAACATGTTAGCGATTCAGTTGCTCAATCCTGGCGGCATTCTGTTGACCTTCTCCTGTTCAGGCCTGATGGCGACCGATCTGTTCCAGAAGATCGTGGCCGATGCCGCCGTTGATGCTGGCCGTGACGTGCAGTTTATTGAACAATTCCGCCAGGCCGCCGATCACCCGGTTATCGCCACCTATCCTGAAGGGTTGTACCTGAAAGGTTTTGCTTGCCGCGTAATGTGACTTGAAAAAATCTCTCCAGCCTCCATATTGAGGAGTAAGTGCTTTGATATGGAGGTTTTTATGATTGCGACAAAATTTGGCATTGGTCAGCAAGTCCGCCATCGCCTCTCTGGCGTGTTAGGCGTGGTGGTCGACGTTGACGCAGAATACTCCCTCGATACACCCGATATCGACGAAGTTGACGAGAGTGAAACGCTGCGCACCGCACCCTGGTACCACGTTGTGATGGAAGATGAAGAAGGAGAACGGGTTCATACCTATGTCTCTGAGATCCAACTGGCGGGTGAAACGTCTTATGAACATCCCGATCAACCAATGATGGATGAACTGGCTGCTTCTATCCGCCAACAGCTTCAGGCTCCACGTCTGCGCCATTAATCGCTGGCGGCACCTGCGCCGCCAGTGCTTTCTAGCGTTTCATCGGGATCGCCAAACGTGGAATATCAATCTTCGGGCAGTGATCCATAACTACCGTTAATCCCGCCTCTTCTGCCAACGCCGCCGCCTGCTCATTGATGATCCCCAACTGCAACCACAGCGTATCTGCACCGATCGCGATCGCTTCCTGAGCCACACCATACGCGGCCTCTGCATTGCGAAACACATCAACCATGTCGACATGCCCAGGAATATCCGCCAGTGCGGCATAGGCCTGCTGCCCCAGTAGCGTTTTCCCCGCCAGTTTCGGACTGACTGGCACCACGTCGTAGCCGTGGCTGAGCAAAAACTTCATCACACCATAGGCGGGCCGCTCTTCACGGTCTGTTGCCCCCACCAGCGCAATACGCTGCGTGCGACGTAAAACATCGCTAATCACCCGATCGTTCATGGTTCTCTCCCTTACTGTTCGTTAAACCAGTGCGTTCACCGAGAATATCCTGACAAAAACTTGTGGGATTATTTTGCGTCAGCTCGCGAATAAATATGTTAAAATGTAAATATACTGCCATAATGTAAGAATTTGCTACACTCTACCTCTTTACTCTCCAGGAGCACACATGAAGCTGTCTATGGCTGTCTCTGGCCTGCTGTTGCTGCTGGTTACTACCGCTTGCCCGGCGCTAACTCTCCATCTCGATCCACAGATCGACTTGCTGGCGCTGGATGGCCGCAAAATCTCCGGCTCGCTGCTGAAAGGCGCATCGTCACTGGAGCTGGAACGTGGTGCACATCAGTTTCTGTTCCGAGTTGATCTGCCCGTTGAAAATACGCCGCTAAGCCGCCATCAGTTTCATTCGCAGCCGATGATTGTCAGCTTTAATGCAGAAGTGAAATCGGTCACCATCCGTTTGCCTGAGCTAAACAGCCGCCAACAGCGCATCCTGTTCGATCATAGTCTGAATTTCACCCTGGTGGATGAGCAAGGACGTGAAATTATCAGCAAACGAGACCGCTTGCCGGCCGGGGCTGAAAGCGACCTTGAGCAAGCCATGCTTAACTACAATCGCACCCATCAGGTGGCGTCCGTACCGCAGTTTGCGACACAAAATACCGCCAAACTTTCACCCGTTGCCGATGCCGAATTTGCCTGGGTCGATGATGAAAGCTTCTCGCCACTGGGCCGCTGGTTTCAGCGTTTCGATCAGTTGACGCGCCAGCAGATCAGCGCACTGATGAAAATCTTAAGTACAAGTTGATAGTGATGAAAAGCCAGAGGTAGACTGACCCCCTACCTCTTACCTTTCAGGAACCCAGATGGAACAGACCGTTCGTAAGCTTGGCGAGAAAAAACATATTGCCCTCGTGGCCCACGATCACTGCAAAGATACGTTGCTGACGTGGACAAAAACCAATCAACCCTTGCTGCAATCCCACGTCCTGTATGCTACCGGCACCACAGGCAGCCTGATTAATCGCCATACCGGCCTTGAAGTCAACGCCATGCTCAGCGGCCCAATGGGCGGCGACCAGCAGGTGGGTGCACTGATCGCCGAAGGCAAAATCGATGTGCTGATCTTCTTCTGGGATCCCCTCAATGCCGTTCCGCACGATCCCGATGTTAAAGCGCTCCTGCGTCTTGCCACGCTGTGGAATATCCCGGTAGCCAATAACCGCGCCAGCGCTGACTTTATCATTCAGTCGCCGCAGTTCAGCCAGGCCACGGAGATCGCCATCCCGGATTACCAGCGTTATCTCGACCAGCGCCTGAAATAAACCTCAGGCCTTGCGTGCTACGGGCACGCCCAGACGCTGAAACTGTTCGACAAATACCGATGGGCGTTCACGGTCGAACAGTAGCCACAGCTGCTGGCGTGCTCGCGTTAAAGCCACATAGGCGAGACGACGCTCCTCTGCATCGGGAAAATCTTCCGTCTCCGGCAACAGACCCTGTTCGATGATCGATTCACGCGCCATAGCCGGGAACCCATCATGTCCGGCATGCAGCCCCAACACGATGACATAGTCCGCTTCCTGGCCCTTACTGCCATGCATAGTCATGAAATTAAGCTGTAGCTTTGGCCAACGCGTCTTCGCTTTCTCCAGCACTTCCGGTTGCAAATGGTGATAGCGTGCCAGTAGCAGCACACTCTCCTCCGGCTTAACGAATCCGCTGAGCTTGTTCAGCAACGGCTCCAGTTGCTCCTGCGGTAGCAGCATGACCGACTTTTTATTGCCGCGTGTCAGGCTATTCAGGGCTTTGGGCAGTTGTTGTGGGTTTTGCTGAATAAAGCGATTCGCAATCTCACCAATACGATCGTTAAAGCGATACGTGGTATCCAGAATGCAGCGATCGCCCTCGCCAAAGTAGTGATGAAACGCCGTAGTCAGCGACAACTCAGCGCCACTGAAGCGGTAAATAGCCTGCCAGTCATCGCCCACGGCAAACAGGGTGGTCTGGCTGTTCTGCTTGCGCAAGGCGCTCAGCAGTGCCGCCCGCTGCGGTGAAATGTCCTGAAACTCATCCACCAGAATATGTTTCCACGGGCTGATGAAACGACCTTTTTCCAGCACGGCAATCGCCTGGTGAATCAGCCCGGAAAAATCGATCGCTCCCTCTTCCTTTAGCGCCGTTTTCCACGCCTTTACCAGTGGAGCCATCAGTTTGACTCGCTTGCTAAAGCTCTCCCGGATGGCTTCAGGAACCTCTGCAATCATCGCGGCCTGAGCACCACCGTGCATCCTAATCAAACTTAGCCAGCGTTCAAAACGCGTAACCAGTCGCTGGGCCAGCGCGTTGTCTTGCCAGAAAGCCCCCTCGGGCAGCTCCCATTGCAGCTCATCTCGTAACCACTGTCGCCAGCCGTTGGCCTGCGCCTTTTTCTCACTACACTGTTTACGCCACTCGTCTATCAACAGCTTGCGTCGCGCCTGGGTATCGCTCTCTAACTTGCTGACGTTCGGCTGCTTGCTGCTGCCTTCACGGATAATATGCAGCGCGAGGGCATGAAAAGTGCGGGCCTGAATCGCCTTCGTCTCCAACCGGCCCTCGACTCTTTCATTCATCTCATCCGCCGCTTTCCGGCCAAAGGCCAGCAACAGAATCTGTTCCGGTTTTGCCAGCTGGCGTTGCAGCAACCAGCCTGCCCGTGCCACCAGGACTGACGTTTTTCCACTGCCCGCTCCGGCCAGCACCAGCACCGCATCCTCACCGTTGACGACCGCTTCGCTTTGCGACGGATTAAGCGGGGAACGTTCTACATGGGCAAAAAAGTCCTGATAACGGGTGAGTATCTGCTGCGTCCAGGCCTGATTACGCTGACGCAGCGCCGTTTTTCCGCCATTCAGCCACTGCTGACAGAATTGCCACAGCTCGCGGCAGTTTTCAAAGCGCGCCAGGCGAGCAACGGGAAGAGGGAGTGCGGCAAACTGCTGTTGCACCGTGGTCGCAAGGCCATTCAGCTCACTGCGTTTAACCCAGCGATCCTGCTCCAACAAGGCCAGGATACGCTGCTGTAATTCTTGTAACACCGTGGCGCACACGTCGCTCATTTCGGTGCTCCAGCCGTTCCAGGCTTGCTGCAAATAGTGATGAAAACGCTGCGTCTCCTGCCACTCTGTGCCATGCAGACGCACCACTTTTTCATCCAGTAGCTGGAATTCAAGTTCGCCCCACACCATGCCACGCTTGCAGGTGATATCGAGCAGCTGATTGAAAGGGATCAAATATTCGTGCTTATCACCGCTGACTTCCACTCCGGCCGACAGCAGGCGAACCCGGTTGTAGGGATGTTGAGCAAGTCGTTTGCCCAGAGATGTTGCTTTAAGTTCCACGCTCACTCCATCGAACCAAATGAAGATTCCGCTATCTTACCTGTGTCAGTGTTGACGCTCCAGCCATAAAACAGGCTAAACTGGGGACATCTTGCGGATTGTAAAAGGAAAATCGCTATGCGCGCTGTGTTAAATATTCTCAATTTCGTGCTGGGCGGCTTTTTTACCACCCTCGCCTGGCTGTTTGCCACGCTGGTCAGTATTGTGCTGATTTTTACCCTGCCGCTGACCCGCTCCTGCTGGGAAATCACCAAGCTTTCGCTGCTGCCGTTTGGCAATGAAGCGGTACATGTGGATGTGATCAACCCTGCTGGTAAAAATGAACTGATGAACAGTGGCGGCACCCTGCTCAATATCCTGTGGTTCATCTTCTTTGGCTGGTGGCTGTGCCTGTCGCATATCTCCATTGGTATCGCGCAGTGCATCACCATTATTGGTATTCCTGTCGGCATCGCCAATTTTAAAATTGCCGTGATTGCGCTGTGGCCCGTCGGCCGCCGGGTTGTTTCTGTTGAAGAAGCACAGGCAGCGCGTGAAGCCAATGCCCGTAGCCGTTACTAAGGGATCACTGTGAAACTCCTTACGCTCCAGGGCTGGCAGCGCTATCTCTACAACAGCAGCTTGCGCTATATGCTGCGTATTCTCTTCGCCATGACGGGCTGTGCAGCCGTGCCGTGGATGCTAGAGCAGATCGACTGGACCATCCCCCTGACATTAGGCGTGGTTGCGGCAGCGTTGGCCGATCTCGACGACCGCTGGACCGGCCGACTGAAAAATCTGCTCATTACGCTGCTGTGCTTCTGTATTGCCTCTGTTTCGGTGGAACTGTTGTTTCCCACCCCTTGGCTCTTTTTACCCGGACTGGCACTCTCAACCTGGGGCTTCATTCTGCTGGGCGCCCTGGGGCAGCGTTACGCCACCATAGCCTTCGGCGCATTGCTGATTGCCGTTTACACCATGCTGGGTATTGGTCTGTTCCCTGAATGGTATATGCAGCCGGTCCTGTTGCTGCTTGGCGCGCTCTGGTACAACCTGCTGACGCTGATCGGGCATTTTATGTTCCCGGTGCGCCCGGTTCAGGAACAGCTCGCGGAGAGTTTTGCTGCGCTGGCACGCTATCTGGATGCTAAAGCAGAGATGTTTGATCCTGATGCCGGTGCCGAAGACAGCCAGGGCCTGATTGCGGTAGCGATGGCTAACAGCCAACTGGTCAGCCAGCTTAATCTGACCAAAACGGCGCTGCTCAGCCGTTTGCGTGGCGACCGGGGTTCACGTGGCTCGCGGCGCAGCCTGCATTATTACTTCGTCGCGCAGGACATCCACGAACGCGCCAGCTCCTCGCACGTGCAATATCACCAACTTCGCGATGACTGGCGTTACAACGAGATCCTGTTTCGTTTTCAACGCTTGTTGCATCGTCAGGGGCACTCATGCCGTCAGTTGTCACAGGCGATTTTATTAGGCGAGGCCTGGCAGCATAACAGCCAGTATGAGCGTGCCTTTGATAAGCTGCAGCACAGTCTGGAGCGGCTACAGCAGGAGATGCCAGGGGAGCAACGTATTGACGCGCTGTTCTGGCTACTGCGTAATTTACGCGCAATCGACGCCCAGCTGGCTTCGATTGAATCTGAACAAAACCTTAACTTACCCACCGCAGATAACCGCCTGTCACGCGAGGAGCTGGATGGCTGGAGCGACATTCGCCTGCGACTCAGCCGCCACCTCAGCCCGCAGTCACCGCTGTTTCGTCACGCCGTGCGCATGTCGGTTGTTCTGTGCGTCGGCTATGCCTTTATTCAGATCACAGGCTTAGAGCGCGGCTACTGGATCTTACTGACCAGCCTGTTTGTCTGCCAGCCCAACTATAATGCGACCCGTCGTCGGCTGGCGTTACGTATTGGCGGCACCCTCGCAGGGATTGTGATTGGCCTGCCAGTCTTATGGCTGGTGCCCTCCATCGAAGGTCAGTTGATTTTAATTGTGCTGAGTGGCGTGCTGTTTTTTGCTTTCCGCCAGATCCAGTACGCGCAGGCCACGCTGTTCATCACGCTTTTGGTGTTGCTGTGCTTTAACCTGCTGGGTGAAGGTTTCGAAGTGGCCCTGCCGCGCATTAACGATACGCTGCTAGGCTGCGCGCTTGCCTGGCTGGCGGTGGCCTTTATCTGGCCCGACTGGCGTTTCCGTCAGTTGCCAGAGGTGACCGATCGCAGCCTGAACGCTAACTGCCGCTATCTGGACGCCATTCTTGAACAGTATCATCAGGGCAAAGATAACCGCCTCGCGTACCGGATAGCCCGGCGTGATGCGCATAATGCCGATGCCGAGCTGGCTTCGGTGGTTTCCAGCATGAGCGTGGAAAAGCACCACTCTGCCCGGCTGCGGGAAAGTGCGTTTCAGCTACTCTGTCTGAATCACTCTTTCCTGAGTTATATCTCCGCACTGGGTGCGCACCGTGAGCAGTTGACCGATCCGGCACTCTTGAGCCTGCTGGATGAAACGGTCTGCTATGTCGAAGATGTGTTGCAACGCGCCGTGGTGAGCATTGAACAGGCCCGGGAGATGCAGCTGTCCCTGAGTCAACGTATTGCCCAGGCAGGACGCAGTGAGGAATCTCGCGCACCGCTAGTGCTGCAACAGCTGGCCCTGTTAGCCGCACTGCTGCCAGAAATTGCCCTGTTGCGCCGCCGCCTGGATAACGTTAAGCCCGAGGATAGTCACGCTCTTGCTGCTGGTGAATGATATTCTGATACCAGAGTTTTAACTCCGCCCTGACCGGTTCTGGCAGGGCGGCTTGATGATGACCTGAAATCGCCCCTTCCAGCGCCAGCAGGGTTTTTAGCCCCAGATGTTGGTTTAACGATTTTAATCTTAGCCAGCTGTTCTTCGCACCGCAGGCATACAGGTTATCTACGGAACAGATACCGACTTTGTACAGCATCATCTCCATCCGCACTCCGAGATTGGGCAGATCTTTCAGCCTGGGCGCGCTGGGTGTATGTTGCTCCTCACGGGCCGCCATTAGCGCGGCTTCGGACAGGGCTTCTAACGTTGCCGTTTCCTGCCACAACTGCTCATCCACCCGAAAATAGCCGAGGCTTACCGGCACGCCGCGCTTACTGAATATCAGCGGTTGAAGCGGACGTTCAGCGCTGTATTCTTTCAGCGCTTCACTGGCCCGGAGGTAGAGTTGTTCATCACTTACCAGGGCAAACACCACCTTTTCAACGGCTAAAGCGTAACCACCGAACTGGGTACGAGACTGAACTTCACCTAAGCAAGATAAACGTTCTTTGGACAAATCGATCATTTGACGGGACTTTTTCATTGCCCACTCTCCTTGTGAAAAATATTTCTAACCTACTGTGAAATAAGGAGTTTATACGATATGAAAAAAGCCATGCGGGCAGCAACTGCTAACTGATGAGACGTGCAGAATTTGAGAGCCGTTTTCAGAAATTAAGGTTGATCTTTGTCCAGGAAGCAATTACTGTATATCCATACAGGCCCACTACTGAGTGATGACATTTATGCGTACACAACATATCACCGCCTCTGGTTTTCGCACCCACTTCAGCTCCACATCAGCCCCGCAATCTGGCGGTGGCATTACCGAATTAAGGTGCAGTGAACAGCTCGGAATGTTGCAAATGTTGTTACTGCCACTGTTACAGCAGCTCAGCCAACAATCTCGCTGGCAGCTTTGGCTAACCCCCGCGCATAAACTGAACCGCGCGTGGTTACAGCAGTCGGGTTTGCCGCTGGAAAAAAGCATGCATATCGCAGATTCGGATCGCTACAATGCCGTTGAAGCGATGATAAAAGCACTAAAAACAGGCAACTATAGTGTTGTGGTTGCGTGGGTGCCTTATGATTTGAATGAGCAAGAGCGTCAGGCGCTGGAAAAAGCAGCAGCGGAAGGCGAAGCGATGGGGCTAATTTTGCGTGCCAGCGAACCCCAGGACGCCCTGCAACGACCAAAAAATGGTCTAAAGATTCAGTCAGATTTGTTTCATTGAGTAAAAATAAGAGTTTTCTCAGCGATTATCATGACCTGCTCGTCGCTAAGCCACTGATTCTTTTACTTCGAGCAATCACAATAGCTTAGCGACTTTTTAGCCCTCTGTTCCACATTAGTTATTACCGTGTAATTATTAGTATTTATGTATAAAACCCTGTTTTTTTTCTGTATAGCCCCTCAGCACACTTGTAAGTTTCCAATCTCGTTGTAGACTTTACCTCGCTAGGGTGCTCAAAAACTTCCGGAACTTCCGCTTCCCGGTAGAGTCAAAAGCGAGCTTCAGGACCCGGCAAAGGAATAACACAAAGAGCAACATATTTTGCTCATTGCCTATTTGGATGATAACGAGGCGCAAAAATGAAAAAGACAGCTATCGCAATTGCAGTGGCACTGGCTGGCTTCGCTACCGTAGCGCAGGCCGCTCCGAAAGATGACACCTGGTACACCGGTGCTAAACTGGGCTGGTCTCAGTACCACGATACCGGAAACTACGGTAACGGTTACCTAAACAACAACGGTCCAACTCACGAAAGCCAACTGGGCGCAGGTGCATTCCTGGGCTATCAGGCGAACCCATACCTGGGCTTCGAGCTGGGCTATGACTGGCTGGGCCGTATGCCTTACAAAGGCACTGTTGACGCGACTCACGGCAACGGCGCATTCAAAGCACAAGGCGTACAGCTGACTGCTAAACTGAGCTACCCAATCACTGACGATCTGGACGTGTACACCCGTCTGGGCGGCATGGTATGGCGTGCAGACGGTACTCAGAATAACGGTACCTATGGCCGCTTCAAAGACCACGACTCTGGCGTATCTCCGCTGGCAGCCGTTGGTGTTGAATATGCTCTGACCAAAAACTGGGCAACCCGTCTGGATTACCAGTGGGTTAACAACATCGGTGATGCGCAGACTGTTGGCGCACGTCCAGACAACGCCACTCTGAGCGTTGGCCTGTCTTACCGTTTCGGTCAGGATGAAGATGCAGCACCAGTTGTTGCACCAGCACCTGCTCCAGCACCAGTTGTTGAAACCAAGCGTTTCACACTGAAGTCTGACGTTCTGTTCAACTTCAACAAATCAACTCTGAAACCAGAAGGCCGCCAGGCACTGGATCAGCTGTACTCTCAGCTGAGCAACCTGGATCCGAAAGATGGTTCTGTTGTGGTTCTGGGCTTCACCGACCGTATCGGTTCTGACCAGTACAACCAGAAGCTGTCTGAGCAGCGCGCACAGTCTGTTGTAGATTACCTGGTATCTAAAGGTATCCCTTCTAACAAGATCTCTGCACGTGGCCAGGGTAAATCTAACCCAGTTACTGGTAGCACCTGTAACACCGTGAAGGCGCGTAAAGCCCTGATCGACTGCCTGGCACCAGATCGTCGCGTTGAAATCGACGTGCGTGGTGTTAAAGACGTGGTAACTCAGCCTCAGGCTTAAGTTAACCATAAGAAAAACCCCGCTCAGGCGGGGTTTTTTGTGGCTGTTATTCAGCATTCATCGACATACTCCGGTAAAAAAGCCATTGCCGTGCTTCCCCGGATTGCCTAACTCTCTCCACTGCCAGAACTACTCTCGCTGTCACTGCCGCCAAGAATGGCCTGAAGATCTTGTTTCAGGCTCGACATTTGTGTCGCGTATTTCTCTTTGCGTTCAGCGTCTTCGATGAGCTGCACAATGGTTTCTGAGAGCGTCAAATCACGACGTTGAGCCAAAGCGGCCAGCCGTTGCCAGACCAGATACTCAAGGTCGATCGATTTCTTACGCGTGTGCTGATGTTCCGCATTGAAATGGCGCTTCCGCCGGGCGCGAATGGTCTGTTTGAGGCGATTATCCAGATCGGGATGAATATGTTGTTCAATCCACTCCGCAACCTCAACCGGACGATTCTCCAGCGTCAGTAGTGCTTCCACCGCCGCCTGGGCAGCGCTGAGTTCCAGATAACGTGTAATCAGCTCACCCTCCCGGTGTTTTTTCACCAGGTATTTCCATTTCCATCCACTTTCAAGATTTTCGAGTTGCTGGTATTTCATCGGAATCTCATCGTGATCGCGTAACGATTTAAGAATAACAGCTTTTTTCCTGGATGCAGTAAGTAAAAACGTCCAGAGTCGCTCACCGCTTAACAATCAACTCCGCAGTGCTTAACCGCAGCGATTACGCTATAATCGCGCCTTTGTTTAATCGGACCAAAGCGAATATTTTGACCAGTACTCAACTTCCGTGGCAAGCCCTGCAGCCAGATAGCCAACGCTATCAATCCGTTTTTTCGCAACTTGCTAATAACGAGTGCGACGACGTACTGGCTGAAGTTCAGCCGCGACTCCTGAGTGCGCTGGATATGCTGCAGCAACAGCAAGGCAGCTTCCCACTGCTACTGATCCGTAGCCAGGAAAACCAGGAATACATGGCGCAAATCAGCGCCGCAGCCGAGCGTTATACGCCGCCTGCCGAAACCCTGTTTGGTGGCGATTACCTGATTAAAGAAAACCGCATCACCCTGCTTCCCGCCACTGATGCCTCAGCACCGTTTACCGCCCAGGGTGGCGTGCACTATGCCGAATGGTTCGAGCCTGAGCAGCTGTTTGGCTGCCTGCGTCAATACCGCGATACGCTGACCCTTGAACCTGGCCTGCTGCATCAGGCTAACGGTGGTACCTTAATTCTTTCAGTACGCACATTACTGAGCCAGCCTTTGATGTGGATGCGCCTGAAAACCGCCATTCTGCAGCAGCAGCTTGCCTGGACATCACAAGATGAACGCCAGCCGCTGCCGGTACACATTCCGCCAATGCCGTTAGATTTACGCCTGATTCTGTGCGGCGAGCGCGATGCATTGGCCGAGTTCCAGGAGATGGAACCGGAGTACCACGAGCTGGCTATCTACAGCGAATTCGAAGAAAACCTCCAGATTCTCGATGAAGAAGAGATGACTGCCTGGTGTCACTGGATTCGCACACTGGCAGCAGAAGCGGGATTACCTGAACCACAAACCGATTTCTGGCCGCTGTTAATCAATGAAGGCGTTCGTTATACCGGTGAGCAGGATACCTTGCCGCTGTGCCCACGTTGGTTACTGCGCCAACTCCGTGAGACAGCCTCAGGTTCTGAGGTTATCGATCGGGCCAGCTATCAGGATGCACTCGACGCCCGAAGCTGGCGTGAAGGTTATCTGGCTGAACGGATGCGCGATGAAATCCTGCAAGAGCAGATCCGCATTGAAACCGATGGCGAAGTGGTTGGTCAGATCAATGGCTTGTCTGTGATTGAGTTTCCTGGCCATCCGCGAGCCTGGGGCGATCCCTCGCGTATTACCTGTGTGGTGCATCCAGGCGATGGCGAGTTTATGGATATCGAACGTAAGGCCGAGCTGGGTGGCAACATTCACGCCAAAGGCATGATGATTATGCAGGCCTACCTGACCGCTGAGCTGGAGCTGGATCAGCAGCTCCCCTTCTCTGCCTCGGTGGTGTTTGAGCAATCTTACTCCGAAGTAGATGGCGACAGCGCTTCACTGGCTGAGCTGTGTGTGATGATCAGCGCCCTGGCTGAGCAGCCAATTAATCAACAGATTGCCGTGACAGGTTCTGTCGATCAGTTCGGCAACGTCCAACCTGTGGGCGGGTTGAATGAGAAGATTGAAGGCTTCTTCGACGTCTGCCAGCAACGTGAACTGACGGGCAAACAAGGTGTGATTATTCCTGCCAGCAACCAACGTCATCTCAGCTTACACAGTGAAGTGGTGGCTGCGGTTGAACGTGGCGAGTTCCATATCTGGGCGATTGACCAGATTGATGAGGCGTTACCGCTGCTTTGCGGCATGGCATGGCGCAGTGAAAATGAGCAAGACGATTGCCTGTTACATAAGATTCAGGAACGTATTGCCTTGTTCAATCAGCCAGAGCCTCGTGAGCGCCCTCTGTTGCTGCGCTGGCTGAACTGGTTTTAACTGGTTTAACCACCACTGATTTATTTGCCCGGCTTATATCTCTAAGATACTATTTGAGCTTCATTAAAATAAGGTTATACAAAAAATATGGTTGATAAACGCGAGTCCTATACCAAGGAAGACCTGATTGCTTCTGGCCGTGGTGAACTGTTTGGCGAGAACGGTCCACCGTTGCCGTCAGGCAATATGCTGATGATGGACCGTGTGGTCAAAATGACCGAAGACGGTGGTAATTTTGATAAAGGATTTGTAGAAGCAGAACTGGATATTCATCCGGACCTGTGGTTCTTTGGTTGTCACTTCACCGGTGACCCGGTGATGCCTGGCTGTCTGGGCCTGGATGCGATGTGGCAGCTGGTTGGCTTCTACCTGGGCTGGTTAGGTGCGGAAGGTAAAGGCCGTGCACTGGGCGTAGGCGAAGTTAAATTCACCGGCCAGGTTCTGCCAGTGGCGAAGAAAGTCACTTACAAAATTCACTTCAAGCGCGTGATTAACCGTAAACTGGTGATGGGCGTTGCAGACGGTGAAGTATTTGTTGATGGCAACCTGATCTACAGCGCCAGCGACCTGAAAGTCGGTCTGTTCAAAGATACCACCGTATTCTGATACACCAGCATCTCTGAATTACGCATAAAAAAACCTCCGCTGCAAAGCGGAGGTTGTTTCCTTTTAGTGACAGCCGGTTATGCAACCGCCCTGTCCTCCATGGCTTGTCGCCAACCTCCCAGCCAGTGAGACCGAGCGTCCAGGGTTTGATAAGGACAAAGCTCTTTTGAGCGTCCCGTAATACCTGCCTGATAACCCCGTGATTGGGCGCGTTCTAAACGATCTCGTTTCTGTCTCTTCATACCTCGTTTCCCTCATTCAGGTCTGGTGGAATCTGGTGGAAAGATAGGAGTGGCGTTTTTTCGTTCGCCACTCCCCTGTTCTACCGTCATGAGATGAAAAGATCAATGCAAAATCTTCATATCAACGTCATAAACTGGACGCTAAAATGCAGCATTTCGCAATATCAGCGAGTTAGCCCCCCGCTGGATGCCTGACTATTTTGAGCGATTTGCTGTGCGACCTGTTGCCAGCCCTGTGCCAGGGTTTTCACCAGTGAATCGTAGCCATCTTGCTGTTGCGGCAGCGCCAGATTAAATTCACGGCGTGTGATCTGCCCCTGATGCTGCAGCACCCATGCCCCGCTCACGATCACCCGGCCATCATAACGGCCGTGGAAACCACTGACCGAAACATCCAGCGTATCATGCGTATCTCCCAGCGGCGTTGCCGAGACTAACCGGCCAGGCATCGCCCGGCTGAGGTTGCTAACCAGCGTTTGCTTGAGTTGCTGATCCAGCGGGCTTCCCCAGAGATTGCTGGTGGCAATCACATACTTCACCTCACTGGTCTGGTAAACCAGCCCATTGCCCACCAGATAATCCGGCACGCTGACCTGCTCGACCCAAATTGCGGGTTGCGTGCTGTCAGCCGTGGTGGTTACCGCTGAGACAGTGCTGTCCGTTGGCAGTTGATAGTAGGTGGTTGTCGGGGTGCTACTGCACCCCACCATCAGCAGCACAGCGGCCGCAAAAAGACTTTTTCTCACGGTTTTACTCCCTTCGGCTGCGGATCTTTACCGGGTTTGGCTTCAAAGACCAAAGCATTGCTCTTGGTGTTGAGGGTTTGCAGGACAGGTTGCAGTTCGCGCATGACCTGATCAAGACGCTGCATATCGCCCACCAGGCGGTTATAAGCCGGTGAACCAGGTTGCAGCCCCTTCATGGTACGGTTCAGCTCACGCAGCGTTTGCTGTGTTTCTGCTGGCAACGTTTTCATCGCTGGGCTAGCGGTAATTTTGTTCAGATTATCCACTGTGGTTTGCAGTTCACGCAGCGTTTGCTGGCCCTGTTTCAGCGTTCCGGTTGCTTGTGAAACCATGTCGTTCAACGGCAGGGAGTTAATCTTATCCAGCGCCGCCACCAGTTTTTGCTGAATCTGGCTCAGTCCACCACTCACCGTCGGGATAACTTCATAGCCCACAACTTTAGCCGGACCACGATAAGGTGCCGCGTTGTCGTAGAAGTCGAGGTCGATATACAGCGATCCAGACAGCAGGTTGCCGGTTTTAAGCGAAGCGCGCAGCCCCTGCTTCATACCGTCATGGAGATGCTGCTCAAGATCAAAGTTACCCAGTCGCTTAATAAAGCGATCCGGCTCGATGCGAATCAACACCGGAATACGGTAGTCATTATTCAGCGCCTGCATGATGTTGTTGTTCATGTAAGGCACTTCAGAGACCGTCCCGACGCGAATACCGCGGAATTCGACCGGTGCACCCTGTTGCAGACCGCGAATCGAATCGGTAAAGAAGGTCAGGAAGTCGATATGGTTGGTATACAGCGAATCCTGGATACTGCGCTGGCTGTCAAACAGATGGTAGTCAGCCTGGTTTTCCGCCACCTGACCCAACTCCCAGCCATCTGGCACATCAAAGCTCACACCGCCACTGAACAGCGTCGTCAGCGATCCCATCTCCACGCGCAGGCCCGCCGAGGACATATCCACCGCGATACCGCTGTCCTTCCAGAAACGCACATTGGTAGTGACCAGACGATCATAAGGTGCCGCAATAAACAACTGATAGGTCATCATGCGCTTTTCGGTATCAAACGCGCTGGTTTCAACCGAGCCGACGCGGTATCCCCGGAACAACACGGGATCGCCTGGATTAAGCTGGCCCGCTTTGTTGCTGTCAAGCACCACGCGAATGCCTTTCGCATCCGGTGGCGCTAACGGTGGCGCGTCCAGTAGCTGATAGTGCTCTGGCTCATCGCCTTTATTGCCCGGCTGCAACTCAATATAGGCACCCGACAACAGCGTATTCAGGCCGGTCACGCCTTCGCGACCAATTTGGGGTTTCACCACCCAGAAGACGCTGTCGCCGTGCAGCAGTTTTTCCATGCCTGAATTAAGCCGGGCTTTGATTTCAACATGATGCAGGTCGTCGGTCAGCACTGCGCTTTCCACCACACCCACATCCACGCTACGGCTTTTAATGGTGGTTTTCCCGGCTTCGATACCTTCAGCATTTTCGGTGATTAAAGTGACTTCCGGCCCTAAATGGCTAAAGTGCCAGTAAAGGATCCAGCCACCAATCAGCAACGTCACGATCGGTACGATCCATACCGGGGACCAGCGTTTGATCTGCTCGACCCTGGCGAGGCCATGATTATTGTCCGTCAAGCCGAGGCTCCTTTGTTTGAGGCTCTTGTAAACGATCCCAGCACAGGCGGGGATCGAAGGTAATAGCGGCAATCATCGTGATGATGACCACCAGGGCAAACAGCAGTGCCCCAAGCGCGGGCGATACGCTCATCAGCCGCCCCATCCGCACCAGCGCGGAGAGAACAGCAATAACAAATACATCGATCATTGACCAGCGGCCAACAAACTCCACCACTTCATAAATGCGGTGCATTTTTTCCCGGTCAGGCTGCCCGCGTCCGCTGGCTCCCCAACACAGCCAGCCCATCGCCAACATTTTCAGCGACGGTACCATGATGCTGGCAATAAAAATCACCAGCGCGACCGGGTACGATCCATCACTCCACAGCAAAATAACCCCTGCCATGATATTCGATGGATAAGACGTACCAAGGGTTTCCGTCACCATGATCGGCAACAGATTCGCAGGAATATAGAGCATCACAGCGGTACACAGCAGCGCCAGCGTCCACTGCAAACTATGGCGTCGCCGTGGGTGAGCACGCACGCCGCAACGTGGGCAGTCGAGTTGATCGGCGGGTAACACAGCCGTGCAGCATGGGCAGGAACGTAATCCCTGGCTCAGGCCGCTGATCCCTTTTTGCGGGGTAAACGGCAGCGCAGGCAGCGGTGAAATTTGCTGCCACACCCAACGTTTATCCACACACTGGAAGGCACGTAGTTGCAATAAGCAGAAGAGACACCACGGCCAGAAGCTGATTTCGAGGCCAATCTGCCCGTAGGCCATGAGTTTTACAAAGCTGACAAGGATGCCAACCATGAAGATTTCAGCCATTCCCCAACTGCGCAGGTCAAACAGGACGCGCGCCAGCCCGACCCGCAGCCGATGCGGCATACGCACACGGTTAACCAGCAACAGAATGGTAATCATGCAGAACGCCGGAACGCCCTGGACAAACAGCAGGAAGAGTGTTGCCAGACTGCTGTAGTTGTCCGACACCATGACCTGGGGGATTTGTGGCAAGGAAATGCCGCTGCTGAGGCCAGCGACATTCATCGTGATAAACGGAAACAAGTTCGCCAGCACCAACATAAACAGCGCCGCCAGAGCGTATCCGCTCGGGCGACGACGAGGCTCATGCCAGTGAGTCTGAAGCGTTGTGTGGCAGCGCGGGCATGAAGCCTTGCTGCCAACAGGAACAGGCGGCAGTTGTACCGTTAAATCACACTGCGGGCAGAGTTTCCACCCTTGCGGTTTTTCTGCGCTACACATTCCTTTATCCCTTGTTATGCGCCGCCGTTTTTCAGCGCCTCCAGCTCTTCCCAACGCAGGAATGCTGTTTCCAGCTCCTGTTCAGTCTGAGCCAGTTCATCCAGCACCGGCTGCGTTTTGTCATGCGGCTGGCTAAAGAAGTCAGGATGACTCATTTTAGCCTGCAATTCACCTACTCGCGCTTCCAGCGTCTCTAACTTTTGCGGCAGCTGTTCCAGCTCACGCGCCAAATTAAAGCTCAGTTTCCCCGCCGGACGCTTGGCACTTTCGGTTTTTTCTACCGGTTTTGCGGCCGTTGGCGCTTTGCTCACCGGAGCCGATTTTTTCTGCTTATAGGCGGCACGCTGTTGCTGTGCATCGTGGTAACCACCCACAAAGGCCCCAATCTCACCGTCGCCTTCGAAGATCCAGCACTCAGTCACGGTGTTATCGACGAACTGACGGTCGTGGCTTACCAGCATGACCGTGCCCTGATAGCCGTCAACCAGCTCTTCCAGCAGCTCCAGCGTTTCAACGTCGAGGTCGTTGGTCGGTTCATCGAGAATCAGCAGGTTGCTAGGCTTAAGGAACAGGCGCGCCAGCAGCAGGCGGTTACGCTCTCCACCGGAAAGCGCACGCACTGGGGTCATCGCGCGTTTTGGATGGAACAGGAAGTCTTGCAGATAACCGAGCACGTGGCGCGGCTTGCCGTTGACCATGACTTCCTGCTTACCTTCTGCCAGGTTGTCCATCACGGTGCGATCCGGGTCCAGTTCAGCACGGTGCTGGTCAAAATAGGCGATTTCCAGCTTGGTACCGCAGTGAACGCGACCGCTGTCAGCTTTTAGCTGATCCAGCATCAGGCGCAGCAACGTGGTTTTACCGCAGCCGTTCGGCCCGATAAGCGCGATTTTGTCGCCACGCTGTACCTGGCTGGAGAAGTTGTTCACCAGGGTTTTGCCATCTACCGCATAGTTGACGTTTTCCAGCTCAAAGACGATTTTACCGGAACGTGACGCTTCACCCACCTGCATGTTGGCTTTGCCCATCACTTCACGACGTTCTGAACGCTCACGACGCAGGGCTTTCAGTGCGCGTACGCGCCCTTCGTTACGGGTACGACGCGCTTTAATACCCTGACGGATCCACACTTCTTCCTGCGCCAGCTTGCGGTCAAACTCTGCGTTTTGCATCTCTTCAACGCGCAGGGCTTCCTCTTTCGCCAGCAGATATTGGTCGTAGTCACCCGGCCATGACACCAGCTTACCGCGATCCAGGTCGACGATACGCGTCGCCATATTGCGGATAAACGAACGGTCGTGCGAGATAAACACGATGCTGCCGGTAAAGGTTTTGAGGAAGGTTTCGAGCCAGTCGATGGTTTCGATATCGAGGTGGTTGGTCGGTTCATCCAGCATTAACACGCGGGGGTTACTGACCAGCGCACGGCCCAGTGCCGCTTTACGCAGCCAGCCGCCCGAAAGCGAAGAGAGCTCGGTATCAGCTTCCAGGCCAATCTGCTGTAAGACGTCGTTAATGCGGCTGTCTAACTGCCACAGGTTTTGGTGGTCCAGAATCGTTTGCAGACGCCCCATTTCGTTGAGGTTTTTTTCACTCGGATCTTCCATCACCAGATGGGAGATCGCGTGGTAAGCCTTGAGGTGCTCAGCCTGTTCAGCCACACCTTCCGCCACGAAGTCATACACCGAACCGGTGATATTACGCGGTGGGTCCTGTTGCAGGCGAGCAACCACCAGGTCCTGTTCATAAATAATACGGCCATCATCCAACCCCTGCTCGCGGTTGATGATTTTCATCAGGGTTGATTTCCCCGCGCCGTTACGGCCGACCAGACAAACCCGCTCATTTTCTTCGATGTGGAGTTCGGTGTTGTCCAGCAATGGCGCATCGCTGAAAGAGAGATAAGCGCCGTGAATACTGATTAAAGACATCTGATTATTCCTTCCCGGCGTGGGTGACCAGCCAGCAGTTATGAATATGACGGTTACGGGCAAAGTCCTGCGACTGGGTTTTCTGCGTGATTTCCTGCGCTTTTAAGCCCAGGGCCGCGATCCCTTCGAGATCCATTTTGAAGCCACGTTTGTTATTGGAGAACATGATGGTGCCGCCCTGACGCAGCAGGCGTTTCAGGTTGCGCATCAGCATCATGTGATCGCGCTGCACATCAAAGCTCTCTTCCATACGTTTGGAGTTGGAGAATGTCGGCGGATCGATGAAGATCAGGTCGAACTGCTCATCACTTTCCTGCAACCAGCTCAGGCAGTCGGCGTGCATCAGGCGATGCTGACGGCCGCTCAGACCATTGAGGCGCATGTTGCGTTCTGCCCACTCCAGATAAGTGCGCGACATATCGACGGTAGTGGTCGAACGCGCACCGCCCAGACCCGCGTGCACGCTGGCGCTGCCGGTGTAGGAGAACAGGTTGAGGAAGTCTTTGCCTTCGCTCATTTTGCCCAACATTTTGCGGGCGATACGGTGGTCGAGGAACAGGCCGGTATCGAGGTAATCGGTGAGGTTTACCCACAGACGCGCGTTGTACTCCTGCACTTCGAAGTAGTCACCTTTTTCCGCCAGTTTTTGATACTGGTTGGTGCCTTTTTGACGTTCGCGCGTTTTCAATACCAGGCGGTTCGCCGGGATTTCCAGCACGCTGAGCGTGGCACCAATCACATCAAACAGGCGCTGACGTGCTTTAGTGGCATCGACCGTTTTCGGCGGCGCGTACTCTTGTACCACCACCCAGTCAGCGTAGCGATCGACCGCCACGTTGTATTCCGGCAGGTCGGCATCATACAGGCGATAACATTCGATCCCTTCCTGACGCGCCCACTTCTCCAGCTTTTTGATGTTTTTACGCAGGCGGTTGGCAAAGTCTTCGCCAATTTGTGCGCCACCCGCGTTGGTGTTAACGGAGAGCTGATAGTTTTTCTGTACGCACTCCAGCGGGCCATTTTTGGCTTTAAACTGGCGATCGGCACGCAGTTGCAGGCAGCTCAGCAGTTCCGGCGATCCGCTGAAGATGGAGAGGTTCCAGCCACCAAAATGCTGTTTGAGGATGCGACCAAACTGGCTGTGCAACGCGATCAGTGCCGGTTCGCTCTCCAGACGCTCACCGTAAGGTGGGTTGGTCAGTACTGTACCGGTGGTTTCGGTTTCTGCCAGCGGATTCTTCAGCTTGAGCAGGTCTTGCTGCGCAAAGGTGAAGAGTTCGGCCACGCCTGCACGGCGGGCATTGGCGCGTGCCCATTCCAGCACGCGGTTATCCTGGTCATAACCAAAGAAGCGCGCGGTGGTGGCGGCAGTGCCCGCTTTGGCACGTTGCAGTGCTTCCTGACGGACTTCGCGCCACAGCGCATCCTGGTGTTTTTTCCAACCGGTGAAGCCCCAGCGGCTGCGCAGCAGGCCCGGAGCACGATCGCACGCGATCAACGCAGCTTCGATCAACAGCGTACCGGAACCACACATGGGGTCGAGCAGTGGGCTGTTTTTTTCCCAGCCAGAACGCATCACGATGGCCGCAGCCAGCGTCTCTTTCAGCGGCGCTGCGCCGGTTTGCTGGCGATAGCCGCGCTGGTGCAGCGAGTCACCGCTTAAATCAAGGGCAATGCTGGCACGATCTTTATTCAGCCAGACGTTGATGCGAATATCCGGCAGTTCACGATCAACGTTCGGGCGTTCCAGATTTTTACGGGTGAAGCTGTCAACGATGGCATCTTTTACCTTCAACGCACCGAACTGGCTGTTGCGGATCTCATCGTTGGTGCCGCTGAAGTGGACAGCAAAGGTGGTGTTGCTGTCAAAGAGCTCGGTCCAGGGAACAGATTGTGCGCCAACGTACAGATCAAGGTCGCTGTAGACGCCAAATTCTCCCAGTGGCAGCAAAATACGTGAAGCAATGCGGCTCCACAGCAGGCTTTGGTACATAACACGGTCATCGGCACTGAAGTGCACGCCGCCCTGCACTACCTGCAAATCCTGCGCACCCAGTGCGTCCAGCTCACTTTTTAACAGCTCTTCGAGCCCACGCCCCGTACTGGCAAACAGAGAATTCATATCGTCACTTTTACTCTTAAGAAAATTGCTGCGCATTATAGCGGATCAGCGCCCGGAGTCATAAGGATATACCCACACAAGCGGATGTCGTATGCAGAGACACGGGAGGCTGCGCCTTAAGGGGCAGACAGAGGGATTAACAGAGACGCCATCGCGCAGGCGAATGGCGTTAGAATCAGGCTCAGACAGCCTGAGCGTAGCGGGCTGATTTCGCCTGGTAGTTCAGTTGCAGGCGGTCGTTCATTACTTTTATCGCATCACCCAGTACCATATTTTTTCCCGCCAGGGTGAGTGCCGGTTGGGCCAGCAGGCAGAGTGTTGCGGCATCGCTGCATTCAATCGCCAGCAGGCGCGCCTTTTCGCCACTTTCCGCCACGGTGACTTCCAGCATTGATCCTACCGTGGGTTGCCACTGGTAGTGATGTGCGGTGAAGTGCCAGCTTTTTGGCATCAGAGGTTTGAGGAAACGATTTGCCACCAGCGCATTAAGCACCAGTTCCGCCCGGTGAGCCGGAGCCAGTTCATGCTGACGGCAGTGTTCATCAAAGGTGTAATAGAGTGCGGCATCATCAACGGTGAAGCCAGAGTGCGAGAACGCATCCGGGGTTAACATTTTTCCGGCAAAGCGGGAGCGAAAAAGCATACCATCCGCCAGATCAAGCATCATCCGGTCATGTTCGGCGTCAAAATACCAGCGCCAGTTGTCGTCAGGTTTGATTTTCATAATGTGCCCTGTAAAAAAACACCGCTGCGTCGATTACCTTTACGCCACGGAGAGAATGCATTCAGGATTGCTGAAAAAAGCTCCAGCAGAAAAAAATATAAACGAGCCAGAGGCAGAAATAAAGCCCCTGGCACGGAATCAGTGAGAAATGACTTAGAGATGGGTCACGATATCTTTAATCAAACCCGGCCCTTTATAAATAAATCCGGAATAGACCTGGACCAGTGAAGCACCGGCTGCCATTTTTTCCCGCGCAGAAACCAGGGAATCAATTCCGCCGACGCCAATTATTGGCAGTTGGCCATTGAGTTCTTGTGCCAGTCTTTTTATCACAGCAGTGCTGCGAGATTGCACAGGTCGTCCACTGAGACCACCGGCCTCATCACAGTGACGTAGCCCTTGCACCAGTTGCCTGTCGAGCGTGGTGTTGGTGGCAATCACGCCATCGATTTTGTGTCTTACCAGACTGTCGGCTATTTGCACCAGTTCGTCTTCATCTAAATCAGGTGCAATTTTGACAGCAACAGGAACATATTTCAGGTGGCGCTGTTGCAGTTCATTTTGATGTTGTTTGATCGACGCCAGCAGATCATCCAGCGCTTCGCCGTATTGCAGGGTGCGTAATCCTGGCGTGTTAGGCGAAGAGATATTGATGGCAATATAGCTCGCGTGCGCGTAGACCTTGTCCATACAAATGAGGTAATCGTCTTTACCTTGCTCAACCGGCGTGTCTTTATTTTTGCCGATATTGATCCCGAGTATTCCGTCGAAGCGTGCTTTTTTAACGTTTTCGACCAGTTGATCAACACCGTGGTTATTAAAGCCCATGCGGTTAATTATCCCTTCCGCTTCCACCAGGCGGAACAAGCGTGGCTTGTCATTTCCGGCCTGCGGACGAGGGGTGACGGTGCCGACTTCAACGAAGCCAAAGCCCATCGCATTGAAGGCGTCAATGCATTCGCCATTTTTATCCAGGCCTGCTGCAAGACCAAGGGCATTTTTGAATGTCAGTCCCATGCAGGTGACCGGGCGTGAAGGTAGCTGTTGGCGGATCAGGCTTTCCAGCGGGGTGCCGCTAATGAAGCGCATCTGCTGAAAGGTCAGTTCGTGGGCACGCTCAGGATCGAGCTTAAACAGCGCCGGTCGGATGATAGGATAAAACATGCACTCTCCTGCAAAGCGGAAGCAAAGGGTTCGTCGGGTGCACGGAAAATTGTGCGCCAGAATGGTAAAGGTGTCTGACGCAAAAGTAAATTACTGGGTGCTGGGTATGGGGGTTGAGGTCAAAACACTCGTCTGTGAAACCGAGATGCCTCGGCCAGCCAGGAGCGGGGTCAAAACACTCGTCTGTGCAACCGAGATACCTCGGCCTGTCAGGGGAATCGGGCTGCGACGTGGCTCGCTCCGATCCCCCTGCCCTCCGAAATCCATACAGTTGTTTTGCCTGAAAAATATTGCCTGCAATCCTGTGCCAAAAGCAAAAAACCGCACGGACTGCTGACAGCCGCACTGCTGCCGTTGGGAAGATGATGGGGGGTATGACAGCAAATGCCTCTGGCACATGGATGTGCCAGCGGATCGTAGGGATACGGATTCCTTTGCAGTCATACCCCCCATTGTCTGACCTTCCACCCGCGTCCGCAGCGGCTTATCAACACTCAGCAATAAAGGTCAAAACACTCGCCTGTGAAACCGAGATGCCCCGGCCTGTCAGGGCAATCGGGCTGCGACGTGGCTCGCTCCGATTACCCTGCCCTCCGAAATCCATACGACTCTGTTGCCTGAAAGTGGAGCTGTCTGTCATTCCTGCGGCCGATGCAACAAACCGCACGGACTGCTGACAGCCGCACTGCTGCTTCTGGGAAGATGATGGGGGGTATGACAGCAAATGCTTCTGGCACATGGATGTGCCAGCGGATCG
>NZ_ALXE01000035.1 GCF_000295955.2 Pantoea sp. A4
GCCGTGGGTATACGAAATACAATCCTACTATTAGCTTCAGTTTTCACCACGCCCCGCTTGCCATAAAGGCAATACGATAATTTTCTTTTCCTCTTTGTGGTGCATCACCGAAATCAGCTTGTAAGTACTGCCAGCGGCTGACATCCCAGGCGCTGAGATCCCCATCCTGCGCCAGCAAAGACAGGTCGCTGTGCGGTGGGATCGTGTGCCTGGTTATGGATAACCACGGGGCGTTTCGGATCTCATCAATGCAGGGAAGTTGCAGCGCCAGCCAGGTATCAATCTGCGGCCAGCCAAAATCTTGCGTCAGCGTTTTAAACGCCGGGCTTTGTAAAAACGCAGTCATAGCCTGCGCATTCTCCCACACGTAAAACGGGGCATAACGGTTTTCATCGCAATAGCCTTCATGGCGTTTAGCGACCAGATAGGCTTTAAACAGCAAACCGGGAAAGCCATTGAGCTTTGATCCATTCTCAGCAATACGCCGCTCAATGATGTCCATGTCGTAATTTGCGGGTAGGGTGAATCGATATTGCATCACAATCATAAATCCTCCTCAGAGAGCAAACGTCCGTTGCTGAAACTCCAGTCATCGGCGGTATTAAATTGAATAATCACCATCACATCATTCGGACTGATATCGAGCGCGGCTTGCAGTCGGCTGCTTAACGTACGGCAGAGGTCTGCCTTCTGCTCCAGCGTGCGAGGTCTACCGGCGATGATATGAAACTGCATGAAATTATCGCTGCGCCCGCCGCTTTTATAATGGCGATCAAATACGCGTTGATGGTCAGGTAACGTTTCGAAAACCTGAAAACGATCGTGTGAAGGGACGGCAAATTCGTCCTCAAGGGTTTGTTGCAGAATGTCCGAAATCTGCCGGATTTGCGGGTCGCTAAAGCCCTGGCGCAGCGTAATACGGGTGAATGGCATTAGCGTCGCTCCTCTTCCAGGCATTCCAGAGCAGAAACTGCCGCTGGCCAGCCCGCGTAAAAGGCCAGATGGGTGAAAGCTTCCACCATCTCTTCACGAGTAAGGCCATTCTGTTGCGCGAACTGAACATGCCAGGGCAGCTGTTGTACCCGACCCAGCGCCGTCAGGGCTGCCAGCGTAATTAAGCTTCGTTCGCGTGGGGAAAGGGTGTCACGCTGCCAGATATCGTTAAACAGCACGTTCTGGGTCAGCTCAGCCAGTTTAGGGGCGACAAGCGCCAGAGATTCGCGATTGAGTGATTTCGTCATCGTGGTGACTCCTTATTGACAGTGGAGTCATTCTGGCGCGATATTCAGATCCTGAAAATTGAATTAATCGATATCAATCATCCCGAATTTCAGGATTATGATGAACAAAATTCCTTCGACGCTCGACCTCGATGCGCTACGCAGTTTCGTCACTGGCATTGAATGCGGCAGCTTCGCGCAGGCTGCCAGCCGTCTTTGTCGTTCTACCTCCGCAGTGAGTGCACAGCTCAAAAAACTGGAACAGCAGTGTGGCGTCGAACTGGTTGTGAGGAATGGCCGCCATCTGGCGTTGACCCATAATGGCGAGATCATTATGGGCTATGCCCGTCGGCTTTTAGCGTTGAATGACGAAGCGCTGCTTGCCCTGAATGGCAAACTGATGCAGGGGGAAATCCGTATTGGTATGCAGGAAGACTTTGGCGAATCACTGATGCCGGGCATTCTGGGGGAGTTTAAACTCCACCATCCGGGGATGCGAATTCTGGCCCGCGTCGACCGCAACCGGGGATTGCTCAATGCGATCAATGAGAACGAACTGGATATGGCGCTGTTGTGGCAACTGGAGCATGTGCAGCGGGGCGGTAAACCGATGGGGCAGTGCCAGCTAGAGTGGATAATGCATCCAAAGCTGGATATTACAACCCTGCTGGCGCAGGGGCTGCCCTTGCCGCTGGTGATGCTTGAAAGCCCCTGTCTGATGCGCTCCCGTGCCATTGAATGCCTGGATCGCGCGAATATTCCCTGGCAGGTGGTCTTTGTCAGCCAAAGCCTCAGCGGCATCTGGGCTGCAGTACAGGCGGGATTGGGTATCACTTTGCGAACACGTATCGGAATGCCCGGTAATTTGCATGTCGCGGGAGCTGTATTGCCATCTCCGGGCAATCTGGGCATCACTCTGGAGCAGGGCGTGGGAAATGACGCTATTCACGGGGCACAGCTAATGCTCGGACAACTTATGGAAGATGCGTTGTCAAAGGTGATGTGAGATGTAGGCTAGAAATAGCAAAGTCCCAGAAATTGCACAATGCAGTAATGTCCATGGATGCCATTACTCCATGGACATTAGATAACATCAATAATTTATTGTGCTTTTCGAAATAAGATAGCTATTCACTTCGCTCATAGAACACTCTTCATCTGAGGCATCATTTTGCGTAATCACCTCAAATTTTCGCCCATCCTTAGCATGGAAAACAAACCTGTAGATATTCGTATGCAGATTATGCCCCTTTTTCTGTGAGGCAAGGAGCTTCACTTCTGTCTTAGGCTCATCAAGATCTGAAATATCAATGATACCAGAGCGTTTCAACCATCCTTCCGTGATATTCATCGGCCATGCAACACAATCCTGTGGTACAACCTTAGCGCTTGCAATGACGGGAAGCAGCACTAAAAATAATGCTGAGATTTTAATTTTCATCATTTTACAACCTCAATGATTCTGTCGCCGCTATTCCATATTCTTTGCCTGATCAAAATTCCGAGAACAATGCAACCATCAGAAGCCTCACCAGGATGAACGTTGCTATCGCCGTGAATTAAAAACCCCGCACGTCCAAACATTTTATTATGGGCATCAGGTTGGAGTCTTAATGAGTAAGCGCCAGTGTGGGGATGATGGAAAGGGTGGCCAATTATGGTGTAACGCCCTCTTGGGAGTGGGCCTGTGTTTGGTACACTCTCCATATTTGTCTTAAACTTACCTTTCCCTTTTCCCGCATAGCCATAGCTTATGGAAATCCCATCTTTCGTAAGAAGTCCGTCGCTTTGATGATATACCCAAGTCATTAACTATCCTCTATCCATGTGTACTAAATTATGACTTTTCACACTGGGATTTGCAGTGCAATTCAGTCCCTGACATTATCCTGGCTCACAAACCACCTTTGAATCTGCAAAATAGCTTAAGCCCAGACTATTAATGAAGATCATGCGAAGGCCAAGTCTATCTGCAAGTGAGATTCAACTTCAAGCCTTGTTTACAACCAATGGAAATCATTTCTAAATGAGGTTGCATTTAAGCATGTTTTCATTCGGTTATGTTGAAAATAGCATGTATTTTAGGATTGTTCTTATTTCACCCTAATATGGTTAGTCAGATGCTAATCGTTGTGCCATCACTGTGTGTAGTCTTACTATCTTCCTGTTTGTGCTCAGCATCTGCATCCATACCACAAAATAGGTATTAAGGTTGAAGTTAATTCTATTTTTTTTGGTGATAATGAGAAACCTAAAGCAAGTCAACCAATAGCAATCGGCAGCTATTATCCATCCTATCGGCGGGTTAAGGCCAGTCTGATACCCAACGCAATAAACGTCGTCCCTACAATCCGATCCAGTACGTTTTGCAGTTTTCGGTTTCCGGAAAGACTACCCGCCGCGCTACCTGCTAAAACGGCAAAGGTCATATCGGTCAAAAAGGCGACTAATGCATAGGTGAGTCCTAGCAGCAGGAATGAGACGGCATGTTGATCGCCTTCTGGTGTGACAAACTGCGGGAAAAATGAAACAAAGAAAAGCAGGACCTTTGGATTGGTCAAGGTAGTAATAAAGCCTCTGGATAACAGACTATAAGCACTGCTCTTTTTCGTACTTTGCGGTTGAGCCTGTTCTCCCGCTTGTTTTCTTTTAAAGCTTTCAAAAAGCATTTTTCCGCCTAAATAGATCAGATAGGCGGCACCCATCTTTTCTTCAAATTCCCCTCCCACCGAAGGAGGTGGGAGGGGAATTTGAATTGACGCGGTAGCGTCAATTATTCTTCAGCCTCGTGGGTTTTGAACGTACTTCTTCACGGCTTCAGGCGGCACTTCACCGCATTTTTCGGCCGCGCGCTGGTTAATGCGCGTACGGTGTCATTCACCAAAGATATATTGACGGCATTTCGTCATAAAACGCAGTGAGCATGCAGCAAAAAGGCTCTAGTCAGCTTTTTTTAAAATCGCCAGCACGGCTTGACTCCAGCTAAAACACATGGTTATTTATCCAGTATTCATTTGCCGGGCACTGAATGCACATGCTTATCCTGAAGGCGTATAAATACCGGCTGGAACCCACGGATGCTCAGGCGCAACGACTGCGCCAGATGTGCGGCTGTGCGCGTTTCATCTGGAATTATGGCCTGGCAGAAACGCAGCGCATGCTGGATGCCGGGCAAAAGCTGCCCACCGCCTTTGCGCTGAATAAAATGCTGACCACGTGGAAGGGCTTGCCTGAGCTGGCGTTCCTGTCTGAAGCGTACACTGACAACCTCCAGCAGAAACTCAAAGACCTGCACGGGGCATGGAAACGGTGCTTTGATAAGCGTCTGGCGGCTAAAAAGCCGGTATTCAAGCGCAAGAGCCAGGGCAACGATTCCATCCGGTTCGTCAACTTTGACAAATACTGCCAGCTTGACCGCAAGCGCGTTAAATTGCCCTCCGGGCTGGGCTGGGTGAAGTTCCGCCAGTCCCGCGCCGTTACCGGAAAAATCAAAAACGCCACGGTCAGCCAGCACGCTGGCGGCTGGTATATCTCGTTTCAGGTCGAAACGGAGGCCGAAAAGCCCGTACACCCGTCAACGTCCGCTATCGGACTGGATGCGGGTATCAGCAAGCTGGCCACGCTGTCAGACGGCACGGTCTTTGAGCC
>NZ_ALXE01000036.1 GCF_000295955.2 Pantoea sp. A4
CTGAGCGGCACGGCAGAAGCAGGCAGCACAGTGTCTGTTTATGACGGTACTGAACTGCTGGGTACGGTCACTGTAGGTACTGATGGAAGCTGGAGTTTCACCACGCCTTCACTGGGCGATGGCGACCACAGCCTGACCACCACGGTGACGGATGCGGCGGGCAACGTCAGCCCAGCCTCTGATCCAATCAGCTTCACTGTGGATACCGTTGCACCTGAAGCGGCAACCGATCTGCAACTAGCGAACGACAGTGGCAGCCTGGTGGTGCCGATTGCGGCCGGTGGCGACACCAACGACAGCACGCCAGTGCTGAGCGGCACGGCGGAAGCGGGCAGCACCGTGTCTGTCTATGACGGCACCGCACTGCTGGGTACGGCCACCGTAGGACAGAACGGCAACTGGAGCTTCACCGTTCCAGCCCTTAATGATGGCGCACACAGCCTGACTACCACCGTGACCGATGCGGCCGGTAACGTCAGCCCGGCGTCTGAGGCTATCGTCTTTACTGTCGATACCGTGGCACCGGAAAGCGTCAGCGGGGTCACCGTGACCGACAACGTGGGCGATTCGCAGGGCCAACTGACATCGGGTGCCACTACCGATGACAACACGCCAACCTTCGCCGGTCAGGCGGAAGCGGGTGCGGTGGTCAAAGTCTACGATGGCGGCACATTGCTGGGCAGTACCTCTGTGGATACCGACGGTAGCTGGAGCTTCACGCCGAATGCTTTAAGCAACGGTGTGCACAGCTTTACCACTACCGTGACCGATGCCGCAGGCAACGTCAGCGACGCCAGCCCGACATTTAATCTGACCATTGCAGGCTCTGTACCGCCAACCAGCAGTTCACTGGTCGTTACTGATGACACCGGATCGACTCTGGTAGAGCTGGCTAATGGCGCTTCAACGCACGACAACACCCCAACCCTGAGCGGCTTTGCTGGCGCGAATGATGCCATCACGCTGTACAACGGTGACGTGGTGATTGGCAATACCACCGCCGATGCAAACGGGCAGTGGGTGTTTGATACCAGCCTGCTGCCGGATGGCACCTATGCCTTCCATGCCACGGCGACCAATGCGGTGGGCAACAGCAGTGATTCTGTGACTATCACCATTACTATCGACACCGTAGACCCAGCAGCGGCAGGTGATCAGACGCTGGTGAACGACAACGGCACCACGCCGGTTGTTATTGCGGACGGCAGTGCTACCAACGACAACACGCCAACCCTGAGCGGTACGGCAGAAGCGGGCAGCGTGGTCACCGTGTCCGATAACGGTAACGTGATCGGCAGCACAACGGCGGGCGACGACGGCAGCTGGAGCTTCACCACACCAACCCTGAGCGATGGCGATCACAGCCTGACCACCACCGTGACAGATGCAGCAGGTAACAGCAGCCCGGCCAGCGCTCCGATTGGCTTTACGGTTGATACCGTCGCACCTGAGGCGGTCAGCGGGGTCACCGTGACTGACAACGTGGGCGACAGCCAGGGCGAGCTCGCCAGTGGCGCAACCACCGATGACAACACACCAACCTTTGCCGGTCAGGCGGAAGCTGGTGCGGTGGTTAGCGTCTATGATGGCGATACCTTGCTGGGCAGCGTCACCGCAGGTCAAGACGGCAGCTGGAGCTTCACGCCGGATGCTCTGACTAACGGCGCACATAGCTTCACTACCACCGTGACCGATGCGGCAGGCAATGTTAGCGCCATCAGTCCGGCGTTTGATCTGACCATTGACGCGGGCGCACCGCCGGTAACCACGACACTGGTGGTAACTGACGATACCGGTGCAACGCTGGTGGAACTGGCGGATGGGGCGTTTACCCATGACAGCACGCCAACCCTGAGTGGTCTGGCGTCAGCAAGTGCACTGATTACGCTGTATAACGGCAATACCGTGATTGGCTTCGCCACTGCCGATACCGAAGGTAAATGGGTATTTGATACCAGTGCGTTGCCGGACGGCAGCTACGCGTTCCACGCGGTGGCGACTGACTCCGTCGGTAACAATACTGACTCTGTCACTATCAACATCACCATCGATACCGTGGCACCGGATGCGACCAGCGGGGTCACCGTGACCGACAACGTGGGCGATAGCCAGGGCGAGCTCGCCAGTGGCGCAACCACCGATGACAACACGCCAACCTTCGCCGGTCAGGCGGAAGCGGGCGGGGTGGTGAAAGTCTACGATGGCGACACCTTGCTGGGCAGCGTCACCGCAGGTCAAGACGGTAGCTGGAGCTTCACGCCGGATGCCCTGACCAACGGTGCGCACAGCTTCACTACCACCGTGACCGATGCGGCAGGCAACGTCAGCGATGCCAGCCCGGCGTTTGACCTGACCATCGCGGCGGGTGTACCGCCAACCACCAGTTCGCTGGTGGTGACCGACGACACCGGCGCAACGCTGGTAGAACTGGCAAACGGTGCATCAACCCACGACAACACCCCAACCCTGAGCGGCCTGGCGGGTGCCAATGACGCTATCACGCTGTACAACGGTGATGTGGTGATTGGCAATACCACGGCGGATGCAGACGGCCAGTGGGTATTCGATACCAGCACGCTGCCGGACGGCACCTATGCCTTCCACGCGGTAGCCACGGATGCGGCAGGCAACAGCGCGGACTCTGTCACCATTACCGTGACTATCGACACCGTGGCCCCGGAAGCGGCAGGCGATCAGACGCTGGTGAACGACAACGGCCAAACCCCAGTGACTATCGCTGACGGCAGCGCCACCAACGACAGCACGCCAACCCTGAGCGGCACGGCGGAAGCAGGCAGCGTGGTGACGGTATCCGATAACGGCAACGTGATCGGCAGCACCACGGCGGGCGACGACGGCAGCTGGAACTTCACCACCCCAGCGCTGACCGACGGCGACCACAGCCTGACCACCACCGTGACGGATGCCGCCGGTAACAGCAGCCCGGCCAGCGATCCCGTCAGCTTCACGGTAGATACCCAGGCTCCAGCGGCGGCTGGAGATATTACGCTGAGCAACAACGAAGGCAGCGCTGCTATCCCGGTTCCGGCAGGTACTGCAACCAACGATCCGACGCCAGCGCTGAGCGGTACAGCGGAGGCAGGCAGCACCGTCACCGTGACCGATAACGGCAATGTGATCGGCAGCACCACAGTCGGCAACGATGGCAGCTGGAGCTTCACCACGCCTGCACTGGGCGATGGCGACCACAGCCTCAGCACCACGGTCACTGATCCGGCTGGCAATACCAGCCCGGCCAGCGATCCGATTGGCTTCACGGTGGATACGGATACGCCGGATGCGGTCAGCGGGGTCACCGTGACCGACAACGTGGGTGACAGCCAGGGCGAACTCGCCAGTGGCGTAACCACCGACGACAACACGCCAACCTTCGCAGGTCAGGCGGAAGCGGGGACGATTGTCCGGCTCTATGACGGTGATACGCTACTGGGTAGCGCGACGGTGGGTACGGACGGCAGTTGGAGCATCACGCCAGATGCCCTGACCAACGGTGCGCACAGCTTCACTACCACCGTGACCGATGCGGCAGGCAACGTCAGCGCGGCAAGTCCGGCGTTTGACCTGACCATCGCGGCGGGTGTGCCGCCAACCACCAGCTCGCTGGTGGTGACCGACGACACCGGTTCGACGCTGGTTCAGTTGCAGAACGGTGCCTTCACCCATGATGACACCCCAACCCTGAGCGGCCTGGCGGGTGCCAATAACACCATCACGCTGTACAACGGTGATGTGGCAATTGGCAATACCACGGCGGATGCAGACGGCCAGTGGGTGTTTGATACCAGCACGCTGCCGGACGGCACCTATGCCTTCCACGCGGTGGCCACGGATGCGGCAGGCAATGACGCCGACTCCATCACCATCAATATCACTATTGATACGCTGGCACCGGATGCGGCAGGCGATCTGACGCTGACCAACAACAACGGCGCAACCCCAGTGACCATCGCTGATGGCGCGCCAACCAACGACAGTACGCCAGCTCTGAGCGGTACGGCGGAAGCGGGCAGCGTGGTAACAGTATCCGATAACGGCAACGTGATCGGCAGCACCACGGCGGGCGACGACGGCAGCTGGAGCTTCACCACCCCAGCCCTGACCGACGGCGACCACAGCCTGACCACCACCGTCAGCGATGCAGCGGGTAACATCAGTGGCACCAGCGATCCTGTCACCTTCACTCTGGATACCGTGCCACCTGCGGCGGCAACCAACCTCACGGTCACCGATGACGTCGGCGACAGCCAGGGAGTACTGACTGCCGGTGCAACCACCGACGACCGTACGTTAACGCTGGCCGGTGATGCGGAAGCTAACACCGTTGTGCAGGTTTCCGACGGCACGGTGTTGCTGGGTAGCACCACGGCGGGAACCGATGGTAGCTGGACCTTCACCACCGATGCCCTGAGTAATGGCCTGCACAGCCTGAATGTGACCGTTACCGATGCCGCAGGCAACGTTAGCCTTGCCACGACACCGTTCAACGTCACCGTCGCGGGCGATCTGCCTCCGGCGACCAACTCACTCGAAGTGACCGATGATACCGGTGCGACGCTGGTGCAGTTGGGTGAGGGTGCCAATACCCATGACAACACCCCAACCCTGAGCGGCGTGGCGAACCCTAATGATGCCATCACTATTTACAACGGTGATGTCGTTATCGGTACCACCACCGCCGATGAAAATGGTCAGTGGGTGTTTGCTACCACCACGCTGCCGGACGGTGACTATGCGTTCCACGCCCTGGCCACTGATGCAGCTGGCAACTCGGCTGATTCCGGCACCATTAACATCACCATTGATACCGTGGCACCGGATGCGGCGTCAGGCGTTACGTTGACCAATGACCAGGGCGGCACTATCCCTGCGGGCGGCGCAACAAATGACAACACGCCAACCGTCAGCGGTAGCGCAGAACCGGGCAGTACTGTGACCGTTTCTGATGGCGACACCGTGCTGGGAAGCACCACCGTGGGTGACGATGGCACCTGGACTTACACTACACCACCACTCAACGATGGTGACCACAGCCTGACGACAACAGTGACCGATCCGGCGGGCAACACCAGCCCGGCCACCGATCCTGTGGCCGTCACGGTGGATACCCAGGCACCGGCGTCTGCGGGCAATGTCCAGTTGAGCAACGATGAGGGCGACAATCCTCAACCGATTGCCAATGGCGGCTCAACCAACGACGTGACACCGGTTCTGAGCGGTACGGCGGAACCTGGCAGTACGGTCACCGTTTCTGATGGCGGCAACGTCCTGGGTTCAACCACCACCGACAGCGAGGGTAACTGGAGCTACACCACGCCTGCTCTGGATGAGGGCGATCACAGCCTGACCACCACCGTAACCGACCCGGCCGGTAATACCAGCCCGGCGAGCGTACCGGTTACCGTCACCGTAGATACCACTGCACCGGCGGCGGCGGATAACGTTGCATTGACCAATGATGCGACCGGACAGCCGATCACCGAAGGCCAGTCAACCAGCGATGTTACGCCGGTGCTGAGTGGCACAGGGGAAGTGGGCAGTACGGTAACGGTGACTGATGGTGATGCGGTACTTGGGACCACTACGGTCGATGCCGATGGCAACTGGAACTTCACTACACCGACCCTTGGCGACGGGGATCACAGCCTGTCTGCCACGGTGACTGACCCGGCCGGTAACAGTAGCGCCGCCAGCGATCCGATCAGCTTCACGGTGGATACTGCGGCACCAGCCGTAGCCAGCGAAGTGGTGCTCATCAACGACATCGACACTCCGCCAGTGCAGATTGTGAGCGGTGGCATCACCAATGACGCAACGCCAGTGCTGAGTGGCATCGGTGAAGCCGGTACCCTTGTGATTGTGTCTGATGGCGTTAACCCGCTGGGCAGCACCACCGTTAATGACGACGGCACCTGGAGCTTCACGACCCCGATTCTGGGCGAAGGGGAGCACAACCTGAGCGTCACCCTGGTGGATGCCGCAGGCAACAGCAGCCCGGCGACAACCCCTATCACCTTCACGGTCGATACGTTGCCACCGGCAACGGCGGGCGAGCTGTCGCTGGAAAACGACAACGGCAGTTCGCCACAGCCGATTGCGGAGGGAGGACTCACCAACGATGCAACGCCGCTGTTTAGCGGCAGCGCAGAAGCGGGCAGCACGGTGACCGTCAGTGATGGCGATACTGTTCTGGGGAGTGTGATTGCCGGTCCTGATGGCAGCTGGAGTTTCAGCGTGCCAGCGCTGGGCAATGGCGACCATAGCCTGAGTGCCACAGTGACCGATGCGGCAGGTAACAGCAGTTCCGCCACCACGCCGATCACCTTCACCGTCGATGCGACGGCACCTGCGACGGCGACAGACATTGTGCTCAACAATGACAATGGCACAGGTCTGGTGCTGATCGCGGATGGCAGCTACACCACAGACAACACCCCGCTGCTGAGCGGGAATGCTGAAGCAGACAGTGTGGTCACTATCCTGGATGGCACCACGGTGCTCGGCTCGGTGGTGGCTGATGGGGACGGGGTCTGGAGTTTCAATACGCCAATCCTGAGCGAAGGCAACCATAGCCTGAGCGTGACAGTGACGGATGCAGCAGGCAACGTAAGCACCGGCAGTGATGCCATCAGCTTCACGGTGGACACAGTGGCACCTGCCACGCCAGCGGATGTGGTTCTGAATAACGACAATGGCGCAACGCCAGTGGCGATTGTCACCGGCGACTACACCAACGATGCAACGCCAGTTCTGAGTGGTAGTGCGGAAGTGGGCAGCACGGTCTACGTCTATGATGGCGACGACCTGCTGGGGACCGCCAGCGTCAACGGTGACGGCAGCTGGAGCTATACCGCCAGCCTCGCCGACGGCAGCCACAGCCTCAGCGCCACGGTGGTCGATGATGCAGGTAACACCAGCCCGGCCAGTGCACCAGTCACCTTTGTGGTAGACACCGTAGCACCTGCTGCCGCGGATGCGGTATTGCTGAACAATGACGTTGGCAGTACACCGGTGGTGATTAACGATGGTGATATCACCAATGACGCAACGCCTGTCCTGAGCGGTACGGCAGAGATCGGCAGCACGGTGTACATCTATGACGGCAGTGATACGCCAATTGGGTCGCTGATTGTGGCGGACGACGGTGCCTGGAGCTTCACGCTGCCACCGCTGGGTGAAGGCGGTCACAGCATTACGACCGTGGTCACTGATGCGGCGGGTAACAGCAGCGCTGCAACAGCGGCAATCACCTTCACCGTGGATACCATTGCACCGGAGGCAGTCACCGACCTGGTGGCGGAAGATGCGGATGGCAACCCATTAAGCGGCGCAACCAGCGACAACGTCCCAGTACTGAACGGTACGGCGGAAGCCGGGGCGATTGTCACCTTGTATGACGGTGATAATCCGATTGGTTCGGTACAGGCGGATGCCACCAGCGGCGCATGGAGTTTTACCGTGCCGCAGCTGGCGGATGGCAGCCATACCCTGAGCGCACTGGCGACCGATGCCGCAGGAAACGTCAGCCCGGCGGGTAACGCCGTGACGCTGAACGTGGATGCGACAGCGCCGGAAACCTCAGACTTTACCGTGACCAACGACAATGTCACTCCAGGCGTGCTAGTACCGAATGACGGCACGACCAACGACAACACACCTCTGCTGAGCGGCAACGCGGAAGCGGGTGCTCTGGTGACCATTTACGATAACGATGTAGAGATTGGTTCGGTACAGGCCGATGCGATCACCGGCGACTGGAGCTTCAACACCAACGCGTTGGGTGAAGGTAGCCATCCGTTGAGCGTGACCGTGACCGATGCGGTGGGCAACGTTAGCTCAGCGTCAACGGTAGTCACCATCAACGTCGATACCATCGCGCCTGATGCTGTAGGTGACCTGGTGCTGAACAACAACGCCGGAGCAACGCTGGTGCCGATCGCCGATGGCGGTTCCACCAACGACACCACGCCAGAACTGACCGGTACGGCAGAAGCGGGCAGTATCGTGACGGTTTACTCCGGTGAACTGGTGCTGGGCTCTGTCAGTGTGGGTGCGGACGGTAACTGGATCTTTATTACGCCAGAAGGGACCCCAGGCACGACCTATACCCTTGACGTCACGGTCACGGATGCCGCAGGCAACGTGAGCGAACCGGCCTCGGTGACCTTTACCATCGACACCACGGCACCGGATGTGGCGGGCGATCTGGCCCTGAACAACGACCTGAATGAGACTGAAGTACCGATTGCAGTCGACAGCAGCACCCGCGATAACACGCCAGTGTTTAGCGGCACCGCTGAACCGGGCGGCATCGTGACCATCTCGGATAACGGCGTTGTGTTGGGCAGTACTGTAGCCGCAGCAGGCACCGGCGAATGGAGCTTTACCACGCCAACACTGGCTGAGGGCGACCACAGCCTGACCACGACGGTAACGGATGCGGCAGGTAACGTTGGGCCAGCAAGTGAAGGCTATGACTTTACTGTCGATACTGTGGCACCAGAGGCGATTAGCGACCTGGCGCTGAGCAACGACAATGTCACCCCAGCAACCGGCATTGCCGATGGTGCGCTGACCAATGACAACACACCGTTGTTGAGCGGCACCACCGAAGGCAATGGGATCGTCACCGTTTATGATGGCGATGTCCTGCTCGGCTCCGTGGTGGCAAATGACGCAGGTGTCTGGAGCTACAACGCCAGCCTGTCCGAAGGGCTACACACCCTGAACGTCACGGTGACCGATGCCGCAGGTAACGTCAGTGCTCCGGCTTCGATTAGCCTGGATGTTGACTCCGTGGCACCAGATGCCGTAGACAATCTCACCATCGTCAATAACAACGGCGCTGCGCCGGTCGCCATTGGCGATAACACGACGACCAACGACAACACACCGCTGATCAGCGGCAGTGCGGAAGTGGGCAGTATTGTCACTATCATTGACGCCAACCTCGGCGTACTGGGCAGCGTTGCCGTGGGTAACAGCGGCAGTTGGAGCTTCTCGCCAACGCTGGACGATGGTACTTACACCTTGACCGTTACGGTCACTGATGCGGCAGGTAATGTCAGCGATGCTACTGATCCGTTCACCTTCACCGTGGATGCCACCGATCCGAATGTCACCACGCTGATTGCCAGCGATGATAACGGCGCTACGCCGTTTGAAATCGGCGATACCGGGCTGACCAACGACAATACGCCGTTGTTGTCAGGGGCAACCACCGAGGCAAACGCGATCATTACCCTGTATGACAACGATGTGGAGATTGGTTCTACCACAGCGGATGCCGGGGGTAACTGGAGCTTTAGCCCGGCGTTACTGACCGACGGAGACCATGTCTTTACCGCCACGGTCACCGATGAGATCGGCAACGTTAGCCAGGCGTCTGCGCCATACACCATTACGGTGGATGCAACCGCACCTGATGCTGCCAGCGAGCTGCTGCTGCAAAACAACAGCAACGCAACGCCGGTAGATATTGCGAACGGTGGCCTCACCAACGACAGCACACCGCTGTTCAGCGGGGCCGCGGAAGCCAATAGTCTGGTGCGTATTTATGTCGATGGCGTGGAGCAGGGTTCTGTGACGGCCGACTCCAGCGGCGAGTGGAGCTATGTGTTCAGTCCAGCGCTGACTGACGCTACGCATACACTGTCCGCCAGCGTCACCGATGCAGCGGGTAACGTCAGCGGCTTGTCCAGCGTGACCGTCACCGTGGATACCATCGCACCGGATCAAATCACCACTTACACCGTGAATAACAACGCCGGTGCAGTGCCTGTGGCTATCCTCGATGGCGATAGCACCAACGACAGCACCCCGGTTCTGCGTGGCACCACCGGTGAGCCTGGCTCACTGATTCAGGTCTACTCAGATGGCGTGCTGGTGGGATCGGCCACCGTGGGTGATAACAACGTATGGCGTGTAGAAACCTCTGCACTGCTGGATGGTACGCACATCCTCACCATCACCGCGACGGATGCGGCTGGTAACGTAAGCACGGCGTCAGCAGACTTCACGTTAACCATCGACACCGTATTGCCAGACCCGGTTGATGACCTGGTGGTCTTCGACAATGCCGGTGCCTCAACGGGTGAGCTGGCCTATGGTGAAATCACGGATGACAGTACGCCAACGCTCTCGGGAACCGCTGAACTGAACAGCATCGTCTCTATCTATGATGGATCGACGCTGCTCGGGACTGCGGTGACTGATGCAGACGGCAACTGGACCTTCACCACTGCGGTGTTGAGCAATGGTCGCCACGACTTCACCACCACCGTCACCGATGAAGCGGGTAACGTCAGTGGTGCGGCACCGAACCCATCGTTTGCGATTAACATCGAAGCGGATCTGCCGCCTGCCACCAGCACGCTGCAAATCACCGATGACAGTGGGCCAGTACCGCTGGCGGTAGCAGACGGTGACGACACCAAAGACTCCACACCGGTTCTCACCGGCGTAACGGCCACCGGCACTTACGTCGATATTTCCATTGATGGCACCGTAGTTGCGGCCAGTGTGACGGTGGATGCGGACGGGCAGTGGAGCTATACCCCAACCACCGCGCTGTTGGATGGCACGCATACTATCTCAGTGGTGGTGATTGATGCGGTGGGTAACCCTGGTGAAACGGCCTCGGCCACGATTACCGTCGATACCCTTGCCCCAGAGGCGGTGGATAACCTGCTGGTGAGCAATAACAACGGCGCAACGCCGGTAGAAATTGCCAACGGCACGGCCACCAACGACAACACCCCTGCGGTATCGGGGACGGCGGAAGCCGGCGGCCTGGTTACCATCTACGATGGCACCACGGTGCTGGGCTCCACCGTTGCCGATGCCACCAGCGGTGCCTGGACCTTCACCAGCCCGCTGTTGAGCAACGGTGGCCACTCTATCAGCGTGACGGTAACGGATGCGGCGGGCAACGTCAGTCAGCCTTCTGCGACTACCGTCTTCCTGGTGGATACTATCGCTCCGGCTCCGGCCACTGGCCTGACGGTCAGCAACAACAACGTTACGCCAAACGTGACTGTGCCTAACGGCGGTACCACCAACGACAATACGCCAGCCGTCAGCGGCCAGGCCGAAGCCAACAGCATCGTCACCATTTATGATGGCACGCTGGTACTGGGATCGGTCGTTGCCAGCGCGACCGGCGCGTGGAGCTACACCACCACGACACTGGGCGAAGGTACTCATACCCTGAGCGCCAGAGTAACAGACGCGGCGGGTAACGTCAGTGTGGCCTCCAGCACCGCCACGGTGGTGGTGGATACCGTGGCACCAACCGGCTTGACGCTGAACGCCAGCAACAACGACGGCTCTACGCCGGTGCTGATTGCCAACGGCGGCCTGACCAACGACAGCACGCCGCTGTTGAGTGGGCAGGCAGAGGCGAACAGCGTGGTCAGAGTGTATGACGGGGCTAACCTGCTGGGTTCAGTAGTGGCAGGCAGCACCGGAGCGTGGAGTTTCATCACCACCACCGCGCTGGCGCAGGGTGCTCATACGCTGAGCGCCACCGCAACCGATGCGGCGGGTAACACCAGTACGGCTGTCACCACAACGCTGAATATCGACTCGGTAGCGCCTGGAGCCACTACGCTCACCGTGACCGATAACGTCGGTGCGATTACCGGTGCGGTCACCAGCGGCACGGCAACGGATGACAATACGCCAACCCTGAGCGGCACCGCTGAGGCAGGCAGCATTGTCACCATTGTTGATGGCAGCACGGTGCTGGGTTCTGTGGTGGCGGACGCTACCAGCGGTGCATGGACCTTCACCACCAACGCCTTGAGCGATGGCACGCATCCTCTGAGCGTGACGGTGAAAGATGCTGCGGGGAACACCAGTGCCGCCACCAGCTTCTCGCTGGTGGTCGATACCACGGCACCTGTGGCCTCAACGCTGACCATCAGCAACAACAACGTGACGCCAAACGTCACGGTCACCAACGGCGGCACCACCAACGACAACACGCCACTGCTGAGCGGCACGGCGGAAGCGGGCAGCATTGTCAAAATCTACGACAATGGCGCCTTGCTGGGTTCCGTGGTGGCGAATGCCACGACCGGGGCCTGGAGCTACATCACCTCAGCGCTGACGGATGGCACCCATCCGCTGAGCGTCACAGTGACCGATGCCGCAGGTAACGTCAGTGGGACCACCAGCGCCAGCGTGATTATCGATACGCTGGCTCCAACCGGGCTGACCTTGAGTGCCAGCAACAATAACGGCGCAACGCCAGTATTGATTGCCAACAACGGCATCACCAATGACAGCACGCCAACCCTGAATGGGGTGGCGGAAGCGGGCAGCCGTGTGGTGATCACCGAAGGCACCACGGTGATTGGTTCTACCACGGCGGGCAGCAACGGGCAGTGGAGTCTGGTGGTAACAACCGCACTGGGCCAGGGCGCGCATACGCTGAGCGCCACGGCAACCGATGCGGCAGGTAACACCAGCACGGCGGTCACCACCACCTTCACTGTGGATACCATCGCGCCAGCCGCCAGCAGTCTGACGGTCACTGATGATGTAGGACCAAATCAGGGCGCGTTGGCGAACGGCGCCTTCACGGATGACACCACACCAACCCTGAGCGGCACTGCCGAAGCGGGTAGTCTGGTAACCATCTATGACGGTACGACGGTGCTGGGTTCTGTGGCCGCTGACGCCACGACCGGCGCGTGGAACTACACCACCAATCCGTTGAGTAGCGGTGCTCATGCGCTGAACGTAACGGTCACCGATGCCGCAGGCAACACCAGCGTAGCGTCGACCACAGTGAATATCACCGTGGATACCACTGCGCCGGATGCTTCGACGCTGGTACTGACCAACGACAACGTGACGCCAAACACCACCATTGCGGCGGGGAGTTCCACCAACGACAGCACCCCACGTCTGAGCGGCGTGGCGGAGCCAGGCACGATTATCACCATTTACGACAACGGCAACGTGTTGGGCAGCACCACCACCAATGCCACTACCGGTGCATGGAGCTTTAACGTCACTACCGCGCTGACCGATGGCTTCCATCCGATCAGCGTGACCGTGACGGATGCCGCAGGTAACGTCAGCGGGACCACCACGGCATCAGTGACTGTCGATACCGTGGCACCAACCGGCCTGACGCTCTCTGCCGCGAACAATAACGGCACCACCGTAGTGGCGATTGCCAACAACGGCGTGACCAACGACAGTACGCCACTGCTGCGTGGTAATGGTGAGATCGGAGCCAAAGTGTATGTCTACGACGGCACTACGCTGCTGGGCAGCACCACGGTGACCAGTGCGGGCACCTGGAGCTTCGTCACCTCGACGCTGAGCCAGGGTCTGCACACGCTGAACGTCAACCAGGTGGATGCTGCCGGAAACATCGGTGCGACCTCTGCGGTGACGCTGACCGTAGATACCGTGGCACCGGGCGCGAGTACGTTGACGGTCTATGATGATGTGGGCACCAGTCAGGGCTTCCTGACCAGTGGTGCGGTCACGGATGACAACCGACCAACCCTGGCAGGCACGGCCGAAGCCGGTAGCATCGTTACCGTCTACGACGGCACAACCGTGCTGGGATCGGTCACGGCGAACGCCACGACCGGTGCCTGGACTTACACCACCAACGCGTTGAGCGAGGGTAACCATACGCTGAGCGTGAAGGCGACGGATGCGGCGGGTAATACCGGCGTCTCCTCAACCGCAGTCACCATTACGGTGGATACCATTGCGCCAACGGCTTCTACGCTGGCCATCACCAACAACAACGTGACGCCAAACGTCACGGTAGCAAATGGTGCCGCAACCAACGACAACACGCCGTTGTTGAGCGGGTCAGCAGAGGTGGGCAGTGTGGTCACCATTCTGGATGGCACCAACGTGCTTGGCTCGGTCACCGTAGGCAGTGCAGGGACCTGGACCTTTGTCTCCAGCGCGTTGGGCGAAGGCACGCATACCATTAACGTCAGCGTCAGAGATACTGCCGGTAACGTGAGTGGAACCACCTCGGCCACCATCATTGTGGACACCATTGCGCCAGTGGGCCTGACGGCGGCGGCGGCCAACAACAACGGCAGCACGCCAGTGGCGATTGCCAACGGCGCGGTCACCAACGACAGCACACCGCAGTTGAGCGGCAGTGGTGAAGTGGGGGCCAAAGTCAGTGTTTACGATGGCACCACGCTGCTTGGTACGACAACTGTTGCCAGCAACGGCACCTGGAGCTTCGTCACTTCGACGCTGTCGCAGGGAACCCATACGCTGGTCATCAACCAGACTGATGCGGCCGGTAACACCGGAGCCAACGTCACGCTCACGCTGACAGTGGATACGGTAGCACCGAATGCCTCAACGCTGACGGTCACCAACAACGATGCGACGCCAAACGTGACGGTGCCGAACAACGGCGCAACGCGTGATGCAACGCCGCTGTTGAGCGGTACGGCGGAAGCGGGTGGTCTGGTCACTATCTACGATGGTGCAACGCTGCTGGGTTCAGTGGTGGCGAATGCCACTACCGGGGCATGGACGTATCAAAGCGGCACGCTGAGTAACGGCACGCACACCCTGAGCGTGACGGTCACGGATGCAGCAGGCAACGTGGGCAACGCGGCAACCTCGACAGTGATTGTGGATACTGTTGCGCCGAACGCGCCAACGTCGCTGGTGGTGAATAATGCCGGGACCATCCTCACCGGTCTGGGTGAAGCGGGAACCACCGTCACGGTGCGTGATGCTGGCGGCAACGTGGTGGGTACGGGTACGGTGAACAGCGGCGGCAGCTTCTCTGTCACGCTGACCACGGCGCAGACCACCGGTGCGGCGTTGGCGGTTACGCTGACGGATGCGGCGGGCAACGTTTCTAACAGCGCCCCGGCAACCGGTGCCATCCTGATCAGTGCGGTAAATGATATTACCAACCTGAACTACACCGCGACCACGCAGACCACCCAGCACACCGTGACATCGAAATCGGCTTCCGCGCTGCTGTCAGTCGGTCTTGGGGATGTCATCAACCTCAGCGTACTGGGTAACAACCCGTACCTGTCGTTCACTGTGGGTAATGGTGAGACCCGTACGCTGGCGGTGACCGGTTCGCAAACCGGTATCTCGGTGCTGTCAACGGTCTATCTGGAGGTGTACAAACTGACGGATGCGGCCACCAACAGCTATACCAAGGTCTCTGCAACCACGCTGTTCAGTACGCTGGTTTCCATCTTCTCGGTGACGAACTCCGGTAGTACCACGGTGTCACTGAACGGTTCAGGCACCTATATCGTGTTCCTCGCCGCCAGTGGTGTGGGGCTGTTGACCACCAACACCGTCAAAACCACCAGTGACGTCTCCACCGAGCAGCTCTCTGTCTCCAGTACGGTCACCGGCAACTTGCTGACCAATGACACCAGCTCCGTGGCGGGAACCATCCCGGCCGGTACGGCGGTGACAACCATTGCAGGCCAGACGGTAGGCAGCACCGGCGTGACAACCATCACCACCGCTTACGGTACGCTGACGATTGATTCGCACGGGAACTACACCTACGTACTGAAGGCCGGTATCGACATTGCCACCCTGCCAGGTGCCGATACCTTCAGCTACTCAGTGACGGATTCCCACGGTGCGGTGACGTCTGCCACGCTGACGGTTGACCTTACCCACTCTGCGGCGCTGCTGAGTACGAACAGTCTGTTCGCTACCGCCAGCGTCGAGACGGCGGACAGTGATGCCACCTCAGCCCATGGCAGCATCTACAGCGATTCGTCTACCAGCCATACCGGCACCCTGAGCATCACCAATGAACACGGCGACACCACCACCGTGAGCAGCAGTGGTACCACTCAGGTGGCGGGTGACTACGGTACGTTGAGCATTGCGGCCAACGGTAGCTACACCTACACCCTGACCGCAGGCCTGGATGCACAGACCATCACCCACAAAGAGGAGTTCAGCTACAGCCTGGCGTCTACCAACGGCACCATTACCACCAATACGTTCACGATTGAGCTGCATCCGACAATCACCGGAACCAGTGGTAATGACACGCTGACCAGTAGCGCCTATGACGACACCATCACTTCGGGAGCAGGCACAGATACCCTGGTGTATCACCTGCTGAGCAGTGCCGATGCGACGGGCGGAAACGGTCACGATACCTGGACCGATTTCTCTGTGGCGAACGGTGACAAGATTGACGTCAGCAACCTGCTGATCGGATGGAATGATTCCACAAGTAATATTAATGATTTTGTGAAAGTGGACCATACTTCTGACGGCAACACTGTGCTATCAATTGACCGTGATGGTACGGGTACGGCTTACAGCAGTACACAGCTGATTACCCTGGAAGGCGTCAATGCAACTCTGGAGGAACTGGTACAGCAACCACACCAGATCCATAACGTTTAACGGCTGATATACCGACGCAAGGATGCAAGCACAAGGGCACAAGGAAGTGCCCATTTCTCTTACATATTGGTGGACTATCGATGGATTTGATGCAATCAAGCGCAATATATCGCCGTTCCTTCAAACTCAGCCTGCTGTGTGCTGGCATGGTTTTTTCCAGTTTTCCCCTGGTGGCTGCCGAGCCACCGTTCTCCTCGATTACCCAAATCGCGCCCGATAATCTGGCGCAGCAACAAGATCTCCCCTCGCTAACCGGTGAAATTTCTGCCCCTGCACTGGCCCGTGTCCCGGATACGCTAACCATAGGTCAGGCGATTTCCCGCGCGGTACAGTGGCACCCGGATATCGCAGAAGCAGTAGGAAAATTACAGGAACAAGGCTCACAGGTGGATGTGGCGAAGTCGAAATACTATCCGCAGGTGAGTGCCGGTATGAACAACGGCTACACCAACAGCTACACCGAAAAAGGCTACAGCCCGTCGTTTGTACTGTCGGTGTCTCAGATGCTGTATGACTTCGGAAAAGTCAGCAGTTCGGTGCGTTCCGCCGAGGCGGGCGTTGCCCAGGAGCAAGCGGAAGTGCTGGTCAGCATTGATACCGTGGCCCATGACACCGCCGCTGCGTTGATCGAAGTACAGGGCTATCAACAACTGGTTAAAATCGCCCAGCAGCAGCTCACCGCATTACAAAAAATTGGCGACCTTGCGCGGCAGCGTAACGACGAAGGCGCGGCGTCACTTTCGGATGCCACGCAAACCGATGCCCGTATTGAAGGTGCGCGCACCATTCTTACTCAGTACCAGGCCAATCTTGATCGCTGGCGCGCCACCCTTGCCACTTACCTTGGCTGGCCGCTGGTGAAAAAAGTCAGTGATGACTTCCCGCAAAAACTCATGAACTCCTGCCAGAACCTGCGTAACGATGACCGGCTGATTCCGGCGGTACTGGCTGCGTGGGCGCAGGCGCGTCAGGCGCAGGCAAAGCTGGATAACGCCAATGCGCAGATGATGCCAACCATCTCGCTGGAGCCGGAAGTCACCCGCTACCTGAACAACCACTACTCCAGCAGCGAAGTGCTGGATAAGACCCAGTATTCGGCGTTTGTTAAAGTCCAGATGCCGCTCTACCAGGGCGGCGGGCTGACCGCCGGGCGCGATGCTGCCGCCCATGCGGTGGGGGCGGCCAATGCTGCGGTGGATTCAGCACGACTGAAAGCCCGCCAGCAGTTGAACGAATCCCAGGATCAGGCGCAGAGCCTGGCCCTTAGCCTCTCGATCATGGCGCGTCAGCAGCAGTTGGGAGAGAAAACCCAGCAGCTCTATCAGGATCAGTACCTGCAACTTGGCACCCGTCCGCTGTTGGACGTGCTCAACGCCGAGCAGGAAGTGTTCCAGACGCGCTTTACCCTGCAACAAACCATTAGCCAGCTGCGCTCACTGCAACTCGACTGCCTCTACAGTACCGGGCATATGCGGTCGGCGTTCGGCCTGAATAATCAGCGAATTCAGTCGGTGGAGATCCAGCCATGACACAGATGCAGATCCCAGACAGTCCAGCCGGAAAACCCGACGAGGCGGAAAAGATACCGCTGCACGGTTGGGCCACGGCCATCATCCTGATCGCCAATCACTATCGCCTGCCGTGTTCACCCGGCATGATTCTCGCGGCCAGCGAATGGCAGGGCAAACAGACGCGTGACAAGGCGCTGCGTCATCTGGCGCGGCAAGCGGGGCTGTCGTTGCAGTTGTTTAAAGAAAATCAGTTTGAGGTTTCGAGCTGGCGCTTGCCGTTGGCGGTGGAAATGGCCGACGGTCAGGTGGGCGTCATCACCAGCTTTGATGGCGAAGATGAAGTTCGGGTCCATTTTGCCGGTGAAGAACAACCCACGCCGCTGGCCCTCGGCACGCTGTTGCCAGAGATTCGCCATGCGGCGGCTTTCCGCCCGCTGGCTTCGGGGAAAGACAGCCGTATCGATCGCTACCTTGAAGCGGCTAAACCTGACTGGCTGCGCCGCCTGGTGTTCCAGGAGATGCGGCCTTACAGCCACGTCATGCTGGCTTCTTTCCTGATTAACCTGATGGCGCTCGGCGGCATTATCTTCTCGATGCAGGTGTACGATCGGGTGATTCCGGCCCAATCCTATCCCACATTGTATGTACTGTATGGCGGCGTGATTATTACGGTGGTTTTCACCTATGTGTTACGCGTCGCGCGCGATCACGTCACGGACCTGCTGGGCAAGCGGGCGGATATGCGCGTCTCGGATCGGGTCTTTGGTCATGCGTTGCGGCTGCGTAACAGCGCCATTCCACGCTCCACCGGGACGTTTATCTCCCAGTTGCGTGAACTGGAATCGATCCGTGAAATGGTGACGTCCACCACCGTCACCGCGATTGTGGATATGCCGTTCTTCCTCTTATTCCTGCTGGTGATGGCGATCATCGCACCGCAGCTGGCGTGGATCGCGCCGGTGGCCGTATTGCTGATGATTCTGCCGGGGCTGTTTGTGCAGAAGAAGCTGGCGATCCTGGCGCACAAAAATCTCAAAGAAGCCACGCTGCGCAACGCGGTGCTGGTGGAGAGCGTGCAGGGGCTGGAGGACATCAAACTGATGCAGGCAGAAGACCGCTTCCTGCAACAGTGGAACAGCTACATTCGCATTACGGCGCAGTCGGGCGTGGAGATGCGCAAAGTGATGCACTCGCTGATCACCTGGGGGGTGACGATTCAGGGGCTGGTGTACGCCAGCGTGATTGTGGTGGGTGCGCCAATGGTAATTGATGGCGATATCACCACCGGTTCTATTGTGGCGGCTTCGCTGCTCTCCTCACGCATGATTGCGCCAATGGCCACGCTGTGCGGCGTGCTGGCGCGTTGGCAGCAGGTCAAAGCGGCGAAGACCAGCCTGGATTCCCTGATGTCTCTGCCGGTGGAAAACAGCCGGGAAGAGACGCGCATTCACTGCCCGGTGCTGTTTGGTAACTATCAGTTTACTGACGCCATGTTCCGCTATTACAACGACTCGCTGACCATCGCGCTGCGTATTAATCGTCTCACCATTAAGCAGGGCGAACGCATTGCCCTGCTGGGCCGCAACGGGGCGGGTAAATCCACCATGTTGCAGGCGCTGGCGGGCGGTGTGGAGCTGGTAGGGGGCGAAGTGAGGTTAGATAACCTCAGCCTGCCGCAAATCGATATGGCAGACGTGCGGCGCAACGTTGGGCTGATGACGCAGAATGCGCGCCTGTTCCACAGCACGCTACGTGAAAACCTGATTATGGGCGCGCCTCACGCCAGCGATGATGCGATCTTTGCCGCGCTGACTGTCAGTGGCGGGGCTGATTTTATCCGCCGCTTGCCCCTCGGGCTGGACCATCCGGTGATGGAAGGCGGGGTAGGGTTGTCTGGCGGCCAGCGTCAATCTGTGTTGCTGGCGCGTATGCTTCTGCGCGATCCCAACATTGTGCTGCTGGATGAGCCAACGGCTTCACTGGATGACCACACCGAGAAGGAGTTTATCGAACGGCTGGGCAACTGGCTCAACGGGCGCACCCTGATTGTGGCTACGCACCGTGCGGCAATCCTCACGCTGGTAGACCGTATTCTGGTGCTAAAAGAGGGGCAGTTGGTAATGGACAGCCCGAAAGATAATGCCCTGCCGCCTACGCGTCCTGCGCTCAATCGCCCGGAGGCCAGTGAAGAATGAAACAACTCGCGAAATTACAGTTAGTGGGTGCCGCACCTGGCGACAGTGCGGATGACCTTGATGCGGATTTACGTTCTGAAGCGCACTATTCTGGCTCGGTGCGGCTGATTCTGCTCAGTCTGTTACTGATGCTGGTGGCGGGGGTGTGGGCATGGTTTGGCGTGCTGGATGAAGTTTCTACCGGTACTGGCAAAGTGATCCCCAGTTCGCGTGACCAGGTGCTGGGTTCGCTGGAGGGCGGGATTGTCGCTGAGCTTTACGTGCATGAAGGGGATAAAGTGGATGCCGGGCAGATCGTGGCCAAACTTGATCCTACACGCTTTGCTTCCAGCGTTGGTGAAAGCGCTGCGCGCTATCGTGCTTCTCTGGCGGCGGCGGCACGCCTGAATGCCGAAGTGAACGATCAGCCGCTGAAATTCCCGGCGGAACTTCAGGCCTATCCGGATCTTATCGCCTCAGAAACCCGGCTGTATAAAACCCGGCGTGCGCAGCTCAATGACACCACCGGACAAATTCAGCAGTCTCTGGCGCTGGCAAATCAGGAGCTGGGTATTACGCAGCGGTTAGCGAAAACCGGCGCGGCCAGTAGCGTAGAGGTTCTGCGTTTACAACGGGATAAATCGGACCTGGAGCTGAAACTGACCGACACGCGTTCACAATATTATGTGCAGGCGCGTGAAGACCTGGCAAAAGCCACTGCCGAAGCCGACAGCCTGGCGGAAACCATTAAAGGACGCGAAGACAGCGTAACGCGTCTGACCATTCGTGCACCGGTGCGCGGCATTGTGAAAAACATCAAAGTCACCACCCGTGGCGGCGTTGTGCCACCCAACGGTGAGCTAATGACCATTGTGCCGATGGATGACCGCCTGCTGATTGAAGCGCGCGTGTCACCGCGTGACGTGGCCTTTATTCACCCCGGTCAGGAAGCGACGGTAAAAATCTCTGCCTATGACTACGCCATTTACGGCGGCATGCCGGGCAAAGTGGAAGGGATTTCGCCGGATACTATTCAGGATGAAGTAAAACCGGAAGTGTATTATTACCGCGTCTATATCCGCACTGACCACGACTACGTGCAGAATAAAGCAGGCACGCGCTTCTCTATTAGTCCCGGCATGGTGGCAACGGTGGATATTAAAACCGGTGAGAAGACGATTATGGATTATTTAATTAAACCGTTTAATAAAGCCAAAGAGGCGCTGCGCGAGCGCTAATACGGGGTGGGTTGGCTATCTGCCTGGAGGGCAGGGCAGGGCAGGTAGCCAGCCGCCATGGACGAATTTTTTGGTGGGTTTGTTCTTAAAATTGACATAAATCACATTTAAAAAAACCATAAAAATCAACGGTGTTATTTCATCCATTTGATTTTAATAGATAAAATAAGTGACACTCGTTTTTTGATTTTTGGTAGTAGCACTCCTATCCTCAAGCTAGCACATCTTCTTTTGAATCCAATCTAATCGTAAATTCACATCTAGCTTAAGCTTTTGCGCGAGGGTCTTTTTATGGGTTTTGATAACGAACAACTATCAAAAAATGAAGATGTAAATGAAGAGGCTAATGAAAGTGTAAAAGTATCGGGTAATACTAAAAACAGTAGTGACAGTCGTAAGGTAAATTTTAATCTTTTAGGATTAACGGGCGATTCTTCTAAGCAGATGGGGATTGCCGATATTAAGGCGGCAGGAACTTCTGGCCTGGGATGGTTACAGCAGTCTGACGGTGTTATGGGGCTGGTGATTAACTATGGTATGAATGTGGTCTGGAATGTAGCAGTTTCATGGATAGAACTCCAAATAGATGAATGGCGAGAAAAGCTGGACAGTTGGTCCCTGGAAAAATTAAACAGTTATTTTATCGCGCAAGGACAGGAACCGATTGCGGCAGTCAACAAGCTGACAACATCGCCGACCAACAGCAGTGCGGCTCTTACCCGCGAAGCAGAGGGTGCTGGCGTTAAACATAGCACTGAAAAAAACGTCAACGCAGTGGACTGGCCTCGTATTCAATCACTGATTAAAGAGATTTCCACTCCAGGTTCTCTGGTAAAAAGAATTGAAGCCTCCATACAGTTTATCGACCTGATTAAAAAGCTAGAATCAGATTTACACGCGAGCTTTTACGGTATGTTAATTCCAGAGGGATATAAAGATAAATCTGCTAACCATAAGATGTGGATAAATGAGTTTAAAGTTTATTTACAAACAGCGCTGCGTCTCGTCAAGGCATATGAGAAGTCGCAGACGGCGACAAGCTGGGAAAAAATGCTGGCTCTGGGGATAGATGATGTCGTTGCGAGCCTGCACCTGTTAAAAAGTAGCTTGTCAGGTAACTGGATAAAGGCCAATGCGACACGGGCGATGAAATACGTCAAAGGGAATCAGGGAGAGAATAATTCTCTCGTGGGCCAGATCCCGCAACAATGGGACTGGGATGAGATTATTTATCTTACTGAATATGGTGGGGCATTAATTAAATATTATAACGATATCCAGGAACTGCCCGCAGAGAAGAACCCCTTAGATTTTGTTTCAAAAGCACTCAGCCATAATACTCACTCCTTACCGGAACCACTGGCAGGATGGCTGCAAGCAATCGGTACTGCTTTTGATTCGTTTAGGATGAAACTAGGGCTTTTTGACCATCTTGGCACTGAGGTTCAAAAGGAATATAAAATATTCGTTAACACTGTTGAGGAAATGCAGGTGGAACCTTCTCCCTGGATAAAAATAACTTACCTTTATACTATCATTGCAAATCATTATAAGTTTTTTAATCAGTATTTAGCACCGCTTACCTCTGAGTTAACTGGATTAAATTTATCCAATAATTATTCCTGGGATCTCACAAAAGAAACATTTGCCTTGATGGAGGTGCAGGACTCACTGAACCAGTTTGACGGAATATGGGATTTCCTCCTGAATGAAGATCGTCATCGTGCATTAAAAAACAAAACCAAAAACACTGTGTTTACAAAAGAACTGGTGGGGAATTTTTCTGACCTGCGGCATAAAATGCCCGAGCAGGTACTTGGGGCGGGTGGGATTGAGATTTTAGAGAGTTACCTTCGTTATCGCAATACAGGAAATGGGCAGACAGCTGTAAATCTCACTTATGTCATTATTAAGCAACTGATGCTTACGGTTTATAGAACTGATCGGACGTTTATAATCGACATAGCCAGGTATATCAGAAATGCTGCGTCAGAATACTTTGATCCGGATAACTACACCGAGTGGAAGGAAGGAGATGGGGGGATTAAAGATGAACAGGCTATAGCTGCATTTGATTACTTATTCTATGGAGAGGGGGGTGAGATAAAACAATTCATCTCATCCGAAGTTTTATTTAAAGTGAGTGAGTCGATCATTGGGAGTAATAAATATACCGAATCGCTGCGTGCGTTTAGAAATGTCTATCAAATAATTACTATAATGCATGAAAAAGATAAAGATATAAGAACAAGGAAAATAGAGGATTTACAGGCGCTGGTAAATAGCGAGAAAGATGGCTGGAGTAGACATATTGTTGGGTTGGCCAGCTGGTTCAATTTCGTCAATGACCTGATTGAGGAAAACCCACAAACCTGGGATGTCATCAAGAACGATATCTGGGGATCATGGACGTCGTGGGGGCATTTTGATCGGGATCTGCTGGTGTCAAAAACCATCACACGTTTGCTGGTAAACCAGAAAATCAAACAAATCATTACTGATTCATTACGCCAGTCGGGCAAAAAGCTGTCACTGAAAAATACTGAAACCGTCGCCACACTGTTAATGAATTACTGGACGCATGAAAACGTCATGAACCTTGTTCAGCCACATATTCATGTTAATCAGTATGGCCTTAAAGAGGCCGCCACCGGGTTAGCGAATCTGGGCGGTTATGTCGCCAAAGGCGCGGCCAATACGGTGATTGGTGGGGTCAATTTGGCTGTAGGGGTGACCCGAGGGGCGGTCTTCCAGGCGAAAAAACTCGCTATTGCAGTGACGCGAGAACTCATCCGTAACCATACCAGTGTGTTGGCCGTGCTGGGCGTTGGGGCGGCAGCGTATCTTGCTAGTTCAGTTCCGCAAGCTGAGGCATCAAATACGGGCTATGCCGCTGTCGACCAGGCGACAGAGGACTTTGATACGCTAACGCACCTGCTACAGGACGCGGCTACGTATCTTGTCACAACAGGTTCAGGGTTTGCAGCTGGCTATGTAGGAATGCAGAGTTTCTCCAGTGCTGATAAACAAGATAATGAAAAGCTCAATAAGATGACGTTTGAGCAGCTTGAAAGGGAGAGAACCCAATATGACAATAAGAGTCTGATGGCCAATGTCATCGGTAGTCTGGCGTTGCTTATTCCCGTTGGAGATATGGCCTATAAAGGCTGGAAGATCTATAAGAAAGGTAAATCAGCAGTAAACCCAAATAACGTCTCACTTGAAGGCATTGCAGTAACTGCACCGAAAAATAATGACGCTGACAGTCAAAAAAATAACGGGGATATATTGGATGACGTTACTGTTGAAGCAGTAAAAGACCCACTGCTGGGTAATGGTGCTAATACAGCCAGTCAACCTAGCACTACATTTCTTGATGACATAGGCACAGATACGGAAAATCCGTATAACAAGCCATTATCCGAGGGAATCCGCGCTCCTAAAAAGGGCAGAGATATCCGATTTATAAAAAGAGAGCGTTGGCGTTTGCTTGCAGGTTTCGCTTCTGGATTGATTGGCGGAGCCGCATTTTCTTCTGCTGTAAAAATAAAAGAAAAGCAGGAGGTAATAAAAAGAATACTAAAATCAAGAGGCCTGTACTTTACTCTGGATGAGATTGACATATTGTTGGAATACTTGAATTCCCCGTGGGGAATTACTGATGGAAGCGAGATAGATGAACTGATTGAAACGGAATTTGATAATGAACTTAATGGAGGTGAATATATTCCCGCTTTAGACTCACCAGCGAAAGGGAACTATGATGATAATCAAATGGATATTACATCAGTAAAAGACAATCATTCCAGGAATAAAAGAAATATCCCCCCCAAAATATACGATTATTTACGTATGTTAGGAAATCTTTCCTCAGAGGAGACGGTGTCTAATTTTGGCAGTAACCCTTATGACACGGAAACATCGTCACTTTTTGTACCCTATCATATTCTGCATTGGTTTAGAGGTTATGAGAGATTATTGTTCATGAATCAGCCTCACAGGGCACAAGCATGGAAGTATATCGAAAATAATTATGATGGCAATGTGGGTCGTTATTTGGATTCGCATTCAGGCAGTAACTTTTTAAAAAGCTATGTAGGGGATATTAAAAGAATTGACCAGCTAAAAGATACATTGGAATCACTGAAAATGATGGATCATCATTATGTTCCAGATGCTGTTGAAAGAAAAATTGAAAATATTACACTAAATGATGTAATTAGCAAAATTTATGCTAAAGGCAATAATAAAGGTTTTATTGAAAGAATGTCATGTTATCATGTCACCGCTATTTCATTCTATCCAAAGTCATTATTTGATCGTATAGAAAAGAGTGGGTTTACGGAAAAAATGACTTATAGTTACATCTGGTTAAATAGGATGTCAGATGAAAGTAAATCTGCATTTGACAAAGCGGTGCAAGATAATGACCAGGCAGAGCAAAAAAAAATTCTGCTAGCAGAGCGAGAGAAGATTAATTACATTGAGAATAAAGAAGAAACACTCTCTGCTCTTGAGTTCATCCTGGGCCGCGTTAGAAAAGTTTTACTGGATTTAAAATCAGAATCATCAATCAATGACTCTTTTAATTCTAACAAAACATCGCAGTTGTTTAATGAAATTTATCCTTACTTTATAGAGGTTCTAAACGAATATACACTTGTTTCACGAGCCTCAAATATGACATTGGTTTCAATGATGAAGTCTTTCGAAAAGAAAGAGTCAGAGTCTTTTCTGAAAAGTGGGATTGGTGATTTTTTTTCAAACAATACAGAAGATACATTAAAAAATTACAGTTTTCTTCTTTGGGATCAAATAAAAATCTTTGGTAATGGGTTAAAAAAAGATATAAATGAAATTATAAAACGTAAGTTGGATGAGTCTACTACTCCCGTCTATTTGAAGGATAATATTCAGACAGAGGTTTCAGATAAAATTGCAGATATAGAGAAAAAATACTCTGATAATTTGATATTCCCGAAAAATATTTCTAGAAATTTTTTTGAATTAATAAAGTTGACGATATCTAATCATGGCTCAGCTAATCCAATTAAGATTGTTCCTGTGTCTAACATACATGCTCTAGGCGAGGCATTAATATCACGAGATAACCTGGTGGCTTTGCGGGATAAAATATTCAGAAGGATTACCTTTTGCGAAGATATTTTTGTTTCGAGAGAATATGCGGTTGTGAGAAGCAGTGGTGAGTATGATCGAGTAATGGATTTTTTGTCTAATGATATGAAGCTTTCAAAAAGTAAGTTAAGTTCCCAACTTGAAAAACATGACGTTATTTATGATGGAGTTAATGAAAAAATCACTGAAGCAGCAGCGGTGGTTTTGAAAAGAGGGGTTGCATTTGGATGGGAAAATGCGTTAAAAAGTACTATAAATACAATGTTAGATAACATACAGACAAGAGATAATATACCTGAAAATAAAAGGATAAATGCTGATACACTTGTAATGGTTAACTATAATCCAGAACCGGGGTTGGCATCAACAATTGGGAGGATTATAGCTGCACCAAATAAAGCTATACGTGATTATGATAAAACACTTCGTAATTTAAAAAACCCAGAAAATATTTTTGAAGAAAGCGTTTTAAAAGTTATTTCTTACTATCGACAAAGAAATACCCCCTTAACGCCGAAAAATAAAGGGAACTGGGCTCTACCCTATACATCTATTATTTACGAGCATGAGGAGTTAATTAAGGAAGTGTCAGAGTCTGAAGACTTTGAAACATTGCTGACAGATATTATTGATATCCTTGAAGGCGACGATGAAATAAGAAGGGTCTCCGATGATTATTTAAAAACATCTTTTGAACAACTTTTTAGCTATGCAGGTGGTAATGAAAATCAAGGTGTGAAATTTATTGATAATACGGATAATGACGGTTCGGGCGCATTAACACCAGAGGAGAAAGATGCTTTGATAGGATCTCGTGGTGTTGAAAAATATTTACAAGGCTCGCGTGGTAGTACTCATATTTATCAGGTTTCTGCTCTATATTTAAATAAGACACTTCGCGAAAACAATAAAACTGGCGACGTAATACCACGGGAATGGGGACCGATGCCAGAATACAGACATGATTTTTATAGTGTCCCTTTAGCAAACGTTTTTTTTATTCCTGTTGACAGTAGATATGATACTTCCTCAAAGTATGGATTACTCTACAATAGTGTGACAAAAACTCTTGCAAGATTGCCATTATATTGGAGGCATACTAACTGGTTCTCGTCAGGAGGTGATCTCTTTTATTCTAAAGCTTTACAAGACTTTTTGGTTAGTGCGATATCCATAAAGAATAAAAAAGAAAATTGGTTTGATAATAAGAACTCCAGATCTCCAGTAGGTTTAACGGAAAAAGCACATATTGGAATTAATATGATTTACGCACCAGGTGCTGATAACAGAGCGACTACTGATGTCCCTTTAGAACCGCTCCCGGCATTTGAATTTTCAGTTATCGATTATGAGAGTCAATTAAAAACAATTTCACATTCACAATCTTTTACTAAAATGAGGGAAGATGTTGATGCTAGTGTTATAAGTGTGGATGAGGAATTTCGTAATTACATGAAAAACTACCTTGATACTTTTATCACTTTGTTTACTCTCGCCACTTTACCCATCGCGCCTTCATTTGGTTTAACGTGGAGTTATAGTTTATTTTTAGCTTTTGATTTCCTTATCAATACTATATCTGTTTCTTTAGCATTTCAATTGTCTGAAAATAAAGATGAAGAATCAGATGCATGGAGTAATTTGATGAGAACTTATATTTTTTGGTTTGCAGGAGGTATGGGGGGTGATGCCGTTTATGAAGTTATCTCCACTGGTTTGAAGTACGCTTACAAAACCATTACAGACACGGTGGGGCGTTCAGCTAAATATAAAGTTGTAAGTGAAATGGCAAATGATCACTTATCGATTTTAAAAAATACATTAAATGAAACTATGACTATCACGAAGAGGTTAAACCTTAGAAAACTTTATAACCGTACTGCTAAATTATCTGGAAATGAAGAGCTGTTAATTCTACAAGATTTGAAAAGTTATAAATGGAGTTCGGAGGAAATAAAAACCCTGAATAGTATTGAAAAGAAACATATTGATGAAAGCGCTGAATTTGGATTTTCCCATGAGCAGGGTAGGGAAGATCTAATGAATAACACACTTATGTTTCTTCAATCTAAATTGGAAAAAAACATGCTCCCCATCGATTTGCCACTTAAATCTGCTCAGGAGTATATTACAATTTTAAATTCCAGATTAAACTTCTTCAATAATTCAGATGATTTTTTAAGATCTTTCTATGAAAAGTTTGTTTCTTATATAAATGGTGTAAAAACTGTTATTGATTATAAATACTTTAAGGATACATTCGGTTTTGATAGCACGACTACAAATATTATATTTTACAAATTTAAATCAAACATAATTAGACTAAAGGGGTATTCCAATTCATCCAGTGAAATATCTGAATCCGTATATAAAAAGATCGCGATTTTAGAAGTGGCGAAATCATTAAATATTACGTCAAAAGCTGCTACTATTATATCTCAAGCTGCAACTTATCTGGCTACTAGAGGAACGTGGTTTACGCCAACTGAAGGTGTATTGAATTTTTATTCAATATATTTTGGCGAAGAAGAAACTCAGGATGAACCAAATAAAACCTTAGATGGTAATATCCAAGAGGGCAAAGAAGATGAAGCCACAGTAAATAATAATGAAAGTGCTACAGAAGCAACCAATAGTAATGTCTCAAATTCGCTTAAGAATTACCCCAAATATGCTGAAAAGGCAGGGGTTCCTATCCATTATATTTATCCTGATGAGCAGGATGTTCCGCTAATGCTTGTTGCAGACTCTAAATTTGATAATCTATTAAATTTTGATTTTTTAAATTACGATAAAGATAGTAATTCTTTTTCGGCTCGTGTTTTAAGAGAAGCTAATTTTAGTGATAATGAGATCAGCATTAAATATCTAAGGTGGGCATCTGTTAAAAGTAGAGAGTCAGATGAAATAATTAATTTTAGCAATTCCATTCGTGTCATTTTTAGTACTGAAAGCGATATTATCTATGATGATATTTTCCCTTTTTATGGTTCGTCTTCTGGGGATTTTAGAAACTATTTAATATTCAAAATTGCATCTAGAATTAATGACGCCTCTGATGACTTCAAATTAGGAGAGTTAGAAGATGGGAAAGTTGTCGCAAAATCAAATGGCAATAAAAAACGATTTTATTTTTCTAAGAATATGCCTCCTGTCTCAATTGATATCTTGTTTATCAAGAATGCTGAAATGCCTGCTGTAAATATAAAACAAATACAGCAACAGCTTACAGATGAAGATTTCATCCAAAAAGCCGATGGTCCTACCTATCTGGATATGCGTAACCTGAAAGATTTTAATGTTGATAATAAGCTTATTTTTAGGGCCTCCGAGAATGTTACATATTATGGACGTTCTAGCCTGGATTTAATTAACAGTGTTAATTTAATTCAAGATGATTCACTTGTGGCTATCGCAGAAAGTAAGATATATATTCGTATTGATATAGGTAAATTAATAACCTTTAGTAAGGAGATCCAGTTAATAAAACCACGAGTTTGGGATCCAATAGCATATGCGGGGGATATAGCTTTTCAAATAGCCACTTTCATTAATGAAAATAACAGAGATGTTCGTCTTGGTGTCTTGATTAATGGAGTTATCAAGCCACGTCACAGTGCGAGAAACAATGTTTTTTATCAAAGTAAGTATGAATCCAGGAAGGTTAATATAACTATTACCTTTGGCATTGATCGTCTGGAAAGGACTTGATAAAACTTGATTTTAAATTAAAACACTTAATAAACAAGGAGCTGTTTTTATTGCTATATGTTACATAGGATGAGGTTTCCTTTTTATTCCCGGTGTTGATCACCCGAACAGGAAATGCTGATTGTGCCATGTGAATAATACGCAGTAACACCAGAAAACATCTGGCATTACTGCATAAGCGATTACAGCATAGCTAGCTGTAATTTGGTGAAACCAGATTAGTTGCTGGTATCAAGCTCTGGGAAGCTTTTCACCAGATCATCAATGGCTTTCATTTGCTGCAGGAAAGGTTTCAGCTTATCCAGTGGCAGGGCAGAAGGACCATCACATTTCGCTACTGCTGGTTCTGGGTGCGCTTCAATAAACAGACCAGCAATACCTACTGCCATACCGGCGCGCGCCAGTTCTGCAACTTGTGCACGACGGCCACCTGATGCCGCACCAAACGGATCGCGAGTCTGCAGCGCGTGAGTGACGTCGAAAATCACTGGGCTATTCTTACTCACGTTTTTCATTACGTTGAAGCCAAGCATATCAACAACCAGGTTATCGTAGCCGAAGTTGCTGCCACGATCGCACAGGATGATCTGATCATTCCCGCCTTCGATGAATTTATCAACGATGTTACCGACCTGGCCTGGGCTCACAAACTGTGGCTTTTTGATGTTGATGACCGCACCGGTTTTCGCCATGGCTTCAACCAGATCGGTCTGGCGTGCCAGGAATGCAGGTAACTGAATCACATCTACAACGTCTGCTACCGGCTGAGCCTGAGAGGCATCATGCACATCGGTAATGATTTTTACGCCGAAGGTCTCTTTCAGTTCCTGGAAGATGCGCATCCCTTCTTCCAGACCTGGGCCACGGTAAGAGTGGATGGAAGAACGGTTGGCTTTATCAAACGAGGCTTTAAACACGTAAGGAATGTTCAGTTCATTGGTCACCGTGACGTAATGCTCGCAGATGCGCATAGCAAGATCGCGTGACTCCAGAACGTTCATTCCCCCAAAAAGTACAAACGGCAAATCATTTGCCACACGGATATCACCAACGTTGACGATTTTTTGTGTCATAGCTCTTCCTGTTTATCTTTATTGTTGCGATTCATTTCTCGGCCAGCAGTGTAACTATTTTCACAATTTAATGCGTCATTTCTTTAAGCCTGAGTCGGTTTTTAGCGCACTTTAGAGACCATAGGGCGAAATAAAATGATTAGATTTTTTTAACTCATACAGGAGGCACGTACATTGTATTTTTCTGCATGTATTTTATACAATGTTACAAGAGAAACAGATTTTTCTGATTGGTTTGTCAGATTAACCTGTGAATGAATTTATTGCCCATTTTGACCGGATTTAGCGAGATATGGCTTACCCGCTGAATTGCTTGTGAAAAGTGGGTGTCTCGCCCCTAAAGCTCCCACAAGGCGCTTAGAATCTGCGTTTGCGCAACCGAGAAATTTCCCAAACATCTTGTGCCTTTTGTTGCGTTATGTTACATAGATAACCGAATTAATTCCGAAATCTTTTCCTCTGGTTTTGGCTGCATTGCAGAATACGATTAAAACAATAAAAAGAACCATCTGCTTTTAGCTGAAGACGCTTTATCCTTCAGTTGAGGCTACTCTTTTGCCTCAAACACGCTAATTCATGGTGACTCTGAAGGTTAATGTTTAGTTTTTTTAATGTGTGTTGGGGCGAAGCGGGTAACTTTGCTCTGACGAATAGCAATTACAACCATACAAGGGATTGGTTATGTCACAGCTTAGTTCCCCCGAAGAATTAAATAGCGACCTCATTGATTCTGTTCGCCAGACGTTAATGGTTCAGGGTGCGGGTTTACAGCATCTTGCTGAGCAACTGGATGCTGAACAGTACACCGCTGCATTAAAATTGATTTCTACCTGCAAGGGACATGTGATTGTTTCTGGCATGGGGAAATCCGGCCACGTGGGACGCAAAATGTCCGCGACGTTGGCTTCTACCGGTACACCCAGCTTTTTCATTCACCCTGCGGAGGCCTTCCACGGCGACCTCGGGATGATCACGCCTTATGACCTGCTGATTTTGATTTCTGCCAGCGGGGAAACCGACGAAGTTCTTAAACTGGTGCCTTCACTACGTGATTTTGGCAATCGGATCATTGCGATTACCAACCATGGTGATTCTACGCTAGCGAAAAACGCGGATGCGGTGCTGGAACTGAACATGACCAGCGAAACCTGCCCGAATAATCTGGCACCGACCACCTCGACCACATTGACCATGGCGATTGGGGATGCTTTAGCCATTGCCATGATCCATCAGCGTCGTTTCTTACCTGATGATTTTGCGCGCTATCATCCTGGTGGTTCATTAGGCCGGCGTCTGCTTACGCGTGTTGCCGATGTTATGCACCAGTCTGTTCCTACGGTCTCCGAAGAGGCAAGCTTCACTGAGGTTATCCACCATATCACCAGCGGCCGCCAGGGCATGGTGATGGTTGAAGACCAGCAAGGCGAGCTGGCTGGCATCATTACTGATGGTGACTTGCGTCGTTTTATGGAAAAGACCACAGACCTGAGTTCAGCCTTTGCTCGCGTTATGATGACGTGCAATCCGCTGGTACTCAAAGAAGAGACCATGATCATTGATGCCGAAGAAATGATGCAAAAACATCGTGTATCTTCGCTATTGGTTGTGAACAAAGAGAATAAAGTGACTGGATTAGTGCGTATTTTTGACTGATTCTGCGCCGGAAATGATGATAGCTACATGTTGATAACTAAAGTGAAGTCCCACGCGGTTGCGTTGCGCCGCCGCGTGCCTGCTATTACCCTGAATGATATTCACCGGCATCTGGCCAAGATCGTTATTGGTGTTCCCATGGCTGTGCTGTTGGTTTATCTGATCATTTTCAGTCAACCGCGCTATATGAGCGAATCAAAAGTTGCGATAAAACGCTCTGATGACCTCAACAGTGCAAGTCTTAACGTCGGCTTACTGCTGGGTTCTTCTACCGGGGATTCCTCGGGAGATGCGCTCTATCTGAAAGAGTACATCAACTCGCCGGACATGCTGGCTGCGCTGGATAAGCAGCTCAACTTCCATGAAGCCTTTAGCCACAGTGGGTTAGATTTTCTTAACCATCTTGGTAAAGGTGATCAGGCTGAACGCTTCCTGCAGTACTACCTGAGCCGCATTACCGTCTCTTATGACGACAAAACCGGGTTACTGGATATTCAGACTCAGGGCTTCACCCCGGCGTTTGCGCAGCAGTTTAACAAGGCGGTGCTCAAAGAGTCTGAACGCTTCATTAACGAAATGTCGCATAAGATTGCGCGTGAACAGCTTACCTTTGCCGAAGGTGAGATGAATAAAGCACGCCAGCGCCTCAATGCCAGCCAGGCACAACTGCTGGCCTACCAGAACCATAACAACGTGCTCGACCCAGAAGCTTCGGCGATGGCGGCCAGCACGCTGGTAAATACGCTGGTAGGGCAGAAGATCCAGATGGAAGCTGACCTGCGTAACCTGCTGACCTATCTGCGTGATGATGCCCCGCAGGTGATCAGCGCGAGGAATGCCATCAAGTCGTTAGAAGCGCAGATTGAAAATGAGAAGGGCAAGCTTACCGCGCCGGAAGGCCGCAGGCTTAACAGCATGGCGGTGGATTTTGACCAGATCAAATCTCAGGTGGCTTTTGATACTGAAGTTTATAAGTTAGCACTTACTTCAGTTGAGAAGACGCGTGTTGAAGCGCTGCGTAAGCTGAAAGTGCTGTCGGTGATTAGCTCGCCGCAGTTGCCGCAAGAATCGACGTACCCGAACAAACCTTATCTGATCGCCTGCTGGCTGCTGGTGTGCTGCCTGCTATTTGGATCGCTGAAATTGCTGATTGCCGTCATTGAAGACCATCGCGATTAATGCGCCCGTAGAACAACATAAGAGTTAGCCATGAAATACGTAAAATCTTTAGTCTTTCTCCTTGCCGTGCAGGCGGCGCAAGCGGGTGCGGCAGTAGGGATTAATGCCGACCCGGAACTGACGGGTGCGGCACCTTTGCCTGGCATTCTCAGCGGTCAACAACAGACCAGCAACGACAGCAGTGGTTTTGATAACACCCCAGCGCCAACAGCGCCGGTGATGCCCAGCCGCATGTTTGGTGCCCAACTGTTTAACGGCAACAGCCCGGACAGCGGTGCGACCGTCGGTTTTAACCCCGGTTATGTGATCAACCCAGGCGATACTATCCAGATCCGCCTGTGGGGCGCGTTCACCTACGACGGTGCAATGGCGGTGGACCCGAAAGGCAACATCTTCCTGCCGAACGTTGGCCCGGTCAAAGTGGCGGGGACCAGCAACGGTAACCTGAACGCGCTGGTGACGGCCAAAGTGAAAGAGGTCTATCAGGCGAACGTCAGCGTTTACGCCTCGCTGTTACAGGCGCAGCCGGTAAAAGTGTACGTCACCGGCTTTGTGCGTAACCCTGGCCTGTATGGCGGCATCACTTCGGATTCACTGCTGAACTACCTGATTAAAGCGGGCGGGGTTGATCCGGATCGCGGCAGCTATGTGGATATCACTATCAAGCGTGGCAATCGCACCCGTGCCTCCATCAACCTGTATGACTTCCTGCTGGATGGCAAACTGGGCCTGTCACAGTTTGCCGATGGCGACACCATCGTGGTTGGCCCACGTCAGCACACCTTTAGCGTGCAGGGCGATGTGTTTAACAGCTATGACTTTGAATTCCGCGACAGCTCGATTCCGGTGACGGAAGCACTGAGCTGGGCCAGACCCAAGCCGGGTGCCACTAACATCACCATCATGAGGCAGCAAGGGACGGTGAAGCGTAGTGAGTACTACCCAATCAGCTCTGCGCCGGGTCGCATGTTGCAGGATGGCGATACGCTGGTGGTGAGTTCTGACCGCTATGCCGGCACCATTCAGGTACGCATTGAAGGCGCCCATTCTGGCGAACACGCGATGATCTTGCCGTACGGTTCGACTATGCGTCAGGTATTGGCGCAGATCCGCCCGAACAGCATGTCGCAGATGAGCGCGATTCAGCTTTATCGCCAGTCTGTGGCACAGCGTCAGAAAGAGATGCTGGATCTGTCACTGCAAAAACTGGAAGAGGCTTCGCTCTCTGCGCAGTCAGCCACCAAAGAAGAAGCCAGCCTGCGTATGCAGGAAGCACAGCTGGTGAGCCGCTTTGTGGCGAAAGCCCGTCAGGCGGTGCCGCGTGGCCAGGTAGTGTTAGATCAAAACAATCTCGACAGTGTCTTGTTAGAAGATGGTGACGTGGTGAGCATTCCAGAGAAGACCTCTCTGGTGATGGTACACGGCGAAGTGCTGTTCCCGAATGCCGTATCCTGGGAGAAGGGCCTCAGCCCGGATGACTACATCAAGAAATGTGGTGGCCTGACGCAGAAAGCCAGCAACAGCAAAGTGATTGTGATCCGTCAGAACGGCGAATCTGAAGATGCAGAAGATGTGAAAACCCTGCAACCTGGCGATGAGCTGATGGTTCTGCCGAAGTACGATTCGAAGAACATCGAAGTAACGCGCGGCATCTCGACCATCCTCTACCAGTTGGCGGTGGGTGCAAAAGTAATTCTGTCCCTGTAAGGATAAGTGATGAGCAAAACAGTGATTGTTATCCCGGCGCGTTATGGTTCATCGCGCCTGCCTGGTAAGCCGCTACTGGATATTATCGGTAAGCCAATGATCCAACATGTCTATGAACGGGCGCTACAGGTGCCTGACATTGACGAAGTCTGGGTGGCTACTGATGATGAGCGGGTTAAAAACGCCGTTGAAGCGTTTAATGGCAAAGTGGTGATGACGCGTAGCGATCATGAATCCGGCACTGACCGTTTGGTTGAAGTGATGGAGCAAGTGGACGCGGATATCTACATCAACTTGCAGGGTGATGAGCCGTTAATCCGTCCTGCGGATGTTGCTCGCCTGGCAGAAGGAATGCGTGCTGATGCAGAGTTGCCAGTGGCAACGCTGTGCCACAGCATTTCTGCCAGCGAAGCGCTGGAACCGAGCTGCGTAAAAGTCGTCTTGAACACGCGGCAGGATGCGCTGTATTTCAGCCGTTCGCCAATCCCTTATCCACGTAACGAAGATAAGGTGCGATACCTGAAACACGTGGGTATTTATGCTTATCGGAAATCGGTGTTGCAGGGCTACAGCCAGTTGCCAGAAGCCATGCCGGAGCAGGCGGAATCTCTGGAACAGCTGCGTTTAATGAATGCGGGTGTTGGTATCCGTGCTTTCCAGGTTGAGCCTACGGGCCCCGGTGTTGATACACCGGCTTGCCTGGAAAAAGTGCGTGCACTGATGGCTGAAGAGGTCGTGTAGTTGTGATCGGCGTATTCTCATCGGGGATCTGGCGGATTCCTCACCTGGAAAATTTTCTCGGGCAAAAGAGCCAGAAACTGGCGCTACGTCAGACGATCACGGATGAGATCACGCAGATAGCAGTCTGGGGCTATCGCCCCAGTACGACAGTGCCTTGCGAACTTGCTGCCGCTGCCGGTAAAAGCGTCTTGCGTCTGGAGGATGGGTTTATCCGTTCTCTGGGGCTTGGCGCGACCGGCAGCCCGCCTCTTTCGATGGTGCTGGACAAAAAGGGTATTTACTACGATGCGAGCCAACCCAGCACGCTGGAATACCTGATTAAAGATGAACAGAGTACCCCGTCTTTAGCTGCGCAGGCTAAAGAGGCGATGCAGATAATTGTCGCGGAGGATCTGGCTAAATATAATCAGGCCCCTGCATTTAGCGGCGCAACTGACGCTGAAATTGTGCTGGTTGTTGATCAAACCGCGGGTGATATGTCTGTGGTGCGCGGTAATGCAGGACCAGAGGCATTTACTGCCATGTTAGATGCCGCCGTAGCTGAGAACCCCAAGGCAGAAATCTGGCTGAAAGTGCACCCTGATGTGCTTTCGGGCAAAAAAGCCGGGTATTTTGGTCCTCAGCATCAACAGGGCCGGGTTAAGCTGTTTACCGCTGATGTCAGTCCACAATCCTTACTGCGCCATGTCTCACGCGTGTATGCCGTGACTTCGCAATATGGGTTTGAAGCTCTGGTGGCGGGTAAGCCCGTGGTCTGTTTTGGCCAGCCCTGGTACGCCGGTTGGGGATTAACGGACGATCGCCATCCACAGGCGCAGCTTTTAACCGAAAGGCGCGGTACTGCCTCGCTGGTTGCATTATTTGCGGCGGCGTACTTACGTTACAGCCGTTATATCGATCCAGTGACGGGCGAAGCCTGCGATCTGTTTCGGGTGATGCAGTGGCTGTCATTACAGAAGAATCACACTGCGCAGCGCACGGGAGAACTCTGGGCACCGGGTCTTTCTTTATGGAAAGCCAGCGTCCTCAAGCCCTTTTTGCGTACCAACAGTAACCGTTTAAATTTCAGCCTCAAAAGTAGAAATGCGACGGCCTGCGTGGTATGGGGAACACGTGGTGAAGCTCGCTGGTCTGCACTGGCGCAGCAAAAAGGTCTGCCGGTATGGCGTATGGAGGATGGCTTCTTACGCTCCTCTGGGCTTGGTTCAGATTTATTGCCGCCGCTCTCTCTGGTGCTGGATAAGCAGGGTATTTACTACGATGCTACGCGTAGTAGTGACTTAGAGTCACTGCTAAAGCACAGCAGGCTCACGCAGCCTTACAAGCGCCGGGCAATCAATATCCAGCAGCAGTTAGTGGAAAAAAAACTCAGTAAATATAACCTGGGTGCAGCCTTTTCTTTGCCTGAAGCTGCTAAAAACAGACGTGTTTTATTAGTTCCGGGACAGGTTGAAGACGATGCCTCGATTCAGACCGGGACGATCAGCATCCGCGATAACCTCACGTTGTTACGTACCGTAAGGCAACGTAATCCAGACGCCTTTATCATCTACAAACCTCATCCTGACGTGTTGGTGGGCAACCGTAAGGGACATATTCCGGCGGAAGAAATAGCCAGGCTTGCCGATCTACAGGCCACCGATGCAGATGTGATCCAATGCATTCAGTTGGCTGATGAGCTCCATACCATGACCTCGCTATCGGGTTTTGAAGCGTTGTTACATGGGCGTAAGGTGTATTGCTACGGTATGCCATTTTATGCAGGGTGGGGATTGACTGTTGATGAGCATCGTTGCGAGCGACGCGATGTGACCCTGAGCATGGAAGATCTGGTTTACCAGGTGTTAATTCAGTACCCAACATATTTGAACCCACTCAGTGGGCAACCTATTGCAGTAGAAGATGCAATTACCTTGCTGCATGCAGCTCCCCGGCGTCCGATGTTTATTGAGAAGAATAAATGTAGTCGGGTATTACGTTATTCCCGTAAACTTATGATGTTTTTGAAGGTACGCTTTGGATAGTTTAATTGGCTCTTGGGTAAACGAGGTCAAAGGAAATGACTATGCATAATACCGCAATGACAACGCTGCTGGCGGGTAAAAAATACCTTCTCTTGCAAGGACCGATGGGGCCATTCTTTAGCGATTTAGCAAACTGGCTAGAATCTCTTGAACGCGAAGCGGTTAGCGTAGTGTTTAACGGAGGCGACCGTTTCTATAACCGCAAAAACAAACATTTAACTTACCAGCAGACGCCTAAAGAGTTCCCAGCCTGGCTTCGTGCTACCCATCAGGATTTTGCCTTCGATACGATTCTTTGCTTTGGTGATTGTCGCCCGCTGCATCAAGCGGCAAAACGTTGGGCGCAGTCAAAAGGGGTGCGCTTTGTCGCATTTGAGGAAGGATACCTTCGGCCACACTTCATCACCGTTGAGCAAGGTGGGGTGAATGCCTACTCTTCATTGCCACGAGATCCTGACTTTTATCGTAATTTACCCGAAGTGACATTACCGGAGGCCACACCGCTAACGCCGTCCGCGCGAAAACGTATCGGACATGCGATTTGGTATTACCTTGTTGGCTGGCGCTATCGCCATGAGTTTGCCAAATATAAGCACCATAAGTCTTTCTCACCCTGGTACGAAGCGCGTTGCTGGGTACGCGCATACTGGCGTAAAGAGTGGTATGGCATCAAACAGCGTAAAGTGCTGCCGCGCCTGACGGGTGAGCTGGATCAGAAATATTATCTGGCGATTTTGCAGGTCTACAACGACAGCCAGATTCGGCACCATAGCCCTTATGATGATGTGAGAGATTACATTAACGATGTGATTTACTCGTTTGCGACCAAAGCGCCTTCAGATAAATTCCTGGTCATCAAACACCACCCGATGGATCGTGGCCATCGGTTGTACGGCCCGTTGATTAAACAGCTGTGCAAGGAGCATAAAGTCAGCGATAGGGTCTTCTATGTCCATGATTTACCTATGCCTGCATTGCTGACCCATGCGAAAGCTGTTGTTACAATTAATAGCACGGCAGGGATTTCAGCGCTGATCCATAATAAACCATTGAAGGTGATGGGCAACGCCCTGTATGACATCAAAGGCCTTACCTATCAAGGGCACCTGCATCAGTTCTGGCAGGCTGATTTTAAACCGGACATGCGGTTGTTTAAGAAGTTTCGGGGGTACTTGATGGAAAATACGCAGGTTAATGGGGTTTATTATGGGGTATATACTATTAAAGGTTCTGTGAGTTATGATGAAAAGGTTGAATTTTTGACGAGGGATAAGCATGTTTAACTTAAAACCCTTATGTTTACTGATCTTTTCCCCTTTATGCTTTTCCAATGATAATTGTGTTTTTAATATCAACCAAGGACAAGTGAATCGTTTAAATAAAAGCTGTACATATAATGGCACGGCTGTTATTTCTCAATCTGGTACGGTATTGGATTGTAATGGGGCTGTAATTGATGGTAATGGGGAGAATAATATTGGGGTAGCTGTGATAGGGAAGGGGATTAGTAATGTTTTGATAAAAAATTGTATTATCAGAAACGAAAAGTCTACTGCTATCCGGGTGTCATCAGGAGTTCCACAGAATATTGATGAGAATAATCATAGTTTAAAATATAGTTACTCACCTAAGAAAATACTTATAGAAAACACAACAACTGAAAATTCTGGGGGGGTAAATATTTATATAGATAACTATGTCACTGACTCTGCAATAATAAATTCTAAAATAATTAATTCAAAAGGTGTTGGGGTATACCTTGATTACTCAACAAGCCATATTTTGGTTAAGGGTAATTCTTTTATAGGCAATGGTTTAAATCATCAAGGACGAGAGCTTCCAGCTTTGGCTATTGATTCATCAAGTAATAACAAAATTATCGATAACGTATTCTCACAGAACGCTGCGGGCTCAATGTTTTTATATAAAAACTGTGGTGAGCATTATTCAAGTGGAAAGTCTGCTGTAAGATGGCAAGGTTCTAATAAAAATTTAATATCAGGAAATGATTTTAATGATGAAAAAGTAGGCGTATGGATTGCAGCCAGACAATCAAAAGATCTTTCAAGTTGGGGATGTGCAGATAAAAGCATGGATCAAAATGGGAAGTATTTTGAAGATTTCGCGGATTATAATTATATCATTAGTAATAAATTTAAGAGTGTCTTAAAAGGAGTGGTAATAGAAGGCGATAATAATAAAGTTATAAATAATGATTTTATAGATTCATCAGGAAATGATATAGTTCTTCCAAGAACGAAAAAATACGAGTATTTAGGGCTTAAGCAGTCTGGTAATGATATTGTAAAATAAGATCACTAAAATTCATAAAGTGATCTTATTGTTATTATTATTGTTCTAATTTAGATAAATAGTCATTGAGTTGTTCTAAATGCCTAGGATGTCCTTCAAGCTGTGGCAGCTTTTCTCTTATCCATTTAGCTCTGTCTTGTGTGTCTAATTTTTCAGCTATTATTTTTATCACTGTAGGGGAAAGAAGTTTTGATTTGTTATAATCATCTTCCAGTTTTTCTATTACATTAGGGATACTATCAAAATCCCCTAGTAAAATCTTCTCTAAGAGACCCAAATCAAATAAAGCTCTTGCTGATGAATGTCCTGAATCAGGCAACTGTATAATATTAGTAGATGGTGCTTTTTCTTTAATTAATTTAACATGTGAGTTATCAATAATATGGTTGTTATCAACAATAACGTACGTTAAACCCTTAATGTTTTCATCAGCTATATTACTACCTTGAATTTCATTGATGGCAGCAATATCTTCCCTCCATCTATTTTCAAAAGGAACTATATCTGTGTTGACACAATATTGAGGGGAAATAGAAATAGTTAAATCTGGATTAAGACTAGAAGAGAATTTTAATGATGCATGTCCGCCAAGAGATGCACCAATTACTATCCTCTTTTTAAATTCTCGCGTTATACCATTGATTCTTTCAAGCACATCATGAATTTCAGGAAAGTTAAACCATGAGTTATTTTTTTCAATGACAAATAAAGAAGGCATATTAGCCTTTGTTAACTCCGCTTCCCATCCCCCTTTCAATGGATTAGTGTCTATAATTGCTAATCTAGCTTTGGGAAGGTGGGAATTAAACGTGATTTTAATTTCATCTTTTTTCCCGCTTCCAGGGAAAAACTTCACACAAATATTTTCATTATCAAAAATAACCAACATACAATCCACCATTAAATAATGTGCTTCAAGTGTAACTATAACTGCAGTCTACATGGTATATTTAATTAGTATAGTAAAAGTAAGGCAAAATAACAAATTGCCTTACTTTTTTACAATTATAGAGCTTCTAAACTTTCAATTGCTTCGATAGGTCGAATGCTGAATTCAGCATTCGGCTTTTTATCATCATCGTTTTTTAGACTTCCCACAATTGAAATTGTTTTGAAGCCAACAACAGCAGCAATGAAATGGTTAAAGTTTCTAAAGAAGGTAGGTGATTGAAGATTGATAACCTTTGCTTCTTTATTCGCTAAAAATGCAAGCGACATACCGGTTCTATACTCACCAATTAAAATTTTCGCAGTAGAAATAATTCGTGAGTGTGAGTTAATCTGAGTATCATTTGTCTCTAATTTTTTTACGCCATTATCGTGGCAAAAATACTCAACTACGCTGGAATTAGATAATAAAGTACGACCATTCCCTTCATCTTTTTTGTGAATAAAATATCCACCTTGAGGTTTGCTCACAACTTCAGGCGTGAATTTTCTTCTTAAGAAATTAACGGCTGCAGGAGTTATCCAGTGATTATAGTTCGCAGGTGGCTGAATAAAAACTAAGTTTTTGCAGTTGATAATGCTATTTGTTTTTTTAATTATGATTTTATCTTCACTTATACCAAAAGTGACAAGAATTTCCTTCTGGTAAATCTTGTTTTCATTGATTATAAAGTGATATTTAACATATTCTGATTTATCTAAAGTAGATAGCTTAGATAAACTTTCAAATATAAAGTGCGAGAATTCATCATCTGATGCTGTAGCTAGTAAAATAGCATTTTCAACATCAACCCCATGAGCATCAGAAGTGTCGTCTTTTAGACTCCATGTCTCTCCAGTCTGTTTAAGAGAATATTTATTTTCAATAAATTTTTTGTTATCGAAGCAGTTACTGGCTGTAATCCAATTCTGCAAAGACTCTTCATATACAACGTTATTACTTAAAACTGCTCCTTTACCGATTACTTTTGCCGATTTGACTTTTGCTACAAGCAAATTTGGTAATCGAGCTTGTTCAGATTTACTCTGAAGTTTTCCATCTACTATTTTCTGAATGTTGTAAGGAATCTTAATTGCACGATTGTAAATGAAGAAGCCTTGGCTATCTGATTTAATTAGTGAGTGAATGTCTAAATATTCATTCTGGTTTAATGAGGTAAAGCTAGCAATTTTATACATTGTTATTCTTTCTCTTTAAATTTTCGATATAGTCTAGAGACTCTTCAAAAGTTATTTTTTTATTGCTTTTAGCATCAAAGTATACGGATAATTTAATGCAAGCAGCATAAAATATTTCTTCGATGGTTCTTGTAGTTTTACGTCTCACTAACGGATACTTATCAACAGTAAGTCCCCAACCTGAGTAGAAAGGTTTACCGTAAGTTACCACTTTCAAACCCCTTAAGAGAGCTTCAAATCCTACTTGAGATGATATCGTGTAAACCTCATTACAAGAATCCAGCAATTCAGTAACAGGAACAAAGTCTGGAACAATAATTAAGTTTTCATACTCCAAGTTCAACCCGTTATCTTTTTGAGATAGAATGTTGTCCGGGTGTCTTTTAAAGTAAACTGTTTTATTTTGATTGTTTTTACACGCATCATCGATCATGTTCTGGAAGTCTTTAACATGACCGTCAGAGAAAATTATAGATGCATCATCCATTTTTTGCTCTATTACTAAAATAGAGTTATTATTTATTTTCCATCCGGTTGGGTTTGATGATGCATATTTATTGTATTTTGTTATTTTATTTTTTATTATTCTTTGGATTAGTTTTTTGCAGTAAATTATTTGATCTTCATTTAGTGAGTAATTTTCATTATTTAATGTCATTTCTAGGCGTGAAGGTTGTCGTGCATCAAAATAATATCCCATATCATCAAGGATAAATCCAAATGCTCTTCTTTCTTCTAAGGTTGTATGTTTATCATAGAATGATGCATACCCACTGAAAAAACTTACTTCAGAGAAAATTAATGGTTTATCATATAGAAATGCATATTCAATCGAATCCCAGAACATCCCTTGATTAATTCTCAATGAGTGAATGATTACGGTCTCTGCTTTTTTATTTTCTTCATACAAAATGTTTGATGTTTTAAATATAGATTTCAAATTCTCATTTTGGCCACCATCAACATCTCTACCCACTAGATTAGACTGTATGGAGCTATTAATAGGCAAGGAATCAACAAAGTCAGAAGCATTGAAATCATCTGGTAAAATTGGGCTTCGAGAGATTAGAACTTCTTTTAACTTAATATGAAGGTCGGTTTTTCTTTTCTGAACCTTTGTTGTTGGGCCAGTAGGCAAACCACCAAGGTTATTTGTTGATATTACTGTATTGCTTTTAGAATTATTTCCGGCAGTGTTAGAAAAACTTACAACGTCAATGAAACCATTGAACTTATTACTTATCTCTTCAACCAAGAGCCTTGTTTTTCTTGCTTTCTTGATACTCAAAAAGTAACCCGGGAGTACTTTTTTTAATTTAGAGTATAGGTTTCTTTTTTTGATACTTGCAGTGTTTGCGGAGATTTTATATTTATCTAAACCAGTAAATGTAGCCTCTCCAACATTAGCTTGTGGTTTTTTTGCGGGCGCTTCTTTTTTAGGCTTAATAAGAGTGCTGCCATAACCAGTTATACTGGAGTATTCGAACCATAATTCTGATTTAGGATGCTGGAGAGACATCCAAGGTTTTCTTTTTAAAGTATAATGTATGATCGATGGGTTTTTTATAGCTTCAATAACTTCTTTTTTATTAATGTTGTTCTTGTGGTTAACATAATCAGTTACCCAAGTATCTAAAAACATAGAACCATGAACATTCCATTTCACGGGCACATACTTAATTAGATCGTAAAAGAGTTCACATAGTATCTGCTGATCTCCTAACGTTATTCGATATCTATTTAAATCAATGAAGTTTAGTATGCGCTCTAAGAAATTGAATTGCCTTATAAGCTTAAGGTTTAATAACAGCACACCAGCATTGATATGTTTTCCAGTTGATGGTATACCAAATTTCTTATTATAATCAATTGATATCGAGTCTTCTACACCGGCAAATAAGTTACCTTTGAAGCTCTCGTTATATAACTTTTCAATTGAGTCAAGAATTATCAAGTCGCTATCTAAATAAAGGGCCTTTTCTACGTTCTCTGGAAGAATATCATGCATAAGCAATCTATAATATGTGGCTATAGATATGCCGTCAGATGTTTTAATTCCTTCGAAATTACTGGCATCAACATTTATGCAAGTGTAATTAAAAGGTGATATTTCTTTTAGTTTTTCGATGTTTTCGATGTGTAAAGACTCTAAATCTTTATCAAGCAAAAAGTATACATGTATTTTCTGTTTCCCTGAATAATTCTTTAAAATAGATGCTAGCGTAGTTACTGTATATGGAATGTATTTGTTGTCAGAAGCAAATACAAGATTTACTAATTCTGAGTTTGGCTCTTCTTTTACAATTCCGTTGATGATTTTTTTACTTTCTGAAGCAGCGAGGATATTTCTCATGAATTCCCTATTTTAATTAAATGTTTTTGTTGTAAACTTCGATGGCATCTTCAACGGAATTGAAGAACTCAACATTATTGTTTTTACCAATGTAAATGGCGGCATCGCAAAATTCTTTTAATGAATTTAGGCTGTGAGACACCATTAAGAAGCTCGACTCTTCGTGACGAGCTTTGAAAATCTCGGAACATTTCTTTTTAAAGTTAGCATCTCCTACTGCTGTTACTTCGTCAACTAAATAGTAGTCGAATTTAAAAGCCATGCTCAAGCCAAAACCAAGTCTTGATTTCATGCCCGAAGAATAAGTTTTTATAGGCATGTCAAAATATTTACCCAGATCTGCAAATTTTTCTACAAAATCAATTTTATCCTTTAATTCCTCTTTCTTCGAGTATAGGCGGGAAACAAATTTTACATTTTCTCTTCCAGTTAAGCTACCTTGAAATCCGCCAGAAAGGCCGACAGGCCATGATATAGTTTTATTAGTTGTTATATTTCCACTGTCTGGCCTATCTATGCCTCCAATCATACGAAGAAGTGTTGATTTTCCTGCACCGTTTCTACCTATCAATGCTACACTTTTTCCTTCAGGTAAGGTTATGTTTAAATCTTTAAAAACATAGTGTCTTCCTGCAGGTGTTCGATAAGATTTTGTCAGGTTTTTTATTTCAATCATGATGTTAACATCGCTTTTTCTCTAATCCTGTATACTGCTAATCCAATAAAAAAAGCAATTAAAGTACAAAATGCTAAATAGTAAATGCTTACGCCATCACTTTGATATGAGGGAATAATTGACTCGCGACTTAATTCCACTGCATGAACTATAGGGTTCCAAAGAAAATAGGATCTATAATCTGTTGGTATAGAGTGAAGAGGAAACATAATACATGATATGAAGTATAGAGGTTTGAGTATTATGGGCAGGAATTTTTGAGTTTCCGCAAATAAGTTCCCTATTACCATGAATATCAATCCTATTCCGATTGAGAAAAAAATTAAAAGAATCCATGATGAAATAAGTGTTAAAAGGTTAATCATGGAGAATGTTTCTCCTGACACCCACATGATCAGCATCAGAACTATATAAACGCAACTATAAATTGATGTTTCTAATACAGCACGAGCAATGATCGTATCAATTGGCTTTACTGGACGGTAATTAAACAATCCCTGATTTGCCTCAATTGCGCCAATAGATCGTGTACTGATATTGCTGAATACAAAATAAGGTATTATTCCATTTAGTAAAAAAACTGGAAATGAAACATCTGGCATAGTGCGATGCATTATATAGCCGAAAATACCTAACATAACCAACAAGTGCGCTGTAGGTTCCAGAATCGCCCAAAAATACCCTAGGCGGAACTTACCAAACCTCGTTCGGATTTCTCTTAAAAACAAGGCTTTTACAGCAGCCTGCTGGACTTCTAAACCACTTCTGGCCATTGAACATTACTCAGATAGGGAGGATTTTTTGCACGCTACCGCCCTTGGCTTAACAGCTACCAATGGACTGGGGGCAGGGCGGTAAAGAGTAGGCGAGGGAAGACCTGCAGACAGCAAGAGGGGGAAGAGGTGTTAATAACCAACTTATTAACATTCGCTCAACTTCCAGTGCTGAGCTGTAACGAGTGCATCATCCCTGATTCTTATTTATCAATGAGTTAAAAAAATAACATTAACTCAATAATCTGTTTTCCTGTTTGTCTGCAGGAAATGGCTCGTAATTTTTTGAGATAACGTTACATGCCATGTAATGGTTTTCCCAGATGTTTTCAGCTATCAATAAGCCGTTAACAATTTGCAATGCCTATAGTAGTTCTCTTAAAACATTAATGCAAATAACCTATTGATAGAAAAGAATAAAATTTAAGCAGTTCAGGCGTGGATCTCTGGACTCAGCTTTCTAATGTGAGGATATGCACTTTACTTATGCATGTAATAATTTTCACAACTAAGATTGCTTGTGTTGGTGAGCAAGGCGATAATGTTCGCAACATAACCTATGCATAATCCCTTCCTCGTCGGGCCTAACGACGCGGAGGGGATTTTTTTTGGCTATACCTGTAACACCTTTAACGTGTGGTGACCGGCAGAGCCGGTTTTCGTATCAACAGAGGACTTCTTATGTATAACACCCTGGGCAATCAGTACGACAACTCCCTGGTATCCAACGCCTTCGGTTTCATGCGTTTCCCGCTCAACTTCCAGCCATACGACAGCGATGCCGAATGGGTGATTACCGGTGTACCTTTTGATGCCGCTACCTCTGGCCGCCCTGGCAGCCGCCTTGGGCCGGGTGCGATTCGTCAAATCTCAACCAACCTGGCCTGGGAAGGTTGCCGCTGGCCGTGGGATTTCGATCTGCGTCAGCGTCTGCGCGTCGTCGATTGCGGCGATCTGGTGTATGCGTTCGGTGATTCACAGGATCTGTCCGATAAGCTGCAAGCCCATGCTGAGAAGCTGTTGGCAAACGGCAAACGTATGCTGACCTTCGGTGGCGATCATTACATCAGCCTGCCGTTGCTGCGCGCACACGCCAAGCACTTCGGTAAAATGGCGCTGGTGCACTTTGATGCGCATACCGATACCTACTCCAACGGTCCAACCTTCGACCACGGCACCATGTTCTACACTGCGCCGCAGGAAGGTTTGATCGATCCACATCATTCAGTACAGATTGGTATCCGTACTGAGTTTGATAAGAGCCTCGGCTTTAACGTGCTGGATGCCGCGCAGGTGAACGATCGCAGCGTGGATGACATTCTGGCGGAAATTAAGCGCACCGTGGGCGACCTGCCGGTTTATCTGACCTTCGATATCGACTGCCTCGACCCGGCCCACGCGCCTGGCACCGGTACGCCGGTTATCGGTGGCTTGACCAGCGATAAAGCCACCAAACTGGTGCGCGGCCTTCAGGGCATGAATATCGTCGGGATGGATCTGGTAGAAGTGGCACCAGGCTATGACCAGTCTGATATCACTGCACTGGCGGCGGCAACTCTGGCACTGGATATGCTGCACGTTCAGGCGGCAACCAAGCGTTAATCAATTATTGAGGGCAGGGCGCGACTTTGCCCTCAATTTCTATATCCTTCCAGCTTTTGATTGATTCAGCGAACGCGGGCGTCTGGCTGGGCTAGTGCTCAGTAGTCGTTGCGAACGTCCTGAGCAGCGGAATGTAGGATGCGCAGGGCAGCAATCACAACCAGAACGATGAGTATGATAACGGCAGCAGACAGCATAGGTCGTCTCCTGATGGTCTCTCGTGTAAAAAGTAGCTTGCAAGCCAATAGCCCGTTTTGTTGCCGCTCACAAATCCGCATGGCAGTTCTCTAAATTTTTCTGGCAAAAGCGGGGATCGCCTTAAGGTATTGCCTGGTGCTTGTGAGTTGGTTCACAAAACTGTGTCGAATTGCAAGAAACTTGTTTTGCCCCTACGTGATATACCTCGGCGTGTTGGTAAATATTGATTGCTGAACATTCTTGCGATGATATATTTCTCTTCGCGTTTTAGATTTTGTTTCCTTCTTGCTTTATGAATTCTTTAATTTATTAGCTGTTTATTTAAAGGGAGTGGCTAATTATGTTTTATGGAAAGAAATTGACGCTGAGTCGTGAAGAGATAAAGAATATTTTACATCGCGCAGGGGAACAGTGTTCAGCGCAAAGACGAGCAAGAGAACAGATGAGCGGCATAGATAGAATGGCCGAGGAGAATCCGTTTAGCAAATTATCCCTTTCTGTTCGCACTACTGGATCTGTGGGAGTGTTAAGTAAGCTGTTTTTACAAGTAAGCTGGTTTTTTAATGCATTGATCCACAATGTAAAATGTGACATCAGGAAACGGCGTCTTCATAAGATTTTTCGTAAGGCATATATGCAATCTAAAACCGTTAATAAGAATTTCTTCCGGGAGTGAGCTAACTCATGAAGCCAGAATCCGTTTTTAAAAAAATCGTGACTGATCCCACCAATCCTTTTCAGGTGCTTGCATATGCTGAATACAAAATGGATAAGCATGAAATAGCCGAAAGGTTTTCTCAATCAGGTCAGAGTGAACAGCAATTACAGCTTGAACTAAAGCGATTCCATGATGCAGTTTTAGATTGTCCTCGCTTGATTAAGTCATATCACTTTCGGGCATTGAATATTGGTAATGGGTTACTTGAAGGGGTAAAAGATAATCTGATAAAAACGGCCAATCAAGACTTCATCGAACGTGTATTACAGCTTCAGAAGCAGCAGCAAAGCCCTGCTTATCGCGTGATCCGATTTTTCCTGGAAGGGTTAAAAAACCTCACCGCTACCAATCTGGCGATGATCCTGTTCAGCGGCGTGTATGCACTTACGCTGAACAAAAGTGAACGGCAAAAACTGCTACCGGCAGTGACTCAATCGGTTATGGGACTGATAAACGGAGAAGTGCCAGTCATTGACAGCTATCGGCACCACACCGATAGCCTGCAAATTGTGGATTAGGCGGTGCTTAACCCGAAAAAATCATTTCCCGCCATCGGCCTTAATACGGTCGCGAATATGTTGGGCGCGTTCTGCTGAAGCAGGGTGGTCGTCAAACATACTGCTTTGTTGGCCCTGTTCCAGTTTTGCCAGCTTCTCGAAACTGGTCACTAATCCATTGGGATTGATACCGCGTTTTTTCAGCAGATCGTAAGAGTAGTCATCCGCCTGAGATTCCTGGGTTTGTGAGAACTGCGCACTGACAAAACGTGCACTCAGGTCGCCAAGCTGAGACTGAGAAAGTGAAGCCAGCGTCCCGCCGACTGAACTTACAGCATTACGCGCTGCTGCGGTCGCAAATGCCACCTGCATCGCTTTGCGCGAATGGCCCAGCGCAACGTGGCCCATCTCATGCCCTACGACTGCTTCTACTTCGTTGTCGCTCATCATGTCCATCAAGCCGCTGTAAACGCGGATGCAGCCGTTGGCCATCGCCCAGGCGTTCACGTCTTTGGTCTGGTAAACCTTGTAGTTCGCCGGAATGCCGTTGATGTTATCGCCCAGTGCGGCTGAGATACGGTTCAGGCGCTGCTGATAGCTGCTGTTGGCTGGTGCGATTTTGTTCTCTTTGTCCATCTGTTCACAGGACTGGTTGCTGAGCTGCACCACTTGATCATTACTCAGAGTATAAGCCTGAAACGCCTGTGCACCAGATTGCATCAGCGCGTTGCTGTCCATTCCTTCGCAGCCGCTCAGCAGAACGGCAGCCCCTAAAACCAGTAAAGGCATCTTCTTCATTCAAAAACCCCAAAAGCAACGGTTGGATAATCAACAACGGAATCAAAATTAAAAAACGCTCTTGCACCGAAGGCGAAGGGTAGGCGTCTTTATTGACGTCTTTAAACCTCCTGCCTGCGTGGCTATTGTGTACTCAGCGCCTGAAGGGGTTCAATCAGAGTTTGGCTCGTCTTGTTGATTTCGCTTCCTCTAATTCATTTATTCTTGTTTTGCCCGTTGAGCGCTTTCGGGTAACGTTAATCCCCCTTAACGGAATAAGCGCCTCGCTATGCACCTCGATTTTCGGCAGTTGAGAAACTTCGTCGCCCTGGTGGAACAGGGTAGCTTTGGCCAGGCGGCAGATGTGGTGTGCCTGTCGCAGTCTGCTTTCAGCCGCAGTATTCAGGCGCTGGAACAGAGCGTGGGTCATCCGCTGATTGACCGGCAAAGTAAATTTTTGCAACTCACGCCCTACGGCCACAAGCTGCTGCCCTATGCACGACGTTTTCAGGATTTAGCCCTCGAGCTGAAGGGACTGCTGCGGGAAGTGGATGATGAACAGAACGGCGAACTGCTTTTCGGCTGTGGCCCGGCACCCACGGCACGCCTGATCCCGGCGGCGGTGGCGGAGTTTAATCGCCTGACACCGCAGGCCAAAGTCAATTTTCGGGTCGATAACTGGAATGCGCTACGCATCGCGCTGGCAAGCGGTGAACTGCCGTTTGTGGTGGCGGATACCTGGCACGCGGAGCTGGATACGCAACTGCGGGTGCAGCCGCTACGCTCACAGCGCTGCTTCTTTATTTGTCATCGTAGCCACCCGCTGGCACGCCGGGAGGCAGTTACGGCACAAGAACTGATGCGCTACCCACTTGCGGCACCCTATTTACCGCCGGGGGTACGCAAAGTGCTGGCAACGCTGAGCGGCCAGGCTGATTACACACCGGCTATTCAGTGCGATCACATCTATGCGCTGCTGAGCATCCTTGCGCAAAGTCAGGCGATCAGCTTCGCCAGTGAAGACGGCTTTCAACTCTGTCGCCAGAGCCATCAACTGGTCAAGCTGGAGCTACGCGATGTGCCTGATGAGTGGCGTTTTATGCAGACCCGCTTTGGGCTGATTTCTCCCGCCCAGCAGGCGCGGACGCCGCTGGTGGATAAAATGACGGACATCATCCTGCTCACCGATGAACAGCAGCAGTGGCAGGATGAAGGCCAGGGCAGTTAACTGCCGCTCTGGGTTTTGCCACTGGCGTCATATTGTGGCCAGTGCTGCTCCAGGTGCAGCGTCTTCAAGGCGTTATCAACAAACTGGCCGTCGATCCAGGTCGCGGCATCAAAGCCTTTACGAATCAAACGGTCCTGCTGCGCCTGTTGAATGCTGGTACTGAAACTGCTGAGCAGGAAAGGGTCGCGCCGTGGCGAGGTGTCAAAGTTGAGATAATTCGTCTGCATCTCTTGCAGCAACAAATCCGCCGGTAGCTGGCTCTGTTGTGCCATCTCCTGCGCCCAGGTTTCACGCTGCTGCACATCGCTGATGGTGGCGGCATTCTGTACCAGCACATTAATGATGCTCTGCGTGATGTTCGGGTGCTGCTGAATAAACGCATCAGTACCCACAAACCCGGCCTGAGTCGTGTTCGCCAGGCCAAAATCACTGCTGCGGGCGACGATGTTAATGGCCGTGCTTTTCAGCGCCAGCAGCGATACACCGCCCCATACGGCATCGACTCTTCCCGCCGCCAGGGCGGCTTTGGCGGCATTCCAGTCGAGATTAATCACTTGCATATCCCGCTCGCTCAACCCTTTGCTGGCCAGCGTGCGGTCAAAGGAGAGCTGATCGGCCGTGCCGCGATAAACCGCCACGCGTTTGCCTTTGAGATCGGTAATCTGCTGGATGCCGGAAGCCTGGGTAGCGGCGAGCCAACAGTCAGAACCGCGACTGCCGAGCAGCAGGCGCGTCTGCAACCCGCTGGCGCGGCCAATAATTGCCGCCAGGTCGCCGAGGTAGGCGAAATCCAGCTGCTGGTTTGCCAGCGCCTCATTCACCGCCGGGCCAGCCCCTTTAAAGAACTGCCACTTTACCGTAACGCCTTGCGCTTGCAGGCTCTGCTCTAGCTGATGGCGCATAAATGCCATCCCCACGGGGCCGCCAATAAAGGGTTTATTGCCCGCGCTCTGGTCCGGGACGCCAATGCGAACGGTTAACGCCTCAGCGCTGACGGCGGTTGAGGCGAGGCAAATCAAGGCCACCGCCCACAGTCTGACATAGCGACTCACTGCTGCTCTCATCACTCACTCCTTACTGTTTTTGCGATAGCTAAGCAGGCGCTAGTGGGTTGAGATAAATACCGTTTCCGGCAAAACACAGCAGAAAAACAGCTAAATCACAGCGGGCCGGGGCTGGCGTGGCGCATGCATTTATTGCATCGGGGATATTCGTCGAATGCATTAGTCAGCGTGGGGGTAAATGCCTTTTGCTGTCGGCTTTCCCGCATCCCGAGGCCGATAGCCATGTCTTTGATGATCCTGAAACTGCGCAAGCCAAAGGCATGGTCTCTTCGTGTTAATGGCTGGTCGCTGCTGCTGCCACTCTGCCTGCTGGGGCTGTGGCAGCTCACCGCGATACGCCATTGGATGCCAGACCAGATTGTGCCTGCGCCCGCCACCGTGCTGGCAACGGGCTGGTCTCTGCTCCAGGACGATCTGCTCGCGCAGTGGTGGAGCAGCCTGCATCAACTGATTATCGGCGTGGTCCTGGGGATCATCGTGGGCAGCCTGCTGGGGCTGCTGTTTGGTTTATCTCGCCGCGCCAGTGCCTGGCTGGAACCACTGTTCTGGCTGCTGGTGCAAATCCCTACGCTGGGCTGGATCCCACTGTTTATGGTGATGTTTGGTATTGGTGATGGCCTGAAGCTGGCGGTGTTAATCAAAAGCGTGCTGGTGCCGGTGACGCTCAATACTCAACAGGCGGTGGAGAATCTGCCCGCACAGCTACGCGAAGTGGCGCAGGCCTTACGGCTTTCACCGCGTCAGCAACTAGTGCGCTTAGTGATCCCGGCTAGCCTGCCGGGCTGGTTTACCGGCTGCCAGTTGGCGCTGGCCGAGGCATGGATCTCGCTGATTGTGGTGGAACTGCTGGCCTCGTCTTCTGGCATCGGTTACCTGATGGTGTGGGGGCGTCAGCTGTTCCAGTTAGATATCGTGTTCGTCACCATTGTGGTCATCGGGCTGAGCGGCGTGCTGCTCTCCTGGCTGGCGGCGCGGTTGCAGCAGCGGGTGATCTTCTGGCCGCAAACCGCCCTGAGTGTGCAACCTCCCGGCGCGAAAGCCAGCCTACAGGGACTCGGGCTGCCGCTGCTGCTGTTGGTACTTTGGCATGTGGCCAGCCACGAGCAGTGGATTGATGTGCGCCTGTTTGCCTCGCCCGCCGCAGTGATTGCCCGATTGTATGCCGGGGTGGTGAGCGGTGAATTAAGCAGTGCGCTGGCACAAAGCTTGTTACGCATGGCGGCCGGTGCGCTGCTGGGTATCGGAGCCGGGCTGCTGGCGGGGATCGCGTTGGCGCAAAGCCCGTTCGCACGGCGCTTAATCCTGCCTTCTCTCAATGCGCTGCGTCAGGTGGCCCTGTTTGCCTGGTTACCGCTGCTTAGCGCCTGGGTCGGGAATGATAACCCCGGCAAGATCACGTTTATTGCCCTCGCGGCCTTTTTCCCCATGGCCATCAGCACCCTGAATGCGGCACTGCGTGCCAGCCCCCAGCTGATGGAAGTGGCTCAGGTGTTGCGCTTTAACCGGCTACAGCGACTGCGCTGGCTGGTGCTGCCCGGTGCTGCGCCTGGCATTTTTGCCGGGGTCAGGCTGGCGCTGATTTATGCCTGGCTCGGCAGCATCGGGGCGGAGTATTTCATGTCATCCGGCACCGGTATTGGCAGCCTGATGATCAACGCCCAACAGCTACTGGATATTCCCACCATCATGTCCGGCATGTTGCTGATTGGCCTGACGGGCGCGCTGCTTAACCAAGGTGGGCGCTTACTGGAACAACGCGCCACGCGCTGGCGTCAGCAGGAGGAACTATGAGTCTGCAAACTGCCGTGAGCTTTCGCCACGTGCGCAAACAGTGGCAGCAGATAACCGCAATCGACAACTTTAGCCTCGATATTGCCGCCGGTGAGTTGGTGGCGCTGGTTGGCAGCAGCGGCTGTGGCAAATCAACCTTGTTACGGCTGTTGGTCGGGCTGGATGGCGAGTTCGAAGGGGAAATTCAGATTGAGGGCCAGCCGATTAACGGCATCGGTGCGGATCGCGGCATCGTGTTTCAGGAACCGCGTCTGTTCCCCTGGCTGACCGTGGCGCAAAACGTCGCGTTGGGCCTGGCGAGTGAATCCCTCAGTCGGGAAGCCGGGCAGAGCCGGGTAGCGGAGATGCTCAGGCTGGTGCATCTGGCCGATTTTGCCAGCGCCTTACCGGCACAACTCTCCGGTGGCATGGCACAGCGCGTGGCGATTGCTCGTGGTCTGGTGGCTCAGCCGCGCATTCTGATGCTGGATGAGCCGTTCAGCGCGCTGGATGCGCTGACCCGTCACAGCCTGCAACAGGCGCTACTGGAAATTCATCAACGTCAGGGCACCACCACCCTGATCGTAACGCATGACGTGGAAGAGGCGGTGGCGCTGGCGGATCGCATTGTGGTGCTGTCGCCGCGACCGGGAAGGATTCGCCGCACGGTTCCACTCGACTTCCCCCATCCAAGAGAGCGTGACAGCGCCGCCTTCAGTGCCCTCTGTACGCAAATTCGCAACCTGATTGTTCAGCCCGATAAGGAGTTTTAAATGGGTCATCCTAGCGTTTATCCCACCGGTACCACGTTGTTCGATCCCGCCCAAACCTGGAGCGGATATACCCTGTTTCAGGGAACGGATACTGGCGCGGTGCTGATCGATATGAACGGCAAAGTGGTGCGTTTGTGGCCCAATCTGCACGGTTTCCCTAATAAACTGCTGCCGGATGGCAGCATTCTCGGCCACAGCGGTGAGCGCGATCCACGTTACGGCATGCAGGATATGCTGGATTTGGTGCAGGTGGATTGGGAAGGCAACGTGACGTGGCGTTTTGACCGCTACGAGCACATCAGCGATCCCGGTCAGGAACCACGCTGGATGGCGCGAGCGCACCACGACTACCAGCGCAGCGGCAATCCCGTGGGGTATTACGCGCCGGGGCTGGAGCCGCAGGTCGAGGGGGACAATACGCTGATTCTGGCCCATACCAACCTGCACAACAGCAAAATCTCAGATAAACAGCTGCTGGATGACACCATCATTGAAGTGGACTGGCAGGGCAACGTGGTGTGGGAGTGGCGCTGTAGCGACCATTTCGAAGAGCTGGGCTTTGATGATGCCGCCCGTTCAGCGCTGTGGAATAACCCCAATATGCGCAGCAGCGGTGGCGGAATGGGCGACTGGATGCACATCAACTCGATGTCCGCACTGGGGCCGAACAAGTGGTTTGATGCCGGCGACCAACGTTTCCACCCTGATAACATCATCTGGGATGCGCGTGAGTCGAACATCATTGCGATTATCGATAAGCAGAGCGGCGCGATTGTCTGGCAGCTGGGGCCGGATTACAGCACACCAGAGCTCAAACATATTGGCTGGATTATCGGCCAGCACCATGCACATATGATCCCGCAGGGGCTGCCTGGCGCGGGTAATATCCTGATTTTCGATAACGGCGGCTGGGCGGGTTATGGTGCGCCAAACCCCGCATCACCTGATGGCGTAAAGAATGCCTGGCGTGACTATTCGCGCATTCTGGAGATCAACCCGGTGACGTTGGATGTGGAGTGGCGCTACTCACCGTATGAAGCCGGTTTACCTCATCCTACCGACTCCTACCGTTTTTACAGCCCGTACATCAGCAACGCGCAGCGGCTGGAAAATGGCAATACCCTGATCAACGAGGGTTCCAACGGGCGCATTTTCGAAGTCACCGCCGATCACCAGGTCGTGTGGGAGTATATTTCGCCGTTCTGGGGCAAGTCGCTGAATAACAATATGGTGTACCGCGCTTATCGCGTGCCCTATAGCTGGGTGCCGCAATTAACTCAGCCGGAGGAGACCGCCGTGGAAGCGGTGGATGTACGCCAGCTTCGCCAGCCAGGTGCTGCACCTGCTGCTGCGCCAGAGAGCGTGGTGCAGGTGGCCGGGGTGCAGCCTTATCTCGACAGTGCCGATGCGCTGTGTGTCGCAACGGATAACTCAACGCTGCTGCGCAGCCCGAAACTGTTCCGCGTCGAGGGCAGCCGTTTTGACGTGGTAACTGAGGCCGCAGCATGGCAAGAGCAGGGTGAAGTACTGCTGCTGGTAGGCGCGGAGCGTTGTGTTCACTGCCGTGGGCTGTGGCGAGTGCTGGAGTCTGAGCCTTTAGAGGCGGTATTGAGTACGCGGCGCACCCGCTATCTGAATGCCGATCTCCATGCCGGGCTGGCGACTCAGCTTAACGTGCGTAGCCTGCCTACGCTTATCCGTTTCCGGAATGGCGAAGAGGTGCAGCGCCGCAGTGGTATTGCTGCCACCGCCGAGCTGCTGGCCTGGCTGGAATAACGCGCCTGAGTGACTTTTCACCCCGTTCATCGCAGCGGGGTGGGTTTAACCACAGCATCAGCATGGGCATTTTTTTTTCATGCAGATGCTCCCCGTCCTGCCTCCAGTAAAATCAAGCACCTGACTTGTGCCCTGGATTGTAAACAGCTTGTTTCACGCTTTCGTACGAAAGAGGAGCTGCTGAATGCAGTCAGTTGCGCACAGAATTAGCCTTTGCGGCATGTACTTTTGCCCTGATTATCATGTACATTGATGGGCGACTTTATTCTTGCCTTGTACGATAACTGATTAATTACAATAAGTTAGGTTCGGCGAGGCATCAATCCGACCTGGAGTTAAAAATGCCCTCTCGTAAAGAGCTTGCCAACGCCATTCGCGCGTTAAGTATGGATGCAGTACAGAAAGCCAAATCGGGACACCCGGGTGCCCCAATGGGCATGGCAGACATTGCCGAAGTGCTGTGGCGTGGTTTCCTGAACCACAACCCAACTAACCCGCAGTGGGCAGATCGCGACCGCTTTATTCTGTCTAACGGCCACGGCTCCATGCTGATCTACAGCCTGCTGCACCTCACCGGTTATGACCTGCCAATCAGCGAGCTGGAAAACTTCCGTCAACTGCACTCTAAAACTCCAGGTCACCCGGAATACGGCTACACCGTGGGTGTAGAAACCACCACTGGCCCACTGGGACAGGGTATTGCTAACGCCGTGGGCTTCGCGATTGCAGAGCGCACGCTGGCAGCACAGTTCAACCGTCCTGGCCATGACATCGTTGACCACAACACCTATGTGTTCATGGGCGACGGCTGCATGATGGAAGGCATCTCCCATGAAGTGTGCTCACTGGCGGGCACCCTGAAGCTGGGCAAACTGGTCGCGTTCTATGATGACAACGGTATCTCTATCGATGGTCACATTGAAGGCTGGTTCACTGACGATACCGCGAAGCGTTTCGAGTCTTACGGCTGGCACGTTATCCGTGGCGTAGATGGTCACGATGCAGCGGCAATCACCAAAGCAGTAGAAGAAGCGCAGGCGGTTACCGATAAGCCTTCACTGCTGATGTGCAAAACCATCATCGGTTTCGGTTCACCAAACAAAGCGGGTACGCACGATTCACACGGCGCACCGCTGGGTGATGAAGAGATCGCACTGACCCGTAAGCAGCTGGGCTGGAACCACGCACCATTTGAAATCCCTTCAGACATCTATGCTGAGTGGGATGCGAAAGAAGCGGGCCAGGCTAAAGAAGCAGCATGGAACGAGAAGTTCGCGGCATACGCACAGGCGTTCCCGGAGCTGGCGGCAGAGTTTACTCGTCGTAGCACCAACGCACTGCCGGCTAACTGGCAGGAAGAGTCACAGAAATTCATCGAGCAGCTGCAGGCGAACCCGGCGAAAATCGCCAGCCGTAAAGCTTCTCAGAATGCTATCGAAGCGTTCGGTAAGATCCTGCCAGAATACCTCGGCGGTTCAGCGGACCTGGCACCAAGTAACCTCACCATGTGGTCAGGTTCTAAGCCAATCAACGAAGATGCAGCCGGTAACTACATCCATTACGGCGTGCGCGAATTCGGTATGACCGCCATTGCCAACGGCATCTCACTGCACGGCGGTTTCCTGCCGTACACCGCAACCTTCCTGATGTTCGTGGAATATGCGCGTAACGCTGCGCGTATGGCTGCTCTGATGAAAATCCGTCAGGTGCTGGTCTACACCCACGACTCCATCGGTCTGGGTGAAGATGGCCCAACGCACCAGCCGGTTGAGCAGATCGCCAGCCTGCGTACTACCCCGAACATGAGCCTGTGGCGTCCATGTGACCAGGTAGAATCTGCGGTGGCGTGGAAATATGCTATTGAACGTCAGGATGGCCCATCGGCGCTGATCTTCTCTCGTCAGAACCTGGCGCAGCAGGATCGTACCGCTGAGCAGCTGGCAAACGTAGCACGCGGTGGTTATGTGCTGAAAGACAGCGCTGGCCAGCCAGAGCTGATCCTGATCGCGACCGGTTCAGAAGTTGAACTGGCGGTAGCCGCTTACGACAAGCTGACCAGCGAAGGCCGTAAAGTGCGCGTTGTGTCTATGCCATCAACCGATGCCTTCGACAAGCAGGACGCGGCTTACCGTGAATCTGTACTGCCGAAAGCGGTTGCTGCGCGTGTGGCTATCGAAGCAGGTATCGCGGATTACTGGTACAAGTACACCGGCCTGAACGGCGCTATCGTGGGTATGACCACCTTCGGTGAGTCTGCCCCTGCGGAAAAACTGTTCGATCTGTTCGGTTTCACCGTAGAAAACGTTGTCGCTAAAGCGAAAGAATTGCTGTAATTCTCGCCATTATTCCAACGGGCGGCCACTGTGCCGCCCGTTTGTTATTCCACCAGCCCGATTTTTATTCTCCCCCCGCTGCGCTTTTAATCCGCATAAATTGTGATTCAGATCTAATTTTAGCCACTTTCCTCATCGCTAATGGTTTCCGTTATTCCTGCGATCATCTACTCTGGCTGAACCGTTTCAGTCACGGTGAAAGCTCAACGCCGACCTGCTGAAAAACAGGAGAAAATTCCTGTACAAATTGGCCTGAAACGCTCAGGCTAACGGCACCTTTTTTTGCAGGACTGGCAGGGTTATGACCATTCGGGTAGCAATCAATGGCTTTGGCCGTATCGGACGCAACGTATTGCGTGCGCTGTATGAAACAGGGCGTCGCGCCGAAATTAGCGTGGTTGCGGTCAACGAACTGGCACCGGCAGAGGGCATGGCGCATCTGCTGAAGTACGACACCAGCCATGGGCGCTTTGCCTGGGATGTTCGTCAGGAAAGAGATCAGCTGTGCGTGGGTGATGACACCATCCGTATTCTGCATCTTTCTGAAATCAAGGATTTGCCGTGGGGCGATCTGAACGTTGACGTGGTGCTGGACTGCACCGGCGTGTATGGCAGCCGTGCCGATGGCGAAGCCCATTTGCAGGCCGGAGCGAAAAAAGTGCTGTTTTCCCATCCGGGTGGAAACGACCTCGATGCGACCGTAGTGTTTGGCGTGAACGAGCAGGAGCTGAAGCAGGAACATCGCATTGTGTCGAATGCCTCCTGTACCACCAACTGCATCATTCCGGTCATCAAACTGTTGGATGATGCTTTTGGTATTGAGTCCGGTACCGTGACCACCATTCACTCGGCGATGCACGATCAGCAGGTGATTGACGCCTACCACAGCGACCTGCGCCGTACCCGTGCGGCCAGCCAGTCAATCATTCCGGTGGATACGCGACTGGCGGCGGGGATTACCCGTATTTTTCCGAAATTTAACGACCGCTTTGAAGCTATAGCGGTGCGTGTGCCAACGATTAACGTCACGGCGATTGATCTCAGCGTCACGGTGAGTCAGCCTGTGGCAGCCTGTGACGTCAACGCCGTGCTGCGTTCGGCTTCGGAAGGGGCATTCCGTGGTATAGTTGACTATACGGAATTACCGTTAGTCTCTGTCGATTTTAATCACGATCCGCACAGTGCCATTGTCGATGGTACGCAGACGCGGGTCAGTGGTCAGCACCTGATCAAGACCCTGGTCTGGTGCGATAATGAGTGGGGCTTTGCTAATCGTATGATTGATACTACGTTAGCGATGGCTGCCAAAGGTTTCAGCTAAGGCGCGGTCTGCGCCAGCAAACTTAAGCGAATCAACGAGAGGGTTCACCATGTCTGTAATTAAGATGAGCGATCTGGATCTGGCTGGTAAGCGTGTTCTGATCCGTGCCGATCTGAACGTGCCAGTTAAAGAAGGAAAAGTGACGTCTGACGCACGTATCCGTGCCTCCCTGCCGACCATCGAAGCCGCGCTGAAACAGGGTGCTAAAGTGATGGTTACCTCTCACCTGGGTCGTCCGACCGAGGGTGAATACAACGAAGAGTTCTCCCTGCTGCCGGTAGTTAACTACCTGAAAGACAAGCTTAACGGCACCAAAGTGACCCTGGCTAAAGACTACCTCGAAGGCGTTGAGCTGTCTGCCGGTGAACTGGTGGTTCTGGAGAACGTGCGCTTCAACAAGGGCGAGAAAAAAGACGACGAAACCCTGTCGAAGAAATACGCAGCACTGTGTGATGTGTTCGTGATGGATGCCTTCGGTACCGCGCACCGCGCACAGGCTTCTACCCACGGCGTAGGCAAGTTTGCTCCAGTTGCTTGTGCGGGTCCGCTGCTTTCTGCTGAGCTGGAAGCCCTGGGCAAAGTGATGAGCAACCCAGAGCGCCCACTGGTTGCTGTGGTGGGCGGTTCTAAAGTATCGACCAAATTCGATGTGTTGCAGTCACTGGTGAAAATCGCGGATACCGTGATTGTCGGCGGCGGCATCGCCAACACCTTCGTGGCGATTGATAACAACGTAGGTAAATCACTCTACGAACCAGACTTCGTAGAAGCCGCGAAGAAACTGCGTGATGAGCACGGTATTCCAGTACCAACTGACTCACGCGTAGGTACCGAGTTCTCTGAAACTGCACCTGCCACCGTGAAAAAAGTGTCCGAAGTGGCTGACAATGAAGAGATCATGGACTTCGGCGACGAAACCGCACTGGCGATGGCTAACCTGCTGAAAAGCGCCAAAACCATTCTGTGGAATGGCCCGGTTGGCGTGTTTGAATTCCCTAACTTCCGCAAAGGCACCGAAATCGTTGCCAACGCCATTGCAGACAGCGACGCATTCTCTGTAGCCGGTGGCGGTGATACGCTGGCCGCGATCGATCTGTTCGGCATTGAAGATAAAATCTCCTATATTTCTACCGGTGGTGGTGCATTCCTTGAGTTCGTGGAAGGCAAAATCCTCCCTGCTGTAGCAATGTTAGAAGAACGCGCAAAACAGTAATTCTGGGGGGCAATGCTGTTGCATTGCCCTAAGCACTGCCCTCACGGGCATCCAATCCGATTCCTGCATGGAGCGGGAATTTACGGTAACCGAAACGGGACAAAACCATGTCTAAAATTTTTGATTTCGTAAAACCAGGCGTTGTCACTGGCGATGACGTACAGAAAGTTTTCCAGGTCGCGAAAGAGAACAAATTCGCGCTGCCGGCCGTTAACTGCATCGGTACTGATTCGGTGAACGCCGTACTGGAAGCCGCTGCTAAAGTAAAAGCGCCGGTTATTATCCAGTTCTCTAACGGTGGTGCTGCGTTCTTCGCCGGTAAAGGCTTCAAATCTGACGTTCCTCAGCATGCTGCTATCCTGGGTGGTATCCTGGGTGCGCAACACGTTCACCTGATGGCGGAGCACTACGGTGTGCCAGTTATCCTGCACACTGACCACTGCGCGAAGAAACTGCTGCCGTGGATCGACGGTCTGCTGGACGCAGGTGAAGAGCACTACAAGAAAACCGGTAAGCCACTGTTCTCTTCACACATGATCGACCTGTCTGAAGAGTCACTGGAAGAGAACATCGAGATCTCAAGCAAATACCTGGCGCGCATGGCGAAAATCGACATGACCCTGGAGATCGAACTGGGCTGCACCGGCGGTGAAGAAGATGGCGTAGATAACAGCCATATGGACGCTTCTGCACTGTACACCCAGCCAGAAGACGTGGATTACGCTTACGTTGAGCTGAGCAAAATCAGCCCACGTTTCACCATTGCGGCCTCTTTCGGTAACGTACACGGCGTATACAAGCCAGGTAACGTGAAGCTGACGCCAACCATCCTGCGTGATTCTCAGGAATACGTGTCTAAAAAGCACAACCTGCCGCACAACTCGCTGGACTTCGTGTTCCACGGCGGTTCCGGTTCTTCTCCTGCAGAAATCGAAGAGTCAATTGGTTACGGCGTAATCAAAATGAACATCGATACCGATACCCAATGGGCAACCTGGGACGGCATCCTGCAGTATTACAAAAAGAACGAAGACTACCTGCAAGGCCAGTTGGGTAACCCAAATGGCGTAGATAGCCCGAACAAGAAATACTACGACCCACGTGTATGGCTGCGTGCTGCGCAGGCTTCAATGGTGGTGCGTTTAGAGCAGGCATTTAAAGAACTGAATAACGTCGATACGCTGTAATTTCAGCATCATGCGATATAAAGGCTCTGCGGAGCCTTTTTTTATTCCTCTGGTTTCCCCCTCACATCCGCCTTCTGCTCATCTCTTTGCTTAAGAATAGATAAAGTTTTTTTCATTGATTTTTCATATGCATAATAGGTGTTTTTATAATTTCTGTTTTAATTCAGATGTTTGCCTGTTTTTGTTTGCATGTTTCTGGTTGGGTTTGTGTGCTTGATGCGATTGAAACATTAATTAATTTGACTATTTATCGCATGGCTGATATCACATTACGCAGTCAACGAAGTTCCTCACTGGCTCAGTACTAACCGGTTCTCACGATCGCGTCTTTTCGACGTGCGTTTGCGCACGACTTATTCATCTGGCTGAAAATCAGGAGTTGCGTATGTCTGTTCATCAGAGAGATTTTGCAGAAAATAACAGTGTTACCGCTGCGGAAATTGATATCAGTAAAAACATCTGGTTCCCGGAAAAATATGACACCCTCCGCAAACAGCTTATTCCGTCTTTCGATCTGCTCTACCAATCGGCGGTGAATACCCTTTTGATGTCAGTAAACCGGCCCGATCCGCGCATTATCGATCTTGGCGCAGGAACTGGATTGCTGAGTTTCCTGATCAAAGAAAAACTCCCGCAGGCGCGTATCACGCTGGCCGATCGTTCGGAGGCGATGCTGGCGGAAGCGCAAAAGCGTTTTCACGGTGTGGCAGACATTGATTTTGTCCGTTTTGATCTGCAACAGCCGCAGTTGCACGGCGAGTACGATGTGGTGGTGTCGGGTCTGGCGATCCATCACCTGAGCCATGAAGGTAAACGCAAACTGTTTGGGGAAATTCAGGCGGCACTGGCGCCACAAGGCGTGTTTATCAACGTGGAGCAGGTGAGTGCGCCGAATGACGTGATTGAGAAGATGTACGACATCCAGCATGAAAAGCATGTCGTGGACAGCAATACGCCACCGGCAGAGTGGCAGGCCGGACGCGAGCGTATGAAGCTGGATATCTGTGCGGAAGTTTACGACCAGCTGACCTGGCTGCGGGAAGCAGGATTCAGTGCAGCGGATTGTCTGGCAAAATCATGGCGCTTTGCCACTTACGCGGGCTGGAAGTAGGAGCGCAAGATGAGCTATTCCACCCACTCCTCGCTGTATGATGCCTTGCTGGCGATTGCGCTGGAACACGAGGACAAAGTCGCCATTACCTGTGTTTCTGGTGAGCAGGTGACGTATGGCGAACTGATGGCGCGTATCGACCTTGCTGCCGCTGGGCTGGCACAACAGGGGCTAAGTGCCGGACAATCCATTGCTCTGCTGCTGAGTAACAGCATTAACTACATCGCGCTGATTATAGCCTGTGCGAAATCGGGCATTGCTTACTACCCGGTGCTGGAAAATTTCAGTGCGGATTATATTCGTCAGTCCATTGAGGTGATTCGCCCGGCAGTGCTGGTTGTTGATGGCTCGCGCCAGATTGATCCGCAGCCGCTGGCTACTGTCGAACTGACGCAACTGTTTAGCGCGACTGTGCCGTCAGAGCCGGTGGCAGCGGCGGTGCATACCGGTGTCTTCCGCATGCTGTGGTCTTCTGGCTCTACCGGTTTCCCTAAAGTGATTGTCTGGAATCAGCATAAGCTGGTGCTGGAGCGTCAGCGTTGGATCCGTGGCATTGGTGCTGGCGAGAACGATGTGGTGTTCTGTCGTCACGCGCTGGATGTGGCTCACGCAACAGACCTGCATGTATTTACCAGTTTGCTGGCGGGGGCAAAACTGATTCTGTGCTCAGGCAAGGAGAGTGACGCCGAGATCCTGCGGCTGATTCTGCATTTCCGCCCCAGTATGATGAGTGCGCTGCCCGCACACTATCAGGCGCTGGCGGCGCTGTGTCAGGGTGAAGATCTCAGCTTTATTCGTCAGCCGTTTTGCGGCGGTAGCTACATTAATCAGCATCTGTTGCAGCAGGTTTATCAGCAGGCCGGGCTGGCGCTTAAGCAACTCTACGGTTCCACGGACTTTGGTCTGGCGATGGTCCGTCACAGCCGTGAAGTGGCGGGCGATCTTGGCATGAGCCTGTTGCCAGGCGTGCGTGCTGAGCTGTCACCCTTGCCAGGTCTGGCACACAACTGCGGTGAGCTGGTGTTGATCTCGCCTTTTACCAGCGAGGGCTATCTGGCTAATCCGGCGGCGAATGCCAAAACCTTCCGCAACGGACGCTACTTTACCGGCGATATCGCTTCACTGCGTGACGATGGCAAATACGTGATTCTGGGGCGAGTGAATGATGTGTTGATCACCACGGAAGGGGCAAAATTCAGCGCTGAACTGGATTATGTCCTGACGGCGCTGGCGGCGGAAGCGGAGGTTTTCACCCAGGTTGCACAGCCGCAGGCGGGTGAGCAGCATCTTCGCGTGGCCATTCATGCTCAGGAAGCGGCACAGTTTGCGCAGGCGCAGCATCGGGTGGAGCAGGCACTGGCCGCGTGGAATATCAGCTATGCCATTGAATCTTTGGCGCAGGTGCCGCGTACGCCAGTCGGTAAGATCGACAAGCCAAAAATTTTCGCCTGACCAGGCCATTCTGGCGCGAATTTGCGCCAGAATGCGCTTTTTCCTCCACTTAATGGCGAAAAAGTAGACGGTTTCGTCGCAAATTTGGCACATGCCCGGTTTTTTAGTTACCCTTTTGGTTTGGAGTGTCGGAGCTTCTCTGGCCGTTTTTGTTCATTCCGCGCTGCGGAACTTAACAACAGGGTAATGAAATGGAAGATTTAAATGTGGTAGACGGCATCCATAATGCCGGTGGCTGGTTAGTACGTAATCAGGCGTTGCTGCTTAGCTATGCTGTGAATATCGTTGCGGCCATCGGCATTATTGTTGTTGGCATTATCGCGGCACGTGTCATCTCGAATGGCATTAACCGCGTGATGCGGGCGCGCAGTATTGATGTGACCGTGGCGGACTTCCTCTCCTCCATGCTGCGTTATGCCATCATCGCCTTTACGCTGATTGCCGCGCTGGGCCGGGTAGGGGTGCAGACCGCTTCGGTGATTGCGGTATTGGGTGCGGCGACATTGGCCGTTGCACTGTCGTTGCAGGGTTCACTCTCCAACCTTGCCGCAGGCGTGCTGCTGGTCACCTTCCGTCCGATCCGTACCGGTGAATATGTTGATCTGGGCGGTGTGGCCGGTACGGTGCTGAACGTGCAGATTTTCTCTACCACCATGCGTTCTTCTGACGGCAAAATTGTGGTGGTGCCGAACAGCAAGATCATCTCCGGCAATATCCTCAACTATTCCCGTGAGCCGATGCGCCGCAATGAGTTTGTGATTGGTGTGGCGTACGATGCGAACGTTGACGAAGTACTCGCGCTGCTGCGTCAGGTGGTTGAAGCCGATGCGCGCGTTATTCAGGAGAAGGGCATTCAGGTTGGCCTGAACGAAATGGCACCGTCTTCCCTCAACTTCATCGTGCGTTGCTGGAGCAACAGTGGCGATCTGCAGAACGTCTACTGGGATCTGATGAAAGACTTCAAAAACGCGCTGGATGCGAAGGGGATCGGCATCCCTTATCCGCAGATGGATGTGCATCTGCATCAGGTCAAAGCGCCTGGCGCTGAAGTGGAAAAACCGCTCAGCCTGAGCAAATAACCGCAAGGGAGCCCGTCCGGCTCCCTTTTTTATCTTCGCTGCTCCCCCTCTCTTTTCACTCATGCTGAACTCAAAGATAACCGTGCACACCCAGAGTGTTCGGTACAACACCCTTTGTGTCTGCATAATTTTCTCCGGGGGATTAATGCCTTTTGATGTCACCGCGACAAAATTTTCCTCGCTATTCCAGCGGGTATCCGAAAATCCGTTTAGTCAGGCCGCCAGTTTCAGAAGGCAGCATGTCCGTTTTCAGCCCACGCCAGCACAGACATTGCTGACGTTGAGCGAAATGGATGTTAAGCAACGCCATGCTGCTTATTTCAATCTCTCCAGCGATCTGCGGGTGCAAAAACAGATGAAAATGGAACTGGCAGAACGCTATTTTATTTACGATGTCGCTTATAGCGGTAGGGATCTGCTGAATTATGTCGCTGCGATCAACGGCTGGGAGAAACCCGGTAATTTGCCGGATAATTATCGTCTGGTCGGTATACTGCACGACAGAGATAGCGAACACAGACAAGGCCATGTTTTTCCTGCGGGGAAAGTGTTTGCGCTTGAATTAAGCGATCGTCTCGGGAACCTGATCTTTTCCCGCAATTACACCCCACAAAGGGTGAATGACTCTGCTCACAGTTGGCATTTCGATATTCTGCAACAGATCCAGCGAACCGTGCCCATTTCCCTGCTGGTAAGTAAAAATCATCTGCATCTGGCGGCAGTCACGGAGCAGAGCTATAACAGCACCTCACCGCAGTTTGAAAGCGGCAGCGTGGATTCACCGTACAGAAATGTGTTTCTGGTGAAAAAAGAGAGTGATGTTTACGATGTCGCATGGCGCGTAATGGAGCCCGAGTCATCCAGAGCTTGCTTTAGCAGCATCTGGCTCAGGCGAGCAGTAGAAAAAAAAACCGTGGGCTATCGCCAGTTTGCCACCTATCTGGCGGGAGAGGTGGCCCAGACAGTCCATAATAGCTCCACGCCTGTAACCAAAGCGGCTGCCGTCCAGGTACTTTTATCAGAGAAAATCAATGATAAGGAAGGACGGTGGTTGAACAATTTCAAAGGGTATCTCAATCACTGGTTACAGCAGAAAACGCAGATTGCCGATGCACTGAATGTCACGATCGGCGCGACCTATTTTGAATCAATAAAGCCGAAATATCCCACCGTGCGCGGTGCTGCATACCGTACCGCTTCCATTATCAATCCGATAGCGGGTTCGTTACTGGACAGTCTGACGTACCATGAAAAAACCACGGTACAAACCTTCTGGCGGTTCTTACAACAGCGCAAAAATTTTTTTGAGCCGCAGGAAATGATGGTCGAAACGGTGCCTTCGGTACGTTTTCGCAGCGGCGCTAAACTTACCCAGCGAGATGATTTTCAGCAGGTGAGGTTTTCGCTGGCCGCCGCCAGTAACAGTAGTGTGATCAGGGAGTGTGTCAATAATCCCTCACTGCTGCGCGAAGCCTGGGATGAATATATTGAGGCGCTATTTGCTAATGACTGGCAGCTTGCCGCCCGTACCTACGTGATGGATCTTGCGCTTGGGGCGACACTCGATCGCGTCATCGCCGGGCAGTATCCGCAATATTCGAGCCTCAATCCTTCACAGCAACAGTCATACGCACAGCAGGCTGAAGCTATTCGTGTTGGAGAGCAGAGTGGTTTTTTGCTGCAACATCACGGTGAAGAGAATACCGTCGCTGACCGATTGATCCTGATTAGCAGTGACTGGCCTCATCACTATCTCGCCTGTAGCGTCTCGATGGGAAACAGCGTTTTTCACATCATGACGCTGACACCGGATGGCGAAAAATTTCGGGTGCCAGACAGTACCATCCCCTTTTTACAGGATTTTTTCCCCTTCAGCGGCCTGAAAAAGTTGCAAAGAATCACGGTAGCAACACCTGCGCGGGCACAACCGGTTGATGTAACAATCAGAGAAATGTTTTCCCTGGTAGAAAACAGCAATCCGGTTGTTGCTCTGGTTGAGGCGCATAAAACCGCGCGCAAAAGTATTGCACAACAGCTGTTTAACTCAGCGGCGGAAATCGCCGCATTAAACAAAATTCGCTTTTACGATCGTCTGGCTGAAATAGCCACCGATGTGGCGCTGATTATCCCATTGACCGAGCCGTTAGCCCTGGAGGCGCTGGCGCTGGAAGGCGTGACGAAAACCATCGTCGAAGGGGGACTGCAAATTACAGGAAAAGTCATTAACGCTGCCTCACTCGGTTTGCCGGTTGTCGCACAGTGGCAACGGTACAGCAACGCGGCCACCCACTCCCTACAGGCCCAGCGTGAGTTTATTCAACTGACAGAGACGCTGGAGATCAACCTGCTGCTGGCTGCCCCCCATTTTCTGCCTGCTGCATCTGAAGAAACGCGCTATCGTCAGGCAAAAGCACAGGTGCGGGCTCACAGTGATATCAGTGATGATTCACCGGCCTGTCGAACGCGTCGCTCACTGTGGCCGACGTTGTGTACCGCTGCATCGGCAAAAGCCACCAAATTTGCCGAACGCTATACCACCTCAATGCGTCAGGATGTCATGGTCAAAAGCTGCTGGGACTTCGTGATTGATATTCAACGCAAGGCGGGCATGATCACCCCACAGCAGGCATTGCAGTTACTCAAAACGCGCTCCAACAGTTTTCAGGATTTCCTGGGAAAAGATGCGTTATTGATCACCTCAACGGAGCAGATCAAATCCATTCCGCTGGGTGCCCGGCTGGGCTTTATCTCTGAAGATGCACAACATCAGGACGTGATACATCACGCGATGATCTACCTGAAAGAGGGGCGGGCAGCGGGGGTCAATAACCAATGGCTGACCACGCGTCACGATCTTCGTATTCCTGCGGTTGCCAGTCAGATTGATTTACATCTTGATGTGCGATGGGGAATAGCCGGGCCGTTGAATAGCGAAGGTCAGCCAGTCAAGTTGTATGCTCAGTCAATGCAGGATATCAGGCAGCCGGTGTTGAAGTCGGAGCTCCTGCACGAGCAGGAGCTACATATCGCGCCCACCAGAAGGCTGAAAGCGATAACGTTGAGTGAGAGCAGAAAATCTGAACTGGTGAGCGATCTCGCGGCTGGCATGTACCCCAATCATTTGACAAAAAGTTATTTTTTGCGCGGTAGTCATTCGTTGAATGCCTGGCAACACCAGACGCTGACGGAGACATTAACGCTGGTAAAAAGCATGCCGGATATAACTTTACAGGAGGCAGCAACACTCTTTCATGGTGATGCGATGACGGTTGCTGACAGTATCGCCTTGAAAGCAGGCGATTTGCTCCAGTCCCATCAATTGACCTTTTTCAGCCCGGAAATTTACGTTGCGAGTTATTTTAAGCAGTTCGCTGAAAAAGAGGTGAAGGTTATTTATCGCCTACCGGTTGCCCGTGCTGGCAGCGTAGGAAAACTCAATGTTTTGCCGCTGCACTATACCCGAATAAAAAACCATTATCTGGCTGCAAACCTGGATCATGCTGCCGCAGCTGCACAAGGGGTTAAGATTGAAGGTGTGATTCCACCCGGTCAGATTTTTCGTGTAGTGAACATTGAGGAACAGATACTTGCCCAGGAATTAGTGAAAGTGATTGAACTGGAGTATATGCTGCGGGAAGAGAGGATTCTTGCCCGCAGTTTTAATGGCATGGATTACACGCCGCCATAATTACGGATTATCTTACGCCTAGCGCGGGAATATTCCGTCCGTAGTAAATCTCACGCATCTCTTTCCAGAGCAGTCCGGTGATGCGCTGATGTTCATCTGCACTGAGATCTTCTGGTCGGGTGTTGAACAGGTAGTGTTTCAACTCGAATTTTTTAAGCAGCATCTTGGTGTGGAAGATATTTTCCTGATAGACATTCACATCCACCATGTCATACATCGCTTTCATATCGTCGGACATGAAGTTCTGAATCGAGTTAATTTCATGATCGATAAAGTGCTTGATACCGTTCACATCGCGGGTAAAGCCACGCACGCGGTAATCAATGGTGACAATATCTGATTCCAGTTGATGAATCAGATAGTTGAGGGCCTTTAGCGGTGAAATAACCCCGCAGGTGGAGACTTCGATATCAGCACGGAAGGTGCACAGCCCGCCTTCCGGGTGGCTTTCCGGGTAGGTGTGTACACAGATATGGCTTTTATCGAGGTGCGCGACCACGGAATTGGGCAGCGGGCCGGGATGCTCAGAGGTATCAATATCTTTTGGGTCGACAGGTTCTTCGCTGACCAGGATCGTGACGCTGGCACCCTGTGGCTCGTAATCCTGGCGCGCAATATTCAGGACGTTAGCGCCAATGATTGAACAGGTTTCCGACAAGATCTCTGTCAGGCGATTGGCGTTATATTGCTCATCGATATAGGCAATATAACCATCGCGTTCGGCATCGCTGTTCGCATAACAGATATCGTAGATACAAAAACTCAGGCTTTTTGTGAGGTTATTGAAGCCATGCAGCTTTAGCTTTTGCAATTTGATTTATCCCTTTTACTCAGCGGCAGGGGCCAGTGCATCCAGTAGGTACTGCGGCAAGGCAAAGCTACCCAGGTGAATCGCTGGATTGTAATAACGGCAGCGCAATCCGGCGGCGGCAAAGCGTGATGTTAAGGTGGTGAGATCCAGTTCGCGCAGGGCGGGATTATCGCTGGCCCAGGCAAACGTCATGATACCGCCATAATAGGTGGGCACCGCCGCCTGGTAAAAGCTGACATCGCTAAAGTAGTGGCTTAATTTACGATGACTGGTGACGGCTTCGTCCTGTTGCAGGAAGCAGACCCCGTTCTGGGCCACGAAAATGCCACCGGGATGCAGGGCGTTTTTACAGCCCGCATAGAATTCTGAGGTAAACAGGCTTTCACCGGGGCCAATAGGATCGGTGCAGTCAGAGATAATCACATCAAATTTCTGCTGCGTCTGGTTCACGAAGTTGACGCCATCATCAATCACCAGGGTGAAGCGGGGATCGGCATAGGCTCCAGCGCTGTGATTCGGCAGATACTGCTGGCAAAAGCTCACCACACCAGCGTCAATTTCCACCATGGTGATCGACTCTACGTCGGGGTGACGCGTGACTTCACGGAGCATGCCGCCATCGCCGCCGCCAATAATCAGCACGTTCTTTGCTGCACCGTGCGCCAGAATCGGCACGTGGGCCATCATCTCGTGGTAGATAAACTCATCGCGTTCGGTGGTTTGTACCACGCCATCCAGCGCCATGATCCGACCAAAGGCGGCATTTTCGAAGATCACCAGATCCTGATGGTCGGTTTTATCACGATAGAGGGGGTTATCGACGGAGAAGTACTGACCAAACCCGCTGTGCAGGGTTTCATTCCAGGTGGGTTTTTCGCTCATGGCGGGTGCTCTCCTCTGATGGGGACGCCAGAAAATAAGAGCGACCCATCTTAACGAAATTTATACCCGCCCGCACGGCGAAATCTTAACGGACGTAAGCCAGCAAACTCAGGGAGTCACGCGCCAGTGCTTTGCACTTCTGGCTGTTACTGATGGCGATACCGCTGAGATCTTTATAGCTGTCTTCACCCAGAGACTTCATGTTGTAGCTGCTGTAATTACTTAAATCCCAGCGATTTTGCTGAGCAAAAAACACCAGTGCCTTGCGGATTTGTGCATCCGGAAGTTCCTGATAACCACAATCGTTTTTCAGGTAGACAAATACGGCGGTTAAATCAGCCATATCCTCGGCCTCTGATTCACTCAGGGCGAAGCTGGAGGAGGAGAAGCTCAGCAGCCCCACCAGAACCATCAGCAGCCTGATGCTCTTCTTCATAATTTGTCTCAATCAGGAATAGTCGTTTGACGTTAGCATAGTTGATATAGGTATTTCGATAAATATGCGTTTTGCGTCACAGATGGCTTTTTTTTCAGTGCATTCTGTAATCGCCGCTTGACCCTACCGCAAGGGGACGGTTTAGCATTTGCATATCCATATTTATTATAAGGAAGTGATGTCATGCAACGTCGGCAATTCCTCAAATTAGGCGCTGCACTGAGTGCCGCAGGCGCTTTACCGCTGTGGAGCCGCTCTCTCATGGCTGAAACCCGGCCGCTGCTCCCGTTGCCTACGCTGCTGGAGCCAGATGGACGCGGGCACATCACCCTGACGGCGATGACCGGCACCAGCGAATTTGCTGGCAAAAAGGTGCCAACCTGGGGCTACAACGGCAATCTGCTCGGGCCAGCCCTGCGTTTGCAACGTAACCAGCCGGTGACGGTAAGCCTGTTTAATCAGCTGCCTGAAGCGACGACGGTTCACTGGCATGGGCTGGAGATCCCCGGCGAGGTCGATGGCGGTCCACAGGCACACATTGCGCCTGGTGCCTCTCGGCAGGTCACTTTTACGCCCGACCAACCCGCCGCCACTTGTTGGTTCCACCCACACCTGCATGGCCGTACTGGCTTCCAGGTGGCGCAAGGGTTGGCGGGCCTGGTGTTGCTGGAAGACAGTGAAAGCGGCAAGTTGCGCCTACCGGTGCAGTGGGGTGTGGATGACGTCCCGCTCATTTTCCAGGATAAGCAGCTCAACACCGCAGGCGATGCGATTGACTACCAGCTCGATATTATGCGCGCGGCGGTAGGCTGGTTTGGCAATATGATGCTGACCAACGGCGTGCAGTATCCGCAGCATGCCGTGCCACGCGGCTGGCTACGTCTGCGGTTACTTAACGGCTGTAATGCACGCTCGCTGCACATCGCCGCCAGTGATAAACGTCCACTGTATGTGATCGGCAGCGATGGAGGGTTACTGGCCGAACCGGTCAGCGTGAGCAGCCTGCCGCTGTTGCCGGGCGAGCGTTTCGAGGTGATGGTGGATACCTCCGATGGCAAAGCCTTTGATCTGGTGACCCTGCCGGTCGAGCAGATGGGGATGACGCTTGCTCCGTTTGATCAACCGCTGCCGTTGGTGCAGATTCTGCCGCTGCGCGTGATGGCCAGTGCCACCCTGCCGGATAAACTCGTCGACCTGCCTGCGGTTCCCGCAACCGATAAGCTCAATAGCCGTTGGCTGCAACTCTCCATGGATGCCCAACTTGACCAGCAGGGCATGCAGGCGTTGATGCAGCGCTATGGCGCACAGGCGATGGGTAAAGGTCACGATATGGCAAACAGCCACCACGACATGGCGGGAATGCAAATGGATGACGGTGCCTCAGAGATGAAAGGCATGTCAGGCATGGCAATGGATCATAGCCAGCATGGCATGGCGAATCCGCCAAAAGCCACCGGATATGATTTCCACAACGGCAATAAAATCAACGGTAAAGCCTTCGATATGCAGCACCCGGCGTTTAATGTGGCGCAGGGCAGCATGGAGAAATGGACCATTTCTGGCGAAGGCGACATGATGCTGCACCCGTTCCATATTCATGGCACACAGTTCCGCATTTTGTCGGAGAACGGTAAAGCCCCTGCGCCGCATCGCCAGGGCTGGAAGGATATGGTTAGCGTCAACGGCTGGCGCAGCGAAGTACTGGTACGCTTTAATCATGCGGCTGCCAGTGAACACGCCTATATGGCGCACTGCCATCTGCTGGAGCATGAAGACACCGGTATGATGCTGGGCTTCACCGTCGCTTAACGCACACCGCCGGGCCAGTCCCGGCGGGCTATCCTGCTGTTCCTGTAACGAGTAACGCACAGGCGCTTTTTCCCTCTTCTACGGTTGCTGTTATACTCCGCTCCTCATTGGTTCGCTGTTTGCTCGCCTCCGTGCATTCGCGACATGATTTTTCTGGTTAACGTCTGTGAGACAAAGGTTATGAAACACACTGTTGATGTGATGATCTCCACTGAAGAGATCGCCACCCGTATCGCTGAGCTGGGTAAAGCCATTACTGAACACTACCGTGAGAGCGGCAGTGAAATGGTATTAGTTGGGCTGCTGCGCGGTTCCTTTATGTTTATGGCCGATCTGTGCCGTGCGATCGATGTGCCGCATGAAGTGGACTTCATGACCGCCTCAAGCTACGGCAGTGGAATGTCATCCACGCGTGACGTGAAAATCCTTAAAGACCTCGACGAAGATATTCGCGGCAAAGATGTGCTGATCGTCGAAGATATTATCGATTCAGGTAATACACTGAGCAAAGTGCGTGAAATTCTGGCGCTGCGTGAACCAAAATCACTGGCGATTTGTACGCTGCTTGATAAGCCAGAACGCCGTGAAGTTGAAGTGCCGGTAGAATATGTCGGTTTCAGCATCCCGGATAAGTTTGTTGTTGGTTTCGGTATTGACTACGCGCAGCGCTATCGCCACCTGCCTTATATCGGTCACGTTGTTCTGCTGGACGAATAATCGCACGATCTTCCAGGTTCGCCTGTACCAACTCCGCTACAATGCGCTCCCGCCAGCATCACGCTGGCGGAAAACTTAATACAGGGTATGGATTCGTCATGACTTATGCACTGGAACTTTCCCGGCTAACTAAAACCTATTCTGGCGGCGTACAGGCGCTGAAAGGCATCGATCTTAACGTTGAAGCCGGTGATTTTTATGCGCTACTCGGGCCAAACGGTGCCGGGAAATCAACCACCATTGGCATTATCAGTTCTCTGGTCAACAAGTCTGGCGGCAATGTGCGCGTATTCGGCTATGACCTGGAAAAAGACAAGGTCAATGCGAAACGCCAGCTTGGGCTGGTACCACAAGAATTTAACTTTAACCCGTTTGAAACGGTGCTACAGATTGTGGTTAACCAGGCGGGTTACTATGGCGTAGAGCGCCGTGATGCACTGGTGCGTGCAGAGAAATATCTGACGCAGCTTGATCTGTGGGGCAAACGTAACGAACGCGCACGTATGCTTTCCGGCGGGATGAAGCGCCGTCTGATGATCGCCCGTGCGTTGATGCATGAGCCAAAGCTGCTGATTCTTGATGAGCCAACGGCCGGTGTGGATATCGAACTGCGCCGTTCCATGTGGGGCTTCCTTAAGGAGCTCAATGCACAGGGCACCACCATTATTCTGACCACGCACTACCTGGAAGAGGCGGAAATGCTGTGCCGCAACATCGGGATCATTCAGAGCGGTGAACTGGTAGAAAACACCTCCATGAAAGGGCTGCTGGCGAAGCTGAAATCCGAAACCTTTATTCTTGATCTGGCACCACACAGCCCGGTTCCCACCCTGGAAGGGTTCCAGTATCGCCTGGTCGATACCTCTACGCTGGAAGTGGAAGTCCTGCGTGAACAGGGCCTGAACAGCGTATTTAGCCAGCTTAGTGGGCAAGGGGTGCAGGTGTTGAGTATGCGCAACAAAGCGAACCGTCTGGAAGAGCTGTTTGTTAGCCTGGTGCAGGGCAAGGCAGGAGGAAAAGTATGACGCATCTTTACTGGGTAGCACTGAAAAGTATCTGGGCGAAAGAGATTAATCGCTTTGCACGTATTTGGGTGCAGACCCTGGTGCCGCCGGTTATTACCATGACGCTGTACTTTATTATTTTCGGTAATTTGATTGGTTCACGCATTGGCGATATGCATGGCTTTAGCTATATGCAGTTTATTGTGCCTGGACTGATCATGATGGCGGTGATCACCAACGCTTACGCCAATGTCGCCTCTTCATTTTTCAGTGCGAAGTTTCAGCACAATATTGAAGAGCTGCTGGTGGCTCCGGTCCCGACGCACATTATTATCGCCGGTTATGTTGGCGGTGGTGTTGCTCGTGGGCTGTGTGTCGGCATTCTGGTGACGGCAATTTCGCTGTTCTTCGTGCCTTTCCACGTTTATGACTGGGGCATGGTGGCGTTGACGCTACTGCTGACCGCGATTCTGTTCTCGCTGGCGGGCCTGCTAAATGCGGTATTTGCCCGCACATTTGATGACATCAGCCTGATTCCGACCTTTGTATTGACCCCGTTAACCTATCTGGGCGGCGTTTTTTACTCCCTGACCTTGCTACCTCCTTTCTGGCAGGCAGTGTCTAAGCTCAATCCGGTTGTGTATATGATCAGTGGATTCCGCTACGGTTTCTTAGGGATTCATGATGTCTCACTGGTGCTGAGTTTGTCGGTATTGCTGGCGTTTATTGTTGCTTTTTATGCGATTGTTTACAGCCTGATTCAAAAAGGGCGCGGCCTGCGCACTTGATATTTATTTGATTATTCAGTTTTTAAAACGAGACCATAGCCTGGTCTCGTTTTTTTATGTTTCAACATTCCCAATAAGTTTCCCAGACACTGCCTGTATTAGCCCTTGGGCTTATTTCTCACAATTCTCTCGTTAATCGTCCAGCATTTTAGCCGGCCCGATTAAATCAAAATATTCAACATCCTGTTATTGAGAAGAGAGAATTTATGCGCAAACAACTTTCCACCTGTGGGGAGCCACAATCACCTGGACGACGTTTGATGCGTCGCTTTGCGCTGGCACAGGTTGCCGTGCAGCTCGCGGTGGCGTTGACTCCGTTTTATGCCGCTACCGTGCGGGCCTCAACCGATGCACCTTTAGAAAACCCGTTGCTTGAGGGTGCAGCACAGCATGCCAGCGGGTTGGCTGAATCACGCGATGCTGAAAGCTACTTCACCCAGCAGGCCACCAGCATGGCTACTGCTCAGGTGCAAAGCTGGTTGCAGCAGTTTGGGACCGCGCGTTTCGAACTCAGCATGGATAAAAAGTTTAAAACCAACGGCGCATCGCTGGATCTGTTGGTTCCTCTCTATACAAATGATGATCGCCTGTTCTTCACCCAGACCGGTTTCCGTCACAGTGACAGCCAGAGCACCGGGAATATTGGTCTCGGCCAGCGTCATTTTGTTGATGACTGGATGCTGGGTTACAACGCCTTCTATGATCAAAACCTCAGCCAGGGGCATAAACGTTTTGGCCTCGGTGCCGAAGCCTGGCGTGACTACCTGAAACTCTCGGCTAACGGTTACTACCGCATTTCAGACTGGAAAACAGCGAAAAATTTAACCGATTACGAAGCACGCCCGGCCAATGGTTTTGATCTGCGTGCCGAGGGCTGGTTGCCGAGTATGCCGATGTTGGGCGGCCGCGTCATGTATGAGCAGTATTATGGCGATGAAGTGGCGCTGTTTGGCAAGAACAAACGGCAGAAAGACCCGAGTGCTTTCACTGGCGGCATAAGCTTAACGCCATTTCCGCTGATGACCTTTACCGCCGATCACAAAACCGGTGGCGATTACAGTGATTCGCGCGTTGGCTTACAGTTCGCTTATCAAATCGGGGTTCCGTTACATAAAAAGCTGGATAGCGATGCAGTAGGAGAGCGCCGTACTCTGGCAGGTAGCGCTCAGGATCTGGTTGAGCGTAATAACAATATTGTGCTGGAGTACCGCAAGCAGGAAGTGATCTTCGTGCGTGCCCCGTCAGATATTCATGGTATCAGCAGACAGGTCTTAACTCTGCCCGTTGAGGTTAACGCTAAATATGAGGTGAAAGATATTCAGGTCACTGGTGCTGCTTTAATTGCCGCTGGCGGTAGTATTCACCGTGGTTTTGCTAATAACTTCATGATCACCTTGCCGGATTATCAGGAAAATAGTACGAACAAATATCCGTTAACCATTGTGGCTAAGGATGCGCGTAATAACCTCTCTAACAGCGTAGCAACGACAGTAAGTGTGGATGTACCTTTCGTTGATGTGGGAAACAGTACCGTAGAGGCTAATTTGCCAGAAATTATCGCTGGCAGCGCCCCCGTCGATATTATTGTCAATCTGCGCGACAGTACGGGTACGCCAGTCACCGGAAAGGCCAGCCTGCTGAGTGCAGAGTTAAAAGAAACGCCCCTTAGAAGCACCCATCGTGCAGCGCCGGGCACAGCCAAAGCCAGTCTCAGCGCAGAAGCCACTGAGCTGGGGGAGGGAAAATATCGCTATACATTGACGCCGGGCAACAGCCCAGCCACGTTGCGGATAACCGCTAGCGTTGAGGGGAAAGCACTTGCTCCGTTCGTCATTGAGCAGGTTGCCGCCGATATCAGCGGGAATAAAATTCTTGCCAGTGACATCAGCGCGGATAAATCAAATGCGTATGCAAATGGTGAAGATGCTATCGAGTGGACCATTCAGGTGCGAAAATCCGATGGCTCGGCGGCGGGGGACGGAGTGAAAATCCTTTTTGCTACCACTCATGGTGAGCTGTCAAAAACCACAGCTGAAACGGATACTGAGGGTAAAGTCACTGTACGGCTGACAGCTAAAGCACCTGGAGAGGCAGTAGTGAGTGCTGCAATCAGTGGGCAAACGCCGGTTGCTACAGAAAATAACGTGCGTTTTATCGAAGCTGAAATATTAGATTCCATTAGCGATAGCAGTGGGAGCCAACCTGTCGTTGCAAATGGTAAACAGCTGGTTCGTTATTTCGCCAGGGTCATTGATAGTAATAACCAGGGGGTATCTGGTTTCAAGGTGAGCTGGACCTTAGACGGTGTGGGGGAGCTGAACGCAGAGAGCAGTATTACGGACAAAGATGGAGTAGCAACTATTGACCTTAGCAGTAAAAAATCAGGAATGGCGATGGTCACCGCGACCATTTATGCACAGCAGAAGACCTCTTCATCCGTTGAATTTATTGCTGATGCAAGTAACGCGAAGCTAGAGAATATAAAAGAAGAGAGTGGGGGAAGCACCATTACTTTTATTCCTGGCTTTGCGGCAAAATTCAAAGTTCGGGTAGTTGATGCTAACGGTAATGGTGTCAGAAATGAAAGCATCTACTGGGTAAGTGATAATAATTTCGAATCTGATTATATAAATACGGATGAACAGGGGTATTCAGAGTTTATTGTCAACTCCGATTATTCTGGCTCATATAGTGGAGGCGAACTGCGTGTGACTGCCCGACTGGAATCCGATCAAACACAGGAACAAAAACTCACCTTAGCCACCAGGCGTTACGTTGGTGATGAGGATGGTTATTACTGGACGATGCACACCTCGCTCCCCACTGATAATCAGTCTGTAGCGAATAGCTATTGTCAAAAAAATGGTAACGGCAGGCTGGCATCCAGAGACGATTTGGTGAAATTTGCCTCCAAAGGCCACGACTTTTATCCTTATGGTGGCGAGGGAGAACTACTGGACGTTTATTATCGCCTAAGTGACAGCTGGAAAGATAACTCAGGATATTTCTCTTCTGCAAATTACACTCAGGAGGTCGGTGAACTTTCAGGTCGTGAGGGCCAACATTACGTTTGTGTTAGTCAGTAAAAATAAATAACCTCCCTGCTGTCGATTTTCGATAGCAGGGTTTTTTATATGAACTTTTTCATCATGTCTGCCACATACCCGCACCTTCTTATTTGAGATAAATATAATGAAAGAAAAAATATTTAATGGCGTTTGTTTTTTTCATGGTATTAATAAGCTGCGAGGAAAATATGCTTTATATATTTCAGCCCTGACCATTACTTCTTTTCCAGTACTTGCGGATAATAACGCGCAACACCTTGCGCTGCTTGCACAAAATTACGCCAGTGGTAATGCGGCTGGCTATGCCACCCAGCAGGCGACCAGCCTGGCATCCAGCCAGATGCAGCAGTGGCTTGAGCAGTTCGGTAACGCGCGCGTTGAGCTGGGCGCAGACAGCAAATTTAAAACCCACTCCGGCTCGGTAGACCTGCTGTTGCCATTGTATCAGGATGATGATCATATTATTTTCGCCCAGCCAGGCTTGCGCACGCTGGACTCGCAGGTCACTGGGAATTTTGGTCTTGGACATCGTCATTTTATTGATGACTGGATGCTGGGCTACAACGCCTTTTACGATCATAACCTCAGCCGGGGGCATAAGCGCCTCGGTCTGGGTGGTGAAGTGTGGCGTGATTACCTGAAACTGTCGGTTAACAGTTACTACCGCCTGTCTGACTGGAAAGCCTCGCGTGATGTTGCTGAATATGAAGCTCGCCCGGCGAATGGTTTTGACCTGCGCGCTGAAGGTTGGCTGCCAGACTGGCCAGCTATCGGCGGTAAGCTAATGTATGAGCAGTATTACGGCAATGAAGTGGCGTTGGGCGGTAATAAAGAGAAAAGACAAAAAGATCCCAGCGCCTTTACCGGCGGTGTCAGCTATACCCCGTTTCCACTTTTAACTTTTACTGCCGATCATAAAGTCGGTAGCGGTATCAGCGATACACGTTTTGGCATGCAGGTGAGCTATCAACTTGGCGTACCAGTGGAAAAACAGCTGGACCGTATGGCGATTGATGAGCGCCGCACCTTAGCGGGTAGCGCCATGGATCTGGTAGAACGTAATAATAATATCGTGCTGGAATATCGTCAGCAGGAGCGTTTTATTCTTACCCTACCTGCCTCGATTAGCGGTGCCAGTGGCACTACGCAATCCATAGATTACACGCTGAAAAGTCGTCACGGCCTAAACCGTATTGTCTGGAATGATGCTGAGCTGCTGGCTGCGGGCGGTAAAGTCGAAGCGCTAAGCGCGGAGAGCTATCGGCTGACTCTGCCACGCTATAACTTTAGCGATAAAAATCAGTACACGCTGAGCGCTGTTGCTTACGATCGTCGTAATGTCGCTTCGGCAGTTGCCACCACACAGATCATCATTCAGGAACCGGGCGTTGATAGCGGAGCCAGTAGCGTAGATGTCGCAGATAATTTACTGGTCGCCGATGGTAAATCCTCAACGACGGTGACGGTGACGCTGCAAGCCAAAGATGGCCAACCACTGACCAATATGGCGCAGGAGATCAAGGTTGAATTACGGCAGGCAAAAGCTGTGCCGGGCCAGCAAGATGCCACGCTGGGAGAAATTCGTGAAATGAGCACCGGTCGCTACCAGTTTTCTGTTACTGCCGGAACACAACCTGGTGAGCTGACGGTAACCACTTCGGTACTCAACACCACCTTAAATCCGCTGAAAATTAACCAAATCGCCGATAGCGGATTACCGGGGATTATCGACAGCGATCTGGTGGTGATTAACGATAATGTCGTCGCCGATGGCGTAGCTACTGCCGAAGTCCGTGCGCGTGTCACCGATAAAAATGGTGATGCGGTAGAAGATCACGAAGTCCTGTTTAGTCTTTCTGGTTCTGCGCAGGTCGCGGCCGGAAGTGCTCTGAGAGGGCGAAGTGACAAAGATGGCTATGTCACTGTCAAACTGGTCAACGTAAAGGCGGAAACTGTTACGGTACGAGCCAGTACCGGAGAGGGAAAAAACACCAGTAAAGACGTGCAGTTTATCGCGGATGCCAGCAGTGCAGACATTGTCAAAGGGAGTATTACGTCAGATAAAGTCCGTGCGGTCGCAGACGGCGCTGATGGCATTATCTATACCGCGATTGTGCAGGATGCTAAAGGTAATCTGTTGAAAAACCAGCGTGTTAACTGGTCAACCACCGCAGGCGTCTTAAGTCAGAGCTTTAGCGATAGCAACGAACAGGGACAAGTAACGACGACGTTACGTAACAGCAATACCGGGCGCGTAGTGGTTTCAGCGCAGGTGAAAACCAAAGTGAATGCCGATGAAGTGCTGTTTACCGGCGATGCGAGAACAGCACGTATCGACTACCTCGAAGAAGCCAGAAAAATTATGACCGGTTCCGGCGGAGAGGAAAATATTCTAACCGCGACGGTAAAAGATGCGCAGGGACGGCCAGTTGAAGGTCAGACAGTGAGCTGGAGCGTGACAAATGGCGGTGCCGTTGAGCGCACTTCGGTGACGAACAGTGCCGGTAAGGCAATCGCTACTCTTACCGCCATTAATACTTCCAAAGCGAAAACAGACATATCAGCGATTGCTGATACGAATCTGACTTCTCTTAGCAGGCAAATCACGGTTCGTCCGGTCTATAAGGTCGGGGCTCGCTATTACTGGACTCTGTTCACTGAATTTAAAACGCAGGAGGAAGAGGAGTCTAATCGTAATTGCCGTACATATGGGGGTGGAGCAGCCGCTGATATGGAGGCGCTAGACTATTTTGCTGCAAATAAAGGGGACTTTGTGACGGTGGAACCGATTGAACGCTCACCAACCAGAGAATTTTCGTATCCGCTTTATAAAATCTTCGGTACGCGATCTGGCGTAAATGTAGGCACCGGATATTTCCGCACCATAACGTATAGTAACGGCGAGCGTGAAGTGCCTGGTAATAAAAATCAGACGCATTACAACAACAGCTATTTCTACGTGTGCGTCAAAAAATGACCCGTTAAAATGCCTCTGCTTAGCAGAGGCATTTGAGACCTAAGCCACCTGTACCGGAAGCGCCTTTGCCAGGCGCTTCATTTCATTCTGGCCTTCGAAGTAAGCGACCTTTGGCTGCCATTCGCGTGCCACAGCATCTTCTACCTGTACGTAAGAGCAGATAATCAAAATATCCCCTTCGCAGGCACAGCGTGCTGCCGCGCCATTGACCGAGATAATTTTTGAACCCGCTTCCGCAGAAATCGCGTAGGTGGAAAAACGCTGACCGTTGGTCACGTTATAGATATCGATGGCTTCATATTGCAGGATGCCGGAAGCATCCAGAAAATCCTGATCGATAGCGCAGGAGCCTTCGTAATTGAGATCGGCCTGTGTCACCGTAACGCGGTGCAGTTTGCCTTGCAAAACCGTGCGAATCATAGCGGTAATTCCTGTGTCAGAGTGACGCTTACTGCGTCAGATCAACCTGTTGGTTATCAATCAGTCGCGCTTTGCCTAACCAGCCAGCCATCAGAATTACGGCGCGCTGGCTTTCGGTGGTCAACGGCTGCAACGAGTCGGCATCACAAATCGCCAGTCCGTCCGGGCGCAGTCCTTTCTCCTGCAACGCGGTTTCGGCTTCGGCCAGAATCTCTTCGACGTGGCGTTCGCCGTTCGCCAGGCGTTCGGCAATGGCGTTCATCACCTGTGACAGACCAGGAGCCAGTTTGCGCTCTTCCGCAGTGAGATAGGCATTGCGTGAACTCAACGCCAGGCCATCTTTGGCACGCACCGTTGGCACACCGATAATTTCGATGTCAAAGCCCATATCACGCACCATTTTGCGAATGATGGCTAACTGCTGGAAGTCTTTCTCGCCGAAGCAGGCAACGTCAGGCTGAACCAGATGGAATAGCTTGCTCACCACGGTAGCAACACCACGGAAGTGGCCAGGACGGCTGGCACCTTCCAGCACTTCAGACAGCACCGGCACTTCAACATAGGTGTGGGTATCCAGACCTTCGGGATAGACTTCAGCCGGGGCTGGTGCAAAAACAATATCGACTTTGCGGCGGTTCAGCTTCTCGCAATCTTCCTGCAAGGTGCGAGGGTAACGCGCCAAATCATCAGCGTGTTCAAACTGCATCGGGTTCACGAAGATTGAGGTGACAACAATATCGCCACGCGCGCGAGCTTCATCCACCAGCGTTAAGTGGCCATCATGCAAGCTGCCCATGGTGGGCACCAACGCAATGCGTTTCCCTTGCAGGCGATGACGGCGGATTTCCTGGCGCAGCAGCGCAATAGTTTCAACAATTAACACGTTTTTCTCCTGCTTACTGGAAGCTGTGTTCAGCGCCGGGATAGAGGCCGCCTTCCACTTCGGCGATATACTGGCGAATCGCCGCGCGCGCATCGCCGGTTTCAGCGAGGAAGTTTTTCGCAAATTTCGGAATGTGGCCGCCGGTGATACCAAAAGCATCGTGCATTACCAGAATCTGGCCGTCTGTGACGTTACCGGCACCAATGCCGATCACCGGAATGGTCAATGCCTGGGTGATACGCTGTGCCACGGCTACCGGCACGCACTCCAGTACCATGAGCTGTGCGCCTGCGGCTTCAATGGCCAGCGCATCCGCCAGTAGACGCTCGGCGGCTTCGTCGCCACGTCCCTGAATTTTATAGCCGCCAAAAATGTTCACCGACTGTGGCGTCAAACCAATGTGGCCGCATACCGGCACCGCGCGCTCAGTCAGCGTGCGTACGGTTTCTGCCAGCCATGCTCCGCCTTCCAGCTTGACCATATTGGCCCCAGCACGCATCAGCTGTGCGGAACTGATACACGCCTGTTCCGGCGTGGCATAGCTCATAAAGGGGAGATCGGCTAACAGCAGTGATTGTGGTGCCCCACGGCGTACCGCAGCGGTATGGTAGGCAATATCGTCAAGGGTGACGGGCAGGGTAGACTCGTGGCCCTGTACCGTCATACCGAGAGAGTCGCCTACCAGCAGCACCTGAATGCCTTCATCGGCAAACAGACGAGCAAAACTGAAGTCATAGGCAGTCAGAGTGGCAAACTTGTGACCACTGGCTTTCCACTGGCGTAACTGAGTAATAGTGGTGGGTTTCATGACGCGCTCATTACAGCAATTTATGATGCGCGCAGTTTACTGCAATGAACACCGCAGGGATATGTCTGCGGTGCTATTCAGCTGAACCAGGGCTGAATCGTGCTGCTATCTAGCGCATCCAGCAGAGGTTTTAACGGCTTTCCGTCAGGGAAGCAGAGGGTAGGGGCAATTTCCAGCAGGGGAAGCAGCATAAACGCCCGTTGGTGCATATCGTAGTGCGGTACGGTAAGACGCTCGGTGTTAATTACCGCATCTCCGAACAGCATGATGTCGATATCCAGCGTGCGTGGTCCCCAGCGTTCCGCTTTGCGCACCCGGCCATGCTCAAGCTCAATGCGCTGTGTGTGGTCCAGCAGGGCTTCAGCACTGAGTTCGGTTTCCAGTGCGACTGCGGCATTGAGATAGTCGGGCTGATCGGGCGGGCCATAGGGAGGTGTGCGATACAGCGCTGAGGTCGCCACGCGGCGGCTCAGCGGCAGTGCATCCAGCGCCTGTAACGCCGCATCCACCTGATGCAGTGGATCGGCGAGATTACTGCCCAGCGCCAGGTAAACGCGGGTCATGAGGCGTTGTTATTGCTGTTGTTGCTACGCGCGGGGCCATTCGGACGGCGGCGCGGACGACGGGTGGTTTTACGGCGCGGAACCGGATCATCCCCGAGGGTGTTCAGCATGGTTTTTTGCTGTACCGGTGCTGCCGCCTGGAATTCACCCCACCAGTGCGTCAGACGCTGTAGCTCCTGGTTATTTTCCACTTCGGCACGCAGTGCCAGCAGATCATAAGCTGCGCGGAACTTCGGATGTTCCATCAGCTTCCAGGCGCGTTTACCGTGACGGCGTGAAATGCGCAGTTGCAGCGTCCAGATATCGCGTACCAGAGTGGTAATGCGTTTCGGGATTGCCAGAGCACGGCAGGCTTCATCCAGCGTATCGTTCATCGCCAGGGCAAAGGCTTCATACCACGGCAGACCGCTCTCTTGCGCCATTTGCTGCGCCGCTTCCATTTGCGGATACCAGAAAATAGCGGCAAACAGGAAGGCGGGATTGACGCGCATGTCGTTTTGAATGCGGTTGTCGGTGTTTTTCAGCACCTGAATAATCATGCGTTCCATCGCGCTGTCACCGGCTTCGGTGAAGTTCCGCGTAATCGTCGGGAACAGCGGCTGGAACAGCTGGAATTCACGCAGCTTAAGGTAGGTGCTGTAACCGTGACCTGCCTGCAGCAGCTTGAGTGACTCCTCGAACAGACGTGCAGGAGGAATATCATTCAGCAACGTGGCAAGGCGCGGAATTGGCTCTGCGGTTTCTGCCGCGACGCGCATATCCAGTTTGGCGGCAAATCGCACCACGCGCAGCATACGCACCGGATCTTCGCGGTAGCGGGTTTCCGGATCGCCAATCATGCGGATAATCCCCAGCTCCAGATCCTGCAAGCCGCCGACGTAATCACGCACGGTGAAATCGGCCACGCTGTAATAGAGGCTGTTGATGGTGAGATCGCGGCGTTGGGCATCATCTTCAATTGAGCCAAAGATGTTATCACGCAGCAGCATGCCGTTCTGGCCGCGCTGTGAGTTGTTGCGATCCTGCTCTTCTTCCTGATGATGACCACGGAAAGTGGCGACTTCGATCACTTCCGGGCCAAACATGACGTGCGCCAGACGGAAGCGACGACCGACCAGACGGCAGTTGCGGAACAGCTTGCGCATCTGTTCTGGCGTGGCATTGGTGGAGACATCGAAGTCTTTCGGCTGTTTGCCCAGCAGTAAATCACGTACGCCACCGCCCACCAGGTAGGCTTCAAAACCGGCTTTGTTCAGGCGATAGAGCACTTTCAGGGCATTTTCGCTGATATCTTTGCGCGAAATGTTGTGGCTCTCACGAGGGACGATCGCCATATGTTGACGCTCCGGTTCAATCACCTCTGCGGGTGCCTCCTCATCACGTTTGAGGACTTTGCGGCAAAAATTCGCTACTCGGGTAAAAATAGTACACCTCGACAGTGACATAAAAAGGGTGTTGTTAAAATCAGCGGCTAATCATAGCTTGAAGTGAACCGTTTGAGAATGCTGTTGTCAGCATGTTCCCGCGAGGGATGCCAGCAATATCCCAATGCTTCACCGCAGCAGCCAGTAATTGTGCCTGCGTTTCGTCGGCCCAGCCGTCACTGACGGGCTGACCCAGAAAGCGTAATGCGGCCACCAGTAGCGGGCGCGGATCGCCTGCTGGCAAGGCTGGCGCGTGATTCTGCTTGGATAATTTATTGCCATCTGGGTTTAACGCCAGCGGCAGATGCAGGTAATCGGGCACTGACCAACCGAGCTGTTGATACAGGGCGATTTGTCGTACGGTGGGCTCAATTAAATCCGCGCCGCGCACGATTTCCGTGACGCCTTGATAGTGATCGTCCACCACCACCGCCAGATTGTAAGCAAACAGCCCATCACGGCGATGGATAATAAAGTCTTCTTCTGCCATCCGCGCATCTACGCTTAAAAGGCCCTGCAAACCATCACCAAACTGATACACCGGCTGATGCTGGCGCAGGCGCAAAGCCGCGTGTTCCGGCCCGCGTTGCAGCGTACGGCAGTGGCCGTCATAGAAACCGCCTAACTGTTGAATGCGGCTGCGTGGGCAGGTACACCAGTAACTTTGCCGTTCCTGGCACAGCCAGTTCAGCACTTCGCGGTAGGCTTCATGGCGCTGGGACTGCCACAGCACGTCGCCATCCCAGTGCAGGCCATAATGTTCCAGTTGATGCAGGATCTGCTGTGCGGCACCGGCCACTTCTCGTGGCGGATCGATATCTTCGATGCGAACCAGCCAGCGGCCCTGTTGCGCACGCGCGTTGAGATAGCTACCCAGTGCAGCAATCAAAGAACCAAAATGGAGTTCACCAGAAGGAGAGGGTGCGAAGCGCCCAACACAGGGGGAAGAACTGTTCATCTCAGAGGTGACCGCACAGCGGGAAAACAGAGGTTTCCCCGCCGTTTGGTGATTCACAGAGGCGGCACATCAGCCAGCCATCTGCTTCTCGCGGATTTCTGCCAGCGTTTTGCAATCAATGCAAAGGTCAGCAGTTGGACGCGCTTCCAGGCGGCGAATGCCAATTTCTACACCGCAGGAATCGCAGTAGCCGAAATCGTCATCTTCCACTTTTTTCAGCGTTTTCTCGATCTTCTTGATCAGCTTACGCTCGCGGTCACGGTTACGCAGTTCAAGACTGAACTCTTCTTCCTGTGCGGCACGGTCGACCGGATCCGGGAAGTTTGCTGCTTCGTCCTGCATATGGGAAACAGTGCGGTCCACTTCATCCCGCAGTTGATTACGCCACGCTTCCAGTATTTTCTTGAAATGACCCAACTGAGCGTCATTCATATACTCTTCGCCTGGTTTAACCTGATATGGCTCTACCCCAGCGATAGCGAGAATACTCAGGGACGATGTTTTACGGTTTTGCCCTTCTTGCATGTTGTTTCTCCTGGATAACACGCACTATACCTATCATCTTCAGACTGCTGCTTCAGCTCAACATATAGCGACCATCCAACGGCTTTCTGAAGATTCTCTGGTACATCGATCCCCCAACGGGGAAAAACAGGCCGCTATAAATAGCAGAAGCAGTCAGGGTTGGCAATTATTCCTGTCAACACCTTGACAAGCCTGTGAGGAACAGCGTAATCGGCGCACGGCTCAACGCATTCTTATCACAGCAAATTGTCTGGGATATTACAATGCGATGGGCAATGACTTATTTATTAGCATGCCCGAAGTCGAAAGCGAAGCCTGATACGCCAGAAGTTCCACACCGCTCTTTTGCGCCTGGGCCAGTTGTTCTGCATACGCGGCATCGATATGCCGTGCCGGAGAGACGTCCTCAATCCCCGAGTGCAAAACAGTAAACAACAAGACTGCCCGATGGCCCGCCTGCGCAACCGTGCTCAGTTCGCGCAGGTGCTTTTGGCCTCGCAGCGTCACCGCATCCGGAAAATAGCCTTTTCCTTGCTGTAAAAGGGTTACGGACTTGACTTCAATATAGCAGTTGCGCCGACCCTCTGCTTGTAGCAGAAAATCAATTCGGCTTTTTTCACTGCCATATTTAATCTCCGCCTGGCAGCGATCATAACCGGACAATTCCGGGATGAGCTGTAATTCGAGGGCTTCCCGCACCAACTGGTTGGCGCGCAGGGTATTTACGCAGATCCAGTCACCGGCCTGAGTCTCGGTTAATTCCCAGCTGTGCGGATATTTGCGCGTCAGGCTAGTAGAGGTGGAATACCAGACGGTATCACCCGGCGTGGCGCAGCCGGTCATGGCGCCGGTATTGGCACAGTGCAGCGTAAAAGTCTCGCCAGCAGGCGTGACGACATCCGCCAGGAAGCGCTTATAGCGGGCGAGTAAACGCGCCGGTTGCAGTGGGGGATCGAACAGCATACATCTCCTTATGCGAGAGGCAGCAGCGGCCAACGGGCCAGCTGTTTATAGCGGGTGCGGCCACGGCTAAAACTGGAGGAATAAAGGCCAAAGTGCTCTACCGTGAACTGCCAGTGAAAACCGGGTGCTGGCAGTGCCACGCGCTGGGTAGCGTGACGTAACAGCGTGATATGCGGGTGAAACGGCTGAGTGCTCTGCGGGCAGCCGTGGCGCGCGGCCTGAGAACGCAGCAGGCTGGCCAGTTGCAGCAGCCCACGCGGCGCACGCTGGCAGCCCAACCACACCACGCCCGGTCGCGGCCAGTGGCCTGCATCATTTAACTCAATCTGAAAACCGGGCTGCTGAATACGTGCGGCGGCTTGCTGTAAACGCGCGGAAGTGGTGTCACTGACGTCACCTAAAAACGCCAGCGTCAGGTGCAGGTTGGCCGCTTCTACCGGTTTGCCGTCTTCAGCGGCGAACTGTTCTGCCCGCCAGTTAACGAGCTGCTGCGGCAGAGGTTTAGGCAGGCTAAGCGCAAAAAACAGGCGTTGTGTCGCCATAGCGGCTTCTCGTTAAGGCAGTGATACAATGCGCGGCATATTAACACAGGTGATAAGTGGAGTTGGCGGTGAATGATTTACCAGTGAGCGCAGTGCTACCTGAATTACTGACGGCGCTGGAACAGTCCCGGCAGGTGCTATTAGCCGCGCCCACCGGAGCGGGGAAATCCACCTGGCTGCCGCTCCAGTTGTTGCAGCAGGCGAGCCTGCCAGGGCGGATCATTATGCTGGAGCCGCGCCGGTTAGCCGCGCGCAACGTTGCTCAGCGCCTCGCGCAGCAGTTGGGGGAGCAGCCTGGCGGTACGGTGGGCTTCCGCATGCGTGGCGAAAGCTGCTGTGGGCCTGATACCCGGCTGGAAGTGGTTACTGAAGGGATTCTGACCCGCATGTTGCAGCAAGATCCTGAGCTGCAAGGGGTGAGCCTGGTGATCCTCGATGAGTTCCATGAACGCAGTTTACAGGCGGATTTGGCACTGGCACTGCTGCTGGATGTGCAGCAGGGGCTGCGTGACGATCTCAAAATTCTGCTGATGTCCGCCACGCTGGATAACGCCCGACTCTCTGCCCTGTTGCCTGACGCGCCATGGGTGATTTCTGCCGGACGCAGTTTCCCGGTAGAGCGGCGTTATGCTTCACTTCATCCTCAAACTCGCTTTGAAGAGGCGGTTGCGCGCGAAGTGGCACAGCTGCTGCGCGATGAAACGGGTTCACTGCTGCTGTTTTTACCCGGCGTGGCGGAAATTGAACGCGTAAAGCGGGAGCTGGAGAGCCGGATAGCGCAGGATGTTGACCTCACACCACTGTATGGCGCTTTGCCGCTGGCTGCTCAGCAGCGTGCGATTCAGCCTGCGGCCACAGGCCGACGCAAAGTGGTATTGGCAACCAACATTGCAGAGACCAGTCTGACCATTGAAGGTATTCGTCTGGTGGTCGACAGCGCGCTGGAACGGGCCGCGCAGTTTGATGTGCGCACCGGGGTGACGCGCCTGCAAACGCAACGGATTAGCCAGGCTTCCATGGTACAGCGCGCAGGCCGTGCAGGCCGACTGGAGGCGGGGATCTGTCTCCATCTGATACCTCTGGAGCAGGCCGAGCGGGCGGCCGCACAGAGTGAACCCGAGATTTTACACAGCGAACTCAGTCCACTGTGGCTCGATCTCCTGAGTTGGGGATGCAGCGATCCGGCTCAGCTAACCTGGATGGATGCCCCTCCACAGCGTGCGCTCTCTGCCGCACAACAAACCCTGACCCAGTTGGGCGCGCTGGATAATCAGGGCCGCTTAACGCCTCTGGGGAGCCGTATGGCGCAACTGGGGGGCGATCCGCGTCATGCGGCAATCCTGTGTGCCGCTGGCCGTGATGCGGATGCCATCGCCAGTGCCGCCTTGCTGGTGGCCATTCTGGAGGAGCCGTCCCGCAGCGGTTCTCCGGATCTGCGTGATGCGTTGCATCGGCCACAGCCCCACTGGCAAAGACGTGCCGCGCACTGGCAAAAACGGCTGGGTGCGCCACGCGGTCAGTATGATGAATCCCTGTTGCCGCGCCTGTTGGCCGCTGGATTTGCCGATCGCCTGGCACGCCGCCGTGATGACAGTGGGCGCTACCAACTCGCCAATGGGCAAGGTGCGATGCTGGATCAGCAGGAAGGATTAACCCGCCAGCCGTGGCTGATTGCGCCGCAGCTGCTACAAAGTGCAAACACGCCGGATGCGCGTATTTTACTGGCGCTGCCGGTGGATCTCGACGCGCTGCTGCTGACGTTACCGCAGCTGGTAGAGAGCCGCATTGAGGTCGAGTGGGATGAAGAGAAAGGTACACTGCGCACGTTGAAGCGCGATCAGATTGGCGCACTGGTGCTACGCAGCCAGCCGATGGCGCGGCCCGAACCGGAAATTTTACATGCGGCGATGCTGCGCTGGGTGGCGGAAAAAGGGCTGCAAGTGTTGGGCTGGAGTGATGAATCTCAGCAACTGCGCCTGCGAATGCAGTGTGCTGCCGAGTGGCTGCCGGAAGAGGAGTGGCCCGCAGTAGACGATGAATCACTGCTACACTCTCTGTCTCACTGGCTGCTGCCGCAGATGAGCCAGGTGCGCGATGTGAAAGGGCTGCAAAGCGTCAATCTTGTCAGTGCACTCTTACATTTACTCACATGGTCACAACGCCAGCGTCTGGATAGTGTACTGCCAACTCATTACACTGTGCCGACCGGAAGCCGACTGCCAATTTGTTATGCCAGTGATAAGCCACCTGCGCTGGCCGTCAGGATTCAGGAGATGTTTGGTGAGGCCTCAAATCCGGTGATTGCGGAAGGGCGTGTCCCGCTGGTGCTGGAGCTGCTATCTCCGGCCCATCGTCCCTTGCAGATCACCCGGGATCTGGCTGCCTTCTGGCGCGGTTCCTGGCGCGAAGTGCAGAAAGAGATGAAAGGGCGCTATCCCAAACATGCATGGCCGGACGATCCGGCCAATGCGCTGCCGACCCGGCGCACCAAAAAGTTTTCACCTTAAGCACGTGCAGGATCTGAAATTCAGAGGGTTCTGCGAGGCGAAATGTCCGAAAGCAGTTAGAGTAGCGGCGCAGCCGAAGCTATGCCTGGAGAAAAAATAAATGTCTGGGAACGATCGCGAACCCATTGGGCGCAAAGGAAAACAGCCCAAACCGCCCCGCACTTCTGCCGGGCGGGGTCGCCGCAGGGATGATGAAGATGATTTCGCCAGCGGCGAAGATAACGAGGAGAGGGCATCAGTGCCACGTAAAAGTAAAGCGAAGCGCCCAGCGGGCGGAAAAAAACGCCGCTGGTTAGGCTGGTTTATCAAGCTTTTCCTGGTGTTTGTGGTTGTGATGGCCGTTTGGGGCATCTATCTCGATTCTGAGATCCGCAGCCGTATCGACGGTAAAGTGTGGCAGTTGCCTGCGGCCGTCTATGGGCGCGTGGTGAGCCTCGAACCGGGCATGCCGATGAACCGCAAAGAGATGGTTGCCCTGCTGGAAGGGACGCAATATCGCGAAGTCACGCGTATTACCCGTCCTGGTGAGTTCACCGTCAAAGGGAACAGCATCGATCTGCTGCGTCGTCCGTTTGATTTCCCGGATGGTAAAGAAGGCCAAATCAATGCACGGATGACGTTCACCAATGACGGCCTGGATGAGATTAAAAACCTCGATACCGGCCGCGATTTTGGTTTCTTCCGCCTCGACCCGCGTCTTATCACGATGCTGCAATCGCCAAATGGCGAGCAGCGTCTGTTTGTGCCGCGTGCCGGCTTCCCGGATCTGCTGGTTGATACCCTGGTGGCGACCGAAGACCGCCACTTCTATGAGCATGACGGGATCAGCCCTTACTCCATTGGCCGTGCTTTCCTGGCGAACATCACCGCCGGTAAAGCGGTGCAGGGCGGAAGTACCCTGACGCAGCAGCTGGTGAAAAACCTGTTCCTCACCAACGAGCGTTCGCTGTGGCGTAAAGCGCGTGAAGCCTATATGGCGGTGATCATGGATGCGCGCTACAGCAAAGATCGCATTCTGGAGCTGTATCTCAACGAAGTGTATCTCGGCCAGGCGGGTAACGATCAGATTCGCGGCTTCCCGCTGGCGAGCCTGTATTACTTTGGCCGCCCGGTGGATGAGCTGAGCCTCGATCAGCAGGCACTGCTGGTGGGGATGGTGAAAGGGGCTTCGCTGTATAACCCGTGGCGTAATCCGCAGCTGGCGTTGCAGCGACGTAACCTGGTGCTGCGTCTGTTGCAAGAGCAGAAAATCATCGATCAGCCGCTGTATGACATGCTCTCTGCGCGTCCGCTTGGCGTTCAGCCGAAGGGCGGAGTGATTTCACCGCAGCCTGCTTTCATGCAGGTGGTACGCAGTGAGTTGCAGGCGAAGCTGGGCGATAAAGTGCAGGATCTCTCTGGCGTGAAGATCTTCACCACGCTGGACGCGATCTCGCAGGATGCGGCAGAAAAAGCGGTGATCGACGGGATTCCGGCGCTGAAAAAGCAGAAGAACCTGAAAGATCTTGAAACGGCAATGGTGGTGGTTGACCGCTTTAGCGGTGAAATCCGTGCGATGGTTGGCGGGTCTGATCCGCAGTTTGCGGGTTATAACCGTGCTATTCAGGCGCGCCGTTCCATCGGCTCACTGGCAAAACCGGCAACCTACCTGACGGCGCTGGCCCAGCCGAACAGCTATCGCCTCAATACCTGGCTGGCGGATGAGCCGATAGCGCTGAAGCAGTCTAACGGCACCGTCTGGCGTCCACAGAATGACGATCGTCGCTTCAGCGGGAAAGTCTTGCTGGTAGACGCTTTGACCAACTCCATGAACGTACCGACGGTTAACCTGGGTATGACGCTGGGGCTGGATTCGATTGTGGATACCTGGACCAAACTGGGTGTGCCGAAAGATCAGCTGCATCCGGTTCCGGCAATGCTGTTAGGTGCGCTTAACCTGACGCCAATTGAAGTCGCGCAGGCGTTCCAGTCCATTGCCAGTGGCGGTAACCGCGCACCACTCTCTGCGGTGCGTTCAGTGATTGCTGAAGACGGTACGGTGCTGTATCAAAGCTTCCCACAGGCACAGCGTGTTGAGCCTGCTCAGGCCGCTTATCTGACCTTGTATGCGATGCAGCAGGTTGCACAGCGTGGTACGGCTCATGCCCTGGGCGCGCGTTATCCAAATGCGCATCTGGCTGGTAAAACCGGTACCACCAACGACCAGATCGACAGCTGGTTTACCGGTATCGATGGCAAAGAGGTCACGGTGACGTGGGTTGGACGTGATAACAACCAGAGCACCAAGCTGTGGGGTGCAAACGGTGCAATGCAGATTTATCGTCGCTATCTGGATAATCAGGCACCGACACCGCTGGTGCTGACGCCGCCGGAAGATATCTCCACCATGAATATCGACGGTAACGGTAATTTCCTGTGCGGCGGCAGCGATGCACCGACCTGGCGCAGTCTGCCAGTGTGGGCGGTGGATCAGAACGCGCTGTGCCAACAGCAGCAGCAGATGATTCAGCAGCAACAGCAGCAGCAGGAACAGCAGTTGCAGCAGCAGCAACAGTTGCAGCAACAACAGCAAAACGAACAGAAAGACAGCAACGGTGTTGCTGGCTGGATTAAAGATATGTTCGGTAATAACTGATAGCGGTGCGAGGCACTGGCCTCGCACCCGGTTCAGCTTCATGATTCCCACAGGGCGCTTTGGCGCCCTTTTTGTTGCAGGCTATCCTTGCTTTCGCATATTATCGCGCCGACTATACGAATCATTCTCGTTATCATGTCGCCTTCTACTCCGAACAGCCAGCAGGAATCATCATGCAGCAGCACGCCAGCGAATCCACATTCACCCTGAATAACGTCAGCTTTGCAGTGCCGGGCCGAATGCTGCTGTCCCCCCTCTCACTGACGTTCCCGCCAGGCAAAGTCACGGCCTTGATCGGCCATAACGGCTCAGGCAAATCGACCCTGCTGAAAATGCTGGGCCGCCATCATGCTGCCACGGCGGGTGAAGTGCTGTTAAATGATCTGCCGGTGGAACAGTGGGCCAGTAAAGCGTTTGCGCGTCAGGTGGCGTATCTGCCGCAGCAACTGCCCGCCGCAGAAGGCATGACGGTTCGGGAGCTGGTAGCGATTGGCCGTTATCCGTGGCACGGCGCGCTGGGACGCTACGGTCAGGAAGATCGTGACCGGGTCGAAGAGGCGATAACCCTGGTGGGGCTTAAACCGTTTGCGGCCCGACTGGTGGATAGCCTTTCCGGGGGTGAACGACAACGCGCCTGGCTGGCTATGCTGGTGGCGCAAAACAGTCGCTGCCTGCTGCTGGATGAGCCGACTTCGGCGCTGGATATTGCGCATCAGGTTGAGGTATTGGCACTGATTCAACGCTTGAGCCGTGAGCGCGGGCTAACCGTGATTGCGGTTCTGCATGATATCAATATGGCGGCACGCTATTGCGACCATCTGGTGGCACTGCGCGGCGGAAAAATGATTGCCGCGGGCAGTGAAGAGGCGATTATGCAGCCCGCGGTATTGCAGGAGATTTATGGTATTCCCATGGGAATATTGCCACATCCACAGGGCGGATCGCCTGTCAGTTTTGTCTACTGAGGTCAGCCTGATGCCTGATTATCTCCGTCGTCGTTTACTGACGGCTTTTGCGCTCTCGCCGCTGCTCACGACATTCTCGTCTCGTGCAGCCTCTCCCGATCTTCAGCGCATTATCGCCCTTGAGTGGTTGCCGGTGGAATTACTGCTGGCGCTGGGTATACGCCCCTATGGCGTGGCCGATCTGCACAATTACAACGTTTGGGTGGGAAAACCGGCTTTGCCTGCAGGCGTGATTGATGTTGGATTGCGTACCGAACCCAATCTGGAGTTGATGAGCCAGATGCAGCCTTCGCTGATCCTGTATTCGAACGGCTATGGGCCAAATCCCGCGCAGTTGCAGCGTATCGCCCCCGTAGAAGGTTTTGATCTCAATGATGGTTCGGGACATCCGTTGGCGACCGCCCGTCAATCGCTTCATCGGCTGGCAAGTCTGCTCGGGCGCGAAGCGCAGGCGGAACAGCACTTGCAGGCGTTTGATGCCGAAGTGGCCGCGGCACGCCAGCGACTGGCACCTTTTGCCCAGCGTCCACTGCTGCTGATGTCGCTGATGGACAGTCGCCACGCGATTGTCTTTGGCAAAAGCAGCCTGTTTCTTGATGTCATGCAACTGCTGGGCTTAGAAAACGCCTGGCAAGGTGAGACCAATTTTTGGGGAAGTGCGGTGATTGGTATTGAACGTCTGGCAACCATCGAACATGCACAGGCGATCTGCTTTGATCATGATAATGCGGAGATGCTGCAACAAGTGCAGAGCAGCCCGCTGTGGCAATCGCTGCCGTTTATTCAGCAGCAGCGTTTTATCTCGGTGCCTGCGGTGTGGTACTACGGCGCAACGCTCTCGGCGCTGCAATTTGTCCGCGTGTTACTGCGTGCGCTGGAGGGGAAATGATGAGCCGGACACCCGTTTCAGGGTTGCTGCCGCTGGGATTACTGGCCGCTGCACTCGGTTTAACCCTGCTCAATCTGCATGAAGCCCTGCCTTATGCGCAGTGGGGTGAGGCGCTGTGGATGCCGAATATCAACAATATCCAGCAGATGGTGTTTCACTACAGCCTGTTATCGCGGCTGGTGCTCTCCTTGCTGGTTGGCGCGGGCCTCGGGTTGGCCGGGTTGCTGTTCCAGCAGCTATTACGCAACCCGCTGGCGGAACCGACCACGCTGGGGGTCTCATCCGGGGCGCAGCTGGGGTTGACGGTAGCCACACTGTGGCAGCTGCCGTGGGGATTGCATCAGTTTGCGGCCCTGGCGGGGGCGGTGTTGGTGGGCTTACTGGTGTTTGGCGTCGCCTGGGGCAAGCGCCTGTCTCCCGTCACCTTGATCCTCGCGGGGCTGGTTCTCAGCCTTTACAGCGGGGCAGTGAACCAGATTTTCGCCATTTTTAATCACGACCAGCTGCAAAACATGTTCCTCTGGAGCAGTGGTTCGTTGAACCAGGTGGACTGGAGTAATGTCAGCCAACTGTGGCCGCGCTTGCTGATCGCCCTATTACTGGCGCTGGCGCTGCTGCGGCCATTAACCCTGATGGGCCTGGATGATGGCGTGGCGCAAAATCTTGGCCTGGCGCTCAATCTGGCGCGTATTGGCGGGCTGGCTCTGGCGATTGTATTGAGTGCGCAGTTGGTGAACGTCGCCGGGATTATTGGTTTTATTGGCCTGTTTGCCCCGCTGATGGCGCGGCTGCTGGGCGGAAGGCGGTTGCTGAGCCGTATGCTGCTGGCCCCGCTGATTGGGGCGTTGATGCTGTGGCTGGCAGACCAGTGCGTGCTGTGGCTGGCGGGGCACTGGCGTGAAGTCTCCACCGGGACGTTAACTGCCTTACTGGGCGCTCCGGTGTTGTTATGGCTGTTGCCTCGCCTGCGCACCGGTTCCGTGCCACCGGCGCTGAATCAGGGCGATAAAGTGCCTGCTGAGCGTCAGTCGGTGATGCTGTGGTGCCTGATGGGCCTGCTGCTGCTGGCGCTGCTCTTCTGGCTGGCACTCAGCTTTGGGCGAGGGGCCGGGAACTGGCACTGGGCCAGCGGTGAAATGTGGCAACAACTGCTGCCGTGGCGCTTGCCGCGCGTGCTGGCGGCGCTGGCCGTGGGCATGATGCTGGGCGTGGCGGGATGCTTGATTCAGCGCCTGACCGGTAACCCGATGGCCAGCCCTGAAGTGCTGGGGATCAGCTCGGGTTCGGCGTTTGGTGTGGTCGTGATGATGTTCTTTGTTCCCGGCAATGCCACGTTGTGGCTGCTGCCTGCGGGGATTCTTAGCGCAGCGCTGACTTTGCTGGTGATTATGCTGGTTGCCAGCCGTGGCGGCTTCTCACCAGAGCGGATGTTGCTGGCGGGCATGGCCCTGAATAGCGCGTTTGTCACGGTGCTGATGTTGCTGCTGGCAAGTGGCGATCCGCGTATGGCGGGGCTGTTGAGCTGGATATCTGGCTCGACCTACAACATTACTCTGCACCAGGCCGGTGTCAGCGTACTGTGCGCAGTGGTGCTGGTTGCGCTGGCTCCGCTGGCCAGCCGCTGGTTGACGATCCTGCCGTTAGGCGGTGCGACTGCGCGTTCAACGGGGATGGCGTTAGGAACCTCGCGTGCTCTGTTGCTGCTGCTGGCTGCGGCACTGACCGCAGCCTCAACGCTGACGATTGGTCCGTTGAGCTTTATCGGCCTGATGGCTCCTCACATTGTGCGTATGCTTGGCTTCCGCCGCGCGCTGCCGCAATTGCTGGTTTCAGCGCTATTAGGCGCGGCATTGATGATCGCTGCTGACTGGTGTGGCCGCATGTTGGCATTCCCGCAGCAGATCCCGGCAGGGCTGATGGCGACCTTTATAGGCGCACCTTACTTTATCTGGCTGATGCGCCGGGCGCGCTGAGTTACCCCTGAATAACAAAGCCCGCACTGCGGGCTTTAATTGCGGTAGAGCTGGTCAGCACTTTGCACGTGATAGGGGCTGGGTGCATTGATGATCTCCAGCGCACGGTCGATTTTATTACACATCGACCAGACGAATATCACCAGGAAAATAAACCCAATAATTCTGGCGCGTTTCGAATAGCCTTTACGTAACAGGAACCAGTAAAAAATAACCGGCATAAAGGCGATGCCAAAACCCAGCTTAGTACTGACTTTACGTTCAGCCGGTTGCTCCGGGGACGAGCCACAGTTTTTGCAAGGCTGGCGAGGTTCTTCAACTTCTTTACGACACTTGTAGCAGCTAACAGATGTCACGATAAAATCCTTTTATCCAGAAAAAAGAGAACGGTACGGCTCAGGCTGACGGGCGGTTCTTTGTCGTGCCCGCCTTCATGCAGTACAACCATGAAGGCGGGCTGGGCGCTTACAGCTGCGCGAAGCAGCGGCGTGCTGCATCCACGGTGCGTTGAATATCTTCTGCGCTGTGTGCCAGAGACATAAAGCCTGCTTCGAAGGCAGAAGGCGCAAGATAAACGCCTTCTTGCAGCATCAGATGGAAGAACTTCTTGAAGCGCTCTACGTCACACTGGGTCACGTCCTGGTAGCAGGTCACTTCCGCGGCGGCGGTAAAGAAGATGCCAAACATCCCGCCGACATGGTTGATCACCAACGGGATGTTCTCTTCTTTTGCTGCCGCCAGCAAGCCTGCGGCCAACTGGTTAGTCAGCTCGGTCAGCGTCTGATGCGTGCCCGGTTGGGCAATCTGTGACAGGCAGGCAAAGCCAGCGGCCATCGCGATGGGGTTGCCGGAGAGCGTACCAGCCTGGTAAACCGGGCCGGTAGGTGCCAGCGCTTCCATCACTTCACGGCGGCCACCGAAAGCCCCCACTGGCATACCGCCACCAATGATTTTGCCAAGGCAGGTCAGGTCAGGCGTGACGCCATAGTGTGCCTGTGCGCCGCCGAGGGCGACACGGAAACCGGTCATCACTTCGTCGATAATCAGCAGGGCACCAAACTCGTCACACAGCGCACGCAGGCCCTGGAGGAAGCCAGGCTGTGGCGGGATGCAGTTCATATTGCCCGCAACGGGTTCAACGATGATACAGGCGACTTCGGTTGGATACTGAGTAAACGCCGCGCGCACGCTGTCCAGATCGTTGTAGGTGCAGGTCAGGGTATGACGTGCGAAGTCGGCCGGGACGCCAGGTGAGTTAGGCTGGCCCAGCGTCAGCGCGCCTGAACCGGCTTTCACCAGCAGGCAGTCCGCGTGACCGTGATAGCAACCTTCGAACTTGATGATCTTGTCACGGCCAGTGAAGCCACGCGCCAGACGAATGGCGCTCATGGTGGCTTCAGTACCGGAGTTCACCATGCGCACCATATCCATGCTTGGCACTAACTCGCAGACCAGCTCAGCCATTTTGACTTCCATTTCGGTAGGTGCACCGAAACTCAGGCCACGCTCAGCGGCTTCAATCACCGCATTGCGAATTTCCGCGTTGTTGTGACCCAGCACCATTGGGCCCCAGGAGCCAACATAATCGATATAGGCTTTGCCGTCGGCATCATACAGATAGGCACCGTTGGCACGTTCAATAAACAGGGGAACGCCGCCTACGCCGTTGAAAGCACGCACCGGCGAGTTTACGCCACCGGGGATCAGACGTTGGGCTGCGGTAAATAAATTTTCTGACTTACTCATCCTGGACTCCTGCTGTCCTGAGAAATTTCGCGCTATTCTACGGGAAGTGGCAGGGCGAGCCAAACCTCTCTGTAATCAGCCCACTGGCACAGAGTGCGAAAGGTGAAACTTGATTGCAACACAGGGCTGACAGATAATAAGGGCATTAAGGTCGTTTTCTGACCTGGGCGTTTACCGGAGTAAAACATGAGTGATGATGTAGCAGCACTGCCGTTGCAATTTACCGATGCCGCAGCCAAGAAGGTCAAAAACCTGATTGCTGATGAAGAGAATCCGGCACTGAAACTGCGCGTTTACATTACCGGCGGCGGTTGCAGCGGGTTCCAGTATGGCTTTACTTTCGACGATCAAATGAACGACGGCGACATGACCATCGAGAAGCAGGGCGTTTCTCTGGTGGTTGACCCAATGAGCCTGCAATATCTGGTTGGTGGTTCCGTGGATTACACCGAAGGGCTGGAAGGTTCACGCTTTGTTGTCACCAACCCCAACGCCAAAACCACCTGTGGCTGTGGTTCCTCGTTCAGTATCTGATGATTCAGGCCGCCTGGGCGGCCTGTTTACCACTCTACCGTGACTAACCTTTCTGTTATCCGGCTACTTGCATCGCCCGGATAGGCTTCGCTGGTCACGCGGGGCTGCGCACTAAAGTGCTGCCCGCAATCAATCACCGGTCTCTCAAGCGAGCTGACGGCTTGCACATTACAGCGGGAATAGATCACCAGTTGCACCGCAATTGTGCCGGTGGTGGTTGCGGCTGGCAGCGTGAAGGCCGTCAGCAGCCCGGTGATCAGGACTAATGTTCTGATCATGATAGGTACCTGGTGTAGTCAAAATGGCCCATTCGGGCGAAAGCTGAGCGACTACGTACATGCGTAATCGCTTCAGAGTCTTTATCGACAAGTTCTGATCAAACTTTAATCATTATTTTGTTGCTTCAGGATGCAGTGCGGCACAGAGCTGAGCCGCAGCCATCAGCATACGCGGACCTGGACGACTGAGCCAGTCGTCATTGATTGCAATCACGGGAACCCTGAGCTGCGGCTGCCAGAATTGCGCCACGTTTTTGGCTTGTTGTTCGCTGCCGCCAATGATAATCGCCTGCGGATGACGCATCAGTACCTGCTCGCGGCTGACTTGCGGCCAGCTCACGCGGCTGTCGGCAAACACGTTTTTACCGGCACACAGCTGAATGATGTTGTTTTGCAGCGTGTCTTTGGCGGCGGTAAACAGGGGCTGCATACCAAACTGCAAAAACACCGGCACTGCGGGGAGATGGCTATAGCGCTGGCGTAGCTGAATTTCCTGCTGGCGTAGCTGTTGCGCCTGCTCGTTTGCTTGCCCGGGATGGGGACTCCACCTGGCGAGCTTAGTCAGTGCGGCGATCATATCGCTAATACTGCCAGGATCGATCCATTCAACATCAATGCCCGTGCGCTGTAGCAGATCTAGCTGTCGGGTGGGATTCCCGCCGCGCCATGCCAGCACCACATCGGGTTTAAGTTGCAGAATGCGTTCAAGGTTAATACCTTGCCAGTTCGCCACCTGTTCGATATTTTTCGCCGCGGGCGGATAGTCTGACCAGGCGCTGACCGCAACCGGGGTGATACCTGCACTGAAAGCGAGTTCGGTGAGGTGAGGGGCAAGGGTAATCACCCTTGGTGCGGCAAACAGGCTGCCGCTCAGGAGCAGCAGCCAGCACAGCCAAAGGGATTTAGCCACGCGTGAGGTGAGTCAGCAGGTTTTCCACCATCAGTGAAGACTGAGCGGCAGCCACGCTGAGGAACTCATCAAAGCTGAGGTGCGATTCCTGATCGGCAACGTCAGAGATGGCGCGTACCACCACAAATGGCACACCGAACTGATGGCACACGTGACCAATCGCAGTGGCTTCCATTTCCACGGCAACGGCCTGTGGGAAGGTCTTACGGATACGGGCCAGCGGCTCGGCACCGTTGATAAACGCATCACCACTGACTACCAGACCACGTACGGCATTCAGATTCAGCTGTTGAATCACCTCTTCAGCCGCTTCAATCAACGCTTTGTCAGCCACAAACGCTGCCGGGCAACCTGCCATCTGGCCGGGTTCATAACCGAAAGCGGTGACATCGGCATCGTGATAACGCACTTCATCAGAGACGACGATATCGCCAACTTTCAGATTGCTCGCCAGACCACCCGCCGAACCGGTATTGATAACCACATCTGGCTTGCACAGTTGCAGCAGCAGGGTGGTGCCTAGCGCCGCAGAGGTCTTGCCAATACCTGATTTCAGCAGTGCAACCTCAACGCCGTTCAGTGTACCGGTATAGATTTCAGCGCCAGCCAGCTTATGGGTTTCACGGTTGTCGATTTTGTCACGCAGCAGAGTAACTTCCTGCTCCATCGCGCCAATGATGCCTACTTTCATAGAGAGTCTCGCTAATGTGGTGGATGTGAAGATAAAAAGTGAGGCATAGTCTAGCATGGCTCCAGCGGGATGAATTCAGCAAAATACCGGAGGGAACAATGGGAACGATTAATTTCAGGGAGAGAATCTGTTTTACCCGTCCTTATAATAATGGTGAAGATGTCCCGGTGGGGGAATATGCCATTAGCCGCCATTTCGAAAGCGATCGCGGGCGGATCATCAACTCAGCGGCCATTCGCCGCCTGCAACAGAAAACCCAGGTCTTTCCACTGGAGCGTAACGCGGCGGTGCGCTCGCGCCTGACGCATTCACTGGAAGTACAGCAAACCGGGCGCTACATCGCACGGGAAATTTTGCAGGCTTTGCGCAGCAGCGAAGGGTTAGCCCAGTACGGTCTGGAAGAGATGGCCGGGGCGTTTGAAAGTCTGGTTGAGATGGCCTGTCTGATGCACGACGTTGGCAATCCGCCTTTTGGGCATTTTGGTGAAGCGGCCATTAATGAATGGTTCAAGGAACATCTTCCGCAACTGCTTCCCACGCCGCAGCAGGCGGAGGTAAAGAACCCGCAGCAGCAGGCCGATTTTGACCGGCTAAATGCAATGATTCGTCAAGATTTGTGTAACTTCGAAGGCAACGCGCAGGCGATTCGCATCGTGCATTCGCTCCTTCAGCTGAATCTGAGCTATTCGCAGGTTGCCTGTGTGTTGAAGTATACCGCGCCGGCCTGGTGGCAGGGTGAGAAGCCAGCAGCGTTTAGCGTGTTGATGAAGAAGCCCGGCTTTTATTTGTCAGAACGTGAATATATTGCTGAATTACGCGCGGCAACCCAGTTGGAGGAGCATCATCGTTTTCCCCTGACCTATATTATGGAAGCCGCCGACGATATTTCATATTGCATTGCCGATCTGGATGACGCGATTGAGAAAGAGATTTTTGATGTCGAGACGCTTTATCGTTACCTCACGGAAAACTGGGGGGAGATAAAACCCGGCGATGTTTTCAGCCGGACGATTGGGCAGGCATGGCAGGAAGCTAAAACAAAAAATCGCCGTAGCACAAACGATCAGTTTTTTATGTCGCTGCGTGTCAACGTGCAATCGTTATTAGTGAGTTATGCCGTTAAGCGTTTTATCGACAATCTACCTGCTATTTTCAACGGCGACTTTAATCATGCGTTATTAGAAGATGAAGGTGAAGAGGGGCGTTTACTGCAATTATTTAAAACGGTGGCGCGTCGGCACGTATTTAACCATTCGGAAGTGGAGCAGTTGGAGCTACAGGGCTATCGCGTGATTCGGGGGCTGCTGGAGATTTACCAGCCGCTGATGAAACTCAGCAGCCAACAGTTTCAGCAGTTAATGGCAGAGGATTATCTCGCTAAGCATCCCATTGAGACGCGTCTGTTTCATAAGCTCTCGGGTAAGCATCGGCGGGCTTATCAGGCTAAAATGGAAACACTGGCCACCCTTCCGGTTTATCAGTATCTGCTGTGGGAGCGTTATTATCGCTTCAGGTTGATTCAGGATTACATTAGCGGGATGACCGATTTGTATGCCTGGGATGAGTACCGGCGTTTAATGGCAGTGGAATAGTCTGAGTTTTGTAAAGATGCGGCATAAATTTTTACCTTTGACCAAAACTTTCTCAGGAACTTCACGGTAAAACGTAAATCTCAACCTGAGACCGCAGCAATGGTCTGGACGTTATATTCAGAAGAGACAAAGACAAATGAAAAAAAGCACATTAATGTTGAGTGCGCTGGCGCTGAGTCTTGGCATGGCGCTGACTCCGGTTACGGTTTTTGCCGCTGAGAGTGCCTCTTCCTCCAGCCAACAGCTGCCAAGCCTGGCCCCGATGCTGGAAAAAGTGATGCCTTCGGTGGTGAGTATCAGTGTTGAAGGCAGCACCACGGTGAAAACGCCGCGTTTGCCACAGCAGTTCCAGCAATTCTTTGGCGATAACTCGCCGCTGTGCCAGGACGGTTCTCCGTTCCAGAGCTCTCCGGTCTGCCAGCAGGGCGGTGCCGGTGGCGGTGACGGCGGTTCCAACACCCAGCAGGAAAAATTCCGCGCGCTGGGCTCTGGCGTGGTGATTAATGCCGATAAGGGCTATGTGGTTACCAATAACCACGTGGTAGAAAATGCCACCAAAATTCAGGTGCAGCTGAGCGATGGCCGTCGTTACGATGCCAAAGTGATCGGCAAAGATCCGCTGTCTGACATTGCGCTGATCCAACTGAAAGATGCGAAAAACCTGACTGCCATTAAAGTGGCCGACTCCGATAATCTGCGCGTGGGTGACTATACCGTCGCCATCGGTAACCCGTATGGCCTGGGTGAAACCGTGACTTCCGGTATCGTGTCGGCGCTGGGTCGTAGTGGTTTGAATGTTGAAAATTACGAGAACTTTATCCAGACCGATGCCGCGATCAACCGGGGTAACTCAGGGGGCGCGCTGGTCAACCTCAACGGTGAGCTGATTGGTATTAATACCGCGATTCTGGCACCAGACGGCGGCAATATCGGTATCGGCTTTGCTATCCCGAGTAACATGGTGAAAAACCTGTCAGCGCAGATGGTCGAATACGGCCAGGTGAAACGCGGTGAACTGGGCATTATGGGCACTGAGTTGAACTCTGAGCTGGCAAAAGCGATGAACGTTGATGCGCAGCGCGGTGCGTTTGTCAGCCAGGTGCTGCCGAACTCTGCGGCGGCGAAAGCCGGTATCAAAGCCGGGGACGTGGTGGTTTCACTCAATAATCGTCCTCTGAGCAGCTTTGCTGCCCTGCGTGCTGAAGTGGGTTCATTGCCAGTGGGCACCAAGCTGGAACTGGGTCTGCTGCGTGATGGCAAACCGGTGCAAGTGACCGTTGAGCTGCAACAGAGCACCGCAGACAAAGTACAGTCTGCCAATATTTATACCGGCATTGAAGGCGCAGAGCTGAGCAACAGCAGCACTGCTGGCCAGAAAGGCGTTCAGGTCGACAGCGTTAAACCGGGCACCGCCGCTGCACGCATCGGTCTGAAGAAAGGTGATGTGATTGTCGGTGTTAACCAGCAGTCCATCGCTAACCTCGGCGAACTGCGTAAAATCCTCGACGCTAAGCCATCGGTACTGGCGCTGAACATTAAGCGCGCCGATAGCAATCTTTACCTGCTGATGCAGTAATTTCCCTTTAGCGTACTCAAGGCGAACTCCGGTTCGCCTTTTTTCTGTCATACTTAACCCCGTAAAGAGTGTGACCTTTGCCACATATCCCGCATAAACTTTGAGGTTAAACGCAGCCGCGTTATGCCAGGGTTTTTGTGGGCGCGTATGCTTTGTGTTTGCTGTTTTTTCGGGAGTGAGAAATGGCTCGCTATCACCTGGATGCTCGTCTGGCTCAGGATATTATTGCCCGTACCGTCAGGGTTATTGATTGTGAAGTACTGGTTGTGGATGTCAGAGGCCGGATCATTGGCAGTAGCGACCGCGAGCAGATTGGGGAATTACATGAAGGCGCGCTACGTTTGCTGGCGCAGAGTCATCTCCCTTCCCATGAGTCCGATGCGGCTTTTTTTACTCAACAGTCCGAAGTTTGTCTGCCACTGCATCTCGACAGCGAACTGGCTGGCGTGATTGTCCTACGCGGTGAGTCTGGTTCTTTGCGCCAGTACGCTGAGCTGGTGGCCATGACGGCCGAAATGATGCTGGTGCAGGCACATCGCCTGAATGCGCAGCAGCAAGAGAGTCGACAGCGCGAAGAGTTAGTGCTGAGCCTGATTCATCACGATCAGCTAGCGCCTTCGTTGCTGGTCTGGGCCGATTTACTCGGTATTGACCCCTGGTTGCCGCGCGTGGCGATTGTGATTGAAGTGGAGAGTGACGTGCAGGATGCCGATGCTGTGTTATCGGCATTGCAACAGTTGCAGCACCTCCCGCATTCACTCGAAGCCGGGGATTTGAGCACGCTGGTCTCGTTGACTGAGCTGGTGGTGCTGCGGCCTGCACTCAACAGCGCGGGCGAGTTTGATGCGGATAGCCATCGCCAGCGGATTGAGCACTGGCAAAGCCTGTTGCAGGATCAATCTCCGCTGCGTGTCCGCTTCGCGTTGGGGAACTATTTCACGGGTGCTGGCAGCGTTGCGCGCTCCTGGCGCACCGCGCGTACCACTTTGCGAGTGGGTAAGCAGCGTCAGCCCGAGGCGCATGGTTTCTTCTATCAGGATTTAGTCCTACCCGTGTTGCTGGATAATTTACGGGGTGGCTGGCAGGCCAACGAGCTGGCACGGCCACTCTCTCGTCTGAAAGAACTCGACAGCAACGGGCTGTTGCGCCGCACGCTGATTACCTGGTTTCGCTTTAACGTACAGCCTAGCGCGACTGCGCGTGCGTTATCTATCCATCGTAATACGCTGGAGTACCGGCTTAATCGGGTATCGGAGCTGACCGGTCTGGATCTGACCGATTTTGATGATCGCCTGTTGCTGTATGTGGCGCTGCAACTGGATGAGTAATATCCCGTGCGGCTTGTTTGACAGAGGGCGATCAAACAAGCCGCACGGCAATAAGCGGGGATGGCGGGGCGCACATCCCTGGCAAGATTAACGGCCGTTACGCGTCAGCTGTTCCAGATCGGATTCGATTTCGGCGATCTTGTTCGCGACAACGCTTTCGAGGTGATGCAGATCGGCGAGGATCTTACGTTTCAGATCCACTTCAACCTGATCGCGCTGGCACAGCTGATCCAGCTCATCGATGATGTAACGCAGATTCGGGCTGATCTCCTGCACTTCTTTGTAGCCCTGGTTGGCGTGATCGGACACCACGGTTTTGCGCTGGCGTGGGTATTTGAATTTTACGCTTTTGGCAAAAAACTCGCCTTTGTCTTTGCGGAAGTAGATTTTCAGGATGTCGTTATTGGCTTCCTGACGCAGGCTATAGCGGTCGATATCATCCGGATTGGTGATGCCGAGACTCTTCAGATTGTCATACATAATTTCATTCCATCATCATTGAGAGGCGCGCAATTGCACTCTGCTACCCAATAACTGTAGCTCTAAATTTCACAATGACAGCGCGCGGGGAGTTAGCTGGCGCGGATTATGACCTGGATAAAAAACAAACGCAGCAGTTAATTTGCGCAGCGAAGCAGGTTGGCGGGATATTCACGTAAAGAAAAGATGACGGGTTGTAAACAACCCGTCGGAGAGGCTTAGTCGATGGTGCGCAGCAGTTCGTTGATACCGGTTTTCGCGAGGGTTTTCGCGTCAACTTTCTTCACGATCACGGCACAGTACAGGCTGTAGCTGCCATCTTTAGAAGGCAGGTTACCTGAAACCACCACGGAGCCAGCAGGTACGCGGCCGTAGTGAACTTCGCCAGTTTCACGGTCAAAGATTTTGGTGCTCTGGCCGATGTAAACGCCCATTGAGATCACAGAACCTTCTTCAACGATGACACCTTCAACGATCTCTGAACGTGCACCGATGAAGCAGTTATCTTCGATGATGGTTGGGTTAGCCTGCAGTGGCTCCAGTACGCCGCCGATGCCAACGCCGCCAGACAGGTGAACGTTTTTACCAATCTGAGCACATGAACCTACTGTCGCCCAGGTATCAACCATGGTGCCTTCATCAACGTAGGCGCCGATGTTGACGTAAGAAGGCATCAGTACGGTGTTACGTGCAATAAATGCACCCTGACGAACCGCTGCCGGTGGCACCACGCGGAAGCCAGCTTCTTTGAAGCGAGCATCATCCCAGCCAGCGAATTTCATTGGAACTTTGTCGTAGAAACGCGTTTCTGCGCCTTCCATGACCTGATTGTCATTGATGCGGAAAGAGAGCAGCACGGCTTTCTTCAGCCACTGATGCGTTACCCACTGGCCGTCGATCTTTTCAGAGACGCGCAGTGCACCACTGTCCAGCAGGGCAATAACCTGGTTAATGGCTTCACGCGTAACGGTATCAACGCTGGTTGGCGTGATATCGGCACGGCGCTCGAAGGCAGTTTCAATAACGCTCTGTAACTGTTGCATAATTATTTCCTGAGTCTGTCTTAGCGAATGTCCGGCCTGTACCGGACGTGAATCTCGATCACACTTTATCGTTTGGATTAAGGGCTTCTGTCAACCGTTGTTGCAATACCGCCTGCATTTTAGCGTCAAGTGCACGGCGTTCGCTATTTGCCAGAATAAACAAATCCTCTACGCGTTCACCGATGGTGCTGATCCGCGCGCCATGGAGCGAGACGCCTAAATCAGCGAACACTTCACCCACGCGAGCCAGCAAACCAGGCTGGTCTAACGCCACCAGTTCAAGGTAGCTACGTCTGTCAGTGTGACCAGGCAAGAAGTTCACTTCGGTGTCTACGCTGAAGTGTTTCAGACGTGAAGAGGCGCGGCGCGTGCGCGGCGGCACCCACTCGGTATGGGCAATAGATTGTTCCAGCGCCTGAATAATCATCAGATGGCGATCCGCCGCCAGTGGGCTGCCATCCGGCTCCAGCACAATAAACGTGTCCATTGCCATACCATCCCGGCTGGTAAAGATTTGCGCATCGTGCACGCTGAGATTACGCCGATCAAGTTCACCCGCAACGGCGGCAAACAGGTAGGGCCGGTCTGGGCTCCAGATGAAGATTTCCGTGCCGCCGCGCGTGGCTTGCGGGCTAACCAACACCAGCGGTTTATTCAGGTCATGATCCATCAGATGGCGTGCGTGCCACGCTAGCTGGTTCGGCGTGTGGCGCAGGAAATATTCGGCCCGGCAGCGTCGCCAGATTTCATTCAGGCGCTCTTCGTTGATGTTATCCATGCGCAACAGGGCCAGTGCCTGTAGGCGGTGATGGCGGACGCGATCGCGCAGGTCTGGGCTGTTTTCCATACCGCGACGCAGCTGTTTTTCGGTGGCGAAGAACAGCTCGCGCAGCAGGCTCTGTTTCCAGCTGTTCCACAAGCTCTCATTGGTGGCGCAGATGTCGGCCACGGTTAAACACACCAGATAGCGCAGGCGGTTTTCGTTTTGCATCACTTCAGCAAACTGCTGAATTTCGGTCGGGTCCTGAATGTCGCGACGTTGTGCGGTGACAGACATTAACAGGTGATGACGTACCAGCCAGGCAACCAGTTGCATCTCGCGTGAGTTCAGCCCATGCAGCTCTGCGAATTCAATGGCATCTTGCGCGCCGAGAATGGAGTGATCGCCGTGGCGGCCCTTCGCAATATCGTGCAGCAGAGCAGCCATGAGCAGCAACTCTTGCTGGGGCAAGCGTGGCCAGAGCTCAACACACAGCGGGTGCATCGGGCGGGTGGCTTCATCCGCGAAGCTTTCCAGCTTTTGCAGTACGCGGATGGTGTGTTCATCCACGGTGTAGGCATGGAACAGATCAAACTGCATCTGACCCACAATATGCCCCCACAGCGGGGTGTAAGCCCATAGCACGCTGTGACGGTGCATCGGCACCAGCGCACGGCGCACCGCACCCGGATGACGCAAAATCGCCATAAACAGCTGGCGCGCTTCCGGGATCTGACACAGCGGCTGCGCCAGGTGGCGACGCGCGAAGCGAAGGTGCCGTAGCGTTGTGGAGTAGATCCCGCTGATATTTTCGTTACGCACCATCACGTAGAACATGCGCAAAATTGACTCTGGCTCGCGGACAAACAGCGTTTCATCGCGCAGGTCAATCAGGCTGCCACGTAGCTGGAACTCATCGTCCAGTGGACGTGGCTTTTCCGTGGTGGAGAGCGCCAGAATGGCCTCATCAAACAGCTGGAGCAGCATGTGATTCAGCTCGCCAATGCGGTGCGTAACGCGGTAGAAATCCTTCATCATACGTTCAACCGGCTCGTTGCCTTCGCCCTGGTATTTCAGGCGTTGTGCCACGGTCAGCTGGCGATCAAACAGCAGGCGGTTGTCATAGCGAGTGAGGGTGAGATGCAGCGCAAAACGGATACGCCAGAGAAAGAGCTGACACTCGTTCAGTTCATTACGCTCTGCTTCGGTCAGAAAGCCAAAACCCACCATCTCACTTAAGGTGGTGGCACCAAAGTGCCGCCGCGCGACCCACTGCAGCATATGAATATCGCGCAGCCCGCCGGGGCTGCTTTTGATGTCCGGTTCCAGATTGTAGCTGGTGCCGTGATAGCGCTGATGGCGTTCATTTTGCTCATCAATTTTTGCGGCAAAGAACTGGGCTGAAGGCCAGAAGCCATCGCTGAAGACGTTTTTCTGCATCTCAAGGAACAGCGCAACATCCCCGCTTAACATGCGGGACTCCACCAGGTTGGTGGCGATGGTGAGGTCAGAGAGGCCTTCCAGCAGGCACTCTTCGAGCGTACGTACGCTGTGGCCCACTTCCAGTTTGAGATCCCACATCAGGGTTAACAGGGCACTGGTCTGCGCTGCGGCTTGCTCATCCAGTGGTGTGCGGCTGAGGATCAGAATATCGATATCCGACAGGGGGTGTAGCTCGCCTCGGCCATAACCGCCTACCGCGACCAGCGTAATCGCAGGCAGGGTATCGAAGCCAAAAAAGCGCCACAGGCGGCGTAACAGGCGGTCAATATAGCGGGTACGAGCAGCGATGAGATTTTCCACGGGCTCACCCGCATCAAACGCGGTGGCCAGCAGATGGTTGAAGTGTTCCAGCCGCTGTTTGAGCTGATCCCGTGTCAGGCTGTCATCATCCCAGTGGGCCGCAGAGTCTTTTAACCCTTTTCTTACTTCATCAGTGAGGATCGCGCTCATTCAGTATTCCTGGTCAAATGACATAAAAAAACCGGCTCGCGGCCGGCTTTTAGTTAATCAGGAGAAGATCACCCCTCGTTGACTAACACTCTTTCGATGGTGTCGTCGCTGCGCAGGGTGAGGATCTCACAGCCGTTATCAGTCACCACAATAGTATGCTCGTATTGCGCCGACAAGCTGCGATCCTTGGTTTTCACCGTCCAGCCATCCTTCATGGTACGGATGCGGTAATCACCGGCATTGACCATTGGCTCTACGGTAAACGTCATGCCCGCCTGCAGCACGACGCCGCCATCATCGGTGTCGTAGTGCAGAACCTGTGGCTCTTCGTGGAAACCTTTACCAATGCCGTGGCCACAGTATTCGCGCACCACAGAGAAGTTCTGTGCTTCAACGAATTGCTGAATGGCGCGACCCAGTTCACGCAGGCGGATGCCTGGCTTCACCAGACGCAGTGACAGATAAAGACTCTCTTGAGTAATGCGGCAGAGGCGCTCACCCAGAATGGTCGGTTTACCCACGATGAACATTTTTGACGTGTCGCCGTGGTATTCGTCTTTAATCACGGTGACATCAATGTTGACGATATCGCCATCTTTTAACAGACGGTCATCACTTGGGATGCCGTGACAGACCACTTCATTGATAGAGATACAAACGGATTTCGGGAAGCCGTGATAGCCCAGGCAAGCAGAGATGGCTTGCTGCTGCTGAGTAATGTGCTCATGGCACAGGCGATCCAGCTCGGCGGTGGAAATGCCAGGCTTAACGTGTGGAGCGATCATCTCCAGCACTTCGGCCGCCAGGCGGCCAGCCACGCGCATTTTTTCGATTTCTTCAGGGGTCTTGAGTGAGATTGCCATTAAATTCATCCGCAGTGCCGCTTTTTTGGGCAATAATTAATGCTGTGCTGTTATGTTAGCAGTCTGAAAAAGGGCTGCCAAACAGTTCACAGCCTGCGGACGTCAGGTGAACAATGATTGGCGTATTACTGCTCATTATGGTATAAAGCGCGCCGACGATTCTCTGTGCGGTCGTAAGACTTCGCAGGAAACGCAATCTGAGTAATGTGTGCTGCACACCGTTGGTGCGTAGCCATTACCAAAAATCTCAATTGTGTCTTAAAACACACATGTATCGACACATACGCCGGGGTGCCTTGAAAGAGGTCGGTTGTATGGGATACATGGAGGCCCAACCCCAATCTTACTTTAGAGGTAATCATGGCAACTGTTTCAATGCGCGACATGCTCAAGGCTGGTGTACACTTCGGTCACCAGACCCGTTACTGGAACCCGAAAATGAAGCCATTCATCTTCGGCGCTCGTAACAAGGTTCACATCATCAACCTCGAGCAGACTGTACCAATGTTCAACGAAGCTCTGGCTGAGTTGCAGAAGATCTCTTCACGTAAAGGCAAAATCCTTTTCGTTGGTACTAAGCGCGCTGCTGCCGAAGCTATCAAAGAGTCAGCTCTGAGCTGTGACCAGTACTTCGTTAACCACCGCTGGTTGGGTGGTATGCTGACCAACTGGAAAACCGTTCGTCAGTCAATCAAACGTCTGAAAGATCTGGAAACTCAGTCTCAGGACGGTACTTTCGACAAACTGACCAAGAAAGAAGCACTGATGCGTGCTCGTGAACTGGCCAAGCTGGAAAACAGCCTGGGCGGTATCAAAGACATGGGCGGTCTGCCGGATGCACTGTTCGTAGTTGACGCTGATCACGAACACATCGCGATCAAAGAAGCAAACAACCTGGGTATCCCAGTATTTGCTATCGTTGATACCAACTCTGATCCAGACGGTGTTGATTTCGTTATCCCAGGTAACGACGATGCAATCCGTGCTGTAAGCCTGTACCTGACTGCCGTTGCGACCACCGTGCGCGAAGGCCGTTCACAGGACCTGGCTGAGCAGGCTGAAGAAGCTGCCTTAGAAGGTTAATAAGGTTTGCTCTTTCTGAGAGCCCTTAGACTTCAGATGTGATCTGCTAAGGGGCCGCGAAGGCCCCTTTATTTTATCTCACCCTGTCACGCGGGCTGTGGTTCGCGGGGCAGAGTAAATTTTCCGCAACAAGTTTCTGACAGTGTGAATACACCCAGAGACGAATCGAGGATTATGGAATGGCTGAAATTACCGCAGCACTGGTAAAAGAACTGCGTGAGCGTACTGGCGCAGGCATGATGGACTGCAAAAAAGCGCTGACTGAAGCGAGCGGCGACATCGAGCTGGCAATTGAGAACATGCGTAAATCTGGCGCAATCAAAGCCGCTAAGAAAGCAGGCAACGTTGCTGCTGATGGCGTGATCAAAACCAAAATCGTTGACGGTTATGGCGTGATTCTGGAAGTAAACTGCCAGACTGACTTCGTAGCAAAAGATGGCGGTTTCCAGGCGTTTGCTGACAAAGTTCTGGATGCAGCAACTGCTGGCAAAATCACCGACGTTGAAGTTCTGAAAGCGCAGTTCGAAGAAGAGCGCGTTGCACTGGTTGCTAAAATCGGTGAGAACATCAACATCCGTCGTGTTGCTCTCCTGGAAGGTGCAGAGCTGAACTCTTACCAGCACGGCGCACGTATCGGCGTTCTGGTTTCTACCACTGGTGCTAACGAAGAACTGAGCAAGCAAGTTGCAATGCACGTTGCTGCAAGCAAGCCAGAATTCGTTAAGCCAGAAGACGTTTCTGCAGACGTGGTAGCGAAAGAGTACCAGATCCAGCTGGACATCGCGATCGAGTCAGGCAAGCCTAAAGAAATCGCTGAGAAAATGGTTGAAGGCCGTATGAAGAAATTCACCGGCGAAGTTTCTCTGACTGGTCAGGCTTTCGTTATCGATCCTGCTAAAACCGTTGGTCAGGCTCTGAAAGAGCAGGGCGCAGACGTGATTAACTTCATCCGCTTCGAAGTGGGTGAAGGCATTGAGAAAGTTGAAGCTGACTTCGCAGCAGAAGTTGCTGCAATGTCTAAGCAGTCTTAATGCTCTGAAAGAACCGCCAGAAGGCGGTTCTTTTTTGTCTGTGGTTGGCTCCAGCCAATTATCAGATTTTTTTCAGTCTCCTCCCACTAGCAATTCCGTTGCACTAAGTGGATGATTGACCAGATTTATTGCTCCTATTCATCATATCTTCCAGGAAGAATCGACCATGGCGACCAACGCGAAACCTGTTTATCAACGTATCCTGTTAAAACTGAGTGGCGAAGCCCTTCAAGGCGCTGAAGGTTTTGGCATTGACGCAAGCGTATTAGACCGTATGGCGCAGGAGGTCAAAGAGCTGGTTGAATTGGGTATTCAGGTTGGCGTAGTGATCGGTGGGGGCAACCTGTTCCGTGGCGCAGGCCTGGCGCAGGCCGGTATGAACCGCGTAGTAGGCGACCACATGGGGATGCTGGCAACCGTGATGAACGGCCTGGCAATGCGTGATGCACTGCACCGCGCCTATGTGAATGCACGCCTGATGTCCGCAATCCCATTAAACGGCGTTTGTGACAACTACAGCTGGGCTGAAGCGATCAGCTTGCTGCGTAACAACCGCGTCGTGATTTTCTCCGCAGGTACGGGTAACCCGTTCTTTACTACTGATTCTGCTGCATGTTTGCGCGGCATCGAAATCGAAGCGGATGTGGTGCTGAAAGCCACTAAAGTTGACGGCGTCTATTCTGCCGATCCAGTGAAAAATCCGGATGCAACCCTGTACGATCAACTGACTTATGCTGAAGTGCTCGAACGTGAGCTGAAAGTGATGGATCTGGCGGCGTTTACACTGGCTCGTGACCATCAACTGCCGATTCGCGTCTTCAACATGAACAAGCCTGGCGCACTGCGTCGCGTAGTGATGGGTGAAAAAGAAGGCACTCTGATTACGCATTAATACCCGCCACAGCATAAAATAGGGTATATTCTGGGGGCGTTGCGCACAGGCACAACGCACCGTTCAGGATGATCGATAGCTATCGATACCGCTTCCGGCACGGCCGGAAATGGCCAGGTCAAACCGAATCCAAGGGTTTCAACGTGATTAACGATATTACAAAAGATGCTTATGTACGCATGGAAAAATGCGTAGAAGCGTTCAAAAATACCATCAGCAAAGTGCGCACTGGTCGTGCTTCGCCTGCTTTACTCGACGGCATTGTGGTTTCTTACTACGGCACGCCAACCCCACTGCGTCAGTTGGCGTCAGTGACGGTTGAAGATTCACGTACACTGAAAATCAACGTGTTTGATCGCTCTCTGAGCGCCGCCGTTGAGAAAGCTATCATGGCTTCTGACCTCGGTCTGAACCCAAGCTCAGCCGGTACTGACATTCGTGTTCCGCTGCCAGCACTGACCGAAGAACGTCGTAAAGACCTGACCAAAATTGTTCGTGCAGATGCCGAGCAGGGTCGTGTCTCTGTGCGTAACGTTCGTCGTGATGCTAACGACAAGATCAAAGCGCTGCTGAAAGATAAAGAGATCAGCGAAGACGACGAACGTCGTGCGCAAGATGATATCCAGAAAAAAACCGATGCTTACATCAAACTGATTGATGCTGCATTGGCTGAGAAAGAGAAGGAACTGATGGATTTCTAATCCCGTCAGGTTCTGCCCAAAACGCCGTACAGAAAGCTGTTCATAAGAATGTGCTCTCTTGCGGCGTTTTACATTGTGCCTGACTGCAAAAAAGGCCTGTTTTTCCCCCTACATGGATAGCCACATGAAGCGACTCACAATCCTCGGCTCAACCGGTTCTATCGGTGTCAGCACCCTTTCGGTAGTCAGCCAGAATCCCCATCTTTACCAGGTTGTCGCTTTGGTCGCCGGGCAAAACGTTGCGGTGATGGCTGAACAGTGTCTGGCCTTTAAGCCACGCTACGCATCAATGGCGGATGAAGCCTCTGCTGTGGCTCTGCGTGAACGACTGAGAGCACTCAATCTTGATACTGAAGTGCTCTCCGGCGTTCAGGCCGCTTGCGAGTTGGCAGCCCTGGATGACGTCGATCAGGTAATGGCGGCGATTGTTGGTGCTTCGGGTCTGTTGCCGACACTGGCGGCGATCCGCGCGGGTAAAACCGTGCTATTGGCGAATAAAGAATCACTGGTCACTTGCGGCCGTTTATTTATGGAAGCCGTGCAACAGCACCAGGCCCAGTTGTTACCGGTTGATAGCGAACATAACGCGATTTTTCAGAGTTTACCGGCTTCCATCCAGCATCAGTTAGGTTACGCTGACCTGCGAGATAACGGCATAGAGTCGGTTATCCTTACGGGATCGGGTGGCCCTTTTCGTGACACGCCACTGCAGGATTTAGCGGCGATGTCACCGGATCAAGCTTGTGCGCATCCGAACTGGTCAATGGGGCGTAAAATCTCCGTTGATTCGGCCACCATGATGAATAAAGGTCTCGAATACATTGAAGCCCGCTGGCTGTTTAACGCCAGTGCAGCACAGATGGAAGTCATATTGCATCCGCAATCGGTCATCCACTCTATGGTGCGCTACTGCGATGGCAGTGTACTGGCGCAGCTAGGCTCACCCGATATGCGAACGCCGATAGCCCACAGCATGGCATGGCCTCAGCGCATTCAGGCTGGCGTGACACCACTGGACTTCACGCGAATGGCCTCTCTGACCTTCGCGGAGCCGGATTTTTCACGCTATCCCTGCCTGAAGCTGGCGATTGATGCCTGTGCCACAGGGCAGGTGGCGACCACCACCCTGAATGCAGCCAATGAAATTGCAGTGGCTGCCTTCCTCAACCATCAGATCCGGTTCACGGATATTGCCGCCCTGAACAGTGAGGTGCTGGCGAAAGTGGTGTCTGCGGAGCCGGAGTCGGTGGAAGCCGTGATTGAAATTGACCGTCAGGCTCGAATGGCGGCAGAGGCGTTGCTGCCGCGATTTTCGCTGGTAGGGTAGGCGCACGCCCCTGCTATTTGTTCGATTCGGGTGATAATGGTATAGTCGCTGGCTCTCATTTGATGGCGTAGCACCGGATAGGGTGGGTGCCGTGGGGTTGTTGTCGGGATGTTTACCAGGCGCAATGTATTCAGAAACCACAGTATTTCTGATGAAAGGAATTGATAACGCGTTATGTCGTCCAACAATCACAACAAAACTGATGACCTGCACGGAAGTGGACCGCGTCATGTGGCCATCATTATGGATGGCAACGGCCGCTGGGCAAAAAACCGGGGCAAACTGCGTATTTCTGGGCATCGCGCGGGCGTTAAAGCTGTGCGTCGCGCGGTCAGCTTCGCGGTAAGCAATAATCTTGAGGCGCTCACGCTCTATGCGTTCAGCAGTGAAAACTGGAGCCGCCCGTCTCAGGAAGTCTCAGCGCTGATGGAGCTGTTTGTCTGGGCGCTCGACAGTGAAGTAAAGAACCTGCATAAACATAACGTTCGTTTGCGAGTTATCGGGGATACCAGCCGTTTTAATACGCGTATCCAGGAGCGGATTCGCCGCTCTGAAGAGTTAACTCAGCAAAACAATGGACTGACACTCAACATCGCTGCTAATTACGGCGGTCGTTGGGATATTATCCAGGGTGCCAAAAAACTGGCGGAGCAGGTACAGGAAGGGTTACTGCGTCCTGACCAGATCACGGAAGAACATCTGGCTCCGCATCTCTGCATGCAGGAGCTGGCGCCAGTGGATTTAGTAATAAGGACCGGGGGAGAGCATCGGATCAGTAATTTCCTGCTGTGGCAAATAGCCTATGCGGAGTTTTACTTCAGCGATGTTCTCTGGCCTGATTTTGATGAACATGTTTTTGAAGGTGCAATAAATGCATTCTCTCTGCGGGAGCGCCGTTATGGTGGCGCAGCGCCTGGCGGTGCCTGAGCATACTGGGGGTAACCTTTGCTGAAGTCTCGTTTGATTACCGCGTTGATTCTTATTCCGCTGGTGATCGCCGCGCTGTTTTGGTTACCCATTGTTGGCTTTGCGATTACAACCATTATCATCTGTATGCTTGCCGCCTGGGAATGGGGGCAACTGGCCGGATTAGCCACGCGTCAGCAGCGTATCTGGCTGGCACTGTTGTGTGGTCTGCTTTTGGCTGGGATGCTGTTTATGCTCCCTCCTTATCAGCGTGATGTGCATTTGCCTCAGGTCGCTATGTCGCTGTGGGCTTCACTGGCCTGGTGGATTGCAGCTCTGCTGTTAGTACTCACTTACCCTTCATCTGCGGCGCTGTGGCGGCATTCCCGTCCGTTACGTCTGCTGTTCGGCATTCTTACGTTGGTGCCGTTTTTCTGGGGCATGATTGCCCTGCGTCAGTATCACTATGACATCGACCACTTTGCGGGTGCATGGTGGCTGTTGTTCGTTATGTTCCTGGTCTGGGGTGCAGATTCCGGCGCCTATATGTTTGGCAAGCTGTTTGGCAAACATAAGCTGGCACCGAAAGTGTCACCGGGTAAAACCTGGGAAGGCTTCCTTGGCGGGTTACTCTCTTCGGCACTGATTGCCTGGTTATTCGCCCTGTTTGCGCCGTTGACGATTGCCGCGACGACGCTGGTGATTTGCGCTGTAATTGCCGCTCTGGCCTCTGTGCTGGGCGATTTGACAGAAAGCATGTTCAAGCGTGAAGCGGGTATTAAGGACAGTGGTCATTTAATTCCTGGTCACGGTGGCATTCTCGATCGTATTGATAGCCTGACGGCTGCTGTGCCGGTGTTTGCCTGCCTGCTGTTGCTGGTCTTCCATACTCTCTAAGGACAGGCGAATATGTTGAACATACTCTGGAGTTTTGCGGCCTTTATCATTGCACTGGGCGTGTTGATCACCGTGCATGAGTTTGGTCATTTTTGGGTGGCACGCCGCTGTGGTATTCGTGTTGAGCGCTTTTCGATTGGGTTCGGCAAAGCGTTATGGCAGCGCCGTGACAAGCAAGGCACCGAGTATGTTATTGCCCTGATTCCCCTTGGCGGCTACGTCAAAATGCTGGATGAACGCGTCGAAAGCGTTCCGGCAGAGCTGCGTCATCAAGCCTTCAACAATAAACCTGTCTGGCAGCGCGCTTCTGTGATTGCGGCGGGCCCCATCGCTAATTTCATTTTTGCTATTTTTGCCTATTGGGTGGTGTTCATCCACGGTGTGCCGGGTGTTCGCCCGGTTATTGCTGAAATTAGCGGCGGATCTATCGCAGCGGAAGCGCAAATTACGTCCGGGATGGAACTTAAAGCCGTAGATGGTATCGAAACGCCTGATTGGGATGCAGTGCGAATGGCGCTGATTGGTAAAATCGGTGACACTTCGACCACGGTTACGGTGGCGCAGTTTGGTGAAAGCGCAACCCAGCAAAAGACACTGGATCTCCGTCACTGGCAGTTTGAGCCAGATAAGCAGGACCCCGTAACGTCACTGGGCATGCGTCCTCGTGGCCCGCAAATTGAAACGACACTGGCGGAAGTGCAAGCTAACTCACCTGCCAGTAAAGCCGGTTTGCAAGCGGGCGACAGGATCGTTAAAGTCGATGGTCAGTCTTTAACGCAGTGGCAGGATTTTGTTACTCAGGTGCGTGACAGTGCCGGTAAGAACATGGCGCTGGAGGTGGATCGTAAAGGGGAGTCGTTGCAGCTAACGATGACGCCAGAAGCGAACGCCAAAGCACATAACACAGGTTTCGCTGGGGTAATCCCTCGGGTGATTCCTCTGCCAGAAGAGTACAAAACGGTCAGGCAGTATGGCGCGTTCTCCGCTATTGGCGAAGCAACGGCGAAAACCTGGCAACTGATGAAGTTGACAGTCACCATGCTGGGCAAGTTAATCACAGGCGATGTAAAGCTGAACAACCTGAGTGGGCCAATTTCGATTGCGCAAGGTGCCGGGATGTCAGCAGAGTATGGGTTGATTTATTACCTGATGTTCCTGGCGTTGATTAGCGTCAATCTGGGCATCATCAACCTGTTCCCATTGCCGGTATTAGATGGTGGGCACTTACTGTTCCTGGCGATCGAAAAGATCAAAGGCGGACCGGTGTCCGAACGAGTTCAGGACTTCAGTTATCGCATTGGTTCGGTTTTGCTGGTGCTGTTAATGGGGCTTGCACTTTTCAATGATTTCTCACGTCTGTAACAGCGGGAAAGCGGACAGACGCGGGATGTGTTAGGAAAACGCATAATAACGATGGCGATGAAAAAGTTGCTCATAGCGTCGCTGCTGTTTAGCAGCGCCACCGTTTACGGTGCAGACAATTTCGTGGTGAAAGACATTCATTTCGAAGGCTTGCAGCGAGTCGCCGTCGGCGCGGCTCTGCTGAGTATGCCAGTTCGCGTAGGGGACACGGTGAGCGATGATGACATCCGCAACACCATCCGTTCTCTGTTTGCGACCGGCAACTTTGAAGATGTACAGGTCTTACGCGACGGAACGACCCTGATCGTCGAGGTCAAGGAACGCCCCACCATTGCCAGCATTACCTTTAGCGGTAACAAAGCCATTAAAGAGGATCAGCTGAAGCAGAACCTCGAAGCTTCTGGTGTCCGTGTAGGTGAAGCTCTGGATCGCACCACGCTCTCTTCCATTGAGAAGGGGCTGGAGGATTTCTACTACAGCGTCGGTAAATATACCGCGAGCGTCAAAGCGATTGTGACACCGCTGCCGCGTAACCGTGTAGATCTGAAATTCGTCTTCCAGGAAGGTGTGTCTGCCAAGATTCAGCAGATCAACATTGTGGGCAACAAAGCGTTCAACTCTGACGAGCTGATCTCACGCTTCCAGCTGCGCGATGAAGTGCCATGGTGGAACCTGGTTGGCGATCGCAAATATCAGAAGCAGAAACTGGCTGGGGATCTCGAAACCCTGCGCAGCTTCTACCTCGATCGCGGTTATGCCCGCTTCAATATCGATTCGACGCAGGTCAGCCTGACGCCGGATAAAAAAGGCATTTATATCACGGTAAACATCACCGAAGGCGATCAGTACAAGATTGCCGGTGTGATTGTGAACGGTGATATGGCGGGTCACTCCGCTGAAATCGAACATCTGACGCACATTCCAAACGGTGAGCTGTACAACGGCACCAAAGTGACGCAGATGGAAGATGACATCAAAAAACTGCTTGGCCGTTATGGTTACGCCTATCCACGCGTGCAGACGCAGCCAGAAATCAATGACGCAGATAAAACAGTAAAACTGCATATCAGCGTTGATGCAGGTAATCGTTACTACGTGCGTAAAGTGCGTTTCGAAGGTAACGACACCTCAAAAGATGCGGTGCTACGTCGTGAAATGCGTCAGATGGAAGGTGCATGGTTGGGGAGCGACCTGGTTGATCAGGGTAAAGAGCGCCTCAACCGTACCGGTTACTTTGAAACCGTTGATACCGATACGCAGCGCGTACCAGGCACCACCGACCAGGTTGATGTTGTCTACAAAGTTAAAGAGCGCAACACCGGTACGTTCAACTTCGGCGTGGGCTACGGTACTGAAAGTGGCGTGAGCTTCCAGGTCGGCGTGACGCAGGATAACTGGCTTGGCACCGGTAATACCGTGGGTATTAGCGGAACCAAGAACGATTACCAGACCTATGCTGAACTGTCGATGACCAACCCGTACTTCACCGTTGATGGTGTAAGTCTGGGCGGACGCCTGTTCTACAACGACTTTAAAGCTGATGATGCGGATCTCTCCGACTACACCAACAAGAGTTATGGTTTAGACGGTACGCTGGGCTTCCCAATCAATGAGAACAACTCATTGCGTGCGGGCCTTGGCTATACGCACAACAGTCTGTCGAACATGCAGCCGCAGGTTGCAATGTGGCGTTATCTGGACTCCGTGGGACATCCACAGGGCATCAATAGTCGTGGTACTTACTCGACTGATGACTTTACGTTTAACTATGGCTGGACCTATAACACCCTTGACCGTGGCTTCTTCCCGACGGCCGGTAACCGGACTAACCTGAACGGTAAGATCACGATTCCTGGGTCGGATAACAGCTTCTATAAAGCTACGCTGGATACGCAGCAGTATGTACCGCTTAACCGCGATCACACCTGGGTTGTTCTGGGCCGTGGCCGTGTTGGTTATGCCGGTGGTCTCGGCGGCAAAGAGATGCCGTTCTACGAGAACTTCTATGCGGGCGGCTCCAGCTCTGTGCGCGGCTTCCAGTCCAATACCATTGGTCCTAAAGCTGCTTACTATAATGACAGTTCGTATACTTGCTCCGGCTCGAATGCGATCTGTAAATCCGATGATGCGGTGGGCGGTAACGCCATGGCGACGGCCAGCCTTGAGCTGATTACGCCAACGCCGTTCGTCAGCGAAAAATATGCTAACTCGCTGCGTACCTCGCTGTTCGTTGATGCAGGTACGGTTTGGGATACTAAATGGCAGAACACGGCAGAAACCCGTGCTGCAGGTATTCCTGACTACAGCGATCCAAACAATATTCGCGTATCCTCGGGTGTTGCATTGCAATGGATGTCTCCGCTAGGACCGTTGGTCTTCTCCTATGCGCAGCCCATTAAGAAAGTCGAGGGAGATAAATCAGAGCAGTTCCAGTTTAACATTGGTAAAACCTGGTAAAGCTCTGAGCAGGGAAGTGTAAATACCGTCTTGCATGCGTGCAGTTATACTATGCTGCCGCTGCAAACACACACGTTGAGGGTAAGGAGTTTATAGTGAAAAAGTTGTTCTGTGCCGCTGCTCTGGGTCTTGCATTCGCTGCATCTGCTGGCGTACAAGCTGCTGAAAAAATCGCTGTTGTTAACCTGGGTCAGGTTTTCCAGCAGTCTCCACAGCGTGCTACTGTTGCTCAGCAGCTGGAAAATGAGTTCAAAGGCCGTGCTTCTGACCTTCAGGCTCAGCAGAATAAAATCCAGGGTGAAATCCAGGATCTGCAGCGTAATGCTTCAACCATGAAAGCCAGCGACCGCACCAAGAAAGAGAAGCAGATTGCTTCTGAGCGCGCTGCTTTTGAACAGAAAGCGCAGGCTTTCGAACAAGACAATCAGAAGCGTCAGGGCGAAGAGCGTAACAAGCTGCTGCAAAAAATTCAGACCGCAGTTCAGTCTGTAGCGAAGAGCGGTGGATACGATCTGGTTCTGGATTCTCAGGCAGTGCTGTACTCCTCTGCTGATGCAAAAGACATTACTGCTGACGTTGTAAAACAGGTTAAATAATTAATGTCTTCGATTCGACTCGCTGAATTAGCCCAGCAGTTGGATGCAGAATTGCACGGAGATGGCGATATCGCCATCTCCGGCATTGCTTCTATGGCATCCGCAGTAACTGGCCAAATTACTTTTCTCTCTAACAGTCGCTACCGCGAGCAGCTCGCTGGGTGCCATGCCTCGGCTGTGGTGCTGACGGAAGCAGATCTGGCGTGGTGCCACACGGCTGCCCTGGTCGTTAAAAATCCTTATCTTACCTATGCCCGTATGGCGCAGCTGTTGGATACAACGCCACAGCCGGCCCAGAACATTGCACCGAGTGCGGTTATCGATCCCACTGCCAAATTGGGCAACAACGTCTCGATTGGTGCCAATGCGGTGATCGAATCTGACGTGGAACTGGGTGATAACGTCGTCATCGGTGCCGGTTGTTTTGTCGGTAAGAAAACTCGGATTGGTCGCGGTTCTCGCCTGTGGGCCAACGTGACGGTTTACCATGAGATTCAGATTGGGCAAGATTGCCTGATCCAGTCAGGCACAGTCATTGGTGCCGATGGCTTTGGTTACGCCAACGACCGTGGTAACTGGATTAAAATTCCTCAGCTAGGTGCCGTTATTATCGGCGATCGCGTCGAAATTGGTGCTTGTACCACCATTGATCGCGGTGCTCTGGATAACACTCTGATCGGCAATGGTGTTATCATAGACAACCAGTGTCAGATCGCCCACAACGTGGTGATCGGTGATAACACTGCGGTTGCTGGCGGTGTGATTATGGCCGGCAGTCTCAAAATTGGACGTTATTGCATGATTGGCGGTGCCAGCGTCATTAATGGCCATATGGAGATCTGCGACAAAGTTACCGTAACCGGTATGGGAATGGTAATGCGGCCAATCACGGAACCTGGGGTATACTCTTCGGGCATTCCGTTGCAACCCAACAAAACCTGGCGCAAAACTGCTGCGCTGGTGATGAATATCGATGAGATAAGCAAACGCTTAAAAGCCATCGAGCGTAAAGTCGGCAAAGACGACTAAGCGCCATCCCACGACTGACCGGCTTTTCATAATAATGATGCTAAGCGCGGAAGCCAGGAATATTGAGCTGATTTGCGGCCTGCGAACGATCGTTTTGATCTGTGCAGGCCGTGTTATTGATGTCATCCGCATTTTTTAGGACAGGAAGAGTATTTTGACAACTGAAACTCATACTCTGAACATTGAAGAGATTGTTGAGCTATTGCCACACCGCTACCCGTTTTTGTTGGTAGATCGCGTTCTGGAGTGGCGAGACCACGAGTACTTAAAAGCTGTTAAGAATGTTTCCGTGAACGAACCGTTTTTCCAGGGCCACTTCCCTGGTAAACCGATTTTCCCGGGTGTACTGATTCTTGAAGCAATGGCTCAGGCCACAGGCATTCTGGCGTTTAAGAGCGTCGGTAAACTGGAACCTGGTGAACTGTACCTGTTCGCCGGTATCGATGATGCTCGCTTCAAACGCCCTGTAGTACCAGGCGACCAGATGATTATGGAAGTCACATTCGAGAAAACCCGTCGTGGCGTTACGCGCTTTAAAGGCGTTGCTACCGTTGATGGTAAAATTGTCTGTGAAGCCACCATGATGTGTGCCCGCAGCCGGGAGGCGTAATCTGTGATTGATTCAACCGCCAGCATTCATCCAAGTTCTGTCATTGAGGATGGGGCCATTATCGGGCCCAACGTGCACATCGGTCCCTTCTGTTTCATCGGGGCTAATGTGGAGATTGGTGAAGGGACATTTCTGAAATCCCACGTGGTGGTCAATGGCCATACGCGTATCGGGAAAGATAATCAGATCTTCCAGTTCGCTTCTATCGGCGAGGTGAATCAGGATCTGAAATACGTCGGCGAGCCGACCCGTGTCGAAATCGGCGACCGTAACCGTATCCGTGAAAGCGTGACTATTCATCGTGGTACGGTGCAGGGCGGCAACGTCACCCGGATTGGCAGCGATAACCTGCTGATGGTTAATGCGCACATCGCACATGACTGTATTGTGGGTAACCGCTGTATTTTCGCGAATAACGCTACACTGGGCGGCCACGTTACCGTGGATGATTTCGCCATCATCGGTGGTATGACGGCGGTTCACCAGTGGTGCACCATTGGTGCTCACGTAATGGTGGGTGGTTGTTCTGGCGTTGCCCAGGACGTACCGCCGTATGTGATTGCTCAAGGCAACCACGCGACGCCATTTGGCATCAACATTGAAGGTTTGAAGCGTCGTGGTTTCAGCAAAGAAGCGCTGCACGCGATTCGTAACGCCTACAAACTGTTGTACCGCAGCGGCAGAACACTGGATGAAGTCAAACCTGAAATCGAAGAACTGGCAAAACAGCACAGCGAAGTTCAGCCGTTCTACGACTTCTTTGACCGTTCCACCCGTGGATTAATTCGCTAATCCATGTCAGTGCGTCCCCTTACGATAGCCCTGGTCGCCGGAGAAACCTCCGGCGATATTCTTGGTGCAGGTCTCATTCGTGCTATCAAAGCACGCCATCCTGAAGCACGCTTTGTCGGTGTTGCGGGCCCGCGTATGCAGGCCGAGGGCTGTGAAGCCTGGTATGAGATGGAAGAGCTGGCGGTGATGGGCATTGTTGAAGTGCTCGGTCGCTTGCCGCGGTTGATGAAAATCGGCCGTGACCTGACGCAGCGCTTCACTGCGCTGCAACCCGATGTCTTTGTTGGCATTGATGCACCCGATTTTAATCTGACGCTGGAAGGGCGTTTGAAACGTGCCGGTATCCGTACCGTGCATTACGTCAGTCCTTCGGTGTGGGCGTGGCGACAAAAGCGTGTTTTCAAAATTGGCCGCAACACGCACATGGTGTTGGCATTCCTGCCGTTTGAAAAAGCCTTTTACGATCGCTATGACGTGCCGTGCCGTTTTATCGGCCACACCATGGCAGATGCAATGCCGTTGCAACCGGATAAGCAGGCTGCACGCCAACGTCTGTCAATTGCGCCAGATGCCCTCTGTCTTGCCTTGCTGCCGGGTAGCCGTAATGCCGAAGTAGAAATGCTCAGCGCGGATTTCCTTAAAGCCGCACAAATTCTACGCGTGCGCTATCCCCAGTTAGAGATTGTGGTCCCGCTGGTGAATGCGAAGCGCCGTGAGCAGTTTGAGCGCATCAAAGCGGAAGTGGCTCCTGAACTGCCCATGCATCTGCTGGATGGCCAGGGGCGTGATGCAATGATTGCCAGCGATGCCGCTATTCTGGCATCTGGTACTGCTGCGCTGGAGTGCATGTTGGCGAAGTGCCCGATGGTGGTGGGCTATCGCATGAAGCCATTCACCTTCTGGCTGGCGAAACGGCTGGTAAAAACGCCGTATGTCTCGCTGCCTAATCTGCTGGCTAAGCGTGAGCTGGTCAAAGAGCTGCTCCAGGACGAGTGTCAGCCGGATCTACTGGCGGCGGCGCTTGAGCCGTTGTTGCACAGCGGCCCCGATCGCGATGCCCTGCTGGCAACATTTAATGAATTACATCAACAGATCCGTTGGAATGCCGATGAGCAGGCCGCGGATGCGGTGCTGGAGATAGCAAATGTCTGAGTTTATCTACCCACAGGCGCGTCTGATTGCCGGCGTGGACGAAGTCGGACGCGGGCCATTAGTGGGCGCGGTGGTTACCGCAGCGGTGATCCTCGATCCGGCTAACCCGATTAAAGGCCTGGCGGACTCGAAAAAGCTGTCGGAAAAACGCCGTCTGGCGCTGTTTGATGAGATCAAAGAAAAAGCGCTGGCCTGGAGCCTTGGCCGCGCGGAACCGGAAGAGATCGATCAGATCAATATTCTGCAGGCCACCATGTTGGCGATGCAGCGCGCAGTGGCAGGTTTGTCACTGGTGCCAGAGTATGTCCTGATTGACGGAAATCGTTGTCCGGCACTCCCGATGCCTTCGCAGGCGGTAGTAAAAGGCGACAGCCTGGTAGCAGAAATCAGCGCCGCATCGATTCTGGCAAAAGTCACACGCGATCGTGAAATGGCCGAGCTGGATTTGCTGTTCCCGCAGTACGGCTTTGCCCAGCACAAGGGCTATCCGACTGCACTGCACATGGAGCGTCTGTCGCAACATGGTGCCACTCCTCATCATCGCCGCAGCTTTGCGCCGGTGCGTAATGCCCTGATTGATGCCGAAGTATTGGCAACCAGCCAGACGACTGCGCTTTAATAGCCTGCGTTTGTTTAACCGGAAACCGATATGGCCGAACCCCGTTTCATACATCTGCGTGTTCACAGTGATTATTCGATGGTCGATGGACTGGCGAAGACCGGGCCGCTGGTAAAAAAAGCGGCCTCGCTGGGTATGCCCGCGCTGGCAATCACCGATTTCATGAACCTTTGCGGGCTGGTGCGTTTCTATGGCAGCGCGCATGATGCGGGTGTAAAGCCGATTGTCGGGGCTGATTTCCTCGTTGCCAGTGAACTGATGGGCGATGAGCTGACGCAGATCACGGTGCTAGCCATGGATAACATTGGCTATCAAAACCTGACGTTACTGATTTCGCGTGCTTATCAGCGTGGCTACGGGGTTGCTGGCCCCGTGATTGACCGTGACTGGCTGGCTGAGTTAAATCCGGGCTTGCTGCTGCTGTCTGGCGGCCGCAGTGGTGATGTTGGCCGTTGTTTGCTTCGTGGCAATAGCAGTCTGGTGGCGCAGTGCGTCGAGTTTTACCAACAGCACTTTGCCGATCGCTATTATCTGGAGCTGGTACGTACTGGCCGTGCCGATGAAGAAGCATACCTCCATGCTGCTGTCGAGCTGGCCATGGCAGAATCACTGCCGGTTGTTGCCACCAATGAAGTCTGCTTCCTGAATGAAGAGGATTTCGACGCCCACGAAATTCGCGTCGCCATTCACGATGGTTACACGTTGGATGATCCTAAGCGTCCGCGTAACTACAGTGCTCAGCAATATCTGCGCAGTGTCGATGAGATGTGTGAGCTGTTCTCAGACATCCCGGAAGCCCTGGAGAACAGCGTAGAAATTGCTAAACGCTGTAACGTCACTGTCCGCTTGGGCGAATATTTCCTGCCACAGTTCCCTACCGGTGAAATGACCACGGAAGATTTCCTTGTCATGAAATCGCGCGAAGGTCTGGAAGAGCGACTGGAGTTCCTGTTCCCGGATGACGCCGTACGTGCGGAACGTCGCCCGGAATATGATGAGCGCCTTGAAGTTGAGCTGACGGTTATCAACAACATGGGCTTCCCAGGCTACTTCCTGATCGTAATGGAGTTCATCCAGTGGTCGAAGGATAACGGTATTCCGGTTGGCCCTGGCCGTGGTTCCGGTGCCGGTTCTCTGGTGGCGTATGCGCTAAAAATTACCGACCTCGATCCGCTGGAGTTTGACCTGCTGTTCGAACGCTTCCTTAACCCGGAACGTGTCTCGATGCCCGACTTTGACGTCGACTTCTGCATGGAAAAACGCGATCTGGTGATCGATCACGTCGCAGAAATGTATGGTCGCGATGCGGTATCGCAGATCATCACTTTTGGTACCATGGCGGCGAAAGCGGTTATCCGTGATGTGGGCCGTGTGCTCGGTCATCCGTACGGATTTGTCGATCGTATTTCTAAGCTGGTACCGCCCGATCCGGGCATGACGCTGGAAAAAGCCTTTGCCGCTGAACCGCAACTGCCAGAAATTTATGAGGCGGATGAAGAGGTTAAAGCGCTGATTGATATGGCGCGTAAGCTGGAAGGTGTCACGCGTAACGCCGGTAAGCACGCGGGTGGGGTGGTTATCTCGCCCACCAAAATTACCGACTTTGCGCCGCTGTATTGTGATGAGTTGGGTAATCATCCGGTCACGCAGTTCGATAAAAATGACGTTGAATATGCCGGGTTGGTGAAGTTTGACTTCCTCGGCCTGCGCACGCTGACCATTATCGACTGGGCACTAAAAATGATTAATGCTCGCCGTGAAAAGAACGGTGAAGCCCCCATCGATATCGCAGCTATTCCGCTGGAAGATAAGAAAAGTTTCGATATGCTGCAGCGCGCGGAAACCACTGCGGTGTTCCAGCTTGAATCGCGCGGCATGAAAGATCTGATCAAACGTCTGAAGCCTGACTGCTTCGAAGATATGATCGCACTGGTCGCGCTGTTCCGTCCGGGTCCCTTGCAATCCGGCATGGTAGATAACTTTATTGACCGTAAGCACGGCCGTGAAGCGATCTCTTATCCTGATATCCAGTGGCAGCATGAGGTGCTGAAGCCGGTTCTGGAACCGACTTACGGCATCATCCTTTACCAGGAGCAGGTGATGCAGATCGCTCAGGAGCTTTCTGGATACACGCTGGGCGGCGCGGATATGCTGCGTCGTGCAATGGGTAAAAAGAAACCCGAGGAGATGGCCAAGCAGCGCTCGGTGTTTGAAGAGGGTGCAGTGAAGATGGGCGTCAGTGGTGAACTGGCGATGAAAATCTTCGATCTGGTAGAGAAATTTGCCGGATACGGCTTTAACAAGTCGCACTCAGCGGCGTATGCGCTGGTCTCCTATCAGACGTTATGGTTGAAAGCTCACTACCCGGCGGAGTTCATGGCTGCGGTCATGACGGCGGATATGGACAACACGGAAAAAGTTGTCGGGCTGGTGGATGAGTGCTGGCGTATGGGACTGAAGTTATTGCCACCGGATATCAACTCCGGGCAATATCAGTTCCACGTCAATGATGACGGCGAAATTGTTTACGGTATCGGCGCCATTAAAGGCGTGGGTGAAGGGCCGATCGAAGCCATTATTGAAGCGCGTAACCAGGGCGGTTATTTCCGCGAGCTCTTCGACCTTTGCGCCCGGACGGATACCAAAAAAATTAACCGCCGCGTGATGGAAAAACTGATTATGTCCGGGGCCTTCGATCGCCTTGGGCCACATCGGGCGGCGTTAATGAGTTCCCTCAATGAGGCACTCAAGGCAGCGGATCAGCACGCCAAAGCCGAGGCTATCGGCCAGGCGGATATGTTTGGCGTGTTGGCTGAGGCACCGGAGCAGGTGGAGCAATCCTATGCCAGTGTGGCACCGTGGCCGGAACAGGTACAGTTGGATGGTGAGCGTGAAACCCTCGGGTTATACCTGACGGGGCATCCCATCACCCAGTACCTGAAAGAAATTGAACGTTATGTTGGAGGTATGCGCCTCAAGGACATGCATCCGACTGAACGTGGTAAAATTACCGTAGCGGCGGGCCTGGTGGTTGCCGCACGTGTGATGGTCACCAAACGCGGCAACCGAATTGGCATCTGTACCCTTGACGATCGCTCTGGTCGTCTGGAAGTGATGCTGTTTACTGATGCGTTGGATAAATACCAGCAGTTGCTGGAACAGGACCGAATCCTGATCGTTAGCGGACAGGTCAGCTTTGATGATTTCAGCGGCGGGCTTAAAATGACCGCTCGTGAAGTTATGGACATCGACGAAGCGCGTGAAAAATATGCGCGCGGACTTGCTATCTCGCTGACGGACAGGCAAATTGATGACCAGCTTTTAAACCGTCTCCGTCAGTCTCTTGAACCTCACCGTTCAGGGACTATCCCGGTGCATCTCTATTACCAGAGAGCAGATGCGCGGGCGAAACTACGCTTCGGTGCGGCGTGGCGTATTTCGCCTAGCGATCGTCTACTTAACGATTTAAGGTCGTTGGTAGGGTTGGAGCAGGTGGAACTGGAGTTTGACTAAAACAGGAACATTATGAGTCTTAATTACCTGGATTTTGAACAGCCGATCGCCGAGCTGGAAGCGAAAATTGATTCGCTGACCTCGATTGGTCGTCAGGATGATCAGCACGTAAACCTGGATGATGAAGTTCAGCGCCTGCGTGAGAAAAGCCTGGAGCTGACACGTAAAATCTTCGCCGATTTGGGCGCATGGCAGATAGCCCAACTGGCGCGTCATCCTCTGCGTCCTTACACGCTGGATTATGTCCGCAACGCGTTTGACGATTTTGACGAACTGGCGGGTGACCGTGCGTTCGCCGACGACAAAGCGATCGTAGGTGGTATTGCACGCCTTGATGGCCGTCCAGTGATGATCATTGGTCACCAGAAGGGTCGTGAAACCAAAGAGAAAATTCGCCGCAATTTCGGTATGCCAGCACCTGAAGGCTATCGTAAAGCGCTGCGCCTGATGGAGATGGCAGAACGCTTCAAAATGCCAATTATCACCTTCATCGATACACCGGGTGCATATCCTGGCGTAGGTGCAGAAGAGCGTGGGCAGTCTGAAGCTATTGCCCGCAATCTGCGTGAAATGTCAGGTTTGACTGTACCCGTCATCTGTACCGTTATCGGTGAAGGTGGTTCTGGTGGTGCACTGGCTATTGGCGTTGGCGATAAAGTTAACATGCTGCAGTTCAGCACCTACTCGGTGATTTCACCGGAAGGCTGTGCCTCAATTCTGTGGAAAAGCGCGGATAAAGCTCCGCTGGCCGCAGAGGCGATGGGTATCACTGCCAACCGTCTGAAAGAGCTGAAGCTGATCGATTCCGTTATTCCAGAACCCCTGGGCGGCGCACATCGTCATCCTGTGGATATGGCTGTGAATCTGAAACAGCAGCTGCTGGCCGATCTGGCTGAGCTGGATAAACTGAGCACAGAAGAGCTGCTGGATCGTCGTTATCAGCGTCTGATGAGCTACGGTTACGCCTGATTCCTTTTTCAGGCAGTGAAAGAGCGGGCTGATGCCCGCTTTTTTTATGCCCGCATTTCTGTATCAGATTCGCTATGCTTGTCCGGTCAGCCACAAACGGAGGAAGCAGGCATTGAATATTCTGGCGATCATGGGCGCGCATGGCGTGTTTTACAAAGACGAGCCGCTGCGTGAACTGGGCGCAGCGCTGGAAGTGCAAGGCTTTCAGCTGATCTACCCGAAAAACAGCGACGATTTACTCAAACTGATTGAGCATAACCCGCGTATTTGCGGCGTGATATTTGACTGGGATGCGCACGACAGCCTGCGCTTATGCAGCGCCGTCAATGAACTCAACGAATACCTGCCACTGTATGCTTTTATCAACACCCATTCACAAATGGATGTCAGCCTGAATGAAATGCGCATGGCGCTGCATTTCTTCGAATATGCGCTGAACGCAGCCGACGATATTGCGCTGCATATCCGTCAGTACACGGACGATTACCTCGACCACATAACCCCTCCTTTGACCAAAGCGTTGTTTACCTATGTGAAAGAGGGGAAGTACACCTTCTGTACGCCAGGCCATATGGGCGGCACGGCATTTCAAAAAAGCCCGGTCGGCTGCCTGTTCTATGACTTCTTTGGCGCGAACACGCTTAAAGCAGATATTTCAATCTCAGTGACTGAACTGGGTTCACTGCTGGACCACACCGGCCCGCATCTGGAGGCGGAAGAGTATGTTGCTCGTACCTTTGGTGCTGAGCAGAGCTATATGGTGACCAATGGGACGTCAACGGCAAATAAGATCGTCGGGATGTATGCCGCAGCGGCGGGCAGCACCGTCCTGATTGACCGGAACTGCCATAAGTCACTGACGCATTTGCTGATGATGAGTGACATCACGCCGCTGTGGCTTAAGCCGACACGTAATGCGCTGGGCATTTTAGGCGGCATTCCAAAATACGAATTTACCCGTGACAGCATCGCGCAAAAAATCGCGACGACGGCCGGTGCTGGCTGGCCAGTACACGCCGTGATTACTAACTCCACTTACGATGGCCTGCTCTACAACACGCAGTACATCAAAGAAACGCTGGATGTCCCGTCGATCCATTTCGACTCCGCCTGGGTGCCGTACACCCGCTTCCACCCGATTTATGAAGGCAAAAGCGGCATGAGTGGCGATCGCGTTCCCGGTAAGGTCATCTACGAAACACAATCTACCCACAAGTTGTTGGCCGCGCTGTCGCAGGCTTCGATGATCCATATTAAAGGGGACTACGATGAGCAGACCTTTAACGAAGCCTACATGATGCACACCACCACATCGCCGAACTATGCGATTGTGGCCTCCATTGAAACAGCGGCTGCGATGTTGCGCGGGAATCCGGGTAAGCGGCTGATTAACCGTTCAGTGGAACGTGCGCTGCATTTCCGTCGTGAGATTCAACGTCTGCGTGAGGAGTCTGACAGTTGGTTCTTTGATATCTGGCAGCCGGAAAAGATTGATCAAGCGGAGTGCTGGCCAATTCAGCCGGGGGAAGAAGCGTGGCACGGCTTTACCCATGCCGATCGTGATCATATGTACCTCGATCCGATTAAAGTGACGATTCTGACGCCAGGCATGAGTGAATTGGGGGTTATGGCGGATGAGGGGATTCCGGCGGCGCTGGTCGCCAAGTACCTCGATCAGCGTGGCATCGTGGTGGAGAAAACCGGCCCGTATAATCTGCTATTCCTGTTCAGTATTGGCATTGATAAAACCCGTGCGATGAGCGTGCTGCGTGGGCTGACGGAGTTCAAACGCGGTTATGATCTCAACCTGCGCGTAAAGAATATGCTGCCTGATCTCTACGCGGAAGATCCCGATTTTTACCGCAATATGCGCATTCAGTCGCTGGCGCAGGGGATACATCAACTGATCCGCAAACACGATCTGCCGCGGTTGATGTTGCAGGCGTTTGATGTCCTGCCGGAAATGAAAATGACGCCGCACAAGGCGTTCCAGCATCAGGTGCGTGGCAATGTGGAAACCGTGGATATTTCACAACTGGTGGGGCGCATTTCAGCCAATATGATCCTGCCGTACCCGCCGGGTGTGCCTTTAGTGATGCCGGGAGAGATGCTTACCGAGCAGAGCCGACCGGTGCTCGATTTCCTGCTGATGCTCTGCACCATTGGTCGCCATTATCCGGGGTTTGAAACGGATATTCACGGTGCGACCTTGACCGAAGAGGGAGAGTATCGGGTGCGGGTGTTGAAGCTTTAATTTCCGGATTTTCGCCGGTTGCGGCACTGTGCCTTACCTCGTAGGGTAAGGCACACAATAACCTGTCAGGGAGAATTTATGCTGCAGTTAACCCATGTGCATCACATTGCCATCATCGCTTCCGACTATGCGCGGAGCAAAGCCTTCTATTGCGATGTGCTTGGCTTCACGCTACTGAATGAGCATTTCCGCGCCGAGCGCAACTCATGGAAGGGCGATTTAGGTTTGCAAGGCGAGTACATTATTGAATTGTTCTCTTTTCCCAATCCTCCGGCGCGTGTGAGCCAACCGGAAGCCTGTGGCTTGCGCCATCTGGCGTTTAGTGTGCCCGACGTTGAGCAAGCCATGCAGCAGCTGGCAGAAAAAGGGGTGGTCTGCGAGCCCATCCGAATTGATGCACTAACGGGCAAAGCCTGTACCTTCTTTGCCGATCCGGACGGTTTGCCGCTGGAGCTGTATCAGGCGTAAAATAGCGCCGCATTATCCTGTCGCCGTGGAATCCATTATGTTGCAAGCTGTGCCTGAAGACCTGTTTACCCCTGATGCCAAATTAGTGGTGGCGTTGAGTGGTGGGCTGGATTCCACCGTGCTACTGCACCTGATGGTGCAATGGCAGCAGCAGCATCCACAGGCTTCACTCCGCGCGCTACATGTTCATCATGGCTTGAGCGCCAATGCGGACAGCTGGGCGCAACACTGCTTATCACTATGCCAGCAGTGGCAAATTGCCGGTGAAGTGTTGAAGGTTGAAGTGGATGGTCGTGCGCAGGGGATTGAGGCTGCGGCTCGTCAGGCGCGTTATGCCGCCATGATTGCGGCACTGAATCCCGATGAAACTTTGCTGACGGCACAGCACCAGGATGACCAGTGTGAAACCCTGCTGCTGGCGCTGAAACGCGGTAGCGGCCCGGCAGGGCTGGCGGCGATGCCACAGCGTATGCTGCTGGCAGGGCACCCGTTAGTGCGACCTTTACTGGACTGCTCGCGTCAACAGCTGGAAGCCTATGCGGAACAGTGGCAACTGCGCTGGATTGAAGATGAAAGCAACCAGGACACGCGTTATGACCGTAATTTCCTGCGTCAGTGCATCCTGCCACAGCTACAACAGCGCTGGCCGCAGTTTGCTGCGACAGTCTCTCGTTCCGCCGCGTTATGCGGTGAACAGGAACAGCTGCTGGATGAGCTGCTAGCAGAGCAACTGGCTGCTTTAATCCAGCCTGATGGCAGCTTGCTGTTTACCTCGTTGCTGCCGATGAGCGAGGCCCGGCGCAATGCATTACTACGCCGCTGGGTGGCCAGCCAGGGCGGGGAAATGCCCTCGCGGGCGGCATTGTCGCGCATTACGCATGAAGTGATGCTGAGCCGTGAAGATGCGCAGCCGCGTTTGCAGCTGGGACGTTATGAAATCCGCCGTTTTCGTCAGCAGTTGTGGTGGCTGCCATTACAGCCTTCTTTACGTGATGAGGTGCTGTTCTGGCCGGATCAACGCACGGCTCTGGTTCTGCCATCCGGCCTGGGCTGTTTAGTCACCGGCCAGCAGCCTGAAATTCGGCGGCCAGAGTCAGATGAAGTAGTCAGCGTGCGCTTTCAGGCACAGGGGCATTTTCATCTGCTCGGACGATCCGGTGGGCGAGAAATGAAAAAGCTGTGGCAAGAGATGAATATTCCGCCATGGCAACGTGAGAGAGTGCCATTAATTTATTATAACCAGACGCTGATTTGTGCGCCGGGGCTGTTTGTCACGCGTGAAGGCGCGGCAAATGCGCTCTCGGGGTGGCAGGCTATCTGGAAAAAATAACAACTATTTTCCCCTCAGGGGATGTTTTCGCTGGAGAGCAATGATGAAACAGTGGTTAGCAGCCGGTTTACTGGCTGTGACGTTACCGGCTTTTGCCGCAGGTGACGCAGGCGCGGGTGCGCAAAAATCAGCAACCTGTCAGGCTTGTCATGGTGCCAAGGGAAAAAGTGCGCAACCTCTTTACCCGAACCTGGCGGGGCAGAATGCCGCATATCTCGATCGCGCGATCTTGGCCTATCAGAAAGGTGAACGCAGTGGCGGACAAGCGGAGGTGATGAAAGCCTTTGTTGCGGGATTAAGCGACAGCGACAGGGCTGATCTGGCGGCTTACTATGCAGGATTAACGCCGTAGGAGGCGGATGGCAGCCAGGCTACCATCCGTAGGGAGAGGATTATTCTTCGCTGACAATAACGGTGCCTAACTCAGGATGGCTGAAGCTGGCAATGTGATCGAGACGTAACTCGCGGATTTCACCGGAAAGCTCGATAGCGAGATACTCTACGTTTTTACGTGAGTGGATATCCTTAGCCTTCGCGCTTAGCGTTTCACCATCTTTCAGTTTCAGCTCTATCGACCAGTGTTTTATGCAGGCGAGTTCCAGATTGTCATAATCGTCGCAGTTGATGGGTTTATAAGCTTCATTCGTCAACATAGTCGCTCACCTATAAGTTTGCAGTGCGGGTTCCCTGAAAAATGAGTTTAGCGCAGAATTTGCCGCTGGATCATCCGTTTCGCTGTGCGTGCCCCAGAGATTTGGCATGGCAGATTCTTATTGCTGCCAAACCTGTCATGATGAGTCTGTGTTTGCACATGCACCTCCTCAGCAGAGTGTCATTACTCTGGTTGATTTGCGACTATATCACAGGGATATGCGAATAATCAGCCTGTCCAGGGGGGATTCGGGTGGCTAAAATCCGGGAAAGTGACAGATTTCACGCAGTTACTGAAATTTCTGCCCCGCACGCAACGTTAAGTCAGGCGTGCTGAAACCAGGGCCAAGTGGAGACAATATGTTAGTAGTATCACGTCAGGTATCACTGCCCGACCAGGAAATAGAACTGACCGCCATTCGCGCACAGGGTGCCGGGGGACAACACGTCAATAAAACCAGTACCGCCATTCATTTACGCTTCGATATTGCCGCGTCGTCACTGCCGCAGTTTTATAAAGAAAGATTGCTGGCAGCCAGCCATCACTTAATCACACCAGACGGTATTGTGATTATTAAAGCGCAGGAGTACCGCAGTCAGGAGATGAACCGCGAAGCTGCGGTGCAACGCTTGCTGAATTTGATTCGCGAATTGACGGTGGTGGAGAAAGTTCGGCGGGCCACGCGGCCAACCAGAGCGTCAAAAGAACGCCGGTTAGAAGGGAAGGCGCAACGTAGCCAGACCAAATCGCTACGCGGCAAAGTGCGGTAAAAAAAGCCCCTGCGTTGGCAGGGGCGAGATCATTACTTGTTCAGTGCGGTAGCGAGGAACTCAACCACCTGATCGCGTTTGATCATCTCTTTTTCGCTGGCGCGACGAGACTTGTACTCAATGTCGTCATTGTCGAGGTTACGATCGCCAATCACGATGGTATGCGGTACGCCAATCAGTTCCATATCAGCGAACATCACACCTGGACGCTCTTTGCGGTCATCCAGAATGACGTCAATACCACGAGCACGCAGCGCGTTATACAGCTCTTCCGCGACTTCTTTCACACGGAAAGATTTCTGCATATTCATCGGCAGAATCGCAACTTCAAATGGCGCCAATGCAGCAGGCCAGATGATGCCACGCTCATCGTTGTTTTGCTCGATGGCTGCGGCAACGACACGGGTAATACCGATACCGTAGCAGCCCATGGTCATGATCTGATTACGACCATCTTCACCCTGAACGGCGGCTTTCATCGCTTCGGAGTATTTGGTGCCAAGCTGGAAAATATGGCCCACTTCGATGCCACGTTTGATTTGCAGCGTGCCTTTGCCATCTGGGCTTGGATCACCTTCCACCACGTTACGAATATCTTCAACGCGGGCTTCTGGTAAATCACGTGCCCAGTTGATGCCAGCGAAGTGCTGACCATCAATGTTGGCACCGGCAGAGAAATCACTCATTTTTGCTACGGTACGGTCAGCAATCACTGGCATGTTCAGGCCAACCGGGCCGATCGAGCCAAAGCCTGCGCCCACAGCAGCACGGATTTCCGCTTCGCCGCCCATCTCTAATGGTGCCGCGACCAGATCCAGATGTTCAGCTTTGATTTCGTTGAGTTCGTGATCGCCACGAACCAGCAGGGCCACCAGCGCATGACCGCTCTCTGCGGCACCTTTCACAATCAGGGTTTTTACCGTTTTCTCGATCGGTACCTGATGCTGTTCAACCAGCTCAGCGATGGTTTTGGCGTTTGGCGTGGCGAACTGGGTCATCGGCTGTGTCGCTGCCGGACGTTCACCGGCAGGTGCCAGCGCTTCTGCTTTTTCGATATTGGCCGCGTAATCCGATTCGCTGGAGAAGATCACATCATCTTCACCGCTCTGTGCCAGCACCTGGAATTCATGTGAGCCGCTACCGCCAATTGAACCGGTATCCGCCTGTACGGCACGGAAATCGAGGCCCATACGGGTAAAGGCCTGGCTGTAAGCGCGGTACATCGCATCATAGGTTTCCTGCAGCGATTCCTGCGAGGTATGGAACGAGTAAGCATCTTTCATGATGAATTCACGTGAACGCATCACGCCGAAACGTGGGCGGATTTCGTCACGGAACTTGGTCTGAATCTGATAGACGTTCAACGGCAACTGTTTGTATGAGCTCAGCTCATTACGAATCAGGTCGGTGACCACTTCTTCATGGGTTGGACCGAGAACAAACGGGCGATCGTGACGGTCGGTAATACGCAGCAGCTCAGGGCCATACTGCTCCCAGCGGCCACTTTCCTGCCACAGATCGGCGGGTTGCACCACAGGCATGGAGATCTCAATCGCGCCGGCATTGTCCATCTCTTCGCGCACGATGTTTTCGACTTTTTTCAGTACGCGCAAGCCGGTTGGCAGCCAGGTATAAAGCCCTGAGGCAAGTTTACGGATCATCCCGGCGCGCAGCATCAGCTGATGGCTGGTCACTTCGGCATCGGACGGCGTCTCTTTTAAGGTAGAGAGCAGATATTGAGTAGTACGCATTGATTAAGATTCCAGATAAACGGAAAGTCCGCACGATAAAATTTGCTGGCGGCTAGTGTACCAGCGACCTCACGCACCCAAAAGCGGGTTTTTAACGTGGGTCCAGTGCAATCACTTCAGTGCCATAACTATCGACACGCCAGCGGACGTTGAAATCCAGTAGCCAGACGGCATATTCCCGACTTTCGCTCTCTGCTTTGCGGTAAGCAGGGCGCGGGTCCTGTGCCAGAACCTGAGCAATAAAGCGTTCAAGATGGGGATAGCGCTGCTGCTGTTGTGCCAGTTGTTGCTGTGCTTCGGGGCTAAACCTGACCGCCATACTGGCTTCTGGTGCATGCTGCGCGAAGCCTGCCTGCGCATCGGGTACGGATTCGGCAAACGGCAGATAGGGTTTGATATCCACTACCGGGGTGCCATCGACCAAATCGAGGCTACCTAGCTCCAGAATCACCTGCTGCTTATCACAGCGAATGCCTTTAAGTTCCACCAGCGACATGCCAATAGGATTGGGACGGAAAGTGGAACGGGTAGCAAATACCCCCATGCGCGCATTACCACCAAGGCGCGGTGGGCGCACCGTGGGTCGCCATCCGCCTTCCATGGTTTGATGAAAGACAAACAGCACCCACAGATGACTAAAGCCTTCCAGGCCACGAACCGCTTCCGGCTGGTTATAAGGCGGCAGCAAGTGCAACTCGCCGCCTCCATCCTGAATCAGACCCGGCTGGCGCGGTACGGCAAATTTCTCTTTCCACGGTGAGTGAATAGTGCCAATCGGGGCAAAGCTAAATTCACTCATTGATCGGTAACTTGCAGCGCCGAACCCTGACATACGGCAGCGCGATAGCAACCCGCTGTGGTCGTGACGATTTCGCACTTGTGCAGCAGCACCGCATTGGCTTTCAGATTAGAGGCTTTAATCTGCATACGTTTACGTGCTGTCGCAATGTTCGGAGGGGAATCCTGGGTGCTGGACTGGCAATCGTCACCGGAGACTTCACCCAGATCGCGGAATGGCTTACTGACCAAATCGGTGGCATCGGTGTAGATTTTCACCGGGGCTGGGCGAGGTGCGGGTTTGCGTGCAGGCTCACTGCTGTGTTGTGAGGCAGGAGTAGCGCTGCTTATGGGGTGATATTCATGAACACACCCTGTCAGCAATAACGCTAACAAGCAGAGCGGGATAAAACGCATGGCGACTTCCTCAGTTTTTAAAAGTGCGGGTATTGAAGCAAGGAGTAGGAAAAATAACAAGTGAGGGGGGCATGCAGATAAAAGAAAGGGCGGTAATCACCGCCCTGGGAAGAACCAGTAAAAGCGGGGGGATTACCAGCCTTTTACTGCACCGCCGTTGAAGATTTTGTTCGCGGCTTCGGCCACTTCGTCAGACTGATAGGCCTCAACGAATTTCTTCACGTTCTCTGCGTCTTTGTTATCTTCACGTGCGACGATCAGGTTGACGTAAGGTGAGTCCTTACCTTCGACAAAGATACCGTCTTTCGCTGGTGTCAGACCAATCTGGCTGGCGTAGGTGGTGTTGATGACCGCCAGGGCAATTTGTTGATCGTCCAGTGAACGTGGCAGCTGTGGTGCTTCCAGCTCAACGATTTTCAGGTGTTTAGGGTTATCAGTGATATCCAGTGAGGTTGGCAGAAGGCCTACGCCATCTTTCAGCTTGATTAAGCCCTCTTTTTCCAGCAGCAGCAGTGAACGGCCGAGGTTAGTTGGATCGTTCGGGATAGCAATCTGTGCGCCGTCTTGCAGCTCATTCAGTGATTTGATTTTTTTCGAGTAACCGGCAATTGGATAAACGAAGGTGTTGCCGACTGGCACCAGTTTATAGCCACGATCTTTGATCTGCTGATCCAGGTAAGGTTTGTGCTGGAAAGCATTCACATCGATATCGCCTTTGCTCAGCGCTTCGTTTGGCAGGACGTAATCGCTGAAGGTCACCAGCTCGACATCCAGACCATACTTCTCTTTAGCGACTTTCTGTGCTGCTTCAGCAACCTGCTGTTCCGCACCCACAATCACACCCACTTTAATGTGGTTTTGATCTTTTTGTTTTTGATCGCAACCTGCCAGCGCCACAACGCCAATCAGTGCACCCACAGCGGCAAACTTTTTAAAATTGAAAGACATAATTTATCCTTAAAGGAAATAAAGGCTGTTGCTTATTTATGGGACACTGCACGCACAATGCGGTCGCCACCGAGTTGAATTAAATACACCAGAACCACCAGTAACACTAATACCGTATTCATGACTGTGGCGTTATAACCGATATAACCGTACTGATAGCCAATCTGACCCAGACCACCAGCACCTACGGCACCGCCCATGGCGGAGTAACCCACTAAGGTAATCAAGGTAATTGTAGCGGCGTTTATCAGCCCTGGCATCGCTTCTGGCAGCAGCACTTTGCGGATGATCTGCATTGGCGTTGCGCCCATTGCGCGGGAGGCCTCAATTAAACCGGTAGGCAGTTCCAGCAGGGCGTTTTCTACCATACGGGCAATAAAGGGTGCAGCACCGACAGTTAAAGGAACAATCGCTGCTTGCAGGCCAATAGATGTACCGACAATTGCGCGTGTAAATGGAATCATCCACACCAGTAAGATGATGAACGGAATCGAACGGAAGATGTTGACCGCTGCTGAGGTAAAACGATACAGCGCCGGGTTAGCCAGAATCTGGCCTGGACGGGTGACGTATAACATCACGCCGACTGGCAGACCGAGGACAAAACCGAAAAAACCGGAGACAAACGTCATCATCAGGGTTTCCCAGATGCCGCGTCCCATTAACCACATCATCGCTTCAGACATAACCCAGCACCTCAACCTTCACATGATTTTCCTGCAACCAACTAATAGCGGCTCGCGCATCGCTATCTGATCCGCCCATTTCAGCCAGCATGATGCCGAACTTGACGCCACCGGCGTAGTCCATCTGCGCACTGATAATGTTGTTGTTCACATTAAAGCGGCGTGCAGCTTCAGACAGCAGAGGGGCATCAACGGATTTACCCGTGAACTCCAGACGTAATAAAGGAACGCTGCCCGGCTTCGCTTCCTGGCTCATGCGCTGCTGGTAATCTTCCGGGATATCCAGATGCAGGGTTGCCTGAATGAATTGCTGGGCCAGTGGGGTTTTCGGATGGGAAAACACTTCACTTACGCTGTCTTGCTCAATCAGTTCACCATTGCTGATCACTGCAACCTGATCGCAGATGCGCTTCACTACATCCATCTCGTGAGTAATAAGAAGGATTGTCAGACCAAGGCGACGGTTAATGTCTTTCAGTAGTTCAAGGATAGAGCGGGTGGTTGCCGGGTCCAGTGCGCTGGTGGCTTCATCACACAGCAGGACTTTTGGATCGCTGGCCAATGCACGTGCAATGGCTACGCGCTGCTTCTGCCCACCGGAGAGGTTAGCGGGCCATGCATCATGTTTATCTGCCAGGCCTACCAGTTCCAGTAACTCAGTGACACGACGCTTGATAGCCTCTTTGGAGTTATTGCCCAGTTCCAGCGGCAGCGCGACGTTGCCGAATACGGTACGTGACGTCATCAGATTAAAGTGCTGGAAGATCATGCCAATCTGGCGGCGTGACTGTGTTAACTGACGTTCATTGAGGGCGGTCAGGTCAGTGCCATCAACCAGAACGCGTCCGGATGTTGGGCGCTCAAGCAGATTCACGCAGCGAATCAAGGTACTTTTACCCGCACCGGAAGCGCCGATGACGCCAAATATCTGTCCGGCGGGGACATGCAGGCTAACGTTAGATAGCGCCTGAATAGTGCGTGAACCTTGTTGGAACACTTTGCTGATATTTTCGAGTTTTATCATTACGTTATTTTTTTTCGTGTGATTTTAGCCGTGGATGGTGCTGCTAAAGCCGGGTTCCGGCGATAGTATGTGATGGATGTTAAGGCATCCAGACGTCCAAATCAATCCTGGTCGCTTAAACTGTGATTCTCTCATCCTACGCAATCATGCGATAATACGTGCCTATTTTGCAGCAGGAGTTACTACGTGGCGAACAACGTCCCAGCTATTTTTCTTGATCGTGATGGCACGCTAAATGTCGATCATGGTTATGTTAGTCAGATCGACGATTTCCAGTTTATCGACGGTACTATAGAAGCACTACAGGAACTGAAAAAAATGGGCTATGCGCTGGTGCTGGTGACTAACCAGTCCGGTATTGCGCGTGGCATGTTTACAGAAGACCAGTTCATGTACCTGACAGAATGGATGGACTGGTCACTGGCCGACCGTGATGTTGATCTCGATGGCATCTACTTTTGCCCACACCATCCTGAAGCAGTAATAGAAGAGTATCGCCAGGTCTGTGACTGCCGTAAGCCACAGCCGGGTATGTTCCTTACTGCACAGCAGCATCTGAACATCGATATGGCTGCTTCTTATATGGTAGGCGATAAAGTTGAAGATATGCTGGCTGCGCAGGCAGCGGGTGTAGGAATGAAAGTTTTAGTCCGCAGCGGCAAACCCGTGACGGAAGAGGGTGAAAAAGCAGCGGATTGGGTGTTAAACAGTCTGGCAGACCTGCCTGAGCGCATTAAAAAGGGTTAAAACAGGCGGGTTAGCTCAAAATTGCAGCGAACGAGAAAAAAGTTGCAATTAGCCCTTGTCAGCCTGAATAAACTCCCTATAATGCGCCACCACTGAGACGGCAAAGCGGAAACGCAAACGACTCAGCAGGGCGTGAAGTGATTCACCCCGCCAGAGAAAAATACTGAAAAAA
>NZ_ALXE01000037.1 GCF_000295955.2 Pantoea sp. A4
CAGGAACCCGGCGACTGAGTGATCAGTTAGCCACCCTGTAATGGGGATCCCCTACCTGAGTCGCGTAGCGTGAAGGTGGGGGAGGATGTCAATCATCACCGGTAATCCTGTACGGATCAGCGCCTCTTGCTGCGCGAGGTCGCCAGAGCTGTCTTTCACCGCGATAAATTCAGGAATTTCACACAGCTTACGCAATAAGTCCGGCGTAATGGCGACACCTACGGCCTGGGGTACGTTGTAGCCAACGATCGGCAATCCACCGCTCGCAATCTCCTGATAGAAGTCGATAATCCCTTCATCATCGGTGGGTCCCTCAAAGAAGGGCGGTAAGACCATCACGCCATCAGCGCCACAATCACGGGCGAAGCGCACGCGGTTTAACACGTCTTCGGTTAACAGCGCAGAGGCCTGCACGATGATTTTTGCCCGGCCATTGATAACCTTCGCCCCGCGCGCAATCACAGACTGGGATTCTTGCCCGGTCAGATAAACATGCATACCGGTGCCAGAACTCAGGACAAAGCTGCTTACGCCTGCGGCCAGGTATTGCTCCAGCAGGGTTTCCAGCCGGTCTAAGTCTGGTTTGCCCTGATGATCAAACGGGGTGGTGATGGCAAGATTGACGCCGGAGAACAAAAATCTACTCATGATCGCTTCCTCTCAAGGGTATCGATGCGATGTCTACATGCTTTCAGGCACTTCCATGCCTTCAGGCGTCACGTACATCGCCATATTTTTCCGCCCCAGGTCCAGGTGCTCGCGCACAAGGATACCTGCGGCATGGCTGTCACGGCACTCAATCGCAGCGATGATGTCATCGTGTTGTTGGGCCGCCTGTTCCAGTTCCTGCTCCATCCGGGTGTTCACCGGTTGGTAAAACGTTTTGCCCAGTCTGGCGTGATCCAGCTGTAAGCGGCGCAGACTGGGCAGTAAATACGGGTTGTGTGCCATCAGTCCAATGGTGTGATGGAACTGATCGTTGGCGAACACACTGTCAATCACATTCCGGCTGGCGATTGCCGCGCGAAAACGCAGTTGAATGCGTTTTAGTTCTTCGATCTCCCCGGCGCTGGCATTCTCGGCGGCCAACCGGGTGGTGGTGACATACAGTGCAGGCGCAGCCAGGTAAAAATTGCGCAATGACTGATAGCTCATCCCAGAGACACGAGCCGAACGGTTGGCTTCCAGTTCGATGTATCCCTCGGCAGCCAGCTGGCGCATCATTTCCCGCACCGGGGGGCGTGACAGCCCAAACTCTTCCGCCAAAATCACTTCATCCAGTACCGCGCCGGGTTTTAACTCCATGGTGGTGATGCGGTAACGTAACGCCTCACCCAGTGTCTGTTTACGGTCGCGACCAGCAGGCAGTTCCTGTGGGTCAGAGGGGTGTTTCAATGCCGGCATAACGGCCTCCAGGGTTAAGTCTTCAATTTGTAGACAATGCCACTCTAGCAGAATTCACGCCGTTTTCGGGCACCCTTATTCATTACGGATGTTGTCTTGCAGACTTCAAAATTCTGTGTCTACAACTTGTCTATTCATGGCGAATGTTATAGATCCGTTTTAGACAATTTGTATATTGTTATTTTTGCTTTTTTCTCTTGATGCGTTTTTATCTTTATAAATCAGAGGGTAATTACTACATCGGATTTTTCCGGTGACAGGCTTAGCTCTTCAGACGCGCGGAGGTGGTGCATGCAATCAACAGCCGTAGATGTTGTAGCCAGGCCATATCTGAACATTGCTTTTGTTCTGCAACAACAGTTCCTGCAAATCCCTATTAAAATCATGACTATTTTTACATACAGACATTTTTTGCCAACGTTGGCAGCATCTGGTAACATCTGCGTCGCTTCACAAAAATAGAACAAATCAGCAGTATGTGACGATTTTTCTTAACGTATGTGAAGAGGCGTTGGGCTGCTCAGGCGGCAGGATAATGCGTGGTTTTTAAAAAAAGCAGGAGGTGGAAATAAACGAAGATCGTGCCTCAACGGGTATTTATATTATAACGATAAACATCTCAATATTATGTAGAGCAGCGTCAGTTCATTTGACTTTCCTGAAAAGGAATTTTATCTCATTGGAAAATATCTCAACATGAATAACGTCAGACATCTTGCGGTTACTGTTATTGGTATCGTCCTGTTGCTGCTGGGCCTGGCCCTTGCAGCGGGTGGCGTATATCTGGTGGTATTAGGGGGTTCCTGGTTCTATCTGTTTGCTGGATTGATCATGGGAGCCTGTGGTTTTGGCGTATTCCAGCGTAAACGCTGGGCACTCTTTGGTGCCTGGGCACTGCTGGCGATCAGCCTGATTTGGGCGTTCAGCGAAGTTGGAACGGATTTCTGGCAGCTGGTGCCACGTACAATTACGTTTATCGTGGTCACCTTACTGGTGACGTTATGTGCGCCTACGCTGCTAAATGCAGAGAACAAGCCGGCATTGAGCTGTAAAAAGTCGGGTTTGTTATCTCTGGTTCTGGTTGCTAGCCTGGTGGCGATTTTCACCAGCATGTTTAGCGTACATCCGGAAGTGGAAGCCAGCGGTGAAAAGTTGCCGGTGCTGAATGATAGCGCAGCGGAAAATTCGGGCAACGACTGGGCCGCCTTTGGACGGAATAGCAGCGGCCAGCGTTTTGCACAATTTACCCAGATCAACACGCAAAATGTGAAAGATCTGAAAGTCGCCTGGACTTACCATACCGGCGATCTGGCGATTAACGGGGCCGAATATCAGGTGACGCCGTTGAAAGTCGGCAACACCATGTACCTGTGTACGCCGTTGAATAAAGTGATTGCGCTTGATCCCGTCAGCGGTAAAGAGAAATGGCGTTTCGATCCCAAAATTGAAGAGACGTCAGGCAACAAAAGCTGGAAACGCTGCCGTGGCGTGGCCTATACCGAGTTGAGTCCTGCGGAACAGAACAAAAACCCGCGCATCATCAGTACCACTGTGGATGGTCGTCTGTTCTCACTGGATGCTGAGACCGGCAAGCTGGACGAGAACTTCGGCGATCGTGGATTTATCAATCTTCTGCCCGGTTTAGGCGCAACCGCGCACGGTTCTTATTACCTGACGTCTGCGCCACTGGCGGCGGATGGCGTGGTGATGGTGGGCGGTAAGCTGAACGATAACCTGACCACCGGCGAAGCTTCCGGAGTCGTGCGTGGGTTTGATGCCAGCACCGGGAAACTGCTGTGGGCCTGGGATGCTTCCCGTGGTGCCAAAGACAGCACGCCGCTGCCAGAGGGCGAAATCTATCCGATTGAGACGCCAAACTTCTGGGGAACGGCGGCCTATGACGCGAAAACCGGTGTGGCCTATTTCCCGACCGGCAACCAGACACCGGACTTCTGGACTGGAAACCGTCATCCGTATTCTGAAGAATACAATGATGCGATTGTCGCGGTTGAGTTGAAAACCGGCAAAGAGCTGTGGCATTTCCGTACCGCCAATCAGGATCAGTTTGACTACGACGTTTCATCGCAGCCGATTTTGTATGATATGCCAGCCAAAGATGGCAGCGTCACACCGGTTCTGATCCAGCTCACCAAACGCGGCCAGATTTTCGTACTCGATCGCCGTACCGGCAAGCCGGTGATCCCGGTGGAGTATCGTCCAGTCTCCACCGATGCGATGCCAGGTATGAAGGTCTCACCTACGCAGCCTTACTCTGCCATCTCCGTGGGTGCCACGGCGTTGAAAGAGTCTGATATGTGGGGTGCGTCGATCTTCGATCAGCTGTACTGCCGCATTCAGTTTAAAGATATGCGTTGGGAAGGTGAGTTCACGCCATTGTCCGATAAAAAGCGCACGCTGATTTATCCAGGCTACTACGGTGGCTTTAACTGGGGTGGTGGTGCGATCGATGTCGCTACCGGTACGCTGATCGTGAATGACATTCGTATGGCGCAGTGGGGCAAATTCATTAAACGTGAAGACGCTGCACGCATCGGCATGAAACCGAGTACCGAAGGCGAATATTCTGAGCAGCTGGGGACGCCGTGGGGCGTAGAGCGCTCAATGTTTATGTCACCTTTAGGTGTGCCATGCTTCAAACCGCCATTCGGTTCAATGACCGCCATCGATCTGGCAACCGGGAAAACCCGCTGGCAGGTACCGATGGGTACGATTAAAGATGCACCGATCCACGGTGTAGCGCCGGGGCTGGATATCCCACTGGGTATGCCAACCATGGGTGGCCCGCTGGTGACCAAAGGCGGACTGACCTTCTTCCACGGCACGCTGGATTACTACCTGCGCGCACTGGATAACAACACCGGTAAAGAGTTGTGGCGCGGCCGTCTGCCTGTAGGTGGGCAGGGTGCTCCAATGACCTATATTGGTGAAGATGGTAAGCAGTACGTTGTTGTGGTGGCAGGGGGGGCAACCCGTACCGGCACCAATGATAATCGCGGCGATGACGTTATCGCCTATGCTTTACCTTAATCTCTGGCAGCAAGGGTCAGCGCGCAGTTTGCGCTGGCCTGTTTATCGAGAAATAAGCCATAAAAAAAGCATCTCGTGAGGAGATGCTTTTTTTAGTTTTACAACTTGTCGGTTGTCTTAGCCGCTCTCTAAGAAGTGAATTTTGATCCTTACGATCTGGCTACACATGCGCAGCGCGGTCGCCGTTTGATAATTTATAGAGCTGAGGCGCTCATATCAGCTCTGGATAACGATGTTACAGCGCCGCATGAGGAATGACAAGTGCTTCGGAGAATCAAGGCTTATCAGATACGCCGTAAACCCCCGTTCTTCTGAACTGTCCAACTTTATGGGATGCAGTTCATTCAGGGTGGTGAGGATGTCAACGAGAAGATCCAAAGAGTGTCAGTGCTTCGATTTGAGCAAACGGGTAACGCGACTGCAGAATCATTTGTGCACTGATGAGTGAAGTACCTGAAGTCACCATGTCATCAATCAAGAGGATTTTTTGGGGTGGCGGCGTGCCAAAGGGAATACAACCCCAGCAAAAGGGGTTAATAAACCGACGCAGAGAAACGTTTTTGATCGCTTTTATCTGAAATGGTTCTTCTTCACCATGTTCACTAATGAAACGATTAATATCAGCATTTATACGGGTTTTGTCTTTCGCACTGATTCTAAGAGCTCGTACATATTGCTTCACGCTGAGCGCATTCACTTTGGCTAATGCAGACTCAACGCCTAATCCTTTTTGGGTTGTTTTTTGTACTCTCCCTGCGAATCTTCGGCAAATATGACTTCCTGATGGCAGTGGAACCAGCCAATCCCACTGAAAACCCTGTTCAATGAACAGCGGTAAAATTTTGCGGAAACTTGTACAAAGTTTAGCAATATCTCTTCTGTTGGTTTTAAGTTGATGAAGCCCCTTGATTACATACAGCATTGGGCAGTTATCACCAGGCATGTGAGGGTCTCGCTTCCCTTTCGTACGTGCAAAAATCGAAGTGACCTTGAGCTGTTGTTCAAGAAGTAAATGAACAGGATTACCTTCTGGAGTCGTTATGCAAAAGTGATTGTGTGAATGATCTACAGTCACTAATTTTTGTTCTGAATCAACGTTGAATCCCACCGATTACCTCTTTCCTTTTGCTCTTCAGAATTCAACATTTATACCACCCTTCATCACCAATGTTTCCAGAAAATACCCAATTATTTCACGATCGGCAGATTGATCACCCCTTTCGACAACTAAACTGATATAATTATACTTATATTAGTTTAGTAAAGCCTGGTATGATGCCGGTATCACCGCGATCTACGGTGGATCGGGTGGTTTTGGCGATTTTTCGTGGTTGATGTTCTGCGAGCCCGTATACCGGCTTTAAAGCGGCGATCCCAGTGGACTAAAATAAGGCGTCGCTACGTGAAATCTGACGGGTAATCCCCCTGATCTGTTTGCAGAATTCACGTAGCGCGATCAAGACTTGAAATGGATATTTATTCAGCAAAATGACCAAAATTAGCGCGGGTGGCAGCCTGCTATCTCTCTCCGTCCCGTCGCGGGATATTTCAGAAAAACTGGCCGCCTTTGTACGGGACAAAGACGCATTTTCACCTAACACCTGGCGGCAGCTACTCAGCGTAATGCGGATCTGCTGGCGATGGGCGGAAGCCAACGGCCGCCAGTTTTTGCCCATGAGCGCGGACGATCTACGAGACTATCTCACCCATTTGCAGGCAACGGGCAGGGCATCATCAACGATTAATTCTCATGCGGCGTTAATCTCGATGTTACACCGTAACGCCGGACTGGTGCCACCCAATGTCTCACCGGATATTTCTCGTACCATGAAGAAGATCAACCGTACCGCCGTGGTCGCCGGTGAACGCACCGGGCAGGCTGTGCCGTTTTGCCGGGGCGATCTTAAAAAGCTGGATCAGGCCTGGCGGGCGTCTCCGCGTTTGCAACACCTGCGTGATTTGGCATTTATGCACGTGGCGTACAGTACGTTGTTGCGTATGAGTGAACTTTCGCGCCTGCGGGTCGGGGATATTGGCCGCGCTGCGGATGGACGAATTATCCTCGATGTTGCCTGGACAAAAACGATTGTGCAGTCTGGCGGGATTGTAAAAGCGTTAGGTGCGCAATCCAGCCAACGTTTGACCGACTGGATCAACGCGGCCGGGTTGGCGGGAGAGCCAGATGCGATTATTTTCTGCCCGGTACATCGTTCAAATCAGGCCCGATTTACCACCGATCCCATGAGTGCTCCCTGCCTGGAAGAGATTTTTATTCGTGCGCGAGGCGCAGCAGGGGTGCCCGATCGTAAAAAAACCAATAAAGGCCGCTATGCCGGGTGGAGTGGCCACAGTGCACGTGTCGGTGCCGCACAAGACATGGCGCGCAAGGGCTACTCCGTTGCACAAATTATGCAGGAAGGCACCTGGACCAAAACTGAAACTGTAATGCGCTATATTCGCGTGGTGGAAGCACATAAAGGGGCGATGGTCGACTTAATGGAAGAAGACAGTGATTAAATACCTTCATTGATGTGAAAAATAGCGGTGGTATTATTTTTTTCGAGATTTTAATTGGCTTGTTCAGCATTTTTTTTCAGCAGTTTAATAAATTACCCCTGCGGGAAAGGGTTATTTACCGCAGGGGGATCGTTACAGGATTAATAACCGTGGTTAAATCTGTGCCAGACCACCATCAACATAAAACTCAGAGGCATTAATAAAGGCTGCGGCATCAGAAGCGAGGAAGGCAACCATTTTACCCACCTCTTCAGGCTCACCTAATCGACCTAACGGCACACCTGCTGCCAGGGTATCAAACAGTCCCTGACGGTACTCTTCGGGCACCAGACCGCCAAGACCCGGCGTACGAATCGGACCTGGACTTACTACGTTGACGCGAACCCCACGGTCTTTCAAATCCAGTGCCCAGGAGCGGGCAAAGTTACGCACGGCGGCTTTGCTGGCGCTGTAAACACTGAAGCTGGCGGTGCCTTTCACCGCTGCTGTTGAACCGGTGAGAATCACCGAAGCACCTTCGCTCAGCAACGGCAGGGATTTTTGTACGGTAAACAGTAAACCGCGTACGTTAGTACCAAAAACGCGGTCAAAATGTTCTTCTGTAATATCAGCCAGCGACATCATATCGCCGCCTCCGGCATTGGCGAACAGAATATCCAGTTTGCCCGATTCGCTGGCAATTTTCGCAAAAACTTTATCCAGGTCCGCCAATATTGCCGCATCGGCCTGGATACCCACCGCTGAATGACCAATCGCTGCGACTGCGGCATCCAGTTCTTCCTGGCGACGTCCGGTAATATAGACTTTTGCACCCTGTTCTGCTAATTCCTGGGCAGATGCCAAACCAATACCTGAACTGCCACCGGTTACTAAAGCAACTTTATTAATAAGAGTCTGGTTCATGATGTTATTCCTTATTTCAAGTGAAGTTAACAGCGTTATTAAGCGGCTGTGTTATTGCGTTGAAAGAAGCATAGCGCCAGGTGAGAATTTTCAAAATAGAATGATTTGCAATCTATCGTTGCAAAATTGAAACGATGGTCGTACAGCACAAAAGGCGGATCGCTGTCGCGCCCTCTGGCTCAGATCACAGCGGACATACATTTATATGCACATTAAATGTCAGGACATTAAATGATGTAACAATCTTGACATGATTTCACAAACTGACATACTTGCCCGCAACATGTATACGCACAGTATACATGATGAATATTGTGGGTATAAAAGTGTGCCAACAAAGGCGCAATTTTTTATGTCTAGCTGTTTATCTTTACCTCGGTCCCTAACCAGGGAGGAAAGCATTCATGGGTATTTCCCGAAGAAAACTGTTGGTTGGCACCGGTATCGGTGCAGGTGTGGTTGCGGTGGGAGGCAGTGCCTCTCTCTTAACGGATAATCTGCCAAAAGATCCTTCAACACTGCTGCGCATCGATGCATTGCCCTCGGACGATCCAACGCCAGGCTGGTTCCATACCAGCCAAAAGCGCATTCCAAAACCTGCGTTGGTAGGTGATGCGAAAGCCCCTTGGGTGGTGATTGGTGGTGGTTTCGCCGGACTGGCGGCTGCACGTCGCCTGGCGCTGAATTTCCCGGATGACCAGGTGATTCTGGTTGAAGCACAACAGGTTGGTTTTGGTACTTCAGGCCGTAACGCCGGCTTCCTGATTGATGTGCCGCACGACATCAGCGCGCCAGATTACATCGGTGATAAAACCACGGCCCGCAGTATCCTGAACCTCAACCAAACCGGTCAGCGCATCCTCAAAGATCTGGTGGAAGAGCACAACATTACCGATGCGCATATGCGTCATTCCGGTAAATATCAGGCGGCGGTGGAAGACAGCGGGATTGCGGTACTCAATGCCTACCGTGGTGGCCTGGAAGCGCTGGGTGAGAAGTGCAAACTGATTGAAGGTAGCGAGCTGAAAGATATCTTCGGCACCTCTTTCTATCGCAAAGCGTTGTATACCCCGGGCACCATTCTGGTTCAGCCTTCCGGTCTGGTGAAAGGCCTGGCGGATACGTTGCCAGAAAACGTGACGCTGTATGAAGATACGGTCATCACCGCCATTGAGTATGAGCCAGAGATCGTGCTGCACCACGCAACGGGCCGTATCCATGCGGACAAACTGATTCTGGCCAACAACGCCTTTGGTACGCATTTTGGCTTTGGCCCACGTACCATCTTCCCGATCTTCACCTACGGCAGCCTGACACGCCCACTGACCAAGTCTGAACAGGACAGCATTGGTGGACAGGACTTCTGGGGGATTATCCCGGCCGATCCATTCGGGACGACATCGCGCCGTACGCACGATAACCGTATTTTGATCCGTAACAGCTTCAGCTTTAACGAAGACGGTCGTCACAAACCAGGTTATACCGAGAAGTATCGCCATACCCATCGCCAGTCGTTTGAGCGCCGTTATCCGACGCTGAAAGACGTGCCGTTCGAACACACCTGGGGCGGTGGTTTGGGGATGACCCGCAACGGGTCAAGCCTGTGGGGTGAGCTGCGTAAAAATGTCTATGGTGCACTGGGTTGTAATGGTCTTGGCACCGTGCGTTGTACCGCAATGGGCACCATGCTGGCTGACTGGCTGGCCGGGAAAAACAACGATACCATCGAGTATCTGCTGTCGTTGCCGAAGCCTGAGTGGAATCCACCCGATCCATTCCTGACCATGGGGGTTAACTTCACCCTGCGCCGTGGCATGCATAACGCAGGACTGGAGGCGTAATACCGCTGACCCACAGCCCCGCGTACTGGCGGGGCTGAAATCACCTATTTCACTACCGGGTTTTTCTTCAGCGACAGCGCCTGCATAAAGGCATCATCCAGCTTGAGATGCTGCTTCACTAACGCGGGCGGCGTATTAGCCAGCCACTGATTCAGTGAGATATCGGCATAGTAATCGCTTTTGAACAGCTCAAGGAAGCGCAACGGCCCTTTGCCGGTGTTCTCGATATAGTGGCCCATGGCAAACGGCACATAGCCCACATCTCCCGCGCGATAATCAAAGGTGCGAGCCTGGCCCGAGGACGCAAATACCCCCATGCGACCTTCGCCTTCTAAATAGTACTGCCACTCATCATTGTTCGGATGCCAGTGCAGCTCACGCAATCCTCCCGGCTCAATCTCTACCAGCGCCGCCGCGATGGTTTTAGATATCTGGAATGTTGAAGAGTCGGTGATGCGCACGGTGCCGCCGGTTGCCTTGATCGGATCTTGTGCCAGCATGCGGTGCGTGAATTGTAGCGTCGATTTCTTAGCGCCGGAAATGCTGTCAGAAGCTAAGCTGCCCGGCACCTGCCCGGCAAAAATGTATTCATCAGAGGGGGAGGGCAGGTTGGAAAATGTGGACGCGGGCAGCGAAAAGTTTTTTGCCAGCACTTCCGGTGGAATGTGCTTAAACCAGTCAGAGAGTAAGAAAGTACTGTCTTCGTCGAAGTTGCCATCATCAAAGGCCAGCAGAAATTCACAGCCATCCGGCCCTATTCCCTGAATTGAGTGGGGAATGCCGGGCGGGAAATACCATAAATCACCCACGCCGATGTCATCCACAAACCATCCGCCTGCGGTATCAAATGCGGTGACGCGCGCATTGCCGTAGGTCATGTAGGCCCATTCTCCCTCTTTATGCCAGTGCAGCTCACGAATGCCCCCTGCATCCAGGCGCATATCAACACCAGCAATGGTGGTGGAGATCGCCAATTCACGCTCTGTCACCTGTCGCGTCCAGCCACCGCTGCCTTTGCGTACATGGGCATCGCTGAAAGAGTATCTGAGATTCGGCAGCGTACCGCTGTCCGTGGCGGGCGGGTTCACAATATCCGGGTTTTCCGCCTCTCTTGTGGGATCGTGCGGGCCGGGGTCCCTGCCGCCAGAGGCTGAGCCTGCGGGGAAGGTGGTCACAGAATTATCATGCGCATGTACCTGACCGGCGGCCAGCGCCACCGTCCCGCCTGCGGCAAAGGCCATAAAGCTTCTGCGAGTCAGTTTGTTCATCGGGCTATTCCTTATTTTATAAGTAGTTACAGGGTAAGTGTCCTCGGACATAACCAGGTATAGCCGTTCTCAACGCGCAAGATGTTGCAACTTTGTAACATCTATGTGTTTCTCATCCGGTGAGATCTGGCACGGCAGGCCGCATAATTTGCGGGTTATTGACGCGAGGTTGATAAAGACCTGTTTAAAGCAAGGGTATTAACGAGAAACGGCCTTTCTTCAGGTGTTCCGTTAATTTTTATTAACAATATTCTGCTGGTTGGGAATGAAATAAATGCGGGTTAAAATTTACACATTGTTTCTGATTGATGCCATTTACAACGTAATGCGATGAGGAAATACAAGCTAATCTATTAATATGTATTTTTATCAATGTGTTATGAGTAGCTTATTTCTCGTGCAGAACTGACCCATCCCGGCGGAAAAAAATGCTGAGGAGAACATACCCAACTACGGGCTGTGCCTTTGACTGATTAAGTTTATGGATGCTTATATAAGATTTAACGGCATTACTATAACGGCTTGTCATTTTTGCGCTATAAAGAGGCTTTCCAAGCTGGAAAAGTGGTGTTAAGTTAAAAGCACATTAACAAAGGGTCTTACCTCTAAAAATGAACCGTTTCCTTACTGCTGTGCAGATCAACGTCGTCACCGTGCTAGTCGTGGTGATTATGCCTGCGCCGTAGGGAAAGAATTATTAAACCCGCCGGTGCAACTCTGGCGGGTAACCCGCCCAGCATCGGCCTTGTTAAAGGTCACCTATGCAATTTACTGGCGCTGAACTTACCGTTCACATCCTCGAACAACATGGCATAAGCATTGTTGCCGGTATTCCCGGCGGTGCTGCATTGCCGTTATACGACGCTTTCGCCCGCAGTAAAACTATCCGCCATGTGCTGGCAAGGCATGAGCAGGGCGCAGGATTTATCGCCCAGGGCATGGCGAGGGCCAGCGGAAAACCCGGCGTTTGTCTGGCTTCCAGCGGTCCCGGAGCCACCAACCTCATCACGGCGATTGCCGATGCCAAGCTCGATTCCATCCCCCTCATTTGTATTACCGCCCAGGTCTCCACCGCCATGATCGGCACCGATGCTTTCCAGGAAGTGGATACTTACGGCATCTCCATTCCGGTGACCAAACATAACTTCCTCGTGCGGAATATCGCCGACCTGCCACATGTGATGTCAGAAGCGTTCCGAATCGCCACCAGCGGCAGACCGGGTCCAGTGTGGGTGGATATCCCCAAAGATGTGCAGTTGGCGAAGATTGAGCTGGATGCGCCATACCAGCCGGCTGCGATCGCCCCGGAGCCTGAAATTCCACAGACGACGGTAGCGGCCGCGCTGGAGATGCTGGCGCAGTCAACGGCACCCATCCTCTATTTCGGCGGTGGCATCATTACCGGAGAGGCCTCTGAACTGGCGGTGCGTTTTGCTGAAAAAGCCGATGCGCCAGTGGTCACTACCCTGATGGGCCTGGGCACTATCCCTACGGATCACCCGCTGTATCTTGGGATGCTGGGGATGCACGGCACCCGTGCGACCAACTACGTCATGGAAAAAGCGGATCTGCTGTTCGTGATGGGGGCGCGTTTCGATGACCGCGCGATCGGTAAGGCTTCTGAGTTCTGCCCGAACGCCAAAGTCGTGCATATCGATATTGATAATGCAGAACTGGGCAAAATCCGCCGACCTGAGCTGGAAATTCAGGGCGATGTGAAAACCTTCCTGACCAGCCTGAACGCCCAGATAGCGCAGGCATCCCGCCAGGAGTGGAATACTTACGTTAATCATATGAAGCAGGAATTCCCGCTGCAGACACCGGATATCGACGATCCCCTCAGCCATTACGGTTTGATTCGTGCCTGCGCACAAGTCGCCAGCGGCGAGGTCCACGTGGTGACGGATGTGGGCCAGCATCAGATGTGGGTTGCCCAGTCTTATCCGTTAGACACGCCGCGTCAGCTGCTCACTTCCGGCGGTCTGGGCACGATGGGCTTTGGTTTGCCAGCGGCGATTGGCGCCGCGCTCCAGAAACCCGACGCGACCATTCTGTGCTTCACCGGTGACGGCAGCATCATGATGAACATTCAGGAACTGGCCACGGCGGTGGAAGAAAAAGCCAACCTCAAAGTCATTCTGATGAACAACAATGCGCTTGGTCTGGTGCACCAGCAGCAGGAGCTGTTCTATAACAAGAACCTGTTCGCTTCCGGTTACCGCCATGAAGTGGATTTCCTGAAGATTGCGGAAGGGTTTGGTTTCCACACGGTGGATCTCAACACCCAGGCGGACCCGGTGAAAGCCCTGGAAGATGCCATTCAAACGCCTGGACCGGCATTTATCCATGCCCGTATTGATGTGAACGAGAAAGTTTATCCTATGGTCGCGCCAGGCGCAGCCAACACAGACATGATTGGAGGTTAAGGAATGCAACCAGGAAATTTCGAAACGCTGCGTCTGCAGGTTCATAACCATCCCGGTACGATGTCGCATATCTGTGGCCTGTTTTCACGCCGTGCCTTCAACCTTGAAGGCATCGTGTGTGTGCCAGCGGAAGACAACCGCACCAGTACCATTCTGTTGCAGGTCAGAGAGAGTGGCGATCTGGAGCAAATCATCCGGCAGCTCAGCAAACTGGAAGATGTGATCCGTGTTGAGACCTGCAACAAGCTACAAAGCGTATTTAATACGTTGACGCACGCGTCTCTGGATGCCAGCGAGTGAGTCATATTGCAGCGGGCATAAGCCCGCTGTTATCTGACAATATAAATATTAAGATTTAATATGATTAGATTTCTAATATTCTAAATTATATATATCTGGTTTTCATTGATAAAAAACTTTAAAACCATTTTTGTTCTGGTAGTATTCCCGCTATGTTATTTCCCGGACAAATGTAATGTTTGACGAACACCCTGATGTTAACGCCTGCAGTTTGATAAACCATGTAATTAAAGAGATGACCGGATGGATAAGTCATAACTATACGGATGACATCAATGTTGTATCAGTAACGCAACGCAGTGGTTACAGCCATTGGTATTTTCAAAAGAAATTTCAGGAAGTGGTCGGCATCACGCTGGCACAGTACATCAGGCATGTGAGAGTACAGAAATCTATTCAACAAATCATACTGACCGACATGAAAATCATGGATATTGCGCTCGGTAATGGTTTCAACAATCAGCAGGTTTTTACCCGTATTTTCAAAAAAACGGTAAAATTCACCCCCGGCCAAATCAGAAGACGTTTTCATGGTAAACCAGAGTGGTGCGACTATTTTAATCGTGTGCTGCTCAATGATTCAGAGAATAGTCCATCACTTAAAAAAGCGGTTGGCGAACTTCTGCAAACCCCAGGCACCGCACCTGTTTAAATAACATTTAAATAACATCTAACTTGTCATCACCTTTAATAAGGTGAGTGTCGCACGCTGCCCGATTGCCATAGCCCGAATAAAACATTCGGGCATGACAATCTCTCTCTATCCTTCCCACTCCGTTTCAGCGTCACTGGATTTACGGTAGCGCTGAGTAAAGGTGTTTAAAACACCCGGTATGCACATGCCCAGCAAAATCAGCCCGCCACCGAGGATGACGTTGGCAGAGAGCGTTTCACGCAGTAGCCAGAGGGCAAACAAGGCGGAAAACACCGGCTCCATGTTATAAATCAGGATGGCTCGTGTCGGCGTGGTATGTCGTTGATAGTGGGTCTGAACCCAGAAAGCAATCACAGTGGAAAACAGTGCCGTTACCCCCAGGGCGATGCTGAGCTTCCCACTCCAGGCATGTGGCATGACCTCCCCACCGCTGATGGCTTGCAGTCCGGTAAACATCACGGCCATGGTCGCGATTTGCAAAAAGGTCAGCGCCATCGTGTCATGACGGGCACAAAAGCGATCCAGCGCTAAAATATGCACCGCAGTAAACAGCGACCCGATCACCACCAAGCCATCCCCCAGATGAAGTTGTAAGCCCTGGATATCCGCCATTAAATACAAACCCGCGACGCCAAACAGTGTTGCCAGCATCGCTTCAAATGAGGGCCGTTTACCACTCAATGGGCCGGTAAGTAGCAGAACCCAAATAACACTTAATCCCGCGAGGAAGCCGGTATTAGACGCGGTTGTGCGTTGCAGCCCAGAAATAAGAAAGATAAACGAACCCCCAAGCAGTAAACCTAACAACACGCCTGCCAACAGCGTTTGCGGTGGTATTTTACTCAGCTTTTTCAGGCTAAACGGCAGCATCAAGAGTGCGGAAAGCAGAAAGCGCAGCCCCAGTACCATCATGACGGGATAATCATTCACCACCATTTTCATTACCGGGAAACCAATGCCCCAGCCCGCCGCGACGCAAAACAGCAGCAACTCAGCGACCCCGCGTTTTGTCAAAACTGGCTTCATGTCAGTCCCCGGAGAGACAGCCCCTGACGGTCAGCAAGAAACCTGACAAGATGATTAATATTTTTTATTCCTGTAATGACGTTTGTTATTGATGACATGGCACTTCCTTGTTGCCTGAACAGAGAGCCTGGTTTTGCTATTGCTCAGTAATTGTTTATTAAGAAAAGGGAAAGTATCAGAAATAATCTCCAGGCGTGATGAGGGTTAAATCCTTTCCCTGTCGGTGATGAGTCTGTTTTGACCAGAAAAAGATAAATAAATTTCATGTTTTATGTCAAGATTAGCCCGTTAAAACCGCCGTTTCACGCGTTAAGATCCGCAGTTCAGGATCGGCGGGAAATATCAACCAACGCGCTTTACCCCCAGAAAGGAGCACCACAGGATGAGTAGGGATACAGAATTTATCCGCAAGAAAAACCAGGCGATTGCATTGCTGAATGCCGCAGGGGTGCGAAACAGTGAACCTTTTCTCCACCGCCTGCTGTGGCGATTCGGGGTTCATATTCCACCACCGCTTTTTGCCCCGTTTGCCCTAGAGGCGCTGCTGTTTGGCCTCTTTTTTGCCCTGGGGTGGGGCATGACGATGTGGTGGATGCACTGGCAGCATCGTGGCATCTTACCGCTGGCGGCGGTGCTGATTTCACTGCTTGCAGGGTTACTCTTCGGATTGGCAATGGCGGGAATGCAATGGTGGACGAAAAAGCGTAAAAAATTACCGACCTGGAAATCGCTGTAATCTGACCGTAGAGCCTGTTTTTCGGGCGAAAGCGCCATGCTCTCGCCCGATGTCGCGTCAATTTACGATCGTGACCGCAGCTTATGGAACGCGTTGCGCATCTCTTCGCTGAACAGCGCCGGTTGTTCCCACGCGGCAAAGTGGCCGCCTTTTGCGACGGTACGGTAGTAGTTCAGGGTCGGGAATGCCGCCTGTGACCAGCTTTCTGGTGCCTGATAGATTTCGCCGGGGAACACGCTGATCGCTACCGGTACTTTCACATCGTGGGTCTTTTGTGTTGCCGAACTGAAATTATTATTGTTGTTTTCCCAGTAGAAGCGCGCGGCGGACGTTGACGTGTCCGTCAGCCAGTAGAGCGACAAATCATCCAGAATCTCATCCCGGCTTAACACGCGTTCCGGCTCACCGTTGCTGTCAGTCCACTGGGCGATTTTGTCATAAGACCAGGCTGCCATACCGGTTGGAGAGTCATTAAGCGCATACCCAATGGTTTGAGGGCGAGTCACCATCATCGCGCCATAGGCCGCATTACGGGTGAAAAAGTGTGAGAGCTTATCAAACGCGCGCTGCTCCGGCGCAGCGAGTGGACGTGGCGCAGGCAAGCCTTCATTAATCGCCGGGATCAGATCGCCAGGCACCGTTGCGGGCATGGTCAGATGAATCCCCAACAATCCGTTGGGTGCCAGACGGCCCAACGCGGTAGAGATCACCGAGCCGTGATCGCCGCCCTGAGAAACATATTCACGATAACCCAGCCGTTTAACCAGCGTGTCCCACATTGCCGCGACCCGGTCTGGCTTCCAGCCGGTGTCTGTTGGCCGTTGTGAAAAACCATATCCGGGGATGGACGGGATAATCAGGTCGAAAGCCTCTGCGGCACTGCCACCGTGCGCGACGGGATCGGTCAACGGGGCGATCACTTTCAAAAATTCCAGAATCGAACCCGGCCAGCCGTGGGTGAGGATCAACGGCAAGGCGTTGGGATGGCTCGAACGTACGTGAATGAAGTGAATCGTCAGGCCCTCTATCCGCGTGACATATTGCGGTAGCGCATTCAGGCGGCGCTCAATGGTGCGCCAGTTGTAATCACTGGCCCAGTAGCTGACCAGGGATTTCAGTTTTTCTAGCTGCAACCCCTGCGAGCTGTCTGCCACCGTTTCTTTATCAGGCCAGCGCGTGTTCAGTAAGCGCGATTTGAGGTCGATCAGCGCGGAATCCGGCATGTTAATGGTAAACGGATGGACGTCGTTATCATTAAGCACCTGGTTCAGATGCTCTGCGGCCGAGGCGGTGCGCCCCATCATGCTCAGCGCCAGCGTGCCCAATGCTGAACCAACGATCAATTTCCGGCGGGATATGCCACGGTTTTCCTGCTGCTGCATTGTCATAACTCAACCTCTCAAGTGGGTAAATACGTCACTGGAGGGAGTTAATCACGCGGATGTATGCGGTTTGTGTGCGTAACCGGCGGTTTTGTATGCCTGTGTCGCTGACGGCGAGCAGTGACAATACGTTACAAATGCGGACGGTTTTCAGTCTCACGCACGAATGCGATCAACGCCTTCAGGGCTGGCGGCACCAGGCGATGGCCGGGTAGTATAGGCACAGCGTACCGAGGCGCACCTGCCAATCCGGCAACAAATGAACCAGCTTTCCAGCCTGCACATCCCCGGCAACGTGTTGCTCTGATAAACAGGCAATGCCCAATCCTGCCAATGCGGCCTGGTGAACGGAGGCGAGATCGCTGGCGGCAAAGCGCGCTTCGCCCTGTAGCTTGTAGTGATGCTGCTGATTCATCAGTTCCCAGCGGTAAATGCTACCATCAGACATGCGCATGCACAGGAGTTGATGATCGCTTAGCGCCTCCGGCTGTGCAGGCACGCCAGCTTCTGCCAGATACGCGGGGGACGCGACGACGATCATGCGCAGTTCAGCGGTGAGACGGACGGCGATCATATCCGCAGGGATATCCTCCATCAGCCGGATACCGGCGTCATAACCGGCGGCGACAATATCGACCTGCTCGCGCTGGCTGTAGAGATCCACACGAATACGCGGATAGCGCTGTAAAAAAGGCAGTAGCAGTGTTGGATACCACAGCGAGCCGCTGTCTGGCGGTACATTCAGCTTTAATGCCCCTGCTGGCGCGTGACTCTCACTTTCCAGCTCTTCTTCAGCAACGCGGATCATCGCCAGCGCTGGACCGATTTTCTCGACATAGCGCCGTCCTGCTTCAGTCAGCGCGACACTGCGGGTGGTCCGGTTAAACAGCCGCACACCGAGACGCTTTTCCAGCCCGGCGACGGCGTTAGTCACGGCGGAAGGGGAGATCTCCAGTTCGCTGGCAGCGGCGGTAAAGGTGCCGCGCCGTGCGACGGCCAGCACAATATCCAGTTCGTTCAATCCACTTCGGTTCATCGATTATTCCGTTTTGCGTAATACCCTTTGCAGGGCGCGGTGGATTATCGCGGTTTAGGGGGCATGTTAATTTTCCTGCAACAGACCACAGGAGTTAACCGATGCACCTCATAGAACTCGTCTATATTAATGGCCGTTTTGTCACCCCACAGGGCACTGAATGGCTGGATATTATCAAACCTGCCGACGGGAGCGTAATCGGTAAAGCACGGCTGGCGGATGAACGTGATGCTGAGCTGGCGATTGCCGCCGCACACGCCGCATTCCCGGCATTTTCGCGCACCGACCTCGGCGAACGTATTGCGCTGTTGGAGAACATGCACCAGGCAGTAAAACAGGCTGAAGCCGAACTACATCAAGCGGTGTTGCTGGAGTACGGAGCCCCGGCTTCCCGCTCCCGTTGGATGGCCAGCTACCCGGCAGAAGTGATCCTACAGGTCATCAACGAGCTGAAAACCTACCCCTTTGTCCAGCAGGCGGGGCGGGCAACGGTGCAGATGGTGCCACTTGGGGTGGCGGGCTTAATTACCCCCTGGAACAGCAACGCCGGTTTTATCTGCCATAAACTGGCTACCGCGCTGGCTGCGGGCTGCACGACCGTGATTAAACCCAGCGAGTTCAGTGTGCTACAAACGGAAGTGATCACCCGGGCGTTGCATCGTGCCGGATTACCCGATGGGGTGTTTAATATCGTCACCGGGCGTGGCGCAACTGCCGGTCAGGCGATCAGCACCAGTCCGCAGGTGGCGAAAATCTCCTTTACCGGATCAACCGTCAGCGGCAAGGCCATTTTGCGAGCCGCCGCCGAAACATTTAAACGCGTGACGCTCGAGCTGGGCGGAAAATCACCCACCCTGATCCTGCCGGATGCCGATGCCACGCGCGCGGCTGAAATGGCAATACAGGCGGGTTTCATCAACAGCGGGCAAGCCTGCATTGCCGGAAGCCGTATTTTGATCCCGGCACAGCGTAAAACCGAATTTGAGCAGGCACTGGTGGCGGCGGTTGAACAGCAGCGCTCTGGCGACCCTGCCGAGGCGACAACCACCATCGGGCCGATGATGAATGAGCAGCAGTGGCAGCGCGTGCAAAACTATATCGCCCTAGGGGAAGCCGAAGGCGCACGACTGTTAACCGGCGGCACGGGCCGACCCGAGGGGCTACAGTCCGGATGGTATATCAAACCTACGCTGTTCACCGATGTGGCCCAGACGATGCGTATTGCCCGTGAAGAGATCTTCGGTCCGGTACTGAGCATCATCACGTATCGCGATGAAGCTGAGGCGGTGGCCATCGCCAACGATACCGATTATGGACTCTCCGCTCTGGTCATTGGCGAGGATGAACATCATGCGTGCCAGGTCGGCGAGAGAATTCTGGCAGGGCGCGTGATGATTAATACCCTGGCCCATGAACCGCGTGCGCCATTTGGCGGTTTTCGTCGCTCGGGGATTGGCCGCGAAATGGGGCAGTGGGGGATCAGCGCTTTCCTGGAGCCGCGCGCTATCACCCTGCCTTAAAAATGGTGAGGGTGCGGCAGGATGCGCACCCTCTGATACCCGATCAGGCGCGGGCTTCTTTCAGTAGCTGTTGGATCATTTTTTCCTGCTGGGCATAGTCCCCTTCGCCAAACGCGGTGTAACGAAGTTGGCCGTGTGCATCAAACAGGTAGTGTGCGGGCCAGTACTGATTACCAAAGCGGTTCCAAATGGTGTAGTTATTGTCCGTCACCACGCGATAGGGCAATTGCCACTGCTTGATGGCGCGGTTGACCGCCGTTGCATCCCGTTCCCACGGATATTCAGGCGTATGCACCCCAATCACCACCAACCCCTCAGACTGATACTTCTGCGCCCAACTCCGCACATACGGCAGCGTGTGCTGGCAATTAATGCAGTCAAAGGTCCAGAAGTCGATCAGCACCACCTTGCCTTTAAGTGCTTCAGGTGTCACTGCCGTACCGTTCAGCCATCCCGTGCCGCCAGCCAGCGAAGGCAGTGCGCTGCTGGTTTGGGGCAGGGATACCGGCTGAAGCCGAACCGCGGGGGTAGGGGAACGCATCCACTGACTCAGATGCTGCTCCAGATTTTGTGCCACAGCGGGCGTACTTTGCAGCAGGCTTTGCGATCCCGTCGCAATCAGCACCACGGAGGCCAGCATCAATCCCCCTGCACCCTGACGCAGGCGCGCCATCCATGCCATGCCGGGTTTCAGACGGACCACCACACTGCGCCCGGTTAACCAGATCAGAGCCAGCATCACCGCAGCGCCTGCGCCATAGGCGGCCAGCAGGAAAGTGACCGATGTTGCATCCTGAGAGGTCACTGCCAGACTCAGGATCGCCCCCAGCACTGGCCCCGCGCAGGGCGACCACAGCATGCCTGTGGCCATGCCGGCCAGCAGCGCGGCCAGCAAACCGCTGCGTTGCTGGCTGGCATCATTAAGCCGGTTGCCCAGTGTGACCAGCGGCCGGGTGATAAACTGCGCGATGCGAGTCGAAAGCAGCGTCAGCGCGGTGATGCTGAGAAACCCCAGCGCAATCCAGCGTCCAATGGCGGTGACTTGTGTCACCCACTGGCTGGTCGCGGTCACCAGCAGTGCCACCAGCGTAAACATCAATACCATGCCGCTCAGCAGTGCCAGCAAGTGCATTTTTTTGCCGCGTACGCTGGCAAAGACAAACGGCAGTACCGGAAGCGTGCAGGGGCTGAGCAGGGTCAGCATGCCCGCCAGAAAAGCAATCAGCAGTGACATCATGGCCTCCTTATTGCGCCTGAACGGCAGCAGTAATGATGTGGGCAACGCTATCCGGGTGGCTCAGCATTGAGACGTGACTGGACGGGATCGTTTCGGTGTGTGCATGGATTTTTTTCGCCATCGCCTGTTCCAGCGCCGGGTTGATCATCCGATCCTGAGTACTGACCAGATACCAGCTGGGTTTGTGCTGCCAGGCGACCTGCGTCACTTTGTCGCCAAACGCCGCTGCCCGAATGGGGCCTTGTGTCGCCGCCAGTAATTTTTGCTGTGCGGCAGGCAGATCCGGGGCAAAGTTTTTCGCCAGCGCGGACGCTGGCAAGTAGAGGAATCCCTCCGGTGTTTTCGCCAAGGCTGCGCTACCCGCCGGTGCCGGATAGCTGTCTGCCAGCGCCGCAGTAGACTGCCCAGCCTCTGGCGCAAAGGCCGCGATATACACCAGCGATTTCACCTTACTGTTGTCACCGGCCTGAGTGATCACCGTGCCGCCCCAGGAGTGTCCCACCAGCACCACATCCCCCTGCGCCCGATCGATCGCCCGTTGCGTGGCGGCCACATCATCCTGCAACGAGGTGAGTGGCAGTTGTACGCTAATCACCTGATAGTGTTTCGCTTCAAGCTGGGGGATCACCCGATCCCAGCTGCTGCCATCAGCGAAAGCACCGTGAATCAGCACCACCGAGTGAACCGGTGTCGCCTGGGCGAAAGAGGCAGCAGAAAGGGCCAGCAGTCCAGCGGTTAAAAAGGGGGTAAATCGTTTCATATCGAACCTCATAGCGGTGGATGAACGTCAGTGCGTTCATTTAATCCACCCTATGTGTTCGGCGTGTTTGCAAAATCGCCGTTTTTGTCCGGTTGTATGTCTGGTACCCCGCCAGATACAAAACGCTACAGTTGCTGAGCGGGGCCGGGTTTCCTCTGCGTTGATCTCGCTTCCAGAATGGCAACTATTCCCTTGCAAGTCGTAAGGTTTGTGTAATGATTGGACATATTTAGCAACATTCAGGGATCGCTATGTTTCGCCATTACCGGGCGGTGGCAGTAAAAGACATCCGCCTTCAGGACTTTCCTCTTATTACCCACCCTCGCGCAGCAGCACAACAACTCGCTTATACAGCGGACGGAAGCCGCATCATCAATGACTGGGATTTACCGCAAGATTATGGCGAGTTTGTCAGCCAGTATCATGCAAGGTACGGGGAGTATAACCTGCAGTCATTCCGTTATACGTGGCACGACGTCGAATCTGGCTATGTCATTCTGCTCAAAAAAAGCACGATCTGCATGGGCTTCTCGAGCGTGCTGACGCCATCCGGCGACCTTTGCACTGATCTGCCTCTGGGCTTGCAGGTTCACCTGAGGGACCTTCTGTCACGGCAACAGAGAGACTCGGGATCTCACGCCAGCCTGCATTCTGAGTATCACGCTGTACCAGAACAACAGCCCGCCCAGCGCGCGCAATCCGTTAAAAAGAGAGAAAAACGTGAAGTCACCTTAACGCTTGGCGTGTTTTTTGACGGCACCGGAAATAATGCGGTCAATACCCATAATATGTTGAAAGCTTGCACGGCAGAATACTATAACCTGACCAATGCGGAGACGGAGGGGATTCTCGGTAAATGCGTCAGGGATAACTTCGGTGTCGCTGGCCTCGGAGCCACTAGCTACACGGGGTATTACACCAATGTTTATTGGCTGAACACGTTATATGTCAATCAGCTCATTTCTGAGAGTAATGAAGCACAATACAGTATTTATGTTGACGGTATCGGGACAGAAGCAGGAAAGCCGGACAGTATAATGGGGCAGGGGTTAGGGATCTCCGGTACCGGCGTTGTAGCAAAAACAGACAAAGCCATCTCTCTCATCACTGAGAAATTACGCAATGCCTTAACGGCAGTGAACGCTGAGTTATCAGCGTATGACGTTGTGATAAAAAAATTTCAGTTTGATATTTTCGGCTTCAGCCGTGGCGCGGCGGCAGCACGTCACTTCGCCAATCGTATTCAAGCGGAAGACGCTGCGATTATACGCGCCATCCGCGAAGGGGTGTCAGGCACCGCCTTTGCCGGTGCTCCGGCAGGTAAGACCCGCTTTATTGGCATCTTTGACACCGTGGCGGCTATTGGCACGCCAGCAAACGGGTTAAGCCCGCATAATGCGGATACCGGGAGTGCCAAAATAACCTTACGTCCAGGCGTTGCGGACAAGGTATTCCATATTGTCGCCGCTAATGAGTGTCGGTTTAATTTCGCCTTAAACAGTGTGAAACCCGCATGGCCAGAACTGGCACTGCCCGGCGCGCACTCCGACATCGGTGGCGGATATTTACCGGTTATGACGGAGAATTATTTTCTGACCCGGCCAGAAACCAATACGGTGCCATTAAGTTTTCCCGATGAGCAGACGCGCATCTACCATAAGGCTAAGCAACAGCTACCTGTTCTGAACGCGTTTCCTAGTATCGCCCCGATTCTCCGTACCAGCACGGTAACTGTTGAGACTTGGTTCGACGACAGGCTGCCCTCAAATCACTACGGGGAATCCCAGAAACGGAGTTTTGCTGCACTGACGCTACGCAATCGCGTAGTAAAAAATGACTGGTCCAGGGTAAGTCTGCGGGTGATGCTCGATGCCGCAGAAGAGGCTGGCGTCGCATTCGAGCATCTCCCCCACATTGATATTTCAGATGAACTGCTTCCCCTGTGCGAAAAAGCTCGCGCCATGGGTAAGGCGGTACGTACAGGAGACTTTCCCGAAGAGTTCAACCAACATGAACTCGATACCATTGCACTGCATTACATTCATTGTTCGGCAAACTGGAACATTATTGTTGTTGATAATAGCGATTCTCTTCGAGGGGGGGCATCACCCTCACAAATCTTTGGATTTGTAAACCGCCCCGATGAGCAGTGGCGCAGAACGGTTTACAACATGGACGGAAAAAAAATACAGGTAGAACGATGAACAAAAAGCACGTTTTTTTAATCAGTTGTGTAATTGTTTTGTCGGGTTGCAATGGTCTTGCGGTATTACTCAACCCACCGACAGTAACGGGATACCGTATACCTACAGATGCTCAAACGACAGGCAACCCCCCCACAGGGAGCGCAAAAAAGGGAACCCGGACCGTGCTACAAAAAGCCCCTGACTTAAGCCAACGCGTATCTCCGTAGCGAAAAGTTCTCGCCATGGGCAAAGCGGTGCGCACAGGGGCTGCTCCCGGTGACTTCAACCAACATGAGCTCGATATCATTGCGCAGCATTACATCCATTGTTCGGCAAACTGGAACGTGATTGACGTTGATAGTGGGGGTCCTCTTCGAGGAGGGGCATCGCCATTACAAGTCATCGGGTTTGTAAACCGCCCCGATGAGCAGTGGCGCAGAACGGTTTACAACATGGACGGAAAACAAATTCAGGTATAACGATGAATACAAAGCACCTTTTTTTAATCAGTTGTGTAATTGCCTTGTCGGGTTGCAATGGTCTTGGTGTATTACTCAACCCACCTACGGTAACGGGACGTTCTCCATCTGCAGATGCTCACCCGATAGGTCCGCCCCCCGTCGGCAAAACAAAAAATGGAAGCCGGACCATACTACGCGAAGCCCCTGATTTAAGCCAACGAGTATCCCCATAGCGAAAAGCCCTCGCCATGGGGAAATCATGCCGTGACTCAACGCAAGGTTTTCCGCCGCACCAGTTGCGCCTCAAAGAGCTGGTTTCCTGTGGGCCCGCTTGAGGGGGAAAGCAGGCGTTGGCAGGCGGCTTCGGCCATTTCGGCCAGCGGCTGCGAGAACGTGGTGAGCTGGTAGCCGAGCCAACTGGCCTGTTCGATATCATCGAAACCAATCACCGCGATATCTTCGGGAATACGCAGGCCAAACTCGTGGCGGGCAGCGTCAATAAAACCGCAGGCGATAAGGTCTGTGACGCAGAATACGCCGTCCGGGCGTTGCGCCTGCGTCAGCAACTGATGCGCCGCCAGCACGCCGGTCTGGTAGCTGGTGCTGCCTGGCCGGATAACGTCAACCTCCGCGCCAGCCTGGGCCGCAGCCTCAAGGAATCGCGTTTCACGGATCACCATGCTCGGTGAGCGGGCGGAAGAGGAGACCATCGCGATGCGCTGACATTGCGCGCCCACCAGCTGGTTAAAGGCTTCGCCCATGGTCGAGCTGTAATCAATGTCAATATTATCCGCGCTGGGAAATTGCCCGAGACGGTTAATCAAAATCACCTGCTGTCCGCTCTGCATACAGAGATGGATCAGTGAGGCTGGCGGCTTACCCGACAACACAATGGTGGCCGTGGAACGGTATTTCAGGGTCTGCTGTAGCGCCTCTCTGGCACTGGCTTCACCGTCATCGGTGTTGATCACCATCACCGCGCGCCCGGCTTTATTCAGACGGCGGGTCAGGTGCTCCAGCAAGCTCGACTGGTAGGGCGAAGAGAGATTGCCGCCCAGAATACACACCGGACGGCTGGCCTCCTTCGAGAGGCCGCGCGCCAGATGATTCACGTGATAATTCAGCGCTTCGGCTGCGGCCAGCACTTTACGCCGCGTCTCATCGGACACGCTTCGGCCCGGCGTAAACGTGCGCGATACCGCTGAACGCGACACCCCTGCCAGCAGCGCCACCTCGGTCGCGCTGGCAAAACCGGCACCCTTGTCGGCACTATTTTTGCTCATTACCTTGTTCCATTGCAGCTAAAGCCCGTTCCCGCAGAATGGCATATTCCGCCAGGCGAATCAGCGACGGCTTTGGCGTCTCGAACCATTCATCCTTATGGAGCTGGCGTTTGTCGCGGATCAGCGCAATCGCAGCATCCAGGGTGGGGAAGCGCTCAGGCCATTCCAGGTGCAGGAACAGCGCCACTAACGCCACTGAACGGCTGCGCCCACCGCGACAGTTCACCAAAATATTGCCCCGCTGGCGATTGCGATAGGAGGCTTTATCCGGGATCTGCTGCAACAGGGCAGAGCGCATCAGCTGGTATCCGGCGTGCAGCATCTCCGGTGCGTTGCCTTCACCGTCGATCAGCCCCAGTTTGTAATAGCGCACCGGACCGGCACCGTGGGTGAGCAGGTGCGGTGCGGCGCTGGCTTCCGGGTTGTTTACCCAGTCGATATCCAGATTCACCGCACAGTTAATCACCACGCCGATATTATGCCCGGCCAGCAGTGCGGCATCACTGACGCCACTGGACCCACCGATGTAAATATCCATTCCCCAGCCCGCAACATCTTCAGCGATCAGGCTGATCGGGGGACGAGGCGCGTGGATAACCGCTGCGCTAGCGGGTAGAGCCGCTTCAGCCGCGAGCGGGATGCCCGCAGCACGGGACACGTCACCCGCAATACCTATTGCTACCGCCAGCACCGGTAATCCGTTAAAGATACCCTCAGCGGTCACCGGCGTGATGCCGGTCTGCCCGCCCGCTTCGCTCACCAGCAACAGCCCGGCAAGGCAGTCCCAGGCATTCATATGCATCTCGACATAACCGTCGGTTCTGCCTTCTGCCACCCACGCCAGTGCCAGCGCACCCGAACCGCCACGCCGCACGCTGCATCCCTGGCTCAGCAACGCCCCCATCACATCGAGATAGCGGCGTTGACTGTGACGCGAAGACCAGCCCAGTTCAATAGATGCACGCTGTGTGTCGGTCAACGTGCTGACCTGCAACGGTTGATCGTTCTTGCGTGCGTAGTGACCGCGCCGTGCGAGGTACAGTTCTTCACTCACTGGGTTATAAATGGCCCCTAATTCAGTGACACCGTCACGTACCCACGCCATACAGACACAGAAATGGGCAATGCCACGGGCAAAGTTAGCGGTGCCGTCGATGGGATCAACCACCCACAGGCTCCGGGCACTGTCAGGCTGGCAGGCAGACTCTTCACCGAGGATCTCATCCTCAGGAAAAGCCTCACTGATTGCGTTCAGGATCATCTTTTCCACCAGCGTGTCCGCCTCGGTCAAGAAATCCTGATGGCCTTTGAGTTGATACTCGCCCGCCTTACGGGAATTGAAGAAATTGAGCGCGGTCTGTCCGGCAGCAACAATGATGTGTTTAAGCGCAGCTTCGCGCTGATCGGTATCGAGAGTGGTCACAATGCTTTACCTGTCATGAAAAATGGAATGCCGACACCCAGCGTGTCGGAAGGTTATTTTTGGTAGTTCAGGCTCCAGATGTCCTGCCAGTCCTGGCGGCTGTTCCAGTCTTCCTGCGCGCTCGCCGTCAGGTACTGCATTAACTCACCGCGATATTTTTCAATGCCAGAGGCTTCATCTGCCGGGAGACTCACCGTGTCGTTGGTGGACATTTTGCCGTCGACGCCTTGCGGCGCGATGCCCTCAGCGGTCAGGAGGTAGTGAATGAACAGTTTGGCGGTATTCGGGCTTTTTGTACCGGTCGCTACCACGCCAAGGCTCGGGTAATTCCAGCCGATAAACGGTTTCATGCCGCTACATAAGGCGAGCTGCATACCCTGCTTGTTATCGCGGAACTTGGCGGTGGAGACCAGACCCACAAAATCGGTTTTACCATCCGGTGCGCCAATGGCGGAGGCCGCATCATTGTCTGAGTGGGTCAGCAACACCCCGTTCTCCGCCAGCGCCTTCACAAAGGCCGCCGTGGCAGACTTTTCATCGGTGTGCAGCGGCTTGCCAAACTCTTGCTGATAGGCATCACGCACCTGTTGGTCATAATGGGTTTCCATCTGGCTGAACCAGTCGGTGTAAGCCGGCTTGCTGGTCGGGTCCTGCATCGCCACCCGGCCACGCCATTTGGCTTCGGTTAACTGCCAGATGTTGGTCACCGGACAAGTCGTATGGTGCGCCTTGTTATAGGCAAAGACATTGGGGGCCAGCACCACCGTCAGCGGCTGCTGATAATTGGCCGCGATGGCACCTTTAAGGTCGTCCGGTACCCAGCTCTGGACGTAGCCTTTTTTCAGGAGCTGAGTGATACCCGCTGGCGTATCTTCCACAATCGCCACATCGGTGCGCACGTTATGCGCCTGGGCTTCGCGGCTCATGATCTCAATGATTTGTGGTGCATCTGCTTTCACACCGTTGGCCTGCAAGCCATACAATTTGCTGAACGCTTTTGCCTGCTCCACGATTTTCCCGGTGGAGGCGTACACGGTAATGGGCTGCTCCTGCTTTGCGGCGGCAATCAGCTGTTGCAGGTTGAACGTCTCAGCCTGAGCGGATGCGCTCCCCAGCAGGGCAATGATCAAAGCGGTTAAATGACGCGTCATAAGGGTTCCTGGCGTGTGAAAAAAAGGTTAGTGAGCTGCAACCTGATGGCGCAATCCATGATGGTTAAAGAAATGCAGGGAGGAAGCCGGTAGCTGGCAGTAAACCTGCTGATGCATCTGCCAGCGTGGTCGCAGTTGCGTCGAGTGCAGTAAGCGATCTTCCCCCACGGCCAGTTCAATCACCCAGCTGCCTCCGGTGGGCATAATGTTGTTGATGGTCACCGGCACGCTGTCACGGCTGGTCCCTTCACTGATCACCACTTCTTCAGGACGAATGCCACACAGCTGGGTGTGGTCGTGCAGGGCAAAACGCTGGTGCAGGTGGTGTGCCAGCTGGCTGTGTTGCTGATGCAGCGGTATCAGATTCAGGCGCGGTGTGCCGATAAACTCTGCGACAAAACGGTTCGCTGGCGTGGCGTAAATCTCATCTGGCGTGCCCGTCTGCTGCACATGCCCGGCACTCATCACCGCAATGGTGGTTGCCAGCGTCATCGCTTCCCACTGATCGTGGCTCACGAAGACAATGGTGGTGCCGAAGGTTTCATGCAGGCGGCGCAGTTCATTACGCATTTCCAGGCGCAGGGTCGCATCCAGATTGGAAAGCGGTTCATCCAGTAGCAGCACGCCGGGGTTAACTGCCAGCATACGTGCGAGGGCAACGCGCTGCTGTTGTCCCCCGGAAAGCTGCGCCGGGTAGCGTTTGGCATAATCGGCAATGCGCAATTTTTCCATCACGTCCTGGCAGCGTGCGATACGCTCTTTGGTCGCGACTTTTTGCAGACGCAGACCAAAATCGACGTTTTGTTCTACGGTCATGTGCGGCCAGAGCGCGTAGCTCTGAAACACCAGGCCCACACCGCGCTTCTCCGGTGGGATGTAGGTGCCGTGCGCCACGGAATCCACGATCTTATCGCCAATGCTGATCTCTCCACCGCTGGCATGCTCAATGCCGGCGATCATCCGCAGAATCGTGGTCTTCCCGCAGCCGGAAGGCCCCAGCAGGCAGAGAAACTCGCCATCGTTGACTGTCAGGTTGATGTTATTGACCGCAGGCGTGGTGCTGCCTGGATAGGTTTTCGTCAGGTTGCTTAACTGAATAGTGGGCATGTTATTTCTCCAGGCTTTCTGCCAGACCGGTGCCAGTGACCTTCTGGATCAGCACCGTGCCAGCCCATGAAATCAGGGCGATCATCAGCACCACAGCGTTGGCCGCCTGCTGATAGTTGTAGTCAATCAAACGCAGGGAATAGGTGGTCATGACATCCGTCGCCGGGGTGGCGAGAATGACGAATAAGCTGACGCCTTTGATCCCCGAGATAAACGGCAGCAGAATGCCGGTGGCCAGCGGGGCGGCCTGAATCGGGATCACAATCTGGCGCAGGCGGACGAACCATCCGGCACCGGCAATGCGTGCGGCTTCCTCCGTCTCTTTCCCTAACTGGGTCATCGCGGCAATGCCTGAACGGCTGGCGTAGGGCATTTTCTCTGCTATTAATGCCAGCACCAGAATAAACGGCGTGCCGTAGAGCGCGGGCACCGGGCCTCGGGCTACGGCAAACAGCGACAGAAATGCCGTAGCAAACGCAATGCCGGGGACCAGGTAGGGCAGGAAAGTCAGCTGGCGCAGTGCGGAGGAGAGCCAGCGAGAGTGGCTGCGCATCACGGCATAGCCCACCAGCAGGCCCAGCACACCACAGGCTACGGAAGCTGAACCGACGATCAGCAGGGTATTGCCAATCGCCTGCCAGAACTCGGCCGTCAGCAGGATCCCGTTGTGCATGGCGACGGTGTCGAGGTGATGCCCGATCCAGTAAGCCAGCGTGAAGTTATCGCGGGTGAAACGGCCAGGCAGCGTCATGATGGTAGACAGGAACAGCGTCAGCAGGGGGATCACCACGCCCAGCAGCACAAACAGTAGCGGCAGTGAGCCGGCAACCACCCGCCAGCGTCCGAGGCGGCTACGGCGATCCATCACCCCTTTGCCCCCGACGGTGACAAAGCGCTTTGCCTCGCGCAGCATTTTCATATCCAACGCCAGGGTCAGCATCCCCATTAACATGATCACCGTAGCAATCACTGCCGCAACCCCGGACTGGCGCGTGCCGATGGCACGATACAGGCCGGTAGAAAGGGTATCGAAGTGCACCGGTAAGCCCAGAATATAGGGCAGGGCGAACTCGCCAATACAGTCAGCAAAGATCAGCAGCGCCGCCGAGAGCAACGCGGGTCGCATCAGCGGGACGATGATTTTAAACGCAATGGCCGCACGGGATGCGCCCAGCACCCGGGCACTCTCTTCCATCTGGCTATCCATGCGTTTCAGCGCATTGCCGACAATCAAGATCACCAGTGGCGCATAGTGCAGCACCATAATCACGACGATGGGAAAATAGCCGTAGGCGACCCAGTCGGGCGTCTGAAACCCCATCGCTTCCAGCCAACCGGGCTGGCCACCAATGGCATGATTTTTAAACAGGGTGTTCCACGCCAGGGCAAAGGTCCAGGAAGGCAGCATAAACGGCACGATAAGCAGGGTAGAGAACCCCCTTTTGCCTGCCATATCGGTTCGGTTGATCAACCACGCCAGCGCCACACCCACGACCAGTGCGCCTGCCACGGTGCTAAACGCCACGGCCAGCGTATTCAGCAGCGGTGTCCAGAGCAGCAGATCAGACATGCGTGAGCTGAGCGTGCGCACCAAATACCAGCTGGTGAAGGCACCTTCAGTCGCGCCGGTACGCCCCTCGTCGCCGCTTTGAACCAGGACGGCGTTCAACAACACGGAAATGACCGGAGCCAGAATGATCCCACTGAACAGCAGCAACAGCAGCACGGCCAGCAAATTGGCAGGTTCCTGGCGAATAATGGCCAGCGTATGGCGCAGTTTAGGCCACGCGGCGTAGCGGGGGTGAACGTCGGATTGGTAAGACACAGATAACCTCTGGCGGTGAAAGACAGAGGGGAATATAGCGGCGCTATATGACAGTTTTGCGAACGGTTTGCACATATGTGCAATTATTTTCAGATGCGGTTCCCCCCCATCGTGACGACGGGGGGAAACAAGGGATGCACAGTAAGTACGCTGTAATTCTGGTGCTGAATGAGCAGCAATAAATAACCGGGAATGCTAATCAGCGGTTAATTGAACACGCTGACATCCGCACCATCCGCCACCAGATGCTGTTGTCCGATTTTAACGAAGGTCTCCAGCGGGCAAAGTTCTCCCACTGCACTTGAATGGCAGCCAGGATGAATAAACTCCGCTACAGGTAAGGGGTGTTGGTTATTCAGTGGGGTGAGTTCACGCCACTGATCTAACGTTCTGGCGCTGAAGGTCACATGGACCAGTTGCTCGCCTGTTTGGGTATCGCGATAACGTTCCATGACCAGACTGCCTCCCGGTGGAATATCATTGCGCGGGTAAACGGGCAGTTGCCAGTTAAATCCCAGCATGGTTTGAATTTGCGAGATATTACTGTCGTGACCAACCAGAATGACTAGCGGGCTATTTAATTCACCCTTTTCATTTGGCGTAATGGCACGCAGTAACTGCCGCATTAATACCGAGCCACCGTGGCTGGCATATTCAAGGGTGTTGCTCACCAAATCATATTTTGCTGCGTGCAGCGCCATTAACTGACTCACCTGCTGTGCATTACTGGCATGCCCAAAGGCGACTTGAGATAACGGTAAGTTTTCGCTGTATTGCAAACGAATGGTTTCGCCTATTGATGCCCCTTTTGATACCGGGCCGGTTAATTTCGCTTTACCTTTGTCGTTTATTTCTACGCCCCAGGGTTTGTCGAGGAATGCACAGCTTTTCGCTTCATTCGCACAGACTGCATGACGTAATTCGTTGACCGACTGCTGATATTTATGTTGCGCATTTTCAGCCGATCCCATTTTCTCCAGCACCTGCTGAGAAATCACCTGTTGATCGGGTTTAGCAATACCCATTTCAACGGTATCAAACAGGGGATCGTGTTTATTCGCCGTGCTATGCATGGCGACACCACAGCCTGGGAACATCCCGTCTAACAGGGCAACGCCGGTGGCTTTGGTACGCTGATCGGGGGCGGCCCACAGAAAGACCTGTTCCGGGCCAGGACAGGTGCCGGTTGGGTTGAGCTTTAACCCGTGCGCGCGCCAGGTGGCCAGTTGATACGCGCCCTGCGCCAGCATGCCAGCGTAGCCATGTCCGGTGAGATTGCCGTCTGGCACGCCCCATTCCGGCCATGTTTGACCAGTGGCTTTTTCCAGGCTGGCGGTGTCGGTTTGTGGCCGCACACCATGGCGGATCAGCATAACGACCTTCTCCAGCTGGTAGCGGGAGGCCGGATTTTCAGCGGCAGCCGCGACCGGAAGCAGACCCGTAGAAAACGTGACTAACAACAGCGGTACTGCCCATGCTTTTTTCATTTTCATTATTTCCACCGATCAAAATTCGTAACTGATGCCCGTGATAAACTCAGATTGTCGCTGAGACGTTTTTTTCGATACTGAGACATTTTTAACCCCAATATAGGGCGTAAGATGTTTGGTTAAATGATAACCCAGTTCGACTTTATGTTCGAAATCCGTACGCTTGTTATTATATAAATCCTCGTTAGCATGATATCCGGTAAAAGTGTAACTTAATTTAAAATCGCCAATGCTTTGTGATATTTCGGCATCCACACGGTCCATACGCTTCGTGGCTTTTTCATCCCGATCGCTGATCTCTTTCCGATAGCGCAATGAGAGTTTGGTCGAGTGGAACGGCCGGTATTTAAATTTCAGTGAGGGTTTGTATTTCTCTTCACCCTGTTTAAGGGCGAAGGTGAAACCGGGCTCGACACTGAAACTTTTGGTTATGTCGGCCGTGTAGTTAATCTTAAACTCTTTCTCGGTGATTTCCCGGTGACCAAAGAAACGCCCGGCATCACCGTTCTCTTGTTCCCGCGGCTTGAATTTAAATTTCGTGCCGATGCCCAGGCCAGAGGCAAAGTCATGGGATATCTCAAGTTCATCCGTGTGTTCTTTAGAGATATCTTCGTACTTGTGCTCATAATTAATCTCCAGCGCCATTGCGCTGTGTGATAACAAAATGAATCCCGCCACCACGCAAGTGGTTAATACTTTTTTCTTTAGCATGTTTAATTCTTCCCGATGAGCCAGAGAGGCCGAAATTTACGGGGGGATTATTTCAGTTAAATTTCAGATTTAATTCAGTTGGATTAACCGGCGGCGTTAACCCTCCACAAGGGAATGAGAAAATAAACGTTTACAGGGGATAGATGCTGTTCGTTGGGCTGAAATGGTGAAATATGTTGCACAGCCGGAAGCCAGACGCGGGAAAAAGGGATTTCGTGAAAAGGAAAAAAAACCGTAAAAATGGCCTGTTTTTTTGTTATCGCCTGACAGGCAGATGAATAAATGCCCTCACGCTCGCTGAGTGAGGGCAGGTGTACGCCTTAAACCCGTGACGCCAGAGCCTCAATGCGACCGATAGCCGCCAACAGACGCCCCTCCGTCACCGTGCGCGCCATGTTCTGCATATCCGGCGCATGAACCGATTCACGCACTACCGTGGCCAGTTCCGCGCTGTCCAGTTCGGCAATCTCTTTCAGGGTCAGCGGGACACCGCAGTCACGGGCCAGACGCATTTCTGTCAGAATTTCATCATCCTGACGATCTTCCAGTGCCAGCAGGCAAAGGTTGCCAAAACCGACCAGCAGACCATGTCCAAACTCACGGGTTTTATCGCAGAAGGTAAAGCCTTCGTAGATGGCATGAGAAGCCGCCGCATGTGCGCCATTACTCATCAGCGACGTTAATCCTGCCCAGGTAAAGATGGCATCCAACACCTGGTCTAAGGCCGCGCTGCTTAACCCGTTTTGGGCGGCTTTGAACGCAGCTGGACCCTGCCCGGCAATCACCTGATAGCAAATCTGGCTGTGGGCCAGAGAGGATCGCGCATTGCCGGTTTCAGCCGGATGCAGCAGGCTCACCGCACGGAACTCATACCACTTTGCCAGCGTGTCACCCAACCCGGCCGCTAACCAGCGTGGGGGCGCTTTGGCTAACAGCTCACTGTCAATAATCACCGCTGCGGGGGCGACAGGCAGGGGGAAAATATCGAAAAAGTTACCGTTATCATCGTAGCGGATACTTAACGGGGTGACGGCGGAGCAGGTTGCGGCGATGGTAGGCAGGGTAATCACCGGCAGCCCTAGCTGCGCACCAACGGCTTTTACGGTATCGAGAGATTTACCGCCACCCGCACCGATAATCACGTCCGCCTGAAGGGACTGCGCCATCTCCGCTAAGCGGTTGATCTGATTGATCGAGGTTTCACCACCGAACCAGGTCGATGCCAGTACTTTTACATCGGCGGCCGCCAGCTGCGCACGCACGATGTCTTCCACTGCCTGCAATGCCTGATGTCCACCGATCAACAAAGCACGCTGACCCAACGTGGCGCAAATTGATCCTAATTGATTGATTACACCCGCGCCACGCAGCACGCGTGCCGGAAAAACCAGATTTTGCTGTGTCATACTTTTCTCAGAGTTGGGGCAGCCTTTATGCACCGGGAACCGGGCAGGCTACTGATTTTCATTAGTTAATTTACATCCTATAATGGCCTGAACCGGACGCAGCTGAAATAGCAAACCCCCGATAATCACTTAACGGATTACTTAACTTTAGACCGCATCAACTGAAGATAACCTATGCATATGCTGCCTAATCTGAAACTGCTTCAGGTCTTCGCCAGCGTGGTGGAAAACCACGGTTATTCCCGTGCGCAGCAGGCGTTGAATATGACGACGCCTGCGATCAGCGCCTACATGAGCGAGCTGGAAGCGCAACTCGGTTTTGTATTGTGCAAGCGAGGCAGGGGAGGCTTTGCACTGACGGAGAAGGGCGAGCAATTTTATCAATATAGCCAGGAGATGCTGGCGACCCTGAACAGCTGGCAGAATCAGGTGCAGGCGCTGAAAGGCGAGCAGGGAGGCACCTTTTCCCTCGGGGTTGTCGATGCAACCATCACGGATACGTCCATGGATTTGCCCGCTGCCATTGCCCGTTTTAATCAGCGTTTCCCTGCGGTGTTCTTAAACCTGATCGTGCGGGAACCCAATGAGTTACAGCAACACCTGCTGGAAGACCGGCTGGAGTTAGCCATCGGCCATTTCCCGCTACGCGCCAGTAACCTGGTGACGGTCTCCCTCTATGAAGAACAGCACTGGTTGTATTGCAGCCCGCGGCATCCGCTGGCGCAAGGCCATGTCGATGTGGAGAAGGTGCAAAAAAATGGCATGGTGACACGCCATTACTGGAACCAGCAGGAGGTCAATAAACGCGGGTTCCGCCACAGCAATGCCTCCGTCGAAAGCATTGAAGCTCAACTCACGCTGATTCTGTCCGGGAAATATATTGGCTATTTGCCGGAACACTATGCGCACAGCTGGGAACAGCGTGGTGTCTTGCAGCGGCTGCTGCCCGATCACTTCAACTTTCTCGTTCCTTTCTCGTTCGCCTACCGTCGCGGTCGGGCGCGTGAGCCCTTGATACAGGCGATGCGCCAGATCTTGTCTGAGGAAGGAATAAACCGGGTAAGTGACTAAACACCCGGTTTATTCCGTAAATAACGATAAAAGTTAGCAGCGTATTTGTCGCTTTTAATTTCTAATATTAAGGGTTAACCCCGGGCGGTAATAGGTTTTTTATATGCCTGGGTGTTATAAGAAAAGATTATCCGGGCAGAGCAAAATTATCTTATCCCGTATCACAATGTTCAACATATTGTAACAGAGTGCTCATTTGGCGGTTCGGAGACAAAAGATTTTTATTTATTCCGCGACTAAAGGCACGCATCTTTCAGTTAGAAATATAATCACCCAATAATATACCAGAGTGCGACTCAGGGGCTTTGGTTATTACTCAAATACTATTATATAACGAGGGTTAAATGATGAGAGCTTTTGTACGGACGTGCATTGTAGGGACTTTATTTATCTCAGGGGTCAGCCATTCGGCGGAAATATTCAATAAAGACGGCAATAAACTGGATCTGTATGGCAAGGTTCAGGGTGAGCATTACCTGTCAGATAATGACAGTCTGGGAGGTGACCAGTCCTATATGCGCTTTGGTTTTCGCGGCCAAACCACCGTTAATGATCTCATCACCGGCTACGGACAGTGGGAATACCAGGCACAGTTGAATAACAGTGAAGGGTCGGATGCACAAACAAACAACAAAACGCGCCTGGGTTTTGCCGGGATAAAAGTCGGCAACTTTGGCAGTTTTGACTACGGCCGTAACTATGGCCTGGTCTACGATGCGATTGCTTACACCGACGTTCTGCCCGAGTTTGGTGGTGCAACCGGCAGCTCAGATGGCTTCCTGCGCGGCCGCTCTACGGGTGTTGCGACCTACCGTAACCGCAATTTCTTTGGTCTCGTGGATGGTTTGAACGTTGGTTTACAGTACCAGGAGAAAAATGACAGGGATACCATCTTTTCTTCAAAGGGTACTCCCACCGAAGGAGGTGGGAGGGGAATTTGAATTGACGCGGTAGCGTCAAATATTTCTCAGCCTCGCGGGTTTTGAAAGTACTTTTTCACAACTTCAGGCGGCGATCCTCTGTATGAGCCGCCTCGCCGTCACACGCATTTAGTTCCGCCCCGAAGTCACCCCACATTTCAGCTGCACGCTGGCTGATGCGCGTAGGATGTCATTCCCCAAAGGTATCTTGTCGGTATTTCGTCATAAAAAGCGATTAACATGCAGTAAAATGGCGCTATATCTGTTTTTTTAAAAAAAGCCTGCTCAGCTTGACTTCAGATTAAACACATGGTTATTTATCC
>NZ_ALXE01000038.1 GCF_000295955.2 Pantoea sp. A4
AAGTCCCTCCCTTCGCACCACGTTGTCTTAAGATGTATCCCCTCAGCACGACTTCCGAAGATTCTCTTCAATTTTCTTAAAAAAAATCAAAAAAATTACAGCAGACGTTTCTTCGTCCGCATGTTGTCATTTGTCAGCTATCCCGCCCGGCAATCAGGCGAGATGGAAATTCACTGATACAGCAGCCAGTCCACTTGCCAGCGCCAGGCAAGACGGCAGTAACATGAAGTGACGCAAACGACGATGGAACAGCATCACCACGGTCAGCAACAACGCCACGACCATCACCACACGCCATTCGCCAAAGCCCGGTTTCAAGAGCGCCAGCAACGGCAGCGCCGCGCAGGGTAATAACACTCCCCAACCACTGTCCAACCGCTTACCCATCATCCAACTGACTGCCCACAATGCGCAGGCTGCTATGATCGCCATCACCATTGCCCGACCCTCAAACGATAACCATTCCTATTAGCATATGGTAATAACTCTCATTTTGCAGCTTATTTTTGCTGCCACACCCCATCTGGATGACAGTTCAGAGGGAAAGTGATAAATTGCCGACGTAATCATTCTCCATTACAAACATAATAATTCCTCCTGGTCCGTCAGAAGTAATAGCGCTGTCGGGTTGTGCTTTGATATTTCAAAGCCATCACGAGTATGAATAATGAAACTTTTGTCTTACGATGAATTGAAACACAGCAAATATCAGTTATCACTTAAGCTTTTCCTGTTTTTAAATATAATAGTGGCCCTGTTTCGCATGTTCCCCTTTATCGGGGGAAGCGCATCAGGCCTCAGTTGGCCGTTGGCGAGCGTCGCTTTATTCTCTCTGCTATGCATCGCCTTGTGCTTTATCCTACCCAAAGGAAAATATTGTTTATTATCTCCTGTAGCACTGGCTATTGGATCTTTATGGGCATGGAATATTAACTATAAATTCCAGTTAATATTCCATTACGATAGTAGTTTCTTAATAGTAAGCTTACTGAGTATTTTCTTTATCTGTGCAATTGCTTTAAGCGACTATCTGTTTGCCTTTACATTAGCCACCCTGCCACCCGCTATTGTGGTGCTGGTTCTGGACCAGGGACAGCATATTCCCGCCATACTGCTGACGATTTTACTGCCGCTAGTCGGCTTCTCTTTACAACACTATATGCGTCGATGTCTGGATGGCTTTACGCATCGCATGATGCGCCAGCTCCATGAGGAAAAGCAGACATTCAGCAATCTCAGCATGATGGACCCTCTCACCGGGCTCTATAACCGACGGGGCCTGACCAACCGGCTGGAAAGCATTCTGGAGCACCACGCGGGAAGCCACTATGTACTGCTGCTGGATATCGACCATTTCAAAGCCTATAACGACAATTATGGTCATGCGATGGGCGATCAGGCGTTGTCTCGGGTTTCTGCGGCCATTCGTGATGCGGTGCGATCGCGTGATGTGGTGGCCCGCTACGGCGGAGAAGAATTTCTGGTGCTGATCACCAACGTAAACGCCACCATTGCCCTGCGCATGGCGGAGCGTATCCGGCAGCACGTGCTGGATCTGGCCATTCCGCATCGGTTTAATGACAAGGTGTCGACCCACGTGACCATCAGCGCGGGGTTTGCTTTGATGGAAGGCGATGACTTTGAACTGGCGGTCGCCAGTGCCGATCGTGCCCTGTACGTGGCGAAAAACTGCGGCAGGAACACCATTCTCAGCGCGGAGGATCTGCCGGTAAATACACATATCGAAACCGGATAAGCCACCTTCGCCAGCTTGTAGATGCTATCGGGAACGATTATCATTAACCTTCCCATTTAAACTGCATCTCAGGAACGGCATGGCTATTATCGCGCGTCAGGACAATCGCTTTGGCGACCTTGCTCCGATCTTCCTGCAACACAGCCGGCCGCTGGCGGTGGCGCTGCGCGATCTGCTGCAAGAACAGCGTAGCTACCTGCTAGAGAGCATTAAACTGGGAGAAGCCGCCCCTGCGGAGAGCATGACATTGGCGCACTGGGGCCAGCCTGCGCAGTTCACTGCCCTGAGCCAGCGCTACAGCGACTACCTCTACCGTGACCATCCTGACCATGTGCAGGAGAGTAAGCCGGTGCAATCACTCTGGGCACAGTGGTATTTTGGCCTACTGGTGCCGCCTGTGATGATGGCGCTGCTGCTGGAGCCCCGCGCGCTGGACTGCTCACCGGAGCATATTCGCGTACAGTTTCACGATAATGGTCATCCTGCCGTGTTCTGGTTTGATGTACAGGAAGATCAGGCAGCACGCTACCTCAGCCCGGTACAACGTATTGATCGCCTGATCCATCAACATTTGATCCCTGCAGTGGCGGGCATCACGCGTCACGGTGGGATTAATGCCAAGCTCATCTGGAATAATATGGGCTTCTCTTTCTGGTGGTTCCTGGGTGAACTCAAAAACCAGTTAGACCCGGACCTGTGCAGTCAGTTAGAGCAGCAGCTCTTTCACACCCCGCAATTGCTGGACGGCAGTGATAATCCGCTGTATCGCACCATGATCCTGCGCCACGGTCAGATGGAACGTCGCAGTTGTTGCCAACGCTATCGCATTCCTGATGTCGCCCAGTGCGGTAACTGCACGCTGGCCGCTAACAGTTAAAAACGCATTCTGTTACCCATTCGCTTTGCCCCCCGTTTACAGATCTGCTCGCTTATGGCAGTTTTACGCCATTAAACCTAAGGAAAGAGCATCATGAGTCTGGAGTCGGTACGGCAGTTCTTTGCAGATAACGCACCTGAAATCGATATTATTGAGATGCCGCACAGCACCGCAACGGTGGAGATGGCGGCACGAGTCCACGGTGTCACACCAGGGCAGATTGCCAAAACCCTGTCACTGAAAGTCAAAAATGAAGTGATCCTGATTGTGACGCGCGGCGATGCCCGGCTTGATAACCGCAAGCTGAAAGCGACTCTGGGTTCAAAAGCGCGCATGCTAAGCGTAGATGAAGTGATTAACTGGACCGGCCATCCGGTGGGTGGTGTCTGTCCGTTTGGGCTGGAACACCCGCTGCGCGTCTATTGCGATGTTTCGCTGCGCAGCTTTGAGGAGGTTTTACCGGCCGCAGGCGCCATCCATAGCGCCGTACGTATTACGCCGCAGCGCATGGCTGAACTGACTGCGGCGAAATGGGTTGATGTGTGCGAAGGCGCTTAATCGCGCTGTTCTGATACTGAGCCGGAGATCTGCAAACCACGGGTCTCCCGGCCAAACGCAACAAACAGACAAATCAGCACCGCGACCGTTCCCGCAACAATCGCCATTCCTAAGCCGTAGTTGCCACCATGCGCTTCAGCAATGCGTGACTGTACTGTCGCATTCACCGACGCAATCAGGTTACCTAACTGGTAGACAAAGCCTGGCAACACCGCACGAGCGTTGGCTGGCACCAGTTCGGTCAGATAGGTCGGGATAACCCCCCACGCGCCCTGCACCATAAACTGCATCAGGAATGCGCCGATACCAATCGCCCACGATCCGCTGGAGAACGCCCACAGCGGCAGCACCGGCAAGGCAAGGAAGGCCGCCAGGATAATCGCTTTCTTGCGTCCAATCCGCTCTGACAGGCTCCCGAAGGTGATCCCTCCCAACATGGCCGCAATATTGTAGGCAATGGCAATAATACTGACGGTGTGCGGATCAAACTGGTGCTGCACTTTCAGGAAGGTCGGATAGAGATCCTGAGTGCCGTGGCTGAAGAAGTTAAAACAGGCCATCAGCAATACCATGTAGATACAGATCTTCCAGTGCTGACGAATAATCGGCAGCAGCGCATGGCTCTCTTTGCGCGCTTTCGACGCCAGCCACACCGGTGATTCCGGCACTTTGAAATAGATATACGGCAGCAGCAGGATCGGCAGCGCGCCAATCAGGAACATGCCGCGCCAACCCACCGATTCAAAGCACAGCCCAAATACAATCGATGCCAGTAAGTAACCACACGGATAACCCGCCTGGAAAATACCGGACATCAAACCGCGTGAACGGTCGGGGATGGTTTCCAGTGCCAGCGAAGACGCCACGCCCCAGATGCCCCCCATCGCGATGCCGTAAATAATGCGGAACGCAAGGAAGGCGGTAAAAGTTGGAGACCAGGCAGAGAGCAGCTCAAACAGCGAGAACATCACAATATTGAGCATCAGAATCGGTCGACGACCATATTTTTCCGCCAGACGACCAAACAGCAGTGCGCCGATGGGGCGCACGGCCAACGTGAGCATAATAGCCAGTGAAACATCGGAAACGGAGGTGTGGAAGTATTGTGCTAAGTCGCTCAATACAAACACCAAAATAAAGAAGTCGAACGCATCCAGCGTCCAGCTAGCGAAACTGGCGAAAGCCACATTCCGCTGGGTAGGGGTCCAGTTAAACATAAAAGTATCCTGTTACGCGCTTCTGGCTCATCGGCCAGAATATTTTTAGAAATTGCACCGTGAAGGCGCTGATGTGTGCTTACTATTTTTATATAGCACGCGCCGCGTAACTGGCTGTGAAGGCATTTGTCAGCTGATAATTCTGGTTGTAAATAAGTGTCATACTTAGTGATATTGCTTCAGCCGGGGCGTACCCCGGCGAAAGGTTAATGCGGCAGGGATTTTAAAGCGGATTCAATCATTTCCAGTAAAAGCGCATTGTTCACGCTATGTAACACATGCACCTGCGCGCCGGTCTGAGGTGGGATGCCAATATCCAACCGCAGCGGCTCCCGATAACGCCAGCTTTTGCCCCGCGTGGCACCCGCACGCAGTTCAATATCCACGCGATAATCCATGCCGCAGGCCACCTGTTGATTGAGCAACCAGGCCACCACCAACGCATCATGGATCCAGCTGCCAGGAAGCTGACGGGTGCGAACGGAATAGTCGATCCACGGGCGTAGCGTCTCACGCACAAAATCGGCCAGCGGGTGATCTACCGCCGTGACGCGCGTCAGATCAGGTTGGGTCATCAAGGTTTGCGTAGTGACATCCATGGGCACCAGCGTAATGGCTGCGCCGCTGTGCAGTACCTGATGTGCCGCCTCGGGATCAAAACCAAAGTTGGTATCTTTGATGTAGTCATCAACGGCAAACACGCCACCCATAATGACAATTTCCGCGACCGATTCCGCCATGGCCGGAAAGCGCGTCAGCGCCTGCGCCACGTTGGTCAGCGGGCCAATCGCCACCAGGGTGATCTCGCCGGGGTTGTCACAAATCAGCTTGCCCATCGCCCCTGCGGCATCATTACCATCTGGCGATAACGCCTCGGGCTTACGCACGCTGCGCCATAAATCTTTAAGCTCTGCCGAATCATTTTTACGATCCAACAGCTCGCGCCACGGTCGCGGATCTTCTTTCAGTGCCTGTAATGCCCCCTGCACCACCGGAATTTCCGCTCCTAAGCGCGCCAGCAGGTCTTTGGCGACCTGCGCTCCTACCGCACTCGGCGTATTGCCGCTGACGGTGGTAATCAACTCTAGCGACAGCGCAGGTGAAGCCAGCGCCAGCGAAAGTGCCAGCCCATCGTCTGTATTGGCACCTGCGATGCCATTCCCCGGATCACAATCAATAATTATACGTTTCATGGTTTTTTCATTATTTTGCCTGTGCCTGAACAGCCACAGGATTCGCCGATTTCCAGATAGTGGGGGAACTCCTCCACTCGTGCTTCACCGTCCCAGGACTTCAGCATGGCGATGGCGCGCCGGGCCAGTTCATCGACCGGCTGACGCATGGTAGTAATCGCCGGGACATGAAATCCCGACTGGTCGGTTCCGTTAAAGCTCACCAGCGCAACATCGTCCGGCACGCGTAAGCCACGTTCCTGTAATGCACGCAGACAGCCCATCGCCTGCGCTTCGTTGCTGGTGAACAAGGCGCGCGGCATTTGCGGCAACGCCAAAATTCGCTGGGTAGCGTCATAGCCACCCTGACGCGTGTAGCTGGTGGAGAAAATCAGTTCAGGCCTCGGCTCCATACCGTAGCCCTGTAGCGCATCACGCCAGCCCTGAATACGATCCTGGGCGTTTTGCATCGCCAGTGGGCCGGCGATCATGGCAATGGTGGGATAGCCGTGGCTGAGCAGATGGTGCGTTGCCTGAAAAGCCGCATAGCGTTCGTCGACGCGCAGAATACTTACGCCTGGCTGGACTTCTACCCGATCAAGCATCACCAGCGGCGTACCGCTGGCGGTGATCATCTCAATCCACGGCTGACGATCGACACTGGTGTAAAACAGGCCATCCACCTGGCGGCTGAGCAAGCCCTGAATCACCTCTTGCTCACGCTTCCGGTCGTCGCCCGCATCACCTAACAACATCACATGGCCGTGACGCATCGACTCATGCAACAGCCGATGCGCCATGGAAGCGACAAAAGGATTGCTGATATTTGGCACCACCAGGCCGTAGGTTTTAGTGCTACCAGAAGCCAGGGCGCGGGCAACACCGTTAGGCCGATAACCGGTCTGTTTAATCGCAGCCAGAACCCGCTCACGCGTGGCCTCAGCCACCGGGCGCGGGCCGTTATTGATTACGTAGCTCACCACGGCAACGGAGGTTCCCGCTACGCGGGCCACATCGCTGCGCGTGACACGTTCGGATTTAGGCGGTGCCAATCATCACTCCTGTTATGCCGCGTCTTCGGGCAAGTTGAGGTCGCGCCCACGGGTTTCCGGGGCAAAGAAGGTGGTAATAAAGCCCACGGATGCCATTAACGAGAAGTAGAGCGCAATCGACCACCAGTGGCCGGTGTAAGAGAGCAGCGCTGCCGCCACCAGTGGCGCAGTGCCGCCAGAAATAATCGACCCCAGCTCCTTCGCCACCGCCATTTTGCTGTAGCGATGACGTACACCAAACAGCTCCACGCCCCAGGCGGCCTGTACGCCAAAAATACCCAGCGAAGCCAGAGCCATACCCACGACAATCACCGGGATGACAATCGCGGGTTCGCGGCTATCCAACAGGGAGAAGGCAGGCCAGGCGTACACCATCAGCAACAAGCAGAAGCAGCGATAGGTAACGCGGCGACCAAAGCGGTCTGACAAGAGGCCAGCCAGCGGAATGATCAGAAAGCCGAGGAGTGAAGCAATCAGCACGGCGGTGGTAGGGACAGATTTATCCACCATCAAGACCTTCGCGACATAGCCCACCATAAAACCCTGAGCCAGATACGAAGGGCCATTTTCGCCAATGCGCAATCCCACCATCAGCCAGAACGCCCGGCTACGCTGCCAGAAACTGCGCGTATCCTGAGGTTCAGCCTGTTGCAGCGTCTCAGCACGTTGTGCCTCCAGTTCCGCTTTACGCTGCTCGAACACCGGGGTTTCGCGCAGATGGCGGCGGATCCACAACGCAGCCAGCGCAATCAGCACGCTGCTTAAGAAAGGAATACGCCAGCCCCAGGCCAGTAAACTTTGCGGATCCATCTGTACCACAATCAGCCATACCAGGGCGGCCAGCAAGGTTCCGCTGTTTGACCCAAGTGCAATCACAGAAGAGACCAGACCGCGCCGTTGCGTTGGAGCATATTCCCCCAGCATCACCGTTCCACCGGAGAGCTCAGCACCCGCGCCCAGCCCCTGGGTAAAGCGTAAAATCACCAGGCAGGTCGGCGCCCAGACGCCAATAGTGGCATAGGATGGAATCAGGCCGATGAAGGTGGTTGAAGCGCCCATCAGAATGATGGTGATAATCATCACGACTTTGCGGCCGTGGCGATCGCCAATCCAGCCGAACAGCACAGCACCTATCGGACGCGCAATAAAGCCCACCGACCAGGTAGCAAAACTGGAGAGCAAAGCCATAGCAGGTGTGGCGTGGGGGAAGAAGACATCGCCAAAGATAATGCCGGCGGCAAGGCCATAGAGAGCGAAATCCGCATACTCCATGGCGGTGCCAAGCCAGCAAGATAAGGTGGCACGCCAAAACGCTTTGCGGCCAGAAGGTGTTGCGAAACGTGCATCTGCGGCATTTTCAGCAGCGGCGGCTGCTGATATGTCGGCGGTCTTATGTACCGTCATAACAATTCCCTGATGTAGGCAGATCGATCAAACGCCTTCCCTGACGCAACACTCGCTAATGCGGGTATTGCCGGTGGCGACGTTGAAGAGGGCAAACCATGATGAGAGGTCAGTGAATTCCCTGGTGTTGGAATTTTTTACTGCTGCTTCTGGTGTTGGTTTTTAACATCGCCAATCGTTTCAGAAAGCAGAAGAACTGAACTTTCACTGGGCCGTTTTTACATCGGGCACCGTGAGCAATCACTGTACCCTTAGTGTATCTACGCGCGTAGATAAATCAAGCAAAAGAATGAAAAACGATCATTTTAATTCACCATTTATAATGTAATTGGATTGATTTGCGAGCAAATACAGCGAGTTAATGCTAAATTAAGCATATATATTAACCGGTACCGTTACGTGATTAACTAATAAAGCTTATCATTTGCAAAGTTTTGTGTGCCAGGTCTCTAAAACGAGCACGAGGGTCGCAAAGCCGCATGACCAACTGATGACAGTGGAGCTGATTTCTGTAAAAGTTCAACAAGAGGCTGTGTCACCGACCCCCGAATACAGAGGTGCTATGACGATAATATTGATGCGCCACGGCAAACCTGACCATCCGAATGCAGGTGTACTGGATGCCGCTGGCGTCGCTGCATGGTGTGCAGCCTACGATCTGGCTGGGGTGTGCGATCACCCGCCGCTGCGCAGCCAAACTATTGCGGCAAATGCGGGCATTATTGTGAGCAGCTCTCTGCCGCGCGCCCGCGCTTCGCTGGAACGCCTTGGCTTACAGCCTTGCGAAGTGAATGACCTGTTTTGTGAAGTCGGGATCCCACAGGTGAAAAGTAAACGCCTGCAACTGCCCACCACGCTCTGGCTGGCCGTATTGCGTTTACTGTGGCTGTGCGGGTATCAGGATGGGCAAGCTGAATCTTTGCAGCACGCCCGCCAGCGTGCCGTGCTGGCGGCGGAACGACTGATTACCCTGTCGCAGCAGGGAACCGTGCTGTTAGTCGGACACGGCATCATGAATAAAATGATTGCCCGACAGCTACGCAAGCGCGGATGGCAAGCAGAAAAACATGCCAGTAGCCGCCACTGGAGCACGGCTATCTATCATCGTCCGTTTATTTAACCGAGCAGGAAATAACTGAGCACTTCACAGCCGGTTCCGGCATTCGGTGTGGCAATCACCTTGCGTGAGGCCAGGTCAATGACGCTCAGCGTGCCGTCCCCCTCATTGGCAATCAGCAGCGTTTTTTTATCCGGGCTAAAACAGCCGTCCATCGGCTTCTCCCCCACCGCGATGTCGCCCAGGGGGTTCAACAGATCGTCAAACAGCGAGATCGCCGGTTCACGATCGCCAACCGCAACCAGCAGATCGCCATCCGGGCTAAAGCGTACGACCTGACAGGGCTTTTGATGTCCCGGTAGCGCCAGCCGCTGGCGGACACGGTGGCTCTGGCGATCAACAACGTACAGCAATGGCTTATCGGCTGCGCTGGCTACCAGATAGGGGTGTTTAGGTGACGCCGCGATCCCGGCGATTGGACCAGGCAATAGCACCGTATCAATGACCCGCCCCTGTTTCTCACACAGATCCACCACGGTGATGCTGGCATCCTCTTCGTTATCGGTAAACAATTTGCGGCCGCTGGGCGAGAGCGTCAGTCGGTGGGCATTATGCGAAGGGATGGGAATGGTTTTTTCTACTTCATCACGTTCGGGATCGATCACTGCTACAACTGCGCTGTTTTCACAGCAGATATAGACTTTGCCATCGCGCCCCAGTTGCCCACTGTGTGGCGACTGCAACGGACGCAGATCAATAAATTTGCTGACCTGCCTGTGACGCAGGTCGATGACGGCAATTTTATGCCCCGGATGTGGATTATTACCATGGATGCCATCGCCATAAATCGGCACATAGGCTTTTTCCCACTGTGGCAGTATCAGTAATTCATGGGGACGCGGTGGAAAAGCATTCAACTCAGTTTCCACTGCAAAGGTCTCAGGATTAAGAAACAAGACACGGTTGCCCTGTTTATCGACAGCCAGTAAGCCATGGGTGTGCTGCTGCATAACGCCTCCTTTCTGAATCAATGACCTCTGGGTTAAGCGTAGCCAACCCTGCCAGCTATGCAGCAGCAGCGGCACAAAAGGTATCTATCAAGCCCTTTCAAACTGCGCGCGTAGCCAATGGGTAAAAGTGGTGACCGCGCGTGGCACCTGGGCGCTAAAAGGGCGCACCATCCACAACCGGGATGCAAAGGCTTCGGTTGGCTGCCACTGGGTGAGCACCTCGGTCAGTGAGCCGTTTGCCAGCGCCTCTTGCGCGCTGAAGTCGGGCAACATGGCAATTCCCAACCCCTGAATGGCCGCATCACGAATGGATTCGCTGTTGTTAGTGGCAAAGCTGCCATGAATCCGCACCTGCTCTTTTTCCCCGGCCGATTGCGCACTGCTGAAGGTCCAGCGGGGTGATTCAATGCCGCGCGGATAATAGAGGCAATTATGCTGTTGCAGATCTTGTGGCCGCTGAGGATGCCCATGACGGGCCAGATATTGTGGCGCGGCCACCAGCAAGGTGCGCGTCTCGCACAACGGCAGGGCTACGTGGGTTTCAGGCAAGCTATCACTGTGGCGAATCGCCAGATCAAATCCTTCACTGCCCAGGGAAACGATGCGATCGGAAACGTTGAGCTGGAGCTGCACCTGAGGAAATTCCCGCAGGAACTCACCGATAATCGGCACTAACTGCTGGCGCGCAAAGGCAACGGGCGCGGTCACGCGAACCAGGCCGCGTACTGGCCCAGCCGCATCGCGTACGCTGAAAAAACTCTGTTCGATGCGTGAGAAAGGCTCCCGTAACTCCTCCACCAGCTTTTCACCTGCGGCGGTCAACCGCACGCTGCGCGTGGTACGTTGCACCAAAGCCACACCGGCTAAGGCTTCAAGCTCTTTAATTTTCAGGCTCATCGCGGCTTTGCTCACTTCGAGGCGCTCAGCGGCACGGGTAAAACTGCCCTGCTCTGCCAGCACCGTCAACCAGTGCAAATGGTCCCAGATTGCGTCGGTTTTCATAGCCACCTATTGTTCAAAATAGTAAACAATCATTTTAAACCACGCGCTTTTTCTTTGCGTCAGAAATTGCCAGAATTGCCCCAACGAAACAGATTCTGTTTTACTTTTATCGGGGAGATCACCATGCCATTACTGCAATTTGACGTTATCCAGGGCCGTTCTGAGTCAGAATTACGTACTTTACTCGATGCGGCACATCGCGCCGTTTTGACAGCATTCAAAGTTCCTGAGCGCGATCGTTATCAAATTGTTCAGGAAAACAAATCCTACCAAATGGTATTTCAGGATACTGGGCTGGGTTTCAGCCGAACGGATAACCTGGTGATGGTGCGCGTTTATACCAGCCCACGCTCAAGCGAGCAGAAACAGCTTTTCATGGCTGAACTGGCGCGCGAGCTACGTGAAAGCAGCGGTGTGCAGGGGAATGACCTGATGATTAGCTTTATCACCAATGACAAAGGCGACTGGAGCTTTGCCGATGGTGAAGCACAGTACCTGACCGGCAAGTTGTAATCGCTTTTCGCGGTGGCGGAGGCTCAGGCCTTCGCCAGCCATTTCAGAGCAATCCTAAACACTGCTTAAACCAACTTTCGAGCAACCACGCAAAACTGTTAGCCAACATTGCAGCATGATGACAGCAGGGTTAAATTGGCGAAAAAGCACAAGAAACGTCCTTTCGCTGACCTTTCCTGAGAAATTATCATGTATGAATCTATTTCTGTGGCGCTGTTTCTGGCCGCAATCGCTGTTTATAGCTACAAAGCCGGGAATCACCGCTTCTGGTTCGGTCTGGTCATCACGCTGCTGGTTCTGTTTATTTTGCTCAATGCCACGTTGCTCGCCAGCAACTACTTTACCGGCAGCGGCATTACTGATGCAGTGGTCTACACCCTCACCAACAGCCTGACCGGTGCCGGTGTCAGCAAATACGTGGTGCCTGCACTCGGGCTGATAGTGGGTTTATGCTCACTGTGTTATCTCCTGAGTTGGCTGCTTCGCCGCCGCGATCGCCCACACCATTTAGGCTGGAGCCTGCTGGCCGTGGCCTGCGCTGCCGGATCAGTACAAACCACGCCTGCATTTCGCCAGGTCAGCGGACTGATAGCCGCTCATACTCAGGCTGCCGACTCCGATTTTGAAGACTATTTCAAAGAGCCAAAGAAAAGCATTCCGCAGCCAAAACTGAACGTGGTTTATATCTACGGTGAGAGTCTGGAACGGACCTATTTCAATCAACAGGCCTTCCCGGATCTGGCACCCGAACTGAGCCGGGAGAAAGATCAAAGCCTGGATTTTAGTGAGACGGAACAACTGCCGGGCACCGACTATACCATTGCCGGCATGGTGGCTTCGCAGTGTGGTATCCCGCTATTCGCCCCCTTCAACGGCAATGCGTCAGCAGCACTCTCTAGCTTCTACCCGCAGAATATCTGCCTGGGCGATATCCTGAAAAACTCGGGCTATGAAAACTGGTTTATTCAGGGCGCGGATTTACGCTTCGCGGGCAAAGATGTGTTTCTTCGCTCGCACGGCTTTGATCCCAGTCACATGTACGGTTCACAAGAGTTGCAGAGCCGGGTGGCCGATCCGAATTACCGTAATAACTGGGGTTATTACGATGACACGGTGATGGATGAGGTCTATGAGAAATTCACCGAGCTGTCGCGGGAAAATAAGCGCTTTGCGCTGTTCACCCTGACGGTGGATACGCACCACCCGGACGGCTTTATCTCCCGCAGCTGCCAGCGCAAAAGCTACAGCTATGATGGCAAACCTAATCAATCTTTCAGCGCCGTGGCCTGCTCACAGGAACATGTCGCACGGTTGATTGAGCGTATTAAAGCCTCTCCTTATTTTAAAAACACCGTCATCGTGGTGGGCTCCGATCACCTCGCCATGAACAACACCGCCTACCCGTATCTGCTTAAACAGCCACGACGCGATCTGTTTATGGTGATTCGCGGCGATCAGCCCGAAGCGAAAATCATTGAGGGTAAACGTAGCACGCTGGATAACGGCGCAACGCTGCTGGATATCCTCGGCGGGGATAATTTTATCGGGCTGGGGCGGAGTAGCCTCTCCTCCACGTCCCTCTCAAGCACCTTCGACAACATGACGCAGAAGGTCACCGCGTGGAAAGCCGACATCATTCAACTGTGGAACTTCCCGAAAAAACTCGACACCTTTACCCTCGATCAGCAGAAGAACACCTTCAGCTTCTCCGGCTCCACCTTCAAAATGCCGATTCTGTTCCGTATTACCGATCAGCACGTTGAGCCGCTGCCGGAAGGGGAATATGCCGCACCGCTGCGCTATCAAATCAGCGATTTTGCGGCTGGAGAGAAATTTGTCTGGGTCGATCGCTGTTATAAAGTTGCCCGCCTGTGGCAGCCAGACCTGGCGCTGTCGACCGATCTCTGTATGGCCGTGGGTCAAATGGGCGGTAAACCCAGCGTAACCCGCGTTGATCAACCGATCTGGAAAGGGAAAATTCACTGGCCTGATAGCACGCTAAGCGTTAATCAGTATGAAGAGAACGTAGCGAATGCACGTATCAAAGAGAACGACATCCGCTACCCGGCCAACAGCTTTATCTTCGCCATTCCCGGTGCACCAGCCAGTGTGAAACAGTTCAGTGGCATTTCACGTCAGGAGAACTGGGGACGCTGGTCTAATGCGAATCTGGCGCCCAGGGTGACCATTGAGTATAACGATCCCCTCCCGGCGAACTTTGAGCTGGTGATTACCGCGCGCGCGTTTGGGGACAATATCGGTAAACCCATTCCGGTACAGATCGGCAATCAGGTGCAAAACCTGGTGCTGAGTGAGGCATTCTCAACCACGACGCTGCGCTTTAATAACCCCGGAGCCAGCCAGACGCTGACCATTACACCACCCGATCCGCAATTCAGCGATCTGGATAATATTATCGGTCAGGCACCGCGCAAGTTAGGTATTGGCATGCGTGAAATCAAAATTGTGCCGCAGGAATAAAGTAGAGAGCCGCTATCATGTTTTGATGATAGCGGCGCGGGAATCAGCCTGCGCGCAGCGCTTCCAGCGCGCTGTGCTGTTGGCCTTCCGGCGAAAAGTTTTCCTCTGCCAGCCAGCGAGTGAACCCCAGTTTTACCTGCGGCCACTCGCCATCAATAATTGAGTACCACTGGGTATCGCGGCTGCGTCCCTTGTACACAATCGCCTGACGGAAGGTGCCTTCAAAGGTAAAACCGAGCCTAAGTGCTGCACGGCCAGAGGGCGCATTCAGGCTGTCACACTTCCACTCGTAGCGACGGTAGCCAAGCTCATCAAAAGCGAAAGCCATCAGCAGGAAATGCGCTTCTGTTGACAGTCGGGATCGCTTCATCAGCGGCGAGAAAGCCACGTGCCCCACTTCCATCACACCATGTTCCGGCACAATACGCATCAGGGCTAGCGTTCCCACTGCCTTGCGCGTTGCCAGATCAATCACCGCGTAATGTTGTGGATCACGACTGACTTCTAACTGCCGGGCATAGCCCAGATACTCCTGCTCATTCGCAAACGGTCCGCTGAACATGTAAGTCCAGTCGCTGCCGTCAGGTGCAGAAAGATACGCCGCCGCTAAATCATGGCCATGCCGCTCGCTATTAAACGGTTCAAGACGACAGTAGCGTCCTTGTAATACGCAAGGTTCGGGAAAGGAACGCACCTGCCAGTCTGGCTGTGGTGCGCCTATGGGTTGCCCCGAGGAATTACTGTAGTGCGTCATGCCAGCTCCCTGTATCAGTGAAAAATACAGAGTGCCATTACGCAGGCGTTGCTGGCAATCGGGGAAATCAGCGCAGGCGACCTGGCTCGCACGCCGCCTGCCGCCGTTTAACCTTTGAAGAAGATATCGCCTGACACACCTTTCACAATCCGGCCACCTTCATCGGTGATCAGGATGTAGTTTGCATTGATGTAGGCCCAGTGTGTACCGGCATCAGGTGCAGACAGATTACGCTTCTGCCATTCGGTGATGGTGTAAGTTTTGTCAGTGTAAGCCTGCGGGACAATATCCCCCACTTTGTACTCTTTGTAATCAATGACCATCGTGGTGAGATCGAACTTGCCTGGCTTAGCCTGTGGTGCTGCGGCTGGCGTCTCTGGCTGAGCCGCCACTGGCGCCTGAGGCTGCGCATCTGCTGGTGCAGTTGCCGCAACCTGTGGTGGCTGTGGCACTGCCTGTGCATCTTCAGCCTGAACAGCGAGACTCATGCCTCCCAGAAGCAACCCTGCTGTGAATAAAACGACTTTACTCCTGACCATACTTACTCCGCGTTAATTTTTATTTATCAAGGCTCAGGGTTAGGACACCCCGACAAGGCGCAAGGTTCCGGCAACAGTTTGCCAATCCGCCCTGCGGCAGTGCCGCGTAGTTTACCCTGCAAGCGGGTAGCTGCACGAAAGAATTTGTGTCAGAAGTTAACCGTTTTACCTCAGGTCCACGCTGATGGGGCATAATTTAACGGCTGGCGGGTGTTACTCGCCGCAAAGCCGATTACAATGCTGCCCCCCACCGGTAGAGAGAGACGCCCGATGAAAGATGAACCTTTGAATGAAAACGAGTTGACATGGCTGGAAGAGATTCTGGAAAAGTACAGTAATGATGCCTCCGTGGTGGACGTCTCTGAGCTTGATGGCCTGTTGACTGCCGTACTGTCCAGCCCGGTCGTGGCTGAGCCGAGTGAGTGGCTGGTGGCCGTGTGGGGTGGTGAGAAAAACATTCCAAAATGGACCAATGAGCGGGAAATGAACCGCTTCATCAACCTCTGCTTCCAGCACATGAGCGACATTGGTGAGCGTCTTGAGCATTATCCCGATCAGTTTGAACCGCTGTTTGGCGTTAACGAGATGGAAGGCCGCGAGTTCACCGTGGTTGAAGACTGGTGCTTCGGCTATATGCGCGGAGTCGATTTAGCGAACTGGCCAGCGCTGCCCGCCGGCCTGCAAACCCAACTGGATGCGATTGCCCTGCACGGCCGTGATGAACAACTTGAGGCGCTGGAAAGCCTGACGCCTGAAGCCTTTGCCGACAGCATTGAGGCCATCAAACCTGCGGCACTTGAGCTGTATGACTATCTGAGCAGCCTCGAAGTCGAGGAGCCAGAACCTCAGCAGCCGGTGGTTAATGAGAATAAAGTAGGCCGTAACGATCCTTGCCCCTGTGGCAGCGGCAAAAAGTTTAAGCAGTGCTGCCTGTAATCCTCTGATGTTCTCAGGGTGCGCAAGCGCCCTGAGTTTTCCCAGGCACACAAAGCTACTCCTCCAGCAAAAATAATCCGTTACTCTGCACATCTCCTGTACAACATTAGGAAGATGCTGTCATGAATATCCCCACTTCAAATTTGCCTTCACGCCCTGCTATCACCCATGCCGTCCACACGGCTATCAACCAGCAGCGTCTGGTCGGTGCGGTGGTGCTGGTCGCCCATCGTGGCGAACTGGTGCATGTCCAGGCCAGCGGATTAGCCGATCGTGAGCAGCAGCGTGCCATCGATGTGGATACCCTGTTCCGCCTGGCTTCGGTGTCTAAACCGATTGTTTCAACCGCAGCGTTGGTGCTGATTGCACAAGGCAAACTGGCGTTGGATGAGGATATCCGCCGCTGGCTGCCAGACTTCACCCCGCGTTATGACAGTAAAACCGATGCCGTGATTACCGTGCGCCAGCTGTTGAACCACACCGCGGGGCTAAGCTACGGTTTTTATGAAACGGACAGCCATTGCCCACTGGCGAAAGCGGGGGTTTCTGATGGTATGGATAGCAGCCCGGTTACGCTGGCGGAAAATATGCGCCGCCTGGCCAGTGTACCGCTGCTGTTCCCACCGGGCAGCGCCTGGTGCTACTCGCTCTCGGTCGATGTACTGGGCGCAGTGATTGAACAGGTGTTTGGTGCTCCGCTCCAGGTAGCCGTGCGCGAACTGGTTACCGGCCCACTGGGCATGCACGACACCGGTTTTAGCGTTGACAGGTCGCAAGCTCAGCGCCTGGCAACACCATACGTCAACGATCACCCTCAGCCACACATCCTGCAAGAAGATGAAAAGGTCAGTGATGATGAGACCACCGTCGGGGTGACGTTCAGTCCCGAGCGCATCTTTAACGCTGCGGCATTTCCTTCTGCGGGTGCCGGAATGGCAGGCAGTGCGCCCGATTTATTGCGCTTGCTGGAGGCGCTACGCGCCAATCAAGGTGCTATTTTGCCACCAGAACTGATCGCAGAAATGGGTCGTGACCAGATCCCCGGCTTCGAGATGCCAGATGCACCGGGTCAGGGTTTTGGCCTCGGCTTCTCGGTCCTGCGCGATCCACAAGCGGCAGGCTCTCCCGCATCCCCCGGCACCTGGCGCTGGGGCGGCGTTTATGGCAACTCCTGGTTTGTCGATCCCGTGCGGGAAATCAGCGTCGTAGCAATGACCAATACGCTGTATGAAGGCGTAGGCGGTGCCTTTGTCGAAGAACTGCGCAATGCGGTCTATGCCAGCCTGAAAGACGCGTAAAAGAGGAAAATCCCTGTTTTTAAACGGGGATTACCTTTTCACAGTGTTATATGCGATTGCCGTCAATCGCTGATACTTATCGCGGCAAAAATGCCCAGCCCAGTACGGATAATCGCCTACTGGCGAACTCTCCACTATCCCCGTTGTTTTGTGGGGGATTGGTAAAAGATTCCTCATTTCAGTCGCGCTATTCGTTAGATCACTACGGCCCCACCGCTTGTGCATCCAGCCATGCCAGCGCCTGCTCTCCGGCTTCATCCATGGGTAAATAGACCAGCAGTCGCGATCCATTACGTGGGGCGGAGAACCAGTACATCTGTTGCAGGCTAAAGCGGCCCAATTGAGGATGATTAAACCATTTCACCTTATTTTCGACGCCACGAACGTCATAACGCTGATGCCATAAGGCTTCAAACTGTGGAGAAACTGCAAAGAAGCGCGCCAGTTTGTTTTCCCATTCAGGATCGCCGCGATGCTCAGCCATTGCCGCACGGAAATAGGAAACAAAGGTCGACAGTACCTCGGGATCGTCAATGCGAGCACGCCAGACCGGATGCGTAAGATAGAGATAAATACAGTTGCGATCTTCTGGCGCGATGGTGTCGAAATCAATGCCCATCAGGCGGCAAAAACTGCTGTTCCACGCGACAATATCAAAGTTGGATCGCTGAATGCTGGCGGGCTGCGGCATCAGGCTATCCAGCATGCGGCGCGTCCCTTCACTGATACCTTCACAATGTGGCATCTGAGGTGATTCGGGTGGCGTCAGGCCTGCCAGCACAAACAGGTGACGCGTCTCCAGTGGGCTGCACTGGAGTGCGACAGCCACCGCAGTCAGCACCGTTGCAGAAGGATTCACCTCTCTCCCCTGCTCCAGCCACGTGTACCAGGTGACGCCCACATCCGCCAGCATCGCCACCTCTTCTCGCCTGAGGCCGGGCGTGCGCCGACGCCCCACGCGGGGCAGGCCAAGCCGCTGAGGATCGAGGCTTTCACGCCGCGCACGTAAAAATGCACCGAGTTGCTTACGTCGATCATCGGTAGCCACGATAGAGGCTTCCGGTTGCAGCAGGATTGTCATGATCTCTCCAGACGGGTAGTACCAATACCAGTATAAGCAGGAACTGGTACCCGTTTACGTTATCAGCGATGCTACGGCCATCTGCAACATGACGCAATGAGAACCGCTATGAATTCGTCTACTGTTTCACCCGGTCGGGCTGGGCTGTTTCTGTTATTAACCGGGCAGATGTTGCCTATGATTGATACGTCAATTACCAACGTCGCGCTGGATTCCATCACCGCGTCACTGCACGCCAGCGCGACCCAACTGGAGCTGATTGTTGCTCTGTACGGCGTCGCCTTTGCGGTGTGCCTCGCCATGGGCAGTAAGCTGGGCGATAACTATGGTCGCCGTCGTCTGTTCTTATGGGGTGTCGCGCTGTTTGGCCTCGCTTCACTGCTGTGTGGCGTTTCCCAGTCGATTACCCAACTGCTGTTGGCCCGGACTATTCAGGGTGCTGGCGCGGCGCTGATTGTGCCGCAAATTCTTGCCACCCTGCACGTCACGTTGAAGGGTCCGGCGCATGCGCGTGCCATCAGCCTGTATGGCGGCATCGGCGGCATTGCGTTTATTGTTGGTCAGATGGGCGGAGGATGGCTGGTTTCAGCGGACATTGCCGGTATGGGCTGGCGTAACGCCTTCTTTATCAACGTGCCAATCTGCCTGTTGGTGCTGGCATTTAGCCAACGTTATGTGCCGGAAACGCGCCGTGATGAACATGCCACCATCGACTGGCAGGGCACATTCAGTCTCGCGCTGATCCTCTGCTGCCTGCTGTTCCCCATGGCTTTAGGGCCGGAACTGCACTGGCCATGGTCATTACGTTTGCTGCTGGTAGCGGTGTTGCCATTATTGTGGTGGATGAGAGTCAGTTCATTGCGCAAACAGGCACGCAATCAGCATCCGTTACTGCCGCCGCGCTTGCTGAAACTCACCAGCATTCGCTTTGGTATGGCCATAGCGCTGCTGTTCTTTAGCGCCTGGTCGGCATTTATGTTCTGTATGGCACTGACGATGCAATCCGGGCTGGGCATGGCACCGTGGCAGTCGGGTAATAGTTTTGTCGCGCTGGGGGTTGCCTACTTTGTTTCTGCGCTGTACGCGCCAAAGCTGATCGCACGCTACAGCATCAACCGCATTCTGTTGACTGGGCTGGGCATTCAGATTGTCGGCCTGGCACTGCTGTGTATCACCCTGAAAATGTTCGGCATGCAGACATCAACGCTGGCGCTGGCTCCGTCGACGGCGTTGATTGGTTATGGTCAGGCGCTGATTGTGAACAGTTTCTATCGCATTGGTATGCGCGATATCAACGCCAACGATGCGGGTGCCGCCACCGCCATTCTCAGCACCTTGCAGCAAGCGACGCTCGGCCTGGGGCCAGCCATTTTAGGGTCGCTGTTCCTGGCCTTCACCCATCACAACGGGGGTAACTATCCCCAGGCGCTGATTGGCTTCCTGCTGGTAGAAATGGTGATGATGCTGATATTAGGGGCCATTACTCTGTGGCTACGCCAGCGCCTCAGCGTCGCTCCGGCCCCAGTCTTGTAATTTTTCGCTGCATAACGTCACCCTTTACCTGCCTGATGGCCAGAGGCGATGATACCCGCCGAATCAACAGGAGACGTTATGCAGCAATTTATCGCGCAACTGGCCACTTTTGGCTTCGACATTACCCCAACCACTTCGCTAGCCCTGGTCGCTGGCATCATGATACTGACCGCCCTGGTCATCCACCTGATCCTGCATCGACTGGTGCTGCGCACCTTTACCCGTCGCGCACAATCGAGTCGCCGTTTGTGGCTGCAAATCATCACGCAGCATCAACTTTTTCAACGGGTTGCCCTGCTGCTACAAGGGGTGATCGTGCAGATACAGGCGCGGCTGTGGCTGCAAGCGGGTAGCGAGGCGAGCAATATCGTCACCACCTGCGCTCAGCTGTGGGTGATGCTTTATACCCTGCTGGCTTTCTTCTCACTGCTGGATGTCATTCTCAACCTGTCACGCAAGCTGGCCGTTGGAACACAGCTCCCTCTCAAAGGCATTTTCCAGGGGATTAAGCTGGTCAGTGCGATCCTGGTGGCTATCCTTGCCATCTCGTTACTGCTCGGGCAGTCCCCCGCTATTCTGATCAGCGGATTAGGCGCGATGGCAGCGGTGCTGATGCTGGTATTTAAGGATCCGATCCTCGGGCTGGTGGCGGGCATTCAGCTCTCCGCCAACGATATGCTTAAACTGGGTGACTGGCTGGAGATGCCAAAATATGGCGCAGATGGGGCGGTTACCGATATCGGCCTGACCACGGTGAAGGTACGGAACTGGGACAATACCATCACTACGATTCCGACCTGGTCACTGGTTTCTGATTCATTCAAAAACTGGAGTGGCATGTCAGCGTCTGGCGGTCGCCGTATCAAACGGAGCATCCACATTGATACCAGTACTATCCATTTTCTGGATGCCACCGATCAGCAACGTCTGATGCAAGCCCGACTGTTACAGCCCTACATGGCTGAGCGCCAGCAGGAAATTGCACAGTGGAATCAGCGCAACAATACCGAGCTTGCATCAAATACCGCCGAAACTTCCCTGCTTAATCAGCGCAAGATGACCAACGTCGGAACCTTCCGTGCCTATCTGCACGCCTATTTGCGCCAGCACCCGCATATCCATCAGGAGATGACGCTGATGGTGCGCCAACTCGCACCTGACAGCCATGGCTTGCCGCTGGAGATCTACGCGTTTACCAACACCGTGGTTTGGGCAGAGTACGAGGCGATTCAAGCGGATATCTTCGATCATCTGTTCGCGGTGATCGCCGAATTTGGTCTGAAAGTCCATCAGGTGCCAAGCGGTAGCGATTTACGCGCCCTGCTGAACACTCCTAACGGATGACATGATGAGAAGGGGCGCCCCAGCGCGCCCCTGGCGTTTAGCTATCCCGACGTGGTCGACGCAGGATAAAACTCTCAAACGCTTTGCTCTGCCCATCCGGGCCGGTGACATCGTAGTAGGTCACTTTAATCGTGGTGTCATCCCCTGGATGCTGGCCGGGGTCAAGCTCAAACCCAGCAAAGCCATAGGCGCGAGCGGCGTTACGCACCGCTGACCAGGGGGCTTCCTCTTCCACATACACCGGGCGGCGTTTGCCGTTGACCGGATTACGCTCCGCAACGGCGGTAATCACCCGACAACGCGGCGGATTGAAGAACAGCTGATTCGAGGGCGCGCTGGTGCCGCCCCCGCCAATCACCATATGGACCGTGCCTTTGGTGGTATCGATCACATCGGTTGCCGTAGAGACATGAATGGGTGTCAACGTGCTGTTCTGCTGCTGGCCGCGTAGCGGGTGGGAACGTTCGTAATGGTGCTCATGCCCGCACACCACGAGATCCACGCCATATTTATCGAACAGCGGCAGCCACTCCTGACGAATCCCCAGATCGGCACCGTTGAATTTATCGGCGGTGGAGATCGCCACCTGATGCATACACACGATAACCCAGTCGATCCCCGCATCGGCACGTGCCGCCGCCAGTGCCTTCTCCAGCCAGGCCTTTTGCTGGCCTTCCGAGTAACCCCGCACATAAGAGTCACCCGCATCCTGATAGCAGACATCATCGTTAGCGATCGCAATCACCCTGACTGAACCGGCGGTGAAGCTGTACCACAGGCCGTGTGTCACCTCAGTTTGGTTTTCCGCTTCCGGCAGTGAGAAGTAAGTCTGGTAAGCCCGATAACCAATCGGTCCGTTACCCAGTTCGTTCTCATGGTTGCCCGGCGAAGGCATCCACGGACGGTTACGCGCACTGCGCGTATTGTTGTTCCAGAAATCCCACCAGGTGCGGACGCGATCTTCCGCCAGGTTGGCGTAGCAGAGGTCGCCGTTAAACAGGTGGAACAGCGGGGTAAGACGCTCAACACCCAGCGTGGTATCTCCCGCCGCCGGTGAGCCGAGATTATCATTGATATATATCGACTTAATTGCCGAGCTGGGCTTGCCCTCGTGTACCGTTTGCACTTCCACCAGACGGCCCAGCGTCGGGGTACCCTGGTCACCAAAGCTGGTAAACGTGAGTTTCTGGCGACCGCATGGAGAGGTGCGGAAGGTGCCAAATTCAGGCGCAGCCCCTTCATGCAGGGCCGCATAGAGATAAGCGGTATTCGCCTGGAGGCCAGCTATTTTTGCGTGCCACGCGTAGACAGTTTGCTTTGATTTACCGTCGACGTAGTGCTTCATTTCGGCACTGACCACCTTCTCAAAGCTGCCATCTGGTCGTCCCAGAATCACCTGCGGTTGTGAAACCGGCTGTAGGGTATGCCAGGAGACAACCACTTCACTTGATGCATCCGCACCGAACTGAATATGCAGGCCGCTGACTGGCGCATGCTCACCGCCCGGCTGTGGCAGGGCAACCGCGTGGCTGGCAAGCGCACTTTCGCCCTGTTCCGCCATCGCGTTAAATGAAGTTGTTAGCAGGCCACCCGTCGCAATACCTGCGGCGGTGAGTAAGCGTCTGCGGGAGATCTCCGTCATCATTAATCCTTAGCTGATTGACATCCTCCCCCACCTTCACGCTACGCGACTCAGGTGGGGGATCCCGTTTACAGGGTGGCTACCTGATTACTCAGTCGCCGGGTTCCTGCTGCTGACGGCATTAACGCACCGTTCACTTCACAGGCTAAAACGGCATGTCCTGCCGCTAAAATATTACGCGCGCCGTTTATATCCGCGTTCTCTTTATAACCGCACTCAAGACAAATAAAGCGGGATTGAGACTGACGGTTATCTTTATGCGTATGACCACAACAGCCGCACTTCTGGCTGGTGTACGCAGGATTTATCGCTAACACCTGACCGCCTCGCCAGCATTGTTTGTACTCAAGCTGACGGCGCATTTCGTACCAGCCCTGATCCAGTATCGCCCGGTTTAGCCCTGATTTTGCCGCGACATTGCGCCCCGGTTCGTCTGCCGTTCCTGCCGCCGATTTTGAGAGGTTTGACACCTTCAGGTCCTCAATCACTATCATCGCGTGGTTTTTGCTGATGGTTGTGGTGACTTTGTGAAGGTAGTCGCGTCTGATATTGGCGATATGCACGTGTAAGCGGGAAATTTTC
>NZ_ALXE01000039.1 GCF_000295955.2 Pantoea sp. A4
GCAGATCTCAGCCCTTATCATTAGCAAAAATTAACCATTAAGCTAATCCTTCATAACCATTTGATTTATCAGTTTTTACTACCCTACTGCATTTTGAAAAATGAGTTTAATAGTTTACAAAACACCGAAAACCTACACTAAAGGTGAATCTATAAGTAAAATTCTAAACTATTTTGTCCACTCAGCAATAACTGACTCAAGTTTGACCAGCGCCTGAGCATGCTTATCTTTTGGCATTTGCCCAATATTTTGCAACTTCCATTTTACCGCTGGCAAATGTTGAATCTGCTCTTCAGGAGCCAGACTCCAGTCCGGTTGACCACTTTTGAAAGACATCAAAAAATTATAATCCCGCTGCGTGAATTGTGCTTTGAGAGCAGTAACCATTAATTCGGGTATCGCATTGAGTTCATCAAGAGAGACCACATCGAATGTCATTCCATTAAATTCATTTGCATATGGCAGAGAAATATCTTTCCAATGAGGATCTAAAATTTCTGATAACGGGCGCTTATGTCCCAGTAAATAGGTGATGAAGCCATTAAATATTTGGCGATCAATACCCTGCGTTTCAAGCAGCATTTTGACGTCATAAAAATCACGGGGATGCTGCCTATCGAGCGCGGCACAAAGCTTTCCACCATAGAGATCGGCAAGTGATACAACCTGAATAGTAGCGAAACCGAACTCATCTTCTACCGCTTCAACAACATCACGTTCGTCTGGCGGATAAAGCGTACCTCGTGCAACAGGCGAAACTTCTATTTTTATCTGCGCCCCCTGAGAAGAAACAACAATGCGCATTTCATCAGGATTATTCGTTTGTAGAACTGCCGAAATGCCTGCCTGTTGTTGCAGTCTTTCAGCAATACGCGTCAAAGCAGCCCGAACGTTTGGCAATGCCTCATCTCTGCTTTCCAGTAGAATGTAAGCCAAATCGATATCAACCGATAGGCGTGGAAAATTACGGACAAATAAGTTTATTGCCGTCCCACCTTTTAGCGCAAAGCATCGCTCTGATGCCACAACAGGTAATGCACTAAGCAGCAGCGCAACTTGCTGATAATAAGGAGATTGCTTATCCATATGAGCTCCCTTTGCTAACAAAACTCTCAGGAACAGTGATCTGATATTGTTGATCCAGCTTGCCACCAGATACGATCTGTCGTTTCCCTGCCCCCAAATCAATGCTGGTTTTATCTATTCGCTTAGCCCATGCATGAGCATAGTGATCGGCCAGAAACAGGTAAAGGCGGTTAGTTTTCACTGCTCGACTGGATTGCAACAACACTTCTACTTTACGGGGGCTTAGATTTACCAACCCCTGAAACAGCTCCGCAGCGTGCTCAAATGAAAGCGAACCAGGCACCGCGTTAGTAATCTCGTAAGCAGCTAATTCAGATATACTCGCTCTCAACCGCCCGCCCTTGATTTCTACCTCTGTCAGATACTTTTCGTCATGCATATTGAGCTTCTGATTAGAAAGTAAAAGCCATTCCACATTGGGAAATTCTTTGAACCACTTTGGTAATGAAACTTTATCTTCTACGCAAAGCCAAATTGCCTGACGCGTTAAGTGAAGATAATGAGAGCGTCCCTGCCAGGTCAGGCTAGTAAGCCCCGCCAGATGCACAGAAATCCCCAGCTGATTTTGCAAACATAACACAGCATCGCTCCACTGAGGTTCACGCCCACTCCGCACGTATACACCGGCACGTAGTTTTTGTAACCAGTCACTGTGCATATACTTATTGGCTAATGAAGGGCTAATACCATTTTTTGTCAGCCAGGACTGTAGTACCAGGGAACCCGGCGCAGTATTTTGCAAAAGCCAGTTTAGTTTTGATGGCATACATTCACCATTAGTTTAACTAAGAAGAAAATAGTAAACTCCCGGGTGGGTAAGATGTCAATAGTGAGAGACATCCGTCCAATTACACTAAGGGATATGACTGAGCAGGTACTGACCAGTATCAGTGTTTTTGGAAAGCCCGGCGTTTAAAACGCTGACGCAAGATTTTGGCTGGCCGCAGATTGATACCTGACTGGCGCTGCAACTTCCCTGCATTGATGAAATAAGCAATGCCCCGTGGTTATCTATAGCCAGGCAAACGACCCCACCGCACAGCGACCTGTCTTTGCTGGCGCAGGATGGGGATCTCAGCGCCTGGGATGTCAGCCGCTGGCAGCGCTTGCAGGCTGATTTTGGCGATGTGCCACAGAGAGGAAAAGAAAATTATCGTATTGCTTACATGGCAAGCGGGGCGTGGTGAAAGCTGAGGCTAATAATAGGATGGTATTTCGTATACCCACGGCAAAATGCAGATGCTGTCTGGGACATCAAACATCGACTGGGTTAAACACGTGGTGATGTGTCTTACATAAAATGCCTGCGACATCTTAAAAGTACATCGTATGCCGTAAGATGTCGCAGATCTCAGCCCTTATCAGTGCTTAACTTGCGGCGACGAATCAGCAGTAAACTGATTATAAAAGAGATAATCAGCGCGATACCAAAGGTGAGGTCAACCAGGAGATCCGTTGTTTCTTCCACTCCAATCGTCTTAAACCACGATGCCAGATAGTCAGTGACGTCTGGCCACAACAGCGTAATAAGATTGCCAACGACAATAAACGTCACCACCAAAAGTAATAGAAAAACCATTCCGCGCTTAATCCATTTGAGCATCAATCCAACCTTTGTTGGCCTGTAAGCCTGTTGAGCACAGAAAAAGGGTCTGCGGAGGAATATTCTATAACGTTTAACCAGACTATTTTCTGTTTGTCGAAGCCCCGATGATAGAACTGAAAGCGAAGACCCGGAACGCAGACAAGAAGAGCAGGATCGCGCGTTATCAGCACCTCAATGTCCGACTCGGTATCATCAGCAACAACCTGGTAGTCCATACAGAGCCTATCCAGCTCGCGCTGAAGAGACTTGATAAATTTTTCGGTGAGAGCGTACAGGAAAAAACCTCTTTGCAGCGGTGATCGGCCCAGTGTGGGGTTGGGACTGTGAATAACGTAGATCGTGTTTCTGGTCATAACTCTCCCTGTTTTGTCAGTTCACTGGGATACAGACTGGCAGTTCTATTGCCTTGGTGTCCAGCGAAGATAAGCATAATCGCTCCAGAGCCTCCGCTCTTTTTTGCCATGAATACGGCGGCCTGACTAAGCTGAAGGTCCGCTGTGAGCGCAGGCTGTGTGAAAACTCATAGCGTTAAGTAGCCTAACAATATTTCTCATCTGTGTTTTGAGAAAGCTGTTTAAGTTGACGAGGTAATCTGTGATTCTATTCGGGTGTGTCAGAAGTGTTTATTGCGGGAAAGAGCCTGATATTTGTTACTGGAGGATAAAACGGACGGAACCGTTAGCCGTATTGTTCCTTAAGCTGAAATATCAATCCTGTAGTACCCCATATCGATATCATCCTTTTCAGGTTATAAGCCAATATATGTAGACTCATTTCCGTACTGACATTTTTAAATTTCCGCATCAGAAAGTGCGTTGCACCCATCCACATTTTAATTGTCCCAAACGGATGTTCTACCGTTTGCTTTCGCATGACTACCGCCTGAGGAAATGACTCAAGCCTCGCATGCATTTCTTCCATTTCAGCTTCATGAACCCAACGCCGTATACGCCTTGGTTCACGTTTCGATGTAGTGCATCTGGAGCGCTGACTGCAATCGCGACAGGCAATATTGTTAAAGTACAACTGTTGCTCCAGTCCGTCCTCTATTGAGGTAAAACGATTCTGAAGCTCATTGCCCATTGGGCATACATAAACATCTTTTTCCCTGTTATATCTGAACATTGAGCGATTATAGAGCCCCTTACGTTCAGCACCAGAGGTATCTCCTTTAGGCACTAAGGCTACGGCTCCGCTATCCAGAACCGTTTTAATATCGCTGCGACTGTAATACCCTTTATCGGCAAGTACTGTTATGTCCTTCCGGCCAACAGCTTTCTGAGCCAGTGTTGCTACCAAACCAAGTTGCCCGTTATCTGTTGTGTTGGTGACTTCATGCGCAACAATCAAATGGTTCTTCGTATCCACAGCTGTCTGAACGTTGTAGCAAACTTGCCGATTCATATTATTTGTTTTCATCAACCGGGAGTCAGGGTCGGTTAAAGAGAGTTGTTTATCTGGCTGTTGTGCGACGGCTTGTTGGATCTCCTGAAGCTCACGTAAACGCTTTTTTAGCCAGGCCAGTTTAGTGGCTGTTAACTTTGCGTTTGCATCGGGCTCAGCATTCTTGTCGGCTTCATCCAGCTTATTTAAATAATAAGTAATACTTTGCTCAACGCGCTCAATGTGGTCTTTGGCTTTCTGAGATGTGAAGTTATTGGGTTTACTGTTTACTGCTTTAAATTTGCTACCGTCGATGGCTACAACGGCATCAGTGAACATTTGCATTTGCCGACACAGGCCAATAAAGGCCCGACAGGCATTCCTGATACCTTCACTGTTATCTTTTCTGAAGTCTGCAATGGTTTTGAAATCAGGCGTTAATCGTTCAAGTAACCACATCAGTTCAACGTTCCGATGGGCCTCTTTTTCCAGTCTACGGGAGGACTGAATTCGGTTGAGATATCCGTAAATGTACAATTTTAGTAGGGTGGCAGGGTGATATCCGGGCCGTCCGGTTCGCTTTGCATCAACTCTTCTGAAACCAAGAGAATCGAGCTTTAGTCCATCAACAAAGATATCAACCACTCTGACGGGGTTATCTTCAGTGACAAAATCATCCAGTGCGTCAGGGAGCAATGTCACCTGAAGCCTGCCTTGTCCTTGAATGTGATTGGCCATGTCGGTATCCGCAGTATTCATTTGTATGTTTTTAATTTTAATGAAAAATTCAGTCCGTCGCATGGGTTTATCAAGAATGGTTGATCATATGAAACCATCGCTTAGACCAAAAAGTGATCAGGAGTTTTCACACAGCCTGAGCGAGAAAGAGACATCTAACCTTCTGAACGAATGATTCGTGGTAGCACTACAAAAGTGCCTAGATCAGCCGCAGTAATCCAAGAAGAATAAGTCACACGCCCATATTTTTATCAAAAAAATCCATGATGCAAAACAGCGCTTGTATCTTTTTTAATGAATAGTAGTATTACTTTTTCCCTAAAAATCATCAATCTAAAATGAATATTAGAAAAATAAAGCAGTCCAGATTTGATTCTCTAGCGGCGTATGCGAGGGACCCCCATGCAAAAACCTTTGGTAGGGAGATCGCTTGGTATGAAACTGAAGACAAAAGTATTGTTTCATGCATCATACAAGATTACACTGATAAAGATTTTTTCGGGATATTAATGGCTCGTGATGAATCTGAACGATACCGTTTTATTGATAATTCCGAATGGAATGAAGATTTTTCTCTTTCTGAATCCGCCTTGTTGACCAAAATACTAGAAATACATAAAAATATTGATCAGGAAAGATTGCAAGGGGGGACTCATAAGGCCCCGGTTGATTTTTTTACCCCATTAATAAAAACAAAAAACAAACTATCTCCTCTTTTCAATGAGTTGGTATCTAATTCATTATTTGCTTCTGCAAAGAATATTATTGAACCCATGATGCGTTGGTATGAAGATGCAGATGGTAATTTTGTAGAGCAATTTCAGACAACAGGTTTTAATCAACGAATATGGGAGCTGTATCTATTCGCTCTGTTGACTGAGAATGATATAACATTCAATCAAAAGGAAGCCATTCCTGACTTTGTTTGTGACAGCTTTCAAGGTGAATTTTGCATAGAAGCTACAACTGTCAACCCTTCAATAATAGAGGGTAAAGATGAAGAATTGCCACAATATAACAACTTAAAAGATTTGGAAGATATAAAGAATAACTATTATCCTATTAAATATGGAAGTGCTCTTTTTTCAAAACTTAAAAAAAAGTATTGGGAAAAGCCAGTTTGTAAAGATAAGCCTTTAATTTTTGCTATCACAGACTGCCTCAGTCCTGCTTCCGGTAAGGATTCCCGGGCGTCATTGCCATATTATCTTTATGGGTACAGGCATGAGGCCAAAGTAGACGATAATGGGAGTGTGACAATAGTTCCTGTTAAGATCGAAGAGCATACTTGGGGAAAAAAAGTAATACCTTCAGGGTTTTTTAACCTTCCAGAAGCGGAAAATATTAGCGCTGTGATTTTCTCTAATGATGCATCATTTGGAAAGTTCAATCGTATGGGACTTCTAAATGAATTTGCACCTGAAGGTTCAGAGATGATTAGGGCGGGACTTAGAATTAATCATGATGTCAATGCAATAAGACCTCAATCATTTAGCCTGGAAGTCGGCTCTCCTTCCTACCATGAGCAATGGAGTGAAGGTCTAGAGGTTTACCATAATCCTAACGCTTTACATCCTCTATCCAGGAATGTATTTCAAGAGGCTGCGAATCATTATTTATTAGCTGATGGGCAAATTAAAACATATTTGCCAGACTTTCATCCGCTTGGTTCAATTACTAAAGTAAAACATTTAGAGTAAGCGTTAGTATTTATTTTAAAAGGCTAAAATATACTATTTGGTTACCGAAGGTGGGGCAACCCACCTTCGATTTATGTCAGCAACGTCTGCTTCTGGCACACAGGGGACACCCAGCCCTCTCCGTCCATGGCACGAGGGGTCGCCAGTTCAGGCTAGTGCGTGCATGTCCGCACCGGCGCGGCAGTATCACTGATGCCGGTAAACCTGCCCGGTTTCGTCATTCCTGCCCCAGCTTGTTAGCAACAGTGATACAAGGCCTGAAAACAACACAATTTTTGTCCACTCCACCCAACATGCGCTTCTCATAAGGTTCCTGGGCCTGTCGGAGTTGCCACATGTTAAGCAGAGGGGACTTACTCATGATAAAGCAGATGCGTATTCATGGCGCACACATTATCGACATTGCACACATGTCGGCTGTTCTGAACGCACTGTCCGGAGACACCTTTTCACGCAGAGCAGCGTTTCTCGCCCCCCACGCGAGAAAATGAAAAAGCTGCAGCCTTATATGAACTGGATCGATCAGCGGTTGCGTGAACACGTCTGGAACGCTGAAGTGATTTATCAGGAAATTGCACAGCAGGGGTATACCGGATGCAGAACCCGGCTTCGAAAATACATTCAGCCTAAACGGAGCCTGCGTCCTTCTAAACAGACCGTCCGATATGAGACTCAGCCCGGAGAGCAGCTCCAGCATGACTGGGGAGAAGTCGATGCTGTTATTGCCGGATAGCCCCGATAAGCCAGACGCGGAACACAATTGCAACTCAATCCACTATTGCCGATTTCCTGCTTCACTATGCCGATATAGTTATTTCACGAACTCCCGCCGCCGCCCCAGACTGTCCCCTCTCTATGTGCAGGAATCGATAAGGTGGAGCTGTAGCTTCACCCTGGCGCCCTTCCCCGCACCGCTGATTACCAGACCAGCTGCTAATCAGCCGCATCATAAAAGCATGTAGACCCCCGTGCTGCCCCGTCGCGCGTCGCGCGCACAAGGCGTTTTCTTTCAAAGGTATGGCAATCATGACAAGCAGGATAGCAGTAGTGGGACTTGGTGCGCTGGGCTGCGCGACCTTGCTGGCACTGGCTCGTAAAGGCTATGCAGTCGAAGGCTTCGAACAGTACCGCGTCGGTAATGATATCGGCGCCTCCGGCGGCCGCACCCGCCAGCATCGACTGATTTACGGCGAGGGCGCGGCCTACACCTCGCTACTACAGCGCGCCAGCCAACTGTGGCAACAGCTGGAACAGGAACAACAGACCCAGCTGTTCTGGGGCGGTGGGTTTCTCACCATCGGCACCCCCGAAAGCGCATGGTTTCAGGCGGTTGAGAACTCCGCGAAACAGCAGGATCTGCCACATGAACGCCTGTCGCGCGCAGCGATAAATGCACGTTTTCCACGGCTGAACCTGGATGAAGATGAAGAAGGCCTGTTCGATCCGGCTGGCGGCATTCTGTTGACCCACGAGCTGCTGATTGCCTCGGCTCAGCAGGCGCAACAGCTGGGTGCAGAAGTGCATGAACACGCGACAGTCAGCGAGATTACGGCGAACGAAACCGGCGTGGATCTGCGGGTCAACGGCGAGATCCGCCGCTTCGATCGGGTGATTGTCACCACCGGCGCGTGGAGTAAAAAGCTGCTGCCCGCCCTGCCCATTGCCTCGCGGCGGCTGGGAATGAGCTTCCATCTCGGTAAAGAAAGCGGCTTCGACAGCCAGGCGTTCCCCCCCACTATGCGGGTGACGCCCGGCCGTGCGATGTGGAACACCCAGCCTCTGCCGGACGGCAAAAACTTTAAGTTCTTCGTTGGCGATGCCGAACTGAACGAACAGCACGATCCGCAGCTCGTCGCCACCGAAGCCACCGACAGCCTGACCCCTTTGTTGTATCAGCGCATCGACCAGCACGTGGCCGAAGCGGTCAACGGCGGGCATCGCACGATTGTCGGCGGCGGCACCTGGCCGGAAGCCTACACCTGGGACCAGGCACCGCTACTGGGCGAACTGGCTACAGAGCCGCATGTCTGGATCGGCATTGGCCTCTCCGGGCATGGATTCAAGCTGGCACCCGCGTTAGGCGAGTTGCTGGCTCAGGCTATCGCGGGCGAGGTTGACCTCGCGCGCGACTGGCCGCTTTTTTCGCCTGCGCGGCAATTTGCCGAGCCGCAGGCGGTTTACTCTCGTTAGTTACCAGGACAATCATGAAACGAATCTTACTCACTGCGCTGATCGGCAGCCTGGCGCAGACCGCGCTGGCAGCGCCGTTGCCAACCACCCTACAAAATAAACAGCTGCACGGCATCATGCAGAATGACTACGAGCCGGTGGTATTTGTCGACGATAAAGGCGAAAACAGCGGCTATTTCTACGAAATCGTTGCGGCGGCAGCACAGAAGCTGGGCGCGAAACTGGAGGTGAAAAATGGCACCTTCGATACCTTTATCCCCGGTTTGCAGAGCCATCGCTATGATCTGGCGCTGGGCACCGATGCCACCGTCGCACGTCAGCAGGTGGTGGATATTGTGCCGCTGATTGACGCCGGCTATTCCTTTATCACCCGCAACGACGGCCCGGTAAAACTCTCCAGCGAGCTGACTTCGCTGTGCGGCCATTCCGTGGCCGCGCTGGCCGGGCAGTCGACGATTGATGCACTCAACCAGCAAGTCGCGGCCTGCCAGCAGCAGGGTAAACCGGCGCTGAAAGTGGCGATCTATCCGTCGCGCTCCGCCGCATGGCTGGCGGTAAAAAGCGGCCAGGCCGAACTCACCCCGGTCTATACCGGCGAAGCGGGCTGGATTGTGAAAAAAGATCCGAGCTGGCGCGTAACCGGTCCGGTGTTTAATAGCGGGCAGTCCGGTTTTGCAGTGGATAAGCAGCAAGGTAACGCGAAGCTGTGGGCGCAGGCGATCGATGCATTAATTGCCGACGGCAGCTATCAAAAGATCCTGCAGAAATATGGTGTAGAAAGCGTGGCGCTGAAAAAGGTGGTGGTTAACCCGGCCAGCTAAGCCAGGTAACACGCCGCCGGAAACTGGCAAAGGAATGCACAAATCGGCATTGAGCAGGGAAGTTATTTATGACTCAATGCCTTTTATTTATTGGCATTCTTAACCAGGTAGATCATGAGTGAAATAAATGAACGCTGGGTGGTTTCTGCCCCCAATCATAAAAATAAACTCGCCGTACAGGCTATTTCACGCCAGCAGAGTGAATTCTTTCAGCGTATTAATCAGGCGGAAGAACATCTGGGTATTCGCCAGCCGCGCCGCTGGCGACGCCATATTTCAGCGGTGGCCGTCAGTGCCGTGTTGCTGTTTTTAGTCTGGCAGGCGGCTGAGAACCCGGCATTCGACTGGCCGCTGGTGAGCCATTATCTCTTCGATGCGCAAATTCTCAACGGGCTGTGGACCACGCTCTGGTTGACCGCAGTGGTCACGCTACTGGGCGTGGTGTTTGGCGTAGGTATTGCCCTGATGCGTCTGTCGCGCAACCCGGTAGTCGCGTTGATCGCCTGGAGCTATATCTGGCTGTTCCGCGCCACGCCGCTGCTGGTGCAGCTGCTATTCTGGTTTAACATTGGTTATCTGGTGCCGCGCCTGAAGTTTGGCCTGCCCGGTGCCGAGCCGTGGTTTAGCGTGGCAACCAACGATCTGATCAGCGCGATTGGCGCTTCGATTCTCGGGCTAACCCTGCACGGCATGGCCTACTCTGCCGAGTTTATTCGCGGCGGGCTGCTGGCCGTGCCGCAGGGGCAGAAAGAAGCGGCCGCCATGCTGGGACTTTCTCCCGCGGAGATATTTCGCAAAATCACCCTGCCGCAATCGCTGCGCACCATTATCCCGGCGCTGGGCAACTTTCTGATTGATAATTTAAAAGGCACCTCGATTATCAGCGTGGTGGCAGTCACCGAGCTGCTTTACTCGGCGCAGCTTATTTATAATCGCAATTATAAAATTATTCCCCTTTTGCTGGTGGCGACGTTCTGGTACGTGATTGTCACCTCGCTACTGTCATTATTACAACACTGGAGCGAACGTTATTACGGTCGCGGGTATCGTCGTAAATAATAAGGTTTATTATGAGTGAATCCCTGCTCGCCGTGGAAAATAACCCGGCGACGGTGCTGCGTGCGCGCCGTTTACAGAAACGCTATGGCGCCAACTTGGTGCTACAACATATCGATCTGGATATCGCCGAGGGTGAAGTCCTGTGTCTAATTGGTCCTTCCGGCTCAGGGAAGAGCACCCTGCTGCGTTTACTGGCGACGCTGGAGTCGCCGGATAGCGGAGTGATTTTCTTCCAGAATACCCCCCTCGGTCTGGTCGAAAAAAACGGCCGCGTTTATGCCGCCCCGGAAAAAATCATCCGCCAGCAGCGGGACCGGATTGGCTTCGTCTTCCAACAGTTCAACCTGTTCCCGCACCTAACCGTGCTGCAGAACGTGATGCTGGCCCCGCAGCTACAGGGCCAGCGGCGGGAGGCAGAAGAGAAAGCGCGGGCGCTACTGGCGCGCGTCGGGCTGGCGCACAAGGCGGATGAATGGCCAGGCTCGCTGTCCGGCGGGCAGCAGCAGCGGGTGGCGATCGCCCGTGCGCTGGCTCGCGATCCGGCTCTGATTCTGTTCGATGAGCCGACCAGCGCGCTCGACCCCGAGCTGGTTAATGAGGTGCTGGCGGTGATGACCGATCTGGCCTCCACCGGCATCACCATGGTGGTGGCGACCCATGAAATGCAGTTTGCTCGCCGCGTCGCCAGCCATGTGGCGTTTCTCGATCAAGGCCATATTGTGGAATATGGCCTGCCGCAGCAGGTGCTGGATGCGCCGCAGCAGGCGCGCACGCGGGCGTTTCTGCAGCAAATCTCTTCCCTGCGCAATGAGGTGGCCGATGTCTGACATCATCCTTACCGCCCCGGTGTTTGACACTCTGTTTACACCGCTCCAGGTCGGGCACCTGCACCTGCGCAACCGCATCATCAACTCCGGTCACGGCACTTCACTGGGGCCAGGCACCCACAATGAGGATCTGCTGGCCTATGAGGCCAGGCGTGCGGAAGGCGGCGCTGCGGTGGTGATTACCCAGGCCAATGCGGTCAGCGCCGGCTGCGGTGACTTCTACGTGCTGGATGAGGCGCGGAATGGCAAATATGACCAGCTTGCCGAACGGGTGCAGGCCCACGGCGCGCACTGCTTTGTGCAGCTCAATCACCCGGGCCGCCAGGCGTTTCTGGGGCCGAACCGCGGTGACGATATTCTGTTTTCCGCTTCGGCGATTCCACAGCGCGAATACGGCGGCGTGGTCCGCGTGCCGCTGGCGCTGGATGAGGCGCAGATTGAGCAAATCATCGAGGATTTCGCCACGGCCGCCGCCGCCGTCGCCCGTACCCGGGTGAACGGCATCGAACTGCATTTTGGTCACGGCAACCTGGTGCAGCAGTTTCTCAGCCCGGAGACCAACGTGCGTGAGGATCGCTGGGGCGGCAGCGTGGAAAATCGCCGTCGCTTTGCGCTGGCGATCCTGGAACGGATCCGCGCCCGCATCGGCAATCAGCTGGTGGTAGGTGCGCGGGTCAATCTGGAGCTGGCACCGCAGGCAGAAGCTCAGACCGAGTTGACGGAGCAGATTGTCGCGCTGGGCAACAGCGGCCTACTGGATTATATCTCGGTGAGCGGCGGCAACTTCTCCAGCGGCTGGGGGGTGGCGACCAATCTGCCGGACGCCAGTTTCCCTCCCGCGCTGTGGCAACATGCCGCGGCCACGCTTAAACGCCAGTTACCTCACCTGCCGATCTGGCTGGCCGGGCGGGTGGTGAATGCAGCACTGGCGGAGAGCCTGATTGCCGCAGGCGTGTGCGACGCGGTGACCATGGCGCGTGAGCTGGTAGCCGACCCCGACCTGCCACGTAAGGCGCAGCAGGGCAACAGCGATCGCACCCGCCCCTGTGTCGGCATTCAGTCGGGCTGCTGGCAGCGGGTGGCGGATGGTAAACCCATTCACTGCGCCTTCAATCCGGTTGCCGGGCGTGAAGCCGAGGCAGCACGCTGGCAGGATCCGGCCAATGTGGCAGCGCTGAAAGTGGTGGTGGTTGGTGCCGGTCCGGCGGGACTGGAGGCTGCCCGCAACGCCGCGTTACAGGGCCACCAGGTGGTGCTGTATGACCGGGCCCCGGCGCCCGGCGGACAGCTGGCGCTGATCGAACAGGTGCCACACCGCCAGGATCTGCGGCAGATCGTTGACTGGTTTATCCGCGAACTGACGATCAGCCAGGTGGCACTGCGCTTTGGCCAGTCGGTGACGCTAGAAACGCTCAGAGCTGAAGGTGCGGAGCGGGTAATTATTGCCACCGGTAGTCAGGAATCCTATGCCGACAGCTGGCAGCCGTGGTTCAACGGTGAGATCCACAGCGTAAATCAGGCCCTGCAGCGCCCCGCCGGTCCGGCCGCTTCTGTACTGGTGTATGACGAATGGGGTGGCCGCGCGGCGCTGAGCGTCGCCGAGTTTCTCGCCCAACAGGGTCACCGGGTGCAGTTCGTTACCTCACTGAGTTGGGCGGGTCAGGGACTGAACAGCACGGTGCGCCTGCCGGCGGTGAGTCGGCTGGCGAAGCTCGGCGTAGAGTTCCTGGCGGAGCACCGTATTGCCCCGTGGCAGGATCGGCTGCAACTGCAAAATATGCTTAGCGGTGCCTGGCTGCCGCTGCCGGATGCGCCGGAGCGGCTGGTGACCTCGTTGATCCCTACCGGCAATAACGCACTCTATCTCAGCGCGCTGCATGCGGGGTTTGCCGTGCAACTGGTTGGCGATGCCCGCGCCCCGCGCGGCCTCACGGAAGCCACGCGCGAGGGCTATCTGGCGGCACGTTCATTTGGACAGGTTTCTTCACTTGCGGGGCGCTGAACGCCCCTTATTACCGGGAAAAAAACATGAACAAACTCGTACTTTCGCTTTCAATCCTGCTGGCGGTAAGCCAGGCTCACGCCGCCACCATCAGCCCTTCCCCGTACGAGGGGAAAACGTTGGTGACCGCTATTCAGTACGACTGGACACCGCTCTCCTTTAAGGACGATAAGGGCCAGCCAACGGGTTATTTTTACGACATCGCTAATGCCGCGGCGCAGCGTCTTGGCGCAAAACTGACGGTGACCAGCGGGGATTTCGCGGCAGTCGTTCCGGCGATTCAGTCCGGCAAATTCACCCTGGCGGCGGGTCTGGATGCCACACCGGAACGACAGCAGGTGGTGGATATTGCGTCAACGGTCCGCGCCGGGTACCAGCTGATCGTATTGCAGAACTCCCCGTTGCCGCAGGACGTGAAGCTGAACGATCTATGCGGTAAAACCATCGCTTTGCTTGCCAGCCATCCTTCAACCAAGACCTTTGAGCAGATTTCCCAGCAATGTGAAGCTAGCGGTAAAGCTGCGGTGAAAGTGAGTCAATTCCCCGATCGCGGCGCCACCTGGCTGGCGTTACGTTCCGGCCGCGCGGATGCCACGCTAGGCTATACCGGCGAGAACGGCTGGCTGCTGCAAAATCAGAGTGATTTAAAGCGCGTCGGGCCGATTTTTGACCAGGTATATGCCGGTATTCCGGTTAGCAAATCTTCGGGCAATGCGAAATATTGGGTAGAAGCGATCAATTCGCTGATTAAAGACGGCACCTATCAGAAGATCCTCGCCAAGTATGGTGTGGAGGATGTGGCGATTGACCATTCAGAGCTTAATCCCGCTAAAGGGTAATTGATGTGGGTGGCGCGGTGGAAATCGCGCTGCTGACGTTGGGACGAGGCACAGGGAGTACGGTATTTTGACAGTTCGGGGCTGCGCCAACGGGTGTATCCCTTGACGGTTTTATACAGCAGATGGATGATTACATTCGCGGGTATAACAGTCACCGAATAAAGATGCCTCTGGGTGCAGTCAGCCCTGAAACGTATCGGATAATACTGGGATTCAAATATTAAATTAGTCCAGGTAATCGTCCGCACCCCCTTAACGGTCATTGCTGCTTGTCGCCTTGAAAAAATTAGTTGAGCTACTAAAGGCTGAGGGTACGCCTCGCATGTAGTAAATAGCCGATAAGATATTTACTTAAATTACGTGGCTGGGATTAACTTACCACGTATTTAATCATCAAAGATTATTTGGATTATCCATCATTCTCAAACCAGCCCAATCAGTTACCTCTGATACAACTAAGCGATCGTCACTGTCAATAAATTTTTTAAAGTGATCTCGTAAATGTTTTGATTCACCAGATGTAGACCGAGTTAAACACCAGTTAGATTCGAGCATACGCCGAGCATTAAGTCTTTCTAATTCATCAATAACTTTTGAATAATCTTTGTTTTTAACCAAATCATAACTCACAAAATATAGTACCATGATGTCCCTCGTTATATTATTTTTAGCTTAGCCTAGAAGTAATGAGAATAACCCTGATCACAATATACAGGGTTATTCCTAACATTAATAATCCGTATTTATTTGATCTAAATAAAATTTTCAACATAAGCATTAAGAAGTGCTTGTTTTTTTTAGCCAACGGTTACTGTTTATTTATGTACAACAAGAAAGGATGAAGATGAATGCCTAAGTCAGACTGGGACTATGTAAATACCTCACAAGATTACGAACTTAACGACCTTCTAAGCAAGTATGGCTACAGAGAAACAGCAGCGAACAGAAAATTAATTAAAGATAACCTACCGGCGAACACAAAACACGGTGATGTCGCTAAGTTAATTCACAATATCAAAGGATTAGAGAAAAAATAATCGGTTCACATAATGAAGTTTAGCTCGATAGGCCGCTGCAGTATTAGATTTTCGTAGCGGCCTTAATAACCTTACTGCATGCGGATATCTGAACCTGGCTTCGACATACCGACCCACTTCCAATAGATTAACTTTGCACAATATTGGCAACGTCTGCTCCTGGCACAGAGCAGAAGTAAGCTTCTCAATCAGTCCCCCTCTTTGCTTTTCAGTATTGAGAGGCAAGTATCACTGAAAAGAAAGAGGTCGTATTTGGTATACATCGCCTGAGGGCCGACAGAAATGGCAGGACCAACATCTGAAAAGTGGTCATAGAATAAAACCCGCCATATTTCATCCGTTGCTCAATGTGAACTCATAGTGTTCAGGACGAATGAAGAAACGCGAGTTTTCCGCACACTTCCCATTTTCAAACCAGGATGTCCTCTCCAGCAGAAAGAGTGGCGAGTTTTTAGCGATGCCCAGCACCTCGGCAAGTGCCTTATCGGCAAAGTCCAGCCGGATGGCGATATCTGAACGGCTTATCACACTCTGGGTAGCTTTTTCCAGCAAAGCCCAGGTGGGTTCTTGCTCCGTCTCTTCCCAGCTCAGCGCATGAGGGAAAGCCAGAAAATGGCTGTAACCTACGGCAATTGGCTCGTTATCCACAAGATGCAGTCGTGAGATAAAAGTCAAAGACCGAGCCTTATCAAACAGGTTGAGTAACGACTCGGGGGTGGGAATCTGCTCTTTAGCCAGCAACCGCATACTGGCGTTCAGCCCTTGTTGCTTAAGCGACTCATGAAAGCTGCGTATAACGTTGATGCCATGTGCCACTTTTTTACCTGACACGTAGGTGCCTTTCCCCTGTTTACGCTCGACAATACCCTGCTCGGTGAGAGACTTTAGCGCCAGCCGAACCGTGACTCTGCTGACGGAGAAGCGTTCTTCAAGCGCTGATTCAGAGGGCAGCTTTCCGCTCGGCTGATAGTGTCCGGCTGCAATTTCTTGCTGCAGCGTATCGGCAATCTGTCGGTATAGCGATGTCATATTCTCACGCACCAATGCCATTCAGGTTCCTTCTCCCGTATTCCGTTCGGATCTAGTTTAGTCAGAAGCGATCTAAGACTAACTTGTATTAATACGTATTATAACCATTATCGAATTTACTTACACGTGATGTCCCGCATGACAACTTCTGAGCCATCCGCACTGGCGGTAGACAATATCACCTTTCGTTACCCTGGCGGCGTACCGGTGTTCCGCAACTTCAGCTTCCATGCACGACAGGGCGAATTTGTCGTGTTACTGGGGCCTTCCGGTTGCGGCAAGAGCACTTTGCTCAACCTGCTGGCGGGCTTCACTGAACCGGAGGAAGGGGCAGTTAAAATTGGTGGTCAGCGGACCACACCCGAGAACAACCAACTGGGTTATGTTTTTCAGCAACCACAACTCTTTGGCTGGCTGAGTGCACTAGAGAATGTCCGGTTTGGATTGCGTATGCAGAAACGCGAGGATGTCGCTTCCCAGCGTGAACGCGCAATATCTTATCTGCAACGGGTGGGACTGGCGCATGCCGCCAATCAGTTTCCTCATCAGATGTCCGGAGGAATGCAGCAGCGTGTATCGCTGGCTCGTGCATTGGCACTGGAGCCGAGTGTATTGCTGATGGATGAGCCGTTCGCTGCTCTTGATGCCATCACCCGCGGCGATATGAACGAAGAAACACTGCGCCTCTGGTCAGCCATTGGCCAGACCACCGTATTTATCACGCACGACATTGAAGAAGCAGTCTTTCTGGCCGATCGCGTCATCGTCCTCAATCGTGCCCCGGGCGGCGTGCACAGCGAACTCACCATTTCTCTGCCGCGTCCGCGCAGTAATCTGGAGACGCGCCAGCTTCCGGCTTTTGCTGCGTATCGCAATGAATTACTGAAACGCATTACAGACGTAATGCAGCAGTCCCACAGTCACTCAATCTAATAAAACGGAACGCCAAATGGGTAAATCATTTCTTGCTGTGCTGATATCAGGGGTTTTATTTCAAGCGGCCTACGCAGCGGACTCACAGCCACTGCGCATTGGCTGGGTATATGCGCTGGCAAACGCACCGGCGCTGATTGCCGAAAAAGAAGGTTTTTATAAGCAGGAAGGACTGAATGTGGAGCTGAAGTCCTTTGGCGACGGGCCGGTTATCAGTCAGGCGCTGGCCGCACACGAGCTGGATGCGGCTTACATCGGTGCGACACCGGTGTTTCAGTGGTTCTCTCGCGGGCTCAAGGGGCAAATCATTGCCAAAGTGAACAGCGGGCAGGCCGCACTGATCGTTCCGGCAAAAAGTGGCATTTCAACGCTGGCTGACCTTAAGGGCAAGCGTATCGCTGGAGTGAAAAAGGGCAGCGGGATGGATGTGCTGCTGCGCGGAGTTGTGCTGCAGCCAGCCGGGTTAATCGCGGATAAAGACGTGCAGGTGCTGAGTATGCCACCTGGTAACATGCCCGCTGCATTGCAGCAGGGTGTGGTGGACGCTGCCTTTACATGGGAGCCTTTTATCAGCGAAGCGCTGCTACGCGGTGATGCAAAAGTGCTGCTAGACGTGAATAAAGTTCAGCCTGGATATCCGTGGTACGTACTGATGGCGCTCCCGGAGACCTTAAAAGACCGTCCTGATGACGCGGTGAAACTGATCCGCGCCCACCAGAAGGCGGTGGATTTCATCAACCAACACCCGGCAGAAGCCGATCGCATTATGGCCGAAGCATTTAAGTTGCAGTCCATCAAAACCGCAGACGGCAAAATCCTGGCGCCGGAGGCACTGGTAGAGGAGGCGCGTAAACGCATCCAGTGGTCAGTATCACTGACGCAGAAGGACGGCGCGTTCTTTGAACAGTTGATGAAAGATTCTCAGTCGGTTGGCTATATGCAGAAAGCCCCTGGGCTGAATGAGTTTGTTGATACGCAGTGGCTGAAAAAAGCAGGGATCCCGCAGTGAAGTTAACGCCAAACTGGGGCTGGGCGTCGCTCCCCGTTTTGCTGGTGGTCTGGATAGCGGTGGCCAGTCACTATCCTTCTTACGTGTTGCCACAACCCTGGGATGTCTGGCGTGAAGCTGTGCGCTGGTTCAGAGACGGTTCTATATGGGCCCAACTGGGCGCGAGCCTGCTGGAGGAATTCGCCGGATTTGTTATCGCTGTGGTGTTGGCGCTGATCCTGGGCGTCAGCGCTGGCCTGTCCGATCGATTCAGGGATTTTCTCACGCCGCTGAACAGCCTGTTTATGGCCATCCCGCCTATTGCATGGGCACCGCTTATGCTGCTTATTTTTGGCCTGGGCATCGTCTCTATCGTGGTGGTGATTGTTATCGCCGCACTCTTTCCTATGTGCCTGACTATTCAGGAAGGGATCCGAGGCATTCGCGGGGGAGAAGTGCGCGCGGCGCGCACACTGGGTGCCCGTCCTGCGCAGTTGCTGCTCCATGTCTATCTGCCGAGCTCATTACCGTTTATCACTGCCGCGTTACGTATTGGGTTCAGCCAGGCCTGGCGTGCACTGGTGGCGGCTGAAATGCTGGGAGCCTCCCAGGGTATTGGCTGGATGGTGGCGATGGGCGGGCAGACTGGCAACAGCAGCCAGGTGCTGCTGGGGATCTGCCTGATCGGGCTCATTGCGTGGCTGATGGAAAATCTTGTGTTTCGTCGCATCGAGCAGCGTTACCAGCGCTGGCGTGCCCAATAATTGTGTGAGGTTAATGTGAGTCAGTTTGATATTCGTGATGCAGGTCATTACATCGCCCCTAAAGGCTTATATGAACAAAATAAAGCACGCCCGTTTCTGGGCAGCGTCACCAGCTCACACACTCAGCTAACAGCAGGTGCCTGGGAAGAGATCCAACTGGTCTATACCGTGGGGGCCAGCGGCCTCGCGGATGGCGCATGGCTAAAGCTAGCGTTTAAATTTTACTCAGACTGGGCGCTCTTTCAGACCAGTGACCCTGCTGCTGCGAACTATGTCAGCGCCGAGTATCAGGCCGGCCCCCTGTTGCCGGGACAAAGCCCTGCCACAGTGCAGCACCTGAAAGTACGTTTCGACCAGAAAGGGCATGAGCGGCCATTTCAGAAGGCGATTCTGATTGATATCGTCGACGGCTACATCAACCCTGGAGATAAAATCATTATCCGTCTGGGCGACCGCCGCCGGGGCGGAGGCGGGACCCGCGTACAGAGTTTTGTCGAGAAAGATTTCCGTTTCCGTCTGTTTGTCGACCCGCTGGGCAGCTCAAAATTTGCTGAAGTACCGGGGGACACGCTGCTGGATATCGTTCCCGGTACCCCCGCGTCCCTTTCCGTCATTGCCCCCCGGCTACTGGCTCCCCACACCCCTTTCTCCGTAATCATCCGCCTGGATGACAGCTGGGGTAATACCTGCCGGGAACGACCACTATCAGGACGGCTGGCGCTGACCTCATCGGAAGGGGAAACGCAGCACCATGACTTCCAGCTGGCCGGACAGGGCTGGGCGATTGCACGTATCGGTGATTTGCAGCTTTCTGCGGGAGAGTGGTCAGTCAGCGCGACGCTGGGCGCATTACCGCTACTGGAAGGTAAAGCGTGGGTCACGGCCGAAGAGACAGCGACAGGCCTGCGCCCGCTGTATGCAGATCTTCATGTGCATTCTGATGACACCGTCGGCACCAATGACACGCTGTATAACCTGAGTTACGGACGCGATGTCGCCGGTCTCGATATTCTGGGATATACCGCAAATGACTTTAACGTCACCGAAGCGCGCTGGAAACAGGCGGTAAAGCTGATTAATGAGCTGAACCAGCCCGAGAGCTTTGTCTGCTATTCCGGTACCGAGTGGTGCGGCAATACCTGTGCCGGTGGCGACCACAATGTGGTGTTTCTTGAAGATGACGAACCCCAGTTCCCCTTTGATAATCAGGGCCGACTGGTGCGCTCTTTCGAGTGGAACGAGTTTACCGCCGGCACTATTAAGCCGGGAGCATGGCCGCTGGACGAGCTTTATGCCGCCTATGCGCGCGAGCCGCACAAACATCTGCTTATCCCGCACGTCGGCGGGCGGCGCTGTAACCTTGACTGGCACCACCCCGAACTGGAGAGACTGATTGAAGTCGGCTCTGCATGGGGACAGTTCCACTGGGTCTACGCTGAGGCGCTAGAGCGTGGTTACCGGCTCGGTGCGACTGCTAACAGTGATGAACACCAGGGACGCTGTGGGGGGGGAGTGCCTGCCACGGCGGTATTCGGTTCACGTGGTGGACTGACCGGCGTACTGGCCGAACGTTTTGACCGTAAGGGTGTGGCGATCGCGCTGCGTGCCCGCCACACTTTTGCCACTACTGGTGAGCGCAGCTATGCCGAACTGCGGGCAGGAAATGCACTAATGGGTGACGTGGCTGAGTACAGTTCCGCTGAGGCACTGAGCTACCGGCTGTTGGGTGATGCCGGCTGGGAAGCGATAACGCTTTATGACGGTGAAAAAGAGGTGTGGCACCGGGATTTGCACGCGGAACTGGGCCGTTCACAGCGCCACTTCCGTGTACGCCTGAGTGGCGCGCGTATCAAAGACCGCTACCGTGGGGCTTACTGGACAGGGCATATTGACGTCACCAGGACCCCCATCAATGGCTTTTCCCTGACCGGCGCTGACCACCCTGAACAGACCGTGTGGCGCGAGAGTCATACGCAGATTGGTTTGCGTACGGACACCAATGGAGACAGCGACACGGTAACAGTGAGCACGGGTGGGCTGAATGGGGCAACGGTACGCGTGCATCTGGAGATCAGCAGTTACATCAAAGTAGGTGACCCACTTACACCTCAACCTCATTCATGGTCACCCGTTTTTGACGCAGAGATTGATGGGAAGACCCTTCTGTTATCAGGCAAAGAGACTTTTACGCTGGCGGGCACTGAGCTGCAGGTCGAGATCGAGCTGGTAACAGAACAGCCACTGCCGCGCGACATCCGGGGTGATATACGGCTTTCAGACCTCAATCTGCCTGAAAAGTCTGAACATGCTTTGTTTATCAGTGCAAGACAAAAAGACCAGTCGCGGATCTGGACCTCGGCTCTTTTCCTCACGCGTTAAAATCTTTTGGCAGCGTCTTAGGCGACGCTGTTTTTATCTTTATAGTGCGAAGTGCACTTAATGTGCTGTTGTGAACCTGAAGGATTGTGGTTATAAAAGCAGCAGCGTGAATCATTAAATGAATCAAAAATTCAGGAGGCATTTTGCCGATAACGACTTCCCGACTGCATCTTCGCCCCGTAATCAACTCAGACGGAAATGACCTGTTCAGAATTTATGGCGACCCTGCCACAAATACGTTTAATCCTGCAGGACCGTATCCTGATATTGATTATGCCCGTGATGTTTTGGAACGTTGGCTTAAACACTGGGAAGATTACGGTTTCGGAAACTGGGCTATCTCACTAAAAGATAATCCCGAAAGAATTATCGGTTTTGGCGGGCTAAACATTCGCAGTCATGCCGATATTTCTATCAATAACCTGGGGTATCGCTTCTCCACGGAGTCCTGGGGAAAAGGCCTCGCGACAGAGTTTGCTATCTATGCAGTCAGCTATGGGTTTAATGAACTCAAACTGCCTGATATCTCTGCTACAGTAAGAGCAAATCACCTGGCATCACAGAAAGTCCTGATCAATGCTGGATTAAGGCATGTACAGGACATTAATGATGTTAAAAATTCGCCAGCCAGCATGCTGTTTACACTGACTCGGGACGAATGGTGTTACCATAAGAGCCTGACATCATCCCAACTTTGAAAATAACCTTCTCTGCCATACAGGCCTGAGGCTCTCAGTGCGTTTCGGGGCATTTACGACACATTTCCCCGTGAATATTGTGAAAAAACAAACCTGATGATTTTTTCGTCACCGCATATCCATACTCGAAGATCAGCAAAGAATTATTAAATTCAAATGGTTGCATCACGTGCCTTTGCCATCTAGCCGAAGGGCTTACTGATTTTAAGGTCAGAGCGGAAGTTAGCTTTAAAGGGTAACTAATCCGCTTTACCGGGATACTTATAGAGCCACTTTGCTAAGATACTTACACATAGGCTTATACTGTTCATAAGCCTATGAAAAAATTAGTCAAAATCTAAATCTACCGCATGATTGGACTGTTGATGCAAATTTTCTGCAGGATGCAAGGAATTCATGTAATCAATAATCTCTTGATTTTGTAACAAAGCAGAATAAAATGCACTCTTCCAATCTTTTCCAATGTCTTGCTGTGGAATCTCTGATAAACGTTGCTTTAATGCTGTTCTCACGTCAAATTTTGCATTGGCCAATCTTCTCATCCATTGCCGGAATTCCTTTTTACAATAATGAATAATCCGTGATTTAATTTTTAATTTTCCCGCATGAATAATCACTCTCCTTTGGTCATCAGCCTGAGTTTCTATAATTGCTTTTAACTTTACCACTACAGATATATCATTACTTTCAGTATCCAATGAGACATTCATTGAAAAACGAAAATTCTCCAGAAAATTAAAGTAAATAGGATGTATAAACATAGCTGAATTATTTTCAATGCAATAATATTGCTCGCCTTTTACTGGAGCACAACCCCTACACTGAGGTACTAGATTATTAGGGAAAATAGAAAATTCAGGCCATCTTCCTTTAGGGATAAAATGATCTAAAGTGTCAGGAATCATTGGGTTTCCGCAGTAAGGGCAAAAGGAAAGCTCGTGTTCATTTCGTCTTTCAAGTAATAATTTGTTTAATTCTCTCGGTGCTTTTTCATAATAGTCAATTAATAGATCTGAATATTTTAAGAATGCACTATCAGGTAGCACATTATTACTAGATTCTATCAGGTTGTCATATAACCTGTAATTATCAGAGAGTTCTTCAGCTATAAGATTCAGTTGTTGAACATTTTCTTTTTTACTTTCTCTTGCCGCATTAAGCCATGTGCAAGGCTGATTTTCCATGAGCTCACCTAAGTATTTCATCATTCATCCTCAATAGAAATATTGTCATCATCTGATTTTGAAAGTGCATAGGCTAATGCATCATTGCCGATATACCCCTTAATTTCAGAAATAGATGAGCTGTCTCGAATAAAATATTTATCAATCTCTTTTTGATAAGGCTTGATTACATATTCATCATCGAATACTTCCGAGACTATTACATCTATTGACTCCCCATATGTTTCAACTGAGGATCTAAATACTTTGGTGTTCCCTTCAATTTTTCGCAATATAGTTACTGCATCTCTTTCAACTTCACGTGTCAGTATTGATGAATGAGTGGCAATTATAGAAAAAGATTTTGTTTCATCCAAAATGTTCTTGAGCATGTTTATCAAACCAACTTCAAGCTCAGGGTGTAAGTAAAGCTCAGGTTCATCGAGTATTAATAAACTTTCTTCTTCAAGTTCAGATATTATTGCCGGAATCATATATGTATAAATTTTCTGACCTGAGCTTAGAGGGATTATGGAACCGTTTTTTTTGAAAATTAATCCTTTTTTAAAATTTATGTTTTCTTTAATGCTATTTATTTTGGTTTTTTCGTTTATGCAAACTTCATCACCACCATTATCCAATATCGACACTGAATCAAATTCTATTGAAATAGATAATATTTCTTTTAGAAGTTGAAATCTCGTTTTATCATTCCACCAACCGTTTTCTTCATCATAACTAAGTATTTTAATAATTGATTCAACGCTTTTTAAAACTGGGTATTCTGGGTCAAAGATTCCATCTTGATTTCTAAACCCTATATAAGAGTATTCATTTACATGTAAACGTTTTCGTTTCAAGCTTTTTTTGTTAGCTAATGAGCCTTGCCGTGAATATTTTACGGTCAGCTTGTTGAATATTTCATTTTCCGTATAGAAGTCTTCAAATGGTGAGTGTGCAATAACTATTAACTTGTGAAAATAAGGTGGATGTTCCTCACCGTCTGTAACGCCGGTTATGACTTCACTTATTTTCTTCAATATATGTGTTTTGCCAACACCATTCTTTCCGATTATAAGACAGATATTCGACTTCCCAACCTTTCTTTCCATGTTAAATTTAAAATTAATAGGATCAAAACTATCTCCGAGGCTTTCAATGTTCAGATCAAATTTAGTTTTAGGATTATATCTCCCCAGTGCTATTTGATATCCTTTTTTCAAAATTGCAGCAGAAGAACTCCCTCTCATTAAACTACCTGAATACCCACCCCATTTAGAGTATTCGCCTTGATTCCCGATAAAATACCCAGCATCACATAAAGACTCTAGCAGAATATCTATTTCCTCAAATTCAAATAGTGTGTTTATCTTTTTATAATAGTCTATATCTTCACCAATGGAAACTAACTTAGTTTCAGACAGAGCTCTATTAATGTTAATAATTTTCAATTCAATATCTTTACCATGTTCTTTAAAGTAAATTGATGTATTTTCATTTTCTTTGGAAAGCATTTTTATATTGCCAATTTTTATCTTGTTATTATCTCTGACATAATATACTTTGAACGTAATGATATATCCGAAGTCATCCCATGGGACTCCATAGTTAGTTCCTATATGATCCTGAAGCAAATGAATCCCAGGGTGTTTATCAATCATTAATGTTTCCGAGTAGTAATAATCCATTTTAACTCCTTTGAGTGAATAATTATCTAAAAACGCTCATGAGAATTTATTAATTAAACTTCATACATTCTCTTAACATAGTATGATTTTATAGCGTCGTTCTGAAACTTAATGCTTTGATGGTTTCCAATAAAGCATATAGCCCCAGATTAATAGATACAGTTAACGCCCTAAAACAAGATTTACACTATAAGAAAAATATAACAAAACATTATCATTATGTAACCCCCCTTAGCATAGGTTTATCAGTTTTTTACCGCATAATCTAATAAATATGTGCGTTAGTGAACTATTCATAACTGTTAAACGCTAAGCGAGATTTACAATGTCCGTTGCTGGCACGGAACCGACATATTCAAGAAAAAAAATGTCCGCTCTGAACATGAAGCAGGCGTTTTCCAGATACATAACAAAAGTTGAGCAAGGAGGCCATCCAAGTATTGTTACACCTTGACTGCTGTTATCAAAAGGCCGTAAGTACGATTTCAATGCCTAAAGCTTCGAGTGGCAAACTGAAAACGTCAATTATCGCATAGCGCATCCAACAAAAAAATTTGCAGGCTCATTGGACTCATCGTATGTACGATGCCAGAGCGCAGTCCAAGTGGTATTGATAGCGAATGATTGGCTTAAGAAAATCGGTAAGGCCAGTAAAACCGTAAGCAAACCGATGAGTACTTTTTTGATAATGATATTCATTTACACAACCTCTCAGAGTCTGCTATACATTGCCTAGATCGTATAGGCTTTCTGGCCTCACCCGTTCTTCCACGTGTTCATGAGGGTACCGTAATGAATCAGACTCACACCGTTCCGGAAATCTACAATCCTGATGTGCCGTACGCAGTGAAATGCGAGATAGTCTCGTAGCTTTTCCGGGCGCTGGCTGCCCATAAACAGGTATCTCTCAATGACTTGAGGGATTATCTTTTGGAAAAAATTCACGTTGATTTTGAAACCTTGAGGGCAACCAGGTGGGTATGCTTCTGCTGTATGAGTACCTCTACTGCCAACGCCCTGGAGCCTGCGCCAAAAACAACCTTCACTAATCATCCTCACCACCTCATGGGATAGTTAATGTGATGGTCCCCAACACCTTGTGAGCAATACGCTGACAGGGTGTTTTTTTATTAAGAAGACTATCATCCTAAACGTTACGCTAGTGGTTATCTGATGTTCCCCCATTGCGGGCGATGAACATGGGTATAACTCTAAGGATTTTAGATCTCTTCCCTGATGACACGGTTGCGTTTTGAAAGTGACTTCATGAACTGACAACAAGACACCACTTGTTTACCAGTTCAAATTGTCAAATTGACTAACTGGTAAACTGCGCATATAGTGTTCATCAAATGGAGGTGCAACATGATCAATGCAACTATCGATAAAGATCAGGTCTCTACGGCTGGCCTTAATGAGTACCAGCTTAATCTTCTCAAACGCATCAATAACATCGCTCTGTCTCTGATGCCTGAATTTGAAGATAAGTCAGAGGCGATGGATGCTGTTTGTCTGGATGACAAGACGCTGTTCCAACGTTTATACACGACAATGTTGGAGCAGAACACACGGGTACCGGACAGCCAGTTGCGTAAGAACCGCCGCCGCCGTGAAAATCTTGAGAAGTTTTATGACCAACTTCAGGAGATGGGTGGAACGCTCAAGGTTAACGACGTCGCTGACATCTTAGGTATTACGCGACAGGGCGTGAATGCCCGGGTGAAAAAAAACAAGCTGCTTGCCTTTAAGCAAAACGGCGACTTCCTATACCCACGTTTTCAGTTCACTGATTCAGGCATGCTGCCGGGATTGGAAAAGGTGATGGATGCTTTCAAACCAGGCATTCACCCTGTGATGATTTTGAACCTGCTCAAAGCGCCTGTTGATGTTAATGACGATGGCATTCGTCGTTCCCCTATCGAGATACTGCAACAGGATGCGAATGAAGATGAGATGGCCGTTTTAATCCGTAATGCCGCGCTCTTCGGTTCTGATATAGCAAGCTAAAATAGAGGGGCAGATAGATGCCCCCTCTTAATATTATTGCGGTTCTGACATAATTTCGAAGTTCAAGATGAGCTCAAGCATCTCGTCACCGGACATATAGTCATCTTTCCAGTCCGGCGGGAAAATCGACGAGTCATACTCTTTGTATTCAGCTAACGACACAATGCCCTCAGTGGTGTCTTTGAAGGGCACTTCACTTCCCGGTTTAGACCAAAAAGCGTAACACTTTTTATGGCGTTTATGCCGACTGTCATAGGCGATCCCATCGAACTTATCACCATAGAAAGTATATAGGTGCTCCATAAGCCATTGTGTGAAGTTGTAGTCTTCGCTTTCAAGACTATCCAGAGGGATGTGCAAAAGCTCGCAGAGCCTCACAACATTAATTACCCTCACCTTCTTTGTTACGTCCACAGAGCAAATGACATGAACCGCCATAAGACTCTCTGGGTACTGCACTGTTCCATGCAGCTGTAACACACGACCATAGCTTTCTGCCATACCTGTTAACGCAGCATCGGACGCGTACCATACGGCAATTCGTCCCCCCAGGGGATTGTAACGACCGCAATCACGTGAATCCTGAGGCGCAGTGAAATTGATACTGCTTTCATATCGCTTCCACTGATGACGTTTCAACACTGAGTTTTCACTCAGCTCTATTTTGGTATCTTTACGCTCAGTAACCTTTAGCGCAGCTATTTCTTGCGCAACCTTTTCAGGTACAAAATTCCATTTTTTCATGATGTTTAGCTCCTTCTTCGAACAGATCAAGCCATAGGCTTACTCCATATTGATTAATGTTTAATCTCTGAAGTGCTTGCCCTCCAGAGACGATAACCCATGAAGGGCTGTGCGTATTACACCTTAACCACGTTATTTAACATACTGATTTACATATATTTACTTGAATGTTCGGGGAGTATTACTAAACGAAATTGCATGGGCCCAGAGAGGGGGTTCAAAGTGACGCCAGGCTTTAACGGGATCACAGGCGTAAAAAATGGGCATTGCTGTCAGCCCCACGGGGTATGGGCTGACAGTGAGGCTAGCACGCGTAACATTGCCGGATTCTGCTCTATCATGCGAATCAGTGATACCGCCGTCCCCCCGGACCTTTCTCAGCCTGGCCCAATTCCATCGAAGAATGACCGATGGACATATCACGTCCGGTGCGCCTATTTTCTTATAGTACTTCCTCAACATCTGGGCTGCCTTTGGCGCAGCCTCTAGAGGAGATCACCCCATGAAACTGACGCAAATCCGCAATGCCACACTGAAGCTTGAGTACGCAGGTACACGTTTTCTTATCGACCCGATGCTGGCGGATAAAGACGCCTGGCCAGGCTTTCCTGGTACGGCGCGTTCCCATCTGCGCAATCCCCTGGTGGCGCTACCGCTTTCGCCAGAAGAGATTCTTGATGTGGACGTGATTATCGTCACCCACACTCACCTCGACCACTGGGATGACGCGGCTCAACAGTTAATTCCGAAGGGAAGCCTGATTTACACGCAGAACGAGAGTGATGCCGCGCTGATCCGTTCACAGGGTTTTACCGCAGTAAAGGTGCTGGCAGAGACCAATACCCTCGCGGGGGTTACTATTGTTAAAACCGACGGCCAACACGGCAGTGATGAGGCCTATGCGATCCCCGAGGTTGCCGAGCGGCTGGGCGATGCCTGTGGGTTGGTGTTCTCCCATCGGACGGAAAAAACGCTATATGTCGCGGGAGACACGATTTGGGTAAAACCTTACGAAGATGCTCTGTTAGCCCATCAGCCTGATGTGGTGGTGCTTAATATGGGATTTGCTAACGCCGACGGGATTGGCGCGATTATCATGGGCAAAGACGATGCGTTGCGCACGCTACATACCCTACCCTCTGCGACGGTCGTCGCCTCGCACATGGAAGCGGTTAACCATTGTCTGCTCACCCGTACCGAACTGCGCGAATTTGCCGCACAACATGGCATTGCCGCCAGCGTATTCGTGCCGGAAGATGGTGAAACTCTGGCACTCTGAAAAAACGAACCGCTAAGGTACATAACAATGCCCGCACTCCAGGTTGTGGTTGTCGCCACGCGAAAATTCAGCCCCTTTCACTTTTCAGTGCCATCAATGGTGTTTGATAAAGCAATGCCGGAGCCAGGCTTGTTTAGGGTAGAGATCTGCGCGGAACAACCCGGCCAGGTAGAATCGGATATCGGCATCTCCATCAATGTTGAACATGGCCTTGAGCTAATCGCATCGGCGGACATTATTATTGTGCCGTTTTGGGAACACCCGGAATCAGTCCCTTCCCAGGCGCTTCTTGAAGCACTGCGCATGGCGTGGCAGCGCGGTGCTGAAATCGTCGGGCTGTGTTTGGGTGCCTATGTGCTCGCCTATGCTGGCTTGCTGAACCACCGCCGCGCTTCCACTCACTGGGAGTATGAACGGGATTTTGCCCGTCGTTTTCCTGAAATACGGCTTGATAGCAATGCGCTTTACACTTGCGACGATCGTCTAATCACCTCTGCAGGAACAGCGGCGGGCATCGACTGCTGCTTGCATATCCTACGTGAGCACTGCGGCACAGCCCTGGCAAACCGGGTGGCGAGAAGAATGGTGGTTCCGCCTTACCGTGAAGGTGGCCAGGCTCAGTTTATTGAACGCGTAATCCCGGAGACGACGCGGGATAATCAGATCAATGAGTTAATCGACTATCTGCGGCGCAACCTGGAAAAGCAGCATAATATTGATTCTCTGGCTGCTCATGTCAGCATGAGCAGGCGAACGCTCTCGCGCCATTTCACCAAGGCAACGGGGATGTCCATTGGTGAATGGCTCAGCGTCGAACGCCTGCAACGCAGTCAGGAGCTACTTGAAACCACCGATCACAATATTGAGATTGTCTCCTCACTGTCCGGCTATCAATCCCCTGTCTCTTTCAGGCAGAGTTTCAAGGCCCGTTTCAACGTTAGCCCCAGCGAGTGGCGACGCACCTTTCGGGGCACAAGTGCGGCACGATAAACGTGAGGCCAGTTTAGTCCTGCGGTATCAAACCGCTTCAGCATCCAACAGCGCCGTTCCGTAAGAGTTGTCGATGGTACACAGCCAACGGCCATCACTCTCCTGCCGGAACACATAGGTCGCGCGGCGAGTGGTTTCTACAATGCCATTCTGGCCATCGGGAAAACGCAGCACGGTTTCCATAATCACCAGCGCATTGTCCGCCCCTTCAATGACCTGCATATCGCCCTGTTCTACGACCAACTGCCCCTGAAAATAATCAGAAATCGCCATAAAAGCTTTGCGAATGTTCGCCTTGCCGGTGACGATCATGCCGGGTTTAACCACCAGTGCAGCCTCCTCGGCGTAGTTCTCCATTAAGGCATCAAAATCTTTGGCGGAAATCGCGCTGTCGCAGGATTCAATAACCTGACGTAGTGGATGTGAAGACATAAACATTCTCCCTGTTAACGATATTCACTATCTTACCTTATGCCTCAGACCCGTCTATAAATCGTGCATGGTTCAACTCGCCAGCTCGCGCTGCTATCCGTCATGAGCAGTCATTTAATACACCCACTCATTCAATCACACTTGATTGCTCAATCTATGCGTCAGATCAAAACATAAAAATTAAACATCAAAAACAACAAGATAAAACAATAAAGGTCGAAAAAGACCCGCACTCATTCCAGCACTAAAAAAATCTCATGCAATCAATGATGCAATCAAGTTACACATTGATTTTCGCTGTGCTATTACTGTTTTCACTTTCACCTCCTGAGGGTTGGAAAATGGTCTCTTCACTTTTCATACGCTGGGCAACGCTGCTGCAGCAACAGACCGAACGCCCTGCCTATCTGCGTATTGCAGATTTCATTGCAGAGGGGATTACAACGGGTGAGCTGCCTTCACGTTATCGTTTACCCCCCTTACGCGATCTGGCCGAAACGTTGAGCCTGAACTACACAACCGTCACGCGGGGTTATGCGGAAGCGCGTCGCCGTGGGCTGATTGATTCCCGGCCAGGGCTGGGGAGTTTTATTCGCACTAAGGCGTCCAGCGTTTCTGTCACGCCCATGAGCAATTATGAAATGACCATGAATGCGCCCGTCGAACCCGCAGGGTCTGTTATTGAAGAGGCGCTGCGTACCGGTGCACTCAACCTTTTCAGCAACACCGATATTCAGGGTCTGCTGCGCTACCAGGATTTCGGTGGCAGTGCCGATGATAAAGCGGCGGCTATGCTGTGGATGAATAAAAAATTAACCCTCACGGATGAGTCAGAAGTGCTGGTCTGTGCCGGGATCCATAATGCGCTGGTCGGCATTATGACGCTGCTAAAACGGAAGAAAGGCGCAGTCTGCGTAAGCAATCTCATTTATCCGGGGATGAAAGCGATCGCCAGCCACCTTGAGATTAAGTTAAAAGCGGTACTCTGTGATGAGTATGGGCCCGATCCCGCCGCTTTCGAGGCATTGTGCCGGGCGGGAGAAATCAGCGCGCTGTATATCAATCCAACCTTACATAATCCGACCACGCTGACGATCCCGGCGTTTCGTCGACGCGAACTGGCTGAAGTCTGTACCCGATACAACATCTCCATCATTGAGGACGATGCTTACGCAGCCCTGACCGAAGATAAGATCCCCGCTTTTGCCGAGCTGGTGCCTTCACTGACCTGGTACATCACGGGGATGTCGAAGTGTTTTGGCCCTGGATTGCGCATCGCCTTTTTGAAAGGCCCGGATAACCAAGCTATCGCACGTTTGTCCGGCGTACTTCGGGCGCTGACAATCATGTCCAGCCCGTTAACCAATGCGCTGGCACGTCAATGGATTAACGATGGCACGGCGGATCGCATGCTAAATGAGATAAAAAGTGAAGCCAAAATACGCCAAAATTTAGCGTCTACCTGGCTTTCCGGCTATGAGTATCAGGCAGATAGCAATGGCTATCATATATGGTTGCTGCTGCCAAAAATGATTAACTCAAACTCCTCTGATGTGGCGGCGAAATTGCGCGAAAAGGGGATAAGTGCGGTCTCTGGTATCGCTTTCTGCACTGACAATAAACCGGTTGAAGCATTGCGTCTGTGCCTTGGGGGTTCCCAGACGCGTCAGCAGTGTGAAGACAGGTTAAAAATCTTGTCTGAAATGCTGGCAGACCCGATTTTCTTTTCGAGCATGGCTATATAAATCATGAGCTGAACCTCTATACCTATTTGCAGTAATCAGATTACAGCCCTGACGGGGTTGTATCTCAACACCATTACTACAGCATAACCCGCTGATAAGGCACTATAAATGAACACTGAGCTTAATGTTGTCCTACAGGAAGAGTTGAATAAAATTAACCAGGAAGAGCAGCGTGATGACCGCCCTTATTTTGATGTTTCCTTCATTAAGCAATACCCTGGGCTGTATGGCTTAATGTGTTTCCTGTTTGTCCTCACCATGGGGCTTCTGATGTACTCCGATTCATTTGGCGGCATTGAATACACCGTCTGCTGTGTGATTTTCGCCATCTGTAACTTCTTTTTCTTCTTCCATATCAATCCGTCTTACCGCGTAAAAGACATTGATAAAGGGGCCTGGAAAAATTGCTATACCGGCGACTGGTATATGGAAGTCCATGTTAAAGAAGCCTTTATCGAAAAACTGATTAATGGCAACGTGCTGTCAGAAAATGAAAAAAACACGCTGAACGCGCAGTATAAAAAGAAAGGACATCTTTACTTTGCGGACATTTACCGCCTCAGAAGTTAATCGTCTCATCGCAGGGGAAAGCTACTCAGCCTTTCCCCTTCGTCATCACCTCAACGCCCAAGAAATTTAAACGGTGTCGCTTCCTTGTACGAGGCATTCGCCATCCCCGAATAAATGTGTGTTTGGTTCGGTCCAAGATCGAGCTTCATCACTTTGCCCGTGGCTGCGGAAAAATCGATTTTATTCAGATCGGTCCAGAAGACGTTTGGCGTTAAGGCGGATTCAAAGAAATAGAGGCGACGCTTCTGGTCAGCAACCGTGCGCCAGCGTGTTGAAGAGATATTTGGCTGATCGGGCGTAGAAATCCCATAGGGCACGGAGACATTGCGGATCACGCTGAAGGTACTGGCCACCGCCTCAACGGCACTTTCTGTTTTTGGGATAGCATTGACGTAGAAGCTGGCGCGAGCAAACCGATCCGCAGCCCGGTTGGTGCCAGGTAACATCACCGTCCCCCCAACCTCCTTCCAGTACTCTTCCATTGCGAGTTGTTTATCAAAGGTCGGCGAATTGGTCATCACCTGATAGCTACGGCTGTGATGTATAACCTGTTTGCCATCGATATATTCCACGATGGCGCTGTCGCCCGAGGCATCGGAGATCGCTAAATGCAGGGTTGCTAGCCGCTCCTCACCTGGCACATTGTCGGTGACAATGGTGAATGGTTGTTGACGCAGAGCATCCACGGCTTGCTGCACGGTGCTGAAATTATCCAGCACGTACTGTGCCCAGGCGGCAATGGTTAAGCCCGGTTTGTTATCCCCGTATTCAGGATATTGCGATTCAACCAGCCATAGCACGTTAGCGACCAGGCCCACTTCATTCATGCCATCCGTCGTAGAAATATCATAACCGGTGGCAATCACGCTGCCGTATTTGGAGGTCCAGTGGAGGGAATTAGCGCCGGCTTCCCCTGAGCGCTGCATTCCGCGCGGGAAAATCCACAGGTTGGTGCCAACATCGGTTTTCCAGTCCATCGATCGGGCCGTAATGACCTGATGATCTGCCCCCAGATAGACCAGCCGGGTACAGGCATTTACCGTAGGGATTAATAAACTTACCGCCAGCGCAGAGGCGGTAAGTTTTGCTTTGAGGGTGCTAAATTTCAATAACATAAGCTCAATTCCTTTTGCAGGTGCTGTGCCAGCGGTGAAGTGCCGAGCTGCGACAGCATTAAGCTTAGACTGTTTTACTTATTCGCTTTGAATTTAATCATCGGTTGATAGGCCACAACGCTTGCCCATCAACCAAAGAGTTATCTCAGCCCAACCAGAAGACTAAAGCGGCAGCTGCGATGCAGTAACCGCCAAACAGATGCCAGCGATCTTGTTCCAGCCAGCGCGAAAGCCAGCGCAGCGCCAGCAGGCCAACGACAAAACTCAACACCATGCCAAGCAGTGAGGGCAACAGCAAACCGCTGGTAGCCGAGTCTGATGCGACAGCGCCAGCACCGCTCTGATGAGCAAATACGCGATAGACCTCTTTAGCGACCACCACTGGGGTCAACGTAACGGCCAGCGCAAAGCTGAACTCCTCCGCTCGGCTGCGCGCCATGCCAACTAACAGCCCGGTGGAAATCGTGGCACCCGAGCGGGAAAAACCCCGAAATGGCAGGCACAGCCCCTGAACCACACCAACCACAGCCGCACGCGCCGAGGTCATGTCCCCGCCCTGCCGTTCTTTGATGCGGGCGGAGAGAATAATGAGTATCCCTGCTGCCAGTAATCCGGCGGAGATCAGCTTGCTATTACTGAATAATTGTTCAATTTCAAAACCGGGTGCATTGGCGGCGTAGTAATGGGTAATCAGTTTCAGCAATATCCCACCGGTAATGCCCGTTGCCAGGGTAGCAATGATGATTAGCCAGACGTTACGACGAAATGCCGCACCGGAACTGAAGTACGTCGCTAACCACTGCCGCCAAAAATAGACAATCACCGCAAACATGGTGCCGGTGTGCAACAGCACCAGCAGCAGCGTCATATCTGGCGCGGAGGGATTCAGACCCAACATTTTTTCCGCCATGATGACATGCGCAGAGCTGGACACCGGGAGGAGTTCCGCCAGTCCTTGTACAACAGCCAGTATGGCTACATCAGACAATGTCATGCTTTTACCCTTATAAAGTACGCCATTAATATCGGTGGAATGCGTCGATAGTAATAACCTAACTAAGGGTCAGATTTTGATACGTTTTGTCCGAAACCCGCCATCATTTAACTTCTGTTGAGCTTTTTCTTGCTCTCTATCTGTCAGGCATAAAATGATGACAAAACGATGATCGCGCCACGTACTGCTGCGTTTTGCGGGTATACCGATGACGCAGCCGTGCCAATTTGGTCGTATTGGGGGAAGTGTTAAGCAGGCTAAATCCTGCTCTGGTCGCTATTGACTCAGTAGCCAGGGATAACATTAGCAGTTAGCGCGCCTTATTGGCGCGCCATGCAATTTAAGCAGAGAAAAGATAATGGATGTTAATTAAACCAGGGCTGGAAAGGATCGGCCATTTGCTGCCAGCCTGCACGCCCCAGCGCCATCTCTTCATCGGTCAGCAGCGCCTGCTCAAGTTTTTCTCGCAGCCGTTGCTCGTCCATATCAACGCCGATAAACACGATTTCCTGACGCGCATCACCGGTGCCCTCCTCCCAGTTTTCCATAATGAAGCTGAGCGTTTCATCATCTTGTGGCCAGCGATCCGGTGGCGCACTGACCCACCACATGCCCGCCAGCCCCTGCCGCGATACGCCGCCGGCCTGCGACCATGATCCAGCATGTTGTGGACGAGTCGCCAGCCAGAAAAAGCCTTTTGAACGCACAACACCCTGCATGTCACCTTCAATGACATCAAAGAAACGAGCAGGATGGAATGGACGACGAGCACGGAAAACAAAGTTACGGATGCCATACTCTTCTGTTTCAGGCGTATGTTCACCGCGCAGCTCTTTCAGCCAGCCCGGAGCCTGTGAAGCTGCATCAAAATCAAATAAGCCGGTATTAAGCACTTCATCCAGTGCGACCTGGCCAAAGCTGGATGTCACCACTTTCGCCCGAGGGTTCAGAGAGTGAAGAATAGCCAGCAGGCGCGCCTTTTCAGCCTCATTAATCAGGTCAGTTTTATTCAGGATTAGCACATCACAAAATTCGATTTGATCGACCAGCAGATCAACCACCGTGCGTTGATCTTCTTCACCCAGTGATTCACCGCGAGACTGCAAGCTATCATTAGCTTCGTAGTCACGGAGGAAGTTGAAACTATCGACGACCGTGACCATGGTGTCCAAGTCGGCGACTTCAGACAGGCTTTGCCCCTCTTCATCGGCAAAGGTAAAAGTTTCTGCGACGGGTAACGGCTCTGAGATGCCCGTTGACTCAATCACCAGATTATCGAAACGCCCCTCTTTAGCCAGTCGATCGACTTCCAGCAGCAGGTCTTCACGTAAGGTGCAGCAAATGCAGCCGTTACTCATTTCGATCAGCTTTTCATCCGTACGCGACAGCTCGGCACCACCGTCACGCACCAGCGCCGCATCAATGTTAACTTCGGACATGTCGTTCACGATAACCGCCACACGGCGGCCTTCACGGTTGTTGAGGATGTGATTCAGCAGCGTGGTTTTTCCCGCGCCAAGAAAACCAGATAGCACGGTAACCGGCAATTTTCGAAACGTGCCTGAATTTGAGGTGATGGTTGACATTGCAGCTCCTTACAAAGGTGATCGGTGGCACTGATTTCCCGAAAGCGTGCATAAGCTGCCGGGTGCCACATTTGGTTTTCGTCATGTTATAACATAACAATATACAATGCCACGATCAAAACGTACCGAAGTGGGCAGCCCCACTCTGGAGCCTGGGGATCAAGTGGAACAGTGAGGGGAAAAACCAGGGGAGATCAGCGAAAATGGAGGAAACTCAGAGTACTGCAAACTTGCATATAAAATAAATGTCTGCATCTCCTTAGAGAGAAGCATCGTAAAGATGAAAAAAAGCCACTCTGAAAAACAGAGTGGCAAAATCCTCTTGTAAATCTGATATGACATCAGCATAAATGCAAAACTATCATGCACCGGAATTTATCATTTGTCATCCCCGATGACTTCACAGTTCTTAATGTTTAAAGTGGACTAAATGCAGGTTTAAGTGAAATTTCCTTAAGCTTTTAATATCCTGACATAAAAATGATTCTCTTAACATTTAAACGACAATTATTTCTGACAGTTAAAAATATTTTTCCCTGAAGATTCAATTAATTCATCAATCATACATTTTTCCTATCGCCACTCAGGCTGTTTGCCGCATTGTTACTGGCTTCCTGACGCAGGTCACGCTGAGCACTGAGAAAACAATAAGATAAAACAAAACATACCTGGAATTATCTGGAAATAAATTTCATTAATGGCAGTTAATTAACTCAGGCTCTTGGAAATAACACAGATTTAGCTTGAGTTTTCTTAATCCCTACTATTTACTTATTACTGTAAAAAAAAGGTGGGACGTCTTACACTTTTTTTAATAAAGTGTTAAATACTTAAGTACTCATCGCCAGTATTGATAAGGATAATAACAATGGGCACTGTTCAGGGTAAAACTATTTCACTCCGTTTAGCCGAGGTAAGCGATTACCTCTTCATTCACAGCTTACGTGTTGCTCCAAAAAGCGCACAATTCCTGACGCCGGTGGATGATGATCCACTCCAGCAAAAAACCTGGTTAGAGAATTATAAGTTACGCGAGCAGGAAGGTCGGGAATATTACTTTATTATTCAAAGAACTGATAATAACCAGCCGGTGGGTTCTCTCCGTGCTTACAATGTCAATCATGAGGCCAGCACAGCACAATGCGGCAGCTGGATACTTAACGATCAGAAGACGATCACTTCCGCCATTGAAAGTATTCTACTGATATGCGAATACATGCATAGCATTGGTATCCGCCTGGTGATAGTTGACGCCAGAAAAGATAACAAACCGGCACTACGGTTTATCCGGAAAATATCCCATCGCCCACACAGTGAAGATGAAACCAATCTTTACTATGAAATTGATGTCCCGGTGATGGTGACAGATTTCTATAAAGATAATCATAAGTATATCGATCAGCCGACGCAGTCATAATCAGCGCCCGGGTTACGCTGCCGGGTGTAATTGCAGTGATTCAGTGAGTACGCTCCCCTCTCTTTATGCGAAGGACTTGCAGGCAGCGACATGATTCCACATCATGATGCTACCTTTTCGTCACTGCTGATGAGAGGTATATACACTTTGGGAGCAATACATGGCTGTCACCGCCTACACACCATTACAAATAATGCAGCTCAGCCCGGTAATTCCGGTACTGGTGATTAAAGATGTTGAAACTGCACTGCCCATGGCGAAAGCGCTACTGGATGGTGGGATCAACGTCTTAGAAGTCACGTTAAGAACAGCGGTAGCTCTTGATGCAATCAAGCTGATTGCAGAGACGTATCCTGAAGCAGTAGTGGGCGCCGGTACCGTGCTCAATCCCGCTCAATTTGAGGCAGCTCAAACTGCAGGGGCAAAATTCATCATTAGCCCGGGAATAACGGATTCGCTGCTGAATCATGCTAAGGGTGCCGACCTGCCGTTTATCCCAGGGATCAGCACGGTTTCAGAACTGATGTCAGGTTATGAAGCAGGCTTAAACGCATTTAAATTCTTCCCGGCTGAAGCGAATGGTGGCACGGCAGCACTAAAGGCGATTGGCGGTCCCTTCCCTGATGTTCGTTTTTGTCCCACTGGCGGTATCAGTCCACAGAATGCCGCCAACTATCTTGCGCTCCCTAACGTAGAGTGTGTCGGGGGATCGTGGCTGGTCACCCCTGAGATTTTACAATCCGGTCATTACAGCCGAATCACTGAGTTGGCTAAGGCCGCTCTGGTTCAGTTCCGCTAAGCAAATCAATATACCCGCTGCGAATCCTCTGGCGGTGCGTATAAAAGCCGGGGGTGGCCTCTCACCGCCTGGCCACGTCACATTGATATCACTTCCTTTCACTAAGTCCCGACATCCTCTCTGCTGCAAGGCCACCACTGCGCCAACTGTCAACTAAAATGAGACAGTGATAGCCAAAACTGTAAATTGTTTAACTAATAAGTTTACGTATAATCAGTTTCAGGTCAGGCAGCAAGGTTGCAGATAAGCAACCCACGATGGCTTCAGATAAAGATTTATTCACTGATGAGATGATTGTGATAATGCTCAACAAGCAACACACATCAGGCAACTAAAATTAACGTTAACCTATTTTTTTAAGGAAATTCACATGCGCTACTTTTCATTAGATAATCAAAAAGACGGTATTATCCTGGTTGCCCGTATTGCTCTGATGGTGCTGTTTATTATTTTCGGATGGCAAAAACTAGTGGCATTTAGTTACACCGCAGGCTACATGGCTTCATTGGGCGTACCGGTGCCGGCGGTGGCTACAGCAGTCGCTGTAGCGATGGAATTTGGCGTAGGATTGCTGATAGCGCTGGGTTTTTACACTCGCCCACTGACAGTGATCATGGCGGTTTACGTACTGGCAACCTCATTCATTGGTCACCCATACTGGCACATGACCGGCATGGACCAGTATGCCAACATGATTAACTTCTATAAAAACATCAGTATTATTGGTGGCCTGTTACTGCTGGCTATCACCGGACCAGGTCGTTACTCACTCGACCGTCGTTAATTACGTAGAATAAAACAGGTCATCCATTTCCGGATGGCCTGTTTTACTTTTTAAAGTGGATGACATTCCCACCGGGGAATTTAAACACTTTACCAACTAAAAAAGCCCTCCAATAATGGAAGGCTTTTTTTATTTCTGTTTTAACGATTCTGCGAATCAAGACTCACTGACGCGATAACGTTCCAGCCAGTGCGCGTAAGGGGCTGGCAGCACCCATGACGGTCGATCTTTATTCAGTGCCAACGCAGCCTGATACGGCCAGTTTGGATTTTGTAAATGCGCGCGGCCTACCATCACCAGGTCGAGCTGCTGTTGCTCAATGGTGGTGTTGGCGATCAGCGGCGAATCAATGCCCCACGCTGATGCCACCGGGATCTGTGCTTCACGACGGACGCGTTCTGCAATCGGTGCCAGGAAAGCCGCACCCCACGGGATATTGGCATCCGGTGTTGAGAAGCCGATGCTCACGCTGAGCAGATCCAGACCGTTTTCACGCCAGTAACGCGTCAGTTCGATCGCTTCTTGCAAGGTTTCTTCATCACGACCGTCAAACTCCAGTACGCCAAAACGCGCAGTCAACGGCAGGTTTTCTGGCCATACGGCCCGCACGGCGTCAAAGGTTTCGCGCAGGAAACGACTACGTCCTGCCGCATCACCACCGTATTCGTCGGTACGCTGGTTAGCGTGCACCGAGAAGAAACTTTGCGCCAGATATCCATGGGCAAAGTGCAGCTCTAGCCACTCATAGCCCGCATCACGTGCGCGCTCAGCCGCACGAACAAAATCTTCCCGTACCCGTTTGATGTCATCCAGCGTCATCGCTTTAGGGACGCGCGGCAGATTATTGCCAAACGCCACCGCACTCGGCGAGATCGTTTCCCAACCGGCAGGATCGCCTTCGGCAATGTGATCGTCCCCTTCCCAAGGCTTGTTAGCACTGGCTTTACGTCCGGCATGTCCAATCTGAATGCCTGGCACCGCCCCAGAAGCTTTGATTTCACGCGCAATCTGACCGAGTTTTTCTGCCTGCTCATCATTCCAGATCCCGAGACAGGCTGGAGTGATTCGGCCCTCCGGTGATACCGCGGTCGCTTCCACAATCACCAGTCCCGCACCGCCGCGCGCCAGGCTGTTGTAGTGCACGCGATGCCACTCATTACTGACACCGTCAATGGCGCTGTACTGGCACATAGGCGGCACTGCGATTCGGTTGCGCAGCGTTAACGTTTTTAAACGGAACGTATCGAATAATCCTGACATAACAACCTCTTAGTCTGTTTACAGCACAATAATTTGTTTGCCGCTGAAGTTGCGATACTGCAACGCCTGAAGCTCTGTGGGGAGCTGCTCATAGGGGAATTGCAGTAGCGTCTCGCTCTGCAACCGCCCGTCAGCCAACTGCGCCAGCAACTGCTCGCCCTGCCGGGTTAATGTCTGCCACTGTTGGGCGCTGCCATAGGTGTGAAGTGCACCAAGGGCAACCTCGTGCAGTGAAACGGCACGACCAAAGGGGCTAGAGGGCCACTGTTCCACCCGGCCCTGAATGCAAACCAGATGACCGTTGGCAAGCAGCGCATCTGCCAGGCTTGCCGCATGTTGCGGGCCTACGGCATCGATCACGGCAAAATAGCGTGGCTCCGCATTATGCTCGGTATCTTCCACGCAGCGCTTCGCACCTAATGCCTTAAGACGATCCCAATGCCGTGGGTGGCTGAGCGTGGTCACAACAAAACCACGCACATGCGCCAGCTGTACCAGAAAATGACCGACTGAACCGCCAGCCCCTGCAATCAGGACCTCGGCTCCCGGCTGTAGTGGCAGCTTAGTGATGGCCTGCCATGCTGTCAGCGCCGGACAAGGGAAAGCGGCGGCGCTGGCAAAATCCATCGCCGCCGGGACACGCATCAACACCTGCGCTGCTACCGGGGTATATTCAGCAAAGCTACCGTTGCGTCGCAAACTCTGGTGATAGGCCACACGCGCGCCAAGCCATGCGGGATCAACATCCGAGGCAACAGCAACCACCGTCCCGGCCCCATCGACGCCGGGCACCAGACCAACCAGGCTTTCGAGCACTTTCCAGTCCACCGGGTTGAGGCCAATGGCCGCGTTACGCACCAGAACATCCCCTGGCTGGAGCGGTTGTGCCGTCATCACACTGTCTTGCAGATCCAGCGCTGAATCACCCCCCTGCCACTGCCAGCCGCGCCACTGAGCGATATCAGGCATAGGCACCCGCCGAATAGGTCAGTTCATAGCTGTGGCTATAAATTTCGATGATATTGCCAAACGGATCTTCCATGTACACCATGCGGTATGGCTTCTCTCCAGGGAAATATTCACGTACTGGCATCCGCTGCTTGCCGCCCGCTGCCACAATTTTCTCGGCCAGACCTTCCACATCCGGGTCCTGAACGCAGAAATGGAAGACGCCGGTTTTCCAGTACTCAAAATTGTTTTCTGGCTTTTGCGCGGCTTTGAATTCAAAAATTTCTACGCCCACGCGGTCACCGGTGGAGAGGTGCGCAATACGGAACTTCTCCCATCCCTGACCAAAAACGTCGCTACACATTACGCCAATGGCGGAGTCATCTTCCTGAATCGCCGTCGGCGGCATGATCAAATACCACCCCATGACTTCGGTATAAAATTTTACTGCGGCATCGAGATCGGTAACGGACAGGCCAATGTGGGAAAAAGTGCGTGGATAAGGGGCTGACATGGTAATTCTCCTCTGACAAATTAGCCCCCAGACTAACCAGCAGTCTGTATAATGAAAACAGTGATTTAGTTATAGGTTTTATAAAATATCATTATGCTTAATCCGCAATGGTTGAAGTCATTTGCCATGCTGGCTGACGTTGGCAGCTTTACACAGAGTGCCGACCGGCTGGGAATTACCCAGGCGGGTGTCAGTCAGCATATCCGCCATCTGGAACAACAGCTTGGTCCACTGATTTTACGCAGTAAGCGCCCGCTCGAACTTACGCCTGCGGGGCGTGCCCTACTGGAATATTGTCAACAGGTCGATCGCGCGCAGCGCCACCTTGCCCTGCGCCTTAGTGATGGTGACAGCACCTGTGGTGAAGTCAGCCTGATTTCACCCGGCAGCATCGGCTTGCGGCTTTATCCGCTGTTGCTTTCACTCCAGAAACAGCACCCCGACTTGCTGATCCGTCACCGCTTTGCGCCGGACAGTGAAGTGATTGATGCCGTGCTACACAACCGCTATGAAATGGGTCTGGTCACGCAAAAACCCGATGATAAACGTCTGGTGGCGGAGCAATTTGCTGAGGAACCGCTGGAGTTGGTGGTACCCGCTACCGCTACCGTTAACAGTTGGCAGGATCTGGAGGCGCTGGGTTACATCGATCACCCAGATGGTCAGGCCATGGCAACCCGCCTGTTGAGCCGGCGTTTTCCCGGCAATCCCGGCGTACGCAACCTGCCGCAGCGGGGATTCAGCAATCAAATCGGTTTAATTCTGGAACCCGTCGCGCGTGGGCTGGGGTTCACCGTCATACCCAAATATGCTCGCCTGGCCTTTGCCAGACCAGAGCAAATCAAGGTGGTGTGCAATGAGGTGTTATTGGTGGATACGCTGTGGATGATACACCGTGCGGAGTGGCCGCTGTCGACGCGCGCTCAGCGCGCATTAACGTGGCTACAGCAGCAGCTTTAAGGTAATCGCAAACTGGGCTACCTTTCGCTAGCCCAGTTGCGGAGAGACTACCGTTTTGCCGCGTACAGGCCTGGATTTGCCTTAGCGTCAGTGGAGGGAGTCACCTCACCACTGTCACAGGTTTTAGGCAATCTGATGGCCAACAGTGCTGCCACCAGCAGGAAACCGGCCAGCACGCACATAGCAACACTCTGTCCGTACAGCATGGTCATCAACCCGACCAGATAGGGCCCGCAGAAACCACCAAGATTACCCAGGCCGTTGATAACACCGCGCGCACTTCCGGCCAGTTCAGGGGAAGCGATACGCCCAGGAATGGTCCAGAACGGACTGGTTGCGGCTTTAAGGAAGAAGCCACACAGCACCAGGGCAATATAGGCCGCCACAATATGCTGATGCAGGGCAACCGAAGCCAGCAGTGAAGCGGCGAAGCAAGAGAGTGAGATCGTCACCCACAGACGACGTTTGCCCGAGCGATCGCTGAACCACGAAATCACATAGATCCCCAGTAGCGTGGCGATAAACGGTAGTGTGGCTAGCAAGCCGATACCCGCCATGTTACTGCCCGTCAGATTTTTCAGAATACTCGGCAGCCACAAGGTATAGCCATAATCCCCGGTCTGGTAGAAAAAGTTCAACAGAACCAGTTTAACCAGCGTTGGATGACGGAACACCTCTTTGAGTGACGCTTTCCCCTGTGGAGCCTGTGCCTGTACCGCCGCACGATCCCTGGCTAACTCCGTAAGCAGCCAGGTTTTTTCTGCTTCCGGCAGCCATTTCGCCTCTTCTGGCCGGTCACTAATCACTAGCCACCACACCACCAGCACGACGGCTGAGAGCAGCCCCTCAATGATGAACAACCAGCGCCAGTCGAGCATGTTAATAATTAAGCCTGAAACCGGCGCGGTCAGGATGCCGCCCAGCGGGGCAAACATCATCACCAAGGCATTCGCCCGGCCCAGCTCTTTTTCCGGGAACCAGTTGCTCACCATGGTCAGCACCACGGGCAACATTCCCCCCTCAGAAACACCGAGGATAAAGCGCAGCGCCAGCAGCTCATAGTGGTTTGTCACGAATCCCGTGGCGACAGAAACCACCAGCCATGCAACCAGTGACCAGGCAATAAACCGTTTGCCGCTGCCACGAACCGCGATTCTGCCCCCTGGCACCTGCAAGAAGAGATAGCCAATAAAGAAGATCCCGCTGACGACACCTGCCATCTGGCTGGTAATTGCCAGATCTTGATCCATGCCACCAGGTAGCGCAAAACTGATGTTGACCCGGTCCATGAACGAAATAATGCAGGTAATCAAAATCGGCACTATCACGCGATACCATCGCGTGCGAGGAAGAGACTCGCGCATATGCACCTCCGTGCAGATAAACAGGGAGAACGGGACGTGTCAGGCACGTCCTGTCAGAGGGTTTGACTTGAGCTACGTCGGCTTATAAGCCGTTGGGCAATGGGCGCTGGTGAAAGAAGGCATCCAGGTTGGCAAAGACCACGTCACCCATACGCTGACGGGTTTCATGCGTCGCACTCCCCACGTGCGGTTGTAACACCACGTTATCCAGCGCCAGCAGCGCTTCCGGGACTTGCGGCTCCTCAGCGAACACATCCAGGGCAGCACCGGCAATCTGCTTGTTTTGCAGTGCAGTAATCAGCGCCTTTTCGTCCACCAACGAACCCCGTGCAACGTTGATCAACCATGCATGAGCAGGCATGGCCGCAATGACGTTGGCATCAATCAGATGGCGAGTCGACGCTCCGCCTGAAGCCGCGATGACGAGAAAATCACTTTGCTCCGCCAGCGCATTGACTGACGTTACCGCACGCCATGGCAGGTCGGTTTTCTCAGTGCGACTCACATAGGCGATCTCCATATCAAAAGCCGCTGCGCGCCGGGCAATCGCCTGGCCGATATTACCCATTCCGACAATACCGAGTTTTTTCCCACTGACCTGCACGCCCAGAGAGGGAGCCTGTTTCAACCACTGTTGTTCACGGACGAAACGGTCCCCTGAGCACAGGTTGCGTGCACCGCTGAGCATCAGTCCCAGCGCCATATCAGCCACGTCATTGGTCAGCACACCGGAAGTAATGCTGATGCGGATGTTTTTCTGACGGGTGTAATCGAGATTGATCGCGTCTGTCCCCACACCGAAGACAGCGATCATCCCAACGTTGGAGAGGTTCTCCAGCACGGCGTCACTCACGCCCACATCTCCGCGCGTGACCACGGCCTGAATCTGGTGGCCGGTTTGCGCCAGAAATGCCAGCGGTTCGGCCTGTTCATACAGTTTGTACAGGGTGTAAGTCGCGTTGAGACGCTGGATCAGCGCATCAGGTACGCTGGCAATCAACAATACAGCAGGACGGTTAGAATCAGTCACTGGAACACTCCCTTTAAAAGTCTTAGCCCGATGGCTATCTATTAAAGAGAGTCTGGTAACTATTTGTGAGATCTGCCTCACGCTAAAGCGTGTTAAAAAAAGCTGTTACTGACAGCGTGATCGTACAGACAAATCAATAAGATGCCGCTGGGTTTACAGGCTGGCTCCCATCGACAGACGATAATGCAGATTGACCCGTTCTATCGTTGGTCGCTGCTGAATTTTTTTGATCAGGATTTCAGTCGCCACTTTGCCCATTTCAAAACGCGGCGTCACCACACTGGCGAGCTGTGGCGTAGTCACCTGACCGATATCGAGGCCGTGGAAACCGGCAATGGCCATCTGTTCCGGCACGCGTATCCCTGAAGCACGGCACTCCTGTAACACGCCCACAGCCAGATCATCGTTGGTACAAAGAATACCGTCAATCTCAGGATACATCTGCCTTGCCAGCGTCATCATGCCGGTGCCAATCGACACCGAGGAGACCTTATTCGGTACAATGCGCCCTTCCGGTAAATTGGCCGCCAGCATGGCATCGCGATAGCCTTGATAGCGCTGTTCATCACGCACATCCGACATGGAGCCAAAATAAATAATGCAGCGCCGGTTACTGGCAATCAGCATGTTGGTCATATCATATCCGGCCTGGTAATTATCAAAGCCGACATTAATACGGTTCAGATTCGTGCTGATCCCCATCACTTCCGCGACGGGAATATTGGCAGCATTAAGGTATTTTTCCGCGCGCAGCGTATGCACCGTTTCGGTTAATAACAACGCCTTAACGTTAAACGCTAAAACGGTGGCTATCTGTTCCTCTTCGCGTTGCAAATCATAATCATAATTGACCACCACGGTCTGAAAACCTTGCGCTGTAGTGACCGATTCAATCCCGGCCAGCAAGTCGGCAAATATTTGATTATTGAATGAAGGGATCAACACACCGATGCGCGGCAGTGAATTACTGGCGACAATCGGATTATCCGCATCCGGCTCATAGCCGAGCTCATCAATCACGCTGGCGATACGGGCGGCAGTCTCTTGCGAAACCTTGTGCGGCATACGCAGATAGCGGCTGACGGTCATTTTTGTTACGCCGGAGAGCGTGGCTATATCATGCAGTGTAATACGTTGCATTTTCATCAGAGAATTCCGCCAGACGGCAATAACATCGCGCTATTATGCGCGGGATTGGGTGAAAAATAAATTATTGAAATCGCGGGGTTCTGTGCAATCTTATGCCGGACGGGTGCAGTCGATCACAGCAGAAGTAACGCCGTGAAGTAACATGGCAATAAGTGACGTGCGTCACATTTTCCCCGGCACAAAATTTGTCAGAGTGTACCCATCCTTCAGCGTTTTAAGCGCAATGTATCTGCGCAGCGGTTTAACATGGAGACATTATGATTATTGATGCCTTACAGCATGCACTGGAAAACCCTCTTTATCCGGCCATTATTCGCCAGACATTGCAGCAAATTCAGCTAAGACAGCCCGATGAACTTCCACCTGGTAAATATCCGATTGATGGTGATGAAATATTTTTCAGCGTGATGGAAACTGAAACGCGGGATATCAATCTGCAACAACCCGAATTTCATCATAAGTACATCGACATCCATCTGGTATTAACCGGTGAAGAGATCATTGGCACCGGCACTTCAGCCCTTACCCGCAGCTTGATCGAACCTTTTGATGAGAGCAAAGACTTAGGTTTTTGCCACAGCATTGATAGCGAAACGCTGGTGCATCTGCAACGGGGTGAGCTGGCGATTATCTTCCCGTTAGAACTGCATCGTCCCATGTGTACCCTGAGCGTGGCCCAGCCGCTGCGTAAAATCGTGGTGAAAATCAATCAGGCGCTACTGAAATAGCGCCTGACCCGGCCCCGCAGATCACGCGGGGCCAGTTTCATTAACGCGGGCGACGACGTCGCAGCCAGAATCCAGCCACCAGTAACACAATCACCAGCGCCGCAATGCCGCCCGGCAAGATCCATGGTTGCGCCTGCGCCAGCAGCGGTGGATGACCGCCTTTACGCACCCAGGCCACATCCCCGGCTTGTACCTTGACGTCTGGATTGCCGTAATGGGCCAGGACAAAGTTACTGATGTCCGCCACCTGCTGATCGGTCAGTTGCCCGACATAAGAAGGTGAACTGAACCCAGGCATCAATACCTGATGGTCGGCAGTATCGCGCTGCACGCCAAACAGAATCGCCGCAATCAGGTTATTGGGATTACTCATTCCGGTGGCAGTGTTATGGAACAACGACGGATAGGCCTGGTTCGCACTGCCAGATCCATCCGGCTGGTGGCAACTGGCGCAGTTACCGCTGAATAACGCCGCGCCATTGGTCAGAGACTGATTGGCATTATTCGGATTTCTGCCGCGTACGCTGTTTTCCACATCCATTGGCGCACCGTAATTAAAGGCTGGCTGCGTCTCTCCCTCGGTACGGATCGGCTTAGTGCTTTTCAGGTAGACGGCAATGGCACGCAGATCGCTTTCTGGCAGATATTGCAAGCTGTGCTCTACCGCTTCTGCCATTCCCCCGGCAGCCTGATTCTTACCTGCGGCTCGGCCAGTTTTCAGATACTGCACCAGCTCATCATCGCTCCAGCCACCAATTCCACTCACTTTATCGGAGGTGATGTTTGGCGCGTACCAACTGCCCAGCGGACTGCCAGCCAGCGGCTGATCGTTTTTCTCCTGCATTAACAAACCACGTGGCGTATGGCAGGTATTACAGTGAGCCAAGCCGTTGACCAGATAGTTGCCTCGGTTCCACTCGGCGCTTTGGCTGGCATCGTTTTGATATACCTTGCTGTCCGCAAACATCACATTCCACATCCCCATGCTAAAGCGCAGGTTGAACGGGAATGGCAAGTCGGTTTGCTGATTCGCCTCATCAACCGGCTTTACCCCATGCATGAAGTAGTAATAGAGCGCATGGAGATCGGCATCGGTCATTTTGCTGTAGGAGGTATACGGCATCGCCGGGTAAAGGTTCGCGCCATCTGCACGCACGCCATGGCGCACGGCGGCAGAGAACTCCGCTTCGCTGTAGCGCCCGATCCCGGCCGCAGCGGGAGTGATGTTGGTTGAGTAAATCACCCCCATCGGCGAGGCAATGCCGTAACCGCCGCTAAAGGCGCTTTTGCTGCCCGGCGCGGTATGGCATGCCTGACAGTCTGAAGCGATAGCCACCGCTTCACCCTGTTGTAACAGATGGCTGTCTAACGCTTCCGCCTGCACACCGAATGTCAGCGTGGCGGCTACGAAGCCCGCAAGTAGGTTTTTCATGCGAACTCCTTCATACGCAGGCTCATATCATGTGCCGCTTTTAATGCCAGCGCAGCCATGGTCAGCGTACTGTTCACCACGCTAGCAGATGGGATTGCGCCACCGCCCGGCAGCCACAGATTTTCATGGTCGAAGGCACGACAATTGCCATCAACCACCGCATCCTTACCGCTTTTGCCCATAATCACGCCGCCCATAATGTGGTTGTTGGCGTTGAGCGCCGTGGTGATGTTGAACTCTTTGGCATTAAACAGCTGACCAATGTGTTCCAGCTGCGTATGGCAGGCTTCCGCACCTTTGCGCACGTAGTCACCCACGTCGTAGTGAATATCCGGGCAAGGTAAACCGTGGGGATCTTTACGGGTACTGCTTAAGGTCAGGCGGTTCTCCGGGTCTGGCAGAGGTTCAAGACTGATGGAGAGATCCACGCCGTGGGTGGCACGATAACGAATCTCTTCATCCAGCGCTTTGCCCACCAGGCCTTTTTTCAACGCCTGTTGTGTGGCAGGCACCACGCGGGAAATATTGTTCAGGATCACTTTGTTCGCAGAGTAGTCACGACGGAAATCACCGTCCCGGAAACCGACCATGCAACTGCTTTGTGCCGGCCCGCGTCCCAGCCATACCGGCTCTTCGGTCAGGAATGAGCAGTGGAAGCCAGAGTGATCCATCATGTTACGGCCAACCATATCCGAGCCGTTGGCAATCCCGTTGGGGTTAGCTTTATTCGCTGCCATCAGCAGCAAACGTGGCGTTTCGATACCGTTGCAGGCCAGCGCAAAGGCTTTCGCCGTCGCCTTATGTGATGCGCCAGAGCTGTCGAGCCAGTGAACCGCAGTGATACGGTTGTTGTCATCCGTGTCCATTTTGTAGACCACCGCCTCTGCCAGTACCACCGCACCTGCGCGTTCTGCGCGCTCAACATGGTGGATGCCGTTATACATGGCGCCAATCGGGCAAATGGGCTGGCAGTTATTGTTGCCACAGCAGGTAGGGCGACCTTCCCATGGGCGCGTGCTGCGGCCCTGTGGGATCGGCACCAGGTTGTAACCATGGGGATTCACCACGCTGGCAAAATAGTTGTCGCCATGACCGAACGGCACCATGTCCATCGGATACGGCTGACTGCGCTGGGCAGGAGATTGACGAACAGGGTCGTTTGGCCCGGCGACGCCAATTTCATTTTCAGCACGGCAGTACCAGGGTTCCAGCTCCTCATAGGCGATAGGCCAGTCGCGTCCCACGCCGTATTTTGACTGCATGACGAAATCACTGGGGTGATGACGCCAGCAGGAGGCCGCCCAGTGCCAGGTGGTGCCCCCTACCGTGCGCAGGTAACCCTGCTGGAAACTCCCGGCGCTTGGCCCGGTGACGTTGACATAGTTGTTCGGTGGGAAGTAAAGCGGTGCTGGGGCGAATTTCGACTGAGGATAAAGCCCCTGGAAATCCGAACCCGCGCGATTGGCAAACGGCATGTTACGCCAGTTTTCTACTGCCTGCGCGCGCTCAATACGCAAGCCCGCTTCCAGAACCAGCACCGAATAGCCCTGGCTCACCAGTTCATTTGCCACCATACCGCCGACAATGCCCGAACCGACGACCACAATATCTGCCTCAGCATCACCCTGAGCAGTAAAAACAGGTTGTTTATTCATTATTAGTATCTGTGTGTTAGAGAGAAGAAATCAGCGAGTTGTTGTCATCCGGCAGCGGTTGTGTCCACCACAAAGGCCCGTTGCCGCAGTAGGTCGGAACGATGAGTCCATCACTGACCGGCTGATACATCAATGCCTGCTTATAGGCGATGAGCTTGCCGTGATAATCATTGCCAATCGTGCCGGTATACCAGGCGGTGACAATGGCAGAGAGAAAATCACCCAACCCAGCAGCTCGGGCACGATCCATCAGCTGCTCGGCGCTATCGCCGGGTTGGATCAGACGAGCTAACTGGCCTACACGTTCCGCGAAATGTGCATCACTCTCCGTAAAACCGGTGAAGAAACGCGCACCCAGTTCAACATCCAGGTGCTGATGTTCAGTGATGGAGTGTGATACGGAAATAAAGTCGCGAAGCGCATCACGACCACTGGTGACGCTGGCGGCAAAAGCGCGGCCCGGCAGCGCAGTGAGTGCGCCAGTGAGCGTTAATCCGGCGGCAGCAAGCAGGAACTCTCTTCGGGTGGAACCGGTTCCATTTTTTGATGCAGCAGTAGAATTTGTCGTTATTCGTTGTTTCATCGGGAGCCTGGTGTGAGAAGTTGGAGGTTATTACGTGATTAACCTCACAAATGATACCGGTAACAAAACATTTTTGTTAATAAATATCGTTACTTTTGTGTGGTTTTCGCAGAAAAAGCGCAAAATGATAAAACAGTACAAATATCAACCAACCCTGATTCTTCACACATCAGAATGGACAAAGCCTCCTTGCGGAGGCTTTGTCAGGCTACCCATGTTGGCTACAGTGCCGCCTTCACGCTCGCTTTTAATGGCGTAGTAGGACGACCAATCAGTCGGGAAAGCTGATGATCTTCATCAAACAGCGCATTGTGTGAAGCGCCGGTATCCCATGAGGCAATCGCCTCGGCGAAGAAGTCAGGCAAACCTGCCTGCTTCAAGGCTGCGGCATAATCCGCTTCCGGGAGATTGGTGTAAGGGATGGTTTTACCACTCTGCGCCGAGATTTCAGCTGCCAGCTCGCTTAAGGTATAGGACGCATCGCCCGCCAGTTCATAGGTCTTACCCTGATGGCCCGCACTGGTGAGCACCACGGCTGCCGCTTCCGCATAGTCAGCGCGTGCTGCCGATGAGATCTTACCCTCCCCTGCGCTGCCATAGAGCGCACCTAGTCCCAGGGCTGGCCCCACGGAAGCGGTATAGTTCTCGGTGTACCAGCCATTTCTTAGAATAGTGTAGTCCAGACCAGAGGCTTTAATTGCCTGTTCGGTTTGCGCATGTTCTGGTGCCAGGCTCAGAGGAGAGCTGTCCGCACGTAACAGGCTGGTATAAACGAAATGCTTTACACCGGCTTTTTTGGCCGCTTCGATCACATTGGCGTGTTGCACCGCACGCTGACCAATTTCATTGCCCGAAATCAGTAGCAGGGTATCAACCCCTTGCAGCGCTGCATCCAGCCCCTCAGCCTTACTGTAATCAAATGCACGTGCCGCCACACCCAGATCCGCAGCTTTTGCCGGATCGCGCACTAACGCGACGATCTCACTACTCGCCACTTTCTGTTTCAGTTTTTCCACGACCAAACGGCCCAGTTGGCCAGTCGCACCGGTAATTGCAATTGTCATCATCCGATCCTCGTAATGTTGTTTCGACGGGTTTCAGTTACTATAGTTGCCTAAATTACTTTTAGTAAGTACTTACAAAAAGGTTAGTGATTGAATGACTACAACAAAAAAACTGAATAAGAGTGCTGAAGGCGCAGCACAATTCGAACGCTGCAATGTGCTGGCAGCGGGCTGCCCTTCCCGGAAAGTCTTACAACACCTCAGCAGCCGCTGGGGTGTGCTGATCATGTTAGTGCTGCTCTCTGGCAAACACCGTTTTAGTGAAATTCGCCGGGAAATAGAGGGAGTGAGTGAGCGTATGCTGTCGCAAACGTTGCAGTCACTGGAAGGCGATGGCATGTTGATTCGCAAATCGATGCACACCGTGCCGCCCCATGTGGAGTATTCACTTACCGAGTTGGGTACAGAAGCGGCGTTGAAAATTCAGGGGCTGGTTGCACTGATTGAAGAGAGCCAAATGGCAAAACTGCTGGCGGAGCAAGCTTAGTTTCTACCGCAGCAGTCGGAGAGATCCTGCATTGCACAGCGGGCATTAATGCCCTGCAAATGCAGGGCTATCCCCAGTTTGCTGCGTATCCCTGTTCGTTTCAGAGGAACATTTTTCCAATGGTGATCGCGGCAATGATCATAAACAGAACCGGTGGAACATAGTCAAACCAGCCTGCACGGTTCATCAAGGATTTCATCTTTAAGCCAAGCATTCCTACTGCAGAATTCACAATGATTCCGCCAAGATTAAACACCAGCCCATACGCCAGTAAATACATCCAGGCTGGGCTGGCATTAGCCGGGATAAACTGCGGCAGCAAACTGACAAAGAACAGACCAATTTTTGGGTTGGTTAAATTGATCAGCAAGCCTTTGCTGAAAACATGCCTTGCATCCTGATCGGTTTTGACTTCCTCTGTCGTCATCGTTTTATTTAAAGTTTCGGCCAGGACGCCACAGCCAGCCAGATCAGATACACAGCACCGACTATTTTTATTGCCTGAAAAACCAGTGGGAAGTGGTTAAAAAACACCACTAAACCAAAGCTTACGCAGATCACATAAAAAAATACGCCAACTTCAACGCCAGCCGCCGCCTTAAGGCCTTTACCTATGCCAAATTTGACCGACTGGTTTAGCACATAGAGCATTGCTGGCCCTGGCGCTATATTGATGATAATCACGGTGAGTAAGAAATAATAAAAAACGCCATCCATATTGCGCTCCAGAACAAGTCTGTTGATTTTCACATCTTCAACAGGAAACTTTAAACAAATGCAGCCACAGCTGACATTAAAACGGAATCTGCCAGCCTGTCCTTGTGGAAAGGTAAATTAAGCACCAAGAATATAATCATCAATTTAATTAAAGTAAATAAATAAAATGAAAATATGAGGGTTTCATTTACCACTGGACTCCTGTCAATTTATTTGGTTGCTTTAGAAATCAATATGCAAAATAAATCCTGCTGTTTTTCATTGCGGGTTATTGTGTCATTAGAGTGTGTTTTATCAGTTCAAGTAAAAGTGTGCAGCTCTGCTCAAAAGGCCAGCGTCGAGAGCGGCCTGCGGACAAGGATTTGAGTCCATCAATACCTGACAGAGTAATCAACCAGTTAATCCAGTGGCCGGCAGAGGAGCGGGCACAACAGAGCGTTCTGGCAACGTCACCTACGCGAGCGCCCCGATGCAACATCAGCATGGCAGCTAACCTGCGGACATGATTTTTATCGAGGGTTTTATAGATTGCTTTTTGCATCAGACGTCATTCGTCACCAGGTATTGGTGCTCTCGTCGGCATCGCACAATCCGGGTTGAGTCAACAAAATTCGCCCTGGAAATGTTTTCCGTCTCGGGTACAACTGCACTCAACACGCTGGGCGTTATGGCTACTGCAAAAAGCAACACTCATGAAAAGAAGGATTTATTCAGGGAGAATCTGGCCCGGATAGAGGCGGCTGAAAATGAAATGCTAAGGCAGGACAATAACGTTCTGAGGAGCAGACCTGTCACGAATCGCCGGAGGTACTCGCTTTCGTTCTAACGATACACGCGCCACTATCCGAAAAAGTAGACCCACGATTTGCGTCTTCTGTACTATTTACTATTCTATAGATACAGACCGTCATACTGTACCTAAAAACTACTGACCCTATGCCTCCTCAGGAGAAACGAACCTCATGAGCTATGCGATGGATGAACAGTCCGGGCTCCCTGTTCCTGATAGATTGTATACTGCGGATGTCGATAGAAGCCAGACGACCTCATATTATGGCCGCCGTGGCTCAGGTAGATGCCGGAATATAACATTTTTACCGGGCGTATCAGGGGGAGAATCTGTGTTCACGTTGGTCCAGAACACGCAATGCATACAATTATTCTGAAACCACCTATTTTCATTCAAAAAATCTTCATTGTGCTAATGATTATTTAAATCTGAAATTTTTACACATTAAATAACCCCCAGCAACAGGAAGCGTTTTATTTATTATAACCTTTTCAAGGTTGCCCTCATAAAATCCGTCACCAGGAGCCAATCATGTCTGAGCATTCTTATATCTCTGCGAAAGAAAATTCGGAAAACACAAATAAACATGAAGGCCAAAATACGTCACATTTTTCATTTAAAGCCGTAGCTGATGCACCAAACATACCAAATAACCCAATGCATCAGGCGCTGACAAATACATTAAGTTTCTTTATTAACGGTATCGCCAATCAATGGCTTGTACATTTAGAAAAGCATTTTCTAGGCAGCTGGGTTAGTGTAGCACAAGATCGAGAGAAAATTCGTAGTATACTCGCCAGTACTAAGCCTGTTGCTGAAAAACTCAAGGCCGTAAAAGAGTTAGCTGATAAGGAATCGCACACACTCTGGGCCAGTCCAGCCAGTAATGCCGTTGAATTATTTTTAAGACTGGATGAAGTACTGCGCGTTGGTAAGCGATTGGGTGGTTCATCATTACTTGAGCGTTTCGATAAGGTGATGGATCTGAGTGAGCAGCTATTAAATGTTGTCTCAGTAACGATGAACACCTCTAATATTGAACGCTGGCATGAAGATTTAACGAAACTACGCCATTTCGGAAAAATACTCCTACAGTTGCATAAGGCCCCTGCACATGATCCAAAAGCGATACTTGGCCTATTACTTGAACAAAATTTATTACCAGGTAGCGTTTCTGGTATGATAGAAGAATTAAAACGTTCCTATGACAGGATTAATGAATATCTTGAAATATTAAAAGATGGTGGAAATAATTTATCAGAATCCCAACTCTGGCTTAGTGGCAATATCACCGCAATTGGCATTGCATTAAAAAACAATAGTCCCTCTGATGCATTGTCTCTTTTTATTAATATGGCCTCACAACCCGATGTACTAAAAGAAATTGAACCTCTTTTGAAAGCAAATGCTCCTGAGCTCTCATCTTCCCTGCGTATTTCTGGGTTGGTGAGTAAAGAGATGAGCCTGGTGGATGAGAATGCGGGGCAGATTTGGGGAAGCATAGATCTGGTACAGCGGCTGACGCGCCCACAATTTCTTGAGGCGTTAAGCGATCCATCTGGCCCCCATTCAGAACTCACCAATGGTACGTTAAAAATACTGGAGTATACCGGCAGCTATCTCACGCCCGATACATCAACAGGAAAAATTATAAACAATATGTTCGAGGTTATTCGCGGTGAGAATGATCAAACATGGCGCAAATTCGTTCTGAATTCTCTCAATACCCTTGATTACTGGCAGGCGGGTAGCTTTATTTTTCGTAAGGGCCTGCGCCTGGTTGGCTGGAAAATAGTCTTAGCATCTCAGTTAGCCTATGCTGCGTGGAACAGTGATTTTATCAACCAGTTAAAAGATATTGATTTCAAGGATATTCCAAAATTTGCCATATCCTCGCTAAACAACACACTGCATAAGCCCGATTCACCACTTAATCGGGCTCTGGCCGATATTCCTGTATTTGGTACAACCATACGAATGACAGTGCAGGTACTTAATTCACTGGTAGAAAAAGGCCTGTTAAACAATGACCGCTGGATGGAGGAAGTCGCGGAATATATTCAACAATTCGGTGCTGATAATCCTATGATCATCCTTTTCGAACAGATGACCAAAATCGGCTTGATGATAAAACTCTGGCAAGCGTGCCGCCGAGGTGGCCAGGAATCTGATATTGAAAGTGTACAGGAAAAACTGGCCTGGATGATGGAAAAATTCCCGCAACAGCGCTTTCGTTTTCTGCAGCAGTTTGTCGAACTCATCCCTCTATTGCGCCGCATTTACGATCACAGTAAAGAACTACCTGCCATGCAAGCGGGTGAAAGTGCGCTTGGCTGGGGAGCCAGACTTGCAGCCTTGTTGAATGGTCAGGCGGGAGGAGATGCCGAGGAGGTTCGCAAAACCCAGGCCATGATTGCCGAGAAATTGCTTGGATTTAGCTTCCAGGCAATGGAACAGAGTGTTGAAGCTGCATTGGCAGACGATCGGCCTGACAAAGAAACCAGACCTGAATTACCCACTATGTCTGTTGCAGAGAAGGGGCGAAAAACGGCCTACGGCACGTTTGAGCTTGCCCCTGCACCCGTACCAGATTTTTCTTTACCCGGCTTCAATTTTAAGCAATGGCAACAAAGCTTGAATAAAAGTCGTGAATCTCAGCCTCTGCTAATGGAAGAGAGTAAATGGCGTGAGCAACAGCTGGACAAGAAATGGCAAGCGCTGGAGAAACAGCTAAAAGCTCAGGTTGAAGCAAAAGCAATCAGTGCGCACAGGGTCCTCAACTATGTCACCCATGAGATGAATCAGCGCCTGCACGAAGCTGGCCAATCTGGCGCGGAATTGTTAGCGGCTGCGTCAGAAAAAAGCAGCCGTATTCTTCAGGTTGCGGGAGATAAGGTCCGGACTACGGCAACTAAAACCAAAGAAAGATGGAATGATCTTTCTTACGATCAAAAAGCAATAGTTGGTCTTACCGCTGGCAGCGTCGCCTTCGGCACAGGACTGGGAGTCGCAGCATATTTCATGTCGGGAAGTAGTGAAGAGAATTTCCTGCAGAATATCACGCTGGAAAATCTTGAAGAAGCACGTGCCGAAGTAATCCGCGAACTTGCGTCTGTTAAACGTAAGAGAAATATTGCACGCGGAGTTACGCTGGCAAGTGGCGTTCTATCGGCGACTCTGCTGGGGGGGCGGTTAGCATTAAGAACAGGAAACAAAATAAAAGATGCAATTACTGGCGTGAATAAACCTGCGAATATTCGATATGAGTCTGATAGTGCAGAAGAAGCTCGAGAAAATGAGCAAGCAGCACAGCTTGCAAGAACAGGCGGGTTGGCACAGATAGTTCGGGCAGCACCTGGGGGTAAGGATATTTTAGATTCTTCGTATATTAATGAGGAAGGTAAATATGTGATAAATCCAGGCGTTGCAAAACGTGAAGAAATAGAAAGGATAAGGGAGGAAACAAAAGAACATGAAAACAGGTGGTTCAAAACGCCAGAGAAAATTGGAGCTGCATTAATTGTTCCCACAGGTATTGGCGGGCTACTTTGGTGGCGATACGCAAAACAAGAAAATAATCTTAACAGGAGGCGAGATGTTCTGATGAACAGGCACCTTCCGATAAGGATTATTTTAAACAACGTCATGAGTAAAATAAATAATTTGAGTGATGAGCACATTAAAAATTTAGACTCTATCTCTAAAATACATGGAATGGAATATAATATTTTTAAATTAGAAAAAATTGCGATCGAACTGACTAAGCAATTAGCGCAGCCCGTCACTCAGGATAATACCGCAGATAACTCTATTTTAGGGAAAGATACTCTGGCTATGCCGCTTCGGCTTATCAAACTTGAAGATGGAACCTTCGAGGTAGATATCATTACGCCAAGAACAACCACTCCAGTTGTTGAGACGCAGGAAGATGATGAAGAACCTGCATGGATGGTTTCATACTCCGATATAGCAAAAGCGGGTGCAAATTACCATAGGGCTTTAAGAAATTTTAACAAAATTCACAAAGAATATGTTGCTGATGATTTAGACATGAGTAAAGATAATTTGAGAATAATTAATGAAGCCATTGAAGCCTTAAGAGAAGCCAGAACCAAGTTTAGTAAATTAATATCCAGAATCAATCTTGGTATATTAATATTACACCAGCCTGAGAGTTTTGTCGCTGCAGACTATATCAATGTTTGGCTTGAAGAGGAGTATGCAGGAAGAATTGATGGATCGAAAATCATCCCCGTTGAATACACTTTCAGATCTAGTCAAGCAGGTGACACTGTAGTAAAAAAAACTAAACAGCATTCTTTAGCAGAAGTCCTTTCCCCTGGTTTTAAAATCTGGGCATGGTATGGCGGTGAAGATAGTGTATCAAAAATTGAAGTTAAATGGGGACCCGACATTCCAGAAGAAATAAAGTTGGCTTACCAGAATCGTGAATCTCTTTCCGATTATGATGAGGCTAATGAAATCCTGTCTAAAGATGTAAAAGTGGATGATTTTGAATCAGAAATATCAGGTTTTGTCAGTGAAGCAACGCAGAAATTATCTGATGATCTAACGAGAAATAAAAGACTGGCGCAACTTTATTCCCCCCCTGTTTGGTTACATAGTAAGATAAATGAAGTGGCAAGCAGATTTAATCTTAACAGAACTATAGATCTTAAAACAAAATACTCATTAAGAATAGATTATTATAAAGAAGATGACTCTACTCCTACAAGAAGTGGATTAGTTGGCACTCATATAAGTCGACCAGGCAAAATAAAAACATCTTCGGATACAAAAAGCATCACTATTGTTGATTATCTTTTTTTTAAGAGATCAACGCACAGTGGTTATGAAGATTCTCACGGTGGAAAAGGTGAAATGAATGGGTTTTCATGGCCTGATTATATAAAAAATACACCTGGATTAATAGATGCACTTGAAGGTATAAATTTTGAATAAGATTACAAAGATGATGTAAGCAACATTCCCAGCAGCGATAGAGGTTTTTATAACGACTATGCCAGAAATAAAGTCACTGAATTAATAAAAAATTATTCCTATGCGAAGAATAAAACAAAAGAATTGCTCGATGGATCTAAACGTGTTGCAAAAAAAATGGTTATAGGCATACCAAAGACCATAGTTGCGTCAGTGTTACAAGCGACTCCAGTAGGAGGATGGATATATAGCCATATTGATCAGGAGTCTAAAAAAAGAAATATAGAAGATCCTATCAGTGATTTGGATTATTTCGAAGTTCCTGGCTTGCTGGCAATCCCAGCTGATTTGTCATCGGGTGAGAACAGAATGGTTCTGGTTTCATTGCTCAAAAATAAAATCATAATGTTTGATCGAAAAAAAAACCCGCTGAGACAAACAGTAAGTTATACAGATGAAACAGAAGGCAGAGATAAAAAGGAGCCTGCAACGAATCATTTTTTCACAGAGGATGTTAAAAAACTCATTAAAGAGCATATTTCTATTTATTATGGTTCGGTTGATTTAGTTTATGATACAGCTCCTAAGCTCCCACCACATGCTTTGTACATGTATCAAAACGGCACCATGAATAAAACCAAACGGTTTAAACCTGTAGTTTCATTTTCAACCGAGAAATTTAATCTCGATGAAATGTCGTCTTATTTGATGGATTCCACCTTCAATAAAAACGCTATGGACATTAGTGCATCTTATGTTACATCAGGTGAGGTATTTTTTAATAAAATCAAAGAAATTCTCGCTTCTCTAGCCAAGGTAATAGCCATTATTTTGGCCGCAGCAGGTATAGTTACCGGAAATGCTACTCTACCGTTGGCTGCACTTTTTACAGCCGCCGCAATGGTACTGGTCCCCGAAATTATTAATTATTACACTGCTGATACATTAGCTGAAAAGAATGCCGCGGAAGTAGCGATACTTGCCTGGTTTATTGGGCAAGCCATTGGTTTTTTAGCTGGAAAACTAATTGATGTGGGTTTGCAAAAACTGCTTAGCACCTCACTTGGCATTAAGATTAGATCAGCAATTGAAAAGATAGTTAGATCACGTGCAAAAAGTGATTTGTTGCAATCGGCCGGTGGTAGAAATCTACAATCGAATCCTCTCCAACCAACATCAACATCAACATCAACATCAACATCAACATCAACAGTAAGCTCAGGACTTCCTCGTAATTCAGGAAGTGTTATCTCGAGAGGTACGATTAGGAACCCTGCTTCGTTGGGCACCGGGAGGCAATCTGGGTCAGTAAGATCACAGGCTAAGGCAAAATTAACTTCTCGCTCTACTTTAAAAGTCTCTCGGGCACGGGAAGAATTACCTCCTCAAAGCCCTCCCGTAATCTCTCGGGCCCGGGAAGAATTACCTCCTCAAGGCCCCCCCGTGATCTCTCCGGCCAGGACACAATTACCGGGTAAACTAGTTGGTACGCCTGTTCACTCTCACGCCAGAGCTGAAATGCTGTCACCTGCTGCTCCCAACGAAGCTACCTCAGCTAGTTTAGGAACCGTAATAAACACCCAATTGGGCCAAGCCCTGTCAGGTATGCTGGGCACTATTTATGAAGCTGAAATAGACGATCCGGTAGGCGATTTCGTTGAAGATTTATTTACTGGAAGCGTGACAGATGAGGACGATAATTCAGCGGTTGACGACTTATTAGCTGAAGAGGGTGAACAGCCAGTATCATCAAATAATTAAAATAATTCAGATGATTCAGAAGCGTACGATCCTCATCTAAGTGAAAACATCCTTCCAGGAATCAAGTGGTGATGCGACCGGCAGGGCTGGTGTGGGCAACCACCTGCGCGCGCGGTGCACGCCAGCGCGCTCACCTCCAGCCAGGTTTCCTCGCCACAGTAACGTCCCGCGCGATAATAGCGGTAACGTGTTTCGACGAGTGCGGGGGTAAAAGAGGCTTTGAGTCGCCCTGCCGGGTTCCAGTCCGTCCACCGCTTCACCGGCCGCATTCCACCAGCGGGCAGGTAAGCAGGCGTTTACTTATTCACACCAGGAAAGGGATTGGAAATATAATTACACGTATCGCTAACGCGAAATAACAGAGTTCACCGTGGCGGGAAATATTTATTGCGAGAAAGCGCACAATAAACCGCTTCAATGCGTCATCCGGCAAAGCAAATGCCTTTTTCTCACTTCTCTTCTCTGTGGGATCTCATAGCTTAGGGCGATCAGGTTGAAACGACGTACCACAGGAGTAAGCATGGCCCCCACAACGGTAGTGAAACAGGTCCCCTACGAAGATACAGATGCACAAAGGCTACGAAACCAGATGGTCGAAGAGATTGGCCCACGTTATGCCGATCGAGAATCAAAAACTCAGCCGCTGCCGGAAGGGTTTTATGTAAAACCGCAGAGTGTCGAATTTGTTGCACTGGCTTTGTTAGAGGGCGAGCCCGTAGGCCATATCCTGGTCCGCAGGCTGGATAACGAGCTGGAGATTAAAAATTTCTTTGTTACGCCAGAAGTGAGAGGCAAGAACGTAGCGAGCCAGCTTATTCACGCAGCTGAAGCCTTTGCGATTCAGAAACAAGCCAGAAGAATTATTCTTCAAACCGGCGATCGCCAGCCTGAAGCGGTAAAATTTTATTTTAAACAGGGTTATTCCCGCATCGCGATTTATCCGCCGTATACCACTATGCTGTATTCTAACTGCTTCGAAAAAGCATTTTAAAAACGGCTTTCAGCATGACCTGTCTGTGAAGTCAGGTCATCACCCTCGTGACGATAACTCGCTGCACCATCAACCCTGGCAGGGTAAAAAAGTTCAATATTTCTGCGTAAGCTTTGTCGTTATTTTTCGATAATATGTTGCTAAACGGTATATGCCTGTTACGCAATAACTTTAATTCATTTTCATTATCCCATACGATTATTTTTTTCATCAAGGCTGCCCGACGTCTTAAGAAAAACTTAATCTCTACGCGCTAACATTCATTCCCTGACTCAACCATTATTCAACAAGAGAAAAAATCCCCACAGTGGCAAGAACTTCTACCGGGGGGTGACATATCTAATAGCAACGTTGGGTTTTAATCTTCGTCGGGGTATTTCAATTGCTGAGATTGTTATTTCTGTTAATAGGTGGTACTGCACTGCGGGCGAAATGGCCATGGCTGATGCTGGCTGCCCTTGGTTGTATGGCGGGTGCCGGGGGGATCGTCTCTGATCTTATCCGCCATGGTACGCTCTCCGCCCCCATTACCCTGACCGGACTTTTCATCCTTATGCAGGGTGTGATCGAAGGGTTGCCTGCACTGTCGGGCACTAACCGGCTGACGCTGGGCAAATCCCTGTTGTTAATCACGGCTGGCGCGGGCATTTTGTTCCTGCCCCACTTTGGCAGACCGAGCGCCGCCTGGCTGTTAAGCCTGCTTTTGCTCATGGATGGCGGATTCAGAGTGATTTCCAGCGGGCTGATGCGCTGCCGTCGCTGGCAGATAAAAATGTCTACCGGCTGCGGTGAATTCTTGCTCTGCGCGATGATCATCACTGACTGGCCGGTGCCGCATCACATCTTGATTCCGGTGATGTTTATTTTCCTGCTGCTGGGATGGAGCCTGAATTTGACTAAAGTCGCGTGGCAAATCCACCGACTGCCGGTGCAAAGCAGTGTCGCCACTCTGGAACTGTTTACCAGCAAGGGGTTACGTGAACCCCATGGCCTCGATTATTGCCATCCGGATGTCAACGACAGCGCACCGCAACAGCCACTCAATCTGTATATCTGGACACCCACCGGCTCCGGGAATGTTGCAGGAAGTCGCCCGTGGTTTGATCGTTGGGTTGCCGCCATCGATCACCGGGGCGTGGTGTCTACCGGCCATACCTCGCTCGCCATGGGCAACGAAATCTATATCAGTCTCTATCCTGAAAATGATATTGAGCTGGATTTAAAAGGTTTTTTACAGACCTTGCGCGCACGGCAAGAGTTTGATGTTGCCGGCCGCTTGCAGCCTTCACTGGAACAGGAGATTCGTTCCTGGTGTGTCCCCGATCGCCGCATTAGCCTGAGCCACTACAATCAGGCAGCACTGCGTAACTACTGGGAGAAATACGCCACGGATACGCACTACAACCTGACTTCGAGGAACTGTTCCACCAGTGTGATTCAGGCGTTGGATGTGGCAACCGAAGGCTTGCTGGGCAAGTACGGACTCTATGGTTTACTCACCGTGTTCAAGCCTGATTTCTGGTTATTAAGCCTGATACGCAGCCGTGCAGAAGGAATGACCTGGACCCCAGGTCTGGTGATGGATTACTGCCAGACACTTCAGCGTTTACTGGAATGCCCACAGCGTGCTGCCGCAAGAAAACAGGCTTCCGGATGGTTACGTTCACTGCGCCAGGTAAGGCGTGCGCTCCGGGGAATCCATTAATTTCATTTGGCTACCCGGCTCGCCGCACCGGGTAGCCGGGGGATTTACACCGGCTGATCGCCCATGATAAAGAACGCCTTGCGGACCGTTTCACGCACATCCCAGGTGCCGTGTGTCTGCTGTGGGAAAAAGATGCTATCCCCCGCTTTGATTTCGAGGGTTTCACCACCGTCAGGGGTAAAGAAACAGTGTCCTGACAGGAAATAGCAGTATTCCCGCTGCATCAAACCCCGCCGCCAAATGCCTGGTGTGCAGTCCCAGATCCCCATTGAGGTACCCGGATACTGCGCGATCTCCGTTTCGGCCGCACGGTGCGTGGAACAAGGTTCACTCAGCGGTGAGGCGATCGGTTCCCACGGGGATAAATCCTGCTGCTGCTGGGCAGTAAATAAAACGGGCTTCATCACTTTCTCTCTCAATCGGGTGAGTAGGATGGTGAATTAACGGTACAACTTGTTGATTCACCAGACACTTTTACTGTGCCAGAAAGTGCCAGCAGAAAGCGTGCGGTTTGCTACGGCTCTACAGCATAATGCTCCGTCCTGTCGCCCTCACTTACCTGTTATAACGATTAATCATAACTATATAATCAGTTTTTCTTTTAAAGAGAAAAGCGGCATTCTCCTTGTCAACCAAGGGGGCTTTTATGGCTGACATCACTTATCCGCGTCACACCTCATCTGTGACGACTTTCTTACCCGGCATTTTGCTGACTCTCGCGATTGCCACTCTGGCGGCAGGCGCCGGAAACATCCCCTGGATTGCCAACCTGGGTCTTGGCGCACTGACGTTAGCGATTGTCGTTGGCATCGTACTAGGTAACAGCGTTTACCCGCGCTTCGAGCCGCAATGTCATAGTGGAGTGATTTTCGCCAAGCAAAAGCTGTTGCGTCTTGGCATCATTTTATACGGTTTTCGCCTGACCTTTCAGCAGGTGCTGGATGTAGGCATCAGCGGCATCCTTATTGATGTCCTGACGCTGAGCAGTACTTTTATGCTGGCTTGCTGGGTGGGTCGCCGCTGGTTAAAGCTGGATCGCGATACCGTCTGGCTGATTGGTGCAGGCAGCAGCATTTGTGGTGCCGCTGCAGTATTGGCAACTGAACCGGTGATTAAAGCCGCTCCTGCCAAGGTCGCCGTGGCCGTTGCCACCGTGGTACTGTTCGGTACTGCAGCTATCTTCCTTTACCCACTGATCTGGCATGAGGTTGCACAGGTTTATCCGGCAATGAGTGCTGCGCAGTTTGGTGTCTATACCGGTTCCACCATGCATGAAGTGGCGCAAGTCGTTGCCGCTGGGCACGCTATCAGTCCTGAAGCGGAGAATACCGCCGTGATTGCCAAGATGCTGCGGGTGATGATGCTGGCACCTTTCCTGCTGTTTATTGGTATGCAAATTAGCCGGACAGCGCCACAGGCGGGCGGAAAGAAAACGCCGGTGACTTTCCCCTGGTTTGCCCTGCTGTTTATTCTGGTCGCCCTGTTCAACTCATTCAACGTGCTGCCCGCGCACTGGTTGAGCTACATCAATCAGGCCGACAACATTATTCTGGCGATGGCAATGGCCGCACTGGGGCTGACTACCCGCTTTAGCCAGTTAAAACAGGCCGGGGTTCGCCCACTGCTGCTTGGGCTGGTATTGTTTATCTGGCTGATTGCCGGTGGTGGGGCCATCAATCTGGCCGTTCATCAGTTGGGGATTTAGTGTGAACAACGGGAAAGGCACTTCCTTTCCCGTTTTGGTTTTAATGCGCTAACAGATCATTGAGGAACTGACGCGAACGTGCATGTTGTGGCCGCGTGAAGAAGTTTTCCGGCGACGCTTTCTCCAGAATTTGTCCCTTATCCATAAACCAGATGGTATCCGCCACTTCCCGGGCAAAGTTCATCTCGTGGGTCACACACATCATGGTCATCCCCTCCTGAGCCAAACCGCGCATCACATTCAGCACTTCACCCACCATTTCAGGGTCCAGCGCGGAAGTCGGCTCATCAAACAACATCACCGGCGGCTTCATAGCCAAAGCGCGCGCAATAGCAACACGCTGCTGCTGCCCCCCCGATAGCTGCGAGGGATAGGCATCGGCTTTATGGGACAAGCCGACACGCTCCAGTAACTCTCCTGCGTGCTGCCGGGCTTCACTGCGTTTGATACCCAACACTTTTACCGGTGACATCATGATGTTTTCCATCACAGAAACATGCGGGAACAGATTAAAGTTCTGGAAAACAAAACCAATGCGGGTACGCAGTTGATTCAGACGCGTGCTGCTTCCGTGAATATCCATGCCGTCGAACAGAATTTCGCCCTGCTCAATCGGTTCTAGTCGGTTTACCGTGCGAATCAGCGTCGATTTCCCCGAGCCGGAAGGACCGCATACCACCACGACCTCACCGCTTTTGATCTCCGCGCTGACGCCGGTCAGTGCCTGGTATTCGCCATACCATTTATTCACCTGGTTAAACAGAATCATCGGGCGCATGGTGGCTCCTTATTGTGATTGTGATTTAGTGAGCACCAGCGGTGCGGTGACATTTGCCTCATCAGTACGTTGATTAAGGCGTTTATTGGCGATATTTCTTTCCAGCCGGTTCGCAAGCCAGGTCAAACTGCTGTTGATGATGTAATACCCCAGCGCGACAATCGCAAACACCTGGAACGGCTTGGTCAGCAGCTGGTTGTTTACCTGATTCGCCGCAAAGGTCAGTTCCGGCACATTAATCACATAACCTAACGTGCTGTCTTTAATGATAGAAACCAGTTGGCTCACCAGGCTGGGTAAGGTGTTGTAGAGCGCCTGAGGCAAAATCACTAACCGCAGCGTCTTAATATGCCCCATACCCAATGCACGAGAGGCTTCATATTGCCCCGACGGTAATGACTGAATACCACCACGCACGATTTCCGCGATGTAGGCACTTTCATAGATCACCAGCGTACATAACATGGTGCTGAACCCGCTAATGTTATGTCCGATCAACAAAGGCACACAGAAGTAGGTCCAGAACACCACCATCATTAGCGGGACACCACGCACCAGGTAAACCCAGCAGGCAGCAAATATGCGTAACCAGCGCCATGAGGCGAGACGGGCTAACCCCAATAACAGTCCAACCGGAAAAGCAAACACAATGCCGAGGAGTGAAATCACCAACGTACACAGCAATCCGCCCAACGGCCCGTTAGGGTACTGCCCCATCAGTAACAGCATGCCGTTGTCATGCAAAATCGTGAAGAAGTCGAGCATGTTCTATTACCTCGCGTAAGCGCGCTGAAAGCGCCGAGCCAGTACCGCACCCACGGCCATCAGGAACAATGAGCAGGCCAGGTATCCCACCGTCGCGACCGCATAAGACTCAAAAGTACGGAAGGTCTGGTTTTCAATATCTCGCGTGACATAAGTCAGTTCTGCCACGCCAATCGCCATCGCAAGGCTGGTATTTTTGAACAACAACACTGTGTGATTGATCAACGCAGGCCACGCATTACGAATGCCCTGCGGCAAAATCACCGACCACATTGCACGCAGATAGCTCATTCCAAGGGCGCGTGCACCTTCAGTTTGCCCGGCAGGAATGGCCCGCAAACCACTGCGAATATCCTCAGAGAAATAGGCGGACTGGCAGAGCCCAAGTGCAATCATGGAAAAGATGAACTCAGCATTACGATCGTTGATCCACATCTGAATCGATTCCGGCAGCAGGGTGGGCAGCGCGAAATACCACATCATGAGCTGAATCAACGTCGGCACATTACGGTGATAAGAAACCCATGCCGCAACGAAAAAAGTCAGGATGCGATGATTAGCCAGACGCATCACCACCAGTACCAATGCAATGACCATGGCGGATAGCCAGGCACCCACTGCCAGCTCCAGGGTCACTTCCATACCCTGAACGATCATCTGGCCATAATTGCCGCTTAAAACTGCGCTGAAATCGAGTGCCATGGCATCTTCTCCGGTGTTCAGGAAACACGGTCGCCGGGACGCATGGTGGATAATCCGCCAGGTACCTGCAACGTGGGGGTAATCTCAATATTGCCGATGTTCACGGCAATAGGCGCAGAGACGGCAAACGCTACGCAGTCAGCGATATCTTTCGCTTCCGGTAACTCAAAACCGTCAATATATTGACGCTGTGCTTCTTCATGGTTGCCCGACACATTGCCAAAGATATCGGTCGCGACACGGCCAGGGCAGATTTCAGTAATGCGCACGCGCTTACCGTAGCAATCCACGCGCAGTTGGCGTGAAAGTGCATGAACAGCCGCTTTTGTGGCGTGATAGACCGAGTTGCCATTGAAGTTGTAGATGGCCGCAATCGACGTGATGTTGATGACGTGGCCACGATCGCGCTCAACCATTCCCGGCACCAGTAAGCGGCACAGGTGCAGCACAGCACGTAAATTCACATTAATCTGAGTATCAATGACGTTTTCATCCGCTTGCAGAATCGAACCCGGATGAGAAACACCAGCGTTATTCACTAAAATATCAACCTGCAAATCACGACACAGTTCGGTCAGCGCCGCGAGGTCAGCCACATCCACCGCATGGGGAATGCAACCGGTACGATCGGCCAGGGCCGCCAGCTGTTCTTTACGGCGGGCAACCGCGTGAACCGTAATCCCTTCCTGGCACAACCGTTCAACAATCGCTTCGCCCATACCTGCTGAAGCCCCGGTCACTAACGCCACTTTATAATCTGAAAAAGGCATCGCATTTCTCCTGTTCGGGCAGCTTAACTGCCATTTTTTGTCTGTGGTTTGACTGTAAGCAGTAATGCAATCTGGGTATAAGACATAAAAGATTTGAGGCAATAAGGGCCACTTATAACACCGTGCGCACTCAATCGGCTCCGCTTAACTGCATGATTTCGCTGCCATACTCAACAATCTGGCCCGACTCCACCAGCACATCGATTACCCTCCCTTCCGCCGGGCTGTGCACCGGTAAATAGAGTGGTCCGACTTTAAGTAAGGCCAGCAGCTGGTGCTGCTTAACCCGCTGTCCGGGCTGCACCAGTGGTTCACCCGCGCTGGGGTGTGCCAGCACGACCTGACCCGGCAATGTCGCCACAACGGGGGTCAGCGCAGCAGGTTTACTTTCTGGCTCGAGGAGCACCGGGGCCTGCACCGCTGCAGGCGCAAAACGCAAACGCACCGAGGTGTTTTCGTCTTGCCACTGAATTTCGCCCAGACCCGCACTGCGCATTTTTTGTGCCATCAGGCGTATGTGTGTTAAGGCAATGCCGTTTCTTTCCATAACTTTTCCGTTGCAGCTACATTATTTGCGCGTGCCGAAGCCACACGCGGTGAAGATCACTGTAGCGTGCGGATCGATCGGCCAGATAAGAGGGTTTTGCTTTGCGCCAATAAGGCTGGCTTATTACATCACCAGCGTCAGTGGGCGGTTATCAGCAGTGCGTTTCGCCATTAATGACAGGAGAATATCCTTCACCGCTTCTGCCGGTTGAGAAAGCGGCAAATGGTCTGACATACAGAAAGAGAGCGAGGCCTGAACATCCGGCTCAATGATTTTTGCCATCCAGGCATCGGCGTGATCCAGCATGGCCCGCGCGGCGGATTCCGGCATGATGGTGCACCCCATCCCCGCCATCAGCGCGGCATTCAGCGTGGTTTGCGATTCAATTTCGCACGTCACCCGATAATGAATACCTTGTTGGGCAAAGGCATCGTCCACCACTTTGCGCATGATGTTGTAGATACGCGGCAAGAACAGTTCAAACTGAGCAACTTGTTGCAGGGTAATCTCTTTCAGCGGTTTTGACAGTTTGCGTGGGCAAACAAAACAGAGGTTCTCTTTCATTAAGGGAAGAAAACGCAGACCATGAATATTGCGGTTATCATAAATGACCGCCATATCCATGCGGCCATTCATGATGAGCTCACTTAATGTGGTACCAAAGTTTTCATTAAAATAGAGCACAATGCCCGGATGTTGACGTTGCACTTCCGCCATCAGGGGTAAAGCTAACTGCTGCGCAGCCGTGCCTGGTGCCAGGCCTACTGACACATTTCCCGTTAACTCGCGTCCTGCCCCATCCACCGCACTTTGTGCCTGATCGCACTGACGCAAAATGGCCTGAGCATGGGTATAGAGGATTTTGCCTGCTTCCGTGGGCGTGACGCCACGTTTGGTACGAATCAAGAGCTGCTGATTAACCTCCCCCTCCAGGGTAGCCAGTTGTTGGCTCAATGCTGGCTGAGCAATATGCAAGACATCTGCGGCCTGGGTCAGGCTGCCCACATCCACAATTTTAATAAAGTACTTCAGGCGACGAAGGTTCATAGCACACTCCTGCGTAATACGTTCCCTTTATCATAAGCAAGAATTATGCCAACGCATTTGCAGCCCCCTGCGACCTTTTGACCGCCGAAGAACAGCCGAAACGCCACCTTTTGCACCATCACAGTGCGGATGCACCAGCCATCGGGTTGGGTTATGTCACCACAACAAAGCACTATTACAGCCGCGAAGCGCAGCGCTCTATGCTTTTCCCACGTCACTGCTGCTTCAACGTTGCTCTCCTGGCGTTGCCATGCGGCTTGTTTGCTGATCAACCAACCTGGACCTGTTTTCTATGCCTGATATTGCAGATCGCCTAAAGAACGTTACTGTTTCCGCCTCTGTCGCCATGACGCAAAAAGCGCGCGATCTTGCCGCACAGGGTATTGATGTCGTGACACTCTCCACCGGAGAGCCGGATTTCCCTACACCAGACCATGCGATTGAAGCCGCTTATGCCGCGGCACGCGCAGGCGACACGCGTTACCCGCCAACAGACGGTACGCCTGCGCTGCGCGCGGCGATCCAACGCAAGTTCCTGCGTGATAATGAATTGCGCTACGACGTCAGCCAGATCCTGACAGCAGGTGGTGCTAAGCAGATCATCTTCAATGCGATGATGGCGACCATTAATCCTGGTGATGAAGTGGTGATCCCTGCTCCGTCATGGATCAGCTATGCCGATATTGTCAAATTTGCCGGTGGTGTGCCCGTACTGGTGAACTGCCTGGAAGAGAACGGTTTCAAACCGCTGCCAGAAGATATTGAAGCCGCCATTACGCCTAAAACCAAATGGCTGTTAATTAACTACCCTGGCAACCCTACCGGTGCCGTGGCCACCCAGGCGGAATTGCAGGCGGTGGCGGATGTGCTGTTACGCCATCCGCAGGTCTGGATACTGTCTGATGATATTTATGAGCACCTGTTATATGACGGCGTGACCTTCTGGACCATCGCGCAGGTCGAGCCACGCCTGCTTGACCGCACGCTGACGGTAAATGGGGTCTCCAAAGCGTATTCAATGACCGGTTGGCGACTGGGCTTTTGTGGCGGCCCCGCTCCCCTGATCAAAGCCATGAGTAATGTGAATACGCAGAACAGCGGCGGTATCACCACCCTGACGCAGGCAGCGGCTATCGCGGTACTGGATGGCCCACAAGATCTGTTGCAGGAACGCGCCGGGATTTACTGCCAGCGCCGTGACTATGTACTGAATCGTCTGAAAGACATTCCGGGACTGCGTTGTCATCAGCCACAAGGGGCATTCTATCTGTTCATCAATGTTGCGGCTTTCATCGGCAAAACCAGCGCGGGCGGGCAAAAAATCCATAATGATACGGACTTCGTCATGGCCTTGATTGAAGAGCAGCATGTCGTCACCGTTCAGGGTGCCGCTTACGGTATGAGCCCTTATTTCCGCATCTCTTATGCCACCAGCATGGAGCGTCTGGAAACGGGCTGCGATCGTCTTGCTGCCTTCTGTGCCGGTTGCCGCTAAACACTGTACTCAGAGCAGGCAAGTCGCCTGCTCAAAGATTATAGGGCGTGACCACGTTCACTTTTGAGAAGGCTTCTGTGTGCAGCGTTACAGGTAGAAAGCCATCTTTTCTTCAAAGGGTACTCCCACCGAAAGAGGTGGGAGTACCCTTTGAAGAAAAGATGGATGCAGTGACACTCTGAAAGGAAAAAACCTCGCCGTTAACGGCGAGGCTCAGCGTTATTGAGCAAGAACATCGCTGGCCGGAGCGACACTGTTGCCGCTGGCTTCGATTTCACTGCGAATGATGGTCGCAAGTTCGACGGAACCCGGCGTGTCGCTGTGTACCAGGATAGAGCGCGCACGCAGCGGCAGGTTTTCACCCTCATAGGTGGTGACGCTGCTGGTCTGGAGAAACTGTCGCACGCGGGCACGCAGCGTCGCCTCATCATTGATCACTGCACCTGGCTTGCCGCGTGGGACCAACTGGCCATTCGCCTGATAGGCACGGTCCGCCAGAAACAGCGTCAGACTCCGCAGGCCTGCTGCGATGGCGGCGCGTTCAATGATGGTGTCCGATTGGGAAAAGATGATGAACGATGCGTCCAGCCGGGCGAGACAGCTCATCACCCGCAGCGCCAGTGCCTCGTCCCGGTTGATCACATTACCCAGCGCCGCATGGAAGCTAACATGTGCAACCCGCACTCCCTCCGCCGCCGCAATCCCCATCAGGGCACCCACCTGATACGCGACCAGTTGGCAAATTTCATCATCGGAGAAAGGGATCTCACGGCGACCAAACCCCTGGCGATCGGGGAAACCCGGGTGTGCGCCGATACCCACACCGCGCGCCTTCGCCAGCCGGACCATGTTGGTCATGATGGCAGGATCACCCGCGTGAAAACCGCAGGCGATGTTGGCTGAGGAGACAATATTCATCATGGCATCGTCATCACACAGCTGATAAACGCCGAAGCCTTCTCCCATGTCGGAATTCACATCAATTTTCATCATCAGTTTCCTTTTTAAGCTCCACAAGCCTCTCTGAATAGCGGGATCGTGCGTTGAATCCGCTGTAACCAGCGTTCAATCGCCGCACGGGCTTCAATGGCTTGTTGCGCATCACACAGCACCAGTTGAATAGACTGGCCTGGCTGTAGCTGTCCCAGACGCCACAAATCCTCTTCTATCACGCAGGCGATTTTCGGATAGCCTCCCGCGGTATTGGCATCACTGAGCTGAATGATCGGCTCACCGGCTGGCGGGACCTGGATAATGCCGGGGATCAGGCCATAAGAGCGCATCTCAATCACCTTTTCAGGCTGAATCGGCTCACCCGCCAGCCGATAGCCGGTGCGGTTACTCTGCATGGAGATTTTCCACGGTTGCTGCCAAAAGCGTGCGGCATCCGCAGCGAATAAAGGATATTCACCTGAAGGCATCGCACGGATCTGCACCAGCCCCTCAGGATTTCGGCCAAAATCGCACTTAAGCGCCTCGTCGGGTGGCTCAATGCCCACGCCTCCAGCAGGTAACGCGGCCCCTTGCCGAACGCCTGTAGCAAGACGATCTCCGCGCTGTAGCGGACGACCCGAAAAGCCGCCAAAGCTACCGCGAAGTGCGGTGCTGCGCGAACCCAAAACCTGTGGAACATCAATACCCCCGGCGACGCAGAGATAGCTCCGTGCCCCCGTACGTGGAAAACGCAACACCAGTCGCTGGCCCGCTTTTACTTCACATCCCCACCATGCCGGGAGATCGATGCCATCAAGCTGCGCACGACAATCCGCACCGGTTAACGCTATCGCCGTATCAGTGCGAAAAGTGACGCTAAAAGGAAACATCTGGATTTCAATAGCCGCAGCATCCTGCGGGTTGCCCAGTAACAGGTTACCCGCACGGAGTGCCAGCGGGTCCATGACCCCACTGACTGAGACCCCCAGATGACGCCACTGCGTCCGCCCCAGATCCTGCACCGTGTTCAGTGCGGCACTTTGCTCGATTTCAATCACAGTTCGATCCTCTCCGGCACAAAGCGAATTTTGTCCCCAGGCGCCATCAACGCAGGGATTTCCGCATGGGGATTGAAAACTTCCAGCTCAGCGTAACCAATCGCGTTCCAGCCATTCGGCCCGGTCAATACGGAAACCCCCGCTTGCGGTCCGCCAATGGTGACCGTGCCTTTTAACATATTAAGCGACGGCACTTTTTTTCTCGGGGTTGCGAGCAACGGGTCGAGCCCATGCAGATAGCCAAAACCTGGCGCACTGCCTACAGCGAACACCGTGTATTGTCCCTGATAGTGGCGGCGAACCACCTCTTCAGCACTCAGGCCCGTGTGTTCACACACCGCCACCAGGTCTGAAGCATGTTCGCCGCCATACCACACCGGGATCTCAATCAATTTGCCCTGGGGATCTACGGCACGGGCCAGTTGCCAGTAGTGGCGCAAACTGGCTTCCGTCGACTGCGGATCTGCTGGCGTATGACGGAACAGCACCAGCAAGTTCGTCACACCTGGAATCAACGCTTCAATGTCCTCACGCTGATTGAGCTGCTGTGCCAGCGACCAGATCCGGCGCTGCGCGGGCAGATCAAAGGCCCCTGGCGCTTCCACCAGCCAGGCACGGCTTCCCATAGTAGAAAGGCGGACATCCTGATCCTTCATTACAATAGCCACTGGCAATCGCTCCCGTGTGCAGACACACTCATTAGTTCTATTCCAGTGGTTCAAACTTCAGACTGGACAAAGGTTGTACGCGATCTTCACGTACCATTTTGTATTCGGTATTGGGCCCAATCCAGGTATTCCAGATGGAATCGATGGTGCCTGCATCATCCATCGCTTTCAGGCTGGCATTGACGCTGGTCAGCAACGATTCTTCCCCTTTTTTCATGCCAATGCCAATCGGCTCCAGCGCCATCGGTTCTTTCGCCATTGCCAGCTCAATACCGTCTTTTTTCGCCTGGGTAATCAGTTTGATCGCCGTCATGGTATTGGTCACAAAGCCCACGGACTTATTCTGCTCAAGGGCGAGGAAGCCGGAAGCGGTATCCTGGAAGGTGACCGCTTTGCCCCCTTTCAGCCCAATCGACTGCTCAGAGGTGGTGCCTTTTGTCGCGCTGATGCGTTTGCCTTTAAAGTAACTCAGCGGTTGGTCGGCATTTGCCTGCTTGACTAACAGCATTTCCTTAGCGATGTAGTACGGGTCGCTGAACTGAATCTGGCTGCCACGGGTTTTGGTGTAAGCCAGATTGGCGATCAACACGTCTGCCCGTCCTGTGGCAATCACCGCGATGCGTGCTTCCACAGAGGTTGGCATCAGCTGTAATTTCACGCCCATTTGCTTCGCCAGCGCCGTACAAAGATCAACATCCATACCCACCAGTTGACGCGTTTGTGGATCGGGTGAAGAGAACGGGGGAACATCCGAGTAGACTGCGCAACGCAATTCTCCGCGAGCCTTAATATCTGACAGCATATCCGCTTTAACCGCAGTGACCGTCAGCAGCGCTGGTAATGCCAGTGCCAGATAAGAGAGCGTTTTTATTCTCATACTGATTTCCCCGTTGTTAAAAGTCGCGCAACGGCTGCGCGGTCATTAATTTCGCTGTGTGCATCGTTTTCTCGATGTTTTGCGACTATATCCGCTTTGCCTGAAGCCGGGTAAGAGGTTAAGCCTGTTGGCAGATAGGGGATTTATATGACTGCCCGGCGTGATAAGGAAAGGCTATCCAACCACAACAAAATTATCTTATCGGGCACCTGCTGTTGCGCTCTAAGGTAGGCCTTCACTGGCTGACATCACGCTCCGTCGAGCCATCACGCGAATGAAAGGTACTCACATGAATCCCCGTCTTGGTATTTCCCTGAAAGTGCTGGCGACGCTCTGCGCCACATTAATGCTGGCCTGTGTTAAAGGGTTACAAGGCAGCATACCAACCGGCGAAGTGATCTTTTTCCGTTCTTTCTTTGCCCTGATCCCGCTGTTGATTTGGTTAAAAATTCAGGGTGACGTGATTGAAAGTATCAAAACCAAAAACCTGTTTGGTCACTTGATTCGGGGCTTTTCCGGGACCGGTGGCATGTACTTTAACTATCTGGCGCTGGTGTATATTTCATTGGCCGATGCCACAGCCATTAGCTACGCCGCGCCATTGTTCACCGTTATCATGGCCGCCTTGCTGTTGAAGGAAACCGTGCGCTTTACTCGCTGGCTCGCCGTGGTGGTGGGGTTCAGTGGGATTATTATTATGCTTTCCGCCAGCCTCACCGCTGACGGAGGACTATTCTCCTCCACAGGGGCACAGTCTGGGGCCGCGCTGGGCGCTGCTTTCGGGATTATTGCCGCGATTTGTACCGCCACCTCCAATATTCAAATCCGTTTTCTCAATGGCGTGGAAAAACCCGGTGCGATTGTGTTCTATTTCTCTCTGATGACCACATTCATTGGCCTGGCGAGCTGGGTATTCGGCTGGAAGATGCCTTCCACTCTGCAACTGGTGCTGTTGATTGGCTGCGGCTTATTTGGTGGGCTGGCGCAGATTCTGGTCACGCTTAGCCTGCGCTACAGCGACGCTTCCCTGCTGGCACCGTTTGATTATACGACCCTGGTCTGGTCAATGATCATTGGGTACTTGTTCTTGCACAACCTGCCAGCGTCTACCACGCTGATGGGCGCAGCCATTGTGGCACTGGCAGGTATCTTTGCTGTCTGGAGCGATAAACGTCAGCGTCGTGCGGCGATTTTGCGCGCCAGTTCGTAACCGCTTTAGCTTTTACCTTGTAACACCATTCTGATCGCCAGGGCCGCCAGTACCGACCCCATGACATAACGCTGCGCCTGCTGCCAACCTGGGCGCATCACCAGAAACGCCGCGATAGTGCCCGCCAACAGCACAATCAAGGCGTTCACAGAGAGGCTAATGGCAATTTGCGTGATCCCCAGCGCGAGAGACTGCGTCAGGACACTGCCATGATCGGGGGTTAAAAACTGCGGCAGCAGGGAGAGATACATCACGGCAATTTTCGGGTTCGCCAGGTTGGTCAGAAAGCCCATGGTAAACAGCTTCCTACCAGAGTCTTCTGACAGCTCGCGCAGCGTAAAAAGGGATTTCCCGCCGGGTTTCACCGCTCCCCAGGCCAGATAGAGCAAATAGCCCGCACCAGCGAAGCGTAAGACGTCCCAGGCATAGGGGATCGCGAACAAAAAGGCAGTAATACCGAACGCGGCGCAGAGCATGTAGAACACAAAGCCCAAGGCCACCCCACCCAGCGAAATCAACCCGGCTTTTTTCCCCTGACACAGGGCGCGTGAAATAAGGTAAATCATGTTCGGGCCGGGGGTTAATACCATGCCCAATGAAACCAGGCCAAAGGTGAGCAGATGCGTAAGTTCAGGCAAAACTTAATTCCCTCAAGTTATTTATGCCAGTGTTCGGGCAGTTTTCCCATGGCAGAGATGAAAACCATTCAGCCATGCTTATCAATGGCGCTCTTTATACTCCATTCCTGTTACGTCAGCCACACTCCCCATAGGTAAAGTGTGGTCTTGCGCAAGTTATTCCGGTAGCACCAACGTAAAACAGGTTACACCCTGCTCACTCTTCACCTCACAACGCCCCTGATGCAATTGCATAATGCTGGCAACAATCGATAAGCCGAGGCCACTGCCGTGGGTAGAGAGCTGACGTGAATCATCTGCACGCCAGAAACGGTCAAACAGACGTTCCTGTGCGGAGAGCGCTAAAGTAGGGCCAAGATTCTCCACGCTGATGGCATGAAGATGATTAAACACGCGAACCTCGGTTCCCTCCGTGCCGTAGCGCAGCGCGTTGGACAACAAATTAGCCAGCGCGCGCCGCAGCAGATCCGCATCGGCGTTGACGGTTCCCTGCAAATTGACCTGCAAAGTCATCTGCCGCTCTTCTGCGATGCCCTCAAAATAGTCCGCCAATACCTGCCCCAACGCGGCCAGATCGAGGGATTGAATAGTGATTGCCTGACGCGGATCTTCAGCTCTGGCCAGGAACAGCATGTTATCGATCATGCGAGACATCCGTTCCAGCTCTTCATAATTAGAGCCGAGCAGCGCCTGGTAGTCAGGCACGCTGCGATCCTGACTCAGTGCAACTTCCGTTTGTCCCAGCAGCGTATGTACCGGCGTACGCAGATCGTGTGCCATGTCCGCAGAGACCTGGCTCAACCGCTGGAAGCCGTTTTCCAGCCGCGTCAGCATCTGATTAATCGCCACCACCAGCGGTTGCAACTCCTGCGGTAAATTATCCGGCTGGAAACGGTAAGCCAGTTGCCGCACGTCAATGGCGGCGGTGGTATGCGCCACGTCGTGCAAAGTGCGCAGTGAGTAACGCACCAGCAACCAGGCGGCCAGCATGACAATCAGCGTTGCCAGCGCAGTCAGCCCCACAATCTGTTGTCGGTAGCTCGCCAGCGTTGCCGTACGTTCTGTCATCAAACGACCGGTAATAATTTCGATATCTCCGATCCCATCCTGGGTGGAAGCCAGCGCAGCGGCAGCAATAAAGGGGGTCCCGTCTGCGGCATACTTATGGCTGACAGCGGCCAGCGTGAGCGGCTTATTGGCGGCCACGGGGGTAATGTGCGGAATAGTCCTTTTGCCCGGATTGACCTCAATTAAGGGAGGATGGTGGGGAAAACGCAGCACCAGCAGAGATTCGGTGTTGCCCAGCATGTTGGCAAACAATCCCGGTTTTTGCTGAATCATCTGCACAGCATCTTCATTCCCCAGCAGGGTGCGGACTTGATCCAGCCGCGTCACCAGCGCACCGTCATCGCGTTGTTCAATTTGCCGTGCCAGCGAGTGATAGAGCACGATGCCGCTTAATGCCATCACGGCTACCACCACCAGCGCCAGCATCAGTGAGAGGCGCAGCGTGAGTGAGCGTTTCATTGGGTATCTTCGCAGCGATAACCCACGCCGTGTACGGTATGGATAACAGGGTGAGCAAAAGGCTCATCAATTTTTTGCCGTAACCGCCTGACAGCCACATCCACCACATTGGTATCACTGTCAAAGTTCATATCCCAGACGCGTGAGGCGATGATCGTGCGCGTTAACACCTCACCAGGATGCTGCATAAACAGCAGCAGCAGGTTGAACTCTTTATTGGTGAGATCGATACGCTGACCCGCGCGCTCAACCCGACGTCGGGCTACATCCAGTTGCAGATCCTGTATTGTCAGCATATCAGGCCGCTTAAGCTGACTGCCCCGCCGCAATAAAGTGCGCACCCGCGCCAGGAGTTCGGCAAAGGAGAACGGTTTCACCAGATAATCATCGGCTCCGGTCTCCAGACCTTTGATGCGATCTTCCAGCGTGCCTTTTGCCGTCAGAAAGATCACCGGGGTTTGCACTTTATTGTGTAATTGAGCCATCACTTCCCAGCCATTCAGCCCCGGCATCATCACATCCAGCAAAATCAGGTCATAGTGATGCTCAAGCGCGTAGAACAGGCCATCCTGACCATTGTCGGCTACATCCACCACGTAACCCGCTTCTGTCAGGCCGTGGCGCATGTATTCGCGCGCTTTCGCTTCGTCTTCTATGACCAGAATTTTCATGGTTGCTCCAGTATCAAGGTAAGGCGTGTTGTGCCGCTTGTTCAATAAGTGCTGCCACCTCACGCGGATGGGACTCATACACTGAGTGGCTGGCACCACTGATTTCCACAGTATGGCTGTGCGCGCGTTTTGCGTACATCCGCTCCAGATCAGGATTAATGATTTTGTCTGCCTTCGCTACCATGTACCAGCTCGGTTTGGTTTTCCATGCCGGGTCAGGAATATTGGCCGTAAAGACGCTCGCCGAAGTGGGCATTTGCGCGTGCGCTTCAAAATCAGCCTGAGCGGCAGGTAAATCTGCGGCAAAATCAGCGTGATAATTCTCCGGCGCAATGGTCAGGAAGCCGTCGGGAGATTTCGCAAACGGGTGCGCACTGTTGGGGTATTTTTTACCGTTGATCGCTTCGGTTTCCCCCTGATCCAGCGCATGTGCGGCGATGTACACCAGTCCGGCAACGTGAGAGTCATTACCCGCCTCGGTGATAATAGCACCGCCGTAACTGTGGCCGACCAGGATGGCCAGGCCATTCTGTTGATCGAGGATACGTTTGGTTGCCGTCACATCTTCAGCGAAGCTGGTCAGCGGTTCCTGCACCAGCGTCACGTGGTAACCGTCATGCGTCAGGCGATCGTACACCGGACGCCAGCCCGCTCCGCCAACAAATGCGCCGTGCACCAGCACGATATTTTTAACGGGTTGCGCCTGGGCAACGCCCATCAATCCCAGCAACAGACCAGCGGCCGCAGCGATACGTGAATATTTCATGATCTACTCCTCATTGGTTGGATGTGATGAGGATAGGCGCGCGCCACTGACAGCGGCATGAGGCAGTTATGACAAAAGAATGACAGAGGTCCAGGAAGGGAATGGTCAAGGCATCAGCTTTTCGTGTTGTTGATGCCTGCGATGATCATTACTGAGTGAGCTGTGGGATCAGCGGCAGTAAATGATTTTCGGTTAAGGGTGCCAGCGGAACCTGACGACCGTCGTCTGCCGGATACCACATGACTTCGGCTATTTCAGCGGCGGGAACAAAATCTTTTTTATCCGTCCGCAGATGATAGATCTCCGCGATCACCTCGCAGCCCGGCTCATTAATGGCGCTGTCGCTGAATTTCCCCAGGTAGAACAGGTCATCGGAGGTGATGCTCACCGCCAACTCCTCAGCTAACTCACGCACCAGCGCGGCGGTAGCGGTTTCGCCTGTGTCTATCTTCCCGCCCGGCTGCATAAAGTGCGTGGTGTTCTGTTTTCTCACCAGCAAGCAACGCCCTGCTGTATCGGTAATAATCGCCGCCGCTATATGAATCTGTTTGTCTGCGCTCATGTTTTCCTCAACCTTAGATCATCATCTGCCTTGCCTGGCACCGGGAGCAGTATACGTCTCTCACTGCGGCCAGAGAATAATTGACAGTATCCGCCAACTTTAGCGGTTGTTGGATCGAATTCAGAAGATTCCTTGAGCGTAGGTTTTAGCAGGAATCGGGGGATTATCCCGCTGAGAACCGAGGAACTGGGACCGCCAATCTGCTATGCTTTCCGCCATCGCATATCGCTTTCCCATCACCAGGCAACTACATGCAACTCGATGATTTAAAAATCTTTCTCAGCGTGATCCGCGCAGGCAGTTTTACCGATGCAGCCGAACAACTGATGCTGTCAAAGCAGTATGTCAGCCGTCGTATGGCGGCACTGGAAGAGACGTTAGGCGCACAGTTGCTGCTACGTAATACGCGAAAGCTTTCTGTCACCGAGGCTGGCCATCGTTTTAGTCAGCATGCACAGCGGATTCTGGATGATGTAATTGAAGCACAGCAAGACATGTCCTCAGACCAGCAGGCATTGCAGGGGATATTTAAGATCAGCCTGCCTATGTCGTTTGGTATGAGCCATCTTTCTCCGCTGCTGGCCGAATTCCTTGCGATGCATCCTGCACTGCAATTCCAGGTAGAGCTGGCCGATCGCTATGTTGATATGGTGGGCGAGGGTTTTGATATTGCGATACGCATCGGCACCCTCCCCGACTCTTCTCTGATGGCCCGTCGTTTTGGCGAGCTGAAGCGTCTGATCTGCGCCAGCCCTGATTACCTGCTGCGCACTGGCACGCCGCAAATGCCTGAAGAATTGCGCCAGCACGCCTGCCTGCGCTTTGGCCGCGAAGGCATAAACGGTTGGGAACTGCGCCACAACGGCAGCACAAAGCTGTTTGATGTGAGCGGCCCGATGGTGAGTAACAACGGTGAAGTGCTGCGTGATGCTGCCGTGGCCGGCTTGGGGCTGGTGTTGCTGCCTGATTTTATCGTCGCCGAGGCGTTACAGGAACGCAAACTGGTACAAGTGCTGAGTGGATTTGAACCCGCACCGCTGAACCTGACGGCAGTTTTCCCTCAGCACCGGCAGCGCAGTAAATTTACCCGCCTGTTTCTTGATTTCCTGCAACAAAAGCTCAGCCAACGCTTTAACGGCGGCGGGCCACGGCTTTAATGGTGGCTAATAGTATGAGATGATTAATAACATTTAATTAAAGCTTCACAATATTCCTTGCATTAGGATATTTTGCGGAGCTTGCTTCTGGTGTGAATCGAACCTTATCATTAAGGGAAAAAACATTGATTCCTCCCAGCATAGCCTTATCTTCTCCATGAAAAACCTCCTGATTTTTTTCACTCTTAATCAACACTTTGGCAGCAGTGATATTTATTATTTCCCCCGTGTGTTCAGGGTTAAGTTTAATCCCTTTCGACCAATTTGTCCTCACTTGCAGAGTGGGAATTCCTACAGGCAGCTGTTTATTCTTCCAGAGAGAATGTAAGGAGCAAAGTTCAGACATTCGCGCATTACTCTCAATTATGTCAAGTAACTTTAGATTAGAGGGATTTATCCAATAGATCACTTTTAGGCATCTATCATAATGTTCAATAACTTTGTTTATTACATCCTCAACCTAGTATGCTTTTTTATTGCGCAACAAAGGTTCATGATGAGAAAGCCTGTTTCTTATCTTATTGATATCTTTAAGTTCATTCCCTATGCTATTTATTGACAATGGAGATACTGAGATAGAATCTACCGCATTCGGAAAGACTCGGTGCCTTAAATGTGGCCATAATGTAAGGTAAGATTTTTTTGTACATCAAAATCTTTTTGTACCATAGAGACCCAAAAACCCAAGGTTAACTTGGATATAAAATTTTCTTGATTTAAAGGTTTTCTTTCATAATTAAGTTGTTTTTCCGCTGTTTGGATATTACTCCATGCAATGAAGTTATTATGCCTTGTAAACTTATTAACAAACCAGAGCTTATCAATTCTTCCTTTTTCTTTCTCCCAATCTTGCGGCTGGAAATTCAGCTCAACTTGCTCTTCTTCATGTGCTATCCAGGACTGATAGATAGCGTTACGAAGCGAAATTTCAATGACTTGAAGTGCAGGTAGAAAAGCACTCGCAAGCTGCTTATTCCACAGATAGATGCCAAGGCATTGTTCTGGAGAAGCGCCGCCCAAGATAGGTAGCTGGTATGTTGCGAACCTGGCTGTTGAGAGGGACTCTGTGATAGCTTTAATTGTCATTGTTCTTATCCATAAGGTTTCATAGATTCAGTATACCTTCCATGAACTTAGACAAAAACGCCAAATTTGTGATCGGCACGTGACTATCTTCGTGACAGATTGAGGTTGACATGCTGAATCCAGGCAACCATAATTCGTTCCCAGAGGAAACTCTATATATGTAAGCGCCCGCCCCTACTCAACGATGGTCGGAACGCGAATAATTTTTCAATGAAGGCTTCCTAATGGAAGCCTTTTTTGATCGTGTTGCATAAAAGAGTATGTTCACTTAACGATATCAGGGTAAGTTGCGTCTAGCTTAACATTTAAACGTCCAGTTTCTGCCGCCTACGAATCTTGTACACCATAAGCAATCTGGAACTTATGTTACTTTTCAACATAAAGATAAGGTCATCGCCCCGGCCAAAAATGGCCTGTTTTCCCTCCCCACGCTTCCTTCCAGACGACCTTTTTGTGTAAAATCTTACCAACTGCACCTTCGCCTCTTTTTTCTCCAGATTTCTCCGGCAAAGATGAAGATTTGCATCATCGGTTTTGGCGCTATGCCATTTAGCGAGAATGGCTGTCTCTCGACCATAAAATCTGAATGAGAGACAGCGCACCTGTGCAGCCTCAGCTCATCCTCAAGACAGCGGGTTGCCTGAAATATCACTAAAGGTGCCGTTGGTGAACATACGATTGATATCATTGCTTTCATCAGTAATGCCCATCATCGCGTCCACCTTCGCCAACAGCGTATCCGCCGCGCGAGAGGTATAATTCACGTCAATATCGTTCATTTCTATAAACGTCTTGATCGGTTGATGCACATCGCGGCTTACCGTGAAACGATAATTGACGATATAGATGGCATCATCGGTGTAGGCCTCGCCCTGAGTCGCATAGCGGGTGATGAGCCGAACCGGGATGCTGGCATGGAAGGTGCCCGTCAGGCGGTTACCGCGGAACAGCTCATACAAACGTGCCTTTATCGCTTCATCGGGAACGTAAATGGCATGGGCATCCATATAGGTTTCGCTGGTGCCAATTTTTTTCGGATAGACCATCGTCATCGACAAGATATGCTTGTCGTCACCCAATGGCCGCAGCTGTACCCCACCCTTCAGGCTACGTGCGTAATCACTGTAAACAATGACTTTTTCATTGTTGCCATACAGTGCTTTTAAAGTGATTTGATTATTCCATGAGACCAGCAATGCCAGCAGAGAAAGTATCAACGCCATGAATTCGAGTGGCTTGCGTTTTAGTCGTGCGATCATTTTGTTCATTTAGCCGTCATTGCGCCCTGCAAAGGCTTGAAGTGTGCTCTGTTTCCGGGCCAGCCCGGTAAAACCGTGGCTCATTGTATACGGCTTTTCGCCTCGCTGTAATCTCCCCATGAGGCGATTAATAGTGATAGTCTGACCCCTATTCTGTCTGTCCTGTTTTGTAAGGAAAATTTAATGAAAACGCTAGGGCTGTTAGCAGGTATGAGCTGGGAATCCACGATCCCCTATTATCGACTGATTAACGAAGGGATAAAACAGCGCTTAGGTGGACTGCACTCCGCACAACTCTTGATGCACAGCGTGGATTTCCACCAGATTGAAGCCTGTCAGGCCAGCGGTGAATGGCATAAGGCCGGTGAGATACTGGCACAGGCGGCGCGCGGCTTGCAGCAGGCGGGAGCCGAGGGCATGGTGCTCTGTACGAATACCATGCATAAGGTCGCCCACCAGATTGAGCAAGCCATTGATGTGCCCTTTATTCATATTGCTGATGCCACGGGCGACGCACTTCAGGCGGCGAGCATGAACCGTGTTGCGCTGCTCGGTACGGCGTATACCATGGAACAGGATTTTTATCGGGGCAGGCTGGAACAAAATTATGCCATTGAGACGCTGGTCCCTGATGCAGTGGCACGTAAAAACATCAATCGCATCATTTTCGAAGAACTTTGTCTCGGCAGTTTTACCCCATCCTCACGGGATTACTACCTTCAGGTGATCGAGCAGCTAAAACAGCAAGGCGCGCAGGGCGTGATATTTGGCTGTACTGAAATTGGGCTGCTGGTGCCAGAAGAAGAGAGCGCCCTGCCGGTATTTGATACCGCGCGCATTCATGCAGAACGGGCAGTGGAATTTATGCTCGCGCAGTAAAGAAAATCAGGCGATGTAGTGACATCGCCTGACTGGATTTAAACGCTGACTTTGTCCGCCTCTTCAGGCTGCTCGCGCTTCTCCTTGATCTTCCAGAAGACCCACAGCGCAATAAACCACAGCGGCGAGGCCTCAAGTGCCATCAGTGTGTCCGGGTCAAATACCATGATCACCACCGAGAAGATGAAGAAAATCAGTGTGGCCCAGGTCATCACAACACCACCGGGCATTTTGAACTTCGACTTCTCATGCAGATCCGGGCGCTGCTTGCGGTATACCAGATAGGCCACCAGAATCATCCCCCAGCTGTAGATCACCAGAATGGCCGCCAGGGTTGAAACAATGGTGAACAGCGTGGTGACGTTTGGCACCAGGAACAGCAGCAGCGTCCCACTCAGCATACAGAAGCAGGAAAACAGCAGACTGCGCACCGGAATACGGGTCGTGCGCGAGAGAATGCGGAACTGCCAGTGCGCATGTTTCTCTACCGACAAACCGTACAACATGCGTGTGCTGGAGTAGACACCGCTGTTAGCAGAAGACATTGCTGAGGTTAACGCCACAAAGTTAATGATGGCCGCTGCCGCTGGCAAACCGGCTTTAGCAAACAGCGTCACAAACGGGCTGGAATCGGGTGATACTCCCTGCCACGAAGTCACGGCGATAATCACAATCATCGACAGCATATAGAAGATGACGATACGCAGCGGCAGAGAGTTCACGGCGCGTGGCAGGATCTTCTCTGGATCGCGGGTCTCCGCCGTCATCGTTCCCAACAGCTCAATCCCGGTGTAAGAGAAAATAGCGATCTGGAAGCCCGCGAGGAAGCCAGTGAAACCATGCGGCATAAACACGGCCGGATCGGTCAGATTATCCACTGAAGCTTTCACGCCATCCGGCGAGGTCCAGCCGGTGAACACCATCCAGCCGCCGGTCAGGATCAGTGCCACAATCGTGACCACTTTAATCAATGCAAACCAGAACTCCGCCTCACCAAAGGCTTTCACCGACATCAGGTTAAACAGACAGAGTATGCCCAGCGTAAACAACGCCGGTATCCACGCCGACATATGCGGGAACCAGTACTGCATATAGGCTCCGCATACCACCACATCGGCAATACAGGTGACAACCCAACTGAGCCAGTAGGACCAGCCAAGATAGAAACTGGCCTTGGGGCCAAGATATTCACTGACAAAATCAGCAAACGAGCGGTAATCCAGCCGGGTAAGTAGCAGCTCACCCATTGCTCGCATCACCATATAGCTAAAAAAGCCCACCAGCACATAAATGATTAATATCGAGGTACCCGCTACCGCGATGTTACGACCCGCACCCATAAACAGGCCGGTGCCAATCGATCCCCCCAGGGCGATCATCTGAATATGGCGTTCACTAAGGCCCCGTTGGAGTTTATCCGGGGCGTCAGCCGCCAGGGCAGGCTGAACCTGCCCTTGAGTCGATTTGTCAGTCACGACGATTCCTTCAGTCTGGCAAAGAAAGGCATGGCGAAGCAGGCTGTAACAGCATTCCAGCCCTCAGGCCAAGCGCCACACCCGCGTTGGGGAACAGAATGTACGGGGCTTTAGCACTGACTGTCCAGTGCTTGCCCGGCTGACTGGCGATCTCATAACCAACGTCCAGCTCGGTGAAATTTTCCGCCTGTGGATCGAGGTTAAGCGTAAAACGCGCATCGCTTTTAATGATGCTCTCCGCGACCGAGAAGTAACGCACGGGCGCTTTATCGCGGGTGGGCAGTGCTTCCCCGGCAATCAATGCGCGCAGTGCCGCTTCTGTGGTGGCAAACTGAGTGAGATCATTTTGTCCGAACGGCAGCGCTTTACCCAGCTCCAGCGTACAACTCTGCGCACCGAACGCATCGCTGGTAAAGTTGCTAAACGTACCGCCAGGCGCGGTGTGTTGCACCACCGCATCGAGGCCACAGGCTTCCTGTAATGCAAAGAAACTGGGGTGATAAGCGTGACGATGGAACGGGATCAGTGAAAACTGTGCAAAGCGCGAGCCGCGAATCGCGGTGTGCAAATCGAGATGTAATCGATTGCTCTGCGACTGTGAAGCCGTGCTGGCAAAGAAGTCAGCCACCACCTGCTCCAACTGTGCAGCACGGCGACTCTCATTTCCCGGTTTCGCCTGTGCATGCCGACCGCCAAACAGGCGGTTCATGTCATTGTGCAGATAACGTTTATTCGCACGCATCGACGGGAGATTGCCGAACACCACCAGGATAGCCTGACGCAGCGGCTGTTTGCCGCTGCTGATATCGGCCAGAATGCGCAGTAGCATTTCAATCGGTGCCGTTTCGTTACCGTGAATACCGGCAGAAATCACCGTGGCTTGCTGCCAGGGCTCTGCGGGAATCAACTGCAACACCCCTTCCGCCAGCCATGTGCCTTTCACGTCCGCCGGAAAAGGCAGCGACGCCAGCTTGCACGCCAGCAATGCCTCAACGAGTTCGTCTTCTTTAGCGCTGGAAGTCATAGATAGCACCCAATTGCAGGATCTGTGTCAGTTCATCCAGCGCTTGCCAGACTTCACGCGGCAGCTGCGGATCGGCCAAATCACTGGCGTGCAGACGATCGCGATAGTGTTTTTCCACCCACTGAGTCAGCTGCTGGTAACGCGGTTCCGTCATCAGGCTGCCCTGATTGACTGCGGCCCGTTCCTGTTCATTCAACACGACGCGCAAACGCAGGCAGGCTGGACCGCCGCCGTTGCGCATACTTTCACGCAGATCAAACAGGGCAATTTCATTGACGGGAGAACCGGATGCGTTGGTCATCCCGGTCAGATAGCGCCAGACATTGTCGCGCTGACGGCACTCTTCTGGCACCACAATCACCATACTGCCATCCGGCTTGCTGAGCAGCTGGCTGTTAAACAGGTAGCTGGCAACGGCATCCTCGACACTGACCTGATCCTGCGGCACCTCGATATTGACAAAGGGAACGTCAAGTAAGGCACTTTTTTCACGCAGGGTGTTCAGCAGAACGGACTGATCAAGGAATGCCTGCTGATGGTGGAACAGGACCTGTTTATTACTGACCGCGATCACGTCGTTATGGAACACGCCGCTGTCAATCACCGCCGGATTTTGCTGTGCGAACACGGTAAATTCCGGGTTGAGCTGATGCAGTCGCGCAATCGCTTCGCTGGCTTCACGGGTCTGACGCGCGGGATAACGCTGCGGTGCTGGCCCGCCACCAAACGCCTTACGACCGTAAATAAACAGTTGAATGCCCTGGCTGGCGTAGTCATTGCAGAAACGATTGTGGTTGGCGGCCCCTTCATCGCCAAAATCACTTTGCGCTGGCAGCGCCGCGTGATGGGCAAAATGCGCTTCATCACGGAAAGTAGCGCGCAAAATCGCCGAGGTCGTCGGGATTTCCATTGCACGGTGTAGTTTGTTGTTCAGGTTCGCAACCGTAAAGTGTACCTTGCCGTCCGCGCTGTCCGCAGAGGGCGAAACCGTCGCTGCGTTTGCGGTCCACATAGATGAAGCCGAGCTCATGGCCGACAGCAGGTGCGGAGAGGTCTGCGCTGCCTGCTGTAAAACGTGCTCATCGCTGCCGCTGAAACCTAAACCCCGTAACGCCGCCAGGTTCGGGCGCGGCTGTGGAGGGAGAATGCCCTGGACGAAGCCCCGATCGGCCAGGGCTTTCATTTTCGCCAGCCCTTGCAGTGCCGCTTTACGTGGGTTTGATAACCCATCGCGGTTCAGCTGTGAGGCTTCATTACCGGTCGACAGACCGGCGTAATGGTGAGTCGGTCCCACCAGTCCGTCAAAATTTACTTCAAAACCAGACATAATTTCCTCGCATCACGGCGATTTAGAACGGTAAACCCGGCGAGCGCGCAGCAGGCAGGCTAAGAGTGTCACTGGTCAGTGAGGCCATCGGCCATGCGCAGTAGTCCGCAGCATAATAGGCAGAAGCGCGATGATTACCCGACGCCCCGACGCCACCAAACGGCGCATTGCTGGAGGCGCCGGTTAACGGTTTATTCCAGTTAACAATTCCGGCGCGGGCTTCATCGGTCAAACGCGCAAACAGCGCTGCGTCTTCGGCAATCAGCCCCACCGCCAGCCCATAGCGGGTATGATTAGCAATGCGCAGAGCCTCATCAAAGCTGTCATAGCGGATAACACTTAACAGCGGTCCAAAATACTCTTCATCCGGCAGCTCGAGTCCGGTGGTTTCAATAATTCCCGGCGTTAACAGGGTTGACGTCACATCCGGCTGCGTCAGCGTCAGCAAGCTTTTTGCCCCTAATGCCAACAGATTTTCCTGTGCCTGTAACATGGCACTGGCAGCCTGAAGCGAGATCACGCCGCCCATAAAGGGCTGTGGCTCTGCGTCCCAGCGGCCAACAACAATGTTGCGGCTGGCTTCAACCAGACGCGCAATAAGTGCGTCTCCTGCGGCTCCGCGCTTCACCAACAGACGACGCGCACAGGTACAACGCTGCCCGGCTGAAATGAACGCTGATTGAATGATCAGATGGACTGCCGCATCCAGATCGCTGTAGCTCTCTGCAATCAGGGCGTTATTGCCACCCATCTCCAGTGCGAGGATTTTTTCTGGCTGTCCGGCTAGCACCCGGTGGAAGTGGAACCCAGCCGCAGCACTACCCGTAAACAGCACGCCATCGATTTCACGGTTTTCCAGCAGCGCCGCGCCTGTTTCTCGTCCACCTTGCACCAGGTTGAGCACACCTTCCGGCAAGCCCGCCTGCTGCCAGAGTTTAAGCGTCAGTTCAGCGGTGGCTGGCGTCAGTTCACTGGGCTTAAACACCAGCGTATTACCGGCAATCAGAGCCGGGATAATGTGTCCGTTTGGCAGGTGGCCTGGGAAGTTATAGGGACCAAAGACCGCCATCACCCCGTGTGGCTTATGCTGCAACAGCGCTTTACCGTCCGCCATCGTGGTTTCTGTCGTCCCGGTACGTCGATGGTAAGCGTCCTGAGAAATCGTGGCTTTGCCGATCATCGCCTGCACTTCAGTGCGCGTTTCCCACAGCGGCTTGCTGGTTTCCTGGGCGATCACTGTAGCCAGCGCCTCTTTGTGTTCTGCCAACAGGGCAGCAAAGCGCTCAATGACGGCAATCCGATCGGCAACGGCTAAATGCGACCAGCTGTAAAAGGCTTTGCGGGCAGCTTCAGTGGCAGCCGCCACGTCTGCGGCACTGGCACTGTTGGCCTGCCAGATGATTTGCTGATCGAGTGGAGAAAACTTAGTCAGGCGCGGGCCGTTACCCGTCAGCCATTGACCGGCAATAAAATGGGCAGCATGACTCATGTCGCGCTCTCCTCAGGTTGAAGTGTGACCAGCCTGACAGGGTCATTGGCACTGACCTGCAAAGCATCGAGTTGGGTTTGATCCAGACCGGGCATCGTGCCCTGCTCATCCGGCACAACCAGGATGGCACGAAAATGTTCGAACTGGGTGTTAGCCACCAGTGTTGGCACCGCAGGCAGTGAGAAGTTGGCATCAAGCGCAACCCGACGGCTGTCACGAATGGCGCGAATCTGATCGGTTTCTGCCTCCAGTACCGGGCCTGCATCAAAGATGTCGACCGAGCCACGGTAGCTGAAACCCTCTTTTTCCAGAATGGCGCGAGCAGGAGCCGTGCGCGGATGCACTTTCCCGATCACCGCCTGCGCATCTTCAGGGAGCAGCGAGACGTAGATCGGGTAGGAAGGCATCAGTTCGGCAATAAAGGTTTTTGCGCCGCTGCCGGTCAGACGATCGGCATCCACAAACGGTATATCGAAGAAGTGGTGGCCCAGCGCATCCCAGAATGGCGACTTTCCGTCGTCTCCCAGTACGCCGCGCATCTCCGCAAACAGGTGCGCGGAAAACAGCTCGCGGAAAGTGGCAATAAACAGGAAACGCGCCTTGGAAAGAAAAAGCCCGTTGCGGTTCTTCTGGTATTCCGGATCGAGGAACAGCGTACAGAGTTCACTGTGACCGGTGTGATCGTAGCTGATGGTCAGCAGCTCAAGATTTTTGTAGATCCCTAATTCGCGCGAAGCCCGCACCGAGCGCTGAATGCGAAAATTATAAAAGGGTTCATTGAGGCCCACAGCCACTTCAATGGCGCTGATCCCCACCACCTGGGCCGTTTCGGGATCTTCCAGTACAAACAAGAAGCCCTGCTGACTGCGTGGTAAGCGACCGGCAAAGGTATCAACGCTGCGCTGGATGCGCGCCTGCAAGCGTTGCTCGTCGTGGGGTAACGAGGTCATTCCCACACCGGCACGCCCTGCCAGCCGCATGACGGCGGGCAGATCGCTTTCACAAACGGGACGAAAAAGCATCATAGACTCCTCCGCGATTAACCCAGGATACGTACAACAGCACGTTCCAGTCGCACAAAGGCTTCTTCAATATCTTCCAGCGGAATGTTCAACGCCGGCGCAAAACGCAACACGTCCGGGCCCGCAATCAGGGCAATTAATCCCTCTTCGGCCGCGAGATTGGTCAGCGTTTTCGCTTTGCCACGCAGGGGCTCCGCCAGTTCAGCGCCGATTAACAATCCTTTACCGCGAATTGCCGTAAACAGACCGTGCTGCGCATTGAGCGCCTCCAGTCGGGCGACAATCAGCTGATGACGCTCGGCCACACCGCCCAGTAACGTTTCATCCAGCTGATCCAGTACGCTGTTCGCCACGGTAGCCGCCAGCGGGTTGCCGCCAAAGGTGGTGCCATGTGTACCCGGCTGGAAGACCTGCGCCCAGGCTTCTTTCGCCAGCATGGCACCAATCGGGAATCCACCGCCCAAACCTTTTGCGCTGGTGAGCAGGTCAGGCACTACCCCATAGTGTTGATAGGCATAGAGCGTACCAAGACGACCCGCACCGGTTTGAACTTCATCAAAAATCAGCGTCGCATTGTGCTTATCACACAGCTCGCGCAGCCCTTGCAGGAAGGCCGGATCGGCAGGCAGAACGCCGCCCTCGCCAATCACGGGCTCAACAATCACCGCGCAGGTCCGGTCAGAAATCTGGGCCGCAACCGCGTTAAGATCATTATAGGGGAGATGGGTAATATCCTGTGGCAGCGGTGCAAAGTCAGCAGAATATTTTGGTTGGCCACCCACAGTGACGGTAAAAAGCGTACGGCCATGGAAGGCATTTTTGAAGGCAATGATTTCGCTTTTATCCGCACCAAAACGATCGCGTGCATATTTGCGCGCCAGTTTTAACGCCGCTTCATTCGCTTCTGCACCGGAATTACAGAAAAATACTTTGTCAGCGAAGGTCGCGTTCACGAGTTTTTGTGCCAGCATCAGCACCGGTTCGTTAGTGAAACCGTTAGCCATGTGCCATAGCTTATCGATCTGCTCCTTCAGAGCCTGCGCCAGCACTGGGTTGCTATGCCCCAGGGAATTAACCGCGATGCCTCCTGCCAGGTCAATGTACTCCTTACCCTGTTGATCCCAGACGCGTGATCCTGCGGCTTTAACGGGAATAAAAGGTGCCGGCGAATAGCAGGGAACCATATATTTATCAAAGTATTCGCGATTAACATTGCCTGACATAGCATTTCTCCTGAAACTTTTTTTAACTGTGACGATGCCTGCCCGCAAGCATCAATAACATAAGAAAAACTTTTACCCTTTCGGATAACGCAATAATTTAACGTGCCCCTTTTACGTGTTAACAGGGACATCCTTTTAAAGAGATGTGAATAAAAAAAGCAATTTTGACTTAATTCATCGGTGAAAAATCCCGTTTAGTTTTCCTCATAGTGGTTCTGCACATTAGCAAAGTCAATATGCAAAAACACCTGTTTATTCACTTCATGACAACCTTCAAAGATCTGAAAAATCAGAAAAAAATTCTTACTTATGCACTTTAGTGAATAAAATGTGCATATAAATTCACTCATAGAGCGCCATTTTTATGCTTATTTATTCATTTAAAAATGCGGGTTTGGTCGCGAAAAAGAAAAAATGGGCGATCACAATAAACACCTTTTATTGCAAAAGTGTTAAATTTAACAGCGCATAGTGCATTCCATTATGTTTCCACGGATTTTCAATATAAATAACTCTGATCAAACAGGCTTTTTATGGAAAAGTTATCTTACGCTTCAGAAAGCAGTACATCTCCCTGGACTACCTACCTACGCCAAATCGATCGCGTTGCACCTTATCTCGGCGAACTGTCACGCTGGATTGAAACGCTGCGTCATCCTAAACGCGCATTGATTGTCGATATTCCCGTGCAAATGGATGACGGTACTATCCGTCACTTTGAGGGGTATCGCGTACAACACAATCTCTCTCGCGGTCCGGGTAAAGGGGGGGTGCGCTATCATCCGGATGTGGATCTGAACGAAGTGATGGCCCTCTCCGCGTGGATGACTATCAAATGTGCTGCCGTCAATCTGCCGTATGGTGGTGCGAAAGGCGGTATTCGCGTTGATCCTTTCTCGCTTTCAGAGGGTGAACTGGAGCGTCTGACGCGTCGTTACACCAGTGAGATCGGCGTAATTATTGGACCGCAAAAAGATATCCCGGCCCCGGATGTCGGCACCAACGGCAAAGTCATGGCATGGATGATGGACACCTACTCCATGAACCAGGGCACCACCATTACTGGCGTTGTCACCGGCAAACCGATTCACCTTGGCGGTTCCCTCGGACGTGAAAAAGCAACCGGTCGTGGCGTCTTTGTCACCGGTCGGGAAGTGGCTAACCGCGCGAATATCACCATTGAAGGTGCGCGTGTGGCGTTGCAGGGCTTTGGTAATGTGGGCAGTGAAGCTGCGCGCCTGTTCGCTGAAGCGGGTGCCCGCGTGGTGGTGATTCAGGATCATACTGCCACCCTGTTCAACGATGCAGGGATTGATATGGCTGCCCTGAGCGCATGGCAGGCGGAGCACAAACAAATTGCGGGCTTCCCTGGCGCGCAGGAGATCGATAAAGCCCAATTCTGGACCACCCAGATGGACATTCTGATCCCGGCGGCACTGGAAGGCCAGATCACCCGCGAACGTGCTGCCACCATTACCGCCAAACTGGTGTTGGAAGGGGCGAACGGCCCGACCTTCCCGGAAGCAGACGACGTGCTAGCGGAACGCGGTGTGCTGGTCGTGCCCGATGTGGTGTGTAACGCGGGTGGCGTCACCGTCAGCTACTTTGAGTGGGTGCAGGACATGGCGAGCTTCTTCTGGAGCGAAGAGGAGATCAACGCCCGTATGGACCGCATCATGACCGAAGCGATGGTGCATGTCTGGGAGAAAGCCGCTGAGAAATCCTGCTCTCTGCGCACCGCCGCCTACATTGTGGCCTGTGAGCGCATTCTGCTGGCGCGTAAAGATCGCGGCATCTACCCTGGCTAAACGCGATTTTCGCGGCTGTTAGTCTCCTGAACCGGAAGTGCTCCACCACTTCCGGTTTTCTTTTGCCTGTGGCAATATATAAAACATATACGTTTTATATAACAGGTGCTTTATGGGTATCGTAAAAATCTCTGACCTGATGCATGAAAATCTGCGCATAGCGAGCCAGGCGATGAGCCGTTCGGTAAACGCACAGGCGGAGCACTGGATGAAGCTCGGCATGCTCGCGGAGTTAAATCCGCAACTGAGCCAGCATCAGTTGGCACAAGCGCTGGTTCGTCTGGAGCTCGAAGGTAGCGCCGATATCCGTCAGGTACTGCAAACCGTAACGCAACAGGAAACCCGTGGATGAGTACAGTAAAATTACACACTGCTGAAGAGATTGAACTGGCGCGCGCCGCAGGACATGCCGCCGCGCAGGTACTGGCGATGATCACTCCCCACGTTCAGCCCGGTGTCACCACCGAATATCTGGATCAGCTGTGCCATGACTTTATTGTGAATGAGCTGAAAGTCGTCCCTGCCAATATTGGTTACCACGGTTATCAGCACACCAGCTGTACTTCGGTCAATCACGTGGTGTGCCACGGCATTCCGGCGGATAAAAAACTGAAAGCAGGCGATATCGTTAATGTCGATGTGGCGATCATCAAAGATGGCTGGTACGGCGATACCAGCCGCATGTATTTCGTCGGCGAACCTTCTGTACGCGCGAAACGTCTGGTCGAGATTACCTATCAGTCAATGGTCGCGGGTATTCATACCGTTCGTCCTGGCGCCACGCTGGGTGATGTCGGTGCAGCGATCCAGAAAGTGGCAGAAGGTGCCGGTTTCTCTGTAGTGCGCGAATATTGCGGCCACGGTGTCGGTCAGGTTTACCATGATGCCCCGCAGGTGTTGCATTACGGTCAGCCTGGCACCGGAATGAAACTGGAGCCGGGGATGATCTTTACCATTGAACCGATGATTAATGCCGGTAAAGCAGGTACCAGTCTGCTGTCAGATGGCTGGACAGTGGTCACCAAAGATCGCTCGCTATCTGCTCAGTGGGAACATACCGTGGCGGTAACAGAAACCGGTTTTGATTTGTTAACGCCATGGCCAGACGGCACTGGTAGCTACAGCGCGATTTAAGCATAAAAAAACAGGGCCGCTTTGGCTCTGTTTCTCGCTACATCTTTCCCCACAGCCTGATGCCGTTGCGCCCTGCCCGTTTCACCTCATACAGTGCGTCATCAGCGTGACGTAACCACTCTGACAGCGATGCGGCACTTTGCGCCGGCGCGATACCAATGCTGACCGTACAGTAAAAGTCTGTTGATGCGGGCAGACGTAACTCATTGATGCGTTTACTCAGCGTTTGCGCCAGCAGTGAAATGGTCACTTCATTGGCATCACGCACTATCACCACCAACTCATCACCGCCAAAACGCGCCGGGATATCTTCCATGCCGACCTGATTGCGCAACAGTGCAGAAATCTCAGATAACAAAAAGTCGCCCGCTTCATGGCCAAACGTGTCGTTAACTCGCTTGAAGTGATCGACATCGATCATCATCAGCCAGGCGGCAGTTTCACCACGCCGGGTCCGGAGGTATTCACTCTCCAGTCGGCGTTCAAACAGACGTCGGTTCGGGATCTGTAGCCCGGGGTCCATCAGCGCAATACGTTCCAGCTCGCGATTTTTTTTGCGTAGATTCAGCGTCAGGTTATAGGACACCACGCTTAAAACCAGCATATAAAAGGTCGCCAGTGGCAGCGTCAGCCAAACGGTGCGTGCGCTAAAACCCAGATGGATCGGCATCCCTTCCACTAACCACATCAGCACGAAGGCGAGCAGAAACGCCTGCATGGCGGCTATCAGCTGCGTCATCCCACCTGCGGCATAACGATCGGCGACTAACACCGCAATGATCACCAGAGAAGGCACCGGGCTTATCGCCATCACCGCCACCCACAGTCCACCAAATGCGGCATCCAGTGTCAGATTCAGTTTTTCACGGCCCGTTGGGTCGCGTGAGCGAAGCGCCATGCGGTAGGCCAGCCACGGCCAGACCCAGGCATTAATAAATAAAAGTGCGCACAGTGCCCTGCTCTGTCCGGCTTCGAGTAACACAGAGAGGATCGGGAGAAAGCACAGGAACGTGCCTAACTGGCGCATGACAAACATTCGTCGCACAAAGCGCGTGGAACGTAATTTTAACTGGCTCTCATCAGGTAAGTAGTAGTTCATCAATAAATATAATTATTCGGTCATAGTTGGAGTTTATCGGGAATCGTTCTTGTTCGGCGCGATTTTTTGCAAATTTCTATGTGTTGCACAAATTCAGCGTCGGTAAGCACGCAAATATTGATGAATCATCCCCGCCTAAGCCACTTTGCTGGCGTTTTGCCAAACCTCAGCCATGCTTAGAGTAACGGTCAACAGACCGACTATAACGAAAGCATGACTCACCGCCTGGCGGTATTTTCGGGACAATCATGAATGACAGTGACTTCTCCGCTTTGTCAGCTTACCTAATCGGGCTGACAAGTTAAGCCCATGCTGATAAATAAGGACAGCCGAATGACCACCTGCGTGATTCCTTCCTTGCAATCCTTTGTGACCCGGCTCTCGCCGCGTCAGGAAATTGAACGTCGTCTGGCCCAACTGTTGCCAGAAAGGGGCGATCAGGATCTGGTGAACCAGGCCATGCGTGAAGGCACGCTGGCCCCCGGTAAGCGTATACGCCCGCTATTGCTGATGATGATTGCAGAAGATCTCGGATGCAGTGCCAGCCATAAAGGCTTAACTGACCTCGCCTGTGCGGTTGAAATGGTGCACGCCGCTTCATTAATGCTGGATGATATGCCTTGTATGGATAACGCCGAATTACGGCGCGGACGTCCCACTATTCATCGGCAATTTGGCGAGAGCGTGGCCATCCTTGCGGCCATTGCCCTGCTGAGTAAAGCGTTTGCCGTGGTCGCCGCCGCGGAGGGATTAGCGCTGCGCGTGCGTAACCAGGCTGTTGCGGAACTGGCCGATGCGGTTGGAATTCAGGGGCTGGTGCGTGGTCAATTTCAGGACCTGGCAGACAGCCACCAGCAGCGTAGCCCCGAAGCCATTTTGCTGACCAACGAATTTAAAACCAGCATGTTGTTTGGCGCCTCGATGAAAATGGCAGCCATTGCGGCGGGCGTTTCCAGTGACATTCACCACAGCCTCCATCACTTCGCACTGGAGCTGGGGCAAGCCTTTCAATTGCTGGATGATCTGTGTGACGGACACAGCGATACCGGTAAAGACAGCCATCAGGATATCGGCAAATCAACCCTGGTGAATCTCCTTGGGGCGCAGGAAGTCAAACAGCGTCTGGGCTACCACTTGCTGCGTGCGGACCAACATCTTGCCGCCGCTTGTGGTGACAAGATGCGCACCCGCCAGTTTGTAAATAGCTGGTTCGAACAGAAGCTCGCGGCGGTGGCATGAGTCATTTTGCGGTGATCGCACCGCCTTTTTATAGCCACTTCCGTGCCATGCAAGCGCTTGCCTTGCAGTTAGTGGCGCGCGGGCATCGCATCACCTTCGTGCAGCAACCGGACGCCGCGATCCTGCTGAACGATCGCCAGTGCGGCTTTTGCTCCACTGCGGCCGACCGTTATCCGCCGGGTTCGCTGCACAAGTTGATCCAACTCGCCGGTCATGCATCCGGTCTTGGGCTGTTCCGACTGATTAATGCCTTGTCCAGTCTGACCGAAAATCTTTGCCGCGCGCTCCCCACCACGCTAAATCAGCTGGCGGTGGATGGCGTGATTGCCGACCAAATGGAACCCGCAGGGGGACTGGTGTCAGAAGCGCTTGGCCTCCCGTTTATTTCCGTTGCCTGTGCTTTGCCGGTTAATCGGGAAAACGGTATTCCCCTGCCAGTGATGCCGTGGACGTATGGCCAGGCTCCCTCAGAGATACAGCGTTGTCACGCCAGTGAAAATACCTATGACTGGCTGATGTCACGCCATGCCGAGGTGATTCAACGTTATGCCCACTATTTCGGCCTCCCTGCGCGTCGCTATGCGCACGAATGTTTGTCGGAACTGGCGCAAATCAGCCAGCTGCCGCTGGCACTCGACTTTCCCCGCAAGCAACTGCCTCCCTGCTTCCATGCGGTAGGGCCGTTACGCACAGTGACAGAAGCCCCCGCGCCTGTGCCGATTGCCGAGAGATCGCCACGCGTGTTTGCCTCGTTAGGCACGTTGCAAGGCCACCGTTTACCCCTGTTTAAAACCTTTATACGTGCCTGCCAACAACGCAAAATTCCCCTGACGATTGCCCACTGTGGTGGCCTGACGCCACGCCAGTGTGCTGAATTAAGCGGATTTCCTGATGTGGAAGTGACTGATTTTGCGCAACAGGAGCGCGCTTTGCAGTCCGCCAGCGTGGTGATTAGCCACGGTGGGTTAAATACCATGATTGATGCGGTACAACAGCAAACGCCGTTACTGATTGTCCCACTGGCTTTTGATCAACCCGGCGTGGCGGCCCGAGTGACCTGGCATGGCATTGGACATCGCCTGTCACGTTTTGCCAAAGCCGACGCCCTTGGTGAACGGTTAGAACAATTGATCGGCGACGAAGCCGTTCACCATAACCTTGCGCGTTTACGCCCAGCGCTGCTCGCGGGTGGAGGTGCGACACGTGCCGCAGCCATTGCTGAACAAGCCCTGCTTTCTCGTCATCGCATCACTGCTGAGGTCGGATGAACAGACCTGATTTCGATATTATTCTGGTGGGTGGAGGCCTGGCGAATGGCCTGATCGCCTGGCGTTTACAGCAACAACGTCCAGGCCTGCGCGTACTGTTAATTGAGCAAGCCGCGCAGATTGCCGGTAATCATACCTGGAGCTTCCACCATCACGACCTGACGCCCGAGCAGCATCACTGGATCGCCCCACTGATCAGCCACCACTGGCCACATTATGATGTCCGCTTCGAGGCCTGGACCCGCCGCCTTGACAGCGGTTATTACAGCATCAGCGCCGATCATTTTGCCCGGCAGGTCAGCCAGCTTGAAGGTCTGCAATGTTTTCTTCAGGCTCACGTCACTCAGGTGCAACCCAATGAGGTTAGGCTGGATGATGGAATGGTGTTACACGCCCGCGCAGTGATTGATGGACGAGGCTTTTCGCCCGATAGCGCGTTAAAAACCGGCTATCAACTGTTTGTGGGCCAGGAGTGGACGTTACAGCAAGCGCACCGCCTGACCGGACCGATACTGATGGATGCGACCGTGGCGCAGCAGGGGGGCTATCGTTTTGTCTACACTTTGCCACTGTCATCGCACCGTCTGCTGATCGAAGATACCCACTATCGTGATGGCGGGACATTGGACACCGATCAGGCAAAACGCAATATTCAGACGTATGCCACGGCACAGGGTTGGCAACTTGCGTCACTGGAACGTGAAGAACAGGGTGCCTTGCCAATCACGCTGGATGGGGATTTTGAGGCTTTCTGGCATGCGCGGCGCGAGCAACCATGCAGCGGATTACAGGCAGGTTTGTTCCACGCAACCACCGGTTATTCATTACCTCAGGCGGTAGCGCTGGCCGATCTCATCGCTCTGACACAGCCGGAAGCCACCGCCATGTATGCCGCTATTTATCAGTTCGCTCGCCACCAGTGGCGCAGGCAGCGTTTTTTCCGTGCGTTGAATCGAATGCTGTTTCTCGCAGCACCGGCCGATCAGCGCTGGCAGGTCATGGCGCGTTTTTACCGTTTAAACGCACCGCTGATCCAACGATTTTACGCCGGAGAGTTAACCTTCAGGGACAAAGTTCGCCTGCTGGCCGGAAAACCCCCGGTGCCAGTGCTGGCCGCAGCTCAAGCCCTTTTCAAACCCGATTACCCGCAAGGAGTGAGATGAAATCAGCCATTGTTATAGGCGCAGGATTTGGTGGACTGGCCCTGGCAATTCGCCTCCAGGCTGCGGGCATTGCGACTCAGTTGTTCGAACAGCGGGATAAACCCGGTGGTCGAGCCTATGTCTATCAGGATCAAGGCTTTACCTTTGATGCTGGGCCAACAGTCATTACCGATCCCACCGCCATTGAAGCCCTCTTTACCCTTGCCGGTAAGCGGATGGCGGATTACGTCGAGTTATTGCCGGTGAAACCGTTTTATCGCCTGTGCTGGGAAGATGGCCAGCACTTTAGCTACGACAATAATCAGCCACTGCTCGAACAGCAAATTGCCCGCATCAATCCGGCAGACGTCGAGGGATATCAACGCTTTCTCGCCTATTCACGAGCCGTATTTGCCGAAGGTTATCAGAAACTGGGTCATGTACCGTTCCTGTCATGGCAGGATATGGCCCGCGCCGCGCCGCAGTTGATGAAGCTTCAGGCCTGGCGCAGCGTGTGGGATAAGGTGGCGAGTTTTATTCAGGATGACCATCTACGCCAGGCTTTTTCGTTTCACACCCTGCTGGTCGGCGGAAACCCGTTTACCACCTCGTCTATTTATAGCCTGATTCACGCGCTGGAACGTGAATGGGGAGTCTGGTTTCCTCGCGGCGGCACCGGCGCACTGATTGCAGCCTTAACCAAACTGTTTCGCGATATCGGCGGCGAGATAATTTTAAATGCCGAGGTTGAACAACTCACCACCGAAGGCAACCGGTTAAGGGGGGTTATCTTGCGCGATGGCCGCCAGTTTAGCGCACAGGCAGTCGCTTCCAATGCAGATGTGGTGCATACCTATTCTAAACTGCTACGAGCGCATCCCCGTGGTCAGCGGCAGGGCCATAAGCTGGCGCACAAGAGCATGAGTAACTCGCTCTTTGTCCTCTATTTTGGTCTGAACCAGCCGCACCCCCAGTTGGCCCACCACACGGTATGCTTTGGACCGCGCTATCGCGAATTGATCCATGAGATCTTTAACAGCGATCAACTGGCGCAAGACTTCTCGCTTTATCTGCATGCGCCTTGTGTGACTGACCCTTCCCTCGCCCCGCCTGGCTGTGCCAGTTTTTATGTGCTGGCACCCGTGCCGCATTTAGGCACCGCCGATATTGACTGGTCAACCGAGGGGCCAAAATTGCGCGATCGCATCTTTGCCTATCTCGAAGAGCACTACATGCCAGGCCTGCGCGAACAGCTAGTTACGCAGCGTATATTTACCCCGTTTGACTTCCGCGACACCCTGCATGCGTGGCATGGCTCAGCGTTTTCCCTTGAGCCGGTGTTGACGCAAAGTGCGTGGTTCCGCCCACACAATCGCGACAGTCAGTTAAAAAACCTTTATCTGGTCGGTGCCGGAACCCATCCCGGCGCCGGTATTCCCGGTGTGCTGGGCTCTGCCCGCGCGACGGCCACGCTGATGCTGGAGGACCTTCGATGAGTGAAACGTTATATGACCATGCTGCAGTCACCATGGCCGCGGGTTCGAAAAGTTTCTCCGCTGCCGCCAGGCTGTTTGATCCCGCCACCCGGCGGAGTGTGCTGATGTTGTATAGCTGGTGTCGTTTCTGTGATGACGTGATTGACGATCAGTGGCTGGGGTTCACGGCCCCGACGCCGAGCCAGATCGGGGCCGATCAACGTCTGGCACAGTTACATACCCTGACACGCGAGGCATGGGAAGGTAAAACCATGCAGGAACCGGCCTTTGCAGCGTTGCAAGAGGTGGTTCAGCGTCATAATCTTTCACGTCAGTATGCCCTTGAACACCTTGAGGGATTCGCCATGGACGTACGTGAAACCCGCTATTTCACCTTTGAGGATACGCTGCGCTACTGCTATCACGTGGCGGGGGTGGTGGGTTTGATGATGGCACAAATTATGGGTGTGACGGATGCCAAAGTCCTTGGGCACGCGCGCGATTTGGGCATTGCTTTTCAGCTCACCAATATCGCCCGGGATGTGATTGAAGACGCCAGCAATGGTCGTTGCTACCTGCCGGACAGCTGGATCGCGGAAGCCGGATTAACGCGGGAAAACTACGCGGAAGAAGCCCATCGCATGGTGTTGGCAGTACTGGCAAAACGGCTGGTGACGGAGGCAGAGCCTTACTACGCCTCCGCGCAACAAGGTTTGCCTGCCCTGCCCTGGCGCAGTGCCTGGGCTATCGCGACCGCTTCTGGCGTCTACCGTGCCATTGGCATCAAGGTGGTACAACGCAGTAGTCATGCGTGGGATCAGCGCATCTCCACCAGTAACGCAGAAAAAGTCGGGCTATTGATAAAAGGATTGTGGGTGGCTTTGCAGTCCCGCAGTCACAAATCTGCCGATCACAGTGAACGGTTACTGGCAAAAAGCAGTTCTCTCCCGCCGAAGTAGAGGCTAGGTTTTCCTTTTCTTGCTCGTCGACTCACGTAGCTGCCGCTGTAATTTTTCCAGCGGCGGCGCATAAATAAAGCCGAATGACACACAGCCCTTCCGCCCGCGCACAGCATGGTGCATACGGTGAGCCATGTAGAGGCGGCGGAAATAACCGCGTCGCGGAATATATTTAAACGGCCAACGCTGATGCACCAGCCCGTCATGCATAATGAAATAGAGCAGCCCGTAGGCCGTCATGCCTGCGCCTATCCACTGTAGCGGCCACATTCCCTGCGCACCAAACCAAATCAGCGCTATCGCCAGCAGGGCAAACACCACGGCATACAGATCGTTAATTTCAAACCAGCCACTGTGGGGTTCATGATGCGAGCGATGCCAGCCCCAACCCCAGCCATGCATAATGTATTTATGCGATAGCGCCGCCACAATTTCCATTAACACCACGGTCAATAAGACAATCCCACCGTTGACCAGCCATTGCATAGGGCGCTCCTGTTTTCCCGACAGACACCTGATCATAGCAGTCTGGGGCCGTTCTGCTGAGAACGTTACTCCGCCGTAGGGGGTTGCTGCGCCAGCTGCTGGATATGCACGGACGATATCCACATCAGCGGGTGAGACTCGGGCAGCCAGTGATGATCCGTTTGTCGGGCAAATGCAGGTAACATAGGATGACACAACGAGGGAGCACATAAGATATCTGCCAGCGTTGTGGTCTCTGGCAAGAGGTTATTCACCATATCGCCTCCTTGCTGGTGCCAGCGTGTACACTGTTGCAGGCGGATTTTCATATCGTCAATCCGTTGTGCTACACGTTCAGAACAGGGCGCGCATTCGCTGGCATACCAGCGGTTATCGACCTGGTTCACCAGACCTTCATTTTCCAAATGCAGATGCCATTGCTTGAACAGCGCGTGATAGCAACGGTCAATCCGGGCACGGTTCCCGGCGCTTTCCAGCTCCCACCCCTCCGCCTGTACGACGTCGAGATGCAGCAATAGTTGCCACATCATTAATGGAGCCAGCGTTTCACCTTCCGCCAGAAAAGCGGCCAGTGCTGCGCGTTGTTGTTCGTCCCACTCATCCATGCTGTTACCCTTTACGAATCAGGTTACTGAACCCTCAATAATAAAATGATAATCATTTGCATTGATAATGCAAATGGCCTGAAAGAGGCATGAAGCGAGGAGTGGCGAAGGAATATTGAGGGGGTTATTGTAAATCAATGAGTTAAAGGTGTTTTTTCTGGCGAATTCAGCCTGAAATTCTGCGCCCGCAGTGGCAGGCGCAGTGTCCTGATTACCAGCGAGTACGCTGCATATCAATGACGAAGCGATACTTCACATCGCTGCGTAGCATACGGGCAAAGGCAGTTTCAATCTCTTCACCGGCAATCAGTTCGATATCTGCGGTGATGTTGTGTTGACCACAGAAGTCCAGCATCTCCTGCGTTTCACGAATACTGCCGATGGAAGTCCCGGTAATGCTCAGACGACGAAATACCATCGGTGTCACGTCTGCCGCAGGGTGTGGCGCATCCGGGATGCCCACCAATACCAGTTTACCGTTGGTTTTCAGCGTCGCGAGATACGGGTTCAAATCATGTGGCACTGCGACACAGTCCAGGATCACATCCAGAGAGGTTTTGGCCGCGGCCATTTGCTCAGCATCACGTGAAACCACGACATGGGTCGCACCGAGACGACGGGCATCCTCGCCTTTCTGTGGTGAAGTGGTAAACAACGTCACTTCCGCACCCAGTGCACTCGCGAGTTTTACCGCCATGTGTCCCAGGCCACCCAGGCCAATAACGCCGACACGGTCGCCCGGTTTAACATCAAAATAGCGCAGCGGTGACCAGACCGTGACACCCGCACACAGCAACGGGGCAACAGCTTCCATCGCGAGATTTTCTGGCACTGAGACAACAAATTTCTCATCCACCATTACGCTTTGTGCATAACCGCCCCAGGTGGTACCGCCAGTGTACTTATCAGTACCGTTATAGGTTGCCGTGAAACCGGCTTCACAATACTGTTCTTCCTGCTGCTGACAGAAATGACAGGTCTGGCAGGAGTCGACCATCACCCCTACCCCAACCAAATCGCCCGGCGCGAAACGGGTTACCTGAGCGCCAACCGCCTTAACGCGCCCGACGATTTCATGCCCTGGCACCATCGGATACTGGCTTACACCCCATTCGTTACGCGCCATATGCAGATCTGAATGGCAGACACCACAGTACAGAATATCAATACTGACGTCGGCCGCCTGCAGATCACGCTGGCTGACTGTGCCGGCTTTTATGGGTTGATCAGCATGTTGCGCTACCAGTGCGTTAATTTTCATGGTTGTTCTCTTCCGGTCTGACAAATTATGCCGCACACTATAAACTTCAGGTTACTTAATAGATAGTAGTTACCATTTGGTTACCACTGTGAGGAACTATGCCAGCCTGGGTTGATGGAAAACTCTGTTTTTATGCCGATTCGCCGCCACGCCGCCTGCTCGACTTGTTTAATGTCAAATGGAGCACCATGGTGTTACATGCACTGTGGCACTGGCCGAATGGCGCAGCACGCACCGGAGAGCTGCAACGCAGTCTGCATGGCATTTCTAAAAAAATGCTGATCCAGACGCTGCGCGAGTTAGAACAGCGTGGATTAATCGAACGTGAAGTGTTTGCCGTGGTACCGCCCCACGTCGAATATCGCCTGTCCGCTCTAGGACGCGTGTTTGCCCAGCCCATTGAACAGATGTACCAATGGGGGCTGGAAAATCAGCAGGCGCTGGATGAAATGGAAGAGAATTATCGTCGTGCTGGGAGCATTCAGGAGCCGGAATAATGGCTCCTGCTTTTCGTGTTCTGGCGATCAGGCAAAGGGTTTTTCCCGCGCCAGCAAACGGGCAATCACATTGAGCACGCCTTCGTCTTCATTACTTTCCGTACGCCAGGAAGAGACGGCTTTAACACTGTCTACCGCATTTTCCATGGCAAAGCTGTAACCCGCCTGACGCAGCATTTCGAGATCGTTGTCGCTGTCGCCAATCGCCAGGACTTCGCAATCGGGGATGTTCCACTTTGCCTGTAACAACCCAATACCATGGGCCTTATGGCAACCGGGGATAATCAGATCCACGAAGCCGAAACCGCTGGAAACCGGATGCATGATGTTTTCCACGGCCGCCAACTGTTCATGCAATCGCGTCATTAGCGCGTCCACACCGGCGTTGTCCAGCTGGAGGGCGATTTTGAAAAAGGTATCATCAATATTTTTCAGGTCGTCCCGTTTTTCCAGGCGCGCGTAGTGATTACTCAATTTCTTCATCACCGCATCAGAGGCTGAGTTGTGAATGTAAGCGCCATTGCGTCCGCACAGTACCAGGGTGAGATCGGTCTCTTGCGCCAGGATATCCAGCACCTGATGCACTTTTTCTTTGGCCAGTTCACCGCAGAAAATCTCTTCATTGTGATCGGAAACCCAGGCACCATTCTCAGCGACAAACGCAATTTCATCTTTAATTTCAGGGAAGTACTTCTGCAACTGATAATATTGATTGCCACTGGCGACCACAAAGCGGACGCCCTTCTGTTTCAACAAAGCGTACTGGCGCAAAAAGCGCTGCTTGTTGTAGCTTTTGTTGTCATCCAGAAAAGTGCCATCCATATCCACTGCAATCATCTTTACCGTCATGCTTGCTGCTCCCGTAAGGCGGATCTATCCCGCAATCTGATTGTGATTATTTGAGCTTACTCGCAGCAGGGGTTAATGAGAATGCAATTTGTCACCAGAATGTAGACTTTCATCATATTCCGCTGCGAACTGGCGAAATATTCTGCACATTTACCCTCTACAGTGAATCTGTTAGTCACGGTGATCAAAAAGGCTGCCGGAAGGCAGCCTTGTCAGACACTTTCAACCCAGGAAACCGCCTAGGAGAGCAGGATCTCAATTTCCGGCCAACGGGCAGCCGGGAACAACGTTAAACGCACATTGAAGAGATGGCAGAGCGGATGAAACAGACGCGGGTCCTTACGCGCCCGCGTTTCAAGGCTAATCAGTAACAGATTCAGCTCGAACAGCAACGCTTCATGGGGCTGCGTCTGCAGTTTTTCCAGGCGCGCGGCAAGGTAGAGTTTTAGCTCATGGAACATCGCCTCTATGCCAACATGGTTTTCATTCAGTAGCTCGCGGTAGCGGCCATAGAAATCAAAACAGTTTGCCCCCAGCCAGGCTTCAACGATCAGATTGCCTCCCGCATCCAGTTCGGCATCAGGGTCATTGCGTTTGCGCGGCAAGATAAAGTTCACCCGGTCTAACATCCGCGCCACAAACTGCTGGCGCAGGAGCAAGGTTGCCACACCACGATCAATCGCAGAAACAAAGCGGATGAGATCGCGCAGGCCTCGCCGCACTGCCCTTTTCGCAATCCACGAAGGGCGGCGATTACGGATCAGGGCGGTCATTACCACCGCCACAATAATGCCAAACAGCGAGGAGAGCGCCACATTGCTAATGGATAAAATATCCGAATGAAAATGATGCCCCAGCGCGATGAAGCTCGGAAGTTGGGTCGCCACAATCAAACCCACCAGGCTGGTGGTGGCATTCGCGATAATCAACCCTAGCAGGAACAGCCCAGGAGCAAGACAAATGATCAGCGTTTCAAAGGTCAGCGCCTGTGGAATGAGGACCACCACATAGAACAGGCTCAGTGCCATCGCCACCAGCGCCCCATGCAGGAACTTTTTCATCGGCTTCACTGGACTATCAATCGTCGCGAAGAAGGAGCAGACAATCGCGGACATCATCGGCGCACTGGAACCGTAGGACCAACCGCTGGCGATCCAGAACAGGCAGCTGATAAAGGTTGCGAGGAAAGCGGTGGAGGCGGATAGCAGCAGCAGCCCACTGTCGATATGCCGGGTGTTACGTGCTGCCTGGCTGGGCCGGGCATGTAAGGTTTCCTCACTGATGCGATCGCTGACGTTTTGATACGCCGATGAGATACGGACAAAGTGGTCCAGCCGCTCCAGCAAACCGCTTAATAAAATCACACTCTCTGCTGGCATGCTCTCTTCACTCCAGGCCAGCTGTAACTGCGCCTGTGCATCCATCAGTTGCGCCTGAATATCACCGCTGCGGGTAAAGTTTTCGGCGTGTTGCAGCCACGACAGAAAAGCGCTGAACGTTTCTGCAACATACTGCGGGAATTTCACTTCTAGTTCAGCCAGTGATTGCAAACGGGCTTCAATCGCCGTCAGCGTGGGGAGCAGATAGGAGAGATGCTGATACTGCACGCTCACCAGACGCACCATTTTCCTTGCCGCATCCCCTTCGTACACCAGGTGCGTAATGAGCCCTTCCACGCTCAGTGGATAGTTCGCCATCTGGATCAGGATATCTTGCTGCTCCAGCGATTTATGCTTTGGCTTGTGGGTGATCAACTCAATACAGAGGTGGCTGGCGTGCTGATACCAGGTTTTCATGTTCTGTTCCAGCATCCCCAGCATCGATACCGGCCAGAGCAGGCTGTGGATCAGGCTACTGCAAACAATCCCAAGGGTAATCTCTTCGATACGTGAAATGACGGTATAGGTAATCGCGGTGGGATCTGCGACGGGGGGAAACCCCATGATTGCCGCACTGTAACCCGCCAGCATGAAGACATAACTTTTTGGTGTGCGATCCATCAGCGACAGATAAAGACAGCCCGCGACCCAGAGCGATACAATCAGACTGAATAACAGCGGATACTCCACCGTGTTGGGATAGATCAGCAAGACAAATAGCCCTCCCAGCACCGTGCCGAGAAAGCGAAACACCGACTTTGAAACCGTTGAAGCAGAAAAGCGCTGTGACACCACATACACCGAGGTCAGCGCCCAGGCCGGTTTATCCAGATTTAATTCAAGAGCGACATACAACGCCAGAAACGCCGCCAGACAGGTTTTACCTGAAAAAAGCAGCGCACTTTTTGAAAACAACTTCATTGAGGAGAACCACAACGTCAGAAGGGATAATTTTGACGTATCCTGACAGATGCTAAGGAATTTAGCACTTATATTTTTAATGCAAATTATTAATTTTATAAGTCACTAATTTTTATAGAATTTATTAATGTTATCAGATGGTTAAATTAGCATAACCTTCAGGGATATCTAAATATGAGACTTCTAACTATTTCTTAAATCATCTTATTAAAAATCCATTCAGTTAAAAGAAAAAGATATGGAAGAGATGTGCTTTATAGTTTGAATTTATTATCTGGATAGGGGACGGATCGTTATCTGGAAAGAACTGGCAGAGCATATCTCTGCCAGTTTACCCCGTTAAGACGTTAGCGCTATTGTACTATCGCGTTCAGGCCAGCGCGCCGTCGGGAACAGCGATAGCCGAATATTGAACAGATGGAACAGCGGTTGAAAGACACGGGTATCGGCATGTGCGGTCTGTTCCAACGCCAGCAAAAGCTGGTTTAGCTCCTGTAACAAAGCGTCCTGAGGTGTGGCATATAGCGACTTCAGTCGGCGTTTGAGAAACATGTTTAACTCGTGAAACAGGGCTTCTGTCGGCAGGTGATGGGCTTCCAGCAGTTCACGATGGCGGATATAGAAATCAAAGCAGTTCGCCCCTAACCAGGCTTCCGTGATGAGATTCCCACCGGCATTCAGTTCTGCATCGGCATCACTGCGTTGGCGCGGCAGGATAATATTGATGCGGTCCAGCGTTCGCGCCACAAACTGCTGCCGCGTGAGCAGCGTTGCCACGCCGCGTTCGATGGTGGAGACAAACTGGATCAGATCACGAATCCCTTTGCGTACAGCACGCTTCGCAGTCCAGGCAGGTCGGCGGCTGCGGATCACCACGGTCAAAATCTGCGCGACCGCAATGCCTACCAGCGTTGAAACGGCGGCATTGATGATCAACACCAAATCAGGCTTGAAATCGTGTCCAAGACCGATAAAACCAGGGATCTGTGTCGCAATAATCAGCCCAATCAGGTTAGTGGCCGGATTAGCGATAACCAACCCCATGGCGATTAACCCCGGTGCCAAAATAATAATCAATGACTCAAAGGTGATCGCCTGCGGGATCAGGAGTGTGGCATACAAAATACTGATGACGATTGCCACCACCACGCCTTTCAGGAACAGCTTCATTGGTGCAATCGGGCTGTCCATGGCGGCGAAGAATGAACAGAGCACGGCTGCCATCATGGGTGCGGTAGAACCATCTGGCCATCCGCTGCCGATCCAGAACAGGCAGGTAATAAAGGTGGCGAGAAACGCCGTGAAGGAGGAGAGAACCATCAGCCCGATATCCATGTGCTTGGTGGCGCGAGCCGCCGCTTTACCCGGCTCCGCCCGCACGGTGACCTCACTGACCCGCTCGCTGACGTTATGATATGCCGAAGTAATACGGACGAAGTGCATCAAACGTTCCAGCAGGCCGATCAGCAAAATACTCTCTTCAGCACTCAGCGTTTGCCCTTCCCAGTCCTGTTGCAAGCGTTGCTGAGTGGCGGTTAATTGCTGCTGGATTTGTTGCGTATCGCGCAGATTGTCACTGTCTTCCAGCCATTGAATAAACGCCGCGAAAGCCTGTGCAACAGACTCAGTAAAGCGGATTTCTTGCTGAGCCAGTAAGTTCAGTCGCGCTTCAATCGCGGTGAGTGTCGGTAGCAGGTAAGACAAGTGTTGATACTGTACGCTGACTAGCCGCACCATTTTCTTTGCGGCATCCCCTTCATAAACCAGATGGGTAATCAGTGTTTCAACATTGAGCGGGAAGTTGGCCATCTGTACCAGGATGTCCTCTCGCTCCAGCGACTTGTCGCGGGGAATGATGGTGACTAACTCACTGCACAACTTGCGGGCGTTTTGATACCAGACGTTGACGCTCTGCTCCAACATCCCACGCATCGATACGGGCAAAATTAAACTGTGCACCAGGCTGCTACAAACAATAGCAACAGTGATCTCTTCAATACGCGAAATCACCGTATAGGTGATAGCGCCGGGCTGAGTCACGTCCGGGAACCCCATGATCGCTGCGCTGTAACCCGCCAGCATAAAGATATAGCCTTTTGGCGTCCGGTCGCGTAACGACAGAAACAGGCATAACGCCACCCACAGGGAAATCGAAAGGCTAAACATCACCGGATGTTGCACCGTGGCCGGATACACCAACAAGACAAACAAGCCACCTAACACCGTGCCGAGAAAGCGAAACACCGATTTTGATACGGTAGAGGCAGAATAGAGCTGTGAAGCCACATAAACCGTGGTCAGTGACCACGCGGGTTTATCCAGATTAAGCTCAAGTGCAGTGTAAAACGCCAGAAAAGCAGCCAGACAGGTTTTAGCTGAGAACAGCAAGGCATTTTTGGAAAACCATTTCATAAGGCAACTAACCATTTGAGGATCTTTTTTCGTATCCTGGCAGAAGATATGTGGTTTTTCATTTTTATTTTCAATACAAATTATTACCTTGCTAAGTATTTAATCAGAAGAGTAGATATTATCTGTATATCAATAAGTTAATGATGAACTTCGTCGGAGATGCTCATTTATCACACGACAAAACTACTGATTACAGTGAATTATAGTGCTAAACCGCCATAGCAATCCCACTTTGGTTATAAGTAAATGACATTGAGTAATTTAAAGTTATAAAACCGCTTTGCTATGGTGAGGTTAAAACTCCCCAGGAAAAGCAAAAATGAAAGCAAAAGGTTATTTTTTCAGCGCACTGGCGCTGAGCATCAGCCTGATGGCTGGCACCAGTTATGCCGCTCAACCAGAGACGGTGAACGTTGGCTATCAGAAAGCCAACATCTTCGCACTGCTTAAATATCGCGGCACGTTAGATGCGCGTTTCAAGCAGGAGGGGATTAATGTTAAATGGGTTGAGTTTCCGGCTGGCCCACAAATGCTGGAAGGGCTAAATGTCGGCAGCATCGACCTGGCCGCCACTGGCGATGCGCCCCCGGTCTTTGCTCAGGCGGCACAAGCCGACCTGATTTATCTTGGTCACTCTCCGGCCAATCCTAAAACCGAAGCGATTGTCGTCCCTAAAGCCTCTGCGATTAAATCCGTCGCCGATCTAAAAGGTAAACGTGTTGCTCTGAATAAAGGATCAGACGTTAACTATTTGCTGGTGGCTGCACTGGAAAAAGCCGGCTTGAGCTACAAGGATATTACGCCGGTCTATCTCGCCCCTGCGGATGCCCGCGCGGCATTTCAACGTGGCTCTGTGGATGCGTGGGTAATTTGGGACCCGTATCTGGCCGAAGTCGAAGCGCATACAGGCGCACGTGAAGTGGCGAACGCAGAAGGATTAGTGCCGCATTACACCTTCTTCCTCGCCAGCCGGAAGTTTGCTGAAGGCTACCCTGAAGCGGCAAAACAGGTGATTGATGAACTGGATAAACTGAGTTCATGGGCAAATGCTAACAAGAGTGATGCAGCGGCTATCCTGGCGAAATCCACCGGCTTAGATCAAAGCATCTGGCAGGCCTCGCTGGCAAGAATGCCTTACGGTGCCTCACGCATGACGCCACAGGTATTTGCTGAGCAGCAGAAGCTCGCCGATGACTTCTCCCGCGTTGGCCTACTGCCGGTGAAAGTGGATGTGAGCAAAGCCACCTGGTCTCAGGATAAAAAATAGAACCTCAAGGAAGCCGGCGAACCGGCTTCCTCACTCCCCTACCCTTCTCCCCGACCAATCGCCCAGATGCTGGTAGGCGCGACGTCATTAACCAACCAGTTACCAATATCACGCGCTTTGTAGATCACCGGATTGTGTGAGGCAATCGTCCGGGCGTTACGCCAGTGGCGATCCAGTGCCTTACTCAATCGTGTATCTGATGCGCCCAGGGCGTTAAATAACAGCGTTGCCGCACGTGGCACCAGATCGCTCGCGATCACCTGAGCCTGCCCGGCCTCCGCTTCAGCGACAGTGTTGTAATCCCGGATCACGCCTTCATCACTGAGAATGTGTGCCTCATATGCTGATTGCAGTGAATGTGTCGCCCGCTGCACGCTCGCTTCTACGGCAAATGCCAGGCTGCTGATCTCACCAATCACCTGTAGCACCTGCACATCATCACGCGAGGCGTTACCGTTACTGTGGCTGTAAATACGTTGACGGGCTTTAACCCCCGCTGCGGCATCACGCACCACGGCCCGGGCGATACCTGCAAGCGTCGCCAGTAACACGTGCTGATAAAACGCAGTCTGGTAGCGGAAGCGCTCGGAGAAATCATAGACGTGATCTTGCTCGACATCCGCTGCGACAAAACGCGTGGTGCCACTGCCGGTCAGTCGCTGACCAAATCCATCCCAGTCATCTTCCCGGCTGACGCCAGACTGATGTGTATTGACGATAGCAATCACGTCGCGCTGGTTGTCGGTGCGTCGGGCAAAAACATCAATCCAGTCGGCAAACAGCGTACCGGTGCTGTAAAACTTCTCGCCGTTTAGCTCCCACCTCTCTCCTTTAGCAGTGACCTGCGTGATGACATCGCCCAGCTTAACGTTGCCGATTTCCGTCCAGCCGCTGCCAACGATTTCGCCATCGAGAAAACGGCGGAACCAACGGTCTTGTACCGGGCTGTCCGGCTGATTTAAGCGATCCTCCACGAAGGCAAAATGCGCGCGCAGCGCCTGCGGTATGTTTGAGTCGGCTTCGGCCAGCTCCGTTAATAACTGGAAGAGCTGCGGCAACGAAGCCCCCCATCCACCTTTTTCAACAGGGATGCGCACCGCGCCAAACGTCGCTTCCTTTAACCACTGGATTTGTTCTACCGGCAAGGTGCGAGTGCGCTCTCGTTCCACGGTGCCAGCCGCAATACGATGAAAAACAGGGCGAAAATGGTTAGCCAGCTTCTGATAGTCTGTGCCGGTTGCAAGATGAGTCATGGCAATATCCTTAATCGGTTGTGTCATCAATGTCCTGACGCGTGGGTTCATGACGCACCGCCAGCAGGAAGAAAATAGGGATGATGGCGCTCAGAGAAACCACCCAGAACATGTTGGTGCCCAAAGAGGCCTGCAAAATCGGCAAAATAAACAGCGCCAATGCACTACCAATGCCGGAAAGCGCACGGCTGAACCCCACACCGGTTGCACGTATTGACGTTGGGTAAGAGAGTGCGGGGTAGATCATGAGTTGTGCGCCAGGACCGAAGCCTTCAGCAAACAGCCACACCCCTAACATCAAAATCGCAAACACTACCCCTATTAGTGCCTGGGGATGACCAATTAACGCCAGCGAGATCAGCGCAATAAACTGAATCGCGAACCCGGCAATCGCCACATGACGCGAAGGATATTTCCACGCCAGGCGCATGCCCAACAGCCCACCGGTAAACGCAAACAGGGCGTTCAGGCCAAGGGAAGCTGAGATAGTTTCAAACACGCCAGCACCGAGGAACTGGGCGAGGATAGACGGCAGGAAAAAGGCAATCGCGGTGTACTCAAAGGAGATACAGATATTCATCACGCCCGCCACGATGGTGCGTTCCCGCCAGGGTTTCTCGAATAACACCGTAAAGCTGACTTTGGGTGGTGCAGGCTGAGTCGTTTTCTCTTCCGCCACCTCGTGAGCATGTATGCCATACGAGTCACGCAGGATGCGCACCGCCGCTTTGAGATCGCCCTGGTTGGCCGCCCAAAGTGGAGACTCATTCATAAACTTGCTACGCACGGCGATGATCAATAAAGCCGGTACCGCACCAAACAGCAGTGAAGCGCGCCAGAGCCAGTCGAGATGCTCTTTAGGCAGCAGGAAATAGAGGCCAAAAATCAGGAAGAAGCAGACAGAAGAGGCGGCATACCACATCGGGCACCATGCAGCAAGGCGAGACGCTTTATTGGCTTTGCCAGCAAACTTGGAAAATTCAGCCAGGTAAGACATCGCCACCGGCAGGTCAATCCCTACACCTACGCCCATCAGGAAGCGTGCCCCAATGAGCACCCAGACATTCGGGGCTAAACCGGCGGCGATCGCAGAGACGACAAAGAACAGCATATCGGCCATAAAGACCGAGTAGCGCCCGTATTTATCGGTTAACCATCCGCCGACCAGATTCCCGACAATGGTGCCCACCATAATCGATGAGGTCACTAAGCCGGTGAGAAACGGCGAGAGTTGAAACTCTTTCACGACGTCATCAATGCCATACGACAGCGTTGTGAGATCATAGGCATCGAGAAATACGCCCCCCAACGCCAGAAACACAATCATTCGGGCATAGGTATTTTTATTACTTCTGGTGTTAATTAAACGCGCCACATCACTGACCGAGCGAACGGGCTCAGAGACGGGCAAAGTACTTTCCACGGAAACAGAACTCATGATCCTTACCTTTATTTTAGTAGCAGGTAAGGCGTGTTATACGGCGATTATGGGTCGAGGCAAAACAACTTATGATCATATATTATTGTTTAAAATCAGATATATAATTAATTTTCCTGCCAACAAAAATACCCAGATAAGACCGCTTATCCGGGTGATGATATTCCCACTGCCTGGCGGCAACGCAACGCCGATCTTCAGCGTATGGCCTCTTCGCAAACCGTTATCTTGTCTCCTGTGGAGACAATGCAGGTTGTGATGGCGTAGTACTGCGGCGATAACCTGCGCCTGGGTGGGGGTGCTGTAACTGTGGTCCCGCTGAGAACAGCTTCTCTCGCAGCGTCCCTTGGGCATAATCCTGTTTGTAGACCCCGCGCTTTTGCAGTTCCGGTATCAACAGCTCCACCACATCGCTGAAGGACTCATGAGTCAACGCATACGCTAGATTGAAGCCATCGACATCTGTCTCTTCAACCCAACTCTGTAGCTCATCCGCCACGGTTTCTGCACTTCCCACCAGTAATGGGCCAAATCCACCAATTCCTACCCAATCTGCCAGGGCACCCACCGTCCACTGGCGATTGGGATCGGCAGTGGAAAACGTCTCTACCGCTGACTGAATGGCGTTGGTATGAAGATATTTGAGCACCTGGTCAGGCTGATACTGCCCGAAGTCGATGCCCGTCCAGCCAGAGACCAGCGCCAGCGCCCCTTCGTAGCTGACCCAGCTTTTGTATTCCTGCCACTTCTCCTGCGCCGCTTTATCGGTTTCCGCCACGATCACCGTTTGCAGGTTAAAGATCAGAATACTGCGCGGATCGCGCCCTGCTTCTGCTGCCCGTCGGCGTATATCCGCCACGGTTTTCTTGAGCAAGACTTTGGAAGGGGAAGCTACAAATACGCACTCGGCATGTTCCGCGGCGAACTGCTTGCCACGGCTGGATGCCCCGGCCTGATACAACACCGGGGTACGCTGAGGAGAGGGTTCAGATAAGTGGATACCAGGAACGTTGAAGAATGTTCCCTGATGATTGATCGGATGGACTTTCGTCGGGTCCGTGAAGATGCGTCGTTCACGATCGCGGATTACGGCACCTTGCTCCCAACTGCCTTCCAACAGTTTATAGATCACTTGCAGGTACTCATCAGCATAGTCATAACGGCTATCATGATCGGTCTGGTTTTTGTGGCCGATATTGCGCGCACCGCTTTCCAGGTATGAGGTCACGATATTCCAGCCAACGCGGCCTTTGGTGAGATGATCGAGCGTGGAGAGACGCCGGGCAAAAGGATAAGGGTGTTCAAACGAAAGAGAAGCCGTGAGGCCAAACCCGAGATGTTCGGTGACCAGTGCCATCGGCGTTATTAACGCCAGGGGATCGTTCACAGGAACCTGCGTAGCCTGACGAAGCGCCGCATCACCATTTCCATTCAGCACATCATAAACGCCGAGGACATCGGCAATAAATAAACCGTCAAATTTTCCGCGCTCCAGAATGCGAGCCAGATCCACCCAGTATTCCAGATCTTTATACTGCCAGGAACGGTCACGAGGATGCGCCCACAATCCCGGTGACTGATGTCCTACACAGTTCATATCAAAAGCATTAAGGCGGATTTCACGTTGCGATGACATAAATTTTCTCCATAGCAAAGCCGTGGCTACGCGAACGTAGCCAGATAATATTCAGCGGTTCAGGAAACGGGACGTATCAGGACGTTGTCACGGGACATCGCCTGTGAGCGAGAGTCTTGAGTGTATTCAGGGTTTCTTGCGCGACAGCCAAAGCATGATCAGCCACCTGGGGAAGTCCCATGAGTTCGCCAAATCGGCCACGAGCGGCAGGCCCACTAATGAGAATGCGCGCTTCTGCACCGTCTTCGGCGTTGAGAACATGGGAGTGCGCATCGACTGCAATTCCCAGATGCAGTGCATCAGGTTTTATCAGGCCTTGCTGGCGCAGCTGACTGAGCAACGGTTGGCTGTCGGTGAGGTCGGCATGCGCCGGACCCGTTGTCACAATAAGATAATCAAGTTGATGTGACTGACTGTCGCCTTTGCGTGTTTTTAGCCGCAGAGTCAGTTGTTCCCCGCTGGCCTCAACTGTTTGAGCTCGCGCCGCTAACACGGTTAACGTTCCTTGTTGCTGCCGTTGCCCTATCACCTGAGAGAGTTGCGGTGCAATACGGTAACGGTACACGTTCCACCAGCTGCGCAAATGGCGCTGGAAGCGACGCTGCTCAGTCAGGGAAAAGCCTTGCCAGATAGTCTGTCCCTGCGCCCGAACCTCATCCAGCACGCGCTGCCACGGCAGTTGCTGAGCGGAAGCACGCTGGACTTCGTTGCGTATGTGTCTGAGCCACTGACGCGCAGTGGCATTGGGGGACAGCAGCGGCAATGTCCATTCGGGCCACTCCCCGCTCAGGTTGTCACGCGAGAGCTGCCCACGACGTGAGAAAGCCAGCAGCGGGCCGTGATGTCCGCGCAGTGACAAAGAGGCCACCACGTCTGCCATGCTTAATCCGGTGCCAATAATCGCAACGCTGGCATCGGCTGGGATCTGATCCAGAGCACCCGCAGACCAGGGATTGGCGATCAGGGCGGGATGCTCCGCCAGAGAAAGTAGCTGGCGTGGCAATGCCGGCGGCGGATGGCTGACTGCCAGAATAGTGATGTCCGCCTTGAGATGCGCGCCATCAGCCGTCACTACCTCGCCCTCCTTCCAGCTAACCGCTTCACTGCGATGATGGTGCAACTGGACATCCGCACGCAGCTGCCCTGCCTGTGCAAATTTTTCTGCCAGATAATGTCCGAACTGACTACGCTGTGGATAGACTGCCCCATCTGGTCTCAGTGCATCCGGGTCTTGCCGAAACGCTTGCTGCTGGCGATACCAGCGGTCGAAATCCCCTTTCTCATCGCCGCTGAGTTGCATACGCGCAGCGGGAACATTAATACGGTGCGCTGCCTCAAAGGTAGAGTAGGCTACGCCACCGCCCAGGGTCGCACGTGGCTCAACGACGGTGATGTGTAGCGGCTCTGTGGTCAGGCGTGCGAGATGGATCGCAACGGCGGTACCAGAAAAACCTCCACCAATAATCACCACATGAGGACGGTTCATGATCGCTCCTGTTTCAAACAAGGTAAGTAAGCATCTTAGCTGGCACTGGTCTGTTTTGTCGGCCTTTTATCTCCACCAATGGTCTCACCAAAGGGGCCGGTATTGATGGTACGTGCCGAAGAAGTATTTCCGTGCGCAAGCGGCAGTAAGGGTAATAATAATTCCGCGACGCGATGAGCCTCCTCCAGATGCGGATAACCAGAGAAAATAAAGTGGGTGATCCCCAAAGCCTGATACTCGCGAATGCGCTCAGCGACCTGTTCTGCACTCCCCACTAATGCCGTCCCGGCGCCGCCTCTTACTAGCCCTACGCCAGCCCAGAGATTTGGCGAAATCACCAGTTTATCGCGCGACCCATTATGTAAGGCGCTCATCCGCGCTTGTCCGGTAGAGTCCATGCGCGCAAAGATTTTCTGCGCCTGCGCGATGGTGTCATCATCCAGATGGGCAATGAGTCGGTCTGCGGCGGCCCACGCTTCCTCTTCTGTTTCACGCACGATCACATGCAGGCGAATACCATATTCAACTTTACGACCTAACTGCGCGGCCCTTTCACGCACCACTGCCAGCTTTTCTGCCACCTGTTCTGGTGGCTCACCCCAGGTCAGGTACGTGTCAATTTGACCGGCTGCAACATCAATAGCCTCTGCCGAAGAGCCGCCAAAAAACAGCGGCGGGCCATTTTCCTGTACCGGGGGAAATAGCACTTCCGCCCCCTCAACATGAATATGCTCCCCTTTATAGTCAACTTTCTCACCGCGCAGCAGGCGCGTGTAGACATCAAGGAACTCTCGCGTAACGGTGTAGCGCTCACTGTGGCTGAGAAAGATGCCATCACCTTTGTTCTCAACCGGATCACCGCCTGTCACCACGTTAATCAATAAGCGACCTTCAGACAGGCGATCCAACGTCGTCGCCATCCGGGCTGCCAGCGTAGGCGGTTGCAATCCTGGACGCACAGCCACGAGGAATTTTAAGCGTCGGGTTATGGGTGCCAGCGCCGATGCTACCAGCCAGGAATCCTCACAGCTCTTACCGGTGGGAATAAGCACGCCATAGAAACCAAGGTTATCAGCAGCCAGTGCCACCTGTTGTAAATAGGGCAGGTCCACCGCGCGTCCTCCTGCGGTTGTGCCAAGGTAGCGGCCATCGCCGTGAGTAGGAAGAAACCAGAAAACATTGATTTTTTCATTGGCTGCGTCAGTCATTATCACATTCCTATATAACTTTATTAAAAATGATGCTGAATCTGGCTAATTTTTTAGTTATATAGCCCTTAGCGAAATACGTGCCAGTTTTCACAAGTGGCTTTGTGGATGATAAACAGTGAGTTACGCAATTTCTCATCAAAATTGTGTGCTGCAAATACAACAGTTGAATGGCAGACGCTGTCGCATTTGCAACGCCTTATTCGATTTTGCTTCTGTATGCGCTGAGCAGGACAAGGCAGCATAGTGAAAAAGATAAGGAACAGGTTATGCCGCTGTTTAACTCAGACTTCACGGACTCCCCGCGTTTAATCGATCCCGCGTCCCTTGCCTTTCAGAGCTTGTTAGATCGCCTGGCACCGACAGATGCCACGGTTCTGATTGTCGGAGAAACAGGTACCGGAAAAGAGGTTGTCGCTCGTTATCTCCACCATCATAGCTCTCGCCGTCATGGCCCTTTCCTGGCCGTTAACTGTGGTGCACTCACTGAGAGCCTGGCTGAAGCTGAACTCTTTGGGCATGAAAAGGGGGCCTTTACCGGTGCCATTCAAGCGCATCCTGGCTGGTTTGAAGCGGCAAAGGGAGGCACGTTGCTGCTGGATGAGATTGGTGAGCTTAGCCTGCCTATGCAGGTTAAACTCCTGCGCGTCTTGCAGGAGAGGGAGATTACGCGCGTGGGTTCACGTAAGGCCGTAAAGGTTGATGTGAGAGTCATCGCGGCCACACACGTTGATTTGGCTCAGGCCATTCGTGAAAAGCGTTTTCGGGAAGACCTGTTCTATCGTCTCAATATTGCCATCGTCCCTCTCCCGCCGCTCAGACAGCGCCAGCAGGATATCCCTGTACTCGCCCACCACTTTCTCGCGGTTTACGCTAAACGACTGGGTCGTCCTGCCCGCAGGCTGGCGGCTGATGCACTTAATGCGCTACTGGAGTACAGCTGGCCAGGCAACATTCGTGAACTGGAAAACACGCTGCATAATGCCGTCCTGTTGAGCCGCGAAGACGTGATTCACGCAGAGCAGCTACGCTTAGCCGTTTTACCCGATAACGGCAGTTCCCCCAGCTTTGGTACGCCTGCAGAAACCGCTATTGACGCCTTCGTACGCCATCAGCTTTTGCAAGCACCACAGCAGTTGTATGACCGAATGATCTCTTCTCTGATACGTGTCGCGCTGGACGAGTGTGATAACAATCAAACACAGGCTGCATCACTACTGGGGATCAGTCGGCATACCCTGCGCACTCAACTTGCTCATCAGGGAATGATCAAAGGAAGGCGGAAAATGGAAGGACACCACGCTATCAGCTCACCTTATTCGTCAGTCCTGACAGAGCGAGAGTTGCGGATTGGCTATCAGAAATTTGGGACTCTGGGCGTTCTTAAAGCTCGTCAGACGCTGGAAGCGGCCTTTGAGGAGCAGAACATCAGCGTTATCTGGAGTGAGTTTCCTGCCGGACCTCAGTTGCTGTTTGCGCTGCAAAATAACGAGATTGATTTTGGTACCACCGGAGAAGTCCCACCCCTTTTCGCTCAGGCCAGTGGGGCGGATATGGTGTATATCGCCTGGGAACCCCCCGCTCCTCAGAGTGTCGGGATTGCTGTACCGGCTAACAGTGACATTCAGTCGGTTGCCGATCTGCGCGGTAAACGCATCTCAGTGAACAAAGCCTCCAATGTTCACTGGCTATTATTGCAATTGCTTGATGAGGCAGGGATGGACGCGGAGGATGTAAAAATCGTGTTTACTCCGCCTAAGTATCCATTGACCTCAAGCGACTACCACGCAATGGATGCCTGGATGCTGTGGGACCCTTTACTGAGTGAGGCAGAGTTAGACGGGACTTTACGCATTATTGCCAGTGGAGAAGGTCGGGTTAAGAATCACCAGTTCTACCTCGCCCGTAAAGACTATGCAGTGAAACAGAGTGATATTATGATGCAGCTGGTCAGCGCCTTACAAAATTCAAACCAGTACATTCTCCATCATGAGCAGGAGGCGGCTGACATGCTGGCGGGTGAGTTAGGTCTCAGTAAGATATCGCTGCAACATGCACTCAAGCGCCGTCAACATCGCACCAGCGCGATGACCCCAGCGGTGGTTGCCGAACAACAAAGAATTGCCGACCGTTTCTATGCACTGGGTTTGATTAGTCGACCTATTCGCGTCAGAGATGCGGTGTGGCAGAAAGAATAGCGCCATGAAATCCGTGGCGAACATTTCTGGACTGAGGCTGAAATTGACTGGCGATTTCAGCCTGAAATCCCACAAACAAATCCTTATATATCATGAAATTAATCACGAAATTCGGCTGGAGAGCTTTTGTGGAAAAAGGGCATTTTTGGCCGAAATGTTTGGCGATTTCAGCCTGAAATTTCAGGTCAGCGGTAGCCCGTCAGCCAATTTTTATGGGTTATCCCCTGGTTGCCCCCTTTAAATCAACCCACATTCCTGCATGACATCAGCAATGCTCCAGGGATGACATGCGTATCGATGCAAACAAGCCATCTTCATGCTCAACCATAAAAAAAGCCAGCCTCAGTGGCTGGCTTAAATCATCTCATTCAGCAGCGCTGCTGCGCCAAAATCTGAACCTCAGGGAAAAATTATTTATTGAGGTATTTATCTAAGGTTGCATTGATGACCCGATCTAACTCATCCTGCAACTCTTTTGACTGACGGTTGAACTCATAGCTGAACATTCTGCCACGGGTCTTTTTCCGCGCGAACCGGTCTTTATCGGCGAACGTCCAGAGGTTGCTGGAGACGACTTTTTCTTTTGCAGGCGAATCAATCAGCGTCTGACTGCCATTACGAATCAGCCGCAGAATGCCGTTTTTAATCTCATCTTCTGCCAGCCCTTCTCTGGCACAAACCTGATCGACATCCATAGAGATGGTTTCAACCAGCGCTTCAGTGGACTGGCCAATCTCGAGCAGCTTTTCACTGGCTAACAGCAGCGCTTTATAATCCGGGTGTGTGAGCTCAGAGTGATTGGGGAACAAAGCGATTAAATCTGCAGGCACGCTTGCCGCCTGTAATGCACGAGTCACTTTTGCCTGTGACATTCCCTGCGCTTCCGCAATGTCTTTCTGCGACAGACCGCCGTTTTTCAATGCCAGTAAACGTAGCCCGACTTCTCGCAGATTATGTTCCCGCGCAGTCTGAATATCATCAGCCAGGCGCCGGGCTTCTTGTGCCGTAATCGCCGTTTCTGTGACTAAAATATCCAGTCCGGTTTTACAATACAGTGCCGCAGCACGGCGGCGAGAGCCATCCAGAACCTCAATTTTATCGCCTTGACGCACACCAATGGCCGGGAAGAACTGCTGTAACTTGATAGTGCGAATAATGTCACGCAGTGAATCCGGTGTCAGGCCAGCCTGATCGCGGCCATTGGTTTCCATCAGAACAAAGGTTTTCTCTTCAATATCTTTAGCTGCAATACGTTCCAGACGGAAATGGGCTTTCTTGCCCGTGGACAGCACAAATGTTGGGGCGTAATCACCCGACTCTTCGTTGGTGATCGGCGTCTGACTGAATGTTCTACCAATCGTGACTCTTTTATTACTCATAATAACCTCAGTTCAGGCGGATGAATTCGATACGATCAAACACAGCCTTGGCAAAATCTTCAGCGGCGGTGCGGGCGTTTTTTAATGCTTCACTGCTGCCCACATAGGTTGATGGATTCGCCGAGATAACGGTATCAAATGACTCGCCACAACGTTCAAAACCGTCCAGACGGGGAAGGGTGGCATCGAGCATATCGCCGCCAAAAATCTCTTTAGCCAGACTGTGGCACAGTTTGTGATCCGCTTTATTCGAAAGTTTCGACATAAAGCCAATATTTCCCTGCAGCCGACAAATGGCACCTGATGACTCAATGATATCAACCAACTCCGGCAGGCGTGTCAGATACTTCAACGTAGAGTGGAAATCAACCTGAGCAGGCGGCACTGGCGTCATCAGTAAATCAGAAGCCGCAATCGCATTTTTCAAAAATGCATCCAGGTGTGGCCCGCTATCAATAAAGATAAAATCGTAATCCTGCTTGAGTTTCGCCACGACATTATCATGCAACACACTGTGCACATTTTGGCCTGGCAAATGTTCGGCACAGAGCTCATCCCAACGTGAAGCGATAAAGGCATCATCGATTGAGGCAGGGAGCACATCCACGCCGGGGATAATTGAAGAGACAATAAAATCTTGCAGCAATTCTTCACGCGTCACATTTTGCAGCATTGCCTGAGCGGCTGTCGCTTCCACCAACCCCACCGAACGCTCATGATTGAGGAACATAGTGGCAGAAGATTGTGGATCGAGGTCGATAACCAGAATACGCAAATCTTCTAATAGCAGATGGGGATGAGCACGTAGCGCATGTGCCAGGGAAACGGTAGAAACGGTCTTAGACACGCCACCTTTAAGGTTGCCAACAAACAGCGTGAAGGCTTCACTATGGCGGTCACGATATTTTGGCACACCACGATGATGGTAAATATCGATGATATTTTGAATGGACATCGCATACTTGGTGGAGCTTCCTGCGGCACGCTTATCAAACTGATAACCAGATTCTTCCATCTCATTAACAGCGTAATCAACGTTAGCACGCGTCAGCTTAGGCAATTTGGCCAGCGCGGCTTTAGCATAAACTTGATAATAGGTGTTCTCGTGTAACTCTTCTTTCTGCGCCTGGATTTGCTCAGTGAGGCTCAGCAACATTTTTTCTGAACGCTGTGCCACTCTGGAAATTTGCTTTTCGTCGTTAGCCATACTTGCTCCACACATGTAGGATTTTCGTTTTTATACATAAATCCTCCATATAAGGCAACCATTTATCTTTATTAGCCAGACCGCCTGCTAATCGATGCTTTATTAACCCATTGAGAACAGCGTCCCAACATTCACTGCAATCAGTAGCCTGTGCTGCTTTATTGACGAATTAGCTTACGAAATTCACTGTAATCAGCAATTCCCGCCATGATTGATGCAAATTTGCACTCTCCATCACAAAAGTTCACTGTAATCAGTGGTAAGGGCCATAAACTGAGGGCGGATCTGATGATGCACAGCCAAACATTCACTGTAATCAGCACTGTTTTTCGAGTTGAGTCTCGATATGACAGCAGGGAGAGGGTGATAACAAGCAAAGATTCACTGTAATCAGTAAAGCTGCGCCGTAATAGCTCACTGAATCACTGTGATGTTCACTGTAATCAGTGATTCCCCCTCTAGCCGACAGGGGACTTCGCTAAACATTCACTGTAATCAGTGAGCTGTTACCGCAAGCGCACTCATACTGATAAAGGGCTATGTATTTCGTGAATAGCCGCACCAGAAAGACGGCAGGGCGGTTTTCATCACCTGACAGACATCAATCCACTTCAATCCCGCTAAGTTACGCTCAGAGGCGCTCACAGCGTTTGAGTCATCATCATTTATGCGAGTCGATATATTCATTTCCACAGCGAGCAAGTTTGAAGCTGTCGGCTAACAGGGCACAGTGCCGTTTACCTGCAAACATTCACTGTAAACAGTAGACGAAGGTTAGAACGATTGGGATGGCTGAGGCGATTAGAACGGTTGGGAAGGTTGGGAAGGTTGGGAAGGTTGGGAAGGTTGGGAAGGTTGGGAAGGTTACAATGAACCATAAGGCTAACGTTCACTGTAATCAGCAAAGTCTCGTTTTGAGCCGATCATTCACTGTAATCAGTAGCTGTTATTCGATTAAAAAACCCCGTGGATGAGCAAAGGATGTGTGATCCACAAACAACGTAGCCAGAGAGATGAGCATCAGACTGGCTTCTCGCTGGAGGGAGTCAGCCTGACATTCACTGTAGTCAGTAATCCTCTCTGATCGATCCTGGATCAACATTCACTATAGTCAGTAGCTTTTTACTGGGGAAATGACGTTGTCACTCAGGGGAGGGGAATACATTCACTGTAATCAGTATTTGTTATGACGATATTGATATTTAGTCATTGCCTCCAGTCTGCTTGTCCCGGCGTACATTCACTGTAATCAGTAATCCCTCACGACGATATACCTTGATTAACAGCTTCTGAGACCGGCATTCCACGACATGTCCTCATCGCGGTAACGAACATTCACTGTAATCAGTACAGAGCAGCAGGAGAGGGCAACGGGCGGTTATGCTGAAGCGTTCACTGTAATCAGTAATCACATGCTTATGATGAGTGGAAGAGAATCAAAATTGCGCATATCGCACCGCTAACGCTCAAAGATTCACTGTAATCAGTAAAGCGAGCGGCAGTCGAAGGTTGATCATTAGTGGAAAAATGGGATCAAGATCATAAAAACATTCACTGTAATCAGTGATCGACGTTGCGCTTAAGGGCAGTGAAAGTGAATGATCCTGTGATCGGGATCTAAAAACGTTCACTGTAATCAGCAGACAAGATCATCCCCAATTCCTTGATTACAGCCATGATTACGTACCACTGATGCGGAATTTCCTCTGAACCATTCACTGTAATCAGTCATGTCACAAACCCTGTCACTTTTTTATCCAGAAAATCGACTGGCAGTTAAGATAAAAAAACAACCTATTAATCAATGAGATAAATTTTCTTCTTTCATTGTCGGCGCTGTTAGTCGCGGCAGAAGCTAACGTTCACTGTAATCAGTAAAAGAAGCTATTTCTCACATTCACTGTAATCAGTAACCCACATGCCACACTCAACACATCAAAGTTAGTTAGCACTAACTAACGGTCATATCTCATTGATTATAATCAAATAGCAAAGTGAGTCATAAAACAGAAGAGCGGCATTCACAGCCAGCGCTATCACCTTTTACTGATTACAGTGAATGCCTACTGATTCTAGTGAATGTTTGCTGATTACAGTGAATGTGGCAGGAAGCACTGATTACAGTGAACAGAAGGGCGAGATGTCACTTTTGCGGAAAAAGTGACACTCGTGGAGGTAACTACTGATTACAGTGAACGTGTGGTTCAGTCATCAAATTCAATGTCATCTAGCGCATCAATACTCTCCAGATTGCCGATGCCATCGAGTTTAGGGGTTCTGCTGTGTATGATGAAAAACACGGAGCGTCCACGTTTGACTTCTGAATAGTCCAGATAGCCAATCTCTTTCAATTGCTCCATCGCGCGGCGTACCACATGGTTCTGGGTTGTGGTTTTAGAACCAAGATTTAGCCGCATACGCAGCCTGGCAAGCGAAATAGGTGCCGGGTTAGTCGGTAAGCTTTCCAGGAAGGTATAGAGCGCCTGAGCAGACTCCTTGCGCTTTAAACGCGAGATCGCTCGCAGCTGAAGCAGGACTTTATGGTCAAAATTATAAAGCTCAAACAACTTAGGATCGGCCTGAATCTGTACCAGATCCTTTTCACGATCGTAATAAGCCGATTGCACCAGGTGAGTGTGATACGCTTTACCATTGCCTTCAAATGAGAGGGTATTGGTGGCAATCCGCCGTAGGGAAGCATCCAGCCGTTTGCGTAGCGCAGCCGAAGAGTTCGCTGAAGGGATACCACACATCTTCACGAATTCAATAAAAGGCAACGTGACAGTGTCCCCTTTTGAAGGGTAACGCGAGAATGACTGAATGATCCCAGCCCAGGTTTTAAAGTCATTATCCATGTCCAGACGGGCACCTGTGATCGTGATCTTTTCATAACCTTCAGCTTTGACCAAAGAGAGGTTTTTAAGCTCTTTGGTCGCATCCGTCGAGGCCATGGCCCCGGATTTACCGCGTGCGGTGGACTTTAACGTGGGAACAAACAGCCCCAAACGCATCAAAGCGACTGGCTGAACCGTATTATTCTTGTTGGGTTGCAGCTGAATAACTTCGCCACTGTTTTTCGTTACGGACAGAAAAGGCTCAAGCAAGGCATTGTTTTCCATATCTTTATCTGTCATAGCCCAGGATCTTCGTTTATGTGGATAAAAAGGATCAGTTGCTGACTACAGTGAACATTAACACTGATTACAGTGAACATACTACTGTTTATAGTGAATAAAACACTGATTACAGTGAACTCTTTACTGATTATAGTGAACGCGATCACCCTTTGAGCCCTTGGTGGGTGCGGCCTGCGACGATCGGGGATCTCTTTGGATCTCTATATGATCTCTCTATTGATCATCTTTAAGGATCTAACCTCTGTATAAGTGGATAACTGCCTGTCACCCCATGAAATCCATGATCCCCGCATCCAAACCGCATCCGTTCTCAAAATGAAAGTAACTTGGTTATTATTATTCATTTTTCATCAATAAGTGCGCGGCGTATGGTAGAAGCACTTCCTGACATAGATGAGATGAGAGCTACCATGACCGAATATGCGATTTCTCGAAATCCAGCCACTGGCGAAATTATTGCGCGTTACCCAATGCTGAACGCCGCTGAACTTGAACAATCTCTGGCAACCAGTGCTAATGCATTTGCAGCATGGCGTCACAGCGCCATGTCTATCCGTGTGGCCGTATTGCGTCAACTGGGTGAACAACTGCGTCAGCGAGAAGCAGAGCTGACACGCAGCATTACTTTAGAGATGGGCAAACCTGTTGCTCAGGCGCGTGCCGAAGTTCTGAAATGTGCCAGTCTCTGTGACTGGTATGCTGAACACGGCCCAGCCATGCTGGCAGACCAACCCACACAAGTGCCGGATGCATGGCAAACATTTCGTCCTGTAGGACCGATTCTTGCGGTAATGCCATGGAATTTCCCGCTCTGGCAGGTGCTACGCGGCGCAGTCAGTATGATCCTTGCTGGAAACACCTATGTACTGAAACATGCCCCTAACGTCATGGGCTGTGCCACACTGATGGCCGATCTCTTTACCGCAACCGATCTTCCGGCGGGTGGCTTTACTTTGATCAACGTAGACAATGACGGTGTTTCTGTTGCGATCAAAGATCCTCGCATCGCAGCAGTTGCTGTAACCGGAAGTGTAAGAGCAGGGGCTGCAATAGCCTCACAAGCCGGTGCAGCACTGAAAAAGACCGTACTTGAACTGGGAGGTGCAGATCCCTTTATTGTGCTGGCAGATGCCGATCTCGATGAAGCAGTGAAATCAGCCGTTATCGGACGCTATCAAAACTCCGGTCAGGTCTGTATGGCAGCAAAACGCTTTATTATCGAAGCGCCGATTGCTGCAGAATTTGAAGCTCGCTTCACGGCAGCCGTGAAGGCACTGAAAATGGGCGATCCTCTGGATGAGAGCAATTACATTGGTCCAATGGCTCGCGAAGATCTTCGTGAAGAGTTGCACAACCAGGTAAAACAGACCCTCAAAGAAGGGGCACGTCTGGTACTGGGTGGTGAAAAGATCGAGGGAGCAGGGAACTACTATGCACCGACGATCCTCGCAGATGTGACGTCTACCATGACGGCATTCACCCAGGAACTGTTTGGGCCGGTAGCCGCAATTTCGGTTGCACGGGATCCTGAGCACGCACTGGAACTGGCTAACGACAGCGAATTTGGATTAAGCGCCACGGTCTGGACTGCAAACGACACTATCGCTAACGACATGAGCCAACGGTTAGAAACCGGTGCTGTGTTTCTCAATGGCAACGGTGCGTCCGATCCACGCGTTACCATCGGTGGTGTGAAAAAGAGCGGTTATGGACGTGAATTATCTCATTTTGGCGTTCATGAGTTCTGTAATATTCAGACCGTATGGAAAAACCGCCGCTAACAGGCCTTACTGGGCCGATGGCAGATAAGCTGGGGGTGAGGATGACTTTGTTGCAGAAAATGGCTTCAGCACGCGCTGAGGGGCATAACTGGCTAACAGCGTCGAGCGATCTCCCTTAATCATCTCTTCTGTCACCAAACGACTCAGAATAGGTGCCAACGTCATGCCACTGTGTGTGACGAGTAAATAGGTGCGCTGCAGTGGGGTCATGTAACCCACTGCAGGTAAGCCATCAGCCGGCAACGCGCGCTGTCCCGTCTCAATTTGCTCTATCCTTGCGCCCTCAGTATTGATAAACAGTCGGCGTAACCGACGTAAAAACTCTTTACCGATTAAGCCATCAAGCGCTGGCGAGCGTGCAGGATCAGTATGGTCATCGAGGTCTAATGCCTGCAACAGAAGGCGACCGCCGCCATCAGGCCGAATATTGAGTTCAGGCGAAATAATATTGCTGTTAATCTGCAGAGGAAGTGCAGATGTTCGTGCCAGTAGACTACAAGCTCTTTTTCCACCCACGTTCGAATTCACCAGGTCCAACTGTAAGCCAAACTGGGCGCTTAACTCCGGGGACCAACGACCCGTCGCAATCACCACCTGATCCCCCTCCCAGGACTCACCGCTCGCCAGAGTTAATTTTGCTGCATGAGCCGACTCTTCAATTGAGATAACTTCGCTGTTCTGGCGAAAAAGGGTTGGCGTAGAACGGATATCGGCTAACAGGCGGGCGATAAATAAACTGGGGTAGAGCAAACACTCAGTGGGAAAATACCATCCTTTTTGGATCCGGGGATCAAGGCGTAGCTCAGGAAATTGTGCCAGCAAGGCTTTACGTTGCACAGCACAGGCCGTATAGCCTTGCGTATTGAGCTGCTCAGCCCGCTGTTCCAGTTGCGCCTGAATGCCTTCATCGGTTGCCCACTCCCAGGTGCCGGTTTCCAGCAGCCACGGTGTCGAAGTGGAAGCGTCTCGCTGGAGGCGCTTATGCTCATCAATGCCTGCCACATTGAGCTGATGATAACTTTGCGGTGTTTTGCCATTCGAATTGATCCAGGCAAAACTGATTTGACTGGTGCCGCTCCCGGCGGTGTTTTGCTCAAACACCGTCACTTTTGCTCCACTGAACGCCAGTGAGCGCGCCAGAGAAAGCCCTAAAACACCGGCTCCAATCACTGCTATCCGTTGTGTCATCTGCCATACCTCATCATGTGAAAATTGCGTTTACCGTCATGAAGCATCGTATCACCACCCAGGGGCATGCAACTTAGAGGGGTTATAGGGATAACTGATGACCTTATGCAACATACAAATATAGAAGGTCAGAGTACTCTGTGTAATTTCATCGAAAATAAACTGTGAAGAATACGTTTTGTTATTTTTGCTCTGCCCTAATTTGTTCAAAATCAGGATTTCATTTTTCCTTCAGCTTTATGTAAGGGAAAAGAAAATCCCGTGTTGCTGATGAATTTTCTCTGTGACCTTTTGTCTTCAGGAGGGAATAATCGCACGCTGATATGGCAAGCTAATACAGAATCTGACCCTGGTTTTTTTCTGGCGCTTACCCGGCGATGCAGCGGCCAAACGGGTATTTAAATACGGACAGGCATTAAGAATTCAATGAATCGCAACCTCATCGCGCTACTGCTTTTTCTCGGGTCGGCTGCCTGTCATGCAGACGACCTCACTATTAACGATATTCAGTTTGAAGGACTTCAGCGTGTCACGCCTGGTGCTGCACTGTTGAGCATGCCAGTCAAAGAGGGGGAAACCGTCTCTGATGATGATATCCGTCAGACGATCCGTGCACTGTTTGCCACTGGCAACTTTGAAGATGTGCAGATCCTGCGTGACGGCAACCGACTGATTGTGAAGGTAAAAGAGCGTCCGACGATCGCCAGTATCACCTTTGCCGGTAATAAGGCGATTAAAGACGATCAGCTGAAACAAAACCTTGATGCTTCCGGTGTGACGGTAGGCAGTGCCCTTGATCGCACCATGATTGCTTCGATGGAAAAGGGGCTCCAGGACTTTTATTACAGCGTAGGCAAATACTCCGCCACGGTGAAAGCCGTTGTGACACCCTTGCCACGTAATCGTGTTGATCTGAAATTCGTCTTTGTTGAAGGGCTTTCCGCGCAGATTCAACAAATTAACATTGTGGGTAATCAGGCCTTTAGTAGCGATGAACTGCTGTCGCAATTCCAGCTGCGCGACCAGGTGCCGTGGTGGAACTTTATTGCTGACCGTAAATATCAGAAGCAGAAGCTGAGTGGCGATTTGGAAAGCCTGCGCAGTTACTATCTGGATCGCGGCTACGCACGTTTCAACCTTGATTCCACTCAGGTCAGCATGACGCCAGACCGCAAAGGGCTGTACATCACCCTGAACATCACTGAAGGGGCGAAGTACACCATTGCCAGTGAAGAGATCAACGGCGACATGGCCGGGCACTCCACTGAAATTGAACGTCTGGCCGCCATTCCGGTGGGGTCGTTGTATAACGGTAAACTGATCACGCAGAAAGAAGATGCGATTAAGCAGCTACTTGGACGCTACGGTTATGCTTTCCCTCAGGTTTCTACCCAACCTGAAATCGACGATGGCAATAAAACCGTCAAACTGCATATCAATGTAGATGCCGGGCACCGTTATTCCGTGCGCAAAATCATCTTTGAAGGTAACGACACCAGTAAAGATGAGGTGTTACGCCGCGAGATGCGCCAGATGGAAGGCGGATGGCTGGCCAGTGACAAAGTGGATCAAGGTAAAGAACGCCTGAATCGCACCGGCTATTTCGAAAATGTGGACGTAGAGACTCAGCCTGTGGCAGGTTCGCCAGACCAGGTTGATGTGGTTTACAAAGTGAAAGAGCGCAACACCGGGACATTTAACATTGGTGTTGGCTTTGGTACCGACAGCGGTGTCAGTTTCCAGTTGGGGGTTTCCCAGGACAACTGGTTAGGTACCGGAAACACGGTAAGTTTTAGTGGCACGCGCAATGATTATCAAACCTACGTTGAAGTTGCGGCGACGGATCCCTATTTCACCGTAGATGGTGTCAGCCTTGGCGGGAAAGTCTTCTACAACAAGTACAGCGCAGAAGATAATGATCTGTCGGAATATAACCTGCAAAGTCTTGGCTTTGGCAGCAATCTCAGCTTCCCGATCAGTGAAAACAACAGCGTAAACCTTGGGCTGGATTATGTCTTCAACCGCGTCACAGACATGTCTCCACAGGTCGCAATGTGGCGTTACCTGAAGTCTCAGGGGATTAATCCTGCGGTGGGTACTGGCACTAGCGATGAGTCCATGTCGGCTAATGATGTGTTCGCCAGCGTTGGATGGGGTTATAACTCACTGGACCGCGGATTCTTCCCGACTTCTGGTGTGTCTGCTAACTTCACCACCAAGGTAACCATACCTGGCTCGACCAACAGTTACTATAAATCCACGGCTTCTGCTAATGGCTATTTACCGCTAAACAGCAGCCATAGCTGGGTATTAATGGGACGTGCGAAAGCGGGCTTTGCGGATGGTCTGGGCGGTAAAGAAGTGCCATTCTATGACAACTTCTATGCCGGTGGCTCAAGTTCGGTTCGTGGTTTTGAAAGTAATACCATTGGTCCGAAAGCGGCTTACTACAAATGCAACGGCACAGAAAGTAGCTACGGTGCGTGTCCGGTCAGTACCTCGGATGATGCGGTCGGTGGTAATGCGATGGCATTGCTGAGCGCAGAATTGATTGTGCCGACACCGTTTGTCAGCGAACGTTATGCTAACTCACTCCGTACCTCATTCTTTGTTGATAGCGGTACCGTGTGGGATACCGGCTGGAAGAACACCGCGGCAACGATTGCCGCGGGTGTACCTGACTACGGCACACCACGCCTGCGCGTTTCCAGCGGTGTAGCACTGCAATGGCAGTCACCACTTGGCCCACTGGTCTTCTCGTATGCCGTGCCAATCAAGAAATACAGTGGTGATAAGTCAGAACAGTTCCAGTTTAATATCGGTAAAACGTTCTGATCGGCGTGAATAAAATCATGCAGAGCCAGACAGTACCTTTACATAAACTTTTACTGAGCAGAACAGAAAAAAGGAAAGTAGTGGCGTAATATAAAATTGTGCAATGTTCATGGAATGAAGGTTCGCAAAACATCCGTTATTATGCGTTTTAATGGCCATCTTTTACAGATGGCCTTTTTTTATTTCAGGGTATTGTAGTCAGTGGCCAGAAAATACCCTTTTCACCAGGTTTAACCTGGAATTTCAAGTACCATCACCGCTAAAGTATCGCTGTCAAGTGCGCGGAAAATGTGCGGAATATCCCCCGGATAGCAAATATAGTCACCCGGGTTCAGTTCAACGGCAGATTCCTCCGGCCCTATCAACGCACGTCCCTGGGTCACAATAATATGTTCCACCGTGCCTGGCGTGTGGGGATGGGAACAGCGCTGTGAGCCGGGTTGTGCCGTCAGCAGGTAGATATCTCGTCGGGCACCCGGTGGGCAGGTTGCCAGCAGCGTTGCCTGATAATTCGCGAGTTCTGCATTAACTGCCGGACCTTCCCCACGACGGATCACCTGCATGCGTTTCGCTTCCGGCTCCATCAAACGCGCAAAGGGAATGTTCAGCGCTACGCATAGCGCCCAGAGCGTCTCAATGCTGGGATTACCATTACCGGATTCCAGCTGAGAGAGTGTCGATTTGGCAATGCCCGCCCGGCGCGCGACTTCTGCCAGGGATAAACCAGCACGCTGGCGCTCTCGTACCAGCCCCTGAGAAATCAGGTGGATCGGTGGGGTCACAATAGCTCCTGTTATTTTATATCGAACGAAACGTTCGACTTGTAAAACGATATCTCAGTGTTCATTATAATGGAATCTGTGTTCATTATGAGACGAAATTGTGATGTCTGAACGGCGTATCCCCCTCAGCCGGGATGTGATCAAGGCTATTTTTCTGGTGTGCATCGCCGATGCGATTGTTGGGCTCTCCTATGGTTCATTGGCTGCTGCGGATGGGTTTCCGCTGTGGGTGCCTATTGCATTGTCTACTCTGGTTCTGGCTGGAGCGTCTGAATTTCTGTTTATTGGGATCGTGGCAGGTGGGGGAAGCCCCTTTACTGCGGCAGCGGCTGGCTTACTGGTAAATGCGCGACATCTTCCTTTTGGCATTGCCGTACGCGAACTGCCTGGGAGAGGGTGGCGTGGATTGCTGGGGTGCCACATCATGAACGATGAGAGTGTGGTCTTTGGCATTTCCCAGCCTACGCGGGAAAAACGCATTGCCGCTTATTGGCTATGTGGTTTAGGGATTGCGCTGATCTGGCCTCTGAGCGTGGTGGGTGGGGCATTGATCGGTCAGTTTATCCCGGACATTAAAGCAATCGGCCTTGATGCGGTATTTCCTGCCATCCTGATTGCATTGATCTTTCCGGCGCTGCGCCAGCGTCGAACCCGGATCCCTGCGGGTGGCGGTGCATTGCTCTCCCTGCTGGCGGTGCCCTTCGTACCCACAGGCTTGCCAGTGCTGTTCTCTTTACTTGGTTTACTGGCCTGGCGGGACAGGAAATGACACATAACGGATTAATGATCGCAGGCATCCTCCTGCTGGCTGTTGGCACTTACCTGATTCGCTTTACCGGTTTTCGTATGGGCAATCGTCTCACTATGTCGGAAACGGCACGGAGTATGCTTTCAGACGCTGCAACGGTACTGTTGCTGTCCGTTGCCGCCACCTCTGCCTTATACGAGGGAACGCATTTTGCCGGATTGGCCCGCGTCGCAGGTGTCCTGTTTGCCGTGTTTCTTGCCTGGCGTAAAGTGCCGCTGATTTTTATTATTGTGGGTGCAGCCTGCATGACGGCGATTTTGCGCTATGTTGGTGTCAGTTAAGACGGTGCTTAACTGAAGCTAACCAAAGGAAGCTGGGTCATGGTCATAAATTGCGTGCTGTATCGCGAAGGTAAGCGGCAGGAAAAGGTTGAAATTGCAGATATCAGTGAAGCACTCAAGGACGATAACGCGTTTATCTGGCTGGGGTTATATCAACCCGAGCCAGAATTTATGCAGCAGCTGCAACAGGAGTTTCATCTGCATGAGCTGGCTATAGAAGATACCCTCACTGCCCACCAGCGGCCTAAAGTGGAACAATACGGTCAATCACTGTTCATTGCGGTGAATACGGCTCATCTCTCCGATCAGGATGAGATCGTATTTGGCGAAACACACTTTTTTGTCGGCAAAAATTTCCTTATTTCTGTTCGTCATGGTCCTTCAGAGAGCTATGCCTCGATACGTGAAAAAGCAGAGAAAAACGTCGAAATGCTGCGCGAAGGGCCGGGATACGCGCTGTACTGCATTCTCGATTTTATCGTGGATAATTATGGCAATATCATTACTTCGCTGAGCAAACGCATTACCGACATGGAAGATAATATGTTCAGCACGGAGTTTAACCGACATACCGTAGAGCAGGTGTATCGTCTGCGGCGTGAACTCCTGACCCTGCGTAATGCCGCCATGCCCGTGCCTGAAATGTGCCAGCAACTGGTGCGCTTCCATGAAGACTTGATCCCTAAATGCCTGCGCGCGTATCTGCGAGACGTTCAGGATCATGCGCACCATGTCACGATTAATGCGGAAGATATGCGCGAAATGTTGACCAGCGCGATGCAGGTTAACCTGGCGCTGGTGTCCGTTCAGCAAAGCGAGATCAATAAAAAGCTGGCGGGGTGGGGGGCCATTCTGATCGTCCCCACCATTCTGTTTAGTATGTACGGCATGAACTTTAGCGATATGCCGGAGCTAAAGCTGCGCTTTGGTTATCCGGCGGTAGTCGGATTGACCGCTATCGTCTGCTTTGGCATTTATCGCAAACTCAAACGGTCTGGCTGGTTATAGTTACCAGCTGATTCGCACGCCAACACTTCCACCATCATCTCTGCGATGTTGGCTATCCACATCGCTCATATGGCTGAAACTGGCATAAATGCGGGTCTCTTCGCTGATGCGTGCAGCGATACCCACAGCCAGTTGCAGGGCGGTATTTTCTTGCTGGCTGCGAATCACATCTTCACCCAGTGTAACCTCTCCGCTATGTTGAAATGTATGCCAGACATTCGCCTGTAGCCAGGGTTCGATAACACCATAGTTTGCGGCAAGACGCGCGCCGACTCGCCCGCTGTAGCGTTTTCCAGAGCCCCAGTTTACTGTGGCAATGCCATCATTGAGGGTATCCAGTGTCGCATGTTGAGCAATCATCTGCGCTTGTGGCTCAATGGACCAGTGTTCACTCACCGGCAATGGCCATCCCATTTCAACCGAGGCGGTGAGCATGTGCCCGTGAATATCACCACCCAGCCCACGCACCGAATCCAGGGAGCCATCTAGCCAGCTCCATGCCGCGACAGCGTCGATATAGGCTCGATTTTCCAGCAGATGCGTCCAGTAACCACCGAAACTGTTGGCGTTTAGCCTGAGCGAGCCAGCCTGTTGGTTCTTGAAGCCTAAGATCATGCCGTTAGCGTCCCCCCGTGTTGATGAGTAGCTGTAAAACACGCCAGCACGATTTTCTGGCCCATTGCTGCGGTGTGATGACCAGAGATCTTGCCCTACCTGGAAGGTGGCAAGGTTGCCCCTAAAACCTGGTGTGGCGTCACCAGACCACTGTTGTTGGTGGTGCTGAGCCTCAACGCGGCTCCAGGTTGCAGGCATATCATTGTCCTGTGACAGCAGACGCTGCGATCCCTGACGCTGATGGAAAGTCCCAACGGTAAATATGCCAAGATCCAACGCGACGGGCATCAATGCTGAATAGAGCGGGGTTTCCGGGCGATAGAGTGGGACGGGGTCAGAACCGGGCTGTGCCGCAGGTAACGCCGGGCTGCCGGGAGCGGCTTGCGGAATGGCTACCACGGGTTGCTGCTCAACCGGCGGAAGGGTAGGGTTTTCTGGTGGAGGAGAGGGTGGATTGGTTAAGGCTGGCGCGATCAATTGGTTGCGCAGATACCAGTTTTCCTCACTACCTGGCGTCACTCCCCCGCGAAACAGGACATACTCATAGGCACCGGCGGAAACGGTACCTCCCGCAAGATCAAAAGCGCCAGTACGCGTCGTGGCATTATTGATGGCGCTAATCAGCTCAATGCCGTTTCCTGCGGTGTAAGCACCCTGGCCATTAATATTGGTCAGTTGGATCTGCGTGGTGCCGCTGGCCTCTCCCCTTGAAATAATGAAGCGGTCAGTGGGGGAATTTTCATCTCCAAGTTGCGTCTGTAATTTGAGTACTGCGTTATCGCCAATGTAGTTGCCATAAAGCGTCAGAGTGTCTGATGTACTGGTGCTGCCATGAGTGAGATCGAGTGTTCCGGAGGAATGTAGTGTCACCCACTGACCAGCAGTATAAGGCGCTATCTGGCTGTCCCCCGCACCGCCATACAACAGACTTTGGTTATCAATATTAAGGGCCCCGGTCTGAGTCGTGGCATCCCCCAGGACCAGAGGGGAACTTAAAAAGAGCGCGGCATGATTTTGCAGATTAATGGTTTCCCATTGAGTGAAGCGCGCAGGATTATTCGCAATAGCATTATCCAGCGTCAGCGTATCATTACCACTGCCGCCATCCAGCTGTGGCGTACTGGCCAGAGTGTTGATGGATAAATCGCGTAACGTCGCGCGGTCATTATCATTGCCCATCAGAATTGCGCCTTGAATTATCCCCCCTTGCTGCCAGAGAAAACTATCATTGCCGCTGCTCATCAGGATTTGGCCTTTGATATTTCCACCGGTTACTGTGACGCTATCTGTACCGCCACTGACGCTGATATTGCCACCAATCGTACCCTGCGTGACGGTGATGGTATCATTGCCAAAGCCAGTGACCAGGTTTCCGACAATCTGCCCTCCGGTGAGGGTAAAGATATTGTTATCCAGCTTCATATCAACGCGGCCGATTGAGCCACCACTCATCGTTGCTACATCACCGTCGATAAATGCCCCGGTAATGCTTCCTCCGGTCATGGTAAAGGTATCGCGATTATCCCCCTGCGCCAGTGAACCCAGCGTTCCCCCGTGCATCACGAAATCATCGATTCCGCTACCCTGAGCAAGGTTACCCGTAATGTTACCGCCATTAATTACCGCGCTGTCGTTGCCACTGCCTTGATCAAGGTTGCCATTAATTTGGCCTCCATTCATCACAAAGCTATCAGCCCCCGCACCAAATTTAACCGTAGTCGCACCCGCACCATTCAGTGTTCCGCTGTTAATCAGCAGATTGTTGCCGCTTCCATTAAAGGTTATGGCCGGTCCTGCGGTGGCGGAAATCGTGCCGCTGTTTATTACCGCATTATTCCCTTGCCGAAAGGTGATACCGCTGAGGCGGCCGCTGATGGTGCCCGCGTTTTCGACTGTACTTCCATCCGCCAGCGATACAGCATTACCGCTGTTAACGGTAAGCCCACTGTTGGGTTGAACTGTCAGATTATTATTACTGGCACCGGTAGGGCTGATGACTGAAACAGGATCGGGATTGGGTGCGTCCCCGTTACAGGTAACACTGCTGCCAGAAACCGGTGTGTGATCGTTACAGACCGCGAAGGCCATATTGGGCAGGAGAAAAAAGAGGGTTATTGTCGCCAGGCTCTTAAGCTGGCGGAGTAGATACGCATTCAATGGTTTGTGCATGGCTTTCCCCAGAAACAGTGACGTTTTTATAGGTTGTAAATTAAGGGGTAGTCCAGGTATGTGATTATTTCGTTAAGGCATGAATGGCTTTGTGATGCAGGTTAAATAATTCCGGATGTTTACTAAAAATCAGTCGCTTTTGAAACGATCTGCGAGGTGTAAATCAATAAATAAGGGAATTTCACCCTTGCTTATTGGTTAAAGTGCGCGTCGAAAGGCGTTTCGTGTTAACAGAAAACAGGCTAACGGCAGCGGGAGGGTGAACAGCAAAAGCAGCCACATCAATACGTAGACGGCATCGACGCCATCGTTTTGCAGGTTGTTGTACAGCTGAACCGGGATCCCTTGTGGGAAATAGGAAAAAATCATCACGATGCCGAACTCTCCCATCGCCCGAACCCACGCCAGCACGGTAGCGGCTGCCAGCCCTGGTGCTGCAACCGGGATTGCCAGTCGCCAGAACCGTTGCCATGAGGAAGCGCCTAACATCATGCCGGCTTCCAGAATGGGCGTTGGCACATTGGCAAAAGCGGAACGCGCACTGATAACAAACCATGGCAACGCGCCATACCACTGAGCCATCACAAACGACGCCGGATTGTTCACCAGGGTGACGCCAACCCGTTGTAGCAATTCGCCAGCGGGGCTATAAGGCCCCCATGCAGAGACCAGTAAAATCCCCAGCGCGAGCGGGGGAGTCAGCATCGGGATCAAGACCAGCACCTCGACGATCATCCGCACTTTACCGCTAGATTGCGAAAGCCACCACGCCAGCGGCAGGCCGCTGGCAATGATCAACAGCAGCGCAATCCCCCCCAACCCGAGTGAGGTGGCGATAGCGTGGCTATCACCCCATGCCAGTTGAAAGTGCTGCCACTGCGTGATGCCAATTAAGGTTAAAAAAGGCAACAGCAGCAACACTAAAGCGGGCAGGGATAACCATAGCGCTGCTGAAGATTTTTTTTTCATATTTAGTACAGCGCACCGCCTTTAGGTGCCGCATAACCGTTCTGCTGATAGAGTTGCTGACCGGTTTTACTCAGCATGAAATCAACAAATGCCTGGCCTGCCTGTGTACCGTGTGGGGCATTTTTTAAGACCGCTGCATAGTAAACCAGTGGCTGCGTGTGCAGGGTTTTGCTTTCACCCTTGCTGTCTTTCACGGCAAAGCTCACGGTGTCATACCATTTCCTGGCCTGATCCGGGTTACTTAAATTGATCTCATCGGGTAAAGCGACGTAGGGCAGATGCGCCGATTTCACTTCACTCTCATAGCCTGCCGCTGCATCCACCTGGCCGCTTTCCAGACGGGTGAGTAATCCGCCTTCCAGGCTCACCTGAGCCGGGTTCTGTACGCCGCCAAGGATTTTCTCTGCAATGCCCGGCTGGTGATAATATTTTTCCGCCAGCAACAGGGTAAAGATGATGTTTTGACCTTTTGGATCATTGATTGGGTCAGTGCGGCCAAAGCGCAGGCCCGGCGTTGAGAGCACTTTCAGCCAGCTGTCATTACTGCCACTCGACGCCGCAAACTGTTGAGCGTATTGGCTTTTAGGGCTCCACGCGACGACCATACTGGTGCTGGCGACCGGAACGGCGTTATCGATCAAACCTGCATCTTTCAGGATTTGCATCGGTCCTGGCGTAATCGAGACGAACACATCCGCCGTAATCTTTTTGCTCGCCAGTAAACGCGCCATGCCATAAGCGCCCTGACCCTGGCCTTCATAGTGTCCTTCGTTGGCTTTGGCAAATGCAGGGCCGAGGCTCTGATCCATGACTTTGCCCATTGAACCCGCATAGGTGACACGAATATCTGTTGCGGCCTGTACCGACAACGTTGCACCGATCCCCGCTAAACATAATGCGGCAGCCACTAAACGCTTTCTCATTCCATTATTCTCTTGTAGGGAAATAATCTGCCCGATCATCGCAGTCGTGGCTTAAACCTTATAGCAACAGCTGCTACGGGCCAAAATGCCTGTCAGGCGAGAATACGCTTCGCCCAGTCAGCAATATCATCGCCACTGCCGATGTCAGGTTGCACCAGGCCATTAATCATAAAGGTCGGTGAAACATGGATCCCGTTCTGACGCGAATACTTGCTGTGCCATTTGATTTCATTCTGCAATGCCGCCACTTTAAATGCTTCTCGTGCATCTACGCCACTGTACTGCGCAAGGCGGTCGATAAGCTGATTGGGCGTGACGTCCATATTCGGGCCATGGCTATGATCGGTAAATTCAAACGCTTCGCGGTGGTCGGCAACAGCCTGCATCACCTGTTTTGCGGCCTCTTTTCCTGCGGGCAGTGTCGATGCTGCCAGGATATATCGCACAATCACCCCAGAATACATATGCCAGGGTTGTGACTGCAGGCGGATCTTCAACGTCATCTTCTCTTCGCCAACAAGTTGCAGGAGATCGGAGAATTTGTTGAAGGCGCGCACAGAAAAAGGACAAGTAGGTTCAAGAAATACCTCGAAAACCTGAGAACCATGACCCCATACCAGTGGGTCGGCGCGTAGTGGTGTATTTTGAGACATCGGCTTTCCTTGTAAACGTAACTGAGTGATTGCGGCAACAAGTGTATCAGTCAGCGGATTCTTGATTTATGTGACTCATACCTTGGTTGAAATCGGTAAGTGAAGCTATAATGTAACCGTTATCACAACACAATGATTGCGTTTCATCTTCTCTATTTTGCCATTATGTCGAGGTCAGTTTTGCTTTCGGATCTTTCATGGAGAGCTCTCCATCCCCTCATCAACCAAACGATTGCGGATATGCTGAACGAGCAGCAAACGGTTGATGTGCGCTCACTGCGAAGCCGGTTGCGCCAGCTCGCCGAAACGGAAAGCGACGAACTTATGGTGTTGTGTTACTGGCAAGCCAGTAAAGTCCTGCAACGTTTGCCTGCAACCGTCAGCGGTGAACAACTCATGCAGGCTGCAAGGCATGCGTTTCGTTCACCCTTAAATCATGAGCTGGATTGAGGCGGTGGCAAACGCAATTCGACTTCCAGACCCCCTTCCACACGATTATGTAAACGCAATTTTCCTGCCATCTGTGCGCTGAGCTGAGCTGCTATCGCCAGTCCGAGTCCGGTTCCGCCAGTATCGCGATTGCGGGAGGATTCACCACGATAGAAGGGTTGAAGCACCGCTTCAAGTTCCTGCTCTGGGATGCCCGGACCGTGATCAGCCACGCGGATCAACGCTTCTCCCGAGGCAGGTAAATGTAGCGTGACCAGGGCAACCTCGCCAAATTTCAATGCGTTATCAATCAGGTTGGTCATGATCCGGCGCAGTGCCTGAGGTTGCAGCATAAAGGGATGATCGGTGCCATGTACTGTGAACGTCACTGGGTGACCGACATCGGCATAATCGCAGCATAAAACATCAACAAAGGCGGTGATGCTCATCCACTGACGCGGTTCTTCCAGCGTCTGCGAAGCGCGTGCCAGAGCAATACCCTCACGCACCAGCCGGGTCATATTATCCAGGTCTTCGACTAATTTATCGCGCAGTGCCGGTTGTTCTGCCATCTCGACGCGCAACTTCATGCGCGTTATTGGCGTTTGAAGATCGTGAGAGATGGCGGCCAGGATCTGCGCGCGCTCTTTGAGATAGTTATCAATGCGCAGCTGCATGGCATTAAAAGCAGCGGTCGCCTGCATCACTTCTTCTGGCCCGTGATTATTCAGCGTCACCTTTGATTGGGTGCCGGGTTCCAGCGAGTTGACCGCGTCGGTAAATCGGGTAAACGGTTTCACAACCTGGCGTACCGCAAACCAGCTACAGATAAGTAATAAAGCCAACTGGATAAGCACGGTGATCGGCAACCACCATGCTATCGCGGGCATTTTCGGCCAGAGATCCACCGTCAGCGGTGTACCATCATGCAACTGTAAATGGGCCTGAATATGAGGACGATCGCCAGGTAATGAGACAATACTCAGCGGATAGTGGCCGCCCAGAGTCTGTTGCAGGGAACGTACTGCCGGACGTGTGCGCCAACTGTCCGGCCACTCGCCATTCTCGCCTGCATTGAGTTGATAACTATAGTTGCCGCGCGCCAGCTTTTTTAGCCACTGTGGACGTTCAGTCGCCGGGAGACGGTCAAGAATGGCGACGCTGGTGGCAACATCATATTCCAGGTTACTCATCATCACTTTACGTGCGCTGCCCATTCGCTCATACAGCAGCAGTGACAGCGTCAGTGCATTGGCCAGCAATAAACCCAGGACCGTCATGACGATCAGGCGGTAGAGCAGGGATCTTGGCCAGAACGTGAGTTTCATTGCGATGTCTCTTGCACTTTGACCGGCATCGCTAGCACGTAGCCTTCACTGCGCACGGTTTTAATACAGGCGGGTTCACGGGCATCATCACCGAGGCGTTGACGTAACCGGCTAACCAACAGATCGATTGAACGCTCAAAGAGTTCAGCATCTCTTCCCTGCGTCAGATTGAGTAGCTGGTCGCGGGACAGCACCCGCTGCGGGTGATCGAGAAACACCTGCAACAACCGGTACTCCGCCCCGCTCAGCGCCACAACTGTCCCGGCAGGGTCCAGCAGATGGCGCGCAGTCGTATCAAGTTGCCAGTCGCCGAAGCTAATCACCCGGTTTGGCGCAGTGATTTGCAGATTTGGTGGCAGTGCGCGGGTTCGCCGTAAAATCGCTTTAATACGTGCCAGGAGTTCGCGCGCGATAAACGGCTTAACCAGATAATCATCCGCGCCCATTTCCAGCCCGAGAATACGGTCGCTGTCTTCATTTCGCGCGGTAAGCATCAGGATGGGCAAATTCTGTTGAGTGTCATTACGTAGCTGTCGGCAGAGTGTCAGTCCATCGTCCCCTGGCATCATGATGTCCAGCACCACCAGGTCAATATGGCTGTTACCCAACACGGCACGCATCTCTTTCCCGTTTGCTGCGCCAGTGGCGCGATAGCCTGACTTAATCAGATATTCCGTGACCAGCTCGCGTATATCACGATCGTCATCCACCACCAGAATATGGTCAACATGTTCCATTGCTCAACTCCTTGAATAAGAGGGCGGCAACATGGATTGCTGCCCGCTCAGCACTATAACGCTAATTAAAGATGACTGGCATCTACAACCGCTTTAACAAAGTCGGTGGGATCTTCTGCCGGTGGGTTATGGCCAATATTCCCTTGCAGCGTTCGGTGTTGGTATTTGCCCACGAATTTTGCGCGGTAGCTGGCCGGTGCAGGATGCGGTGCCCCATTATCATCCCCTTCAAGAGTAATCGTCGGCACGGTTATTGGTGGGAACGCGGCTAACTTCTGCTCATATTGTTGATACTGGGGTTCTCCCTGTTCCAGGCCTAAGCGCCAGCGATAATTGCTGATAGTAATCGCAACCTGGTCTGGATTATCCAGAGATTTTGCCGCCTGATTAAAGGTTTGATCGCTAAACTTCCAACCCGGAGAGGCTTGTTGCCAGATTAACTTGGCGAAATCATGGGTGTGCTGCGCATAACCTTCACGACCACGCTCAGTGGCAAAATAGAACTGATACCACCACTGCAATTCCGCCTGAGGCGGGAGGGGCTGTTTACCGGCTTGCTGGCTGCCAATTAAATAGCCGCTGACGGAAACCAGCGCATTCACCCGCTCCGGCCAGAGAGCCGCCACGATATCCGCGGTGCGCGCGCCCCAGTCAAATCCGGCAAATACCGCTTTTTGAATATGTAACGCATCCATCAAAGAGACCATATCGCGGGCCATCGCCGAGGGTTGTCCGTTGCGGGGCGTGTCGGCCGAAAGGAAGCGCGTAGAACCGTAGCCGCGTAAATAAGGCACAATAACCCGATAACCTTGTGCGGCGAGTTGCGGAGCCACCTTTTCATAGCTGTGAATGTCATAAGGCCAGCCATGCAACAGAAAGACCGCAGGGCCATTACGCGGGCCAATATCCACGTAGCCAACATTCAGCACACCGGCATGGATCTGTTTGACGTTATCGAAAGGGTTGGTGTCCGTGGCATGGGCCATAGACGCGAACCCAGCACAGCGAGCCAGTGCTAAGCTGATTGCGCGCGGTGAAATAAATTTAGGTAATCCAGTCATTGTCAGTCCCCTGTACGTTAATCATCTAATCGACCGGTGACATGACATCACGCCAGTGTAGCGGGAATGTGTTCGAAACGACGGCTTGTTGCAGGATTGTGTATGTCAGGGCGATCCAGATACAGTGTGATACAAAATAAGTCCGTGTGTGTCTTCTCAGCGCGGATTCTGTTAAGACGCCAGGTTTCGGAGTTGTTAGGCTAGTCAGGGTTAAATGAGGACACTGGAAAAGCATGAAAATCAAAAGCTATGCAGCATTAGAAGCCGGTAAAGCACTGGAGTTATTCGAGTATGATGCAGGGGATCTGGCTGCAGAAGACGTCGAAGTTGAAGTCGACTACTGTGGCCTGTGTCACTCTGATCTTTCCATGATTGATAATGAATGGGGAGGTTCAACTTATCCGCTGGTGGCTGGACATGAAGTTATTGGGCGCGTTGTGGCAATGGGTTCCAGTGCGCAAAATAAAGGTCTGAGCCTGGGGCAACGTGTGGGCATCGGCTGGTCGGCGAAAAGCTGCCAGCACTGTGACTCCTGCATCAGCGGCGATCAGGTGAACTGTAGCGCGGGCAAAGTAACCACCATCAATAACCATGGTGGTTTTGCTGAACGGCTGCGTGCTAACTGGCAGTGGGCGATCCCGTTGCCGGAAGGTCTGGACCCGGCAACCGCAGGCCCGCTGCTGTGCGGCGGGATCACCGTATTCAAACCGCTATTGATGCATAACATCTCGGCGACCAGCCGCGTGGGCGTGATCGGTATTGGTGGCCTGGGCCACATTGCGATTAAAATTCTGCGCGCGATGGGGGCCGAAGTGACGGCATTCAGTTCTACTGCTGGTAAAACCGACACTATTCTGGCAATGGGTGCTGACCGTGTAGTCAACAGCCGTGATCCTCAGGCGTTGGCTGCACTGGCGGGACAGTTCGATTTGATTATCAGCACTGTGGCCGTTTCTCTCGACTGGCTCCCGTATTTCAACGCTCTGGCTCCACAGGGTAAATTCCATACTGTGGGTGCAGTGATGAAGCCGTTCGACGTGCCTGCCTTTAGTCTGATTGTGGGTGACCACAGTGTTGCGGGTTCTTCAACCGGTTCGCCAGGGCAGCTGCGCTCGTTGCTGAAACTGGCGGCGCGCACGGATATTGCGCCGACCGTAGAATATTTCCCGATGTCGAAAATTAATGACGCATTGGATCATCTGCGGGCAGGTAAAGCACACTACCGTGTAGTATTAAAAGCGGATTTTTAATCAATAGCGCGCGGTGACGCGCGCTAAGATTATTGGCCGTTCCAACTGCCGCTCGCGACAACGGGAGCGGCATCATCAACAATAAACAGTAACATGAGTGCATCTCGCTCAGCCGTCACGCTACTGAGTGGCGTATGGCTACTGAGTGTGTCCGCTTTGTGCAGGCGAGAGCCATCCACACTGACCACCCCCTCCAGCACGATTAACCAGCTGTTAAGCCCCTTAGCTTCAGGTACAGAAACCGTTTCACCTCGGCCCAGTTTTATATCGTAGATCGTGACGTCCTGACGTAAGACAAGGGGAGCATTGCTGTTCTCTGGCCCTGCAAGCAGGGTCCACTGGTTTTCTGCTGTGCTTTCATTACGTTCCAGCATCTGCACCCGGCTGGTCCCTTCGGCGAGTGAAGGGCGAATGACCGCCTGCAACATTTCTGCCTGATAGAGCGGCGCGGATTCAGTATGGCGAATCTCGCTGGCGGCATTAATCAACAGCGTACGTTTCGCAGAAAGCGTATAGCGTTCCCCATCGGTATGCTGATCGACCACTGATCCGCGCCAGACATAGCTCAGGATCTCATCATTGACCTGCGGATGTTCCTCAATAATCGCACCGGTTTTCATGCTAATCAGGTCAATACGCGTAATCGGGTTAAAACCGGATTCCGGTCTGAGGCGACGCACGGTTAAAGGGCCATATTCAAACAGCTGGCCGCCATGGGCACGCACGATTTCAGCCATATATCCTCCGCAAGTTGGGGTGTATGGCTTGAGATCATAAAGCAGTGAGGAATTAACAACAGCGGGGAGAATTGTTCAGCTTGTTCACTATTTTTGAATAATATCGGGCTGTTTCCAGCCCGATAGATAAACAACGTTATTTACCTTGTTCGTCACTTTCGCCGAGGAAGAAATACCACAGCGGGATCGACATCAATCCGGTGAATACGCCGGTGTAGAGCACAATCATAAAGCCCTGCGTCAGGTACATACCCACCGTCCAATGGGATAATGTGAGGTGGTACTCATCAATAACGCCACCAATAATGGCATTCCCCATGACGCTGGCAACAATAACGGCCAGCACGGCCACGGCGTAGAGAAATTTACGCAGCTCTTTACGCTTGGCTGCGATACGCAGTTGCACTATCGCCAAAGGTGATTGCTGTTCAGGTGCAATGACGGTTTGCGGTTGAGTGACGCGCTGTGATGATCGCCAACGTACAATATCCGTCAACACAAAGGCGAGCAGGCTGATCCCCATCACCGGTAAGGCATAGCTCAGACCCAGCGCCAGCAACAGCACAACGGCTTTAGCGGGCAGAGGTAATGCTAACCAGCTAGCCAACAATGTTTCCACCGGATTTTGCGTGGCAACCGCAGGGCGGCGTAACCACCACATGCGGTATCCCATAAGGATTAGGGTACATAATCCCAGACCGAAGGCCGCAAGAAGTAACTGATTGGGCAGGCCAAACAGGATACCCATATGTGCATCAACACCCCAGCGTGTCAGCTTTGCCACCAGTGGGAAGTCAGCGAAACGAACATGATCAACCAGATGGAAGTCATTGGGCGCAATGGATGCAGAATCCACATGGCTCGGCCAGTGGCGATCAACTTCTGTCACAGTCCATGCCTGACCGGTGCTTTTAGGCTGGCGCAATTCGACTTTTGCCGCGTCGATCCCGGCTGCGCGTGCAGCCTGAAGCACCCGTTGCCAGTCGCCATTATCCGCATTGACCTGGACAACCGGAACTTTGGCCGCCGCCATAGGCATGGCCATCCCGGACATCTCCATATCTCCCATATCCATGTCAGCCATCGCTGATGGCGCGGCATGATGATCGGCATGGGGATCGTTTACTGCCACACTTTGCCCATCCAGCGCAGTGCGAACTTGCGGAGTCAGCCAGTTTAAGTCCGCGCGCCAGCGGTCAATATTTCCTCCCGCCCACTGCGACCAGGTGAGCCCGGTTATGGAAAAGAAAATCAGCCCAACAGACAGCACCAGGCCCAGCGTAATATGCCAGTGGCGTGCAAAAGAGAACCCCGCACTGGCTTGTGCCGGTTTAGGCTTACGACGGGACGTCAGCCACAAAATACCGCCACCTACGGCTGCTACCCACAGCCATGAGGCAGCCAGCTCACTGTAGTTACGTCCAATATCACCTAAAAGCAGGCCACGATGGAGATCATCCAGCCAGGTACGAATAGGCAGAACGCCGGTGGTCCCGTAAACGGGCATATCACCGGTGATACGTAAGGTATAAGGATCTACAAATACCGATCGTGATTTGGATGCGCCCAGATCCGGTTCGACAAACTGTACTCGTGTGGTGTCATTAGGACCTGGTGCTGGGCGGATCGCGTAGATACGCTGTTGTTCACCCACCCGGCTGCGTGCAGCCGCAATTTGATCGGCTAAGGGCTTAGCTTCACCTTCAGGCTGAACGGTCAAGGCACTGTGATAAAACCAGTTTTCGAACTGAGGCGTCAGTACATAGAGTGTACCGGTAAGTGCAGCAATGAAGATAAACGGCGCAATAAACAGGCCAATGTAAAAATGCAAACGGCGCACAAAATTCATGATTGCGCTGCGTGGCACAGCAGAAGTTGTTGCGGACATAGTTCCCCACATTGAAATTCAGGCACAGGAGCTTATTCGCACGGGCGAAAAGCGTTGTGTTTGGTATTAGCTGGCAATGATGAGAACAGCCTTGGGGGGACCGCGAGGACGATGTTCGAAACCTGGGTGAATTGCCAGCAGTGGTGTGCTGAGCAGGGGAGGTAGCCAGCGTGTAAGGCAGAGCACCAACCACAGCAAGGGGACAAATGCCCACAGCATCAGCGGCACATGGATCAATAAGTCACAATAGCCGCAGACGACACCCATTTCAGCGTGATCTTGCATCTCATGATCGGGCGTTGCAGCCATATTCATGCCTGGCATGTCCGCCATTGATGCATTTTCACGGGTGTGCGCGGTGTGCTCCATCAGGGAAGTAGACACCACTGGCGCGATGAACAGCAGCAGCACGGCCAAAATGGCGATGCTGGCGGTGATCTTCTGTTGCAAGCGCGGGATAAACAACTTCATCTGTTCAACGTGCTAACCGGACCAAAAGTGAGGCGGCAGTGTAACGCTTTCAGGATATAAACGTTAAAAAAAGTCGGTCTAGAAGCAAAAAAAGTCGCACCTTTTGCATTTTTGCTTAAAGAGTGCGACTTATTACACATATCAGGGTGATTTTATGCTTACACCCCTCACGACAAAAGTGAGATCAGAAGATTGAACGGCCCAACCGTTCCGCCAGCAGTTCCAGCGCCGCAATACCTGCCAGAGAGTTCCCTGATGTGTCCAGAGCGGGTGACCACACTGCAATACTCATCTCCCCCGGAACAATGGCGACAATACCGCCGCCCACGCCAGATTTCGCGGGCATCCCAACACGCCATGCGAACTCACCTGCACCATCATACATGCCGCTGGTCATCATTAATGCGTTGATCTGGCGTGCCTGACGCGGCGTAATGATGCTGGCATCACTGCCTGCCATTTTGCCGTGACCAGAGAGATAACTAAAACAACGTGCCAGTTCAACGCAGCTCATGGAAAGGGCACAGTAGTGAAAATACGTCTGCATGACGCTGCTGACATCATTGTCAAAATTCCCGAAGGCTTTCATCAACCAGGCGATAGCGGCGTTACGTGCAGAGTGTTCGAACTCTGAGCGCGCAACGTCACGATCATACTGAATATCGTCTTGTTGGCTTAGCTGACGGACAATCTCAAGCATTCTCTGTCGTGGCGCAGTCAGCCGCGATTCAAGCATATCGCAAATCACCAGTGCGCCTGCATTGATGAAGGGATTACGTGGCTTTCCTTTTTCCAGCTCTAACTGTACTAAAGAGTTGAATGGCTGACCTGAAGGTTCTTTGCCGACACGCTGCCAGATTTCATCATCGTGATAACGCGTCAGTGCGACGGTCAGTGACAAGACTTTTGAAATGGACTGGATAGAAAAACGCCGATCTGCATCGCCAGATTGATACATCGTGCCGTCAGCGGTGCATACTGCTATTGCAAGGTGATCGGTTGAAACTTCAGCTAAAGCGGGAATATAGTCAGCAACTTTTCCTTTACGGGTCAGTGGGCGGACTTCTTCAAGAATGTGATCCAGAAGTGATTGATTGAGCTCAGGCACAACGCCTTCTCCGGTGCGTTTTATCGTTGCCGCGTATCATCAGGGTTGTGTCGCAGTCGGTCAACAGGCAACGTCATAAAGTGTGAGTACTCGCTGCTGGAGGAAACGCACTTTTATAGATTTACCTTTTCTATTATAAAAGTGTTATAAACCCTGACGCAGCGTAAAATCGATTAAATCCCGCTCATTGCCGAAGTTGAGTTTTTTCATGATTTTCCGTTTGTAAGTACTGACGGTTTTATTATTTAAGCCGATGATATTTGCAATCACGTTATTCTTCTTACCCGAAGCCATCAGATTTAATACCTGCATTTCGCGGTTGCTTAATCTGGAAAGGCAGTTATCTTCTTCCCTTAAGACAGGAAGCGTCATGTTAAAGGTCTCGGGTGTAGACAGTAACCCGCTCAGAGAAGACACCACGATTGACAGGCATTCAGATTTGTTGATAAAGGCATCGGGGTAAAGATGGTGACTACGAGATATATGCCATGCACTTAAGTATGAGGAGAAAATAACCAGCTTGGTTTCTTTGCTGGACTGCATATATTTTCCGATCTTAGCAAGTGTAGGCGCTGTTTGTTTTGCCGGATCAATGATTAAAATATCAGGTTCATTAATAAAAAGAGAATAAATAAAGTTATCATCAGGCGAGATCGGTTCTGAAACCTCAAACCCTGCGCGGGATAAGGTGTTTTCAAGTCCAGTAAGGACTAACGGGCAGCAATCCAGAATCATGATTTTTTTCATATTCAACCCTCACTCAGCGACCCCGCATCTTAAAAGAGTGAATGTGTTATCTATACAAGTATGGTCTTGAAAACGGCACCATCACAGGATGATATTACCCTTATTTCTGGTTTGCTGATGTTAGCTCAGCGATCAAGGGATCAATCCTGTTTATCATGTTTTTTATTTCAGACATTGTAAAATGAAAAGCATTTTTTTCGAGCGTTTTACAGTATTTTGTCAGGTCATTATTTTTTGCCAGATGTGCGGCGCTGATCAGTCGATGGGCGATGCGTGCGATCTCTTTACGGTCTTCTTGTTTACAGGCCTGGCGCAATGCAGCCATATCAGCGTTGTTTACTTCCTGCCACTCTTGATAGTGTTCAGAAGTGAGTGCCGAGGAGATAGCAGGCGTGTTCTGGTGAGAGGATTGAAAATGGTGCTGTAGCCAGACCGCAATCGCCCCGGCATTTAATGGTTTGCTCAGACAGTCGTTCATACCGGCCTGCAGGCTCATTTCTACCGTGGCAAAGTCATCACTGGCGCTTAATGCCGTAATAATTAAGGGCGAATCCATCTCCGCCTGCCGAATGTTGCGTGCAAGGGAGCACCCATCCATGTTTGGCATCGCTAAGTCGGTGATTATCCCATGAATCACCGATCGGTTTTCCTGCCATACTTTTAATCCCTCCGCCCCATCCTGCGCGCTCAGGACCTGACAACCTTGCTGTTGCAACAGGGTTTCTAAAAGCCGACGGGAAGGAGAGTGGTCATCAACCACCAAAATAGTCACGGGAACTCGAGTGGATACAGGTGGCGGTGTGCATTCCGCCACAGGCGCTATTGGGATCAAGAGAGAGACAATTGTGCCCTGGCCTGCTGGTGTTTCGCATGAGAGCGTGCCCGCCATGCCTTTCACCAGACGTTTACATTCCTCAACGGTAAGGCCCGTTTCGCCCCAGAGTGAACTGGCCCGTGCAATTTCCTCTTTTTCGGCAAAAGTGCCATTGTCCGCGACTTCAAACAACAGCCCTGAAGGGGGGCTCTCAGCAACAAAAAGCGTGACCCGGCTACCATCACTGTGTTTTATGGCGTTGAGCACTAAGCTAAGCAAAATGCGCGTTACGGTGAGGACATTCAAATGATACTCATCTGTCGAGAGGCGATACTGGAAATTGAGGGTGATATTTTTTGCGAGTGCGTGCGAATTAGCCCACGTAACAATGGTTTCCCCTAGTTGGGCTAATACTATTGGCCTGATTTTCCCTGGTAAGTCAGTGTCAGCAAGTGCAATAAAATCGTGCTGAGCTGTAACGAGAAAAGTGAGCTGCGCGGCTGTCTCCTGCATGGTACTGAGGTTTTCATGGCTTTCTGCTGAAAGGGGCTCTTTTTGCAATTCCAGATCTAGCAAACCGCGTAATGCGTGCAGATGATTGCCGAATTCATGGTGCATATGCTGCAAAAAAACGCGTTGCGATGTGCTGGGTTGAACTGCCATCGGGGGAGTGTTTGCCGCAGTGATGGAAAGAGCGGTCTTTTTCCTTCTGAGATGTTGCGTTATAGCGCCCAACAGACCTGCCAGTAAAGCGACAGCCAGTATTATCCAACCCAGATATAATGACCCAGAGTCAGAAAGGGGCACTGAAGATGTTGAGGCAGGAACACGCCATTTTGCAATCAGCTGATTGATCTCTGCTGGTGTGATGGCCGCAAGTGCGACGTTGAGATTTTTCCCGGATAGTGATGAATCCGATAGAGGAGTGGCAAATACCAGGTCGGCAGCGGGTAGCGCAATACCCACTTTAACATCGCGATATTCTGGCTCGTTCAGTAAATAATTTGCCTGTATCAGAGGCATCAACATGCCACGGATCCGATTGCTTTTTAGCCATGACATCGCCTGTGGAATGGAGTCAGCAACAACTAACCTCACAGTTGGATGGTGAGTCTCAAGCCAGTTCAGTATCGGATCATCGCGCAGGATAGCAATTCTCTCTCCCGCCAGTTGCGAAAAGTTTTGCGGCTGTTGTGTTGTATTCTTGATGAGCACGACAGATTGACTGGTTAGCCAATGGATGTCAGGCACCAAACTGCGCCCAGTTGTCTCTTCAGCCATGACCCATTTGGCCGGTAGCAGAGCCTCAGGAAAGCGCTCTATTAGCGCTGTTACTTCTGCATCGCTATGAGCGGGCATTAACTGGTAATCGATATTGAATTTTCTTTTTATCAAGGCCAGAAGATCAATTAACAATCCCGAGATTTGCTTTTCTTTGTTTTGAAAAGTGAGTGGGCTCTGGCGTGTGTCGACAATGACTGTGATATTTTGCTGTAACACGTCTTCGGGGGCTTTTTCATCAAGTAATGCCGCAAGGGGGATCCCCCAGCCTTGGGCCAGTTGGGTCTTATGAGCTAAGGGTATGGCACTCAGCATATCATCGATTAGCTCTAGCAATTCAGGGTGCTGGCGATTAACAGAAAAATGAAGACTTGCCGGTTGAGTAACCGCATTGAAGAGCGGGAGAGGGGGCAGCGATGCTGTGGAAAGTAAGTAATCGGCAGACATTTTTGTGATCCACACAGCATCTAACTGGCCAAATGAAAGGTCATTCAACGCAGCAGAATAAGATTTCATATAACGAACCGGTGTGCCACCGGGCCAGGAGGCTTGCCTCTGTAACGCAAAATCGTTGCCCTCAACGATACCGATGGTTTTAATTAAACGCCTGTCATTGTGGCGTGCTAATAGCGTCCAGCGATCGTGTATCCAGGGCTGTGTCAGCAGTGCAGTATCCGTTGATGCTTCCTCTGGTTGCCATACAGGAAGCATCATGATCTCGCCTTTTTCCAGAGCAGATAATGCCGTTGCCGCATCGGGATACCAGTAAATCTGAAAAGGCAGTTCGATGCTTTTTTGCATTAAACCAATAACATCAGCGATGAGACCTTGATAAATACCGTTAGAAGAAATAATTGAAAAAGGAGGATGTACTTCCCCCCAAACTCCTATTTGAAGACTTTTTTGCTGATGTAGCCAGGCTTTGTTTTTTTCACTTTTAGGTAAGGTTAGCTCCACAAGCGATATCCGAGGCGTGATCACCAATGGTTCGGTGGTGATTGCGAAAAGGCTCTTCGGTGTAAACAGTAGAATCATTAAACAAAGTAGTAAGCGTCGCATATTGCAGTAATTCCTGATGGGACAAGGATGGCTAATTTTGGCTAAAGGTTAAAATATTTATACTGTTATCATTGTTATGTGGCGCAAGAAAAACCTGTAACGTGAAATCATAACCTGTATTCGTAGACAGAAAACTTGATCACGATTAAAAAAATGTGCTTTTCAAGCTGTTAATCTTTGCAGTACGCTTTGGGCATGAATAATCTAAGACTATCATTCTGGCCTCAATCATAAACAGGGCAAATGAGCAAAGCAGACATATCTTGTTGGAACTACTAACTATTTTTTGTATAACAGCGTTTGTCTTGATTACTTTAATTCAGAGTTACAAGAATGTTATCCAGAACAGGAAAAAGAGAAGTAACACACTGAACAAAAGGAAAATAAAATTTTTGTAAACATTTTACGTGTTCATGTGATTAAGCCGGAAAATACCTTCCGACTATGGTTTTGTTGGGATTGTTTGGTTAAGATTATTTTATGCATTAAGGTGTGATTAATTGAGTCAGAAAGAATTTACAAGGCAGATAAATGGTCGTTATCACCTCTGATTATAGGGGCGTATGATGAGCAAACCTGATGAGAAGGAAATTAAATGTATAATCAAAACCCTAAAATAAAAGTTGCCATTCTTGACGATCACCCTATCATTCTGCGCTCTTTCGAAGTGGTCGCGGCCAGCTCAGGCGATATTTCAATTGTAGGTAGTTTCACGCACAGCCGGGAACTGTTAGGCTGGCTGAAAAGTAACGATTGTGATGTCCTGATTCTTGACTATATTTTACACAGTGATGAGTTAGATGGATTATCGCTGATTAAAAATATTCTGGTGCGTCACCCTCAGACCAAAATATTACTCTCATCTTCCATGGAAAGTATTGCGGTCATTCGCACAGCCTTTATGCTGGGCATCAAGGGCTATATCGGAAAGAGAGAAGAAACGGTAATTTATCTCAATGCTATCCGTGCTATCTACAACGGACAGCGTTACATCCCTCCAGCGATTTCTGCCGAGCTGGCGGTGGTGCCGGTACGTAAGCGTGACGAAGCATTTATGAATGCCCAGGATAACCCTGAACACACCAGGGATATTTCTGAGCTGGAAAAGTTACTTACGCCGCGTGAAGCTGAAGTGATTCACTGTTACCTTGAAGGCATGAGCATTATTGATATCGCTGCAAAAATTAAACGTAGTCGCAAAACAGTCAGTGGCCATAAGCAGACAGGAATGAAAAAGCTGGGGCTATCCAGCGATCTTGAACTGTTTAAGTATCGTAGTGACTTGTTTAAGTAGGTATGCCAGAAAAGCGTGATCACAGTTAAGCACCTATCTCCCTTTCCTGGCGATGAATGATCTAGTGGAATTCTGGTTCTGGAAAGTGCCCACAGTTTGTCTGATCAGGACTGACACTGTTTTGACAGGTTTGTTGGCGGGTCTCCGCACGTGGGACCTGTTTTTCCGGTCCCCACGCGGTAGTGCACCCGGTTGATGTAAACAGGATCGCGATCATCAAAATAGTGCGCATATTAGCCTCGCTCTTAATGTAAGCCAAAATACGTCGTTGATACGGTTGCTCATGATCCGTTTTTGAGGCGTATTCGTTTAAGTTTGGTCTCCCGTTGAATGATCGTCAATTAAAAGAGTGCAAACATCAGAGCGACCGGGAAACTCATCGGCCACGTGGCTCCAACCAGCACACTACTTAAAATACGCATCCACATTCGATCGCGTGCGATGAAAAAAGTAATTAACATCGCGATTGAACCCATTACGGCATAGAAAATCAACATATGTTGATAAAGAGTCATTTACATTCTCATAACGTTATTGTGGTTGTTAGCGCGGGCACTATGCCGTGTTTTTGTCTGGCTATCAAGTCGCTTTTTTTTTCATCACCTTTGCGCTTTTTGTGCTGGCGATTTCAGCCTGAAATTACGCTTACATCACGATGTTTTTTCTTCTATCTCTATGAATAAAATGGGAATAATGAGATGGGCTTAAACGTTTTGCTGTGGAGAGGATGTGATCTTTAGTCCCAGGCACTTCTCCCTGTTTCTGTTTCGTCAAGAAGAGCTGTCTTCGTAGGCTGGAATTGATTTGTATGCTGCGGTTATCGGTAGGGCTATATTGCCGCAGCGATCATTGAATCTGTGTTTTATATTTAAAGCCGATGGCCAACATTTTTCATGAGCCTGTTGTCAGGCTGCTAACAGGAGCAGCCTGATACTCTACGTCAGTTTTTTAAATGTGAGCGGCGTATACGTAATTCACCTTGTTGCCAGTCGGTGTTAGCGCCGGGTGTGCCGTCAACCAGTCGACAAATGGCTTCCTCCATCAGTCGATCAATGCGTTGGCTGTAGCTGGTCAATTGCCAGCCGGGTGAGCTGGCTTCTTCAATATCATCAAAACCTACAATCGCAATCGGGGATTCCGGTGCCAGCTCTCGCTGTGCCGCCATAGCGCCTAACGCCAGGATATCATTCTCACAAAACAGTGCTTCAATTCGTTGCTCTGCGGGTGTTGTCTGCTGGAGATACTGTTCCATCGCACTCCAGCCGCGCTGACGTTCGTAGTTGCCGGCTTTGAGCAGAACTTCCAGTTCAATGCCTGCCTCGTTCAGACCGGCCTCAAATCCCTCTTTACGCTGCAAATGTGAGGTGGGGGTGTCTGGTCCTTTCATAAAGCCAAAACGTTTGAACCCTTGCTCCAGCATCAATTCAGCAATCTGTTTACCGGCGTTAAACCCACTGATTGCCACTACATCGATATCCTGAGCATCGGTGTTGCGGCAGACCTGTACGAGTGGGATATGGTGCATATCTTCTGCAATGCTAATGAACTCCGCAGACAGAATCGTGCCGAGAAATAAAATCCCGTCTACCTGTAGCTGATCGGCCAGCGACATCACCGAGCGATAATGTGCCTCTGCCGTTATGTTTAGCATCAAAGCCATATACCCACGGCTTTGTAACTGCCGCGTTGCCTCATCCAGGATCATCAATGAGTGCGGGTTCTTCAACTCATCAATCACCACGCCAATGATGTTGGTGCGCTTTTTTGACAAACTCCGTGCCAGCAGGTTAGGGCGATAATCCAGCTCCCGTGCGACAGCCATAACGCTGTCCCGGGCTTTTTTAGATATCGATGCGCCTGGTGTAAACGCGCGTGAAACTGTCCACTTCGAGACACCGGCCTGCTTTGCAACATCACTGGCAGTGGCTTTATGTCCTTTTGCTGCTGTGTTTTTCATCTACCACCGTCCGTATCACAAGGATTTTCAGCATTGAACGTGAAATTCAGCGGAAAAGAAACCTTAAAGCATCATCTTGAGCAATTCAGAGAGAGGGCATTGGGTTATTGTGAGCGGCTTCCCGTATCTACTTGACCGCAAAACCCAAAGCGGCTGTGATTTTTTCCCTCTTAATAGTGTGCTGCACAGCATGATCTGGTCTGAACACTGCATCTCCTTGTCATTAATTAAAGGTCGTTACTAAAGGGTATTAATCATTAAGCATCGTTCAGAATCAACCTACTTTTCTGGTTAATAAAAACATCAAATTCTTAAAGATGGTTTTGTAACCCTCGCAATCCCATGCAAATGCCATTAGATGTTTATTAAAAACAAAATGATTGTAAATCATAGTCTTATTGTTTTTTAGTGCGGGGGTTGTTGCTTGATTCACGATCATTGTTACCTGTTTACACATTTACTAACATAATCGCAGTGTCAGAATGAGTAAAAACAACTGGACAATTTATGTGATGAGTTTCAAATTAACCCTATGAATTAACTTTAGAAAATCTACACATTTGTGACGAATAAAAGTCTGTAAGCCTGCTTATCTGGCTTCACTTCGCCACAGACGTGCGAGGGTCAAACGTACTTAACTCTTTCCCGTTAAGTCGTACTGAATAAACGTGCCCGATTCTGATACAGGGAAGAGGAGAAGGATCCGGGCATCAGGTTATTTTTATCATTATGCCGCCACTCAGGAGGTGAATCATAAATCACAACGAGATGCCAGACCTGCCGCACCAGGTCTGGCATAACGCCTTTCTTCTTTTTCGCTCAATCCCTTTTCTCAGGACGAAAAAAAACGGCACCCGCCAGGGCACCGTTCTCTTTATGACAAATTACTGGTGATCGCGTGGTGAAGGTGCGATCGGCAGATCAATTTTGAAGATTTTCACCGGGTATTCAACCGTTGAAGGTTTGCCGCCGGTGGTCGCTGGCGTGCGGTTAATCTGCCCTGCTGGCATCCACAATGCGCCTTTGCTTACCCACATCGCATCAATCCACACCAGACGTGGATCGGAAATCACGGTGCTGACTTTGCCTTCCGGTGTGATGCGCATCACTGAGCGAGTGTTCAGCTGTGACATGTAGACATTGCCGTCAGAGTCGATAGCCGTACCGCCCGTGGTCCAGGTATCCAGTACTTTATGCACGTGCTTAGCCACTTCTTTTTCTGACAGTTTCGCGTCGTCAATATAGCGGGTTTCGATACGTGCTAACGGGCCTGGAATAGCCTGGAACAGCAGCCATTTACCATCAGGTGAGACTTCCAGCTGATCGGCACCTACGCGCTTCTCTTTACCATTCGGCAGGTAAAGTTTTTTGCCATCGGCATACAGTGGCAGATGGTCGATGGCCAGTGGATGGTTATCCAGCACGCGGTGTGCGTCGCCGGTTTTCATATTCAGGATGACAAAACCAGGGGCACCAGGATCGGAAATGTACGCGAAATCACCGTTAAAACGAACGTCATCCAGGTAGCTGGTTGGCTTCAGGATCGGTGGCTTAATCACCCATGTCTGCACGACTTTACGGGTATTAGCGTCAATCTTAACCAGTTTAGCGCCACCGACAACGGCCTGTGCGCCAGTACCAATACCGGTGTTACCTGCATCCATCGCGTACAGGAAACCATCTGGCCCAAAGCGCGTGGCGTTCACGTGCAAGAAGTGATGCTCAGGATCTTTGGCATCCCAGTGGTTCCACTCCTCATCTGGCACCGGAGTCAGTTGGGCATTTTTACCCACTTCAGCCAGTTGCAACCCTGGCCCTTCGGTCTGGGTGAAAGAAGCAAAGATACGGCCATCCTGGCTCACGGTGACACCGTTCCAGATACGGTTAGAGGTCGCCATTTCCTGTAAACGGCTGTCCTCTTTGGTCGGCAATTTTGCCGGAAGGACATCTTTTGCAAAAGCGTGCTGGCACAGTAAACCGATAGCTAACGCCGGTAAAGTTTTCTTAAAAAATGATCGCATGTAATAACTCCTGTTTTTTTGCGTTGCAATTAGGGCGAAATTTCCTCAAGGCGGCGGTTAAGCGTTCTTGGCCCAAAGATACCTATAGTGAAAACGACAATCGCCATGGCGAATGAGATCAAAAGGAAGACTCCGTTAACGCCTGCTTCATGCAGGATCCAGGAGATAGTAAAGCCAGATAACATGCCGCTAATGCGACTGACGGAGTAGACCATCCCAATCGCTTTCGCGCGGAAGCGGGTTGGGAACAACTCAGCCTGATAAGTACGGTATGAAAACGTCATGCAGGTACTGGCGAGGGACAACAGCAGGCCCAGAACAACCAGCATCGCGGCCTGCGACTGCCAGGAGAACACGGTGCCAACAATGGCGATGGCGAGGGCCGAACCGCTGACCAGCCACTTACGTTCAATTTTGTCGGCAAACATCATCGCGATCAGCGGGCCCAGTGGGCTAGCAAACGCGATCACAAACGAATAGAGCAGGCTATGCGTGAAGTTCACGCCTTTCATTGCCAGCAGCGTTGGGATCCAGCTAGCAAAGCCGTAGTAACCAATCGACTGGAAGAAGTTGAAGACCAACAGCATGATGGTGCGACGGCGATAAGGCGCACGCCACATCTCATTTTTGACACCCGGTTTGGCCACTTCAACGGGAATGATGTCACTGGCAAGCACTTCTGGCAGTGGTTCACCCGTAGACTTCATCACTTTCGCTTCCAGGCGGCGCACGACGTCTTCGGCTTCTTTGTAGCGCTCTTTCTGCACCAGCCAGCGTGGACTTTCTGGCAGGCCCATACGGATCAACCAGACCACAACGGCGCCCACACAGCCAAACAGCACAACCCAGCGCCAGCCCGTCAACCCCATCGGCGCGAGGGGAACCAACTGCCAGGAAAGGAACGCAATGGTAGGAATGGAGGTGTACTGGATAGCCTGCACAAACGCATAGGAACGGCCACGCAGGCGTGCCGGGATAAATTCCGACACGTAGGCGTCAATCGTCACCAGCTCGGCACCGACACCAATCCCCGAAATGACACGCCAGAACACAATGGCGTAGGGATCGTGCTGGAATGCCATAATGCCGCTGGCGATGGCATACACCAGCAGGGCAATGACAAAGACTTTACGGCGACCGATACGATCGGCAAGGTTGGCAATCAGTAAGGTGCCGACAAAGACCCCAAGGAACATGGCGGCAACAAAGGCCCCCAGGCTGGTCAGGTCAAAAAAGCTATGGCTCTGGTGACTAAAAATTCCCTCACGTACCATGCCCGGTCCGACATAGGCGGTCAGGAAAACATCATACAACTCAAACCAGCCTCCCAACGCCAGGGCGCAAATGATCAACCACACTGGGCGGGCAGAAGGTAAGCGTTCGAGCCGTGCGGAAAGATGAGCGCCGAAGGTACGGCGCTCCTCTGACGACATGTTCTCACGCCAACTCATTGGAGGGGGTAATGACGTGCTCACAGTTTTTTTTAACATCGTAGGGTACTCCAATGGTCTTTTATGGTTATTGGCATGGAACTACGGTTTTACAGCGGGCAGCCTTTTGCACGCAGAATGGCGTTAAAACGCTCAGGATCTGCGGTTCCAGACTGGTTGCTGGCGCGAATTTTCTCTTCGCGCTGTGCGTGTTGCTGTACGCGCGGCAGCACGGTGTCGAGCTGATCCTGAGGAATAACAATCACGCCATCGGCATCGGCCACAATCAGGTCGCCAGGGGCAACGATCATGCCTGCGCAGCTGATGGTGGTGTTGACTTCACCTGGGCCATCTTTTGACGGGCCGCGCAGGGTGTTGCCTACGGCCCAGCAAGAGATGCCGCCTTCTGCCCATTCGTTCAGGTCACGAACGGCACCATTCACCACGAAACCGGCGATTTTTTTGGTCTGCGCGGAGGTACGCATCAGGCCACCGATCAGCGCTTGAGTCAGATCACCGGAACCATCAATAACGATGACATCACCTGGCTGAGCCAGCTCAATGGCTTTGTGGATCATCAGGTTATCGCCTGGGCGCACTTTCACCGTCAGGGCTGGGCCACACAGCACCAGCTCAGGATCATTGTGATACGGCTTCAGGCCTAAAGCGGCGTTACTACGTCCCATGCAGTCACCAATGTTGGCTGCCGGGAGTTTGCGGAAGGCTTCAATGATGGCGGTATCGATTTTCGCGCCGCGTTCACCGATGAAATAGCCTGCTGGCCAGTCGCTACGATTTGACATGATTTACTCCTTGTTGAGCACCTGCGGATTGACGCAGGCAAAACGGTTGATTTGTTTCGCATCCAGCCACTCCAGACACTGACGAGCAGCGCTATGTGCCACAGCATCCAACGCCTGTGGCGTTGAACCGCCAATGTGTGGCGTGATGATGACCTGAGGCAGTGCACGGAAGGGGTGATCGGCCGCCAGCGGTTCTTTCGCTACCGTATCCAGGGCAGCAGCACGCAGATGACCGCTTTCCAGCGCGGCCGCAAGTGCAGCTTCATCAATCAATTCGCCACGTGCGGTATTGATAATGATTGCGCCCGCAGGCAGCAGTGCCAGGGTGGTGGCATTGATCATCAGACGGGTTTTATCGTTGACGGGGCAGTGCAGACTGAATACGTCGGACTGCTCCAATAAGGCTTCCAGCGTATTGCAGCGGCGCACTTCGCCCGTATCACGATCGGCTGGCAGGGCAGGATCGAAAAACGCCACGTTCATACCGATTGCCTGAGCAATACGCGCCACGCGACGACCGATTTCGCCAAAGCCGACCAGGCCAAGGGTTTTGCCTTGCAGCTCTTCGCCGTCACCGGTCCGCGTCCAGCGACCCTGTGCCACTTCCTGTTGGAAGTAAGGCAAGCGGCGTGAAGCATCCAGCATCAGGGCAATGGTCAGTTCTGCCACTGACTGAGCGTTGGTGGCTGGGGTGGTCAATACCGGAATGCCGCGCTCGCTGGCTGCATTAACATCGATATTGGTCACACCTACACCGTGCTTACAGATGATTTGCAGGGATGGACAGGCATTGATCGCGGTCGCGGTGAGGTCGACGGTACGCGAAATCACGGCGTCATACTCCGTATTCGCCATCCGACGTTCCACTTCCTGTGGATCGTTAGCGTTGTCGAGATAGTCCACTTCACACCCAGCCTCTGCCAGAATCTTCTGGCCGCCGTGGCCGAGGGTGGTGGTGGTGACAAGAAAGCGATAAGCCATGTTGTTTCTCCGGTGTTAATTTCGCTTATCCTGGCACCGGATATCGATAAAAAGTATTCACGTAAATTTATTAATACATTCCTGGTGGGAATGTGATTGGCGAATTAAAACTTTTAAACATAGTCCTGATTCTTTACGTCTGCCTGATGAATCAAAATCGCTGCGCGTAAGCGCCTGTACTGGCTGGAGAGTGTTTCATTCGCGCCAGAAATCTGAGGTATTTCCTACGGTTCTCTGAGGCCCGTTGGGTTTTCCTCTGCTGACAATTCCTCTGCGATCTTTGTGAACTGGCTCAAAAATTCCCATCCACTCTGTCGATGTATTCAAAAAATCTAACCTGTTTCAGTGGGTTATAGCCAGTGACTTTAAAGGTTTCCGAATGTTAACAGGCGTTACTTACCGCACGAAATGGTAAAACTGATTAACCATTTAAAATGTACTGTTTGGTTCATTAACAACTACATTTCATTTTGGTCACATCATGTCTCATTCCAAGGATGCTCTCGCTGTAGCAAGTCGTTTCATGGCTGTTGGATTGTTTTTCGCTTCAGGTGTCGACAAGATTGCGCACTATGCTGACAACGTGCAGTTGATGGCGACGAACAACGTACCTGCCTTCTTTTTACCCCTGGTGATCTTGCTGGAAGTCGGCGGCGGTATCGCCATCGCCCTCGGATTCCTGACCCGCTTCACCTCGGTGTTCATGGCTGTTTTCTCTGTGGTTGCAGGCTTCCTGTTCTACCAGGGATACAGTCACGCCCATCTGATGGTCTGGCTGAAAAACATCTCCTGCGCGGCGGGCTTCTTGCTGCTTTGCCTTAACGGCAGCGGGAAATGGAGTATCGACCATCTTATCCAGCGCCGTTTCGCCAAAGCCTGACGAACACGCTTACTTTTTGAATCACTTTCCTCTAATCAGGTGAACTTATGAAACTGCTTCCAACTGCACTGCTGTGCAGCGGTCTGATCTGTGCCTGCGCACAGGCTGCTGAACCTGCTACTCAAATCTCAACGCTGAATCACCAACAGGCGCAGCGCCTGCTGGACAAAGCGGAACAGATTATTCGTTCTCACCACCTTGGCGGCGCTATCGCGGTCGTCGATCCAGCCGGACAGCTGATCACCTATGACCGTCTGGACGGTGCAACCCTGGCAAATGCTGAGCTGGCGCCGAAAAAAGCGCACGCTGCTGTGGCGTTTGGTGCTTCCACTGAGAGCTTCCAGCAAAAAATTGCCGCCGGTAACGTGGCGATGTTAGGCAACCCGGTGGTGGTACCACTGCCAGGCGGTGAGCCAGTCAAGCTTAACGGCGTGGTCGTGGGCGCGATTGGTGTCAGCACGCCAGATGGCGCTGTAGATGCCGAAGCGGCGAAAGGGGCACTCTCTGCCCTGAATGCAGGCTAGCGGAGTCACCATGGACAGAAGACATTTTCTGCAAATGATGCTGGCTGCGCCACTCATTGTCTCTATCCCGTTGAACGCTGCTTTTGCGGCGTCTGCGGATGCTGAACCTCAGGCGGCACTGTTGCGTGCGAGTGAGTTATTAACTGGTCGTCGTGGTCTTGATCCGGCGATTACAACGCGCTTATGGCAGCTGCTGGTGGATAAGGATGCCAGTTTCCCGGCTCAGTTAACACGCCTGATCGGCAACCTTACAGCACTGAAAACAGAAGATCGTGAGGCCATCGTCGGCCATCTCGATGATGAAGACGTGAAAACCGCGCTCACCATTATTTCACCGTGGTATCTCGGTTACACCGGTAACCCTTCGACCACCAAAGCCGTGGACGATGCGCACTTTGTGACGTTCCTGTCAGCGCTGATGTATGAGCCGACCAGCGATCACACCATTCGTCCCACCTACGCTCGCGCGGGGGGAGACTATTGGGTTGAAGTGCCAAAAGGGGTCACTGCACCGGCAATGCCGGAAAACATCCGTGAATGGGGTGATAAATCTCCGCAGGCAGCACCAACCATTCGTGAACCAGAAGAGCCCTGGTTACTGATGGTGCAAGGCAAAGCGCGTACCCTGGCAGAAGCCCAGGACATGATTGCTCATAAAAAAACTGCATAACAATAATTAAGCAAGGTAAAACACAATGAGTGAATTTGATGCTGATGTCGTCATCATTGGCTCAGGCGCATTAGGTGCCAACGCAGCTTATCAGCTGGCTAAAGCGGGTAAGTCTGTGATCATGCTGGAAGCAGGGCCATACATTCCACGCTGGAAAGTGGTGGAAAACTACCGTAACGGTGCCAGTAAGCGTAACTGGTGTACGCCATATCCTAACTTGCCTTGGGCACCCAACTCCTACACCGATGGCTACATTGATGCCAAAGGCGATCCCGATTTTGCCTACGTCACCAGTTATCTGCGTGTCGCAGGGGGCAGTACGCGTCACTGGGCCTCAGCGGCATGGCGCTTACTGCCGAATGACTTCAAGCTGAAAAGCGTCTACGGCGTCGGCCGCGACTGGCCATACCCGTATGAAGAGCTGGAGCCATGGTATGTGAAAGCTGAGCTGGAAGTGGGCGTAGTGGGTACCGGTCATGAAGACCAGAGTGGCCAGGGCCGTGGCCACTATCCACCGCGTTCGCAGGAGTATCCGCTGCCACCGGAAGGCAAGCCTTATATGGCGCAGCGTATGCAGGCGAAGCTGGGGCCGATGGGCTACCAGGTTATCCATGAACCGCACGGTCGTGTCTCACGTCCTTATGATGGCCGCCCGGCTTGCGCAGGTAACAACAACTGTGAACCGGTCTGCCCGATTGGGGCGATGTACTCCGGCGATATGCACGTTGATAAAGCGGTGGCGCTGGGCGTTGACCTGCGTACCGAATGTGTTGCATGGAAAATCGAAAAAGGCGCGGACAATAAAATTGTCTCGATCACCTATCGTGAACCCAATGGTAAAGACACCCGCCTGACCGCCAAAATCTTTGTCGTTGCCGCACATGGACTGGAAACGCCAAAACTGCTGCTGATGAATGACATCGCCAACAGTTCCGATCAGGTGGGACGTAATCTGATGGACCATACCGGCCTGAGTCTGACCTTCCTGGCCGATGAGCCGCTCTGGACAGGACGTGGTTCGGTACAGCATGGTTGCATCGCTAACCGCCGTGATGAGCCAAGCCGTGCGCAACACTCTGCGATTCGTTACTCACTGCGTAATCTGGTGCCTAACGTTGATGTTACCGCACCTTTGCTGAAGCAGGGCCTGATGGGTAAAGCGCTGGAAGATGCGATCTACGATCGTGCCTCACGCATCATGAACATCAGTACCATGAGTGAAACCTTACCCAGCCCAACCAACCGTGTCGTGCCAAGTAAAGACCGCAAGGACTCCATTGGCCTGCCGATGCTCGACGTACACTATCACCTGGATGATTATGTGCGCGGGATGCGTCCTCAGGCGTACAAAGACTTTGCGAACTTCCTTCAGGCGTTCAATGGCGAAGTGATTGAAGCGCCGACCGGCTGGCGTAACCAGTACCACATTATGGGTACGGTGATCATGGGGGACAATCCGAAGGATTCGGTGGTGGATAAAGATATGCGCACCTGGGATCACCCGAACCTGTTCCTGGCAACTACCGGTGTCATGCCGACGTCTGCCACTGTGAACCCAACGCTGACCGGTATCGCCCTGTCACTGCGTATGGCTGACACCATCATCCGGGAGATTTGACATGAAACGCATCATGAATATTGCCCTGATGACGGCAGGACTGCTGTTGTCTGCTCACAGTGTCATGGCCGCAGACAGCGAAGCGTCAGCATCGCTGGTTAAGCGCGGTGAATATCTCGCTGTTGCGGGTGACTGCTCTGCCTGTCACCGCAACCCGCAGAGTGGTAAGCCGTTCTCCGGTGGCTTCGCTATTCAGTCACCCATGGGGATGATTTACGGTTCAAATATCACGCCATCCAAAACGGCCGGTATTGGTAACTACAGTCTGGCAGATTTCACGGCGGTTATGCGTGAAGGTAAAGCACCGGGTAATCACTTCCTGTATCCAGCAATGCCTTACACCGCATTTGCGGGGATGTCCGATGATGATCTGCACGCGCTCTATTCCTATCTGATGTTGGGTGTTCCAGCGGATGATCATGCAGCGCCAGAAACTTCACTGCCATTCCCGTTCTCTTTCCGTCCGGTGATGTTCTTCTGGAACATGCTGTATCTGGATAAAACAGCGGTGAAAGGCAGCGATGCCCCAGCGGGCAGTGCGGATCGTGGTGAATATCTGGTGAAAACCCTGGCTCACTGCTCCACCTGTCACACCCCGCGTGATGGCATGATGGGTGAAGAGAACGCTCGCTTCCTTGGCGGTGGTAAAGTCGGTAGCTGGACAGCGCCGAACATTACGCCGGATGTCCACTCGGGCATTGGTAGCTGGAGTGAAGACGAGATCGTTACCTATCTACGTACAGGTGCGCTGCACGGTAAAGCGATCGCCAGTGGTGAAATGGGTACCGCAGTGCAGAACTCGTTCTCACACCTTGATCAAAGCGATCTGCAGGCCATGGCTCACTACCTGAAACAGGTTCCGGCAATCAGCACCACCGATCGTCAGGCCCCGGCTCAGGCACCCCAGCCAACGCCAATCTCGGCTGTAGAGACCGGCATGCGTAACACCATTGAAGACTATGTTTCCGGCAAAGAGATGAGCGGAGCACAGCTTTACAACGGTGCCTGCGCCGCCTGTCATGCCGCAGATGGTCGCGGTACGCATGATGCGCAAACCTTCTTCCCGTCACTGGTGGGTTCATCAGCCGTGGTCTCACCTGACCCGTCTAACCTGATCATGACCATCGCGGAAGGGGTCAACCGTAACACGGCTGAGGGTCATGCCTTCATGCCGACCTTTAAAGAACAGTTCACAACAGAAGAACTGACAAAAGTGGCGAACTATGTGTCCGTCACCTTTGGCAACCCGGCCCATGTTATCACCGAAGCGGATGTTAAGCAGACGCTGCAAGGCGACAGCGGTAGCTGGCTGATTCGCTACGCTGGCGTGATGGCATGGTGTGGGATTGCTATCGCATTTGTACTGGTGCTGTGGGTTATTTTCACGCTGCGTCGCCGACGCGCGTAATCTCCCGGGCCGCCTGGCGGCCCGTTAGTTAACAAGGAATTGAACAATGAAAAAATTACTCTCTCTGGCGGTGTTGACTGCAGGTTTGTTCGGCGGAGTGGCAGCTCATGCAACCACCACCCAGACTATCCTGACACAAAGTGATGCACAGAAACTGATCGTGGCAGCGAAAGATAAAGCCCATGAACTCAAAGCCAATGTCTGCATCGCAGTATTGGATCAGGCGGGTCAACTGCTGGCGTTTGAGCGCATGGACAATGCACCTGTGGGTTGTATTGACTCTTCCATCCTGAAAGGTCGTGCGGCGGCGTTGTATCGCACGCCAACCGACAAATATATGGATCGTGCGAACGGCAAAGAGCCTGCGATCGCTACCCTGCCAGGCGTGATCCCACTGGGCGGTGGTTCTCCGGTGGTTTACCAGCAGAATACCGTTATCGGTTCTGTTGGCGTGAGTGGTTCAGCGAACCCGAACGAAATCGCTATCGCGAAAGCGGCCAGCGACAGCTTTAAATAAGACGACGCGCAGGCCATGCGACTCCGCATGGCCTGCGGTATCACCCCCGTTTATTCAACGATTCCCCGCCCGAAATCCATAAGCCGCCTGGCCTTCTGCGGGGCAGTTCTCACGCAGATAGATCTGGAACGGCGTATGTTCGCTGTGGTTCTCCGGTTCCGGGGCACGATTAAAGTGGCGGGCCAGCACCTCTAAGGCTCGGCGGGCCTCTTCCCAGGGATTTTGATCGATAATCGCATCAATACTGCCCGCCAGCAGCAGGCGACGGCGGTCAGCGGTCAGCTCATGGGTAATCAACACCACCTGCTTCTCTTTACCGTGCGCGCGCAGTGCCTGCACAATATTGCTGTTACCCGAAGAGATATTATAAATCCCCCGAATGCCCGGCCACGTGGAGAGCGCCCGGCTGACCAGATCGCCTGCACGGCGCGGATTTTCACCACTTTCCAGCGTGGTGACCACCTGACAACTGGGGTAACGGCTGGCGAGCACGGCACGAAAACCTGCCTCGCGTTCCCCCTGGCCGATCATACTTTTCATCCCCAGAACCACTAACAACTCGCCACCCTGGGGACCGATAAACCGGCCAGATAACTCGCCCGCAACCCGGCCCATCTGGGCATTGTCCGGGCCGACATACGCCAGGCGACCACAATCTGGAATATCGGTCACCAACGTGATCACGGGCATGGCCATCGCAACCTGGCGCAATGTGGCAGCGAGGTCGGGATCGTCCGGGCAGACCACAATCAGGGCATCATAGGCACTGGCGATACCGTGGATCTGACGTACCGTGGCGTTCACATCTTTTAACTGCAGGTAGTGCACATCACAATGCAATCGCATTTCGGCCAGTGCTGGCCCAATGTCGTTGAAGGCGTTACGTAAGCCCAGATAAAACGGGTTCTTCGGCGACTGCATTAAAATGGCGACGCGTAACATGCGCATATAGGCACGAAACATCACCCGATCGACATTCAGCCGGTGCGCCCATTCCAGCACTCTGGCTTCACGCGCCGGTGAGACGCCGCCACGGCGGTTCATTACGCGATCGACGGTGCTGAGGCTAACGCCAGCGGCTTCTGCGATCTGCTCCAGAGTTGTTTTTTTGATCCCGCTCACAACGTTGCACCTTCTGCTGGGAAGACGTCAGGATTTGACGGTTTCCCTTCAATTTAGCGTTCGATTCACGGTAACGCATCCCTTATTTTCATCCTCAATTTCATCGCCCACTACGGAGCAAAAAATGGTTCAGGATGCACACCCAATGAAAACATCACCGCGAATTAACATCGCCGTCAGCCCACTTTCCTGGGTAAATGAAGTGCTCCATGACCTCGGTGCGGGGACAACGGCGGCACAATGTTTATCCGAAGCGGCAAGTGCGGGATTTCAGGGTGTTGAGATGAGCCGTATCTTTCCCCGGGATGCGGTACAACTGCAGGCAACGCTTGGCGAATATTCATTGCAGCTGGCTTCTGGCTGGCATGACGGTTTTCTGACTGAGCGGGATGTTGAAGAGGAGCTGGAAGCGGTTGCCGCGCACGCCACTTTGCTACGCCACTGTGGTGCCAGCGTGATGGTGTATGGCGAGTGTGGCTGGATGGCGGATAACGCCCTGGATATTCCCCTGTCTCAACGTCGTCTGCTGCCCGCAGAAAAAATCCCGGTGTATGCCGCGCGCCTGACGGCATTCGCCAGGCAGCTGCACCAAAGATACGGTTTGAAGTTGGCCTATCACCATCATCTGATGATGGTGGCTGAACAGCTTGATGAGATTAAAAAAGTGATCTCAGCCTGTGGTGAAGAGGTCGGACTGTTACTGGATACCGGCCATGCCACCGCCGCAGGTTTTGACTATGCAGAACTGATAAAGGCTTTCCCCGCTCGCATCTGTCATGTGCACCTCAAAGATGTACGCCCTGCGGTGTTGGCTCAGGTAAAAGACCAGGGGCTCACCTTTAACCAGGGCGTGCGGGCTGGAATGTTTACCGTTCCGGGGGATGGCAGCACCAACTATCAGGCGCTGGCGCATTTTCTGGCAACCAGCAATTACCAGGGGTGGGTAGTCGTGGAAGCAGAGCAGGACCCGGCACAAGCCAATCCGCTGACCTTCGTCACCCGGGCACACCAGTTTGTTACTCAGCATATCCTGCCGCAGGTATAAGGAAGATCTCATGACGCGTAAAACATTGAATGTCGGTTTAATTGGTTCAGGCTTCATGGGCCAGGCGCATGCAGATGCCTGGCGTCGGGCTGGATTGCTCTACCGCGATCTCCCACTGCAACCGGTGTTGCATACTCTGGCCGATGCGACGCCACAGTTAGCTGAAGATGCAGCACGCCGTTTTGGTTTCTTGCACGGCACAGCGGACTGGCGCGCCATGGTTGCCGACCCCGCCATTGACATCGTTGATATCACCACGCCCAACAGCATGCATGTGGAGATGGCGCTCGCGGCTATCCGCGCGGGAAAACATGTCTACTGTGAAAAACCGTTGACGGTCTCCCTGGCGGACGCGCAGATGTTAACCGATGAAGCGCAGCGGGCGGGGGTAAAAACCATTATGGCCTTTAACAACATCAAAACCCCGGCGGCGCAGGTGGCAAAACAGCTGATTGAAAGAGGGGACATTGGGCAATTAACACGTTTTCGTGGCTGGTTCGATCAAGGCTTTTTTAACGATGCGGAGCTGCCCTGGAGCTGGCGCTGCTCACGTGAGCAGGCAGGTTCGGGTTCGCTCGGTGACCTCGGATCGCACGTGGTGAGCGTGGCCCAATATCTGATGGGACCGGTGCGCAGTGTTGTCGGACAGGAACAGCTGTTTATTGAAACTCGCCCTTCAGCGGTAGCCGGTACGGGTTATGGTGCCAGTGCTTCAGCGGATGCGCCACGCCTTGCGGTAGAGAATGATGACCAGTTTCAGGCGCTTGTCAGTTTTGAAAATGGCGCGGGTGGGGTAATCGAATCTTCACGTATCTCCGCCGGTAAAGTCTTCGGTATCGCCTGGGAAGTCTCTGGCACCGAAGGTACCATCATCATGGATGGAGAGCGTTTCAATGAGCTGAAGATTGCCCGCTACAGTGACAGCAAAAGCGATCGCGGCTTCAAAACGATTTATGCCGGTTCGCAGGTTGAGTCCTTCAATGGCTTCTTTGGTTTTGATTTCGCCGGTGGCGGGCTGGGGTACTTTGATGTGAAAGTCATTGAAATCCACGATCTTATTCAGGGGTTAAGCCGCAGTGGCGGCTGTTTCCCGGATTTCCGCTTTGGTCTGGAAAATCAGCAGATTATCGAAGCAATGGTGCAATCCTCAGCACGCGGCCAGCGGGTAGATTTAGCGAGTCTGACACGATAAAGGGGGAAGGGGCAGACTCTGCTGCCCCAGGATTACTCTCGCCACGGGATAAAAGCGCGGATATGGTGTTTGAGCGTGAACCCAGCAGGGCTGTTGTCAGGGATCAGGGTGAGGGTGAAATAGAGGCGATAGCCCGTAAATGCCAGGTGGTTGCTCGCCCGCCGTTGACGGAGTAAAGCCGCAGGCTGATGCTCAAAAGCGTGGGGAGAGAAGTGGATCTCATAGCCGCCTAACCCCCCTTGAAGAGAAGTCAGTGAGCCTGCGCGTTTCTCTTCGCGACAGGCGGCAAAAATCAACCGCTTGTAATGACTTAAACTACCGCCTGGACGCATCGCATTAAGAATGTCTGCCAGGCTTTTACGATCGCCTGCTAGCGGATCTACCGTCAAAATATCCATTTTGTTACCGCTGTTCTTCAGCCGGTTAGTCAATACTGCCAGTTTTGATTCTGCCGCAGAGGCCCGCTCGTAGTGGCGCAATTGATAATTGCGGATAAAACCGGGCTTTGTCGCCCCCGCATTCAATTCAGAGAAGGCCGCACTGGCGACCTCATCAACCTGATGTTTATTGATGAGGCGCGCATAGATGGAAGGCACTTCACTGCCCTCTAATAGTTTAACAGTCGGTAGCATCCCTAAGGCTGTTTCTGGCTCAAGCAGCTTCTCACCGTGTGGCCCAAGAAAAATCATCTCTTTACCGCGCGGGAGTAGGCGGTTGCCGGTGTGTGACGTGAACCAACCGTGGGCACTGAGGACCAGTGAATCCGCGCTGTCTTCTCTCTTACTGGTGAGACTAAAACCTACCAGCGGTTCTGATTGCTCAATCTCTCCCAGTAGGGCTGGATGTGTCTCACCATAGCGAGCGAGCTGCGCCCGGGCCATGTTTTCCCGCTGTTGAATATCATGCTGAGTGGCGCTATGGCCCATTGCCATCCGCTGTTTAAGTTCTTTGTCGTAGGCCTGTTTTGCCTGTCGATACTCGCTCTCGAGTGCAAAATTTTTTCGGCGTGGTTTTACTGGCGCCAGGGACAGTGCGCGATCCACCGTTCGTGCCGGTTTAAGTGATGACTGCGCAACACGCTTACTGCGCCATACGCGATTGACGGACTGACGAACACGACGAAAACGGGTAAGCAAGGCGGGAAAGTCTGACTTAAGCGCGCCTTTGAGGGCGACGGCATCCAGCCCTAAACCCAGCACACCGCAGACACCTGACAGAATCGCTTCGTTGCGTAATTTCTCGGCATCTGCCAGTCGCTGAGTATGTCGCATCTGATACACCGCCAGGCCAGTAGTGGCGGCGGCCAGTCCGGCATTAATCGCCATCACCAACACGCGACCTAAAACCGAACCCGTACCCGGCAAAGCGGCGCTGACCGTCATACTGAGAAAGTTGAGGCTGTATTTCAGGCTATTGAGCAGTCTGTCCCGCCGGATTTCTCTCTGGGTTAACACCAGCGTATCAATATCCTGTTTTAAACGTGCTATTTGGCTAGTCATGAGTGTGACAGGCACTGCCGGGAGGTGCAGGTCACGGCTGAAGGTGATAGGACTGCCATAACGCCGTTCCTGCCAGGGGAGGTCAAAAAACAGGCTTCTTTGGTTTTTCCAGAAGGGCGCACCATTATGCTGCAAGGCAAAGGCCTGGGGATCGTTCAGGTAGCGTTCCCGTACTTTTAGCGGCACTTTATTCAATACCCAGTTCTGAAACCGGGAAGTTTTTGGCAAGTCAGTCACGCGATAATTCTGTATATAAGCGGCACGGTTATCTGCTATTAAACGCGATTTAAGTGAAAAACTGGCAGGTTCATCAATGCTGAGCAAGATGCCTTCGGACGACCCGGTAGCAATATAGATCACGCCATTTAACGGGTAGCCGTGAAAAAAGGCCTGTTGAGCGCATTTTTCTCCCTTAAGAAAGGCCATGATTGCCTGCTGTTGTTCTGGCGGTGCGTTTCGTCGACTCAGCAAGTTTAAACAGCGCAAGACCAGCATTTGACGGTAGTGCCGCTGGATGTTGCTGCGCCAGTCGGCACTCTGCGTAAGTTTATGTAATGCCTGTAGCATCTGGCGCTGTAAATCCTGCTTTAACAACTGTTCCACTAAAGGCTGATGCTCACACTGGCGCAGATGAAACTGCAATCCCGGATGCTGGCTATCAAGGGTATAGAGATAGTGGCGAGTCGTAATTTCATGCAGTGTGAACCTAAACGCTTTGGCAGGGAAACGGCGTGGGAGGCCGGAGGGTACCACCTGCCGTATTGTTGGGGTAAACACCATAGTGATCTTAGTGTCGGGCATCAGCGTGCGCATCGTGGGGTAACGCTGACTAAAATCCAGAATCTGTTGACGAATGTGCAGATCTAACCAGGCAGCAGGGTCGAGTATGGGATGATAAATCTGCGCCATCTGATCGACAGCCCGTTGCATTGAATAGCGGATAACCGCGGGCGTTAATGTTCTCTCTGCCGCGCCAGTGCTGCTGCTCTTTGTCAGATTGAGATACGGCGTTGTCGAGGGGGTGAAGGGGGGGATATACATGCGGATTCTCTCTTATCGCTGGCAGCCCAGACCGGAAACGAAGGAGAGATAGGTAAGAGAACGGCCGGGAAGGTTCATCCTGATCGCCACCCGGATTCCTGCTGGCCTTTATTCAGATTGAGCAACTGTTCCTGTCACGGCAATCTCCTGGTGTGTTCGTCTTTGTTGGGATGCCTGCTGGAAAGCCGCCATCTGCGGCCCAAAATGGGCGTTCAATACTGCAAAGGTCGCTTCAGCTTTGTTTCTGTACATGGCAACAGAAGGGTGGATGCAATCTGGTGACATCAGCGACTGCCAGTCTGGCATTGCTTTAATGCGCTGATACTGCGCGACCAGGGGGATATGTTGCGCGCGGGCGAGGCTATCCAGTTGCTGTACGTAGGGGGCAATATTCCATTTTTCGGCCCGGCCACACAGCGGATGGGGTTCCTGTAACACCACTTTCTTTCCCTGGTTCTCAGCAAGCCGGATAAGCTGAGTCATCACCTTCCGGTACTGCTCCGGGCTGATAACATAGTCGGCCGCCGTATCCGTAAAGTGATAATGACGCGCATCGTTGGTGGCAAAATTCAGCAGCACGATGTTAGCTGTTGAGCCAGACATTGACGCTGCCCACGGTGGACTGTGTTTATATTTATAGGTGCCATGCAACAATTCCACGGCTTGTGCTGAAGGTTCGCCACGGTTAACCACCTCAATGTCCGGGCCATACTTTTGCTGTAACAACCGGTTCAACCAGGCAATTTCATTATCTGGCGTGACAATATTTTTCAGGCGGCCGTTTTCACGAATGGCTATCACACCTTTGGTACTTGAACCGCCCCAGGCCTCAATAATAAATTTATCTGTTCTGGCTTCACCAAAAGATTTGAGGCTAAACAGCGTCAGGAAAAATACCATCAACGAGTTTCTCAAGGCGCGAGTTTTCATCTTTTTCCAAATTAACAATCAAAAAGTCACCTTAACAAACCGGATTTGCTGAGGACAATCTGAAAACGCCGATAAAGACCAGGAGTAGACTGAAAAACAGGAAGGATTGTTACATCTCTGTCTGAGCCTGTTTTGGCCTCTCATCATTAAAACTGATCATTCCTGATGCTTTTTTTGGTGATCTCCTGCATTAACCCAGGATTTATCGAATGTTTTCTCACCTTGCTGTCGTTTAACCCAGGCATATTCTGAATCTATTACTGAGTAATATCTGTAAGGATACGTAAGTGTTATCCTCGGATTGTGTCATTTTTTGCAAAAACTCAGACGGGAAGCTGGCTTCTACCCACGGTTTTCTGCGCGTAAACGCGCCCGGAAGAAGCTCAGCGGTTAAATTCACCACACCTGCGCTTAAGGCGGACATTGTGGAACACAGAACTTTTCTTTCAAAGCGCAATATTGGGCTCGATTTTCTGCGCGCAATATTGATCCTCGAAGGCGTGTTATATCATGCGGCACGTAGCCTGCCTGGTAGTAATAACTGGTACTATGTTGCGGATAAAAATCAGGCGGATATTTTTTCAGCCATTATAGAATTCATTCATACGTTTCGTATGGAAGCCTTTTTCTTTTTGTCCGGCATGTTTTCAGCGATGGTATTTGCGCGCAAAGGTGCACAATTCTTCCTGAATAACCGTTGCAAGCGCGTCTTGTTACCGCTGGTGGCCTCTTTTGCCTTTATTCCCGGTGTGATGTATGTGATCACGGCAGCGATTAAGGGAGAGGCGCTGAGCCTGGAGGGAGTGCTGCATGGCTACACTTATCTCCATCACCTCTGGTTCCTGGTCTCACTTTCGGCGATGTCATTCCTGATCCCTGGTCGCTGGTACAACCGCCTTGCGCAGGGCATGCGTCGATTGCCCTTCCTGGCGTTAGTGATAGCCTTGATTGTGGCCTGTAACGTCTTCTTCGTCGTGAAATTCCTGGTGAAAGATTCTGGCGAATTCATCAGCCTGATCCCGGTAACAGCCCGCTTTGCGGTTTATTACGCTGCGGGTTATGCGTTGTATCTCAATAGCGATAAAATTCCGCAAATCAGCCAAAGCTGGCTGCTGAACAACTGGCTGGTTGCGGCGCTGGGATTGATCTCCCTGTTGGCATTTTATGTGGTACTGCATCAGCACATCACCAGCAGCTTAAAATATGTTCCGGTGTTGATTTCCAGCGTATTTTCCGTGGTCTTCTCCTACTGGCTGGTCTTCACTTTTGAAAAGCTGCGCATGAAAGAGAATGCTCTGGTGAAGGGGATAGTCGACTCTGCACTGGTGATTTATATCATGCACTATCCGCTGGTGATTACCGGGGCCTGGCTACTGGACGATTACATTCCGGACAATTTGTCGGTCACCTATGTCTTCATTAATACCCTGGTGGCCCTCTGTTTGAGTACGCTGCTGTATCTGGTGATCAAACAGTTCTCTGCTCTGTCGGTGCTGTTTGGCCTGAAGCCCACCACCAAATCGCCATCATCGCTGGCCAATCAAAAGGGATGACCAGCAGTTAAAACAGGATGATCGAGATACCCCCATATTGGGGGTATTTTTTTAGCATCTAAACTGACTATTTTTTGGCGGGCAGGGAGGTGCGCTGAACCACCATCACGCTGATCAGCACCACCACAAGGCCGATTAACGCCGTACCGCTGATCGCCTGCGACAGGACTATCCAGCCCAGTAACACGGCAGTTAACGGGCTGAGCAACCCCAGGGAAGCAACCGCAACGCCGGGCAGACGTGCGATGCCCCGGAACCACAGCGCGTAAGCCAATAGAGCACCCGCCAGACACAACCAGGCGTAAGCGGCATATTGCCAGGCGGTAAGCGTTGGAAGCGGCGCATCGATTAACCAGGCTGCCGGAGCCAGTATCAAGCCACCCAATACCAACTGCCAGCCCGTTAATGCCATCACCGGTAAGTTAATTTTCCAGCGGCGCGTCAGCCAGACACCGCTTGCCATGCAGACTGCGCCCAGCAGAGCGGCGGCGATACCAATGGGTTCAAAAACGGTGCGTGGAGAAAGTAGCAACACCGCCATGCCAATCACCCCTGCTACAGCCGCGAATAACGTGATCTGTCTTGGCGCATGACGATCAACCGCCCAGACCAACACCATGACCAGCAGAGGTTGAATTGCACCCAAAACCGCCGCCAGACCGCCGGGTAACCGATAGGCAGCAACGAATAACAACGCCTGAAAAACGCCGATATTCAGGGCACTGAGAATCAACAATCGTCCCAGCTCGCGATAAGCGGGTAATCGTCGCGTCAACAGCAGAAGCAAGATCCCAGCCGGAAGCACGCGGATCAATGCGGCAGTAAAAGGGCGATCGGGCGGGAGAAACTGCGTGGTCACGATATACGTCGATCCCCAGATGGCAGGGGCCAGTGCGGTAAGCAGTACATCACGCCAGTAGGACAGAGAGGTATTCATGGTTTTGTATTTATCTTCAATTCAAGGTAAAATCAGTCTGTCGATCAATTAACTTGAAGTCAAGATAAATGCAGAGCTCTGATCAACCTACTCCCGATGCCGTTGATGCTATTCTTGCGCAGTGGCAGCGCGAACGTCCGGATCTGGACTGTAGCCCGATGGGGCCAATTGGGCGCTTAAAGCGCTGTGCGGTGCTGCTCGAACAGCAGCTGGAACCCATATTTGCAGATTTTGATCTGAGTATGTGGGAGTTCGATATGCTGGCTACGCTACGCCGGGCAGGAGCACCCTACTGCCTGAGTCCTACCGATCTGTTTTCTACGCTAATGGTGACGTCCGGCACGATGACGCACCGCCTCAAACGTCTCGAATCGCGCAAATTAATCTGCCGTCAGCCCAATGCTAACGATGCGCGCAGCATGCTGGTGCAACTCACGGATGAGGGGCTAGCGTTGATTGATCGCGCAGTAGAAAAACATGTTGAAAACGAGCGGCGCATCCTGGCGTTGCTCTCACCCGAAACGCTGAATAGCCTGGATCACACCCTTAAAATGTGGCTGAACTCGCTGGAAAAGACCAAAAATCAGTAAGCCTGTTGGCCACGTATAGTGGTCTGTAAAGCTCTGGTGCATTTTCACCACACGCCATGATGGGAAGATTCGGCTGCAAAAAGTCGAATGCTTCCTGTGCTGTTTTACCTCTGGCGCGAGTGCCCGCTTTCACTTCGGGAACAGCAAAGTCAGCGGCTCCTGTGGCGTTAAGCGGTGGTATTTATGGCGTCCGCTGCTTATTTTCCTCTCTGAATCGGTTTTTTTTCTTCTCCGTTCCCCAGCATAACCCCCTTAATCATCAGCCAGCCTGTTGCTTTCGCGATGCATTATTCCAGTCGTTCTCCGCTGCTGGCAGGATGTTTTTTCACGGCAAGGCGAATGGGCTGAACCGCTAACGCTTTGACCTGTTTTTTTGCGCCATCCTCCGATTGACATCATGCTTAAATTTTGTGAATGTTCCGCCGGTTATCTTTAAGACATTTCG
>NZ_ALXE01000040.1 GCF_000295955.2 Pantoea sp. A4
CCCTGGAGGCTCTGCCGCCGCATCCATGCGGCGGAAGCTTTACTCTACTCCCCACCATCCCCGCCTTTATGTAAGTATTGTGCCTATCCTCTCCCGCGCCTTCATGTGAGTGATGTGCGGGACATCGTCCGTGCGTTTCAGATTGGCATGATGTGGGTGGTGTTCGTGCGTTTCAGTCGCAGATGGTGGGGAGTGCCGTAAAGACGCCGTGAATCCTTCCCTGGAGGCTCTGCCGCTGCATCCATGCAGCGGAAGCTTTACTCTACTCCCCGCCATCCCCGCCTTCATGTGAGTGGTGTACAGACCATCGTCCGTGCTTTCATGTTAGTGAAACGCAGGCCATCATCCGTGAGATTTGTGGCTGTACAACTCACAGACTTACCCTGACCCTCTTCCTGGAAGGGAGAGGGAATGTACGGCACAGTTATCACATGTGTCACCGAACGGGCTCTTTCTCCCGCTTGAACTTCTTGCTCCGTCCTCGTACCTGGAATAAAGGGTTACCGTCTGGCCTGTATGAAGAAACGTGGAAGCAGGTTATTTCAATGTCCTGATTTTGTGATCCACTCCAAAATAAATGGCAGAACTGTATAAAAGGTCTTTAATAATTACTTATCCCGAATAACTATAAATAAAACACAAAGGAGTACGTTTTTATTCCAGATATCCGTATTTTTATTATATATGGTTTTTTTATGTCTTGATTTAATGAGTATCTCTTATTTTTTAATCCTGCTAGTTTTATTCGTGCGGACTTTCTCTGTTTCAATAAAAATTCCAGGAGTTATTAATGTCTATAACGCTTAGACTTCAGCAGCAAACCGTGCTGATTACCGGTGGTGCGGGCGGAATTGGCCGGGCCGCAGCGCTGTTATTTTCTCAACAGGGGGCCACGGTAGCGATTATCGACCGGGACCAGCAAGCCGGGGAAGAAGTTACTGCTATTATCCATGCCAGTGGAGGCAAAGCCGCCTTCTTTCAGGCAGATGTAAGTGAAGTTGAACCGCTTCTGAGTGCCATAGAGTCAGCTAAACAGTGGCTCGGTCATATCGACAACCTGTTTAATCATGCAGGCAGTATTATTGTTAAACCGTTGCATGACACCACGTTGGAAGAGTATGAAAAGTTGATGGCGATCAATAGCCGATCGGCTTTCCTGACCTGTAAAGCAGTGCTGCCGCATATGGTCTCACGCGGTAAAGGCAATATCGTTATCACCTCATCTATTAATGCCGAAAAAGGATTTAGCTTAGAAAGCGTTTATTGCATGACCAAAGGCGCGGTATTACAGCTGGCGAGATCGATCAGTGCTGAATATCGCGAACATGGCATTCGCTGTAATGCCATTTGCCCCGGTTTTGTCCAGACGGCACATGGTCTGAACGAACTCGATCAGCTGGACTCACAAGGACAAACCTGGCAGGAAAACAGCCTGGCACAGACCCAGGTACGCATCTGCCGCGCGGAAGAAGCCGCTGCCGCCGCTCTGTTTCTGTTATCCAGCGATGCCAGTTTTGTCAATGGCACGGCGCTGTATGTGGATAACGGTTGGGCAACCAAAGGTTGAAAATCCTGACAACATCCCCTTTTGATTATTTGCTGCCTGATAGCGAGAAATACTATGTCTAATTTGCCGGATCCCAGCGATAAATCGGAAGATGCCCGCCTGCTGGCGCTGGGGTATCGACCAGAATTCAAACGGGTGCTAGGCCTGTTTGCCGACTTCTCTCTCGGCTATTCGTATATGAGCCCAATGGCCGGGGTATTCGCACTGTTTTCCACCGCGCTGGTGGCCGCAGGACCGCCCTTTTTCTGGACCATGCTGGCGGTGCTGGCAGGCCAGGTTTTCGTCTGTCTGGTGTTTGCCGAAGCCGCATCTGCCTTCCCTGTCGCAGGCGGGATTTATCAGTGGGCACGCAGGCTGGGTGGCGAACGCTGGGGGTTTTTAACCGCGTGGATTTACCTTTTCGCCCTGATTGGCACCGGTGCTGGCATCTCTGCTGGCGGTGCGCCATTTTTATCCGTGTTGCTGGGAATCACCCCCTCACCGGAGTTCAACGCTTTCTGCGGTATCGGTATCGCGTTGGTGGCGATCATCGTCAATTTCTCGGGTACCAAAATCCTGGCAAAGATTACGGAAATCGGCGTGTGGACAGGGCTCACTGGGCTGGCGATTTGCGGCGGTTACATGCTGATTTTCGGCCGCATTCAGCCCGTTTCTGTTCTGTTCGACAGTTTTGGCCAGGGCAGCAAAGACTATACTTCGGCCCTGTTCTTCGCCAGCCTGATCGGCGTGTGGATTTTCTATGGCTTTGAAGCCTGTGGCGATCTGGCCGAAGAGGTCACCGGTGCCTCTAAGGCGGTGCCCAGAGCGATGTTACTGACTATCCTCTGTGGCGGCGGCTCAGCGCTGTTAATGGTCTCAGGTTTAATGTTTGCCATTCCGGATATGGCGCTGGCGGTTCGCGGTACCGTCGCCGATCCAGCGGGTGCCGCAGTGTTACAGGCGATGGGGCCGGTGGGCAGTAAAATCACCCTGATTTGTCTGCTGGCAGTGGTGGTGAGTGCCGTTACCTCGGTGATTGCTTCCGCCAGTCGGCTCCTGTTCTCGCTCGGGCGGGATAAGATGATCATCGGTGCAGAGGCGTTAGGCCAGTTAAGTCACACGAAGCGTTTACCGGTGGCGGCGCTATGGGTTACTGCGATCATCACCTTGTTAATCCTCAGCATCGGGTTTATCTCCGTTGATGCTGCCACGCAGATCATCAGCTTCACCACTACTGGCGTTTATGTCTCTTTCCAGATGGTGGTGATAGTGTCACTGATCGCCGGCCTAAAAGGCTGGCAGGCCGATGGCGCTTTTCGCTTAGGCTCCTGGAGTACGCTGGTGAAGAGTATTGCGCTGCTGTTTGGCATTGTTTCCATCGTCAACCTGGCGTGGCCGAGAACCCCTGACGCCAGCTGGTATGTAAACTGGAACATTTTGCTGTCGGTGAGCGTAATATTTTTCCTTGGCCTGGTGCAGATGTCGCGGCTGAAACGCAATTATGTCCTGTCAGGCGATTAAAAATAGCCGCTGCTCCCAACGCGCAGAATAGCCGTAACCGGCCTCCCTCTCCCGCTTGCGGGAGAGGGCTGGGGTGAGGGGAAGCCAGCTGCGTTTTCTACCCTCAGCCCACGGCCACCCAACGGAAACCCGCCAGAATAGTTGCGCCGATCAGGGTGAAAATAGCGGCTATATGCATAACAAAATCGGGGAAGTCGCCATGAACGGGATGGCACAATGCCAGCAGTGACAGCGCCATAAACGCAATCCCAACCCCCGCCATTAACAGCGTACGCACCGGATGCAGGGTGCGGGTACGGCGCAGCGCGGTCAGCATCAGCAGCACCATTGGGGTTCCTGCCAGCATCATGAAGGTGTAGCAGGGCGTGCCATCGCCAATGTTCCCCAATGGCTGATGTCCCTCACTCATGCTAATCACATTCACCAGCAGCCACGCGGCCACCAGCGGAATAAAAATCTGCCAGCGCAGCGATTTGCGCCCGGCGATACTCAGCGTAAAAGTACGGACCACGGCCAGTGTACCGATGCACAGTGTCAGCAACAGTTCGATCACTGCCCAGAATGCCCCTGGCTGTTGCCAGTCCGTCAAGGCTCGTTGTGCCAGCAGTGAAAACAATGCGCCCGCAGGCAGTGCCAGCGCGATCCACACCAGGACTCGCCGCCAGACCGCCGCTGTTCTTTTGACGGGTTTTGCAGCCCGGCTAAGTTGCTTAATCAGAACTTCATGATCGCTCACGATCTTTTCCCCCAAGACGCCGCAAATTAAGCAGCGCCCGATGCAGCAGTGATTTCACTGCCGAAACTGAAAGGTTATGTTGTAGTGCTGCTTCCGCCAGGCTTAACTCACGTAAATGGACCATTTCGACCATCTCGCGCTGACGCAGCGGCAGCTGATGGAGTGCCTGTTCCAGCACTTCCTCTTGCTCTGCAGCAGGTTCATGGGATGCAACGGCTGCATCGGCTTCATCATCCTGCACTTCCCAGCGCAGATGACGACCATTTTTGCGCAGCGCATCCACGGCGCGGGCACGAACAATGGCGGCCAGCCACGGCATAAACGGCCGCGCAGGATCGTAGGTGTGGCGCACATGGTGGACGGTAATCAACGCCTCCTGCACCACATCTTCCGTCAGCGCATCGTCATAGATCTTTTTACGCGCCAGTGCACGGATCACCGGCACCAGCGCGTGTAGCAGTTGGTTGTATGCGGTTTGATCGCCCGCTTGCGCGCGGGCCATCAATACCGGCCAACTCTCCTGTTCATCCATTAAATTTCGCCATGTCACTGTTACCGCAGACTAATGCGGGCGTGACGGCGGTAAATAACGTCACGCCTTATTACCGGATGCCTGATTAAGCGCATTGATCACAATCGATGGGGTTAACACCTGCGGAAGCACAACAGGTTTACCACCATTAGCAGGATAGACCACATACAGCGGTAACCCCCCACGACCAAATTCACTTAATGCGTCATCCACGTCCGGGTTGTATTTAGTTGAGTCGGCAATCATATAGATCGCGCCACTTTTTGCCATCGCCTCTTTCACGGCAGCGGTGGAAAGTGTGGTGCGCTCATTCACCTGACAGGTAATGCACCAGGAAGCGGTAAAGTTGACGAAGATCGCTTTCCCTTTGCCTTTCTCTGCCGCTACGGTTTGCGGCGTCCATGGCGTGCTGGCAACGTCCGCAACCTGGCTCTCAGACGTGGCTACGGTGGTCAGCGTGGTGAGCGGGGCTGCGACCAGCACGACGAACAGAGCCGTGACGACATACAACACTTTGTGACTGCGTCCCAGCATATGACGCTGTTGCGCAATGCCATACAGCCAGGCGGCGCAGCTCAGCAACACCGCACAGGCTAACAGAGTGGCTAATGCGGCCGCGCCGCCCTGGCGATCGGCAACCCAAACCAGCCAGGCTACTGCACCGAGCATGGGGAAAGCCAGTGCCTGTTTCAACCGCACCATCCATGCACCGGAACGTGGCAAACGGCGGCCCAGAGCGGGGAAGAATGAGATCAGCGTAAAGGGCGCGGCGAAGCCCAACGCCAGCGACAAGAATACGGCCAGACCTACCACAGGAGGCTGCACCACTGCGTACCCGACCGCACTTGCCATGAAGGGAGCAGTGCAGGGCGTTGCGACCACAATTGCCAGTGCGCCGGTTAAAGCAGAACCCCACAGGCCCCCACGATTGCCGGAAACCTGACCGACGCGCTGGACACTCAGGCCCACTTCAAACACGCCCAACAAATTGAGTGCTGCGGCCAGCATGATCAGCGCCAGAATGGCAATCACGACCGGCGACTGAAGCTGGAAGCCCCAACCGATAGAGGTGCCTGCGGCACGCAGCGCAAACAGGACTCCGGCCAGCAGTAGCATCGTCACCACCACTCCGGCAAGGAAAGCCAGACCTTCCGCACGCGCAGCACCCGGACGCTCATGATGTTTCAACAGGCTGAGCGCTTTCAGGGAGATCACCGGAAAGACGCAGGGCATCACGTTGAGAATAATGCCGCCGAGGAAGGCGGCCAGAATCGCTGTCAACATAGGAAACCTTCAGAGATTAAGAGTGGTGTTCAGCACGGTACTGTTTCACCGCATCCATGGCTTTCTGAATATGTACTTCTGGATTGCGGTCGGTGTAGCTCAGCAAAATTTTGCCGTCCGGTGCAATCACATAGGAAGTGCGATCTGACAGGGTTTTGCCGTCATGCACCATGGTGTTTTTATATTCGGTCGCGATTTTAGCGCCCGGGTCAGCCGCCACGGTGAACTTGTCACGGCACTCCAGTTTGGAGAAGTCACTTACCTGCTCAACGTTCCCGGCGGTAACGCCCACCACCGTTGCGCCCAGTTTATTGAAGCCATCTGTCGCTTCGGCAAAATCATGAGCCTCAATGGTGCAGCCAGCGCTGAAGGCGGCTGGGAAGAAATAGAGCACCACTGGGCCTTTTTTCAAAGCATCCTGAAGTGAGAAAGTCAAAGCTTTGCCGCCTAATGCACCCTGCAACTTGAAGTCTGGTGCCTGTGCGCCGACCGGCAGTGCGGCCCAGCTGGGGGCGGTCATTGCCATGCTCAGTGCTGCGATGGCCGCCAGGCGGCCCAGTTGCGTTTTCAACGTTTTCATCTTCTGCTCCGTATGAAGGTTCACTGCCATCGGCTGATAACAGCGTTACTCTAAGATTCGTCTCGGGTGTGGGAAAAGTTGCGCGGGAGGGAAAAAAAATTTTTTAGGCGACGTTTTTATGGCGGTGTCAGCGGGATATTTTTGCGAAAACGGATAATTTCTTAAGGTTAAATTAAGCTTGAAATCATCTGTCCTCACAACCTGTGCGATCTCATAATTTATTACAAAAAGTTGTGACGGTGGACGGTTTACTTTCCCCGCTTTCCGGGCTATTTCATACGCTCAGCGGAACTGATTTTAATTATGATTATCATTTGAGATATATTTTGGCGGGGACCTCCTTGTGTTAGCCACCTTTGTTATCGCGCTGCGAGAAGGGCTGGAAGCAGCGCTGATTGTCGGCATCATTGCTGCCTTTTTACGTAAAAATGGCAAAAGTCTCACGGCGATGTGGGCCGGTGTGTTGCTGGCTGTTGTGTTGTCAGTCTTGGTGGGTGTTGGCCTGAGCCTGACAGAACGCGCATTGCCGCAGGCCAGCCAGGAAGCGATGGAAGCCACGATTGGTCTGGTGGCCGTGTTCTTCGTCACGGGCATGGTGATGTGGATGAATAATCACGCCCATGAAATCAAACGCCAGTTAGAGAGCGAAGCCGCTGCGGCGATTGGGCAATCCAGTGCGCTGGCCCTCGCCAGTATGGCGTTTTTGGCGGTGCTGAAGGAGGGGTTTGAAACCAGCGTCTTCCTGCTGGCGACCTTCTCGGTGGCACAGTCTGCGGTATGGGCGGCGGCAGGGGCCGTGCTCGGCCTGATTCTGGCGGTGGCGATCGGCTGGGGCATCTATATGGGTGGCGTGAAGCTCAACCTCGGGCGTTTCTTCCGCTATACCGGCATGTTCCTGATTCTGGTGGCGGCCGGTTTGATCATCAGCGCGCTGCGCAGCGGGCATGAAGCGGGCTGGCTGAATATCGGGCAGGATCGCGTATTTAATCTCAGCTGGTTTATGCCGCCAGGTTCCGTGCGTTCGGCATTAATGACGGGCGTTTTGGGTATCCCAACTGACCCGCGCGTACTGGAGCTGAGTGGCTGGGGCATTTATGTCCTGCTGGTCGCTGTGCTGGTTTACTGGCCGCGCCAATACCGGCCGCAGCCGGTGCGCATCACCCAGATGCTGTTGGGTAGCACAGCCATACTGGCGGTGGCCGCACTGTCGCTGTTGAGTTTCTATCCGCAAGCCCAGTTAGGGTTGCCGGTTAATGCACCGTTGCAAGGCGGCGGGCAGGCCATCCTGCAAGCCCAGGACGAAGGTGGCTATCAACTGCACGTCAGTGCGGATAATCAGGCATCGGTTGATTACACCCTCTCCAGCGCCGATCAAAAAATGGGGCGTGAGCAAGGCGTTGATTTGCAGGAGTGGAGCCTCACGCAGCAAGCTGCAGTGGACTCTCTGCCGACCATGCTGACGTTGGATCAGGTATTGGCTCTCTATGGCCATCGTATTCCGGTGGGCCTCAGCCCGGCACAGCATCCAGGGCCTTACAACGTCACCTGGCGTGCGGATTGCGCGGTGGACGCTGCCGTGACGGGCAATGCGCTGTACAACGCTTCCGCCCATGCCACGATTTTAATGACGCTCTCTGGCAGTGGATTACTTTCGCCGCGTACTTTTACCGTGCGCAGCGCCATGCCTGAAATTGGCTGTAACTGGCAGCTAGACCCGCGCTGGCAACAGCAGGTCAGCGATGCGCTACAACATCTACGCCAGGCGCAGGTTCGTCACACCTTCTGGGCTAACCAGCTGCCATTGCTGCTGGGCTTGATGGCTAGCATTTCACTCATCCTGGCATTACGCCGTCTGAGCGCCTCTCGTCGCGCATCAGCCGTGTCTGTTGCCGGTTCTCGCTCCACTTTGCCTGAAAATAAGTAAGGGACCTTTTCATGTTAAAAACCGCTTTTAAAAAGAAAAATATGGCACTCAATGCCGCTATCGTTTCAGCGTTCATGCTGATGGCAGGCGGCGCTTCTGCGGCAACGGGCGCAGCACCGGTGACCAACGGCGTTTCTCAGGTCAATGTCACGTTGACAGGCGCAGAAGGCGGCACCTGTGAAATCGATCATACCAGTGCTAAAGCCGGTCCAGTGACCTTTACGGTGGTCAACAAAACGGCGACATCCATTACTGAACTGGAGTTGCTGAGCGATAACCGTATCCTGGGCGAAAAAGAGAACCTGGCACCGGGCTTACCGGCTTCCAAATTCACCCTGACGCTGGACGGCGGCAAATATCAGATCTACTGCCCAGGCGCAAAACAAGAGCTGATTAACTTCACCGTCACCGGTAAAAGCGCGGCTAAAGCCACGGGCAGCACCGCAGACCTGCTTAAGCAAGGCACCGATGGCTATGCCACTTACGTCAATGGCGTAGTGGATGCGATGGTGGTTGCCGTAAATCAGTTGAAAGCCGATATTGACGCGGGCGATCTGGAAAAAGCCAAAGCGCAGTATGCCAAGGCGCGTCCATTCTATGAGCGTATTGAATCGGATGTCAGCGGCTTCGTCCTGCCTGGCTTCAGCGCGACGGATAACGCAGGCAACCTCGATTATCTGATCGATATGCGTGCTTCTAACCAGGATCCGAAAGTGGGCTGGCATGGTTTCCACGCCATTGAGCGCGAGCTGTTTGGTAACGGAAAAATCACCGACACCACCAAAAAACTGGCGGCTGAGCTGCAACAGAACGTCACCAAACTGGACAGCCTGACCAAAGGCCTGACCTACAAACCAGAAGATCTTGCCAATGGTGCGGCAGACCTGCTGGAAGAAGTGCAGAGCAATAAAATCAGCGGTGAAGAAGAAGCCTTCAGCCACATTGACCTGGTGGACTTTGCCGGCAACGTTGAAGGTGCACAGCAGGCATTCGAGTTCCTCAAGCCTGGCCTGAGCAAAATCGATCCTGACCTGACCCAACGTGTAGAAACGCAATTCGCCAACGTCAATAAACTGCTGGATGGTTACCGCGATGGTAAAATCCCTGGCGGTTACAAATACTATACGGCGGAAGTGAAAGCGGCAGATGCGGCGAAGCTGAGTAAAGCGGTGCAGGCGTTGCAGGAACCTTTATCGAAAATCGCTGAGAAAGTGGCGACGGTTGGAGGCAAGTAGTTTATGAAGCAAAAACAGTTACCGACTGGGGAAACCGCTAACGTTTCCCGCCGGCATCTGTTGAAAGGGGCGGTGGCCAGTGCGCTGGCCATGCCGGGAGTTGCTGCCGCACACAGTGCGGCAGTGGCAAAATCCGACCCGGAAGACCAGGTGGATCTCTCCCATCAACATGCATTTTATGGCACGGGTGGACAGGTGGGCATTATCACGCCGCCCCAGCGTCACGTCATGTTTATGACTTTTGATATGACCAGTCAAAACCCGCGCGACCTGCAAGTTTTGCTGGCACGCTGGTCAGCCGCTATCGCCCAGATGATGGCCGGTGAGATTATTGGCCAGGTTGAACCGGCCAGAAACAGTGGCATCGGCATGGATACCGGCGAGGCGCTGGATTTAGGCCCGGCCTCTCTGACGGTGACTGTAGGTCTGGGACCACGCATTTTCGGTGAGACTTACGGTCTGGCGCAGCACAAACCGGCGCTGATGCGTGAGCTGGTACAGTTACCGAGTGATAACCTGCAAGCAGAGCTGAGTGGCGGCGATCTCTCGCTCCAGGCCTGTGCAGACGATCCTCAAGTGGCTTATCACGCCATCCGCAATCTCGCGCGTATCGCGAAAGATACCGGCGCAGCGGCTACGCGCTGGTCGGTGATGGGGTTTGGCCGTGCTTCAGCAGGCAAGGGGCAATCAACGCCGCGCAACCTGTTTGGCTTTAAAGACGGCACGCGTAACCTGACAGAAAAAACGGATTTCGATAAGTTCGTCTGGATCAACGATGGCGGCCCGGCCTGGCAGCAGCAGGGGAGCTATCAGGTAGTGCGCAAAATCAAAATGCATATCGAAAACTGGGATACTGACCGCGTCAGCGATCAGAACGTGGTGTTTGGTCGCCATAAGGTTTCGGGTGCGCCGCTGAGCGGAGAGAAAGAGTTCGATCAGCCAGACTTCACCAAAACGGACAGTGCCGGTGAGCGGGTCATTCCAGCTACCTCGCACATTAGCCTTGCTGCCCACGAGAATAACCAGGGTATCCGTATTCTGCGCCGTTCTTACAACTACACCGATGGCCTGAATAACCTCGGTATGTTGGATGCGGGTTTGCTGTTTATTAGCTACCAGAAAGATCCGGCACATTTTGAAGCGCTACAGTCCCGTCTCGGTGCCGCCGATGCGCTCAACGAGTATATCTCCCATATCGGTTCCGGCATTTTCTTCGTGCCGCCAGCTCCGGCTGCCGGGGAGTATATTGGTTCTCAGCTGTTCGCCTGACCGACTCCGCCGGGGTCAACCCGGCGATGTTCACGGGCGCTCGTTGTGCCAGCTATTCAGCATCACGGTATTGTTATCCCGGATCAGCTTCTTGAGCTGCGCCAGGCGTTTACCATCCACCTCTTTCCACTGCAGCTGATCAAGCACTGAGCGGCGGGCAATATGGAATGTGATCGCCTGGCCAAACAGTGCGACGGTGCGCAATTGGGTCAGCTCGCTATCAATCGCTTCGCCGCTCAGACGTGAAATTAAATCCGCGCCAGCCCGATGTATCTCTCTTCCCATGCATTCACGCATGATTTGAAAGGCAGTTTCCGGACCTTGCCCCAACTGAATACGGGCGTGAAACAGCCGTTTGTTGAGGGTGTAATCATTGCCAAAGACCTTATCCAGCAAAGTATCCACCAAATCGCAAAACAGTGTGACGCACTGTGGTGTGGGCGCATCGGCGGGCAACTGTTCAATCGCATCCAAAACCGGCTGGAAAGCAGGGCGGTTAGCTTCTGCCAGATAGCGGGCACAGGCGGAATACACCCCTTCTTTGTTGTTGAAATAGTACTGTAAGGCGGGAGGATTCACCCCAGCCCGCGTGGCAATCTGCCGGGTGGTGGCGGCATCAAACCCTTGTTCACCGAACACCTCGATAGCGGCCTCAATGATGCGCTGGCGCGTTTCATCACCGCGCGCATAGCCGCCCTCCTGCGAATGCCGTAACGGCTTGTTTTTCTTCCCAGTCACTCGTCTACCTCTCTCAAGAACCGCCTGAGTATACGTAAATTATCACGGTTTAAAAAATTATATCGCTTGACATAAATTTACGCCCAGTTCAATTTATGCCGGTTGATATACTTTCACCCCCAGGAGCTTTCGTGCTGCAACTCTCAGTTTCTTCTTCTGCCCCGGATGTCGGGACAGCCCCAACCCCTGCGCCAGCAAAATCAAAAAATCGCGTGCTGCGCATCGTGGTGCTGGCTCTGCTGGCGATCGCCGCCCTGGTCGCCCTCTGGTGGTTTTTCTTTGGCCGTTACAGCGAATCAACCAACGATGCGTATCTGCAAGCGGACAGCGTGACGCTGGCACCGAAAATTGCCGGTAACGTCAGCGAGGTACTGGTGGCGGATAACCAGCAGGTAAAAGCGGGCCAGCCGTTAGTGCGTATCAATGATGATCAATATCTGGCGAAAGTCAGTGAAATGCAGGCGATGCTGCTTGCGCGTCAGGCCTCGATTCAGCGCGCCAATGCGGATATCACCCGCCAACAGGCTGAAATTGAACAGGCCGAGGCAAAACAGCAGTCCGCACAGGTGCAGATGCACTATGCAGAACATGAATTCCAGCGCTATCAACCGCTGGCGGCGACCGGTGCGGAAGCCCAGGAACACCTGGCAGACCTGCGTCGCAGTCGTGATCAGGCGAAAGCCGATTACAATGCCAACGTCGCGGCGGTAAAAGCGGCGGCTGCGCAGATTCAAACCCTGAAAGCGCAGATTTCGGAAGATACCGCACAGTTAGACTCCTCCAAAGCGAGTCTGCAACAGTCCAGTATCGACCTGCATGACACCCTGATTACCAGCCCGATTGATGGTGTGGTCGGTAACCGCACGGTACGCGTGGGGCAATATGTGCAGCCCGGCACGCGACTGCTGACGGTGGTGCCCACGCACGATGTCTATTTAGTGGCGAACTTCAAAGAGACGCAGATGACACGCATGCGCGTGGGGCAGCCTGCCACGCTGCACGTTGATGCCGATCCTGACCATGATTTTACCGGCGTGATTGAGAGCTTCTCTCCCGGCACCGGTTCGCAATTTGCGCTGCTGCCGCCGGAAAATGCCACCGGTAACTTCACGAAAATCATTCAGCGCGTGCCGGTCCGCATCCGCATTACGGATACCTCACCCGCGCGCGAGCGCCTGCTGCCGGGCATGTCAGTGACGGTAGATGTAGACACACATCATCTCCAGCCGGATCAAACCCATGAGTAGCACCACGCTGACCGCCAATGCAGCAGGTGAGGAGAAGGCTTCCGTCACTGACTGGGTCGCGGTGATTGCCGGTGCGCTGGGCGCACTGATGGCAACGCTGGATATCTCCATCACCAACTCGGCGCTGCCACAGATTCAGGGTGAGCTGGGCGCGACCGGTACTGAAGGGACATGGATCTCTACCGGCTACCTGATGGCGGAAATCGTGATGATTCCGCTGGCGGGCTGGCTGACACGGTCGATGGGGCTGCGTAATTTCCTGGTCTGGATGGCGGTGTTCTTCACGCTGTTCTCGATCATGTGTGGTTTGTCGACCAACCTCGGGCAGATGGTGGTCGGGCGTATTGGTCAGGGCTTTACCGGCGGGGCGATGATCCCCACCGCACAAATGATTATTCGTACCCGTTTACCGCGCCGACAACTGCCGGTTGGGATGTCGATTTTCGGTGTGATCGTGATCCTCGGGCCGGTGTTAGGGCCGGTACTGGGCGGCTGGCTGGCCGAAAACGTCAGTTGGCACTGGTGCTTCTTCCTCAACGTGCCGATCAGTTTTGCGCTGGTGTTTCTGCTGTTCCGTGGCTTGCCGCCGGAAAAAGGCAACATGCAAGAATTTATCAAGGCGGACTGGATTGGCGTGGTGGGCTTAAGTACGGCGCTCAGCAGCCTGACCGTGGTGCTGGAAGAGGGGCAGCGTGAGCGCTGGTTTGAGTCCAGCATGATTATCTGGCTTTCCGTCGTCTGCGCGCTGGGTTTTCTGCTGTTGCTGATTGCGCAGTTAACCGCAAAGCGGCCGGTTATCCGCCTCTCTTTGCTGGCGAATCTGCGCTTTGTGACGGTGATTTTGATTGTGTTTGTGGTGGGCAGCGGCCTCTATTGCGTGCTGTATCTGCTACCGCAGTTTTTAAGCAATATCGCGGGTTACAACGCCCAGCAGGCGGGGATGGTGTTGCTGATCTCCGGGATTCCTAGCTTGCTAGTGATGCCCATTTTGCCGCGCCTGTTAGGCAAAGTGGATATTCGCCTGATGGTGATTGGTGGGTTGGTGCTGTTTGCTGCCAGTTGTTTCCTCGATACCACGTTAACGGCGCAAAGCACCGGGGATGATTTCTTCTGGTCGCAAATCCTGCGTGGTGCCGGGCAAATTATGGCGATGTTGCCGCTCAATCAGGCCTCAATGGCGGTAGTGAAAACCGAAGAGGCCGCTGATGCCGCCGGTTTGTACAACATGATGCGCAATCTGGGCGGTTCCGTTGGACTGGCGCTGGTTGGCGTGTTTATTGACCGTCAAAGCAAAATGCACGATGACATGATCCGCGAGTCAATCACCGCCAATTCGCCACTCGCGAATGAACGGATTGCGGGCAGTACGGCCTCGTTTATGAGCCAGACCACGGATGCCGCGTGGGCTCACCTCCAGGCGTTGGGGCAGCTGGCGCAACAGATCAAACAGCAGGCGATGGTCATGACCTTTTCAGAAACGTTTTATCTGCTTGGCATCGCGCTGGCGTGCTGTATTCCACTGGCACTGTTGCTGCGTATGCCTAAGGCGGGGAAATAAATGTTAAAGCGGAAAATCACAGTAATGAATACCAAACCTTTCTTTGCCTGCTCCAGTCTGATGATTGCGCTGGTGCTCGCGGGATGCAGTGTCGGACCGGATTATCATGGCCCGGGTAAAACCCCGCAGGTGAATCAGTTCGCTCGCCTACCGCAGAGCGGTGTAAATACCGCACCTGGTGTGGCTCGCTGGTGGGAGACGCTAAACGATCCGCAGCTCAATACGTTGATCGCCATGGCGCTGAAAAATAACCCTGACATTGCGATTGCGCAGGCGCGTCTTCGCCAGGCACGTGCTGCTTTAGATGGGCAGCAGGCCAATGAATATCCTAAGCTCGGGGCGGATGGGGCAGCGCTGCGTGCAAAACTGCCAGACAGTACCGGCATCACCAGTAATAACCCGCTGAATATGTATGCCAACACCTTTGATGCCAGCTGGGAGCTGGATATCTTTGGCGGCACGCGTCGGGCAATTGAGTCCGCGCGTGCTCAGGCTGAGGCCTCGCAGGAGAGCCTGGCGGATACCCATGTGTCGATTGCCGCTGAGGTGGCGCGCAACTACCTCGAACTCTGTGGTCAACGCCAGCAGTTGGCGGTGTTACAGCAGTCGATCGCGCTGGAGCAGCAGATGTTAACCCTGACGCAGCAGCGATACAGTCGCGGCGCGGCCAATGACAGCGATGTGCAGCGCCTGGTGACGCAGTTGGAAACCACCCGTTCGCAAATCCCGTCCTTACAAAATGATATTACCAACAGCCTCGACACCCTGGCGTTTCTCGCCGGGAAAACGCCGGGTGAGCTGGATCAGCAGTTGAACAATGTGATGCAACTGCCGACGTTGCCCGCGCAGGTGAACGTCGGTGATCCAACGACGTTGTTACGTCAGCGGCCTGATGTGCGGGAAGCCGAGCGTAAGCTGGCGGCCAGCAACGCGGAGATCGGTGAACATATAGCCGATTACTATCCGAAGGTGAATTTCCTCGGTAATCTCGGGTTCACCAGCAGTTCCACCGGAAACCTGTGGCAGCGGCAGAATCTCAGCTGGATGCTGGTGCCGTATCTGCAATGGAATATCCTCGACTTTGGCCGCATTAAATCCCAGGTCGCCTCTGCGCGCGCGGCGCGGGATGAAGCTCAGGCCAGTTGGCAGAAAAGCGTGCTGAGTGCATTGCGTGATGCCAACGGTTCACTCTCGCGCTATGGGCAACAGCGTCAGACGGTGATGGATTTAGCCACCGTCACGCACTCAGCCGATCGTGCGAGCCAGCTAATGCAGCAGCGTTATAAAGCTGGAGCGGCCAGTTTGATTGACTATCTGGATACCGAGCGGAGCCGTTTGTCTGCACAGCAAAACCAGATCAGCGCCCAGACGCAGTTGGTGACAGATTTCGTGGCGGTACAGAAAAGCCTCGGTCTCGGCTGGCAGAGCTAAGGGAAGGGGGGAATACCCGGGAGGGGTATTCCCTGTAACCTAGTTGGCAAAGGCGTAGGTGAGTTTACCGGTAGCCGAGACCAGTTTACGCAGGGCTTTTTGATTAACCCGCGACATCTGACCGGCTTTTTCTGCGGTTAGCGGGCCACTGTCGGTTTGGGCCAGCAGCGTGTCGGCTGGTGCTGAGACCATTTTCTCCGCAGCTGATTCTACCGCTGCGGCATAGCCGGACTGGCTGGAGAGGTCCATTTTGCTGAGCGGCAATTGGGTTGCCAGCCATTTGCCCCAGTAAAACTCCAGGAACGGCGGTGGGCTATCGGGTTTGCGGTAGCCAATATCGCGCGTTAACCAGACCAGTGAGCGATATTCATCGTTGATCATCTGTTTACGGCTTAGCTGCTGCGGCAGCTGTTGCGGCGTAATCACGCCTTGTGGCGTTTCCAGCCAGGTGAGTTTGCGTGCCTGCATGGTTTGCCAGAAGGCGGTCATGTTCGGCAAATGGCGGAAATCATCCGTAATGCGCACATAGACTTTGGTCTGTAGGCCGCCCACTTCAGCAAACGACGTAAAGGTGTGATGTCCATCGGTTAAATAGAGCTGGTTATCGGGGGCGATCACCGCAGTATTCACCTTTTTCAACTCACTGCCGGGTGCGGTTTTACAGCTAAAGCTGGCGAAGTCACTGATACGTGAGGCGTCGTTGTATTTTTCGATGCCTTTCGCCCCCGCCGACTCACAGAAATCATCGAATAACTTTTTGGCGTCGTGCTTGTAACGGTTGACCTTGTAATCAATCTGGCGAAAGCCCAACGTCGCCTGAGTTGGGTGGAGGCTGGCAATCGGGACTTCAGCCAGCGAGCCAACGTTGAGTGGGGTTTCCGGTGCGGCAAGCGTGGATCCGCTTAGCAGCAGTCCAGCAAACAGAAGGCGTAACTTCATCATCAATCGTCCCTTTAAAACGCGTACTGGAGTCGTAACTGCACCGCATCGCTGGAGTCTTTAACGCTGCGGCCGTCAATGTTTTTACTGGTATCGATATTGCTGATCTTGTAGGTCAGGTAATCGAGCGTAACACGAACGTTTTTGTTGACGAAGTCGTTCACACCTACCGTGAAGGCATCGATATTGTGTTTTTATGTTTTTATCTGCTGTGTATATTCTGAAGGGGGCGTAGTGCGCAATTTTCTCAATAATTGACTGGCGATATTGTTTTTTCTGAAAACAATATCGCCAGATTTTTATCGTCAATCACTTTTGCCCGGCAGGTAAAATATGTTTGATCATCACATCCACATCGAGATTATTGATATAGCTCATACAGCGTGAAGTGAACATGCTCATTAGCCGGTTGCGATGGCCCGCAATCAGTAAATCAATACCCGACTGGCTGATACATTGTTCAATTTCTTCCAGACGTCGCAGGGTGACAAAATGCCGCACATTGACCGGGTGAGGAGTGGTGAGCAGCAGTTGGCTGAAGAGGGTTTTAGCGCGAATAATTTCATCGGCAACCACGTCATTCATCATGCTGTCTGCTACATAGTTCATACTGCGGTAATCATCGCTGATATGGGCCAGCGTGATGGTCATATCCAGAGATTCAGCAACCGATGCAGCATGTTCGAGTAACACCAGGCCATCATTTTGATCCTCAATCAACACCAGTGCATGACGATAACAGGCCATAACTCACCTCCGACTGTGCCAAAAGAAACTACACAGAATGTATAGGTCAGAGAACGGCGGCAGGCTGTGAGCAACTGCGCGTTTTTATCGCTGTTCTGATCCAGAACGTTGCCGGTGCAGCTTTAAGTAATCAACAAAGGCGCGCAGTGGGGCGCTGAGGGGTGCACCGCCTGAGTAATAAAGGTAAAACCCAGGAAATACCGGCGTCCAGTCGGTGAGCAGTTGTACCAATTCACCCGAGGCAATCCAGCTATCCACCTCTTCATCCAACAGGCAGGCGATACCGGCACCGTCCCGCACGACGCGTGTGAGTATTGCGGGTTCATCTACCAGCAGCTGTCCCTCAACGGCGACGTCAAAAATTTTGCCATTACGAATGAATTCCCAACGGTAAACGCTGCCATCGCTTGGGCGTTTATAGTTGAGGCACTGGTGGTGTTGTAGATCCTGCGGCTGCTTCGGCCAGCCGTGCTGTTTTAAATAGTCTGGTGAGGCAACCACTTTTAATTTGAATGTCTGACTCAGACAGATTGCCGTCATATTCTGATGCAGGTTTTCGCCTAAACGAATACCTGCATCGCACTGGGTTGCGACAATGTCACTCAATTTATCTTCGGTAACAATCTCCACTTTAATCAGTGGATAGCTGCGCAAGAAGCCCGCTAATAAAGGGGACAGAATTGAGAGGGCGGCCACCTTTGCAACATTGAGGCGTAAAAGGCCTGCCGGTGACTGACCACAGTTTTGCGCATCGGAAACCGCTAATTCCAGCCCGGAGAGTGCCGGTTGTAAATGCTGCATCATTTTCTGTCCGGCCTCGGTTAATGAGAGGCTGCGCGTTGTGCGATTGATCAGGCGGACAGCCAATCGTTCTTCCAGCCGGCGCAAGGTCTGGCTGAGTGTTGAGGGGGAGATCGCCAGGATGGCGGCAGCACGGACAAAGCTGCCTTGTTCGGCAATGGTGGCAAACGCTTTGAGTTCGGCAAATTCACTGCTGCGCATTGTGTTGATTTTCTCACAGAGATTGTTTGATTATCAGGATATTATCAAATAATCCTCGCGAGATTATGCTGGAACCACTTAGTTAAGCAAAATCAGGTGGCTACATGGGACGTTTTACCGGCAAGCGTGTGCTTATTACGGGCGGGACGCGGGGCATAGGACTGGCGGGTGCATTACGCGTTATCAGGGAAGGGGGACAGGCGATTGTGACCGGGCGTAATGTTGATAGGGTGCTAACGGCGAAAGCGGGGTTGCCCTCTGTTTTGCAAGTGGTGCGCAATGATGCCAGCGATTGCTCTACTGGCCAGGCACTGGCGGAAGCGGTTTCCGCACACGGCAAGCTGGATGGCGTGTGGTTCAATGCCGGGTTCGCTCGGCTTAATACGCTTGAACAAACAGATGCTACAACCTTCGATGAGATGATGTCAGCGAATGTGCGTGGCCCAATGTTGCAGTTAGCAGCACTGATGCCGTTGTTTAATCCGGGCGCTTCGGTGGTGGTAACATCTTCCAGCTCAGCCTATGAAGGTGCTGCGCAAACCAGTATTTATGCGGCGACCAAAGCGGCACTCCTGGGTTTGGTGCGATGCTGGGCAACAGAGTTAGGCCCAAAGAATATCCGCGTTAATGCGATCATCCCTGGACCTATTCAGACGCCATTCCGTGATTTTCTTCCTGCTGCTCAAAGGGCTGAATTTGAAGCCGGTGTGGTAAATCAACTGGCGTTGGATTGTATGGGAACCCCAGAACAGGCTGCCGCCGTCGCGCTGTTTCTGTTATCTGATGAGGCTGCATTTGTCACCGGGAGTGAATATTCCGTCGACGGTGGTTTACTTTTGCGTTAGGGATGCGTGCCGTGCGTTTCAGTCGGGACTGTGCGGGCTGGGTTGGTGCGTTTCAGGTTGGCACGGTGCGGTTGGTGTTCGTATGTTTCAGGTTGGCGCGGTGCGGTTGGTGTTCGTATGTTTCAGGTTGGCACGGTGCGGGTGATGTTCGTGTGTTTCAGGTTGGCACGGTGCGGGTGATGTTCGTGTGTTTCAGGTTGGCGCGGTGCGGGTGATGTTCGTTTGTTTCAGGTTGGAGCGGTGCGGGTGGTGTTCGTGCGTTCCAGTCGCAGATGGCGGGGAGTGCCGTAAAGACGCCGTGAATCCTTCCCTGGAGGCTCTGCCGCTGCATCCATGCAGCGG
>NZ_ALXE01000041.1 GCF_000295955.2 Pantoea sp. A4
CCGTTTATATCCGCGTTCTCTTTATAACCGCACTCAATACAAATAAAGCGGGATTGAGACTGACGGTTATCTTTATGCGTATGACCACAACAGCCGCACTTCTGGCTGGTATAAGCCGGGTTTATCGCTAACACCTGACCACCCAGCCAGGATTGCTTGTACTCAAGCTGACGTCGCATTTCGTACCAGCCTTGATCCAGTATCGCCCGGTTTAATCCTGATTTTGCTGCGACATTGCGCCCGTGCTGCTCCATCGTCCCTGCCGCCGATTTTGAGAGGTTTAACACCTTCAGGTCCTCAATCACTATCATCGCGTGGTTTTTGCTGATGGTGGTGGTGACTTTGTGAAGGTAGTCGCGGCGGATATTGGCGATATGCGCGTGTAGGCGGGAAATTTTCGCCTTCTGTTTCTTCCAGTTCGCGCTGAATTTCACTTTCCTGGCCAGCTGGCGCTGTAGCCGCGCCAGCTTCGCCTGATTCTTTTTAAAGCTGTTTACCGGCTCAAAGACCGTGCCGTCCGACAGCGTTGCCAGCTTGCTGATACCCGCGTCCAGTCCGATAGCGGACGTTGACGGGTGTACGGGCTTTTCGACCTCCGTTTCGACCTGGAACGAGATAGACCAGCCGCCAGCGTGCTGGCTGACGGTGGCGTTTTTGATTTTGCCGGTAACGGCGCGGGACTGGCGGAACTTCACCCAGCCCAGGCCAGACGGCAATTTAACGCGTTTGCGGTCAAGCTGGCAGTATTTGTCGAAGTTGACGAACCGGATCGAATCATTGCCCTGGCTCTTTCGCTTGAATACCGGCTTTTT
>NZ_ALXE01000042.1 GCF_000295955.2 Pantoea sp. A4
GGCCGCTTTACGACCCCGGACCCGATTGGGGTAGCGGGTGGGTTTAATCTTTACCAGTATGCGCCGAACCCGAACGGGTGGGTGGATCCGCTGGGGCTGACTCCAGTTGATGCGGCAGGTTATAGTGTTTATGGCTTATTTGATTCCGGAGCGAAAGAGCCTTATTACGTTGGTATTACTGACGATCCATTAAGAAGAGCCGGAGAACACAGAGGAACAGGAAGGTTAAGTTCTGGTTCTGAAATGGTGATATTTGATGATAATGTTAAATATGGACAAGCCAGAGGCTATGAACAGTATTATATTGAAAAATATAAAACAAGAACCGGGACTATAGGAGAAGAAATCTCCTCAACAAATAGAGGGAATAAATATAATTCATTTAATCATGGGAGAACTGACCCCAGAGCTCAGGTATTTAAAGACTCTTTCAATAGTAAGAAAGGTGATTCAGATGGGAGGAGATGTGGATGAGTGATTTTAAATTTTGGGGATGGGATAAAAAACCGAGAACAATGCTACGCTTCGTTAAGCCAGGGGATATATTCTGCTTTAAATTAAATGAGCATAGATATTGTTTTGGTAGAATCATGTCACTGATGACTGTAGGTCATATTGCTGAATTTTTTGATATATCTATGAATTCGCCTGCAGTAAGCGAATCTGAAATTAAGAACTCAAAAAGAACCATCAAGCCTATTATTATAGATACGTACTCTCTATTTGATAAGAAAATAGAAGAAGGAAGTGACTGGAGAATAATTGGCCATCAAGATAACTATACCCCTGAAAATATAGATGATATTTACTTTGCCTTTGGAATAGGTGACTCCTGCAAAAAGAAAGATTTTTTTGGAAATGTCACCCCTATTTCTTCAAGTGAATGGGATCTTCTTCCTAAGTTATCACCAAAAGGTGACTTTGATGTTAAGAAAATATTGAGTGATGTTTGAAAATAAATCCGGGATAGACTTAAAATCTTCCCGGACTTTATTATTTAGCCTTGATTTAATTTAATAAGCCAGCGCATTTATATTTCGTTCATCAATCAGTTTAGCTTGATGGATTTTCTCATACACCTCATTACAGGATTTTAAAATTGGCTATTTTAACAGGTGTCGGCATCAGCCAAATAGATATAGATTTACTAGCTAAACGGTTGTCAGTGGTTCTTCCTGACGATTACAAAAAATTTCTAAGTCATTACAATGGATTTAGAGTATCATCCCCTGATCATTGTGACCTTCCATACAATAATGTAGATAATAACTTCATTTCATTCGATGCTTTATTTGGTCATAAAGTTAATAACGAGAACTATGATATTGAAAACATAAATGATGATATAGTTGACGAATTATCATTCATAAGTAACGCAGTAGTTATTGGTATCGACCCTGGTGATAACTTCTACGTATTGGTTCCTGAAGGAGAAGAATCAGGAGTGTACTATTGGGATAGAACCTGTTTGCATGCTGATGATAAAAAAAATAACCATTCTAGTTTAGGTGAAAAAAACGCCCTTCACCTCTATTTTTATGCCAAAACATTTAATCAATTCTTTGATCTATTGCTAGATCAAACAATAAAAAAAGGGATGACAGTATCCTCAGGGCTATAGTTGCTCTACTTAATGTTTTTATCACATTATCAGCTTATTTGGGCCCCTCCGATAGACTAGCCGTTGAACCCATTACCAGAATGCAAGGCAGATGATACAACGGTGCTACGGGGAGCCCTGCCGCACATAGTGCTACGCCCCGTTCGGCGAGGTCACCAACCCGGTTATCAACAGCATGCCGATGCTGAAAAATCAGGTACATATCCCGCTGCGCTACGCCGGACAGTACGAAGACAG
>NZ_ALXE01000043.1 GCF_000295955.2 Pantoea sp. A4
TACGATCCGCAGGTCGGCCGCTTTACGACCCCGGATCCGATAGGGGTGCTGGGTGGGTTTAATCTTTACCAGTACGCGCCGAATCCGAACGGGTGGATTGATCCGTGGGGGCTAGTTTCAAGAAATGTTGCGTTTAAATCAGCGAAACAGCAAGCAGGGATTCCTAAGAGCAGCCAATTTGAAACTCACAAATATGTATATGATAGCGAATTCGAAAACAGAACTGTTTATGAATTTAATGTTGATGGTAAAAAAAGATATGTAATCCTTCATGAAGAGGATAAATTTGGTCGAGGGCCACATTTCCACGCTGCTGATGATGAAAGAAGAAACCCTATGGAGAAAGGGAAATATAATCAATACCCTGGACATCACCCCGAAGATATGAAGGGATTTGACTCTAAAAATAAGAGAAACTGCTCATGAGTAAAAGTCTTTCTAAAATTGAATCTTTGAAAGAAAAAAACGACCAAAAAATCATCGCCATGGATATTTTTGGGACGCGAGATGGTAATTTTACTTTTCTCGATAGCATTAGCTCAAAAGAAAAACTATTGAAACTTGACGAAATAGCATATGCGCATGTTGTAAAAAAAATCAAACGAAGTGAGAATAAAAGTCTAGAAGAGACTTATCAAGCATTCGAGTCAATTGTAAGCGAGAGCTTAAATCACTCACTTACAAACATCTCATTCTTTATTTTTGGTAAAAATGCATATGAAGTTACACTTCCAACTGAAACATTCCTGAATTCTTACTCTAAAATTAGAGAGAAGCTGGCTTATCGTGACATCCTAATCTACCAGAGCGATTACTCCTTTGGGCTATGTTTAATGCTAGATGAACATTACATTTCTATAGCAAAATGGGAATAAATTTCGTACAAGTAACGGTCATTTTCTGTCTATGCAATTATTGCTATTAATAGCACTATGACCTGAAAAACGCCCCCTAAAGCGAGGTCACTAACCCGGTCATCAACAGCATGCCGATGCTGAAAAATCAGGTACATATCCCGCTGCGCTACGCCGGGCAGTACGAAGACAGGGAAACCGGGCTACACTACAACCTGTTCCG
>NZ_ALXE01000044.1 GCF_000295955.2 Pantoea sp. A4
AAATTGTTAAAGAGCAGTGCCGCGATTTCTCAAGCGGCGCGGGATGCGTATATTACGCTTTCCGCTTTGCCAGTCAAGCATTTATTTTGCTTTTCTGACCGGAAGTTACCTTCAACTTCCTTTCTGACCCGGCGACTTGTAAGTCGTTGTTCCGTGTCAGTGGAGGCGCATTATAGGGAGTTCTTCCGGGCTGACAAGTGCTAATTTCAAATTAATTTCTGAGTGCTGTTTTTTTCGGCTAAACCGGGCTAAATCGCTACTTTTTCCAACAATGGGAAGCCATATCGCTGTAGAACTGGCGATAACTTCAACGCTTCTTCGTCCATCCGCGTACAAAGCGCCAGATTTTGTGCAGAAGAAAATGTCTCAGGGGATTCATGTTCTAACAACCAGACAGTACGACGGGCAATTGCGGCTCCCGAATCCACCAGGCGCGTTCCCTCCGGCAGAACCTGTTGTAACTCATCACGTAAAAGCGGGAAGTGAGTACAGCCGAGTACAACGGTATCCGGTGGCTCGTTCATTCTGAGCCAGGGTTGAACAGCATGACGCACAGCTTCTTTATCTATCTCTTCCCCATGCAACTTCGCCTCCGCCAGTTCAACCAGCTCTGCCGAGCCCAGCATCTCGATTTTGCACTCACGCGCAAACTGGGCCACCAGCTCATGGGTATAAGGGCGTTTGACCGTGCCGCGCGTCGCCAGCAGACCCACTACGCCATTACGCGTCAGGCGCGCAGCAGGTTTAATCGCAGGTACAACACCTACAACCGGGAAATCAAAACGGGCACGTAAGGCAGGCAGTGTCACCGTGCTGGCACTATTGCAGGCGATAATCACTAAGGAGAGAGGAAAGCGCTGCACGATAGCCGTCACAATCGCCACAACGCGATCAACGATATACTCTTCGCTTTTTTCGCCGTAAGGAAAGCCCTCGTTATCGAAAGCATAAAGATAGTGCAGGTTCGGCAACAGCTGCCGAACCTCTTCATATACAGAAAGCCCACCAACGCCGGAGTCAAACACCAGCACAGTGGGGCGCAGATCAGAAGCTGTAGCTGGCGCTGAGGTAGTACTCACGTCCAGGGGTTCGATAGCCATAAACCGTCTCGTAATCCTTATCCAACAGGTTGGCAATTTTACCACGAACTGTCAGATGAGACGTGACCGGATATGCAGCTGAGAAATCTACCAGGCTATAACTCGGCATCCGCCGCTGAGTATCAGCAAACTGGTTAGTGTTGTTGTTAAAGCTTTTCCCGAAATACTGCCAGGCCAGATCAAAGTCAAAATCAGCAAAATTCCAGTCTAACTGATACTTGAATTGCTGCCGCGAGCGGTGGGCCAGAACCTCATTATCTTGGTCGCGACGAGGATCAAGGTATTGCAGCGTGATGCGGTGAGTGAAAATCCCGGTATCCATGCTGCCGGTCCATTCAATACCTTTAATCGTGGCGGACTGGATGTTGTAGTAAGTACCTACGAAATTATCATCGTAGAGATAATCGATGAGGTTTTTGATTTTGTTCTGGTAAACCGATAAACGCCAGTCAACCGGCCCGGTCAGTCCTTCAAGCCCAGCTTCAATCTGATGGGAAGTTTCAGCATTAAGATTTGGGTTAGAGGCGATGCCCAGTCGACTTTGCCCGTACATCTGCCCTAATGTCGGCGCTTCAAATCCAGTGCCATAAGAGAGTGTGAAGCGATAGCCCGGTACAAACGCCCAGCCAGCCGCCGCTTGCCAGGTCCCGTTCCAACCAAACTGATTGTTGTCATCTCCTCGCACAGCACCTTCCAGCGTTAAAGTATCAATGCGCTGTTGGGCTGTCAGATAATAGCCGGTATTGGTCCGCTGGTAGCGATCGCCGTTGTATGCATCGCTGGAATCTAACTGTTGCTGCTGCCAGTCCACCCCCGCGCTCACCGTGCCGAGACCAACAGCAAAGCTATTACCCCACTGCAAATTACGCTGGCTCATGTCATCCAGTGTCGTACTCGCACTGTAGCGTCCCAGGGTACTGGCATAGTTGTAATCTTTGAAACGCTGATAGCTATACGTCAGTTGTGATGAGTAGATATCCTGGTTGAATCGAAACCCACCTTCATAGGTGTGATTATAGACCTGCCGTTTATCCCCTCCATCCTGATAGCCCACGTCATACGAGGTGTTATTGCCGTAACCATAGCCGCGGAAGAATGCGGAAAGGTTTTGCGAGAACTGGTGGTTAACCCCAGCCCAAAACGTTTTGCTGCGGAAACCATCGCGATCGCTATCAACGCTATACGTTGACTGTGGCTGAATGTTATAGCCATTGGTGGCCTGGAACGCGCCAGCTACCGTGATTAAGGTGTCCTCACCCACTTTCTGGCGTACCGTTCCACTATATTCCTGGTAGTGGTTAGATCCCATACCTACATTGAGCTGGCCACCCGGCTGATTGTTCTCGGTAATGATGTTAACCACCCCGCCAATCGCATCCGCACCATAGACTGCAGAACGAGGCCCGCGAATTAACTCGATACGCTGAACCAGCGAGACAGGGATTTGGCTGAAATCAGAAATGCCGGTAATGCCTGATTTTGCCAGTGGAATACCATCAATCAGCACCAAGGTATGTCTGGCTTCAGCACCGCGAATATAGATGCTACTGGATTGTCCCATGCCACCATTTTGCGCGATATCCACACCGGGCAAACGGCGCATCACATCTGTCAGGCTTTTAGCCTGCCAGCGATCAATCTCTTCACGAGTGACCACAGTCGTCGGTGCCAACACCGAAGAAACCGGTTGTTGAAAACGGTTAGCCGTCACGATTTGCGTATCATCATCCTGAGCAAAGCCATATGCAGCCCAGAGCGAAAGCGCCGTGGCACTGAAAGCGCACAGCGTAGTGTTACTTTTATTCATTGTTGTAGCATCCAAAAACCCATCAGGATGCCGCAGAGGCACACGACTTATAGCACGCGATAGTCGTATGAAATGCGACGTAACACCGGCAGGTCTTCGGGCTAAGAATCATAAATGGTGAAGACTTCCCATCCCAAAGGACAGTGTCTGCCTAGGCAATCACCACGACATTCCTTACCGCTGCGCGTCAGCTCCAGATTTTCACTGGATTCCCTGTTAGCTCAATACTGAGACCGGCTGTCGCAGTCTAAGGTGAAGCCACCCTGGAATCCAGATTTCGACCCAGGTTGTTTTGTTTAAAGACTGGACAACAGAAAGTGAATGCCTACAATCGCCCGGCAAGCAGGCTTATTACCAGGATTAAAGATGACACCCGAACAGCTCCCGATTGAACAATACGACGCACAACTGGCGGAAAAAGTCAGCCGTTTACAGGCGATGATGGTGCCCTTTGCTGCGCCCGACGTGGAGGTGTTCCGTTCACCGGTAAGCCACTATCGGATGCGTGCCGAATTCCGTATCTGGCATGATGGTGACGATCTCTATCACATCATCTTTGATCAAGAGACGAAACAACGTATTCGCGTCGACCAGTTTCCTGCGGCCAGCGAACTGATCAACCAGCTCATGGCAGAGTTAATGGCAGCGCTACGCGATAACCGTACCCTGCGCTTTAAGCTGTTCCAGATTGACTATCTCTCCACCATGAGCAATCAGATCGTCATTTCGCTGCTGTACCACCGTAAACTGGATGAAGAGTGGCAGCAGGCGGCAACCCTGTTACGCGATGCGCTGCGCGCTAAAGGCTACCAGCTGCATCTGATTGGACGCGCCACCAAGACAAAAATCTTTCTTGATCAAGACTTTGTCGACGAATCATTACCGGTAGCAGGCCGTGACATGATCTACCGCCAGGTCGAGAACAGTTTCACCCAGCCGAATGCCGCGATGAACATTCAGATGCTGGAGTGGGCGCTAAATGTCACACAAAATTCTCAGGGCGACCTGCTGGAGTTGTATTGCGGGAATGGGAATTTCTCTCTGGCTCTGGCACGGAATTTCCGTCGGGTGCTGGCAACAGAAATCGCCAAACCCTCGGTGGCATCCGCGCAATACAATATCGCCGCGAATAACATCGATAACGTGCAGATTATCCGCATGGCAGCGGAAGAGTTTACGCAGGCAATGAACGGCACACGCAGCTTTAATCGTCTGGAAGGGATTGATTTGACGAGCTACGAGTGTGAGACGATTTTTGTCGATCCACCGCGCAGTGGGCTGGATAGCGAAACCGTTGCGATGGTTCAGGCGTATCCGCGGATTCTGTATATCTCCTGCAATCCACAGACCCTGTGCGATAACCTTGCTACGCTGGCAGAAACCCATGATGTTTCACGCCTGGCACTGTTTGACCAGTTCCCCTATACGCACCATATGGAATGTGGCGTGCTACTGACGCGCAAAGCCTGATCAAAAAAGGCGGCCCCGGCCGCCTTCTGCATTACTGACTGCTTTTCCCTTTCTTGAAACGGGTCGCAATCCAAAATACCAACGCTACCATCAGGACTACCGGGATGAAGTTAGAGCCAATATCCGGGTACTCTGCGCGCACCAGCGCACTGTAAACCAAAATCCCTAGCAGGAAGAAAGCCGCCGCCAGTGAAGGCATACCCTCTGGCATGCTGCGGTTAAGATAGCGCTGGTGCAGAGACCAGGCTGCCAGTCCTAACGCAATCAGCGGAAAAATGGAAAAAGGGACAAAAGCGCTAAACATCACGGAAAACGATCCGTTTATCGCTAAACCAGTGATAAAAGCCAGCAGTAAGGTGCTTTTATCGCGGGGACTCTGTAATGACATCACGTTATCCTTATCTGTTACTCTTCGGTTTTTTCTAAAGTGACCGCCAGTCGCTCCTGCTCACGGCGATACCAGTAATACGCACCTTTAGCAATCATGCGTAATTGCAGCACCAGACGGTCTTCCAGTTTGCGGCGCTGCTCAAGATCAACGTCCAGTGCTTCGGCACCGGCACTGAAAACGATGGTAACCATCGCCTCGGCCTGCGCTTCGGTGAAGCTGCGCGGCATGCGATTTTCGACCTCAAGATAGTCAGCCAGTTCGGCGATAAAGTGCTGAATTTCACGCGCAACAGCCGCACGAAATGCGGCGGAAGTGCCCGATCGCTCACGGAGCAACAGGCGGAATGCATTGGGATTGTTCCCGATGAATTCCATGAAAGTCGCCACCGAAGTTTTGATAATGCTGCCGCCTTTGGCGATACGCTGCCGTGCCTGGCGCATCAGTTGACGCAACATCAGGCCACTTTCATCTACCATGGTCAACCCCAGTTCATCTACATCTCTGAAATGGCGGTAAAACGAAGTAGGTGCAATCCCCGCTTCACGGGAAACTTCACGTAAGCTCAGGCTGGCAAAACTGCGTTCCGCGCTGAGTTGGCTGAAGGCTGCCTCGATCAATGAACGGCGTGTACGTTCTTTTTGTTGCGCTCTGACGCCCATTATCTCTGCCTTCTGAGGGGTTAGGTCGACACTATAACAAAATATTCAGCGTACAGTTTTGCAAACTTTGTCACTGGCTGTGAAAGCCCACGCTTTGTCAAAAAGCGCTTAAACTGACTGATAGAATTCAGATGTGCGCACGGAGATGTTAGAATCTCGTTGTGAAAATGTAGATAAGAATAGGACGTATTAGTATGCAAAAGTCTTACGATTACGACGCCATAGTGATTGGCTCAGGCCCCGGCGGTGAAGGTGCAGCAATGGGGCTGGTCAAGCAGGGACAGCGTGTTGCAGTGATCGAGCGCTACCATAATATCGGCGGTGGTTGTACACACTGGGGCACTATCCCGTCCAAAGCATTGCGTCACGCCGTCAGCCGTATTATTGAGTTCAACCAGAACCCACTCTACAGCGACCACACCAGGCTGCTACGCTCCTCCTTCGCAGATATTCTGAACCACACCGAAAGCGTCATCAGTCAGCAAACCGCAATGCGTCAGAGCTTTTATGAACGCAACCGTTGCGCCATATTTCAGGGCGATGCGCATTTCGTTGATGCGAATACACTCGAAGTCGTCTATCCCGATGGCACCCGTGAAAGCCTGACTGCCGAGAAATTTGTTATCGCCTGTGGCTCTCGCCCTTACCGCCCGGCGAATGTCGATTTTAATCACCCACGCGTCTACGATTCCGACTCCATTCTTAACCTTCACCATGAGCCAGGCCACGTGATTATTTACGGTGCTGGGGTAATTGGTTGCGAATATGCGTCTATCTTCCGTGGCCTGAATGTCAAAGTGGACCTGATTAACACCCGTGACCGCCTGTTGGCGTTCCTCGATCAGGAGATGTCAGACTCACTCTCCTACCACTTCTGGAACAGCGGTGTGGTAATTCGCCATAACGAAGAGTTCGAGAAAATTGAGGGTGTGGATGATGGCGTCATTGTCCATCTGAAATCGGGCAAAAAAGTGAAAGCCGATTGCCTGCTGTATGCCAACGGTCGCACCGGTAATACGGATTCACTGACGCTGGAAAATGTCGGTCTGGAAGCTGACGGGCGCGGATTGCTGAAAGTAAACAGCATGTACCAGACGGCTCAGCCGCACATCTACGCGGTTGGCGACGTCATCGGCTACCCTAGCCTGGCTTCAGCGGCCTACGATCAGGGTCGCATCGCGGCGACTGCGATGGTGAAAGGCGAAGCAACGGCCCATCTGATTGAAGATATCCCGACCGGGATTTACACCATTCCGGAGATCAGCTCAGTAGGTAAAACCGAACAGCAGCTCACCGCGATGAAAGTGCCGTATGAAGTGGGACGTGCGCAGTTTAAACACCTGGCACGCGCACAGATTGTCGGCATGAACGTCGGTAGCCTGAAAATCCTGTTCCATCGGGAAACCAAAGAGATCCTGGGGATTCACTGCTTTGGTGAACGTGCGGCGGAGATTATTCACATCGGCCAGGCCATCATGGAGCAGAAAAACGGTGGTAATACGATTGAGTATTTCGTCAACACCACCTTTAACTACCCAACGATGGCCGAAGCCTATCGCGTTGCCGCGCTAAACGGATTAAACCGCCTGTTTTAACGTGTTTTGCAGATGAGACTGCATGTGCGTACGGATTGCCTCTGCCAACTGTTCATAACGGCTGCGCAGGGGAGATCCCGGACGGTACACCAGTGCGATGGTACGTTGTGGCACTGGCTTGTAGCACGGCAGATAACACACGCCATCACGGATACGCTGCGGCGGTACCGCTAACGTTGGTAACAGCGTAATACCGCTGCCCGCCGCAACCATGTTACGCAACGTTTCCAGGCTGGTGGCGCGGAAATGGGTGTCTTCATCGGCACCCGCTTCAAAGCAGAAGCCCATCGCCTGATCGCGCAAGCAGTGCCCATCTTCCAGCATCAACAGCTTTTCCCCTGCCAGATCGGACATCGGCACCCGATCGCGATCCCGCCACGGGTGATCTTCATAGATCGCCAGTGTCATGGGTTCGTCAAACAGCGGTACTTCAATAAAGGCCTCGCTCTCTTTCACCAGCGCCAGAATTGCGCAGTCCAGCTTGCCGTTATCGAGTTGCGCCAGTAACTGCTGCGTCTGCGCTTCATGCAGATACATTTCCAGTTTTGGGAACGTCTGATGCAACATCGGAATGATATGCGGCAGCAGGTAAGGCCCAGTGGTTGGGATAAGGCCAATATGCAGCGGACCTGACATTGTCTCGCCCTGCTGGCTTGCCATCTCCTTAAGCACTTTCACCTCGCGCAAAACGGTGCGCGCCTGGTCTACCAACAATAAGCCAGCCTGCGTGAACAGCACCTTACGGCTGGTACGTTCAAGCAGCATCACACCCAGCTCATCCTCAAGCTTACGGATCTGTCCGCTCAGCGTTGGCTGGCTGACATGGCACGCATCTGCGGCACGACGAAAATGGCGGTGTTCCGCCAGAGAAACCAGATATTCAAGATCGCGGATGTTCATTGTAATCCTCCAGACCACGATAGTTCGTGGCGATAGATAGCATAGCAATGAACGATTAGCCCTATCAAGAAGATGGAGAAATAATACGCACAGATTAGATCATGGCAGACGCGAGGAAATGCGGATGTCTTGGTGATGTGCCTATAAAAACAAGATGTTATTTCGAAGCTAGAGGTTGGCGGACTGAAGCAGTCCGCCATTTTTTTTACTTATGCCAGACGCTGTTTCGCGAAGGCAATTGCTGCGGCGACCTGCGCAGGGGCAACGCCACCCTGAGCGTTACGCTTATCGAGGCAGGATTGCAGTGCCAGAATCGGATAAACATCCGCTTCAATGATGGCGCTGAACTGCTTAAGCTGCTCCAGCGTTAACGCTTCCAGCGCTACACCTTGTTTGATCGCCTCAACCACCGCTTCACCCACGATATGGTGAGCTTCACGGAAAGGTACGCCCTTCGCCACCAGATAATCCGCCAGCTCCGTAGAGTTCGCGTAACCCTGCTCTGCCGCTTCCTGGCAACGCGGACGCTTCAACTGAATGCCATCCAACACCAGTGCCGACATATGCAGGCAGTCGAGCCAGGTATCCAGCGCGTCGAACAGGCCTTCTTTATCTTCCTGCATGTCTTTGTTGTAAGCCAGCGGCAGGCCCTTCAACGTCATCATCATGCCGGTCAATGCGCCCTGCACACGGCCACACTTACCACGGATCAGTTCCAGAGCATCCGGGTTTTTCTTCTGTGGCATCAGGGAAGAACCTGAAGTCACTTTATCTGACAGCTCGACAAAACCGGCTTCGCCCGTATTGAAGAAAATCAGATCTTCAGCGAAACGCGACAGGTGCACCATGCCGATTGAAGCATCAGACAGCAGTTCGAGTACGTGGTCACGATCCGAAACGGTATCGAGGCTGTTACGCGTCGCAGAAGCAAAGCCTAACCAGCCAGCCAACTGCTCGCGATCAATCTCATACGCCGTACCTGCCAGCGCACCACAGCCCAACGGGCTAACGTCGAGGCGCTTCAGTGCATCCTGCAGACGGCTTTCATCGCGCGCCAGCATCTCAACGTACGCCAGGCACCAGTGTGCAAAGGTAACCGGCTGTGCACGCTGTAAGTGGGTATAACCCGGCATGACAACGTCCTGATTGGCTTCTGCTGTCACAACCAGTGCTTGTTGCAGCTCACGGGTTGCTGCCAACAGTACGGCGACCTGCTCCTTACACCACAATTTCAGATCGGTAGCGACCTGATCGTTACGGCTACGGCCAGTATGCAGTTTTTTACCCAGCGCACCGACTTTCTCAATCAGCTTGCCTTCGACCCAGCTGTGAATATCTTCTGCATCGCTTTGCAGGATCTGCTCTGGATTGGCACGTACTTCCGCCAGCAGCGCATTCAATGCAGCTTCCAACTGCTGCTGCTCATCACTGCTGAGCACGTTAACCGTTACCAACGCTTTTGACCAGGCAACGGAACCGATGATGTCCTGCTCCGCCAGGCGATAGTCAAAGCGCAGCGAATCGTTGAACTGTTTGAACCGTTGGTCTGCTGCCTGAGAAAAACGTCCGCCCCAAAGTGCCATCTGAATGCTCCTGAATATCTGTTAAACAAAGGGCGGCTAACGCCGCCCTTGCAAAATGTGTCGCTTGCTGCGGTATTACTTTTTCTGCTCGTTCAACGCACGGATACGTGAAGAGAGCGAGAACAGACGGATGAAGCCGCCCGCGTGACGGTGATCGTACACTTCGTCTTCGCCGAAGGTCGCGAACTCTTCCGAGTACAGGCTGTTAGCAGAGGTTTTCTGCGTGGCAATCGCCTGACCTTTGTACAGTTGCAGGACCACTTCACCGTTCACTTCTTCTGCCAGTGATTCAGCTGCCGCCTGGATAGATTTACGCAGTGGTGCGAACCAACGGCCATCGTATACCACGTAAGCCATTTCATGGCCCAACTGCTCACGCCATTTGAAGCTGTCACGATCCAGAACCAGCTGCTCAACCGCACGCAGTGCATTTACCATGATGGTGCCGCCAGGGGTTTCGTAGCAGCCGCGAGATTTAATCCCAACCAGACGGTTTTCTACGATATCGATACGGCCAACACCGTGCTTAGCACCCAGCACGTTCAGTTTTTCCAGGCACTGGAATGGGCTCAGCTTCTCGCCGTTAACTGCAACTACACGACCTTTCTCAACGGTCACGGTGACATTTTCAGGCTGGTCTGGTGCATCCAGAGGATCAACGGTCCACACCCAGCAATCTTTGGTCGGTGCGTTTGCTGGGCTTTCCAGTACGCCACCTTCGGTAGAGATGTGCCATGCGTTTTCATCACGGCTGTAGATTTTTTCCAGTGAAGCGGTGGTTGGGATGTTACGGACTTTCAGGTAGTCCAGCAGCGCTTCACGTGAACGCAGATCCCACTCACGCCATGGCGCAACCACTTTCAGCTGTGGTGCCAGTGCGGTGTAGGTGGTTTCGAAACGCACCTGGTCGTTACCTTTACCGGTTGCACCGTGGCACAGCGCATCTGCGCCGACTTTCAACGCCAGCTCAACCTGCGCTTTAGCGATGATTGGACGTGCCATTGAAGTACCCAGCAAATAAGTGCCTTCGTACAGCGCACCGGTTTGCAGAACAGGGTAGATGTAATCACTGATGAATTCTTCGCGCAGATCAACAACGTGGCACTCAGAAGCCCCTGACTGCAGCGCTTTTTTCTCAACGCCTTCCAGATCAGCGGGGTCCTGGCCAATGTTGGCGACGAAAGCGACCACTTCACAGCCGCCGTAGTTCTCTTTCAGCCATGGAATGATGGCGGAAGTATCCAGGCCACCGGAGTAAGCCAGAACGATTTTTTTGATATTTTGCGTTGCCATTTGGTCGTAATCCTTGAATCAGAGTCGTTTAAGCGAAAATCCGGGTGCCAATCGAGACACCATTGAACAGCTCAGGGAGTTGTTCAGCATGACGCCAGCTAGCGATATCTACCGGGCGTCCCAGAGTACGTGCTGCATCAAGCGCCGCACGTACTTTCACAATCATACCGTCAGTGATCACTCCGTCAGCGATCAACTGTTCGGCTTTTTCTGCCGTCATTTCAGCCATGCGCTGACGGTTGCCATCCAGAATACCACTGACATCAGACAGCAGCACCAGATCTGCACCCAGCGTTGAAGCCAGCGCGGTCGCGGCCTGATCGGCATTCACATTCATCAGTTCGCCTTCGGCGGTAATGCCGATAGAGCTGACAATCGGCATATAGCCGGCGTCCAGCAGCGTATGCAGCAACGCTGGATTACCCGGCGTAGCCTGCCCTACGTGACCGAGTTCAGGGTCGAATTGCGTGACATTCACCAACCCGGCATCACCCAGGCACAGGCCGACGGCGCGCAGGGCGTATTTGTTCGCCCAGGCAAGCAGCGTTTTGTTAGCCGTTCCCGCCAGTGCGCCAGTAATAATGTCGATTTGGTCGGCTGGTGTGACCCGCAGACCGTTTTTCTTCTGTACCGGCAGCGCCAGCTTTTTCATTAGCTCGTCAACCAGACAGCCGCCGCCGTGCACAATAATCAACGGGCGCTGATGGGCTGAACGATAGGCGACCAGGGCTTCAAACAGACGCGCCAGCGCCTCTTCGCTATCCAGCAGCACGCCGCCGAGTTTAATAATTAATGGATTGCTCATGACCTTTCCGCCGCTCAAATCAGTGACTGGGTTTCAGGGAAACCGAAACGGATATTCAGGCACTGCACGGCTTGCGATGCTGCACCTTTCAGCAGGTTATCTTCTGCTGCGACCACAATCAGATGTTCGCCCTGCACGGCAAAGCCAATGTCGCAGTACGGCAGGCCAACCACGGCTTTCAGCGCGGGCACACCGTCTTCATAAACACGCACCAGCGGTTTATCGTTATAGGCGTTATGGAACGCCTGCGCCACATCTTCACGCGTTACGCCAGGATTCAGACGGCAGGTCGTGGTCGCCAGAATACCGCGTGGGAAGTTGCCCAGATGCGGTGTGAGAATCACTGGCGTGCCCAAATGCACGGCAATTTCAGGCTGGTGACGGTGATTAAACAGGCCATAGGCTTGCAGGCTCACTTCACACAGGCTGGTGTTGAGGTTGGCTTTACGTCCAGCACCGCTCACGCCGCTGGTGGCGTTAATCACTGGCCACTGCGCTTCGTTGATCAGACCGGCGTCAAGCAGCGGCTTGAGTGACAGTTGAGCTGCGGTAGGATAGCAACCCGGCACAGCCACTAATTGTGCCTGTGCGATGGCTTCACGGTTCCACTCAGCCAGACCATAAACAGCCTTATCTAGCCAGTCAGCGTGCTGGTGTGGGAAGCCGTAATATTGGGTATAGAAAGCGCCATCATTGACACGGAATGCGCCTGACAGGTCGAACACCACGCAACCGGCTTTCAGGAACTCTGGAGCCAAATCGTGGCTCACTTCGTGCGCGGTGGCGAGGAACACTACATCCACTTTATCTGCCCATTCAGCGGCATTGCTCAGCGGCTGCAATGGCAGATCGATCACGCCCTTAAGCTGCGGATGAAGATCAGAAAGACGTTTTCCTGCATCCGGGCTTTGCGCGGAAACCGCCAGAGCGGTTATGTTCATATGTGGATGGCGATTGAGGAAAGTGGCAAGCTCTACGCCAGCATAGCCACTGGCACCAACGATCAGCGTATTCAACATCAGGCTGTATACCTTTTTACAGTCACACATTCCGGGTCGCGGCCTTGCCCCGTTGCCCACCATGTCGTTTGCAGCAAATTTGGGTTCACATGCATACGACGTTAATGTATTTTTATTCACTATTAATGCATGAATATTGATACATCCTAACTCAAGGACCGTCAACAGTGAAGACAAAATTACCGCCTTTTATCGAACTGTACCGCCAGTTGATCGCTACCCCGTCGATCAGTGCGACTGAAAGCGCGTTGGATCAGAGTAATGAAACTTTAATCAGTTTGCTGGCAGGCTGGTTCCGCGATCTTGGCTTCCAGGTTGAAGTACAGCCGGTGCCGGGAACGCGTCGTAAATTCAACATGCTGGCACGCAGTGGCGATGGCGCAGGCGGACTGCTGCTAGCCGGTCATACTGACACAGTTCCTTTCGATGACGGGCGCTGGACGCGCGATCCGTTCACCCTGACCGAACATGACAATAAACTCTATGGTCTGGGCACCGCAGATATGAAGGGCTTTTTTGCCTTTATTCTCGACGCGCTGCGTGATGTCGATGTGACAACACTGAAAAAACCGCTCTACATTCTGGCAACTGCCGATGAAGAAACCACCATGGCCGGTGCGCAGTATTTCGCTGAAAGTACGCATATCCGGCCTGACTGCGCCATCATTGGTGAGCCAACGTCACTCAAGCCGGTGCGAGCACACAAAGGTCACCTCTCGAATGCGATTCGCATTGAAGGTCATTCCGGTCACTCCAGCGATCCGGCGCGTGGCGTTAATGCCATTGAGCTGATGCATGAAGCTATCGGCCACCTGATGGGGCTGCGCAACACGCTGAAAGAACGCTATCACCACGCCGATTTCGCCATTCCCTATCCCACCATGAACTTTGGCCGCATCAGCGGCGGCGATGCAGTAAACCGTATCTGTGCATGCTGCGAACTGCATATGGACATCCGCCCGCTGCCAGGGCTGACGCTGGACGATCTGGATGGATTGCTGAATGAAGCACTGGCACCGGTGAGCGAGCGCTGGCCTGGCCGTCTGACGGTGGGAGCCATGCATCCCCCTATCCCTGGCTATGAGTGTCCGAAGAATCATGAACTGGTGAAGGTGGTGGAGAAACTGCTGGGTGTTGAGACAGAAGTAGTGAACTACTGCACCGAAGCGCCATTTATTCAGCAGTTATGCCCAACGCTGGTATTGGGACCGGGATCGATCAACCAGGCGCACCAGCCAGATGAATTTATCGATACCGCATTTATCAAGCCCACACGCGAACTCATTTCTCAAGTGGTGCACCATTTCTGCCACTGTTAAGCAATAAATCGGGCATTTTGCTGATAATTCAGCAAAATGCCCCAGCAATTCCCTTTGATGGGTGATAAGAATAACTTATCTCGCTTACCTCCAGTTAAATTCCATGAATTTCCGTTATTTAGCGACACGTTTATGTCAGTTTAAGTCAATTGACGAATCCATGATTACGTGGCTAGATAAAAGACGATGTTATGTCCACGTGATCTTATTCACAGATTTTCGGGCATATGTGGTGGTGTTTATTTAGACGATAAGGTTAACAGGGTCCAATGAACGAACAATATTCCGCAATGCGTAGTAACGTCAGTATGCTCGGCAAATTGCTCGGGGATACCATCAAGGATGCTTTAGGAGAGAACATCCTCGAGCGGGTAGAAACTATCCGTAAACTCTCGAAGTCATCCCGTGCCGGAAATGACGCTCATCGCCAGGAACTGTTGACCACACTGCAAAATCTGTCTAATGAGGAGCTGTTGCCTGTTGCTCGTGCATTTAGCCAGTTCCTCAATCTGACCAACGTTGCTGAGCAGTATCAAACCATTTCCCGCAGCGGCGATGGCGCTAACCACCCTGAACTGCTGAAAAAGACCTTCGAAAACCTGAAACAGCAGGGCAACATCAGCGAGTCAGCGATCCGCGAAGCGATTGAATCGCTGTCGCTGGAACTGGTGCTGACTGCGCACCCAACCGAAATTACCCGTCGTACGCTGATTCACAAACTGGTCGAAGTAAATAGCTGCCTGAAGCAGCTCGATCACAGCGACGTGTCCGAATACGAATACAACCAGATTATGCGCCGTCTGCGCCAGCTAGTGGCTCAGGCATGGCACACGGATGAGATCCGTAAATATCGCCCGACCCCGATCGACGAAGCTAAATGGGGCTTTGCCGTGGTTGAAAACAGCCTGTGGGAAGGCGTACCGGCTTTCCTGCGCGAACTGAACGAACAGGTTGAAGAAACCTTTGGCATCAAGCTGCCAGTGGACTTCGTGCCGGTGAAATTCACTTCATGGATGGGCGGTGACCGTGATGGCAACCCTAACGTTGTGGCCAGCGTAACGCGCCATGCACTGCAACTGGGGCGCTGGAAAGCCGCCGACCTGTTCCTGCGCGATATCGCTGTCCTGATTTCCGAACTCTCAATGTCCGAATGTACTCCGGAAGTGCTGGAGTTAAGTGGCGATCCAGAAGCAATTGAACCCTATCGTGTGATTCTGAAGCGTCTGCGCAGCCAGTTAATGAGCACCCAGGCCTACCTGGAGCGCCGCCTGAAAGGTGAGCGCCTGCCGCGTCCAGCAGACCTGCTGATCACCAATGAACAGCTCTGGCAGCCGCTGTATACCATTTATCAGTCACTGCAGAAGTGCGATATGGGGATCATCGCCAATGGCCAACTGCTGGATACGTTGCGCCGCGTGAAGTGTTTTGGTGTTCCGCTGGTCCGAATTGATATTCGCCAGGAGAGCACACGTCATACTCAGGCGATTGCCGAGATTACCCGTTATCTGGGCCTGGGCGATTATGAAAGCTGGTCTGAAGCAGACAAACAAGCCTTCCTGATCCGTGAACTGAACTCCAAGCGCCCGCTGCTGCCACGGAGTTGGGAACCGACCGACGACACGCGTGAAGTGCTGGAAACTTGTCGTGTTGCGGCGGAAGTGCCGGAAGGCTCAATTGCTGCCTATGTTATTTCTATGGCAAAAACGCCGTCCGATGTACTGGGCGTGCACCTGCTGTTGAAAGAAGCGGGTATCACTTTTGCGATGCCAGTTGCCCCGCTGTTTGAAACCCTGGACGACCTGAACAATGCCAATGACGTCATGGGCCAGTTGCTCAATATCGACTGGTATCGCGGCTTTATTCAGGGCAAGCAGATGGTCATGATTGGCTACTCTGACTCGGCAAAAGATGCAGGTGTCATGGCGGCAAGCTGGGCACAGTATCAGGCTCAGGATGCACTGATTAAAACCTGTGAAAAAGCCGGTATCGCTCTGACGCTGTTCCACGGACGCGGCGGCACCATTGGCCGTGGCGGCGCACCAGCGCATGCGGCCCTGCTGTCACAGCCACCGGGGAGCCTGAAAGGCGGCCTGCGCGTCACCGAACAAGGTGAGATGATCCGCTTTAAGTTCGGCTTACCGCAAGTGGCAGTGGCCAGCCTTTCGCTCTATACCGGTGCGATTCTGGAAGCGAACCTGCTGCCACCGCCAGAGCCTAAAGCGGAATGGCGCAACATCATGGATCAGCTCTCTGCGCACTCTTGTGCCATGTACCGTGGCTATGTGCGTGAGAACCCTGACTTCGTGCCGTACTTCCGTTCAGCCACACCAGAACAGGAACTGGGTAAGCTGCCACTCGGCTCGCGCCCGGCGAAACGCCGTCCTACCGGCGGTGTTGAATCACTGCGCGCTATTCCGTGGATCTTCGCGTGGACGCAAAACCGTCTGATGCTGCCCGCCTGGCTTGGTGCCGGTGCAGCCATTCAACAGGCAATGAATGATGGCCACCGCGATCAGCTGGAAGCAATGTGCCGTGACTGGCCATTCTTCTCCACCCGTTTGGGCATGCTGGAGATGGTGTTCCTGAAAGCGGATTTGTGGCTGGCGGAGTATTACGATCAGCGCCTGGTAGATAAGTCACTGTGGCCGCTGGGGCAACAGCTACGCGACCAGTTAGAAGCGGATATCAAAGCGGTACTGACCATTGCTAACGATGCACATTTAATGGCCGATCAGCCCTGGATTGCAGAATCCATCGCGCTACGTAATGTCTATACCGACCCACTCAACCTGCTCCAGGCCGAACTTCTGCATCGCGCCCGTGCGCAGGAAGCGCGTGGTGAAGAACCTGATGCCAGCGTTGAACAAGCGCTGATGGTCAGCATTGCTGGTGTTGCTGCGGGTATGCGTAACACGGGTTAATGATGGCTGCCCCGGTGAAAGCCGGGGAGAGCTAATAAGTCAGAAAGGGTGCCACGAGGGCACCCTTTTTTGATTCAAAGAGATTAGAGCAGCTGCGCCAGCCGGTTGATATCGGACTGAATAGCGCCAGCAGTGACATCACGCCCGGCGCCAGGCCCGCGAATCACCAGTGGGTTATCGCGATACCAGCGGCTTTCAATGGCAAACACGTTATCACAGGGTAACAGCGCTGCCAGTGGATGGTCTGCTCGCACGGCTTCAACACCGACACGGGCCTTCCCGTTAGCATCAAAACGCGCGACATAGCGTAACACCAGCCCCATCTCCTGCGCCGCTTCCAGGCGTTGCAGCATCTGCTCGTCAAGAGTTGCGCCATTTTCAAAGAAGTGATCGATGGACTCATCGGCACAGCCCGCTGGCACCAGTGATTCCACACGGACCTGATCGGGTTCAATATCGTAGCCCGCTTCACGCGCCAAAATTACCAGCTTACGCTTCACGTCCTGCCCGCTGAGGTCAACACGCGGATCGGGTTCAGTCAGTCCTTGCTGCCATGCCTGGTCAACCAGTTCGGTAAACGGCACCGTGCCATCAAACATCAGGAACAGCCACGAAAGTGTGCCGGAGAAGATGCCGCTGATCGCCAGAATGCTATCACCGCTTTCGCGCAGATCCCGCACGGTGTGGTTGATAGGCAAACCAGCACCTACCGTGGCGTTATACAGCCAATGGCGGCCTGTTTTCGCAAATGCATCGCGAATCTGACGCCACTGTGCGCTGCCAGAAGCCCCGGCAACCTTATTGGCACTGATCACGTGAAAACCGTGGCTGGCAAAATCATGATACTGCTGCGCCAGAGATTCACTGGCAGTCACATCCAACACCACCAGATCATCAAACGGATGTTCACACATCCACAGGAACAGAGACTCTTCGTCGCGTTCCTGTGCTTCATCATCAAAGAAAGCCAATGCGCGGCTGGCATCCAGCCCCTGATAATTCAGCAAGCTGCGGCGGCTGTCTGCCACACCAGCCAGCACATATTCAAAACCGGTGCGCGCTGAAAGCGTCTCCTGCTCGCGCGCAAACAGCTCAAGCCAGCGCGAACCGATATTGCCTTTGCCAAACAGCATCAGGCCAATGCGTTTTTCTGCCCGGAACAGAGACTGATGCAGCCCCTGAATCACGTGCTGAGTCGGCCCGACACGCAATACCGCCACCAGGCTAATATGGTCTTCCGACTGCCAGATAAACTCGACGGGCTGATCCTGCAACTGCTGCCAGAAACGGTGGCTATGCAGCGGGTTACGGGTTACACCCGCGCCGACAAGTGCCACCAGCGCCAAACCGTCACGCAGCTGCAAATGACCCGGCAGAGCAGCATCTTGCAACAGCTCAAACACGCTGTTCACGACTTCCGAGGTGTAGCAAAGCTGAATCAAACGGCGATCGAGATGCACTCCTACCGCTAACGGGCGCAGCTGCGCGCGTTTCAGTAACAGATCGATCTCTTTTTGCAGATGGGAGAAATCATGCTGCGCGGGGATCTGGATTTCGATCAGACAGACGTCATCATGGCTGGTAACGATACGTGCACCCGTGCCAGAAGCCAGCACACGCTCAATACGCGTAGAACCCTGCTCTGGTTGATAGCTACAACGCAATTGCAGATCGATATCGCTGTTCGAGACCGGCTGTAAGGTACGAGTATGTAATACCGGCGCTGCCAGACGCGCCAGCTCACTGGCTTCATCCAGACGCAGCAGCGGGAGCAAACAGGCATCGGAGACTTTACGTGGGTCAGCGCTGTACACACCGGCCACATCACTCCAGATGGTGACGCGTTTCACGCCAGCCAGCGCACCAATTTGGGTGGCTGAATAGTCTGAACCGTTGCGTCCCAGCAGTACGGTCTCACCGCTGTCGTTACCGCTGATAAACCCAGTGACCACCACACGCTGATGTGGATGCTGAGCCAGCAGAGCCTGTAACAGCGGCCATGATTTCCCTTCATCGACCTGAGGTTGTGCAGCACGCTCAGCACGCAGGAAATCACGTGCATCCAGCCAGCAGGCATCAATATCTCGCTGACACAGTACCGCAGCCATCAGTCGGGCTGACCAAATTTCTCCGTGCCCAACGACTTCGGCGTATACCGCCTCAGTGATTGTTCCATCCAGCAGTGCAGCAAGACGCTCCAGATCACGGATAAACTCCGTGATCATCGGTTCTGCGATTTCAGCAGGCAGTAATGAGTCAATCAGCTCACTCTGGAAACGGCGTAAAGTCTGTTGCACCTGGTGAGCCGCCAGCCGATCGCTCTGGCTGAGCTTCAGCCAGCTAATCAGCTGATTGGTGGTGCTACCCGCAGCGGATACCACCATCAGATCGCCCGGTTGGCTATAACCCGCCATAATTTCCGCCACGCGTTGATAGCAACGTGGGTCTGCCAGGCTACTCCCCCCAAATTTATGCAACTGCTTTATCGTCGGCGTTCCCGCGCCTGCTGAACTCGTCATGCTTACTCCTCGGAAGCGATCCGGAATGCGTTATCCAGATCGGCAATTAAATCTTCGTGATCTTCAATACCGGTTGAAATACGCAGCAACGTCTCGGAAATTCCGGCAGCCGCGCGTGCTTCAGCAGACATGCCCGCGTGGGTCATGGTTGCGGTATGAGAGATCAAACTTTCAACGCCTCCCAAAGACTCCGCCAGCGTAAACAGCTGCAAGGCTTTGAGGAAACGGCGTAGGCGGGCTTCATCACCATCAAACTCGAAGCTTAACATGGCGCCAAAACCGCGTTGTTGACGGGCCGCATACTCGTGACCCGCATTTTCAGGCAACGAAGGATGATACAGCTTTTTCACCAAAGGTTGTTGCTTTAGGTAATCAACTATCGCCAGTGCATTACGCTGTGCCGCCGCCATACGCGGGGCCAGAGTGCGCATACCGCGCAGCAGCAGGTAGCTATCAAACGCGCCGCCTGTTACACCAATATTATTGGCCCACCACGCCATCTCCGTCGCGACCGCAGGATCTTTCGAAACCACAGCACCGGCCACAACATCGGAGTGTCCGTTGAGATATTTTGTGCAGGAGTGGATAACCAAATCCGCACCCAGCGCCAGCGGATTTTGCAACGCCGGGCTCAGGAAGGTGTTATCAACCACACTGACAGCACCCGCTTCACGTGCGGCCTGACAGATGGCCGCGATATCCACTACGCGCAGCAGAGGGTTGCTTGGGCTTTCGACCAGAACCAGTTTAGGTTTTTCCGCCATGGCAGCGGCTAATGCGGCTTTATCGCCCTGATCGACAAATTTCACGCGATAAGCGCCGCGCTTGCTCAGGCTGTCAAACAGACGATAGCTACCGCCGTAGCAGTCATGCGGGGCAACCAGCAGATCGCCAGGCTTCAGAAACACGGTGGTGACCAGATGGATCGCAGACATACCGGTATTGGTCAATACTGCGCCCGCACCGCCTTCCAGTTCTGCCAGGGCGCGCTGCACGACATCACGCGTTGGATTACCGCGACGCGAGTAGTCATGTGCACGAGGCTGGTTGAAATCAAGAAAGTTATAGGTACTGGAGAGGTGAATCGGGGGGACAACGCAGCCATATTGCTCGTCATCATTCAAACCGCTGCGTACTGCGATGGTTGCCTGTTTACGCGTCATGGTGCTTACTGTTCCTGAAGCTGAGAATAAAAGAGGCCACAGGATAACACCCCCAATTTAGACGTCAATACATCTGGACATCTAAATGTCTTTGCGTATAGATTGAGCAGAAGCGCAATACCCGCTAAAATTATGCGTCATCGCCTGTCTGCAGGGTTTATGCCACAGGGATGTACCGATAAAATGCGCATTTTCATCGGTAAGGCATCTGGAAATCGGGCATAATCCCCCCTTTTCCCCACAATTAACTTTTATTGATTAAGGTAAACCATGGCTGAATGGAACGGCGAATATATCAGCCCGTATGCTGAGCACGGTAAGAAAAGCGAGCAGGTCAAGAAAATCACGGTTTCTATTCCGCTGAAAGTTTTGAAGATTTTGACTGATGAGCGTACTCGTCGTCAGGTCAACAACCTGCGTCACGCTACCAATAGTGAACTGCTGTGCGAAGCGTTTCTGCACGCCTTTACCGGACAACCGCTGCCAGATGATGTTGATTTGCGCAAAGAACGCGGCGATGAGATCCCGGAAGAAGCCAAAGTGATTATGCGTGAAATGGGCATCGATCCCGATACCTGGGAATACTGATTTTTAGCCATAAAAAAACCCAGCCTAAGCCGGGTTTTTTTGTAGCCGAATCCAGGGACTCGGCTAGCGAAAACTTATTTTGAACCAGGGATGCTGAAACGCTTGTTGAAGCGATCAACACGGCCACCGGTATCAACAACACGCTGCTTACCAGTGTAGAACGGGTGGCAGTTACCACATACGTCCAGGTTCAGAGTACCGGTCATGGTTGAACGGGTGTTGATCACGTTGCCGCAAGAGCAAGAGATAGATACAGCTTCGTACTTAGGATGGATATCTTTTTTCATGGGAAACCTCAGAAAAGGCCGTGTCGCTCTCCGTGCCAGGTTAACCCTGCACAGCACCACACGCGATTGAACAATAAGTTATGTTTTCTTTGACGAGGAACACCTCACCAAAGGCGGCATATTATACAGCCCAGCCCGCCTGGGTGCAAATAGCACAGAAGATATCCCCTCACGGCGAAAGCCGTTACACTGTTTTTCCTTTTATTCCGCCGGATAGAGATTGCCATGCCCGTTGTTCAGGTCGCCTTACCCGTTCCGTTGCCTCGCCTGTTTGACTACCTGCCTGCAACGGAGAAGTTGCCAGTTGCAGGTGCGCGGGTCAGCGTGCCGTTTGGCAACCGTAAACTGGTTGGCGTGGTGGTCAACATCCGTGATACCAGCGATCTTCCGCTACAACAGCTAAAACCGATTGCAGAAGTCCTGGATAATGAATCCCTGTTCTCCCCTTCCCTGTGGCGTGTTCTGACCTGGGCGGCCAGCTACTATCAATCGCCGCTGGGAGAAGTCCTCAACCATGCGCTACCGGTGTTATTGCGCCAGGGAAAACCGGCGGAAGATGCGCCATTATGGCAATGGGTCATCACTGAATTAGGTCAGGCAACGCTGCCGGAGAGCCTGAAGCGAGCCCCAAAGCAGCAACAGGCGCTGGCAGCCCTGCGGCAAAAGGCGCTCTATCGCCATCAGGTTAGCGACCAGGACCTCACTGAAACCGCACTGCAAGCGCTGCGTAGTAAAGGGCTGTGCGAACTGCATCAACAACGCGCCCAGCCTCACGACTGGCGGACAGATTTTGCCATTCTCGGTGAACGCCTGCGCCTGAATACCGATCAGGCCACGGCAGTCGGGGCGATTCGCGCCGAAGATGACCGCTATGTTCCCTGGCTACTGGCAGGGATTACCGGTTCAGGTAAAACCGAGGTCTATCTCAGCGTGCTGGAAAATGTATTGGCGCGCGGGCAGCAGGCGCTGGTCCTGGTACCGGAAATTGGCCTGACACCCCAGACGATTGCCCGTTTCCGCGAGCGCTTCAAAGCCCCTGTTGATGTGCTGCACTCCGCCTTAAATGACAGTGAGCGTCTGGCGGTATGGCTGCGCGCACGTCAGGGGGAAACCGCTATCGTGATCGGCACCCGCTCGGCGCTGTTTACCCCGCTGGCGCGTCCGGGCGTGATTATCATTGATGAAGAGCATGACAGCTCCTACAAGCAGCAGGAAGGGTGGCGCTATCATGCACGCGACCTGGCCGTACTGCGCGCACGTGAAGAGGGCATCCCGATTGTCATGGGCTCAGCGACACCTGCACTGGAGACGTTGCACAATGTCACCAGCGGCAAATACCGTCAGCTGAATTTAACCCGACGCGCAGGCAACGCCCGCCCGGCATTACAGCAGTTGCTTGATCTTAAAGGTGCGCGCATTCAGGGCGGCTTAGCACCGGCATTAATCAAGAAAATGCGCGAGCACCTGCAAGCGGATAACCAGGTGCTGCTGTTTCTGAACCGTCGCGGCTTTTCTCCCGCGCTGCTGTGCCATGACTGTGGCTGGATTGCCGAATGCCAGCGCTGTGAACACTACTACACCTTACATCAGCAGCAACGCCAGCTCCGCTGCCACCACTGCGATAGCCAACGACCCCTGCCAAACCAGTGCCCTCAGTGTGGATCAACTCACCTGCTGCCGGTGGGAGTGGGAACCGAGCAGCTAGAGCAGCATCTTTCGACGCTCTTCCCGCAGGTGCCGATATCCCGTATTGACCGGGACACCACCAGCCGCAAAGGAGCGCTGGAAAAACATCTGGCGGAAGTCCATCGCGGTGGCGCACGCATTCTGGTGGGCACACAAATGCTGGCTAAAGGACATCACTTCCCTGATGTCACCCTGGTGTCGTTGTTGGACGTGGATGGCGCGCTGTTCTCCGCCGACTTCCGCGCGGCGGAACGCTTTGCCCAACTGTATACACAGGTCGCAGGCCGTGCGGGTCGTGCGGGTAAACAAGGCGAAGTGCTGTTGCAGACCCATCATCCGGAGCATCCGCTGCTCCAGACCTTGCTGCATCAGGGCTATTTTGCGTTTGCCGAACAGACGTTACGCGAACGGCAAATGCTCCATCTGCCACCCTGGACCAGCCATGCAATTTTCCGCGCAGAAGATCTGGATAATCAGCAGGCGGCAGAGTTCCTCACTCAGTTGCGTAATTTGCTGGAAGCCAGCCCATTAAAAGATGCTGCGCTGTGGCTGATGGGCCCAATCCCGGCCTTACAGGCAAAACGCAGCGGCAGGTGGCGCTGGCAACTGCTGATTCAGCACGCTTCGCGGAAACGGCTACAGCAGTTGCTGAGCAGTTCACTGCCGCTGATTAACACCCTCCCCGCCGCGCGTAAGGTGAAGTGGACGCTGGATATCGACCCGACCGAAAGCTAAGGGTGGTTTGCGAGCAGGATCGAAAAAAGTCGTATAACTCACACTTTTTCTGCAAATTAAGTAACAGCCAATGCCAGCAATGGTTTAAAACAGAGCTTCAGCCCACAAATATTCAGGGCTTAGACCGACGTCAGGAGCGATGAGTTGCAGCAGAATCAGCAGTCCCCTTCTATCACAATGAAGGATGTAGCCGAAAAAGCGGGCGTATCCACCGCTACCGTCTCACGGGCGTTAATGAACCCGGATAAAGTCTCTGCCGCCACCCGGCAAAAAGTGGAATCGGCCGCTCAGGCCATCGGTTATGCACCCCATGTCTTGACGCGCAATACTCGCCGGGGTGAAACACAGACCATCCTGATCATCGTGCCCGATATCTGCGATCCGTTTTTCAGTGAAATCATTCGCGGTGTGGAAGAGACAGCAGCAAAGCAGGGCTATATTGTCCTGATTGGCGACTGCGCCCACCAAAATCAGCAGGAAAAATCATTCCTTAACCTGATGCTGACCCGGCAGATTGACGGCATGGTGCTGTTAGGTTCGCAACTGCCGTTTGAAGCCAGCACGGAAGAGCTGCGTAACCTCCCGCCCATGGTGATGGGCAATGAGTTCGCGCCTGAAATGTCGCTGCCAACGGTACATATCGACAACCTGACGGCAGCCTTTGAGGCGGTCAACCATCTGTTGCAGCTTGGACATCGTGATATTGCCTGCATCGCAGGGCCAGAAGAGACGCCGTTAAGCCAGTATCGCCTGGAAGGCTATGTACAGGCTTTACGCCGTAATGGCCTGACGGTCGATCCCCGCTATATTGTAAGGGGCGATTTTACCTTTGAAGCGGGATCGCAGGCGATGAAACAGCTGATGAGCCTGCCAAACCCACCACGCGCGCTGTTCTGTCATAGCGATATTATGGCGCTGGGTGCGATGAATCAGGCTCGTAACCTTGGGTTGCGCATTCCTCAGGACCTCTCGGTCGTTGGGTTTGATGACATCGAGCTATCGCGCTACTGGGATCCCCCACTGACCACGGTGGCGCAGCCGCGTTATCAGATTGGCCGTGAGGCGATGTTGCTATTGTTAGAAGAGCTGCAAGGAAAACGGGTGAACAGCGGTTCAAGGCTGCTGGATGCCGAATTGAAAGTGCGAGGGAGCACCGCACCCGTGGCAAAAACGAAAAAGTAAGGCCACCGCCATGCTATTTTCAGCTTATTCTTAAGGCGAACACGGCTGGTCAAACTATCGACCCTTACAGTAACATTGCGAACTTCTGCCCGGGCGAACATCGCAACGTTTTTCTTGCCCGTTTGGCACTGTCAGTTAAGGAAAGTGAACGAGAGTGGCACAAAGAGATTATGTAGGCCGCGGGCGTTCAACAGGGACGCGTCGCAAAAGCAACAGTCGGGGTAAGAGCAGCAAAGGCGGTTCTGGTGCCTCTAAGGTGATGATAGTACTGGCAGCCGCCGTACTGGTCACGTTTGCGGGTGGGCTATGGTTTATTGCCCATCATAAAAAGGAAGAAGAGAAGGTCATTCCCGACCACAAGACCGTGGGGAATGGCCTGCCACCGAAACCTGAAGAGCGCTGGAAATACATTAAAGAGTTAGAAAACCGCCAACTTACCGTTCCCACACCCACTGAACCTTCGGCGGGTGGCGGCGTTCAGTCCCAGACTCAGCTGACTGATGAACAGCGTCAACTGCTGGAACAGATGCAGGCTGACATGCGCCAGCAGCCCACACAATTAAACGAAGTGCCGTGGAACCAGCAGACGCCGGCTCAACGCCAGCAGACTTTGCAGCAAATGCAAACGCAGCAGCGCCAGCCGCAGCAAGCGCCACAGCCCGTGACGCAACCTTCAGCACAACAGCAATATCAGCATCAACAACAGATGCTCGCTCAACAACAGCGTCAGGAACAGCTACGTCAGCAACAGTTGCAGAATCAACAGCGGCAGCAACAACTGCGCCAACAGCAGTTGCAGGAACAGCAGCGTCAGGAGCAGCAGCGCCAGCAACAACCGGCCCCGGTCACGCGTGAGCAGGATGTCGTGAAAGCTAAACCCGTGGAAAAAGCTCCCAGCCAACGCTGGTTAATTCAGTGCGGCTCCTTCAAGGGAACCGACCAGGCGGAATCCGCGCGTGCTGCTCTGGCATTCGAAGGTTTTGAAAGCCGGGTCAGCAGTGGCGGAGGCTGGCATCGCGTGGTCATCGGTCCCTATAAAGATCGCGCCAGCGCAGACAATGTGCTGAGAAACCTGCGCAGTGGTGGCCATTCAAACTGTATTCCCCTCGCTGCCGGGGGTTGAAACCCGCTAAACCCGCCCCATATCAGGTTGCATGATGCTCCGCGTGAAAATGCGGAGCCCTTTTCCCACAGCAACAAGGGGTCTGCCCGTGACAACAATAGTAAGCATTCGACGTAACGGCCAGGTAGTGATTGGCGGTGATGGCCAGGCTACGCTCGGCAACACCGTAATGAAAGGCAATGTTAAAAAAGTACGTCGTCTCTACAACGACAAAGTGATCGCTGGTTTTGCCGGTGGCACCGCAGATGCCTTCACACTGTTTGAGCTGTTTGAACGCAAACTGGAAATGCACCAGGGACACCTGGTGAAAGCCGCCGTCGAGCTGGCAAAAGACTGGCGTACCGACCGTATGCTGCGTCGACTGGAAGCACTGCTGGCAGTCGCGGATGAGAACGCTTCGCTGATTATCAGCGGCAACGGTGACGTGATTCAGCCAGAAAATGATCTGATCGCTATCGGTTCTGGTGGTCCTTTCGCTCAGGCAGCCGCACGCGCTCTGCTGGAAAATACGGAATTAGGTGCACAAGAGATTGTGGCTAAAGCGCTCGATATCGCTGGCGACATCTGCATCTACACCAACCATAACGTCAATTTTGAAGCACTCCCGTCTAAGGCGTAAGGATCGAAATCATGTCTGAGATGACTCCCCGCGAAATCGTCAGCGAACTGAATCGCTTTATCGTTGGCCAGGATGGCGCAAAGCGCGCTGTCGCTATCGCACTGCGTAACCGCTGGCGTCGCATGCAGCTCGACGAAGAGCTGCGCCATGAAGTCACACCAAAAAACATTCTGATGATTGGCCCAACGGGTGTCGGTAAAACCGAGATCGCCCGTCGCCTGGCAAAGCTGGCAAATGCGCCATTCATCAAGGTTGAAGCGACCAAATTCACCGAAGTGGGTTATGTCGGCAAAGAAGTCGACTCCATCATTCGTGACCTGACTGACTCTGCCATTAAAATGGTGCGCATTCAGGCGATTGAGAAAAACAAATACCGCGCAGAAGAGCTGGCGGAAGAGCGCATCCTTGATGTGCTGATCCCACCGGCAAAAAATAACTGGGGCCAGTCCGAACAGCCACAGGAGCCTTCTGCTGCACGCCAGTCTTTCCGCAAGAAACTGCGTGAAGGCCAGCTGGATGATAAAGAGATCGAAATCGACCTCGCCGCTGCGCCAATGGGCGTAGAGATCATGTCTCCTCCTGGCATGGAAGAGATGACCAGCCAATTGCAGTCAATGTTCCAGAACCTCGGCGGTCAGAAGCAGAAACCACGCAAGCTGAAAATCAAAGAAGCGATGAAGCTGCTGGTGGAAGAAGAAGCAGCAAAACTGGTCAACCCAGAAGAGCTGAAACAAGACGCTATTGATGCCGTTGAGCAGCACGGCATCGTGTTTATCGACGAAATCGATAAAATCTGTAAGCGCGGACAGAGCTCAGGCCCGGATGTTTCACGTGAAGGCGTTCAGCGTGACCTGCTGCCATTGGTAGAAGGTTGCACCGTTTCGACCAAACACGGGATGGTCAAAACCGACCACATCCTGTTCATCGCTTCTGGCGCATTCCAGGTTGCAAGCCCGTCAGACCTGATCCCAGAGCTGCAGGGTCGTTTACCGATTCGCGTTGAGCTACAAGCGCTGACCGTCAATGATTTTGAACGTATCCTGACCGAGCCAAGTGCTTCTGTCACCGTACAGTACAAAGCGTTGATGAACACCGAAGGCGTGAACATCGAATTCACCGAAGATGGTATTCGTCGCATCGCAGAAGCGGCATGGCAGGTTAACGAGACCACCGAAAACATCGGTGCACGTCGTCTGCATACTGTGCTTGAACGCCTGATGGAAGATATCTCCTATGACGCCAGCGATCTCAATGGACAGTCATTTACCATTGATGCTGACTACGTTGGCAAACATCTGGATCAGCTGGTCGCCGACGAAGATCTGAGCCGCTTTATCCTGTAATTCCCCGCTCAGTGAATGCCGAATGCCAGTCAGTTTATGCTGACTGGCATTTTTATTTCTGCCACTCACGCCCCAGGTTTGAACAAACACCGCCCTTTTTATCCCCTGATGCTTTTGCCAACAATCTGTGTATAGCGATATACTTACGGCTCCTGTGGTCAACAGACGAAACCGCTATGAAATACGATACATCTGAACTCTGCGACATCTACCATGAAGACGTGAATGTGGTTGAACCGCTCTTTTCAAACTTTGGTGGTCGCACCTCATTCGGTGGTCAGATAACCACAGTCAAGTGCTTCGAAGACAACGGCTTGTTATACGACCTGCTAGAAGAGAATGGCCGTGGACGCGTACTGCTGATCGATGGCGGTGGTTCCGTGCGCCGGGCACTGGTCGATGCACAACTGGCACGACTTGCTGCGCAAAACGAATGGGAAGGCCTGGTCGTTTACGGCTCAGTACGTCAGGTTGATGAGCTGGAAGAACTGGATATTGGCATCCAGGCGATTGCCGCCATTCCAGCGGGTGCTGCGGGTGAAGGCATTGGTGAGAGTGACGTTCGGGTCAACTTCGGTGGCGTAACATTCTTCTCCGGCGACCACCTCTACGCCGACAATACCGGCATGATCCTCTCTGAAGACGCGCTCGATATCGAATAACGCGCAAAAAAACGGGTGCTTCAAGCACCCGTTAGACGATGGCTGAGGCTGTTACACCTCTTCCATTTTTCCCAGCAGTGAGCGTAAACGTTCCTGCCATGCAATCTGCTCTTCTTTCAGATGCTGATTTTCACGAATCAGGGAATCGTGGTTGCCTGCAGCCTGCTGTGCTTCATTTTTCAGCACGTTGTTCTGCTCTTTCAGCTCTTCAATTTCCATCTGCAGCAAAGTGATGGTATCAATCGCCTGCTGTACTTTCGATTCCAGTTTCTCGAACACTTCAAATGACATCTTTTTGACTCTCCCAAACCTTGCAAGGCGGTGATACTGCTCGCCTCCGCGCAAATCGCAACGCGATCGCACCGAGACAGCAACGATGAATCGATTGTAAGTAGCCTCATCGCGCAAGTCCAGCAACGCAAAGGGTTTGATCTCCAACTGTCACACTTTTCAGCCTATGCTGAAAATTGAGGCGTCACTGAATCCCACCGCAAGAAAAACCAACCCCCCGGCTCGATATGATGGTTTATGAAAGCCACAGCACGCGAAAACGCTCATTTTTTTGACGAGGGACACAAATTTTAATTTCGCTATTTCTCGTTTATGCTCGTTAACGATAAATTCACATCAACCCTACATACAGCTCGGGGTATCTCATGGATGAGCACGACAATTGATAAAATTTAACCTCGCTTCAGGAATACCAACATGAGTCAAACAACAAGTACTCTCAAAGGTCAATGCATCGCCGAATTCCTTGGCACCGGATTAATTATCTTCTTCGGTGCTGGCTGCGTGGCTGCGTTAAAACTGGCGGGTGCCAGTTTTGGTCAGTGGGAAATTTGCATCATCTGGGGTTTAGCTGTCTCCATGGCGGTTTACCTCAGTGCAGGCGTTTCAGGCGCTCACCTCAATCCTGCTGTTACGGTTGCGCTCTGCCTGTTCGCTAACTTCGAAGGCCGCAAAGTTGTTCCCTACATTCTGGCGCAAGTGGCTGGCGCATTTTGTGCAGCCGCGCTGGTATATGGCCTCTACTACAATCTGTTTTATGATTATGAACAAAGCCATCAGATGGTACGCGGCACGGCTGCAAGCCTCGACCTGGCCGGTATTTTCTCTACCTACCCGAACCCACACATTGGTGTTGGTCAGGCGTTCCTGGTAGAAGTGGTGATTACCGCCGTTCTGATGTCAGTGATCATGGCCCTGACTGACGATGGCAATGGCGTGCCGCGCGGCCCACTGGCCCCGCTGTTGATTGGTTTGCTGGTTGCCGTTATCGGTGGATCTATGGGCCCATTGACGGGCTTCGCACTGAACCCGGCACGTGATTTCGGACCAAAGCTGTTCGCCTTCTTTGCAGGCTGGGGTGAGGTTGCCTTTACCGGTGCCCGTGATATCCCATACTTCCTGGTCCCAATTTTTGGACCACTGGTCGGTGCTTGCCTCGGTGCTTTCGGTTATCGCGCCCTGATTAGCCGCCATTTGCCAACTAACCTGGCAACAGAAGAAAAACCGGTCGCGCGCGCTGAGCAGCGTAAAGCGTAAGTTTCACCTTTACTCATTCAGGAAAGCATTATGTCTTCAAATAGTGATAAAAAATATATTGTTGCGCTCGATCAGGGTACTACCAGCTCTCGCGCCGTAGTGCTGGATCACGATGCCAATATCGTTGCGGTTTCCCAGCGCGAATTTACCCAAATCTACCCGAAAGCAGGCTGGGTAGAGCACGATCCGATGGATATCTGGGCTTCACAAAGCTCCACGCTGGTAGAAGTTCTGGCCCACGCAGACATCAGTTCCGATCAGATTGCGGCGATTGGTATCACCAACCAACGCGAAACCACCATCGTGTGGGAAAAAGAGAGCGGCAAGCCGATCTATAACGCCATTGTCTGGCAGGACCCACGTACCGCCGACTACTGTAATAAGCTGAAAAAAGAGGGCCTGGAGGAGTACATCCAGAGCAGCACCGGTTTGGTGATTAACCCTTACTTCTCTGGCACCAAAGTGAAATGGATCCTTGACCATGTCGAGGGTGCACGTGAACGTGCAAAACGCGGTGAACTGCTGTTTGGTACCGTGGATACCTGGCTGGTATGGAAGATGACCCAAGGCCGTGTTCACATCACGGATTATACCAATGCCTCACGTACCATGCTGTTCAACATCCACACCTTAGACTGGGACCAGAAGCTGCTGGATGTGCTCGATATTCCGCGCGAAATGCTGCCAGAAGTGAAGTCTTCTTCTGAAATCTACGGGCAGACCAACATCGGTGGTAAAGGCGGTACACGTATTCCGATCGCCGGGATCGCCGGGGATCAGCAAGCCGCACTGTATGGCCAACTCTGTGTTCAGCCGGGAATGGCAAAGAACACCTATGGTACCGGTTGCTTCATGCTGATGAATACCGGTACTGAAGCCGTGACCTCGAAGAATGGCCTGTTGACCACCATCGCCTGCGGCCCGCGTGGCGAAGTGAACTATGCACTGGAAGGTGCGGTATTCATCGGGGGAGCCTCCATTCAGTGGCTGCGCGATGAGATGAAACTGTTCAGTGATTCACAAGACTCTGAATATTTCGCCACTAAAGTCAAAGACAGCAACGGCGTTTATATGGTGCCTGCGTTCACTGGCCTCGGCGCACCTTACTGGGACCCGTATGCCCGTGGCGCGATCTTCGGCCTGACCCGTGGTGCGAATGCTAACCACATCATCCGTGCGACGCTGGAGTCAATTGCCTACCAGACACGTGATGTGCTGGAAGCCATGCAGAATGACGCCAATACGCGTCTGCAATCACTGCGCGTTGACGGCGGTGCAGTCGCCAACAACTTCCTGATGCAGTTCCAGTCAGACATTCTGGGAACACGCGTTGAGCGCCCAGAAGTGCGTGAAGTGACCGCATTGGGTGCGGCTTACCTGGCAGGCCTTGCCGTTGGCTTCTGGAATGACCTTGAAGAAGTGCGCTCGAAATCGGTGATTGAACGTGAGTTCCGTCCTGGTATTGAGACTACACAGCGTAACTTCCTCTACGCAGGTTGGCAGAAAGCCGTTGCCCGCGCGCAGAAATGGGAAGATCACGAGGAATAATTAACCACCCTCACCCTGGCCCTCTCCCTTAAAGGGAGAGGGTTGGGGTGAGGGAAAAATGGCGTAGCGCTGTGCTACACTCTCTGCCTGTTTTTCCAACTGACATTTCACATGAAACGCGAACTCGCTATCGAATTTTCCCGTGTCACTGAAGCAGCAGCACTGGCTGGCTATCGCTGGCTTGGGCGTGGAGACAAAAACGTAGCCGATGGTGCAGCAGTCAATGCCATGCGCCAGGTGCTCAATACCATTGCCATTGATGGACAGATTGTCATCGGTGAAGGTGAAATCGACGAAGCGCCGATGCTCTACATCGGTGAGAAAGTGGGTACTGGCCAGGGCGATGCGGTCGATATCGCCGTTGACCCTATCGAAGGCACCCGCATGACGGCAATGGGTCAGGCGAATGCGCTGGCGGTGATGGCAGTCGGCGAAAAAGGCAGCTTCCTGCACGCGCCCGATATGTACATGGAGAAGCTGATTGTTGGACCCGCCGCGCGTGGTGCCATCGATTTGCATCTGCCACTGGAAACGAATCTACGTAATATCGCTGCGGCTCTGAATAAACCCCTGACTGAGCTCACGGTCTCCATCCTCGCGAAACCACGCCACGATGCAACGATTGCTCAGCTCCATCAGCTTGGCGTGCGCGTGTTCTCTTTCCCGGATGGCGACGTTGCGGCTTCCATTCTCACCTGCATGCCAGACAGTGAAGTCGATGTGATGTATGGCATTGGTGGTGCACCAGAAGGTGTGGTGTCTGCAGCGGTGATCCGTGCGTTGGATGGCGATATGCAAGGGCGTTTACTGCCTCGCCATCAGGTAAAAGGAGATTCTGAAGAGAACTGCCGCCTCGGCGAAAATGAACTTCAGCGCTGTGCGGAAATGGGCATTGAAGCAAACCGCGTACTGCCACTCTCAGAGATGGCACGCAGCGACAACGTGGTGTTTGCGGCCACCGGTATCACTACCGGCGACCTGCTTAAAGGGATCAGCCGTCAGGGCAATATCGCCAGCACCGAGACGCTGTTGATCCGTGGTAAATCGCGAACCATTCGCCGCATCCAGTCGATTCACTATCTTGATCGCAAAGACGCGGCGTTACTGCCTTTTATTCTGTGACGTGTTGGCTGCCACTTTCCGGATTACGCGAGAGAGGCAGCCAGCAAAGCAGCATCACCAGTGCGGTCAGAAACATCAGCATCCCTACGCTGGACTGATCGTGCTGCGGTAGCAACGCGGAGGCCCAGGCAACAAAACCCGCCCCCAGGTTCTGCAATCCACCCAGCAAAGCACCTGCTGTGCCCGCGAGCCAGGCATAGGGTTCCATCGCGCCAGAGGTAGCCAGTGGGAATAACATACCCGCGCCGAAGAAGAACAGCGCCGCCGGCACCAGCAGCGTCCAGATGTTCATGACCCCGAACCAGGCAGGCAACCACATCAGAAAACCTGCGGCCAGGCAGCTATTCACGCCCGTCCACATCAAACTATTCCAGCTTGCGCCATCGCGCCCCGCATACCAGGCACCAAAAAAGGCCGCCGGGATAGGCAGAATAAACAACACGCTCACCGTCAGGCTACTTAAGCCCAACACGCCGCCCAGCAGAACGCCACAGCTGGCTTCGAATACCGCAATACCGGCCAACGCACCAATCAGCAGTAGTAAAAAACGCACAAAGCGCCCATCACGTAAGAGCAACGTGTAACGCTGGAAAAAAGGTGTCGTGCTCTTCTGCCCGATGCGGGTTTCCGGCAACCAGCGAGACATCGCGCCAGTGACCAACAGACACAGCAGCAGCAAGAAGGCAAAACAGGCGTGCCAGCTAAACCAGCGAGTCAGTGCGGCCCCGACCAGCGGTGCCAGTAGCGGGCTCATTAGCAGACCCATATTGAGCAGGCTATTTGCCCGACGCAGGGACTGACCGTCATACAGATCGCGCGGTAGGGTGCGCGCCATAACACCACCCACACCGGTTCCCATGCCCTGAATCGCACTTCCCAGCACCAGCATATTGAGCGAGGTTGCCATGAGTGAAACGCCAGCACCCAACATAAACAGCAGCATGCCAAACAGAATCACCGGACGCCGTCCGGTGCTGTCAGAAATCGGGCCGTAGATCAGCTGTGATGCGCCATAGGTGATCAAATATGCGGCCATCACACGCGGCATCTCACCGTTTCTTACATTCAAAGCTTCCGCAATTTGTGCCATCGCGGGCACATAAATGGTCTGCGCCATCTGACCAACGGCCAGCAATACCAACAACATAAAAATAATATGGCGATTTTCTAAGGGGGTTTTCATCAAATACCGTAACAAGCATCTAAAATTTAAACGGATAACAGCAGGAAAACAGACATGCTGCCCTAATGGCGGTGCAAAATATCAGTTTCTTGTGACAAAGCGAGGGGGGATGATTCCGCAGTTTGACTATCACGTGTAAAGAAAAATATCCGCCTTGTAAAAACAACAGCACAGAAGGTGATCGTGGGTGCTATCCATTTGATCATTCGGGTCATGCGGGGGTTCAGGCAGTAGAAAAATCACTCGCGGCATCGCAGGATAATCACCAGGTGAAAATAGTCCTACTAAGGAGAACTCATGGCCGAATGGGTCACTGCAAAGGTGCAAGAGATCGAGAACTGGACGGATGCATTGTTCAGCCTGCGCGTCACCGCGCCAATTGATACTTTTACTGCGGGTCAGTATGCCAAACTGGCGCTGGAAGTGAATGGTGAGCGCGTTGTACGCGCTTACTCATACGTTAATGCGCCCAATGATCAGTTGCTGGAGTTCTATCTGGTTACTGTGCCGGAAGGCAAACTCAGCCCACGCTTACAGGCGCTCCAGCCGGGTGATGAGGTGCTGATCACCAAAGAGGCGGCAGGATTCTTCATCCTCGATGAAATTCCGCCGTGCGAAACCTTGTGGATGCTGGCGACTGGCACCGCAATCGGCCCCTACCTGTCGATTCTGCAACAGGGCGAGGGATTAGATCGCTTTGAGAATATCGTCTTGCTACACGCAGTACGCTACGCGGCTGACCTGAGCTACTTACCGTTGATGCAACAGCTACAGCAGATTTATCAAGGCAAGCTGCGCATTCAAACCGTTGTCAGTCGCGAAACCACGGCGGGTGCATTAACGGGACGCGTCCCGGCATTAATTGAAAGCGGCGAACTGGAAGCGGCTGTTGGCTTAAAAATGACGGCAGATTCCAGCCACATCATGCTGTGTGGCAATCCTGAAATGGTACGAGACACACAACAGATGCTGAAAGAGAGCCGTGAAATGCGCAAACACTTCAAACGTAAACCGGGCCACATGACCAGCGAACACTACTGGTAAGTGGGCCTCGCTAAGAAAAAACCAGCCTCTGAAAACAGATGACTTGATTTACCGAGAAAATTCATCGGTTGGCTTTTGACTTTCACGGCAGAAAACCGGTTTAATTTGCAGCTGAGTTTACTGGTCAGGGCCGAAGAAATGAAGAAATTGCCAGGCGTACTCTTACTGAGTATCGCGCTGACAGCCTCCGCCTGTGCTGCCGAAACTTCGCAGCCTGCGGATCCCGCCGCGTCATCCCCCCCGACTGCCTCCTATTTGATGGCGGGCGCGCCCACCTTTGATATGACTATTGCTCAGTTCCGCGAAAAGTTTAATGCCAGCTACGTGGACACACCGTTACTGGAGTTTCGCGCTATCGACAGCGGAGCGGCCTTAACCCGCGCCGCGAGTAAAATTAACGAAACCCTCTATGCTTCAACCGCACTTGAAGCGGGCACTGGTAAGATTAAAACGCTGCAAATCACGTGGCTACCGCTACCCGGTCCAGATCAGAAAGCCGCACAGGCAAAAGCCATGGCTTACATGACTGCACTGCTGCGTTTCTTTGAACCGACGCTCACCGCTGAAACCGGACGTAAAAAGCTCGATTCACTGCTTACTGCGGGAAAAGGAGAACGTTATTTTGCTCGTAGCGAAGGAGCCCTGCGGTTTGTGGTTTCAGATAGCGGAGATAAAGGGTTAACCCTCGCGATTGAGCCGATAAAACTGACGTTGCCACCCACAAACAGCAGCGACAAAACTGATCAAAAGCAGAGCCAGTAGGGTAATAGATCTCTATACTGGGCACAGAAAACACTGCCCCCGGCAGTGCTATTAAACGAAGCGCTTTATGCGGAGGAAAGAATGCGACATCCACTGGTTATGGGTAACTGGAAACTGAATGGCAGCAAGCAACAGACCGCTGATTTAATTGCAGGTTTGAAGCAAGAACTCTCTGGCGTTGATGGCTGTGGCGTGGCTATCGCTCCACCTGCAATCTATCTCGATCAGGCTGCTGGTGCCATTAAGGGCAGCGCTATCAAACTGGGCGCGCAGAACGTTGATGTTAACCTGTCTGGTGCTTTTACCGGTGAAACCTCCGCAGAAATGCTGAAAGATATTGGTGCTGAGTACATCATCATTGGTCACTCTGAGCGTCGTACCTATCACAAAGAGAGCGATGAGTTCATCGCGAAAAAATATGCCGTACTGAAAGCGGCAGGTCTGGTGCCAGTGCTGTGCATTGGTGAGACCGAAGCGGAAAATGAAGCCGGTAAAACGGAAGAAGTTTGTGCACGTCAGATTGATGCTGTACTGACTACTCAGGGCGCTGAAGCCTTTAAAGGTGCAGTCATTGCCTATGAACCCGTCTGGGCGATTGGCACTGGCAAATCAGCAACTCCTGCGCAGGCACAGGCAGTACACAAGTTTATCCGCGATCACATTGCTAAGCAGGATCAGGCGATTGCCGATCAGGTCATCATTCAGTACGGTGGCTCAGTAAACGATAAGAACGCCGCTGAACTGTTCACTCAGCCAGATATCGATGGCGCGCTGGTTGGCGGTGCTTCTCTGAAAGCCGATGCCTTCGCGGTCATTGTTAAAGCTGCCGCTGCGGCTAAAAAAGGCTAATCTCGCCTTAGGGCGGCTCTCAGCCGCCCTGCAAAATCCCACATTGATGATCCTGCAACTCTTCCGGCGAACCACGGTTCAACAGCAGCCAGTTTCTCTCCAGCGCCAATAGTGCCAGTTTGCCATCAGGCAACGCCGCCAGCGCCATGCCATATTTCCCCATTTGATCCTGGGCTTGAGGGACTTCCTGCGCCAGACGGATAAATACGCTCTCCTGTGCCAGTTGATCCGGGGTCAACGTGCGGATGAGGTAGCGATGCTTCTGTAAGGTAAAAGGTTGCCACTGCGCGGTGAGCGAGGCCGCATATTGATCCAGCTGTTGGCGCACCCGTGGTTTCAGGCAGGACATATGAATATGGAGCTGATTTTGCGAACGACCGTATTCAGAATTGATCGCCAGTGCGATAACCCGGTCAGCTACCGGTGCACCGCGTTTTTCACTCATGATGGCTCGCTGTTGCCATGCCAGTGCAAAGAAGTTAGGCGTTGAAGGAACAAGCAGAGTCGGGCTTTCGATACCGGTGATTTTTGCGACCGGCATCAGCAAAAATTGCAGTGGACCATTGAGATCTTTCAACGTCACATAGCCCTGCGCCAGATTGACCTGCTGGCAGGGTGCGGGCACACCGTGTTGTGCCATATCTGGCAAGCACTTCTCGCTGATGATATGCCACAAGGCATCGGAATTCTTTTTGACGTGAAAAGCTTTGAACAGCAGCCCACCGACCAGTACAACCAGTAGCACGCTGATGACAACCAGGGGGCGGTTTCTTCCCTGCATAGCAGTCAATCCTCTCGCTGGAATCTGCCTGCATCCTCGCCTGCGGCGAGCGGAAAGTCACGAAAAAAAACCAGCCCGGAGGCTGGTCTGTCTGAACGAAGGCGATTACGGTTTCATGATCTGGTCGTAAGTACCGCCATCGGCAAAGTGTGTTTTCTGTGCGGCGGTCCAGCCACCAAACTTATTGTCGATGGTGAACAGTTTCACTGGCGCAAAGGTATTAGCGAATTTCTTCTCAACGGCTGCATCACGTGGACGATAGAAGTTTTCCGCGGCAATAGTCTGCCCTTCTGGAGAGTAGAGATATTTAAGGTACTCTTCCGCGACTTTGCGGTTGCCATCCTGATCGACCACTTTATCCACCACCGCGACCGTTGGCTCAGCCAGAATCGATTCGCTTGGCGTGACGATCTCAAATTTATCTTTACCGCCCGGCAGTTTATTAACTGCCATATAGGCTTCGTTTTCCCAGGCAATCAACACATCACCGATGCCACGCTCAACGAAGGTATTGGTGGCACCACGCGCACCGGAATCCTGTACTTCTACGTTTTTAAACAGCGCTTTGACGTATTCCTGCGCTTTGGCCTGATCGCCATGGTTCTGATCCAGCGCCCAACCCCACGCAGCCAGATAGTTCCAGCGCGCTCCGCCTGAGGTTTTTGGGTTTGGCGTGATCACAGAAACGCCTTTTTTCGTCAGGTCGCTCCAGTCGTGAATCCCTTTCGGGTTGCCTTTACGCACCAGGAAGACGATGGTCGAGGTGTAAGGTGCGGAGTTATCCGGGAGACGCTTGATCCAGTCTTTATCGATACGGCCACGCTCAGCGATAGCATCAACATCGGACTGCAACGCCAGCGTTACCACATCGGCACGAATTCCGTTGATGACAGAAGTCGCCTGTTTGCCCGAGCCGCCGTGTGACTGACGCACGATGACGTTATCGCCCGTTTCTTGTTTGTAATGGGCAGCAAACGCTTTGTTGTACTGATCGTACAGCTCACGCGTTGGGTCATAAGACACGTTTAACAGCTGGATATCCTTAGCCAGGACGCTGGTTGAAGCCAGCAACAGGGTGAAACCAATACTCCACTTGTTCATTACGCCATCTCCCAGAATCGTTATGGGCTAAGCGTGACATAAACCTTTCTACGACTAAAAGAATTAAAAAGGAGGATTTATAACCACGGGGAATAAAGGGGTGCTGAGCAGCACCCCGGGCAGAATCAGAACAGTTTTTTGGCCGTATCCAGCCAGTCGCGCTTGAATGGGCGCTTCATGTTCTCAATGGCGTCGATGATGTCATGGTGCACCATCTTCTCATTCTGAATACCGACGCAGCGACCACCGTAGCCCTGCAACAGCAGCTCAATTGAATAGGCTCCCATGCGTGACGCCAGAATGCGGTCATAGGCGCAAGGCGCACCGCCACGCTGGATATGGCCTAACACCGTGGCGCGGGTTTCGCGCTTGGTTTCCGTTTCGATGTAGTGCGCCAGTTCGTCGATATCACAGATGTGCTCAGTGATAGCGACGATGGCGTGTTTTTTACCCTTGGCGATCCCGGCTTTAATTTCTGACAGCAGCTCTTCACGCGTGTAAGGAATTTCAGGCAACACGATAAATTCACAGCCGCCTGCAATCGCCGCCGCTAATGTCAGATCACCACAGTAACGCCCCATCACTTCGACGATAGAAATACGCTGATGCGAAGAAGAGGTATCGCGCAGGCGGTCAATCGCCTCGACCACCGTTTCCAGCGCGGTGAAGTAACCGATGGTGTAATCAGTGCCGGCGACATCGTTATCGATCGTGCCTGGCAGGCCGATGCATGGGAAGCCCATTTCGGTCAGGCGCTTTGCGCCCATGTAGGAGCCATCTCCCCCAATCACCACCAGCGCATCAATGCCGCGCTTTTTCATGTTCTCAATCGCGACCTGGCGCACGTCTTCATTGCGGAATTCAGGGAAACGCGCAGAACCGAGGAAAGTACCACCACGGTTGATCATGTCTGACACGCTGTAGCGGTCGAGATTAATCATGCGATCTTCGTACAAACCCTGATAGCCGTCATAGATACCAAAAACCTCTAGCCCTTCACTCAGCGCTGCGCGGACCACTCCACGAATTGCTGCGTTCATGCCGGGGGCGTCGCCACCACTGGTCAGTACTCCGATTTTCTTAATCATGACAACCTCTGGTTTGTTCAAACGAAGGGTTTTATCTGTAGGCCGGGCGGTAAGGTTCCGGCAAGTAATGGCTGATAGTATATCAAAGGCTCAATGCTGAATTGATTCAGGTCAGATAAGTTTTCACTACTTTTTTGCGGCCTTGCTAGCGAAACGGCAAAATTCCGCCGTTTCCCTGGTATCAGTTAAAAGGCTGGCGAGGCTCTTGCGGTACGACCGAGCAAGGGTCCTGATGAATAATCACATCTGAGCCGGGAAATCTCGCCAGTAAAGCGTGCTCGACACCCACTGCGATATCGTGTGCTTCAACCAACGGCAAATGGTCATCAATTTCCAGGTGCAGTTGGATAAATCGGGTCGGCCCGGACTGACGTGTCCGGAGATCGTGCGCCCCCTGCACCCCGGGCCAGTTTTGCGCAATGGTAAGAATCTCCTGATGATCGGATTCCGGCAGTGCCCGGTCGAGCAGTGACTGAACTGCGTCATAGCCCATACGCAGTGCGCTATAAAGAATATAGACGCCAATCCCCAGTGCAAACAGAGCATCTGCCCGCGTAAAGCCGTAGCTGCTGAGAACCAGTGCCAGCAGGATTGCGCCGTTCATCACCACGTCCGACTGGTAGTGCAGCATGTCAGCCCGCACCGCCTGGCTAGAGGTTTTACGCACGACCCAGCGCTGGAAGGTGACCAGCACCAGCGTGGTAAACAGCGCAATGACAGTAATGATGACGCCAACACCGGGATCGTGTAGCTCTGCAGGGCGAGCCAGATGTTGTAAGCCCGTCAGGAATAGAAACAGAGCGGAGCCGGAGATAAACATACTTTGAGCCAGCGCAGCAAGCGATTCGGCTTTACCGTGGCCAAAGGTATGGTCGCTGTCTGCGGGTTGAAGTGAGTAGCGAACCACCAGCAAATTAGTGAGCGAAGCGCCCATATCCACCAGTGAATCGACCAACGCGGCTAACATACTGACCGAACCGGTGTACCACCAGGCAAAGATTTTGATGATGAGCAGGGAGAATGCCAGCAGAGTGGCAGCCAGCGCGGCGCGCTTAACCAAAGTCGCGTAGGAGTGTTGCATCTGAGATTCATCGCAAAAAGCACATAGTCAGTGAGTCTACCACTCGGTCGATGACAGTACAGCGTTATGCAACATACCAAAACCCCCACTTTTTTGTGAGAAAGGACGGGGCAGTAGACTATTCATGACAGGCAGAAAAATAAATACCTCGGCCTCTGCGTTGAGGTCGAGGCATTCCTCTGCTTAAGCAGTTTTCAATGCATCACACACTGAATCATTTAGATGAACTGCGGCGACCGCCGTGACTGTTCTGTCCACCTTTTCTGCCTGCTTCAGAGGCTTTCTCGCGGTCATTTTTAAAATTCCCGCCGCTATGTTGTCCGCCTTTTTTCCCGGCTTCAGAAGCGCGTTTTGGATCTTCTGCAAAATTACCGGAACCACCACGATGCTCAGCCATAACTTACTCCGTTACTCAGTTGTATTGGATAAGATAAAGGTTTGCAGTATTTCCCTATTTCCCGCAAAGAGATCTGACAATGTTTCACACATGCATATTCGACACTTATCAGCATTTCCGTTTGCGACAGGACTTAGTGTAGAGCAAGTCTGATATTCTGCCAGCCTGACGACTAAGCAAGGTAATACACTGAATACCATGGATTAAATCCAGGTAAATTATAAACCCCCTATGAGATTAAAAATACTCGCACAGAAAATCACTATTCAAAAACCTTTTATTTCAGCAAGCTGCACCAGATAAATAACAGAACAAGCGCAGCGGGAATCACAAAGATAAATTAATTTTTAACAGCCAAAAAGCGTGATGCTTGTCACAAAAACTCAGCACTCAACTCTCTGCCTGTTTTGCCTGATTTATTTTTTACGTAAGATTCGATTGTGATAAGCAAATAAAATATATTTATAAGTGGTTTTTCGGTTAAACAACAAAAAAGACAATGACCCAAAAATCATTCCCATAGAACTGAGTGCAACCCCACCGCTGGTGATGTAATGTTCATAATTAAATAGCGTGATAAGACTGCCGGATACTGCAATACAGAAACTCATAAACCAGATCCCTGCCAAAGCTAAAAGGCCATGGTAAAAACCTTTTGCCAGATAGTGGACTGCCGTAATCAAGACCAAAATGAAGATCAGTAGCTCTGGTTTATATATGATGTTTTCATTATCGGTAGATATATGATCACCGGTAATAATCTCAAACCACAGTATATAAGGACCAACAACGCTTAACATCGTAAAAAAAACAGCAAACACCATTGCCCACGGTGTGCGAGCGCAAGGTTCATTGCCTATCAGTTCTTTAATTTCTTTTTGTGTAGTTTCAAGTTTATTAAAATCGTTTGTTTTAATTTTCTGATCAAGTTGACGTAGCTGATCAAGATGTGCAATAACGTACATGGTTTAGTCCTTTTTTTTAAAAATTTAAACTTGTATTTTTTATTTTTTCAAAAATAAAATTATGATATTTTTTTCTCCCTTCGCCATGTCAGCTCATAGAAATTATTTAGCATGAACTTATCAAAGCGGAGGGTATAAAGAAAAGACTTACCTACTAACACAAACACTAATGAACAAGTAGAGTACACTATATTCCCTTCAATCCCAGGTATGATGCTCCTGAAAAATGGTAATGATATAAAAAAGTACGAAGCTAGTATAATAATTACCACATTCAACAGCCAGCAATAGAGTATAAGGCCTAATGACATGCCTCTCCTAAGTAGAAAAATAGAGACCGTCTTCAAAAGACAATATAATCCGATTGAAAAAACAACTCCGGAAAAAACCTTAACAGCATCCAATCCGGCGATAAAAAAAACATCACGCCACAAAAAAACCTGAATAATAACGAAGCCAATGAAAGATAAAATATCACAAGCAAACATCGGAAAGCTCACCCATGCTGGTATGTTCTTCATTTCAATATTCAGGCTTTCCCTTATGGCATCAAGCTCCTTAATATTTGATTTATTTATATTAATCTCTAGCTCATGATACTTTACGGTTTGAATTCTCATGATTTATCGCTCAAAAACTCTGCATTAAGCTAATGATGTATTTCCCATGTAAAGAAATGTTTTCTGGGTTTCTGAGATTACCAGAAAAACCACTCCCAACAAATGCTGAAGAATTAATTACTGCACTGACAAGCTCACGATGTAATGATCGTTGCAGAGACTCTGCAGGAAAGCGTTTTGGGTATTTCCCAGCATTGATAGCAGCTTTGATACCTGAGGCTGAGATGCCAGGATTTTGCGCGCGGATGATGTGATCAGTCAAACGTTTCCGTTCTGCTCTTGGAAGTAGATTTAACCATTCAGTTGCTTTAATGGAAGAAATAGCCTTCATTTGCTTATAAACATCTACTGTTTTCTTTAAACCAACGCTAGCCGAAGTTAATGATAATCCATCTAAAATCGTAGACGTCGCTTGAAACCATTGCTGACTATCCAACCATTTAACTTCTTCACTAAAACCAGCAGATAAACCAATAGCCCTACCCACTCCTATACCACACTGGAAGCCTGTTGCCCAAGTTCCTGTTGCTAAAGTGACAGCTGCAATACCTGAACTACCACCAGTCAAAGGAATAACCCCCGTAGCCGTAACAGCTAATACCGCTGTCGCTAAACTAGAACCGCATGCTAGAGCTGTTGCCGCAAACTCCCCATTGAAAATCGAAGTTGAAAGAGTGCCAGTAAGAGATTTTTCAATATCTGCTGATGAGGTGTTTTCCCTAATCCTGGTAATCACCACATGCGTAACCACATTATCTGTAATGCTCGCATAACGCCGTGAAGGCCGCACCAGCCAGCGTGAGTAGCCATCATCATAGATAATCCCTACGCGCTCAAAGTTACGTAGGCAGTCAAACTGATTGATCAGCGCCTGAAAATCGATCGGATCTTTAATGCCCAGACGGCGGGCTAAGTCGATTGAAGGGAGTTTGTGTGCCGGGAAAAGACCTGAAGTTGCCATTGTTATTCTCATCGCTCCGTGAAAGGCGATGAATTTATAACGGTTAGTTACCATCACTCAAGTAAACCACAGTAAAGTATTGTTTATAATCAGAGCGAAGTAAGATCGGCGGGCAAAAAAAACCCCCTCATCATGAGGGGGAAGACAGGGATGGTGTCTATGGCAAGGAAAAACAGGGATACTATGTTACTGGATACATGCTTACTGATTACCACTGGTACTACTCACTGCTTGCAGCGATGACGCTGACTGCAAAGATGAGAGCTCGCGTAACTGATTCAGGCGACGCTCATAATTTTTCTGCAACGTGGCTTGCTGTGCCGTCGTTAACAGGTGATACATCTGATTACTGACCCGGGCCATCTCAACCTGATGATCTACCTGCGCTTGTGCTATCTTTTCAGCTTCGGCGCGCAGCGCAGATTCATTAAACTGGTCAGCAATCGTTAACTCGTGCAGGTTTTCAATTTCCTGCAGTGAAATCGCTGGACGTTCATGGCGGGCCTGCTGCATCAGGTCGCGCATCTGTTGACGTTGCTGTTCGGTCAACTCAATCCCATCGAACATCTGGTTTTGATGAATTTGCGATATGCCTCCCGGCACCCGCTGTCCATCTTGATGCGGTTGTTCACTCTTCGTCGTGCTTGCGGCTCCTGCCTGAGTGATACTTAGACTCACCGCTGAGGCAAAAACGACGGCGGTTAGTGTGCGCATCGGGTACTCCAGTTCGTTCTGTTTTGCGATTCAACGAGAGCCAGTTTACGGCTGGGGCTGCAAACATGCGTCAGGGGGTGTAAAACTACGTAAAGCGATGGATGGGTTAGCCAGGAACGAGGTATTTTGCCTGCGGAGGGCAATGAAAATGAACAAAATCCTGTTAGTTGATGACGACCGCGAATTAACGTCACTGTTAAAAGAGCTGCTGGAAATGGAAGGGTTTGAAATACTGGTAGCCGGTGACGGCGAGCAAGCACTCAACCTCCTCGACAGCTCTGTTGACCTACTTTTACTTGATGTAATGATGCCGAAAAAAAATGGCATCGACACGCTGAAGGAACTCCGCCAGCAGCATCAAACGCCAGTGATTATGCTGACTGCACGCGGCAGTGAGCTCGATCGCGTTCTGGGGCTGGAACTCGGTGCAGATGACTATCTGCCCAAACCGTTTAATGACCGCGAACTGGTAGCGCGTATCCGTGCCATCCTGCGTCGTTCGAACTGGAGTGAACAGCAGCAGCAGCAAGACAACAGCGCGCCAACGCTGGAAGTGGACTGCCTGCGCCTTAATCCTGGCCGTCAGGAAGCGAGCTTTGAAAACACCACGCTGGACCTCACTGGCACGGAATTCACTCTACTCTATTTGCTGGCGCAGCATTTGGGGCAAGTGGTCTCCCGTGAACATCTGAGCCAGGAAGTGTTAGGTAAACGCTTAACGCCTTTTGATCGTGCGATTGATATGCACATTTCCAACCTGCGTCGCAAACTACCAGAACGGCGTGACGGGCACCCGTGGTTTAAAACCCTGCGTGGACGTGGCTACCTGATGGTCTCTGCATCATGATTGGAAGTTTGACCACCCGCATCTTCGCTATTTTCTGGCTGACGTTGGCCCTGGTGTTGATGCTGGTGCTGATGGTCCCGAAACTTGACTCCCGCCAGATGACCCCGCTGCTCGATAGTGAGCAGCGGCAAGGTCTGATGATTGAACAACATATTGAAGCTGAGCTTTCAGACGATCCCTCCAATGACCTGATGTGGTGGCGTCGGCTGTTTCGTGCCATTGATAAATGGGCACCGCCGGGCCAGCGTTTGTTACTGGTGACCAGTGAAGGTCGTGTGATTGGCGCTCAGCACAATGAAATGCAGGTGATCCGCAACTTTATCGGCCAGTCCGATAATGCCGACCACCCCATGAAGAAAAAATATGGCCGCATCGAGCTAGTGGGGCCGTTTATGGTGCAGGACGGCGAAGATAACTATCAACTGTATCTGATCCGCCCGGCCACCAGCTCCCAACTGGATTTCGTCAATCTGCTGTTTGACCGGCCATTTTTACTGCTGATTGTCACCATGCTGATCAGCGCGCCGCTGCTTCTTTGGCTGGCGTGGAGCCTGGCACGTCCAGCACGTAAGTTGAAACATGCTGCGGATGAAGTAGCCAGCGGTAATTTGCGTCAACACCCGGAACTGGAATCTGGGCCACAGGAGTTTCTCGCTGCCGGTTCCAGTTTCAATCAGATGGTTAGCGCGCTAGAGCGAATGATGTCCGCTCAGCAGCGTTTACTTTCTGACATCAGCCATGAACTGCGCACACCATTAACCCGCTTACAGTTAGCCACTGCGCTGGTACGGCGTCGACAAGGCGAGAGCAAGGAGCTGGAACGTATCGAAACCGAGGCACAACGCCTGGATGGCATGATCAACGACTTGCTGGTGCTGTCACGCACACAACACAACAATGCGCTGGTCAGTGAAGCCATGAAGGCGAATCAACTGTGGAACGGCGTGTTAGAAGATGCGAAGTTCGAAGCAGAACAGATGGGCAAGCAACTGGATGTGCCTTATCCACCGGGATCGTGGCCGCTGTACGGGAATCCTCATGCTCTGGAAAGTGCGTTGGAGAATATCGTTCGCAATGCCCTGCGCTATTCACACTCCCATATCAGTGTCTCGTTTTCCGTGGATATAACGGGCATCACTATTCACGTTGATGATGACGGCCCAGGCGTTAGCCCGGAAGACCGTGAACAGATTTTCCGTCCGTTCTACCGTACTGATGAAGCGCGTGACAGAGAGTCTGGTGGAACCGGTTTGGGCCTGGCGATTGTGGAAACGGCGATCCAGCAGCATCGCGGCTGGGTGAAAGCCGATGACAGCCCGCTAGGCGGCCTGCGTCTGACGTTATGGCTACCGCTCTACTCCTCTGCCAGTTAATAATTTGCTATGCTGCGGCCCTCGTTACTGGGGGCCACTATGCTGAACATCGTTTTATTTGAACCTGAAATCCCACCGAATACTGGCAATATTATTCGCCTGTGCGCTAACACCGGCTTTCAACTGCATCTGATTCATCCACTGGGCTTTGGCTGGGATGATAAGCGGTTGCGCCGCGCCGGGTTGGACTACCATGAATTCACGGCTATTCGTCATCACGACGATTACGCCGCTTTCCTCAATGCTGAAAATCCACAGCGGTTGTTTGCTTTGACGACCAAAGGCACGCCGGCACACAGTGCGGTGAGCTATCAGGCTGGGGATTACTTGCTGTTTGGACCGGAGAGCCGCGGCTTACCCGCAACGATTTTGGATGTGTTGCCTGCACAACATAAGATCCGCATCCCAATGGCGCCGGAAAGCCGGAGCATGAACCTCTCGAATGCGGTTTCAGTCGTGGTGTTTGAAGCATGGCGCCAGCTGGATTATGCCGGCGCGCTGGTTAAATAAACGCGTTTAGATCCCGTCGCCGAATTCAAATCCGGCGGCACCACTAAAGTGCTGATCCATATCCATTGAGGGTTTATCACTGGTGGGTTTACCCACAATGCGTGCCGGAACCCCTGCTGCCGTGGTATGCGGCGGCACCGGTTGCAATACTACTGAACCCGCACCAATTTTCGCACCACGTCCCACTTCGATATTGCCGAGAATTTTGGCCCCCGCGCCAATCAGTACGCCTTCGCGAATTTTTGGGTGACGGTCACCGGTGGTTTTCCCGGTACCGCCCAGCGTCACTGACTGTAAAATGGATACGTCATTTTCTACCACAGCCGTTTCACCAATAACGATGCCGGTAGCATGGTCGAGCAGAATACCGTAACCAATATTTGCCGCAGGGTGGATATCAACGCTGAAGGAGACAGAAATTTCATTCTGCAGATAGACCGCCAGTGCACGACGTCCCTCATTCCACAGCCAGTGGCCGATACGATAAGCCTGCAAAGCATGGAAACCTTTGAGGTAAAGCAATGGCGTGGAGTATTTGTCGACTGCCGGGTCACGCAGGCGTACCGCCTGAATATCGTAAGCCGCAGAGACAATCATGGAGGGATCTTCACGATACGCCTCTTCAACAATCTCGCGAATGGCGATTGCTGGCATGATTGGGTTCGAAAGCTTGTTAGCCAGCATATAGCTCAACGCGCTGCCGAGATTTTCATGTTTCAACAATGTCGCATGGTAAAAACTGGCCAGCATTGGCTCACAGTCTGCCAACGCTCGTGCTTCGGCTTTAATATTATTCCAAACCAGTTCTAACTCATCAGACGACATTGCTATTTCTCCTGATAAAAAAAAGCGCCAAAACCGGCGCTACAGATAATTCTACCGGGCATCATGCCTCAGCTCGGGCTGTTTTCATCCTTGCGTTCACGGCCCAACAAGCTCAATGCTGCCTCTCGCGCTGACTTTTCGCAATACAGAACCTGGTAAATTTGTTCTGTAATTGGCATCTCTACGCCAAGACGAGCGGCTAATGCTTTGACCTCTTTAGTGTTTCGGTATCCCTCAACCACTTGTCCGATAATGCGCTGTGCGCTGTCTACATCTTCGCCCTGTCCCAGCATCATGCCAAAACGACGGTTACGTGACTGATTATCGGTACAGGTCAGCACCAAATCGCCTAGACCGGCCATGCCCATGAAGGTTGTCGCATCGGCACCTAACGCAGCACCCAAACGACTCATTTCAGCCAGGCCACGCGTGATCAATGCCGTGCGGGCATTCGCACCAAAGCCAATTCCATCGGAAATACCGGCTCCGATAGCGATGACGTTTTTCACCGCTCCCCCCAACTGTACGCCGACAAAGTCCGGGTTGTTGTAAACACGGAAACTTTTGCCACAGTGCAGTTTGAGCTGCAGATCTTCAGCAAATTGCGCATCTGTTGCCGCCAGAGCAATCGCGGTTGGCATACCCGCAGCCAACTCTTTTGCAAAGGTGGGACCAGACACCACAGCAAGTGGGATTTCATCACCCAGCACTTCACGCGCCACATCCTGCAACAAACGCCCCGTTTCACGCTCCAGGCCTTTTGTTGCCCAGACAATCCGTGAATCCGCTCGCAGGTGCGGTTTGATTTGCGCCAGCACTTCACCAAAGACATGGCTTGGCACCACGACCAGCAAGTCACGGCTAGCAGCCACAGCTTTTGCCAGATCGGTTTCGAGTGCAAGGTTGTCAGGGAAAGGTACATCAGGCAGAAAAGCCACATTACAGCGGTCAGCCTGGAGCTGCGCCTGATGCACAGGATTATGTCCCCATAACAGTACCGGATGGCCGTTACGGGCTAGGGTGATCGCCAGTGCGGTGCCGTATGAACCGGCACCGATGACGCTAATAGAAGCGTGATTACTCATCAGGCATCCTGATGTGGTTCAGCGCCCTGCTGCTGCTGCAGATAGTTCATGAACAGCGCATCAAAGTTCACTGGCGCCAGGTTAAGCTGCGGGAAGGTACCGCGAGAAACCAGGCTGGTGATGCACTCGCGCGCATACGGGAACAGGATGTTCGGGCAGTATGCACCCAGGCAGTGAGCCATCTGGTTGCCTTCGATACCGGTGATGCTGAAAATACCTGCCTGCTGAACTTCGCACAGGAACGCAGTATCTTCACCAACGCTGGCGGTTACAGTAACGCGCAGGACAACTTCAAATACGTCGTCAGCCAGCTGAGAAGACGCGGTGTCCAGGTCCAGTTTAACTTCAGGTTCCCACTCTTTCTGGAATACCTGTGGCGCATTAGGCGCTTCAAAAGAGATATCTTTAGTATAGACGCGTTGAATCTGGAACTGCATTTCGTTGGTGTTATGTTCTGACATCTGACTTAAGTCCTGTATGTTAAAATGTCCTGACGTTAAATTACGCCTGAAGGAGTGGGTCTAATCCGGCACGACCCTCAAGAGCAAAAAGGTCGTCACAGCCGCCAATATGCTGCGCATCAATAAAGATCTGAGGCACAGTAGTACGGCCACTGCGTTTAATCATCTCTTCACGCTTTTCGGCATCACCATCAATAGCGATTTCATTGAATGCAGCACCCTTCTGTTTTAACAGTTCTTTTGCACGCACACAGAAAGGACAGGTCGCTTTGGTATAAATCTCAATGTTTGCCATATCGGATTCCTTAGGGAAGATTATTTTCCGCGTACCAGAGGCAGGTTTTCACCGCTCCAGCCACTGATGCCATCTTTCAGAACGCTAACCTGCGCAAAACCGGCTGCACTCAGTGCAGCCGCTGGCTCACCGGCGCTCTGGCCCGTGGCGCAGACAACAATGACTGGCTGAGCTTTATGCTTTTCCAGTTCGCCAAAGCTGCCTTTTTTGATATCTGCTGCTGCCAGGTTAATAGCCCCAGAAATGTGCCCCTTGCGATAATCATCGCGTGAGCGAACGTCAACCACCACCGCGTCTGCTTTATTAATTAGATGGGTTGCTTCGCCCCGGCTAATTGTTTTTACTTTAGAGAACATGCCTTTAACGGTGGTTACAATCACCAGAATTAATAAAGCAACCCAAGCCAGGCTCAGGATGGTGTGATTGCTGGCAAACTGCATAATTTCTTGCATGAGGGGTAACGACTCCAAACCGGGCTAATAAGCGAAAACAAGGGTTCTGAGTATACCTGCGCCACTTCGCATGTACAGAAGCGAGAGGGCCAGAGTTACGATTTGTGCGTCATTTTCCAAAAAAAGTGGTCAAATCGTAAAAACAGCGCAACGCTTAAGAAGGTTTGGTCGCTTACGGACATGTTTGGAAAAGGAAATCCCTTTGGGGATGGCTGGTAAGCATCTATTCAACGTGGAATAATCACTGGTATATGAAGGGAAAAACAGCCAATTCATACACATGGACCCGTTTTAACACGGCGCATTCGCCAAAAACGGTGCGTATGTCCGTCCTCTCCCTGAGCCTGCTTTGCGCGGGCATGTTGTCATTGCCTGTCACTGGCTACAGCGCTGATGACAACAAAACTCAACTCAAGTCGATTCAGCAGAGTATTGCCGAGAAAGAGAAGAGTGTTCAGGCGCAGAAAGTGCAGCGCAGCCAACTGCTTGATCAGCTCCAGAGCCAGGAAAAAGTGGTCGCGCAGGCGAGTCGCCAGCTGAGAGAAACCCGCAATACACTGGCCAGTATCAACAATGATATCAACCAACTCACCGCCTCGATTGCGCAACTGAAGAAGCAGCAGGTTGCTCAGGAAAAATTACTCGCACAACAGCTGGATGCTGCATTCCGTCAGGGCAAACATAACGGCCTACAGTTGCTGATGGGCGGTGCAGAAGCACAACGCAGTGAGCGCATTCTGGCGTACTTCGGCTACCTCAACGACGCCAGAGAAAAGAACATTGAGGCGCTCAAGCAAACCCGAGCGAAACTCGCCCAGCAACAAAGCACATTGCTGGCTAAGCAAGCACAACAGAAAGGACTGCTGTCTCAACAACAGACACAGCAAACTCGTCTGGAACAAGCCAACGCAGCACGTAAAAAAACCCTGAGCGTGCTGGAGAGTTCACTGGAGAAAGACCAGGCTGACCTGGTGCAGATGCGCCAGAACGAAAGCCGCCTGCAAGATAAAATAGCCAAAGCTGAACGCGAGGCACGTGCAAGAGCTGAACGTGAAGCGCGCGAAGCAGAACAGGTGCGCCAGCGTCAGGCACAAGCCAAGGCCAAAGGTTCCACTTACAAACCCACTCGCGATGAGAGTGAGTTGATGGCACGTACCGGTGGCTTAGGCCGACCTGGTGGCCAGGCTCTGTGGCCAGTACATGGCCGCATCGAACATCGCTTTGGTGAAACTCTGCAAGGTGAACTGCGCTGGAAAGGGCTGGTGATTGATGCCGCAGAAGGCAGTGACGTTAAAGCCATCGCAGATGGCCGCGTGCTCATGGCCGACTGGTTGCAAGGTTACGGGCTGGTGGTGGTTATCGATCACGGCAAAGGGGATATGAGCCTCTACGGCTATAACCAAAGCGCACTGGTGAGCGTAGGTGCTCAGGTAAGGGCCGGACAGTCCATTGCCCTGGTAGGCACCAGCGGCGGTCGTGGTACGCCATCGCTCTATTTCGAAATCCGACGCCAGGGACAGGCGGTTAACCCACTCCCGTGGTTAGGAAGATAAGCCTTGATTCGCTCCCGCACTCTCATTTCGTTGCTGGGCGGTCTGATGCTCAGCTTTACTGCTCATGCTGGCAAGTTAGCGTTAGTGATTGATGATTTTGGTTATCGCCCGGCGGAAGAGAACCAGATTTTGCAGATGTCGCCGCAAATCAGCGTTTCCGTCCTGCCAGATGCCCCACATTCCCATGAGATGGCGGTCAAGGCCCATCAATTGGGCCATGAGGTGATCATCCATCTTCCCATGGCCCCGTTAAGTAAACAGCCACTGGAAAAAAATACCCTCACGCCTGATATGAGCAGTGCCGAAGTTGCTCGCATCATCCAGGAAGCGGTGAATAAAGTCCCGTTTGCCGTCGGCCTGAATAATCATCAGGGCAGTAAGATGACCTCCAGTTTGTCGGGTATGCAGAAAGTGATGCAGGCACTGGATCACTACAATCTCTATTTTCTCGATAGCATGACGATTGCGGGTAGCCAGTCCATACCCGCAGCGCAGGGCACGCACGTCCGTATTCTGAAACGTCGCGTTTTCCTTGATGACAGCCAAAACGAGGCAGACATCCGCCAGCAGTTCCAGCGAGCGGTAAAACTGGCCCAGCGTGATGGATACGCTATTGCGATTGGGCACCCACATCCCACCACGGTACGGGTGCTACGTGCGATGCTGCCGAATCTACCCGCCGATGTCACCTTAGTGCGTCCCAGCCAGCTCCTTAATGAGCCGCAGCGCGGTACTGCGGTTTCTGCCAGCACGCATCCAACTTCGCCAGTAAAACCTCAGCCAGCACGCTTCAAAGCGCCTGGCTTGTGCGTAACCAGGCAGCCTATTGCCCCCGTGCCAGCAACGCGTATGTTGAGTGTGATCGCGGAGAGTATTGCGCAAAGCCCGCTCTACAAAAAACTGGCGGACCTGTTCTGATTGCCTTTCCCCCTCTGTGGGGAAAGTGGCACAATTCGTTAAACTTAAGAGGCTGCTTGCACGCTTTAACGGTGTGGTAACACACGGGTTTGATCGGGAAACTTAATCAGTTCCACCGGGTCAAAAGTGTTTCATCATCATCTGAATCAGAATAATACGAGCCGTACATGCGCAAAATTTGGAAAACAAAACTGTTAGACAAGGCGCTCCTTGTCCATAACCTGGTAAAGCGTCATCAGGTCGATACTACGGTTGATTTATCAACCCTGCAGCCTCGTCACATTTTAATTTTTTCCACTACAGCCCTTGGCGACTTCCTGTTTAACTCCCCGGCGATTCGCGCAGTAAGGGCTCGCTATCCTGACGCCTTGATTACCCTTATTGCACATCAGAAGTTTACTGATTTCCTGCGCACAGGTGATGACTGGGATAATCTTGCCTTCTGGAATAACAAAGCCATTACGATTGCGCCGCTGCTGAAAGAGCTAAAACAATATCCCCGCCCTGATTTAGCGCTGTTGCTTCACTCGCACGAACCTTATGACTATTTATGCGCCATCTTATCGGGTGCGAAAACCATCATTAAAGATAACTATCTGGATAATGTGCCTCTGCGGGATAAATGGCTGGCGGATTACACCATCGCGTTTAAAGGGCATATCATTCAACGCAAGCTGGCTCTGGTACAAGGGTTAGGCTGTGATATTAATGATATTACAATGAAACTGCCGTTGGTTTTGCCGGAAAAACAACGCAATCCTCAACCGGTGGTTGGCCTGCAATTAGGCGCTTCAACCCCAGAGCGCTGCTGGGCGCCAGAACATTTTGCCAGCGCAGCTGCACACATTCTGACGCGCCATCCCGAATGCCATTTTATTTTGATCGGCGGGCCGGGAGATAAGGGCCGGGCAGCCGCTTTCCTGCAACATTTTCCGCAAGCACTGCATGAAAAAGTCAGCAATCGCGTCGGCGCGACCGGTTTACCGGAGCTATGCGCGATCATCAACAATATGGATCTCTTAATCACCGGAGACACGGGCCCATTACATATTGCCGTGACGGTAAAAACCCCGACTTTAGGGCTGTTTGTGACGGCCAACCCCTACGCAACAGGTGCATTCCAGGACCCTCATTTACATCGAATCATTTATGTTAGCCGCAGAAAGTCCCATAGCGAACTGGCACATGTGATGGATGTCATCCGGCCTGAACAGGTCGCGGCAAAAGTCACGGAGATGCTGGAAAAAGGAATCAGAACACTCACACCTGAGGAGCAACTTGTCGAATGAAAATACTTCCTGCGCCAGACAAGAGATTGACATGGTTATTCAACCTCTCAGCTTTACTTATCTTATCGACAGTTATTTTTACTTTCTTTGATAAAAAAGACGGGCGCATTTTTTTCTTTATCTCTTCTTACCTTGCCGCTTTCGGCATGTTATATCGTCGCCTCTCCTTGAGTCGCAGTGAATATTTTTTTATCGGCTCACTCTTTCTTCTTGGGCTCAGTAAAGTTGTCTGGTTCGGCATCGAGTATATTGGTCAGCCGGACTTTGATATCTATAACTCCTACCTTGCCAGTGGTAAACGCGTGATGATTGCAGCATTCATCGCCCTGTTTCTACTCGGCAATAAACGCTTGCTCAGCCCCGTTCATGCTCAGTTCATCAAGTATGGCCTGCTGGGTGCGCTGTTGGTGGCAACTTGCGTGGGTGGCTGGCAGATTCTGCATCATGTTGACCGGGTCGACTTTTACCAGGGACGCGCCACTGATGCCTCCTACATGTATGCCGGATTAGCAACCGCCGTCATTTTTATGCTGCTGCAAGATGCCAACCAACGCTGGCACTACCTTGTGGCCGCAGGCGTGTTTATTCTCGCTTTTCTGATGATCAGCGCCACTGAAACCCGCAATACAATGGCGAGCTTCCCATTGGCATTACTGATTATTGGGGTGCTGAAGTTCCGTCATTTTGGCTGGAAGGGCTTTGCGATAGTCTTTGTCACCCTCTTCGTGTTGATTGCAGCGAGCTACAAACTGGTGATTGCACCCAGAGTTGCGACGACGGTTCAGGAGTATCAGACATTTGAACAGAGTGATGGTAATGACCTCGGTTCATTAACTACCCGGCTGGCAATGTGGAACGTGGGCCTAAAGAGTTTTGCCGCCCACCCGTTTGGCATGAGCCAGGAAGATCGTACTCAGTGGTTCAAAGACTATGTCGCCACCACGCACAAAGACAAATCCTCGCTTGCTTACGTCAATATCCATCTGCACGATGAGTTAATTGAAACCGCTAGTCTGCAAGGTGTTTTAGGTCTGGCAGTCCTGATTTTCTACTACATCACCAACCTGACACTGGGATGGAGATACCGCAACCCGGCGTTCTTATCCGTGGTGTTAGTCGTTATGCTCTCTGGCCTGACCGACGTCATATTTATCAGCCGCGATCAGACCATTTTCTTCCCCGTGCTGATGCTCCTGACACTGCTCTGGCAGCTCAGTCGACCCGCACCTCAGGTAACGTCATAAGATTTTGCCCAGCGCCAGGATAATATCATCTGCCTTGATCGTTGAGACCGGATGGTATTTATCCTGAGTGTAAACCTGGAAGGCTTGCGGATAACCCGGCCCCCAGACTTTGCTGTTAATCCACGAACCGTGCAGATCATTACCATACAGACAAACCATAGGTTTTTGCCAGGCGGCGGCAATATGGACGACTGCGGTATCAGGTGACAGTACAGCATCACTTTGCGCAATCACTCCACACGCACCTTGCAAGGTCTGGAAAGGACTGATCACCGCGCCTTCCAGTTCCAGATGGCTAACACGTTTGGGGTCACCAATGATCACCACATCCGTGTCTGACCAACGTTCATGAATAAGTTGGATCACCTGCTGCAACTGCGGCAATGACATATCACGTCGTGCATCCGCAGCATAGGGATTGATAACCAGGCAGCGTTCACCCGGTAAGCTGGCAAAAAAAGCACTGATTTCGCTCTGCAATGACTCCGGGATATGCAGGTCATACGCAGTGCTGAAATTCTTAATATCAAAACTTTCCATTAGCAACTGGTAGCGCTCGGTGATATGGCGTTCATAACCGAGATAATCCAGCGACTTATTGTAGATATTGAACCCTTTTTTATTAAAACCCACGACATTCATGGCATTCAAGCGGCGCAGAAATCGCAGATGAAACGGCGAAAGTTTATCGCCCATATCAATCACGACGTCATAGGGCTTTTGGGCGAGCACGTTTGCTTGTGCCAGCCTGGCCTGAATGTCTTTACTGGCAATAATAATGTTATTGATGTGCGGATTACGCTCAATGACACAGACATTGGCTGCACCAGCATAAACATCAACCTGATATCCTGCGCGTGAAAATTCACGAAACAGTGAGGTGGAAACCACCATATCGCCAATTTTGTCGTCATCACGCAGGAAAAGAACGCGTTTACTCGCCGTAATAGCAAAAGCCCTTGGTGAGCGATGGTCGAGTAAAAGGCGTGCGAAATGAAGGCGCAGCGACTTCATCAGATAATTGCGTTGGCGATTTAATGCCCGCAGCTTCGCAAATTTTTTCTTCTTTTCCATTTTATGCCGCCTGAGACTGCAATATCTCCTGAAGACGTAAGTACACCGCTTCACTGGTAATCGAATCGGTGCAGTTATCTTCCGCTTTGATGCTCACCTGATTCTGGCCATAACCGCCAATCAAGCCGGGATCGGTCGGCCCATACAGTGTGATATTCGGTCGATCCAGCGCTGCGGTCAGGTGACTCAAGCCGGTATCTACCGACACCACCGCTCGCGCATTTGCCAGTTGACCTGCAACGAGTTCCAGTGACAGCTTCGGCAGCACTTCTACGTGGTCGAAGCCTTCAGCCAGGCGTAGTGCGCGTTGGTGCTCATGCTCTGCACCCCACGGCAATTTGATCCGCAGGCCGGTAGGAGCCACACGTGCGATGAGATCGCGCCAGTGCGCTTCGGGCCAGTGTTTGTTATCACGCGTGGTAGCGTGCAAAAACACCAGATAACGCTGTGCATCCGCTGAGGGCTGGCTAAGAAAATGGCGAGCAATCGCGTAGTCGCCCTGGGTTTGCGGTTTTTCATATCCCAGGCTTTTTGCGAACAGTTCACGCGTCCGTTCTACCGCGTGCTGCTGTTTGCTAATTTCATGGCGTTTGTCATACCACCAGCTGGAAAAGGGCTCACGTGCACTGCGGCTGTCCTGGCCATGCTTGACCCCTTTTGCTAACCGGGTGACCAGGGCAGCACTCTTAATCAACCCCTGAGCATCCAGCACGATATCGTACTGACGGGACTGCAGTTCACGTTTAAACAGAAAACGTTCTTCTCGCTGCTGGCTGCCAAACCAGTGCTTGCGCCAGCGGCGAATCGCCACCGGCAGGACTTTATCAACTGCCGGATGCCAGCCAGGAATCTGGGCAAAATTCTCTTCAACCACCCAATCAAAACGAATGCCAGGAATCGCCTGCATCGCATCCGTTAATGCGGGCAACGAGTGGAGAACATCGCCCATTGAGGAGGTTTTAATAATCAGGACGTGCATGACGTCTCCTGTGGTGCGTGCAGCAATGTGCTGAGTTCCTGATAAACACGCGCCGGAGTGATATCGATCAGGCTCTGATGATAACCCTGCTCTGCATCGCCTTTACGTACTTTGTGATAACCGCTGATCAGGCGGATAACGCGCGCCTGATGGGATAATGGCGGCGTAAAATCTGGACTGCTTGGGCCATAAAGCGCCACCAGCGGGCGATCTAATGCCGCTGCAATGTGCATTAACCCCGAATCATTACTGACCACGGCCGCACACTGCGCCAGCAGGATAACCGCCTGCTCCAACTGTGTTTCCCCGGCGAGATTACGGCACCACGGGCGGGCGGGCTCATCCAGACTTTGCAGGATGGTTTCACCCGTCTCATGATCTTTGGCGGAGCCAAACAGCACCACCTGATAGCCTTCAGCAATAAGCTGCTGCGCGAGCGCCGCATAGTGATAATGCGGCCAGCGTTTCGCCGGGCCAAATTCAGCGCCAGGACAAAAACCGATGATCGGGCGTTCAGCAGCCAGTGAAAACTGCGCCGCAACCGCCTGTTTTTCTGCGTCAGCCACGGCCAGCTTTGGCCACAGCAATGGCTGTGGCAGTTGGCTCGCTGCGGCTAACGGCGTGTCGTAACCTAACGCAACGTAACGCTCAACCATCAGTGGGAATGCGGCTTTATCCAACATCCGACGATCATTCAGCAATCCATAACGCATTTCGCCACGCCAGCCAACACGACGAGGAATGCCAGCAAAGAACGGCACCAGCGCCGATTTAAACGAGTTCGGCAGTACATAAGCCCGGTCATAGCCGCTAGCGCTCAGCGATTTGCCCAGTCGACGACGTTCGCCAATTTCCAGCGCACCGTGCCCGAGCGGCATCGCCAGTGCCTGATTAACTTCTGGCATACGCGACAGTAGCGGACGACACCACGCGGGTGCCATCACATCAATAATCGCCTCAGGATGTTGCGCCTTGAGGGTACGATAGAGACTTTGCGACATCATCATATCGCCGACCCACGACGGGCCAATGACCAGAATCTTCATAACTGGTGCACGCTTCCTTGTTATGCCTTATTCAGCCAGGTCATGTATTCAGCCACACCCTGAGCAACCGTTTTGAACGGTTTGTCATAGCCAGCAGCACGCAGTTTGGTGAGATCGGCTTGGGTATAAGCCTGATAACGGCCTTTCAGTTTTTCCGGGAACGGTACGGTTTCCAACTGACCTTTCTGGTGGAACTTCAGGACGGCATCAGCCACTTCCTGGAAAGATTCGGCACGACCTGTTCCGCAGTTGTAGATACCCGAAACACCATTTTCCCAGCACCACAGATTCACGGCTGCAACATCATCAACGTGGATGAAGTCGCGTTTGAAAGTATCGCTACCTGCAAACAGTTTTGGATTCTCACCGTTGTTAATCTGCGTATTCAGATGGAATGCGACGCTCGCCATGCTGCCTTTGTGGCCTTCACGTGGACCGTAAACATTGAAGTAGCGGAAACCACATACCGGTGATTCTGCTTCTGGCAGAATCTGGCGCACGTAGTGGTCGAACAGCATTTTTGAGTAACCATACACATTCAGCGGCTGCTCGTACTGGCGCTCTTCAATAAAGTTGTCATCACGGCCACCGTAGGTCGCGGCAGAAGAGGCATACAGGAACGGAATTTCACGCTCAAGGCAGAAGTGCAGCAGATCCTTAGAGTACTGATAATTGTTATCCATCATGTACTTGCCGTCCCACTCGGTGGTTGCAGAGCAGGCACCTTCATGGAACACGGCCTCAATCGGGCCGAGATCTTCGCCGGAGACAATCAGCCCGAGGAACTCTTCTTTGTCCATGTAATCAGCGATGTCTAAATCCACCAGATTGACGAACTTAGTGCCATCTTTGAGGTTATCCACCACCAGAATATCGGTGTGACCACGGTCGTTGAGTGCCTTGACGATGTTGCTGCCAATCATGCCGGCACCACCAGTTACGATAATCATCTGCTTAACCTTAAATTGGGGGTGAAACGGGAGGTTTCACGCGCGAATGGTTGCCATCATAACATTTCATTCCAGAGCCGACAGCCAGATGACTCCGTAACGCATGCGCTTTTACATTGCAGCCCGTGAACTATGCTGCAAATTTTACATTTAGCGAGTGGATTCAACGTTTACTGACAATTCTCTCAGTAAGATGTGCCGAAAGACCGTCCCAAAGGAGAAAATGATGTCAGCGCAATTTTATTCTCAGATCAGTCAGCAGTTGGAAAATAGCCGCAGTGAGGGGCTATTTAAACAGGAGCGCATCATCACCTCGCCGCAACAAACTGAAATTACGACACAGAATCACGCGGCTATCATCAACTTCTGCGCCAATAACTACCTCGGTTTGGCTAACCATCCTGCCTTGATTCAGGCGGCAAAAGCCGGGTTGGATTCACACGGTTTTGGCATGGCTTCGGTGCGTTTTATCTGCGGCACGCAGGACATTCATAAACAACTGGAACAAAGACTGGCGGCATTTTTAGGCATGGAGGATGCCATCCTTTACGCTTCCTGTTTTGATGCCAACGGCGGCTTGTTTGAAACGCTGCTGGACGCGGAAGATGCGATTATCTCTGATGCCCTCAACCATGCCTCGATTATTGATGGCGTGAGGCTGTGTAAAGCACAACGTTATCGCTATGCCAATAATGATATGGCCGCGCTAAGAAGCTGCCTTGAAGAGGCACGTAGCAAAGGTGCACGTCATATTCTGATCGCAACCGATGGCGTGTTTTCTATGGACGGTGTCATCGCTAACTTAGCGGGCATTTGCGACCTGGCTGATGAGTTTAACGCGCTGGTGATGGTCGATGATTCACACGCGGTTGGCTTCGTTGGCGCTGGCGGGCGCGGTACGCATGAACATTGCAATGTCATGGGCCGCGTTGACATCATTACAGGTACTCTAGGTAAAGCGCTGGGAGGTGCTTCCGGTGGCTACACCGCAGCGAAAGCGGAAGTCGTGGAGTGGCTGCGCCAGCGTTCACGCCCCTACCTGTTCTCTAACTCTCTTGCCCCTTCCATCGTCGCAGCCTCTTTGCAAGTGCTCGAACTGCTCAATCAGGGTGACGGGCTGCGCCAGCGGCTGTGGCACAACGCGAACTTTTTCCGCAGCCAAATGCATGCGGCTGGTTTCACCCTCGCCGGGGCCGATCACGCGATTATTCCCGTGATGCTAGGGGAAGCCAGCGTCGCACAAGAGTTTGCCCACTGGTTACAGCAGGAAGGTATTTACGTCACGGGCTTCTTCTACCCGGTGGTTCCGAAAGGTCAGGCGCGTATCCGCGTGCAAATTTCCGCAGCACATACCCAACAGCAGCTTGAACAAGCGGTCTCTGCTTTTAGCCGCATCGGCAGGCAAATGGGCGTGATCAATCAGGAGAGAAACGATGAAAGCGCTCGCTAAGCTCTATCCGCGCGAAGGAATCTGGATGATCACGGATGCGCCAATCCCTGAGCCTGGTCATAACGATTTGCTGATCAAAATTCGCAAAACCGCTATCTGTGGCACTGATGTTCACATCTACAACTGGGATGAATGGTCGCAAAAAACCATTCCCGTTCCTATGATTACCGGCCATGAGTATGTGGGTGAAGTGGTTGCCATCGGCCAGGAAGTGCGGGGATTTAACATTGGCGATCGCGTCTCCGGTGAAGGACACATCACCTGTGGCCACTGCCGCAACTGTCGCGGTGGGCGCACACACCTGTGCCGTAACGCCATTGGCGTAGGCGTTAACCGGCAAGGCTGTTTTGCTGAGTATCTGGTGATTCCAGCAGGGAACGCCTTCCGTATTCCGGAAAGCATTCCTGATGAGATCGCCGCCATTTTTGATCCCTTCGGTAACGCTGTGCACACTGCCCTCTCCTTCGACCTGGTGGGAGAAGATGTGCTAATTGCAGGAGCAGGGCCAATCGGCATCATGGCAGCAGCGATTTGCCGTCATGTTGGCGCACGTCATGTGGTGATTACAGATGTAAATCCCTATCGGCTGGAGTTGGCAGCCCGGATGGGCGCAACGCGCGCGGTTAACGTCGCGCAGCAAGATTTGCGCAGCGTGATGGCTGAGTTAGGCATGACAGAGGGATTTGATGTCGGGCTGGAGATGTCAGGTGCGCCCCCCGCTTTCCGGCAGATGCTGGATGTGATGAATCACGGCGGGCGTATTGCTCTGCTCGGTATTCCCCCCTCAGAAATGGCTATCGACTGGAATAAAGTCATCTTTAAAGGGCTATTTATTAAGGGTATTTATGGTCGTGAAATGTTTGAAACCTGGTACAAAATGGCCGCACTGATACAGTCAGGGCTCGATTTAAGCCCGATCATCACTCATCGTTTTACCATTGATGAGTTCCAGCAGGGCTTTGATGAGATGCGCTCAGGACACTCCGGAAAAGTCATTCTGAACTGGAGTTGATTACGCGGCGTCACTAAAGTCGAAAGTTTATGCAAACACAGGTAAGTGGAGTGCAAATTATACCCGCCCGGGATAGCGCCGGATCGGTTGAAGAGGTATAAAGAGCGCTTCACTTTACCCAGCAGACCGGACGTACTATGCGCATTCTAATGATTATTGACGGCCTGCCCGGCGGCGGTGCAGAAAAGGTAGTGCTAACGCTGAGTGAATGTATGCAGCAATTAGGCCACGCCGTCAGCCTTTATTCGCTGGATGAGGTCTGTGCCTACACGTTGCCAGAAGGTGTTGACTACCGGGTTATCACCCAACCTAGCCGTGCCCCCTGGCGCAAGCTGACAGAACTGTCTCGTCGTGCCCAAAAACTGGATCAGGTTCTGCGTGCAGACGAAGCCCAGAACGGTAAGTTTGACCTGATTGTCTCGAATCTGCATAAAACTGACCGCATCGTGGCACGTTGCAAATCCATTGATCAGGCGAAGTTGTGGTACTGCATTCATGGCGTGCTCTCTTCAACCTATCTTGGGCATCGTACCGGACTGAATTACTGGTGGAAAAAGCGCAAAATGGCGCAAATCTATCAGGGCAAAAATCTGACTGCGGTTTCACAAGCGGTGTTGGACGATATGCTGACGGTGATGCAGGTAGCGCCGGCCAAAAGTGCCGTAATCAACAACCCGTTTGACCTCAATATACTGCGCCAGCGCGCCAGCGAGCCCTGTGAGTTAGCGGGCAGTGATTATCTGATTAACGTCGCGCGTATTCACCCGCAGAAGCGTCAAGATCGGTTATTACGCGCTTTTGCACTGGCAGATTTGCCGTGCAAGCTGGTGCTACTCGGGACCGGAACCGATGAGCGCGTCGCCTTTGCTAAGCAACTCGCACAAGAGCTCGGCATCGCCGATCGCGTGCTCTTTCTCGGCTTCCAGCAGAACCCGTTCCCCTACATCAAACATGCCCGTTTAATGGTAATGAGCTCCGACAGTGAAGGCTTCGGCAATGTCATTGTAGAGTCGTTGGTGCTGGGCACGCCCGTGATCAGCACCCGCTGCCCTGGTGGGCCGGAAGAGATTCTGCTTAAAACCGGGATGTCCGACATGCTCACCGAGCTGGATGAACATGCTCTGGCAGCAAAAATGCGTGAAGTGTATGCGCATCTGCCGCCCATTAATGAGGCGGCATTAGATCAATACGATGTGGTCACTATCAGCAAACAGTACGTCGATCTGACACAACGTTAAGCGAATACAGGCGCGTTACTGCGCCTGTAATTTCTGCCAGGCCTGCCAAACCTGCTCCCCGGTGACATCGACACAATCCCCTGATTCCGTTTGCAGAATCTCATATTGCCCTGACCACGGGTGCCAGAGCGCAGCATTGGTGTCGCCAAAAAAGACCACCTGCTTTTTGTGCAGCCCAGCAGCCAGATGCATTTGCCCACCGTCACTGCACAGGATTTGCTCACAGCGATCAAAGCCCGCAATCAACTCACGTACCGAAGCCGTGGCATAACGAGCAACGCGTGGTGAATTGACCTGTTGCAACAGAGATTCAGCTCGCGCGTCATCGCCCACATCGCCGGGATGCAGCGTGCCTTGTGGTGACCAGAAGATCAGTACCTGCGCCTGCTCATCAGCCAGTAACTGGTGGATAAAAGCCGCATAGCGCTCCAGTGGCCAACGGCGTTTAGCGCTGCGACTGCTGATATGAACGCCATAAATACGCCCCGCGCCTGGCAGCAACTGCTGCACCCGAGATCCAGCGTTTGCACGCTCTTCAGGTGACAAAAACAGGCTGACGTCAGGCACCGGTGGAGGTGTGGTGGTGAGTGCAGAAAGATAGCTGTACGTGTGCTCAACCTGATGCTGGCCACGAAAATCACTCCGCGCAAAGCCATGAGCCAGTTCGGGGTTACCTTCACCCGCGCCAATAATATTGTTGGCACCTGCCATTTTTGCCAGACGTAAGCTGTATTTACACGGCACTGGGTTTGCAAGAATCGTCGCATCAAACCGGGTGCGGCGCAGCGTAAGCATAATTTTCAGGCGCTGCCAGTAAACGCCGAGGGTGGTTTCATGGGCCGCACGATGCTTGGCTTTTTTATACACAAACAGGCGATCTACCCACGGATTATGTGTAACAACATCCTGCGCCACTTTGTTCACAAGCAGGGTTAGCTTCGCATCCGGATAAGTGCGCTTTATTCCCTCTAACAGTGGAGTTGTGCAGACCATATCACCAATATTGTCTCGCCGAATAACCAGTATATTTTTCATTATTTGCTCACAGGTTAAAGCTGCTATCACTGGCCACTTTGACCATCTATTTCAGAAAAGTTCGCGACAACTAACCATTATTATTCAATGTGTATCCTGTTCATTTTGCCAGATATTTCTGCATGAACCAGAAATCAAGAATGTCGTCTTTCACACCCGGTGGCTTTACCCTACAATCGGGTCACAAAATTCCGGGAACCTATAAGTATGGCAAGTCCGATCCTGACCACGTTGACGCCTCAGAAAATACTGCTGATTAAGCTGCGCCATCACGGTGACATGCTGCTTACCACCCCCGTCATCAATGCCCTTCATCAACGCTATCCGCAGGCAAAAATCGACGTTCTCCTGTACGCCGAAACCAGCCCAATGCTTGATGCGCATCCGGCGGTGAATCAGCTGCATGTCCTGGATCGAAAATGGAAGCAGGAAGGTGGCTGGCAGAAATTACGCCACGAAGCACGCCTGATCGGGCAGATCCGCCACGCCAATTATGATCTGGTGATTAATCTCGCCGATCAATGGCGCAGTGCTGTGATCGCCTTGTTCAGTAGCGCGCGCACGCGTATCGGTTTCGCTTTTCGCAAACGCGACAATTTTCTGTGGCGCTGTTGTCACAATGTCCTGGTTCCCACGGATAATCACGAGCAATTGCACACCGTTGAACAAAACATGACGGCATTAACGCCGCTGGGTATCAGTGCAGAGGGTGCAAGAGCCTCAATGCACTACCACACTGCCGACTGGCAAAAAGCAGAAGCTCTGCTTGCTGCTCAGCAGGTGACGTCACCGTTCATCGTTTTGCAGCCCACTTCACGCTGGCAGTTCAAATGCTGGGATGATGACAAAGTGGCAGCCACTATCGACCAGCTCAGTGCCGAAGGCTACCGTGTGATTCTCACCGCAGGCCCGGATAGCAAAGAGCTCGCGATGATCGACAACATTCTTGCACTGTGCCACAGCAAAACGGTGATCTCACTGGCCGGCCAGCTCTCTCTTCGTCAGTTGGCAGCATTGATTGATCATGCCCGTCTGTTTATTGGCGTTGATTCCGCCCCAATGCACATGGCTGCGGCGCTGGAAACACCTTGCATTGCTCTGTTTGGCCCGTCAAAACTGCAGTTATGGCACCCCTGGGGGCAACATAATCAGGTATTCTGGGCAGGCGATTACGCCCCACTGCCTGACCCTGATTCAATCAATACCAATACCCAGCAGCGTTTTCTTTCCGCCATTCCGGTGAGTGATGTGGTTGCTGCGGCAAGGAGTTTTTTAGATGAGTAAGCTACGCCTGGCCATTGTCCGGCAGAAGTATCGCCCCGATGGCGGCGCGGAACGTTTTATCTCGCGGGCCTTAGAAGCACTGGATAGCGAACAGCTGGATCTCAACATCATCACCCGCAGCTGGCAGGGCACACCGAATCCGGCGTGGCATCTGCACATCTGCAATCCGGCGAAGTGGGGTCGTGTGTCACGTGAGCGCGGCTTTGCCAGCGCGGCCCGCGCCTGCTGGGAACAACAACAGTTCGACATCGTACAGAGCCATGAACGCATTGCTGGCTGTGATATTTTCCGTGCGGGCGATGGCGTCCATCGCGTCTGGCTGGAACAGCGCGCTCGCATTGTCTCGCCACTACAGCGCCTGAGCGCCACTCTTAGCCCCTATCATCGCTATGTGCTGCGCGCGGAAGAAGAGATGTTCCATTCACCCGCGCTCAAAGCGGTGATTTGCAACTCAGAGATGGTGAAGCAGGATATCCTCCGCTGCTACCAGGTTCAGCCAGACAACATTCACGTCATCCACAACGCGATTAACGGCGAGCATTTTCAGCCAGCAACCGAGGCAGCACGCTTTGCGGCGCGCGAGACGCTTAATCTTCCGCAGAACGCCACGGTCTTCATTTATGTTGGCTCCGGCTTTGAGCGCAAAGGGCTAAAAGCCGCTATTGAGGCGATAGCGAAAAGTGACCGTTATTTGATCGTCGTCGGCCAGGACAAGCAACAACAACGTTATCATCAGTTGGCGCAACAGCTTGGTTGCGCGCAGCGTCTGCGTTTTGTCGGCGTACAGCAAGACGTCCGCGCGTTTTATCACGCGGCAGATGGCCTGCTGTTACCCACGCTGTATGATCCTTTTCCGAATGTGGTGCTGGAAGCCATGGCTTGTGGACTGCCGGTGATCACCAGCACCGGTTGTGGTGGCGCTGAATTTATTGTTGCTGGTCAGGAAGGCTTCGTCTGTGATGCCTTAGATATCAGTGCATTAACTGAAGCAGTTAACGCGATACCTGCACTTTCGCAAAACTCAGCGATGGGTGAAGCGGCACGACGTAGAATTGAACCTTTTGGCCCTCAGAGGCTGGCCCATGCGCTGACCGAGCTGTATCAGCAAGTGCTAGAGCAAAGGCGATAATGTGGGATGAGCGGCTGAGTGGTTTCTGATAACATGCCGCCATTCGTGCTTTTTGACACCAGTGAGTCATAACACTATCTATGACGATAATTTATACCGCCCTGCTTTACCTTCTTCAGCCGTTCATCTGGCTTCGCCTGTGGCTGCGTGGACGTAAAGCACCGGCCTATCGCAAACGCTGGGCAGAACGCTATGGCTACTGTAGCGGCAAAGTAGAACCCGGCGGCATTGTGCTGCACTCTGTTTCTGTTGGTGAAACACTAGCGGCCGTGCCGCTGGTGCGCGCTTTACGCCATCGTTACCCTGATATGCCGATCACTGTCACCACCATGACGCCAACCGGCTCAGAGCGCGCGCAGTCTGCATTTGGCAAAGATGTTCATCATGTCTACCTGCCTTATGATCTGCCCGGCTCGATCAACCGCTTTCTTGATAATGTCGATCCTTGTCTGGTCATCATTATGGAAACCGAGCTGTGGCCGAATATTATTCGTATTCTGCATCAGCGCAACATTCCGCTGGTGATCGCCAACGCGCGTCTGTCTGAACGTTCCGCCAGGGGTTATCGCAAGCTGGGCAAATTTATGCGCCAGCTGCTGCAATCCATTACGCTGATAGCCGCGCAAAACGGTGAAGATGGCGAGCGCTTTCTCTCACTCGGCCTGAAACGTTCCCAATTGACGGTAACTGGCAGCCTGAAATTCGATATTTCTGTGACGCCAGAACTGGCTGCCCGTGCAATTACGCTACGCCGCCAGTGGGCTTCTCGCCGTCCAGTCTGGATCGCAACCAGCACGCATGAAGGTGAAGAAGCCATTATTTTGGCGGCACACCGTGAACTTCTGCAAAAATGGCCCGAGTTGCTGTTGATTTTGGTACCGCGTCACCCTGAACGCTTCCGTGATGTGGAAGAACTGACCCAAAAGCGGGGCTTTAGCTTCATCCGCCGTAGCAGCAATCAAATTCCCGCGCTGGAGACCCAGGTTGTTATTGGCGATACCATGGGCGAACTGATGTTGTTGTACGGGATTGCCGATCTGGCTTTTGTCGGTGGTAGCCTGGTCGAACGCGGTGGTCATAATCCGCTGGAGCCAGCAGCACATGCGATTCCCGTGCTGATGGGACCACATACCTGGAACTTCAAAGATATTTGCAGCAAGCTGCAACAGGCACAGGGTCTGATCACCGTCACTGATGCGGCTTCACTGGAAAAAGAAGTGGCTAATCTGCTGCAAGATGAAGACTATCGCCTCTACTATGGCCGCCATGCGGTAGAAGTCCTGCATCAAAACCAGGGCGCACTGCATCGTCTGCTACAGTTACTCGAACCTTACCTTCCTCCTCGGGCACATTAATGACCTCACGCCAGCGCCTTTCTGTGGTAATCATCAGCAAAAATGAAGCCGACCTGTTGCCAGACTGTCTGGCATCCGTCAGTTGGGCCGATGAAATCGTCGTGCTCGATTCTGGCAGTGAGGATAATACCGTTGAGGTCGCTCGGCAGGCTGGCGCTCTGGTGTGGCAATCGACCCACTGGCAGGGCTTTGGTAAACAGCGTCAGCTGGCCCAAAGCTACGCCAGCAATGACATGATTTTGATGATCGATGCTGACGAGCGCGTAACGCCGCCGCTGCGCCAGGCGATTGAACAGGTGCTGAGTTCGCCTGTCAGTAACACCGTGTACAGCCTTGGTCGTAGTAATCTGTTTCTGGGACGTTTTATGCGTCACAGCGGCTGGTATCCTGACCGTGTTATGCGCCTCTACCCGCGCCAGCTGAGTTATAACGACAATCTGGTGCATGAGTCACTGGAAACTCAGGGTGCGCCTGTGGTCGCCCTGAAAGGGGATTTACAGCATCTCACCTGTCGCGATCTGGTCGCATTCCAGCGCAAACAGCTTAACTATGCCGCTGCATGGGCGCAGGAGCGGCATCAGCGTGGCAAACGTTGTGGGATCGTCAGTATTTTTACCCACACGCTGGGGGCATTCTGCAAGACGCTGATTTTGCGGGCTGGTTTTCTCGATGGTAAACAAGGCTGGATTTTGGCCGTGGTCAATGCCCAGTATACCTTTAACAAATACTCCACTCTGTGGGCGCTGAATCGCCCTTCTGCAAAAGGCAGCGTATGAGCACAAAAGCGATATACCCCGGCACTTTTGATCCCATCACCAGTGGCCATGTTGATATTGTTACCCGCTCCGCAAAGATGTTTGACCACATCCTGCTTGCCGTTGCGGCCAGCCCACACAAGAAAACCCTGTTCTCTTTGGACGAACGCGTTGCTTTGGCTAAGCTGGCGACGGCACATCTGCCTAACGTTGAAGTGAAAGGGTTTTCTGACCTGATGGCCAACTTCGCTCAAGCGCAGGGTGCAAACGTGTTGGTGAGAGGGCTACGCGCGGTCGCCGACTTCGAGTATGAGCTGCAACTGGCGCAGATGAATCGTCACCTGCTGCCCAGCCTGGAAAGTGTGTTCCTGATGCCTTCCCAGGGCTTTTCATTTATCTCCTCTTCATTGGTCAAAGAGGTGGCGCGCCATGCTGGTGATGTTGCCGCCTTCTTACCGGAAGAGGTACATAAAGCCCTGCTAAAAAAACTGGCTGAACAGTAATTATCGCTGGCAGTTAGGGCACCAGAATGTGCTGCGCTGACCGTGCTTACCGCTGACAATCGGTGTACCACAGGCGCGGCACGGCTCACCCGCACGACCATAAACCTGCAACTCCTGAGCAAAATACCCAGGCTTACCATCGCTTTGCAGGAAATCGCGCAGTGTGGTTCCCCCCTGCTCAATGGAGCGAAGCAGCACGGCTTTAATGGTACTGACCAGCAAAGCGACTTCATCTTTGCTCAAACTGTAAGCGGGTCGATCGGGCGCGATCCCAGCGGTGAACAGTGACTCGCTGGCATAGATATTCCCTACCCCTACCACGATTTTGTTATCCATAAGCCACTGCTTTACCACCGTGCGCTTGCCGCGAGATTTCTCAAACAGATAATCCGTATTGAACGCTTCGCTTAACGGCTCTGGGCCAAGATGTGCCAATACGCTGCTACCGGCTAAGTCATTGCTCCACAACCACGCACCAAAGCGACGAGGGTCGGTATAGCGCAGTACCTTGCCGTTGCTCATCACCAGGTCAACGTGATCATGCTTTTCTGCCGGAAGTTCATGCGGCAGCACGCGCAGGCTGCCAGACATGCCAAGATGCACGATTATCCAGCCATGTGGCAGCTCAATCAGCAGGTATTTAGCCCTGCGCTGTACGCTGATTACCGGCTGGTCGCTCAGTGCATGAATTTCCTGCGAAACAGGCCAACGCAGGCGGCCATTACGTACCACGGCATGCAGGATAGTTTCCCCTACCAGATGCGGCTCAATACCGCGACGGCTGGTTTCGACTTCAGGTAATTCTGGCATCTCATCTCCCGGCTGCATTACTGGATAAAAACAAAAAACCCGGCCGAAGCCGGGTTTTTAGCAGAACACCAAAATTACTTAATTTTGGCTTCTTTGTAGATCACGTGCTGGCGTACAACCGGATCGAACTTTTTCAGTTCCAGTTTCTCTGGTTTAGTACGCTTGTTCTTCGTGGTGGTATAGAAGTGACCTGTACCAGCAGAGGAAACGAGCTTGATCTTCTCACGAATACCTTTAGCCATGATTCAGTTCCTTAGTACTTCTCACCACGGGCACGGATTTCGGACAGAACCGTATCAATGCCTTTCTTATCAATAACACGCATACCTTTAGCAGATACACGCAGAGTAACGAAGCGCTTCTCGCTCTCAACCCAAAAACGGTGTGAGTGCAGGTTCGGCAGGAAACGGCGTTTCGTCGCGTTCAGTGCGTGGGAACGGTTGTTACCGGTCACCGGACGCTTTCCAGTTACCTGGCAGACTCGTGACATGTCTATTCTCCAAAAATCAAATCAGCTCGAGCTTTAAAAATTAGGTTTTGGCCGCCTCGTCAGGCTAATGCCCGCCCAGGCGAGTTCCATGTGAACCCGCTAAGCTGGCCCAAACGCCAAACCCGAGATTCTCAAAGGTGGCGTAGTATACGCCGCTCAGCGTAAGTGCTCAAGTCCCGAACAAATAAAGATCCCAATGGATCGCGTAAAAAGCCGCCGTTTACACCGATTTTTCCTGGCTCAGGCCCTCATAACCAGCCTCTTTCAGCAAAAGAAACATATTCACCACGACCAATCACTAAATGGTCAAGCAGGCGAATATTAAGCAGTTGGCAGGCTTCATGGACGCGACAGGTCACCTCACGATCGGCCTTACTTGGCTCGGATTTCCCCGAAGGATGATTGTGCGCCAGTATCAAAGCAGCCGCATTAAACTTTAACGCTTCTCTGACAATTTCACGTGGATGCACTTCAACGCTGCTAATCGAACCCGCAAACATTTGCTGTGCTTGTAGCACCCGATGCTGGTTATCTAAAAACAGCGCCATGAAAACCTCACGCTCCTGGTTGGCCAACAGGCTTTGTAAGTAAGAACGCGTCGCATGCGGATTTTCCATGACGTTTTCACACGCAATCTGGGTGGTTAACACGCGTTTTGCCAGCTCGGCAATGGCGTGTAGCTGTGCCAGTTTCGCGTTCCCCACCCCTTTAATCTCACCAAATTCCTGACGGCTGGCGCTGAGGATATGATAGAGCGGCCCAAATTTCGTCAGCAGTTGCTGTGCCAGCGCCATCACATTCAGACCGGTCACACCGGTACGCAGGAAAATCGCTAACAGCTCGACATCTGTCAGGTGTTCAGCGCCCATTTCCAGTAGTTTTTCTCGTGGTGCCATCACTGCTTCCCTGTTCGTTTCACCCAGCGCTATCCTGCCCTGGCAGCGGATGAACTGTCTGTTTGGCGTGACAAACTCTGGAAGCGGCTCGCAAACCACAGGGCGTGGCAAAGGCGAAAATCGGGTTTTGTGGTAAAGTTCATCCATTCTGCTGTGCCAGATACAGCACCCGATTTCACGAGGTCACAAGCATGATGGGTTTAGCCGGGAAAAAAATCCTGCTGGGTGTGAGCGGCGGCATTGCTGCTTATAAAACCCCTGAACTGGTTCGCCGTCTACGCGATCGCGGTGCGGACGTACGGGTCATGATGACCGAAGCCGCCAAAGCTTTTATCACCCCACTGAGCCTGCAAGCCGTATCGGGCTATCCCGTCATGGACGATCTGCTCGACCCTGCGGCCGAAGCGGCTATGGGGCACATCGAGCTGGCAAAATGGGCCGATCTGATTTTACTCGCTCCCGCTACTGCCGATTTAATTGCCCGGCTGGCCGCAGGAATGGCCAATGATTTGGTAACCACCGCCTGTCTGGCCAGTGCCGCGCCATTAGCGATTGCTCCTGCTATGAACCAGCAGATGTACCGTGCGGCAGCCACTCAACATAACCTGCAACTGCTTGACGCACGTGGTGTGATGATTTGGGGACCAGACAGCGGCAGCCAGGCTTGTGGCGATGTCGGGCCGGGCCGCATGTCAGACCCGCTCACCCTTGTTGACCATGCGGTGCAGTGGGCATCCCCCGTCAAAGATCTGCAACATCTCAACATTATGATCACCGCCGGCCCAACGCGGGAAGCGCTGGACCCGGTGCGTTATATCACTAACCACAGTTCGGGTAAGATGGGCTTTTCCATTGCGGCTGCGGCTGCACAGCGCGGCGCAAAAGTGACGCTGGTAGCCGGCCCGGTTACTCTGACAACGCCACCACAGGTCGCGCGGGTTGATGTAAACAGCGCCCTTGAGATGCAGGCTGCGGTGATGAGCGGCATTGAACAACAACATATTTTCATCGCCAGCGCAGCCGTGGCAGACTATCGTGCCGCCGCTGTTGCCGAGCAGAAGATGAAAAAACAGGGCGGAGAAGACACTCTGACGCTGCAGTTAATTAAGAATCCAGACATTGTTGCAGAAGTGGCGGCGCGTAAGACCGGTCGGCCTTTTGTGGTTGGATTTGCGGCAGAAACCCAGAATGTGGAAGAATACGCCCGGCAAAAACGGCAACGAAAGAACCTGGATCTGATCTGTGCCAATGACGTTTCACAGAGCGGACAAGGTTTTAACAGTGACCGCAATGCGCTTCACCTTTTTTGGCAGGATGGAGATAAACGCTTACCGCTTTGCGATAAGACACTCCTTGGCCAACAATTATTAGACGAGATAGTCAGCCGTTATGATGAAAAAAATCGACGTTAAAATTCTGGATGCGCGTGTAGGCACCGAGTTCCCCCTGCCTTCTTATGCGACAGCAGGTTCAGCAGGCCTGGATTTACGCGCCTGTCTCGATGAAGCTCTGGAAATCACACCAGGCATGACAACGCTGGTACCAACCGGCTTGGCTATCCATATTGCCGATCCTTCTCTGGCGGCAGTTATCCTGCCACGCTCCGGCCTGGGCCATAAACATGGCATCGTGCTGGGCAACCTGGTCGGCCTGATTGACTCCGATTACCAGGGCCAACTGATGGTTTCGGTCTGGAATCGCGGCAGCGAAAGCTTTACGCTGCAACCGGGCGATCGTCTGGCACAGCTGGTGTTCGTACCTGTCGTGCAGGCGGAATTCAACCTGGTGCAAGACTTTGACGCCAGCGTACGCGGTGAAGGTGGCTTCGGTCATTCTGGTCGCCAGTAACGCTCGCACTCCCACTTACGCCTCTGCCATTTTTATCCTCTCCATAAGCGCCTTGCTTGTGGCAGACGCGTAAGTGTTGCCTGTTTTGGTTACTTTCAGGGGTCTTTTAGGTCATGGCAGAAAAAAAAGTTGCGAAACGGAACCGTCGCGAAGAGATTTTGCAGGCTCTGGCACAAATGCTGGAATCCGACGATGGTAGCCAGCGCATCACTACCGCAAAGCTGGCGGCAAATGTCGGTGTTTCTGAAGCGGCACTCTATCGCCACTTCCCCAGCAAGACACGCATGTTTGACAGTCTGATTGAGTTTATCGAAGACAGTCTGATTACCCGCATCAATCTGATTTTGAACGATGAGAAAGAGACACTTTCACGCCTACGCCTGATGGTTCAGCTCATTCTCGGCTTTGGTGAGCGTAATCCGGGGCTGACACGCATTCTGACTGGCCATGCACTGATGTTTGAACAAGATCGCCTACAAGGGCGTATCAATCAGCTGTTCGAACGTATTGAAGCGCAACTGCGTCAGGTGATGCGTGAGCGAAAAATGCGTGAAGGCGTTGGCTTCCAGACAGACGAAACACTGCTGGCGAGTCAGTTGCTGGCAATGTGCGAAGGGCTGCTGTCGCGCTATGTGCGCTCTGAATTCCGCTATCGTCCTACTGCGGACTTTGACGTGCGCTGGCCACTGATTGTGGCGCAGCTGGTGTAATACTCTGGCGGGCAAATGCCCGCCAGACGATCAGATTCCGTACTGCTGCTGATAGGCACGCACCTGAGCCAGGTGGTCGGCCATTTCAGGCTTCTCTTCCAGGTAGGCGATCAAATCGTTCAGGGTGATGATGGCCGTCACCTGACACTGATAATCCCGCTCCACTTCCTGAATTGCTGAAATATCACCACGTCCACGCTCCTGACGATCGAGCGAGATTAATACGCCAGCCAGTTTAGCTTTATGCGTATTGATGATTTCCATCGATTCACGGATCGCAGTCCCTGCGGTGATCACGTCATCCACTAACATGACTTTGCCTGCCAATGGGCTACCCACTAACAAACCGCCTTCGCCATGATCTTTCGCTTCTTTACGGTTAAAGCAGTAAGGCACATCACGGTCATGATGGTCAGCCAGCGCCACTGCGGTCGTCGTGGCAATTGGGATGCCTTTGTAAGCCGGACCAAACAGCAGGTCGAACTCAACGCCGCCGTCTACCAACGCCTGCGCATAAAAACGCCCTAACAGCGCTAAATCGCGGCCACTGTTAAACAAACCTGCGTTGAAGAAATAAGGACTAATACGTCCTGATTTCAGGGTGAACTCACCAAACTTCAGCACCCCTTTGTTCAGGGCGAATTCAATAAACTGACGCTGCCAGGCTTTCATTTCTCACTCCTTCAAACAAAAAAAAGGCGACTCTCTGGTCGCCTGTTAAATCAATTTTCCAGTACCGCTTTCTGCGCCTGGATGAGCTGTTCAATACCGCCACGGGCCAATGCCAGCAGGGCTAACAGTTCGTCATGACTGAACGGCTCGCCTTCCGCAGTGCCCTGTACTTCAATCATGCGGCCATCTTCGGTCATCACGACATTCATGTCGGTTTCAGCCGTCGAATCTTCAACATACTCAAGGTCACACAGCGCTTCACCCCCCACGATACCAACAGAGATCGCTGCAACCATGCCTTTCAGCGGGCTGGATTTCAGCTTGCCATCGGCAACCAGTTTGTTGAGGGCATCAGCCAGCGCCACACAAGCACCGGTAATTGAGGCGGTACGCGTGCCACCATCGGCCTGAATCACGTCACAATCCAGCGTGATGGTAAATTCGCCCAGCGCTTGTAAATCGACAGCTGCACGCAGTGAGCGTGCGATCAGGCGCTGGATTTCCAGCGTACGCCCACCCTGTTTACCTTTGGCCGCTTCGCGCGCCATACGGCTATGGGTTGAGCGCGGTAACATGCCGTACTCTGCGGTGATCCATCCCTGGCCTTTGCCTTTCAGGAAGCGTGGCACACCCTCTTCAATGGTGGCGGTGCACAGCACTTTGGTTTCACCAAACTCAACCAACACTGAACCTTCAGCGTGTTTAGTGTAATTACGGGTGAGTGTAACAGGGCGCACTTGTTGCGCGCTTCGGCCTGCTGGACGCATGGGATTCTCCGGCTTGCTAATGACTGGATGCGCATTATACGGACTTACCCGGCTACTGTCCTGCCTGCATCGGCACAATGGCGGATGAAATTTCGCCCTGGCTGTGGCTAAATGCGCCATACTCCTCACAAATATGAAGAAAAATGATGACAGCACTCCTGCATTTCCTGCTGGCGTTGGTGGTGATCTTTGCCCTCGCCTTGCTGGTCAGCCATGACCGTAAACTGATTCGCCCACGCTATATCGTACAACTACTGGTCGTTGAAGCCCTGTTGGGCTGGTTTTTCCTACACTCTGCCAGCGGCCTTGCCGTGGTCACCTCTGTCAGCGGATTTTTTGAAACGCTATTAGGCTTCGCGGCCCAGGGCAGTGACTTTGTCTTTGGCAATATGAGTAAACAGGGACTGGCCTTTATTTTCCTCGGGGTACTTTGCCCGATTATCTTTATCTCGGCGCTGATTGGTATTCTGCAACACTGGCGCATTCTGCCACTGCTCATCCGCTTGTTTGGTACGCTGTTGTCCAAAATTAATGGCATGGGCAAACTGGAGTCCTTTAATGCGGTCAGTACCTTGATTCTCGGTCAGTCGGAGAACTTCATCGCTTATAAAGGCATTCTTGGTGATATCTCTTCCGCGCGAATGTACACCATGGCCGCGACGGCAATGTCCACGGTTTCCCTCTCTATCGTCGGTGCTTATATGTCGATGATCGAGCCGAAATATGTGGTTGCGGCGCTGCTGCTCAACATGTTCAGCACGTTCATTATTCTCTCAATCATTAATCCACTACGCCCGGAAAGCGAAGAGCATATTGCCCTCGACAAGCTGCACGAAGATCAGAGCTTCTTTGAGATGTTAGGTGAATATATTCTGGCGGGATTCAAGGTTGCGATGATTATTCTGGCGATGCTGGTCGGCTTTATTGCGCTAATCGCGGCTGTGAATGAAATCTTCGCGGCTGTTTTTGGTCACAGCTTCCAGCAGTTGCTGGGCTACCTGTTCTATCCGCTGGCGTGGTTAGTGGGCATTCCTGCGGCAGATGCGCTTCAGGCTGGCAGCATTATGGCAACCAAGCTGGTAGCCAATGAGTTTGTCGCGATGATCGATCTGAAAAAAGTGGCAGCAGAGATGACGCCGCGTGGCCTGGGTATCCTTTCTGTGTTCCTGGTTTCGTTCGCTAACTTTGCCTCGATTGGTATTGTTGCGGGTGCGATTAAAGGGCTGAATGAACGCCAGGGTAATGTGGTTTCCCGTTATGGCTGGAAGCTGGTTTATGGCTCTACGCTGGTGAGTTTACTCTCCGCCGCGTTTGCCGGGCTGTTCATTTAATGGAAGCGGGAGGCTCAGGCCTCCCGTTTTTTCGTTAAAAACTCACACACACCGGCGCATCAACGCGCATCACTGACTCCTGCGCAAATCGCTTCTTATAGATCTCACGCAGTGCTTCAATACTGGCCTGGCTAGTACGATCTGAACCATGAATCAGCATCAGTGCTTTGCTGTTTTCATGTGCGACTGTCCCGTCCTGGCCCAACCATTGTCCCTTTGCATCGTAAACAGACAACCCTTCTTTAAAGCGTGGCGTCACATCTTTATCAACGAAGCTCTGCCACTCCTGGGCGGTAATCGCTGCGCCATGAGGGCGATTTAAACCAAACCACAACGTAGTTTGCATCATGATATCGCCGCCCGCACACACCGGAACAGGCTTGCTGACAGGAGCAGAAACCACCGAAGGCACCGGGGCCTGGCAGGCAGCCAGTAGCATTGCCAATCCAGTAGCCAGTGCGAATTTTCGTATCATCATTACGCGATCCTTTAAGGTGAGAATTCCCTGTTCATCATAAGTAACGCGGTAAAAAAAGGTGAAATATTTCAAAGGCATTTAACGCTCAGGATTTGGTCTGTCATGCCGCCGCGCTGACCGCTATACTTCAGCAATAAATTCCGCCATCGAGTAATGCTTATGATCCGCAGTATGACCGCTTACGCACGCCGTGAAGCAAAAGGAGACTGGGGCAGCGCAGCCTGGGAGCTTCGTTCCGTAAACCAGCGCTATCTGGAAACCTATATCCGCCTGCCAGAGCAGTTCCGCAGTCTTGAGCCGGTGATCCGCGAGCGCATCCGCAACCGCCTGACGCGCGGTAAAATCGAGTGCAACCTGCGCTTTGATGCTGACCCAAGCGCACAGGGCGAGTTGATTCTCAACGAAGCTCTGGCGAAACAGCTGGTGAAATCCGCCAACTGGGTAAAAATGCAGAGCGACGAGGGCGCAATTAACCCATTGGATATTCTGCGCTGGCCGGGTGTGATGTCGGCAAAAGACCAGGATTTGGATGCGATTAACGCCCAACTGCTACAGGCACTGGATGTCGCGTTAGATGAATTCATCATTGCACGTGAAACCGAAGGTAATGCCCTGAAAGCGCTGATTGAGCAGCGCCTCGCAGGCGTGAGCGAAGAAGTGGCAAAAGTACGTGCACAGATGCCAGAAGTGCTGAAATGGCAGCGTGAACGCCTGGTCGCTAAGCTGGAAGATGCGGAAGTGCAGTTAGAGAATAACCGCCTGGAGCAGGAACTGGTATTAATGGCACAGCGCGTAGACGTTGCCGAAGAGCTGGATCGCCTCGATGCCCACGTAAAAGAGACCTATAACATCCTGAAGAAGAAAGAAGCCGTAGGCCGCCGCCTCGACTTTATGATGCAGGAGTTTAACCGCGAATCGAATACGCTGGCGTCAAAATCCATTAATGCGGATATCACCGCTTCCGCGATTGAGCTGAAAGTGCTGATTGAGCAGATGCGCGAGCAGATTCAGAATATCGAGTAACGCTTTCCACCTGTGCAGCCTCGCTGCACAGGTTTCGCTGTTAACCTTTTTTCACGAATTCAGATTTCAGCTTCATTTGGCCAAAGCCATCGATGCGGCAATCAATATTGTGGTCGCCTTCTACCAGTCTGATGCCCTTTACACGGGTGCCAATCTTCAGCATCGACGAGCTACCTTTCACCTTGAGATCTTTGATGACGGTGACGCTGTCGCCATCCGCCAGCAGATTGCCGTTGGCATCTTTGACAATCAGCACATCGCTCTCTTCAGCAGACGTTGTGTCATCCCACTCATGGGCGCATTCGGGGCAGATAAACAGGCTACCATCGGCATAGGTATATTCAGACTGGCACTGGGGGCAAGGAGGGCATTGCATCATGATATCTCAACAAATCAAAAAGGATAAAAGCCGATTAGGCACAAGCCATTATAATAACGCAGGAATTAGCTTTAGCGTTTGATCTCAGTAAAAAATGATTTAAATAAAAATCCACACACCACATTATACCCCTGAATCAGCGGATACTTAGCTCGCGAAATGTTAGGCACCTTTTAATAACATAGAGGATGTAGATATTTATCCCATCTAAAATTCAGAGTTAAATTAGCAAGTTATCTTAAAATAAACCTGACTACTTTTACTTTACAGAGAAAAAACAGCAACACGCTCGTTTAATAAAAAATGGTTATTATGAGGGTATGCATTGATTTTTATAATAAAAAGACAAGAAGGGAAATAACGTTAAAACCGAGGATCACTGACTTATTTTTTAGAGAACCCCCAGCCGAAGCTGGGGGAAATAGCTTACAGCGCCATATCGTGAGCGTTATGCTCAACAGGTTTTGCCTGTGGCATTGCTTCCGCTGGTGCAGCGGCTGGCATCTGAATCACCGGTGGTTTGGTCAACTGCAGCGTTGCTGCGGTGTCATCCCAGACCTGCTGTGTCAGTGCGACATTGCCGTTCAGCTCCTGGCCATAGCTTGGCACGATGGTGCGGATTTTTTCCTGCCATTCCGCTGATTTGAACTCCTGCGGGAACAGCTGCTTCACTACGTTCAGAGCAATCGGTGCTGCTGTTGAAGCACCAGGTGAAGCACCCAACAGGGCAGCAACGGTTTTCTGCTGGTCTGTAACGATCTCAGTACCCAACTTCAGCACGCCACCTTTGTCAGCATCTTTCTTGATGATCTGCACGCGTTGACCGGCTTGAATCAGCTTCCAGTCCTCTTTCTTCGCGTTCGGGAAGTACTCTTTCAGCGCGGCGAAACGATCGTCATCACTCAACATCACCTGACCAATCAGGTATTTCACCAGGTCAAAGTTATCCATACCAACGTGAGACATTGGCAGCAGGTTTTTGGTGGTTGTGGTGCTCAGCAGATCGAGGAATGAACCCTGTTTCAGGAATTTGGTCGAGAAGGTAGCAAATGGCCCAAACAGCACCACACGCTTACCATCCAGGAAACGGGCATCAAGGTGTGGAACCGACATCGGCGGTGCACCAACAGAAGCCTGGCCGTAAACTTTCTCAAGATGACGGCTGGTAATGGCTGGGTTTTCACTCACCAGGAATGAGCCACCTACAGGGAAACCTGCGTAGTTTTCACCTTCAGGAATACCGGTCTTTTGCAGTAGCTTCAATGCGCCGCCGCCAGCACCGATAAACACATATTTTGCATCTACCGCGTGCTCTTCACCGCTTTTCACATCTTTGATTGTGACGTGCCAGCTGTTATCAGCGTTACGGCTGAAATCAGTGACCTCAGCAGAAGTTTCCAGCTTGAAGTTATCATTCTTCTTCAGGCTACCAATCAACTGGCGCGTAATTTCGCCGTAGTTTACGTCGGTACCAACCGGAGTCCAGGTTGCGGCAACCTTCTGCTGCGGATCGCGACCTTCCATGATCAGTGGTGCCCACTGTTCAATTTGCTTGTGATCGGTAGAGAATTTCATGCCCTGGAACAGCGTGGTCTGCTGCAGTGCAGCATAACGCTTACCAAGATAATCAACGTTCGCATCGCCCCAGACGAAGCTCATATGCGGTGTTGAGTTAATGAATGAGTGTGGATCGTGCAATACGCCCTGTTTGACCTGAGCCGTCCAGAACTGGCGCGAAATCATAAAGGCTTCGTTGATCTCCAGCGCTTTGCTGACGTCAATCGAACCATCGGCACGCTGAGGCGTATAGTTCAGTTCCATGTTAGCGGAGTGTCCAGTTCCGGCATTGTTCCAGCCATTGGACGATTCCAGCGCTACGCCATCCAGCTTCTCAACCATCAGCTGCTTCCACTGCGGTTGCAGCGTTTCCAGCCAGGTTCCCAGAGAAGCACTCATGATACCGCCGCCGATCAGCAATACATCGGTTTTTTCCGGGGTGGTATTAGCGTAACTGCTTGAACAAACTAACAAAGCCGAGAGAGTAATGACAGGCGTGAAATTTTTTGATTTAAACATTTTGGCGGTACTTTTATACAAAAACTTAATAATTGAAAAAAGAGTTTAACCTTTTATCGCTTAAATTTAAAAAAAAATTTTGCCGCGTTATGATAACCTTGCTTAATCTCCGGTCTTTTCACGTTGTTCGCCAGGCTGCCATCAGGTCATTTTTTAACCTTGAGAGCTATCCTGATCATAATTCAGACTATTAGCCTTTTTATCCAGAAGGTAAGACCTCATACTAATAAAAAAAATTAATGTGTCGTTATTAACAGGCCCCTAATTTTTTAAGAATATTCGCCGCAAGACAGATGTAAATAAATCGTAAGGAACCATTTTTTCATATTCTTAATCATGTGTTTTTGTATCTGAGTACGCAAACACAGAAAGTATGGTGAAATTAATAACTTTATGATTTAAATCAAAAAAAACGAAATAAATTAGTGAACTGATTGATAATTCATAGCACCATAAACGAAATAAATCCTGCTGATTGCAGAGTTTACCTTTTAATCACGGCACTTTTTGCTACATTGCCGGTCACATCCTATACGGCTGTAACGTCTGAAGAAGAAGCACAACCAATGGTTGTGCGCTACATTTGCTCGCCCCAACGAAGGTTGTCATGAAAAATAGCAGTTGCTTCAACTCATCTCTGCTGCACCCACGCTACTGGTTTACCTGGTTTGGCCTTGGTGTTCTCTGGCTGCTGGTGCAGTTACCTTATCCGGTTTTGATTCGCCTTGGGGCGGGCGCTGGGCGTCTGTCGCGCCACTTCCTGCAACGCCGAGAGCGGATCACGCGTCGCAACATCGAACTGTGCTTCCCAGGGATTAGTGATGAGGAAGCCGAGAAAATGATCGCGGCTAACTTTGCTTCGCTGGGGATGGCGTTAGCGGAAACCGGTATTGCCTGGTTCTGGTCCGACCGTAAAGTGAAGAAGCTGTTCCAGGTCAGCGGCCTCCACAACCTCCACTCCGCACAGGATCAAAAGCGTGGAGTGATGGTGATTGGCGTACACTTTATGTCGCTGGAATTAGGTGGACGTATCAGCGGGTTGTGCCAACCCATGATGGCGATGTATCGCCCGCACAACAATCGTGCGATGGAGTGGGCGCAAACCAAAGGCCGCATGCGTTCTAACAAAGCCATGATTGACCGTCGCGATCTGCGTGGCATGGTTCAGGCATTAAAACAGGGTGAATCGGTGTGGTTTGCGCCAGACCAGGATTATGGCCCGAAAGGCAGCACCTTTGCCCCGTTGTTCGCTGTCGAAAAAGCGGCAACCACCAACGGAACCTTTGTGCTGTCACGCCTGGCAAGGCCTGCCATGTTGACCATTGTGCTGATTCGTAACAGTGCCAAAGATGGCTATAAGCTTATCATTGGGCCAACGCTGGAGAATTACCCGCACGATGATGAAGCGGCTGCTGCTGCTTACATGAATAAAGTGATTGAGAGCGAGATCTTGCGCGCACCAGAGCAATATCTGTGGCTGCACCGCCGCTTTAAAACCCGTCCACCGGGTGAGGCTTCGCTCTACGTTTAAAACTGACCATTTCACAGCACGAAATGCGCCAGCAAAAGGCGCGGGTAATTTTTCATCCGCGCCGCCGCCTCCCAAACCGCATTAAATGACCCTTGTCACATCATCTTAAAATTCCTGGTTTTTTTCTGGCAGCCAAACATTTATCAACTATTCTTAACGAAAAACAGGTTGTCAAAATTTGTGCAGCCTTTTGTAATGGTGTCCATTTCTTTTTTCTGACCGGTAATCATGACAATCCCTTTTCATGCTCAACGCCGTGCTATGCTCGGTGTCGCTATTGCTAGTGCCTTGCTCGCTGGCTGCGCCAATCCTCATGGGCTGCACACCAGTAATCATAAACTGGATGCAAATACACTCCAGGCTAGTGATACGCTTAAATCCGCTAAACTGAGTCCCGCTAATTGGCCAAAAGCCGAGTGGTGGAAAGGGTTTAACGATGGCCAACTCAACCGTTTGATTGGCGATGCCATGGCATCCAGCCCGGATCTGCAAGTAGTCAATGCACAGGCGGCCAAGGCGAACGCGGGCGTGATCGCGGCTCAGGCTGCGCGTTATCCAACCCTGGACGCGAATGCGGGGATTACCCGTTCGAGAGTTGCCAAGGTTGATGACCCATTATTGCAGGGCAAAAGCTACAGTACGCTGCGCACTGCGAACCTGAGCGCCAGCTATACGTTTGACCTGTGGGGCGGCCAGAAAGATGCCGCTGAAGCCGCCATTGGTGCTGCGCGCGCCAGCGAACTGGATACCCAGGCGAGTAAGCTCACCCTGGCGGCTAACGTCACTCGTGGCTGGATCAACCTGAATCTGGCCTGGGCGAAGCAAAAGCTGGCGAAAGATACTCTTGACCGCGCGGATGGCATTGCCAAAATCCAGCAGCAGTACGTCTCTGCTGGCCTCGCTTCTGATTATCAATATAAGCAAGCGCTCTCACAGCAACGCAGTGCACAATCTTCTCTGACTGCGGCTAAACAAGCCGTTACCGATGCCGGTATTCAGCTTTCAACGCTGGTCGGTAAAGGGCCGGACTACTGGCACAGCCTGAAACCAACCACCATCAATATTCCGATTGAAGCAACACTGCCAACCACCATCCCCGCAGACTTGCTGGGTCGTAGGCCGGACGTTGTTGCGGCGCGCTGGCGCGTTGAGGCCGCCTCGAAAACTATCGCGGCGACACGCACCGAGTTCTACCCGAATATCAACCTGGTGGCTGAAGCGGGGACGCGTTCACTGCTGGGCGATGCCCTGTTCGGTGCCCCAAGCCGCTTCTTTAACGTTGGCCCAAGCCTGTCACTGCCTATCTTTGACGGTGGAAAACGCCGTGCGGATCTGGCGGCCAGCAATGCGGACTACGACTTAGCCGTAGCGCGTTATAACCAGCTACTTATTAGCTCAGTAAACAATATTAGCGATACCATTACCCAGATGGCCTCACTCCAGGATCAAATTGCCCAGGAAGAGAGTGCTGATGAGCTGATTCACAGCTCGTGGGAAGACCTGCATCGCGAATACACCGGCGGTCTGCGCCCTTACCTGGACGTGTTGAGCATCCAGAACCAGCTTATCGAATCCGACGAGAAGATGGTTGAGTTGAAAGCACAGCAGATTAACCTTGCCGTGGTATTGATTGAAAATCTGGGCGGTGGCTTCCAGCCATAATCGCCTTAACGGGTAACTGCTCTCCGCGGTTACCCGTTATCTCTTTCCGTCTGGCTTTCCTTTTCGTTTTCCGCTTACTATCCCCTTTCGCCGATGTCATGTGAAAGGATCAACGAATGGAGTTTTCTCTGCCTCGCGAGGCTTCCTGTCCGCTGTTTGACGATCGCCCCACCCCGTATATCGAAGTCAATGCGTTGCGACTGCAACGTAATCTGGCGCAGATGCAGCACAAAGCTAATCAGGCAGGTGTTGCATTACGTCCACACATTAAGACCCACAAAAGCGTTTATATTGCTCAGCAGCAAATTGCGCTAGGAGCACAAGGGGTTACGGCCTCCAAACCCAGTGAAGCACAAGTGTTTCTGCGTGCAGGCGTACGCGATATTCTGGTGGCCTATCCCCTTGTTACTGCCAGTACATTGCAACCATTACTGGAAGAAGCGCGGCGCTACCAGGCGCAACTGACGCTGATTGTTGCGACTCAGGGGTCGGTTGCAGCCATCGCGGAGGCATTGCGCATAACGCCCAACGATCGGGTTCGTGTCGCTATTAAAGTGGATGTAGGCCTGCATCGTATTGGGGTTAATCCTGACGGTCATGAAGCACTTGAACTGCTCGACGCGCTTAATATGCATCACATCCCTTTCGCAGGGCTAGTCGCTCACGCGGGCCACGCTTATGGTGCTGGTGCGCCGGATGCGATTGCACAGATCGCCCAACAAGAAGCCGCCACTTTGCTGGCATTGCGCGAGCGCATTTTGGCGCAGGGTGTCAGCGAATGCCCCATCTCGGTCGGTTCCACACCTACCGCGCTGGCAGCCCCCGTTGCTGCAGGCGTGAATGAGATTCGCCCCGGGAATTATGCGCTGTTAGATCTGACAGCCTGGCGGCTCGGCTTGTGCCAGCCCAACGAGTTAGCCATGAGCGTTACAACGCGCGTGGTTTCGGTGAATGCTCACTACATCATTGTTGATGCAGGCTCGAAAATGCTGAGCTCGGACAAAGGCCCACACGGCACAAATGCCAGTGGCTTTGGGATTGCTATGGATGCAAATGGCAATCAATGGGAAGTGGCTAAACTTTCGGAAGAGCACGGGTTCCTTAACCTGTCCGGGGTGACGCCAGAGCCTGGTAGCTTGCTTCGCATCTATCCGAACCACAGCTGTGCTGTCATGGCGCAGTCGAACAGCTACGTGCTACGAGAAGAGGATGGCAATAGCCAACTGATGTTGATCGACGCACGCGGCCAGTTTATTTAACTTAAGGTACGGGCATTCGGCCCGTACTGCCAAAGCCGCTTTTACTCCACACTTCTGCATACACGGCATTTTCCCGCTGTGCCGGACATGCTTTAATGCATTTTTAGCACTTTTTCAGGAGGGATCATGCTGCCATCACAAACTCTAAGCATCACCATAGCCCGACACTGGTTAGATCTGTATGAAACCATCTGGAAGCCGGAGTTCTTTGCCAAATGGGCATCAGGAATTAGTAATGGCACATTAGAACCCGAGGGCAATGCCTGGCGCGCCACTGGCCCTGAAGGGAGCGTGAAAATTCGCTTTACCCCGCACAACACGTTGGGCGTAATGGATCACTGGGTCGATACTGGTTTTGGTAAAGAGATCTATATGCCTATGCGCGTCATCGCTAATGAGGCAGGGGCACAAATTCTCATCACCGTTTATCGTCAGCCGCTGATGTCCGATGAGAAATACGCTGAGGACATCGCCTGGGTGAAGAAAGACCTGGCACGACTAGATGCAATATTAACCAAATAAAACAATGCATTAAATTGGTATTGCACGCTCAGAACTGAAGCCGCTTTGTGCACCCTGAACGGGTTACTTGCGGCATCATTTTTATTTTTCATCCTCCACGGTACACGGGCTGACGAACATCAAGAGCTGAAGTAACATAGCGCCTCTCTTGAGGAGTCCACTATGTTATTAACTGTCCTGTATATCATTGGCATCACCGCAGAAGCCATGACCGGTGCGTTAGCGGCCGGGCGACGTAAAATGGATCTGTTTGGGGTCATCATTATTGCCTCCGTGACCGCCATTGGCGGAGGATCAGTGCGCGATATCCTGCTGGGTCACTATCCACTGGGCTGGGTTAAGCATCCTGAATACATCATGATTGTTGCAGCCGCTGCAGTTATCACCACCTTAGTCGCACGCCTGATGACGCATTTACGCAAAGTATTTCTGGTACTGGATGCACTCGGCTTAGTGGTCTTCTCAATTATTGGTGCTCAGGTCGCACTGGATACCGGTCATGCCATGTTAATCGCCGCAATCAGCGCTGTAGTTACGGGTGTTTTTGGCGGCGTGCTGCGCGATATGTTCTGTAATCAGATTCCGCTGGTGTTCCAGAAAGAGATTTATGCCGGCATAGCCTTTGCTTCTGGCTGGCTCTATATTTTGCTGCTGAAAACGGCGTTGCCTAACGAAGTTGTCGTGATTATTACTCTGCTGTTTGGCTTCGCTTCGCGCTTGCTGGCACTCCGTTTCCGCCTTGGCTTACCTATCTTCAATTACCCCGACGCCGACCACTAACTCTGTCTGTGGAATGCCCTGCTGCTGGAGAAACAGTATCAGGGCACGCAGCTCTTCATTCGCTAACATCGTCACAAGCTGTTGCGCCAACTGATTGCCAATTCCAGGTAACAACTGCCACGCCTGCTGATCTCGTGCCAGCAACTGCTCCCAACTTTCATCATCAAGTGCCTTTAATGCCTGATGTGGTATGGGTAGCCCGAGAGCTGCGACCCAACGCTGAAATGGCTGGCGACGGGTTTGCTGTAGCTGCTGCCAGACTTTCTCTGCACGCTGCGGCGTAAAACCACCGGCATGCGCAATCTGTTCCGGCGTCAACGCCAGCCAGGAAAACAGATGTGAAACATCTCCCTCGCCGATCAGGCGCAGCCAGTTGCTGCGTTGCATCCCCGAAATAGCGAGGGATTTCTTGCCGCTGAGATGCACCAAACGGGCCAGAAACTGCGGCTGACACCCTGCGGAAAAAGCCAGACAGCTCAAAGCATGGAACTGCTCTGCGGGTGGCTGTGGGTAGTCACGTGCCTCCACCCGCCAGATAACCCGTTCCAGCCTGGGCACACCCTGTCCGGCAAGGCTCAAGGTTATCTGGTCTCCCGCCACAATATCCCGTTCGCGCCAGCGCCGCACAGATCCCAGGCTAACACGCCGAACTGTTTTATCGTCCAGTTGTACCGGCTGCACGTTAAGCACCACTGTGACTTTACCTGTTCGCCCAACGTTAAACGCCACGGAAAGCACTTCAGCAGTGACGTGCGGCGGCTGATATTTCCAGGCTGCCAGCCAACTTCCCTGCCCCGGACGCCAGTGTTTTCCCTGCGGCACCGCAGACTGATGTAACACCACACCATCCGTCACAAACGGCAGCGGTGGCCTGAACCACCGTTCGCGTAAGGCCGCGACCTCGTCTTCATTCGCTACCCGTTCACTCCACTGCTCGGCCAGAGGAAAGCCCCACTCAGTCAGTTGTTGCAGGCGCTGTGAGAGGGTGCGCGGCCCGTCGGGCCAGGCCCAAATAAATATGCCTGTCTGGCTCAGCAAGGGCGGATTCTTTTTACTCATCATCGCTCCAGCAATCTGGGCGCGGGCATTCATTCCACCCGCCTGCGACTGACGATGACCGGTCATCATCAGGAACAATTCCCCCTGAAGCGTCACTTCAGCAAGATCCGTAGAAATGTTTAGCGGAATAGCGGGAATGAAGGGAGCTTTAGCTATCCACTCTTCTCCTCTCAATCCATCTCCCCGGCTGATCAAAGAGACCAGTTTTCCTTGTTGGTAGACCAGCGTAACTGCAACGCCATCCACTTTGGGCTGTAACCAGACCTCGCCTCGATTTTGCATCCACCAGGCGACATCCAAAGCAGTACGTAACTTACGTACTCCGGTGTGCGCTATCGGATGCCACTGCCCACCCTGATCGGGAAGGTTCGGGCTATAGCGTGCGAGTTCGGGTGAAAAGCACGCTTGCCAGTCTTGTAGGCGCTGAGTCAGACGGTCATAGTCAGCGTCTTCAATCAGGCTTTTCCCCTGGCGATAGTAGGCATCATCCCAGTACCGAAGTTGCTGCTGTAACTGCGTCATTTCCTTTTCGGCACGAGCGGGTGTCCAGTCGGGACAGAGCCCAACGGCAACGGTTGGGCAGACGAATAGCATCAGTGAAAAGAGTACAAAAAAGCATCCCTGCATAACTCACCCTCCGGTTTTTCCCGGCGGCTATTGCAGCGCCTTTCCCGTATTGCTGCCAGGTGAAATCTTCCTCTTCCGGAAGCCCCTCGCAAACAATCAGCAGCAAATACAGGGTATTCATTAGCGTTTGCGACCGGGCTCGATAAAAAGAATTACCCTACGCTTTCGCGCAAACGCTGCGAGAGTGGCTTAAGCCGTGTATACTGTGCAGGAAATCAACTCCGCTCTTTACGCAATTCAAGAAGATCATGGCTCAAGGCACGCTTTTTATTGTTTCTGCCCCCAGCGGCGCAGGTAAATCTAGCCTGATTCAGGCACTGTTAAAGACACAGCCACTGTACGATACGCAGGTGTCTGTTTCTCACACCACGCGTAACGTGCGTCCCGGTGAAGTTCATGGCGAACACTATTTCTTTGTCAGCAAAGAAGAGTTTGAAGGCATGATCGCTGCGGATGACTTCCTTGAACACGCGCAGGTGTTTGACAATTATTACGGTACATCGCGTAAAACCATCGAGCACGTATTGTCGACTGGCGTTGACGTTTTCCTGGATATCGACTGGCAGGGCGCGCAGCAAATTCGGCAGAAAATGCCCGCCGCACGCAGCATTTTCATTCTGCCACCGTCGACCGATGAACTGGATCGCCGTTTGCGTGGCCGAGGCCAGGATAGCGAAGAAGTCATCACCCGTCGTATGGAACAGGCCGTCGCTGAGATGAGCCACTACGCGGAATACGATTATCTGATCATCAACGACGATTTCGATTTGGCGCTGACCGATCTAAAACACATTATTCGTGCCGAGCGTCTGCGCATGTCGCGGCAGAAAATGCGGCATGATGCTTTAATCAGCAAACTATTGGCAGTCTGAAGTCACTTTCAGTATGATGCCCAGTCATTTCTTCATCTGTGGAGTAGCACACCTATGGCACGCGTAACCGTTCAGGACGCAGTAGAAAAAATTGGTAACCGTTTTGACCTGGTGTTGGTCGCTGCACGTCGTGCACGTCAGATGCAGGTAGGCGGTAAAGATCCGTTAGTACCAGAAGAGAACGATAAACCTACCGTTATCGCTCTGCGCGAAATCGAAGAAGGCTTGATCACCAACCAGATTCTGGATGTGCGCGATCGCCAGGAACAGCAAGAGCAGGAAGCTGCGGAACTGCAAGCGGTTACTGCTATCGCTGAAGGTCGTCGTTAACAGCCAGCCGCAGGTCACCCTTGTATCTGTTTGAAAGTCTCAATCAACTGATTGAAAAATACTTGCCAGAGGAGCAGATCAAGCGCCTCAAGCAAGCTTATCTTGTTGCACGTGATGCTCACGAGGGACAAACACGTTCCAGCGGTGAGCCTTACATTACCCATCCGGTTGCTGTGGCCTGTATTCTGGCCGAGATGAAGCTCGACCATGAGACACTCATGGCCGCGCTGCTCCACGATGTCATCGAAGATACGCCCGCAACCTATCAGGATATGGAACAGCTGTTTGGTAAGAGCGTTGCCGAACTGGTGGAAGGCGTATCCAAGCTGGATAAGCTGAAGTTCCGCGACAAGAAAGAAGCGCAGGCCGAAAACTTTCGCAAGATGATCATGGCGATGGTGCAAGACATCCGCGTCATTCTGATCAAACTGGCTGACCGCACCCATAACATGCGCACCCTCGGCGCGTTGCGACCGGATAAAAAACGTCGCATCGCGCTGGAAACGCTAGAGATTTACAGCCCTCTGGCGCACCGTCTCGGTATCCATCACCTGAAAACCGAACTGGAAGAGCTTGGCTTTGAAGCCCTCTATCCGAATCGTTTCCGGGTGATTAAAGAGGTGGTGAAAGCGGCGCGCGGTAACCGAAAAGAGATGATTCAGAAGATCCTTTCTGAAATCGACGGACGCCTACAGGAAGCCGGTGTTCCCTGCCGTGTCAGTGGCCGTGAGAAACATCTCTATTCGATCTACCGTAAAATGCACCTGAAAGAGCAGCGTTTTCACTCGATCATGGATATCTATGCCTTCCGCGTCATCGTGAAGGATGTTGATACCTGCTATCGCGTGCTCGGCCAGATGCACAGTCTGTATAAGCCACGTCCAGGACGTGTCAAAGATTACATCGCAATTCCCAAAGCTAACGGCTATCAATCTCTGCATACCTCGATGATTGGCCCGCACGGCGTGCCCGTCGAAGTTCAGATCCGTACCGAAGATATGGATCAGATGGCTGAAATGGGTGTTGCGGCACACTGGGCCTACAAACAGGCCGGTGAAAGCGGTACTACGGCACAAATTCGTGCTCAGCGCTGGTTACAAAGCCTGCTGGAGCTGCAACAGAGTGCCGGTAACTCCTTTGAATTTATCGAAAGCGTAAAATCCGATCTCTTCCCAGATGAGATTTACGTCTTCACGCCTGAAGGGCGTATTGTTGAACTGCCAGCGGGCGCGACCCCGGTAGACTTTGCTTACGCCGTTCATACGGATATCGGTCACGCCTGTGTAGGTGCACGCGTCGATCGTCAGCCTTATCCGCTCTCGCAGTCACTGACCAGCGGACAGACTGTCGAAATTATAACGGCACCGGGTGCTCGCCCTAATGCCGCCTGGCTTAATTTCGTCGTCAGTTCCAAAGCTCGCGCTAAAATTCGCCAGCTATTGAAGAACCTCAAGCGCGAAGACTCCGTCAATCTGGGGCGTCGTCTGTTGAGCCACGCATTGGGTGGCAGCCGTAAACTGGCTGAAATCCCGGCTGACTTTGTACAGCACGAATTAGAGCGTATGAAGCTCGCCACGCTGGACGATTTGCTGGCTGAAATTGGCCTCGGTAATGCGATGAGCGTCGTCGTGGCTAAAAATCTGCTACAGCAGAGCGGAACAGTTCAGGCGAACAGCAAACCTGGCAAACTGCCTATCAAGGGCGCCGATGGCGTTCTGATCACCTTTGCGAAGTGTTGCCGTCCGATTCCAGGCGACCCGATTATCGCGCATGTCAGCCCAGGTAAGGGTCTGGTGGTGCATCACGAATCCTGCCGCAACATTCGCGGTTACCAAAAAGAGCCGGAGAAGTTTATGCCGGTGGAATGGGATAAAGTGACCGATCAGGAATTTGTCGCCGAAATTAAAGTCGACATGTTCAATCATCAGGGGGCATTAGCCAATCTGACGGCAGCGATCAATACCGCCAGCTCAAATATTCAAAGCCTGAATACTGAAGAGCGCGATGGCCGCGTATACAGCGCCTTTATTCGCCTTACCGCCAACGATCGCGTCCATCTGGCGAATATCATGCGAAAAATCCGCGTGATGCCTGATGTGATTAAAGTTCACCGAAACCGTAATTAGTGCATGAACGCTCAACGTTTTGCTCGAATCCAGGAGATGCTGGCCCTGCGCCAGCATGACCTTACCGTCTGCATGGAGCAGGTTCACAAACCGCACAATGTCTCTGCAGTCATCCGCACAGCTGACGCTGTGGGTATCCATGAAGTACATGCCGTATGGCCTAGCCAGCGTATGAAGGTCATGGTTTCTTCTTCTGCGGGCAGTAATAGCTGGGTCAAAGTCAAAACGCACCAAAACATCGCTGAAGCGGTGAGCCATCTTAAAGCCCAAAACATGCAGGTGCTGGCGACCAATCTGTCAGACAAAGCCGTCGACTTCCGTGAAATCGACTATACCCGCCCAACCTGTATTTTGATGGGGCAGGAGAAAACCGGCATTACCGCAGAGGCCTTAGCGCTGGCGGATCAGGATATTATTGTCCCGATGGTCGGCATGGTGCAGTCACTCAATGTGTCCGTTGCCTCCGCGCTGATTTTATATGAAGCCCAGCGCCAGCGACAAAATGCCGGGATGTATCAGCGTACCTATAGCACCCTGGAAGAAGATGAGCAGCAGCGCTTATTGTTCGAAGGCGGCTATCCGGTTCTGGCACGAGTGGCAAAACAGAAAGGCTTACCTTATCCACGCGTTAACCAGCAAGGCGAAGTAGAAGCCGACCCAAGCTGGTGGGCCACAATGCAGTCTACGGGTAAATAATGCAGGGTCGTCTGCTGGATGCCATACCGCTCAGTACCCTGACCGGCGTCGGTGCCAGCCAGGCAGCTAAGCTGGCAAAACTGCATCTCCACACCATTCAGGATCTTCTGCTGCATCTGCCCTTGCGTTATGAAGATCGCACGCAGCTCTATCGCATCAATGATCTGTTGCCCGGCGTCTGGGCGACGGTCGAAGGTGAAGTCCTCCATACCGAAGTCACTTTTGGTCGCCGCAGAATGCTGGTGTGCCAAATCAGCGATGGCAGCGGTGTGCTTGCAATGCGTTTCTTTAATTTCAATGCCGGGATGAAAAACAGCCTCGCCACAGGTCGACGCGTTACCGCCTATGGCGAAATTAAACGCGGGCAGCGTGGTGCTGAGATTATCCATCCCGAATACCGTATTCAGGGCGAACAAAGCACGCTCAGTCTGGAAGAGACGCTAACACCCGTTTACCCCACGACGGAAGGCGTCCGTCAGGCAACATTGCGTAATCTGACCGATCAGGCGCTAACGTTGCTGGATACCTGTGCGATTGCAGAACTGCTCCCGCCCCAGCTAAGCCAGGGGCTAATGAGCCTACAGGATGCGCTGCGGACACTGCATCGTCCGCCGCCAGATTTACGCCTGTCGGAGCTGGAGCAGGGGCAGCATCCCGCCCAACGCAGACTGATTCTGGAAGAGTTACTGGCACATAATCTGAGTATGCTGGCGGTACGAGCAGGCGCACAGCGCCATTACGCTTTACCCCTGCCGGCGCGCCATGAACTGAGTGACAAACTGTTAGCCGCTCTGCCCTTTTCTCCCACCAGCGCGCAGCAGCGTGTTGGCCGCGAGATCGAGCAAGACCTGGCAAAAAATTTCCCGATGATGCGTCTGGTACAGGGTGATGTGGGTTCCGGTAAAACGCTGGTGGCTGCGCTGGCGGCTTTAAATGTTATCGCCCACGGCAAGCAGGTTGCTTTGATGGCACCTACCGAGCTGTTAGCAGAGCAGCATGCCAATAACTTCCGCCAATGGTTGATGCCGCTGGGCCTCGACGTTGGCTGGCTGGCCGGTAAACAAAAAGGCAAAGCACGTCTGGCGCAGCAGGAAGCGATTGCCAACGGCCAGGTCGCAATGGTGGTGGGTACGCACGCCCTTTTCCAGGAGCAAGTTCAGTTTAACGGGCTGGCTCTGGTCATCATCGATGAACAACATCGCTTCGGCGTACACCAACGCCTGGCGTTGTGGGAAAAGGGGGAAGAGCAAGGTTTCCATCCCCATCAGCTGATTATGACCGCGACACCAATCCCGCGAACGCTGGCAATGACGGCATATGCCGATTTGGATACATCAACCATTGATGAACTGCCGCCCGGCCGTACTCCGGTCACCACCGTCGCTATTCCAGATAGCCGCCGCGCCGATATTATTGAACGCGTGCGTCTCGCCTGTGGTGAAGGGCGCCAGGCTTACTGGGTTTGCACTCTGATTGAAGAGTCGGAACTGCTGGAAGCTCAGGCCGCAGAAGCGACCTGGGCCGAACTAAAATTAGCACTGCCGGATTTACAGGTCGGTCTGGTCCATGGCCGGATGAAATCGGCGGAAAAACAGGCCGTCATGCAGGCATTTAAAGCCAATGAGATTCAGCTACTGGTGGCAACAACAGTGATTGAAGTTGGGGTGGATGTGCCAAACGCCAGCTTGATGATTATCGAAAACCCAGAGCGACTAGGGCTGGCTCAGTTGCACCAGCTACGTGGCCGGGTCGGGCGCGGAGCGGTCGCCTCCCACTGCGTGCTGCTGTATAAAGCGCCACTGAGTAAAACCGCGCAGCGCCGCCTGCAAGTCCTGCGTGACAGTAATGATGGCTTTGTGATTGCCCAACACGATCTGGAAATTCGTGGTCCTGGAGAACTGTTAGGCACCCGTCAAACCGGCAATGCTGAATTTAAAGTGGCCGATTTACTGCGCGATCAGAAAATGATCCCCGAAGTACAACGCGTCGCGCGCCATATCCATCAGCACTATCCTGAGCAAGCTGTCGCCCTGATTGAGCGCTGGCTGCCAGAGACTTCACGTTACAGCAACGCTTAATCTCGCCCCTGGCTGCGTCATAAGAAAACAGAATGCATCTGAATCATTGGTGAGTTGACAGGATTCAAATGAATCCGGCACTATAAACCCCAGAACTTCAGCAGTAGAACATAATTTTGCGTGTTATTTTACTAACGCCAGGGGTTATCATGTCAGCAATTATTAATAAGCTTAAAGCCACATTCGCCGTTGCAATTCTTTCCGCCAGCTTTTCCACACTGGCACAAGATAAAATTATGGTGGGTGTTGATACTGCTTTTGTTCCTTTTGAATTCAAGCAGGGTGATAAATATGTTGGTTTTGATATTGATCTCTGGGATGCGATCGCCAGAAAAATTCACGTAAGTTATGAATTACATCCAATGGATTTCAGCGGACTGATTCCTGGTTTGCAGGCACGTAACCTCGACGTCGCCATGGCGGGTATTACCATTACCGATGCACGTAAAAAAGTGGTCGATTTTAGTGATGGCTACTATAACGCCGACTTACTCATGGCAGTAAAAAGCAGCGACACCTCAATCACAAAATTCAGTGACTTAGCAGGAAAGCGCGTGGGTTTAAAACAGGGCACCGCAGCGGCCAGCTTTATGAAAGCCAAATATAAAGCTAACTACGTTGAGTTCCCTAATATCGATAACGCGTATCTCGACCTGCAAGCCGGCAATCTGGATGCGGTTGTACATGACTCACCCAATGTGCTGTATTACGTGAAGACTGCGGGAGATGGCAAAGTCAAATCAACCGGAGAAACGGACAGCATCCTGCCACAGCAATACGGTTTTGCGATGCAGAAAAACAGCAGCCTGACACCAAAGGTTAATGCCGCGCTGAAAGATTTACGTGCTGATGGCACCTATAACAAAATCTACGTTAAATGGTTTAATAAACAGCCAAAATAATGTTTATATGCCGGGGAAACCCGGCATAACTTATTTTCAGTCTCACCGTAATAATCAACTTTCATTTATCAGCCGCCAGGAAAACCTCGACAAAAATCCCGCCTAAAATCCGCAAATTTGCGAGCTGACTCTGGATGCGCATTTTCACATTTGTCGACGCTTTGCAAACGATTGCTTTCAGCGCGCAACCGGTTAAAATCGCCCCTTTGTTGTGATTGAGAACCTTGAGATGTCGACCAAAACTGCCGATCCGCATCAGCCATCCAGTCCTGCTGGTCAGGCAAAAAGCGAACTGATTTACCGCCTTGAAGACCGCCCGCCGCTGCCGCAAACCCTGTTTGCTGCATGCCAGCATCTGCTGGCAATGTTTGTGGCGGTGATCACTCCGGCACTGCTGATTTGCCAGGCGCTGGGTCTACCAGCACAAGATACCCAGCATATTATCAGCATGTCACTGTTCGCCTCGGGCGTTGCTTCAATCTTGCAAATTAAAACCTGGGGACCGGTCGGCTCTGGCTTGCTGTCTATTCAAGGCACCAGTTTCAACTTCGTCTCTCCCCTGATCATGGGTGGTATGGCGCTCAAAAATGGCGGAGCTGATGTACCGACCATGATGGCGGCACTGTTTGGCACCCTGATGATTGCCTCCTGCACCGAAATGGTGTTGTCCCGGGTGCTGCATCTGGCACGTCGAGTGATTACGCCGCTGGTTTCTGGGATTGTGGTGATGATTATCGGCCTGTCACTGATCCAGGTCGGCCTGACCTCCATCGGCGGAGGCTTTGCCGCCATGAGCGACCATACTTTCGGTGCACCGAAGAACCTGCTGCTGGCCGGGATTGTGTTGGCGGTGATTATCTTGCTCAACCGTCAGCGTAACCCCTACCTGCGTGTGGCTTCCCTGGTGATCGCGATGGCAGTGGGATATCTGGCCGCATGGGCAATGGATATGCTGCCAACGTCCACCGCTACCACCAATCATGACCTTATCGCCATTCCGAAGCCTTTCTATTATGGCCTTGGCTTTGACTGGAACCTGTTGATCCCACTGATGCTGGTATTTATGGTGACCTCACTGGAAACCATTGGTGATATCACCGCCACTTCAGATGTATCAGAGCAACCCGTCAGCGGCCCACTGTATATGAAGCGCCTGAAAGGGGGCGTTTTGGCGAATGGCCTCAACTCCTGCGTCTCAGCGCTGTTTAATACCTTCCCTAACTCCTGCTTTGGCCAGAATAATGGCGTTATCCAGTTAACTGGAGTTGCCAGCCGTTATGTTGGGTTTGTCGTCGCACTGATGCTGGTTCTGTTGGGCCTGTTCCCGGCAGTCAGCGGCTTTGTGCAGCACATTCCAGAACCCGTGCTGGGTGGTGCAACGATTGTCATGTTCGGCACCATTGCTGCCTCTGGCGTGCGTATCGTGTCACGTGAGCCGCTCAATCGCCGTGCCATCATGATTATCGCGCTGTCGCTGGCCGTGGGTCTGGGTGTTTCTCAGCAGCCACTGATCCTGCAATTCGCCCCAGACTGGCTCAAAACCCTGCTCTCTTCAGGTATTGCCGCAGGTGGAATTACCGCCATCGTGCTGAACCTCATCTTCCCGCAGGAAAAATAACAGCCAGCAGGCAGGCCATGCGCCTGCCTGCTATTTATCCCTCTTTACATCCAGGCTGTTGAGCTGTAACGGTAATTCAGGCATAACAACCACTCACCGGATAACTCTCGGGATGGATGCGATGAAATTCCTCGGCAAATTTTTCCTCACCTTACTGCTGCTGATTGTTTTCAGCTTTGTGGTGATCTACGTCATGCTCCAGACACAGTGGGGAGCAGGCTGGCTCAGCCGTTGGATCAGCGATAAAACTGCATGGCATCTCTCGATCAGTAAAATTGAGCACAACTTCTCTTCGCCCTCACATATCATTCTGGATGATTTTAGCTTTGGTCATGATGGCCAACCGGCAGTGATCGTGGTCGCTAAGGTCGATCTTGGCCTTTCACTGGTGCAGTTTAGCGACCCGCTCCATTTCGCCAGTATTGGGCTGAGTGATGGCACGGCTAATTTGGCTAACCTGACCGATGACACGACGCTACCGATGCAAGCTGACCGGTTACAACTGCATAATATGCGTATCGACAGCCCTGCTCATCGCCAGGCCTTTTCTTCCGTTGCGGTGAACGGCGGCATTACGCCCTGGCAACCAGGCCAACACGATCTGCTGGGTCACGATACCCAATTCCGCCTCAGTGCCAAACGCCTGGAGCTGAATAAAGTCGTCGGTGAAAACGTTCTGATTGAAGGAAGTGTAGATAAGGGTAACCTGCAGTTGACCAATGTGGGTGCGGATATCGCGCGGGGCTCAATGACCGGCAGCGCCAGCCGTGACGCCGCAGGCAACTGGGATATTAATCAGTTGCGTCTGAACGATATCCGTTACCAGTCCGCAGATAATCTGCACGATTTCCTGCAACAATTCCTTGGCGGTCCGTCGATTGCAATCAACCGTCTGGATATGACCGATGCACGCCTGCAAGGCCCCGACTGGGCGGTGACCGACCTTGATCTGACGCTGAAAAATCTGACGTGGAACAACGGTGACTGGCAAAGTGAAGATGGCTCGTTGGTCCTCAATGCCGGTAACTTTATTAATGGCAGCCTGACGTTAAACGATCCCATTATTGCCGCTGACTTTTCCACACAGGGTATTGCCCTGAAGCAGTTCAGCTCACGCTGGGTGAACGGTGTAGTACGTGCTGATGGTAACTGGACACGGAGTGATAAACGCCTGACGCTGAACAACCTCGCCGTAGCCGGGCTGGAGTATACGCTGCCACAAGACTGGCGGGATAAATGGCAAGCAGCCCTGCCTGAATGGCTGGAGAGCGTGCTGGTACAACGAGCACAGTTTAATCACAACCTGGTGATAGATATTAATCCTGCCTGGCCATTCCAGATGACTTCACTGGATGGCAACGCCAGCAATCTGTTACTGGCTAAGCAGCAACAGTGGGGGATCTGGGAGGGTCAAGCCAGCTTCAACGCCGCCGAAGCCACGTTTAACCGCACAGACTTGCGCCATCCTTCATTGACGCTAGCGGCCAATGAGAGTGGGATTCAAATTACTGAGATGAGCGCTTTTAATAACAAAGGACTGCTTGAAGGGACTGCCAATATTGGCCAGCAACCTGAACGCCCATTATCTCTCAGCCTCAAAGGTCGTGGGGTACCGGTGAATGTGCTGCAAAACTGGGGATGGCCGCAAATTGCCCTGGAGGGTGACAGCAACCTCCAACTGGAACTGAAGGCATCGCTGGCGGCAGCATCACCTTTAAGGCCCTCGGTTAACGCAACCCTGAATATTCAGACCGACAGCCAGTCACAGCAACAGACCCTGCACGCCGGACAACTCCCTTAAAAAAACGGGGCTTGTTAGCCCCGTTTTTCTTGGTTAGTTGATACGCGCTCCGGAACCGCCCTCTTCCAGCGGCTCATCCGGATCGGCTGGCAGAACAATGTAAACACCTTCAAACACCGCACCACACTCTTCATCGCCAAACAGTTCAACTTCCATCTGTACCCGTGCTTTGCGACCCCGCGCCAGACGATCGAGATCGCCACTCAGTGAACCTAAATCGGCGATCGCGCCAGGCCGCCCCTGAATCGGTTTGCTATAGCGAATATGCGCATCGGCCAGAATAATTGTCCCGCCCAGACAGCGCTCGCGCAGTAACAGCCAAATCAAGCCCCATCCCGTGAGGGTTGCCAGAGAGAATAAGCTCCCCGCAAACAAGGTGTGATGAGGGTTCTGATTTCCCGTTTCAGGCATGGTAGTGATGAATTTTTGCCCGGTGTATTGCAGTATGCGCACCCCCATTTTTTCACTGAGAGGGATATGCTCATACCAGGCCTGCTGCAATTGCCCACACCAGTCTGCACGATGCAGAATGTCATCCAGTGTGACGATCGGTTTTATCATCAAAAAGTGGCGTAACGGTGTCGTTTGCGCCGCCGTGATTTCACCCTGATTCACGTAGCCCAGTTTGGCAAAGAAGCCGACGGCGTCTTCACGGGCGCTACAGGTAATACGTTTTGCCCCTTCCTGACGCGCAACCGACTCCAGCGTCATCGCCACCAGTGTCCCCAGTCCTTTCCCCTGAACGGAAGGATCAACGGCCATAAAACGGATTGCTGCTTCGTTTTCTGCGTTGATATATAACCGGCCAATGGCGACCAGTGCACCGTGTTCATCCACCACCATTTGGTGATGTGCTAAGGCGTCCCAGGCATCTCGCTCAGAGCCTTTGGGTTGGTGTAGTGGCTTACGCAGCATTTCCCAGCGGAACTGGTAGTAGGTTTCCAGCTCTTCGGCGGTTTGTGGTACACGAAGATGATACATAAAGGGGTTCTCCCGTTCGCTGCTAGCCTGACCAATCCCTTGCCGCTCAGCTAACAGACTCAAACCTGCAACCAAAAGGTGACTGGACCATCGTTCTCTAGCGATACCTGCATATCTGCAGCAAAACGGCCATTTTCAGTGTTTATTCCCTGACGACGGCAGTTGTCACTAAAGCATTCGTACAGGCGGTTAGCCTCTGCTGGTGCGGCACCTTTGGAAAAAGAGGGGCGCATTCCGCTCTGGGTATCTGCGGCGAGGGTAAACTGCGACACAACTAAAACGCTGCCGCCAACCTGCTGAACATTGAGGTTCATTTTTCCCTGTTCATCGCTGAAGACGCGATATCCCAGCACTTTCTCACTCAGTCGCTGGGCTTTTTTATCATCATCGCCCTGCTCAACACCGAGAAGAACCAACAATCCCTGATCAATTTTTCCAACCACCGCGCCGTCTACCTTTACACTGGCGTGACGTACACGTTGAATTAACGCAATCATAATTCCTCTCGTTCTTTTTCTCTTTCTTGTTGTTTAAACAGGCGATAATCCTCAAGTGTGACCGTAATTTCCGCACCCAATAACACAATACACCAGGTCCAGTAGACCCACAGGAACAGAATTGGCACCACGGCCAAAACGCCATAAATTAACTGATACGAAGGGAACATCGTAACATAGAGGGCAAATCCTTTTTTACCCAGCTCAAACAACGCACCCGCAACCAGCGCACCGATCAGAGCATCCCGTGGTTTTACCCGCTTCACCGGGACAAGGCTGTAGAGCAGCCAAAAAGCCAACCAGGAGAGGAGTAAGGGAAAGATGCGTAAAGCATGATCGATGAGCCCGGTAACGCCTGTGACGTTAACCCAGCGCAGCGAGAGCAAATAGGAGCTAATTGCCAGGCTTGCACCTGCGAGCAGTGGACCGAGCGTAAGAATCATCCAGTACACGGCAAACGAGTAAACCAGAGGACGTTTTTTGTGAGAGCGCCAGATCTCATTAAGTGCGCTGTCCACCGAATGCATCAGCAGCAGCGCAGTGACAATTAAACCAACCGCACCCACCGCCGTCATTTTATTAACGTTGGTGACAAACTGCTCCAGATAGCGCTGGATAACACTACCCGCAGCGGGCACAAAATTATTAAAGATGAAGTTTTTTAGCTGCACGCTGATATCAGAGAACACCGGGAATGCGGCAAACAGGGCAAAAACCACGGCAATCAGCGGGACCAGCGCCAGCAAAGAGACATAGGCCAGATTTCCCGCATGCGTGGTCATCTTGTCTTCATTAATACGCCGCCACAGCAGCTTCAGCCAGAGTAAAAAGGCATGGCAACCGTGGTGCGCATAGTGCCACTGCTTCACCGTGCAAACCAACCCGGCACAGTACGGCTATCCTCGACCCATACGCTGGTGATACCGAGGGCCCTGGCCGCGTTGATGTTATCCTGGTTGTCGTCAAAGAATACCGCCTGCTCAGCGCTAAACCCTTCCTGCGCTAACACATGCTGATAGATACGTGCTTCAGGTTTACGCATCCCTAGCTCTTGCGAGAGATAAATATGATCGGCTGACTGCTGCACTTCCGGGTACTGGCTCGGCCAGAATTGGGTGTGAAGCTTATTGGTGTTGGAGAGAATAACAACCCGCTCTCCCTGCTGGCGCAACTGCTGCATGATCGCCAGCGTTTCATGCCGTACGCCGACAAAAATAGCCTGCCAGCCCGCTTCGAATTGAGGATAGCTGAGTGCGACATCCAGTTCAGCACATAATCTTGCTGCGAACTCCTCGTCACTGATCTCTCCGCGTTCGTGATATTCGAACGCCTCTCCAAGATGAAAGCGACTTTGCAGGTTCGCCAAAGGGACTCGACCCAGATTGCTCCAGACGCCGAGCACGCGGTTGAAGTCGATATCTACAATCACATTGCCCAAATCAAAAATGTAAAGCATATAGCCTCCTGCATTTTCCCTGGAGTATTCACTCTAGCGGGAAAAACAGATGCTGAACAGGCACGATGTTCAGGAAAACAGCGGTTGCGCGATACGTCGTAAAAGGCGTGTGTATCTGAGCATGGGTTTCATGCGATCGCTAACGCGGATAACTGAATTTTACCCCAATCACTTTCTGCTCTCGCCGCGTCGGAGTTTCAGCAATACCCTGTTTATCTGGCACTATTTTGTCTGTTTTCCCTTGCATGAATATTATCGAGACCAGTCTGTCTGGGCGGTAATAGTACGACTCCTTAGACTGAACTTTTAAAGTTCAATGAAAGAGGAAAGAATGAAATATCCACTGATGGCTCTGTTACTCACACTGTCGGGATCGGCACTTGCTGAAAGCATCACGCTCTCAGCAGGCTGGGCAACAAGCCGATTCGAAGGCAGCAATCTGAATGGTATGAATGTCAAAGCGGGCTATCAGCCAGACAATAGCCCGCTGGGTTTAATGACCTCTTACAGCTATGCCGCACAAAGCACGGCTGAAGACCTACGGGGTAATTGGGTAATCAGTAAGGTGACCTACCATTCATTACAGGGTGGTCTGAGTTATGAGAGCACGCCGTGGTTACGTCCGTATGCCATGTTAGGTGCTGCCAGATTAGGCGAAAAATATACCGCGACGAATGGCACACACAAAGAGAAGGGCCAACACGATAAAACCGGCATGGTTTACAGCGTCGGATTTCAGGTCTATCCGGTAGAGAATGTGTTTCTTGATGCCAGCTATGAAGGAACAAAGCTGTATGAACGACGCATCAGTACTTATACATTAGGCGCTGGCTGGAAGTTCTGACATAAAAAAACCCCGCACCTGAGTACGGGGTTTTTATTACTGATCTTTGATGCGCCAGACTGGCGCAATCAAACAGCTCGATTACTCTTTGCTGCCGCGTGAAGCGCGCTTACGATCGTTCTCAGTCAGGTGACGTTTACGAATACGTACTGACAGTGGAGTCACTTCTACCAGTTCGTCATCATCGATGAACTCGATAGCCTGTTCCAGCGTCATTTTCTGAGGCGGAACCAGAGTGGTTGCTTCATCGGTACCTGACGCACGCATGTTAGTCAGTTTTTTACCGGTCAGGCAGTTTACAGTCAGGTCGTTTGAACGGCTGTGAATACCGATAATCTGGCCTTCATAAACCTCAGCACCGTGACCCAGGAACAGCTTACCGCGATCCTGCAGGCTGAACAGTGCGAATGCTACTGCTTTACCCTGGCCGTTAGAGATCAGTACACCGTTCTGACGCTGGCCCACTTCGCCTGGACGAACATCGTCGTAGTGGCTGAAGGTGGAGTACAGCAGACCAGTACCTGAAGTCATGGTCATGAATTCGTTACGGAAGCCAATCAAACCACGGCTTGGGATGCTGTAGTCAAGACGCACACGGCCTTTGCCATCTGGGTCCATGTTCTTCAGATCACCCTTACGCTCACCCATCGCCTGCATCACAGAACCCTGGTGGGTTTCTTCGATGTCGAGGGTTACGTTCTCGAATGGCTCCTGCTTGCGACCTTCATGCTCACGGAAGATAACTTTCGGACGGGATACCGCCAGTTCGAAACCTTCACGACGCATGTTTTCGATCAGAACAGACAGGTGTAGCTCACCACGACCAGAAACGCGGAATGCATCCGAGTCTTCGGTTTCGTCAACGCGCAGAGCAACGTTGTGAACCAGTTCTTTGTTCAGGCGCTCAAGGATCTGGCGCGAGGTCACGAACTTACCTTCTTTACCGCAGAAAGGTGAGGTGTTGACGTTAAAGAACATGGTTACGGTTGGCTCATCGACGCTCAGGGCTGGCAGCGCTTCCACATTCTGCGTATCGCAGATGGTGTCAGAGATGTTCAGCTCGCCCAGGCCAGTTACCGCGATGATATCGCCAGCTTCTGCTTCGGTGCTTTCAATACGTTCCAGACCGAGGTGGCCCAGTACTTTACCGACTTTACCGTTACGGGTTTTGCCTGCGCTATCAATGATAGTGACCTGCTGGTTCGGCTTGATTTTACCGCGCTTGATGCGGCCAATGCCGATAACACCCAAGTAGTTGTTGTAGTCCAGCTGCGAGATTTGCATCTGCAATGGCGCTTCAACTTCAACCTGTGGTGGAGAAACACGATCAACAATCGCCTGATACAGCGGGGTCATGTCGTCTGCCATGTCGGTGTGATCCAGACCGGCGATACCATTCAGCGCTGAAGCATAAATGATAGGGAAATCTAACTGCTCGTCAGTCGCATCGAGGTTAACGAACAGGTCAAACACCTGATCAACAACCCAGTCAGGACGTGCGCCTGGACGGTCAATCTTGTTGATAACAACAATTGGCTTCAGACCATGAGCAAAGGCTTTTTTGGTCACGAAGCGGGTTTGCGGCATCGGGCCATCCATCGCATCAACGACCAGCAGCACCGAGTCCACCATAGACATTACACGCTCTACCTCACCACCGAAGTCGGCGTGTCCTGGGGTGTCAACGATGTTGATACGGTAGTCGTTCCATTTGATGGCGGTGTTTTTAGCGAGGATGGTGATCCCACGCTCTTTCTCCAAATCGTTGGAGTCCATTACGCGCTCAGTCGCTTCGGTACGGGCATCAAAAGTACCGGACTGTTGTAGCAGTTTATCAACCAGGGTGGTCTTACCATGGTCAACGTGCGCGATGATGGCGATGTTACGCAAATTTTCGATCACAGCTTTGCCTCAGGCATTTAGAAATAGCGCGCTATTGTACACGGATTAAGCGGAAGACTGAATACGATCACACTTTACGCGGTAAAGTTTAATTCAACGGTCATTTCCCGCATCAATGATGGTGCAGGATTCGCACTGAACTCGGTTTTTGCACCAAAACAGTGCCTACACACAAATAAAAAGCACACTTTTGGTGCATCTCTTCCATACTGGTGCAGTCTCCGTTTCATGAGAGGGCGCAGTATAGCGCGATTTTGCCCTCGACTGAAAAGTTGGCACAGAATTCGCTTTATATCTTTCAAGCGAAAACGACAGTTTTACGACGGTTGCAGAGCTTGCCGAGATCTTAGTCAGGATGTCTTCCACCCGAGACACAGTCCAGGCAACGAAAAAGTTCTCTACACCACGACGATAAAGACCATTTCCAGGAGAGTTGAGTATGTCCGCTGAACACGTTCTCTCGATGATGAACGAACATGAAGTTAAGTTTGTTGACCTGCGTTTTACCGATACCAAAGGTAAAGAACAGCACGTTACTATCCCTGCGCACCAGGTTAACGCTGACTTCTTCGAAGAAGGCAAAATGTTCGATGGCTCTTCCATCGGCGGTTGGAAAGGCATTAACGAATCAGACATGGTTCTGATGCCAGACTCAACTTCTGCGGTAATGGATCCGTTCTTCGCGGACTCTACCCTGATCATCCGTTGTGACATTCTGGAGCCAGGTACCCTGCAGGGTTACGACCGCGACCCACGTTCCATTGCTAAGCGCGCAGAAGAGTTCCTGCGTTCTTCTGGCATCGCGGATACCGTACTGTTCGGACCAGAGCCAGAGTTCTTCCTGTTCGATGACATCCGTTTCGGTTCTTCTACCTCTGGTTCACACGTTGCTATCGATGATATCGAAGCGTGCTGGAACACCGGCAGAGAATACGAAGGCGGTAACAAAGGTCACCGTCCAGCGCTGAAAGGCGGCTACTTCCCGGTTCCACCAGTCGACTCATCTCAGGACATCCGTTCTGCTATGTGTCTGACCATGGAGCAGATGGGTCTGGTTGTTGAAGCCCATCACCACGAAGTAGCAACTGCTGGTCAGAACGAAGTGGCTACCCGCTTCAACACCATGACCAAAAAAGCTGACGAAATTCAGATCTACAAATACGTAGTGCACAACGTTGCTCACGCGTACAACAAAACTGCTACCTTCATGCCTAAGCCAATGTTCGGCGATAACGGTTCTGGTATGCACTGCCACATGTCCCTGTCAAAAGGCGGCGTGAACCTGTTCTCTGGCGACAAGTACGGCGGCCTGTCTGAAACTGCGCTGTTCTACATCGGTGGTGTTATCAAGCACGCTAAAGCGATCAACGCCCTGGCGAACCCAACCACCAACTCTTACAAGCGTCTGGTCCCAGGCTACGAAGCACCGGTAATGCTGGCTTACTCAGCACGTAACCGTTCAGCTTCTATCCGTATCCCAGTGGTTGCTAGCCCGAAAGCTCGTCGTATCGAAGCTCGCTTCCCAGATCCAGCGGCTAACCCATACCTGGCATTCACCGCGCTGCTGATGGCTGGTCTTGATGGCATCATCAACAAGATCCACCCTGGCGATGCGATGGACAAAAACCTGTATGACCTGCCACCGGAAGAAGAAGCTGAGATTCCAAAAGTTGCAGGTTCTCTGGAAGAAGCACTGAACGCACTGAACGAAGACCGCGAGTTCCTGACCCGTGGCGGCGTGTTCACTGATGACGCTATCGACGCGTACATCGAACTGCTTAAGCCAGACGTAGACCGCGTGCGCATGACTCCGCACCCAGTAGAGTTCGAGATGTACTACAGCGTTTAATTCGCCGTGGATATTTAAAATCCCAGAGGTTTCGTGACGCAGTCGTGTCGTAGCGACACGAAACCCTGAGGAAATTTTTTTGTTGCCGTGGAAACTTTTCAGCCCATCTTCGGATGGGTTTTTTTCTCCACGAATTCATCGTTCAGACGCCAAAACCCCGGCTCAAAGACTATAATGCACTAAATTGGTGCAGAGGAACGTTGTATGGCAACTGGCACACTACCCGATGCAGGGCAGATTCTAAACTCCCTGATTAACAGTGTTCTGTTGGTAGATGACCATCTCGTCATCCATTACGCTAATCCTGCGGCGCAACAGATTCTGGCACAAAGTTCACGCAAACTGTTTGGCACCCCTTTGCCCGACCTTATCGGCTATTTTTCGCTGAATATTGAGGTCATGCGTGAAAGTCTGGAAGCAGGCCAGGGCTTTACCGATAGCGAAGTCACTCTTGTAGTCGATGGCAAGGCGCACATTATGGCGCTGACGGCACAACGCCTGCCCGATGGTTTAATTCTGATTGAAATGGCCCCGATGGATAATCAGCGTCGTCTCAGTCAGGAACAGCTGCAACATGCACAGCAGGTGGCTGCTCGCGATTTGGTGCGGGGACTAGCGCACGAGATCAAGAACCCACTCGGTGGATTACGCGGTGCAGCCCAGCTGTTAACGCGTGCGCTACCGGACCCTTCTTTGCATGAATACACCAAAGTCATTATCGAACAGGCCGATCGCCTGCGTAATCTGGTAGACCGCTTACTCGGACCACAACAGCCGGGAATGCACGTCACGCAGAGTATTCATCAGGTCGCGGAACGCGTGGTTAACCTCGTTTCGATGGAGCTGCCGGATAACGTAGTGCTGGTGAGAGACTACGATCCCAGCCTGCCAGAATTACCGCACGACCCCGACCAGATTGAGCAAGTCCTCTTGAATGTGGTTCGTAATGCACTGCAGGCGCTGGGCGAAGCCGGTGGCACGATTACCCTGCGCACCCGCACTGCATTTCAACTGACCCTGCACGGCACCCGCTACCGGCTCGTCGCGCGTATCGATATTGAAGATGATGGCCCCGGTATTCCCGCCTTGCTGCAGGATACCCTGTTTTACCCCATGGTTAGTGGCCGCGAGGGAGGCACAGGTCTTGGCCTGTCCATTGCGCGTAGCCTGATTGATCAGCATTCAGGAAAAATAGAATTTAACAGTTGGCCAGGTCATACCGAATTTTCGGTTTACCTGCCTATTCGCCAGTGAGGTTTCTATGCAACGAGGGATAGTCTGGATCGTCGATGACGATAGCTCCATCCGCTGGGTGCTCGAACGTGCGCTCACTGGAGCCGGTTTAAGCTGCGCCACATTTGATAGCGCAAATGAAGTGCTGGAAGCACTTGCCAGTAAAACCCCGGACGTATTGTTATCAGATATCCGTATGCCAGGCATGGACGGCCTGACGCTACTGAAACAGATTAAACAACGTCATCCGATGTTGCCGGTCATCATTATGACCGCCCACTCTGATCTGGATGCTGCCGTTAGCGCATACCAGCAAGGGGCTTTCGATTATTTGCCTAAGCCGTTTGATATTGATGAGGCAGTTGCGTTGGTTGAACGCGCAATTAGTCACTATCAGGAACAGCAGCAGCCGCGTAATCAGCAGGTTAATGGCCCTACCACCGATATCATTGGTGAAGCGCCAGCGATGCAGGATGTGTTTCGCATCATTGGTCGTCTGTCACGCTCGTCCATCAGCGTGCTCATCAACGGTGAATCAGGAACGGGTAAAGAGCTGGTCGCACATGCGTTGCATCGGCATAGTCCTCGCGCTAAATCGCCATTTATCGCGTTGAACATGGCGGCAATCCCCAAAGATTTGATCGAGTCGGAGCTTTTTGGCCACGAAAAAGGGGCATTTACCGGCGCAAATCAGATCCGTCAGGGCCGCTTTGAACAGGCCGATGGCGGCACACTGTTTCTTGATGAAATCGGTGATATGCCACTGGATGTTCAGACGCGTTTGTTGCGTGTTTTAGCTGACGGGCAGTTTTATCGTGTTGGCGGTTACGCGCCGGTCAAAGTTGATGTCCGTATTATCGCTGCGACCCACCAGAATCTGGAGAAAGGCGTTCAGGAAGGTAAATTTCGCGAGGATTTATTCCATCGCCTGAACGTGATTCGCGTTCACCTTCCGCCTCTGCGTGAGCGTCGTGAGGATATCCCTCGCCTGGCGCGTCATTTCCTGCAAATTGCAGCAAAAGAGCTGGGCGTTGAGGCTAAGATCCTGCACCCAGAGACTGAAACCGCCTTAACACGCCTGCATTGGTCAGGTAACGTGCGCCAGCTGGAGAATACCTGCCGTTGGCTAACGGTGATGGCCGCCGGTCAGGAAGTGTTGATTCAGGATTTACCGCCAGAGCTGTTTGAATCCACTGCACCAGATAGCCCGGTACAGTCACTACCCGACAGCTGGGCAACGTTACTGGCACAATGGGCCGATCGAGCGCTGCGTTCCGGTCATCAAAACCTGCTTTCCGAGGCACAGCCTGAAATGGAACGTACGCTGCTCACTACAGCGCTGCGCCATACTCAAGGCCATAAGCAGGAAGCCGCTCGCTTACTGGGTTGGGGGCGTAATACCCTGACACGTAAGCTAAAAGAATTAGGTATGGAATAAGCCGAACAAGCTGGATGAATTTTGATCGGTTAAAAGCTTTACTCCACGGTGCCGCTGAGTATTATACGGCGGCTACCGGGAGAAGAGACCATGTTCGAGACATTTATCCGCATCATCAGCCATGATGTTATGGCTATCGTTACCGCTGCCAGCCATGCTCCACAAACCGCCATTGCTGCGTTGATGTGCGCCATCATGTTCCAGCTGTTTCAGTAATTCAGATTACCCTTGAGCACTGTTGCAGTTGCGCAGTGCGACGGGCATAGCGATCAAAGCACATACAGATATTGCGAATCAGCAGCCTTCCCGCAGATGTTACCTTCAAACCTTCATCATCCAGAGTCACCAGTCCATCCGCTACCAGAGGTGCTAACAGCGCGAGATCTTCAGCGAAATAGCGACAAAAATCGATTGGCCAGCGCGCCTCGATGGCGCTAAAGTCGAGCCGGAAGTGGCAAATTAACTGCTTAATGACATCTCGCCGTAAGCAGTCATCATCGTTAAGCGTTACACCGCGCCATAGCCCGCTACCTTGATTCTCCAGACAGGAATACCAGGTGTTCAACACCTTGTGATTTTGCGCATGGCTCTCACCCAGCGAGCTGATCGCCGAGACCCCAAGCCCAAGCAGATCACACTCCCCTTGCGTGGTATAGCCCTGAAAATTACGGTGTAGCCGCCCCTCACGCTGAGCGACGGCTAACTCGTCCTGCGGCAGCGCAAAATGATCCATACCGATGTAGCAATATCCGGCCGCCGTAAGGGTTGCGATGCTCTGCTGCAAAATCACTAACTTTTGACCCGCACTCGGTAACTCATGGGATTTTATCTTACGCTGTGCAGCAAACAGTTCGGGTAAATGGGCATAGTTGAAGACACTGAGACGATCGGGTGCCAGTGATATGACTTTTGCCAGTGTGGCGGCAAAGCTCTCTGGGGTTTGCAGCGGCAGGCCATAAATCAGGTCAAAGCTTACTGAACGGAACCCAACGCTGCGCGCCTCACGCATCAGCTGCTCAATGCTACTTTCATCCTGAATGCGATTAATCCGTTGCTGAACGGCCGGATCAAAATCCTGGATACCGATGCTCAGCCGCGTGAACCCTAATAGCCATAGATGTTCAATCATGCCACTGGCCAGTTCACGGGGATCAATTTCAATCGACATCTCAATGTCTGCGCTAAAACTGAATTGCCGCCGTAGCTGCTCAATCAGGCGACTAAGTTGATTCTTGGTCAAAAAGGTCGGTGTACCACCACCGAGATGCAGTTGCGTTACCCGGCGGCCCTGAAACATCGGCGCGCGCTGGCGAATCTCGAGTGTGAGCGCTTCAAGATAACGGTCGGCTTTTTGGGGTTGACGCGTAACCTGCTTATTACAGCCACAGAAGTAACAGAGCTGATGACAGAAAGGGATATGAACATACAACGAGAGATTGCGTTCTGGATACTGCTCAACAGCGTGCAGGTAATCAGCTTCACTAAAACGCTCCTGAAAAGAGAGCGCAGTAGGATATGAGGTATAACGTGGCCCAGCGTAGTTGTATTTCTCAATCAGCGCCTGGTGCCACTCCGCTTGCTGCGTGGACATGGTAGCTCCTTCCGGGAAGTTCTGTAGGAAGGTCGCAGCGCAGAAGCGGTTACAGCACGGCGTAATCGTGACTTAAGGCGCGACAGTCGCCGTAGTTTAAACAACAGCGCCGCGAGAAAACACGCCAGCATTAGCGCTAAAATTGATCCAGGCCAAAGCATTGTCAGATACCGGGTTCTGGCATGGGGTGAGCCCCATGCCAATGTCGAATTAGTGACCTTTCAGCAGGCGATACATATCGTCTTCTGCGGCTTTGTCCTCTTCTTCATCATCCATGCTGATGCCCAGCTGTTCCATCAACTCATCGATGCGATCAAGGGTTTCATCCAGCCATGCTTGCTCTTCAGCAGACAGTGTTTCACCTTGTTCAAGGCGATCTAGCAGGCTATCTAGGCGATCGTCATTTTCAAGTTTCGCCAGCTCTTCCTCAGGCGTCAGGCGTACTTTCTGTACCGCAGGCTTAGGTTTTGGCTGAGCCTTCACCACAGGCTGCGTTTTTCCTTCTGCAATTAATGGCACCGGGGTTTTGCTACCGGTACGTGGATCGCGATCGGCTTTATTGCCCGCTGAGCCGCTATTCTGTTTCGCCGGTGGGTTAGCACGGCTACCAGCAGAGTGGCCACTCTTCTTCTGATCGCGCTTGCGGGCGCGTCCTTCCTGGTTCAGTTCTTCACGCGATTTACGTGTTTTACGTTTAGCGTTCGGCGCTCGTGCGGGTTGCTTCATGATGGTGTTTCTCGGCGGTTTTTAAACAGTATAGAATTGCGGCGAAATCTAGCAGAAACTGCGCAAAGAGAAAAGGCGACAGCTCACTGCTGTCGCCTTTTTTCACACCTTCAGATGAAGGAATTCGGTTGTCATTCCCTGCCAGCTCGCAACATCCCGGTTTATCCTGCGCCTGCCCACTCCAGGGCCGTTCCTTTTCCTTGTCAGGTCTTTCCGTTGACCCCTTTCCTTAGCCTAATGCTCTTCGTTATCCCAACGTTCCTGAACACATCATCCTGATGGGTGCGCCCCCGCACTGCATTAAAATGTAGACTAACTACTAAAAGTCTCAACCCGGAGTTTTCTGTAATTTATGTTCTTCAAGAACGCTGATAATTTAATTATTTGAAATTTAACACTATTATTTAATTGTTAAATAATTAAAACAGCAATCACTGGCATGAATTATCGGCGATCTCTTACAAAGCACACAGCAAAGACGCCATCAGGTACTTTAGTGCGATTATGCGTATAATCAGCGCATCACCTGAACAGGTCTGTGGAGTCCTCATTTGTCTGCTTTGAATTATCACGTTACACATTTCGTCCTCAGTGCACCGGACATCCGCCATTTGCCCAGCGATTCAGGGATTGAAGTGGCTTTTGCGGGCCGCTCAAACGCAGGAAAATCCAGCGCACTGAACACCCTGACGAACCAAAAAAGTCTGGCTCGTACCAGTAAAACACCGGGTCGAACCCAATTAATCAACCTTTTCCAGGTTGCTGAGGGAAAACGCCTGGTCGATTTGCCGGGCTATGGCTATGCCGAAGTACCAGAAGAAGTAAAACGTAAGTGGCAGCGTTCACTCGGTGAATATCTGCAAAAACGTGAGTCCCTGAAGGGATTAGTGGTATTGATGGATATTCGCCATCCATTGAAAGATCTCGATCAGCAGATGATCCAGTGGGCAGTAGAGAGTGGCATCCAGGTTCTGGTGCTGTTAACTAAAGCAGATAAGCTGGCATCTGGCGCACGTAAGGCACAGCTAAACATGGTGCGTGAAGCCGCTCAGGCATTCGCCGGAGATATCCAGGTGGAGATGTTCTCTTCACTGAAAAAACTCGGTGTCGATAAGCTGCGTCTCAAGCTGGATAACTGGTTCGCTGAACTGGAACCTGCTGTCGCTGAAGACGAGAATTGATCCTGTCGGGCCAGACGCGGCCCAATAAAAAACGCCCCAGTCATAAATGACTGGGGCGGCTAAATATTCAGCCAAATCCGATTACGTGAAGTAAAAGGTCTGAAAGATAGAACATCTTACCTCTGTACCCTACGCCTCAAACTTTACCTTAATTTCCGTGCGTGACAAAGGCTTTTTTGTAGTTAATTTTCAGCAAAAGAGTATTTTTATACAAGATGCGTCACATATTTGTCTTATAGTTGTAGTTTAATTACTTAAAAAATGCTTATTGTTTAGTCAGTTAGCAAAATGCCCATCCTGAGACGGGCATCACCTTTAAACGCTGTTGTTTTGCAGATCGTCGGGCTTAGTGAGCCTGATCCCAGTTATCACCCACACCAACTTCAACCAGCAAAGGTACGTCCAGCTGCATACTGTTTTGCATCAGCTGCTGGATTTTTACGCTTGCAGCCTCGACATCTTCAGCCCGAACTTCAAATACCAGTTCATCGTGAACCTGCATGATCATTTTCACTGCATCACCCTGTTGCTCTTCTAACCAGGCATCTACAGCGATCATCGCACGCTTGATGATGTCCGCAGCAGTACCTTGCATTGGGGCGTTAATCGCCGCACGTTCAGCGGCTTTACGACGAATAGCGTTGCTGGAATTGATATCCGGCAGCCAGAGACGACGGCCATCAAGGGTTTCCACATAGCCTTTTTCCGCCGCCAGACGACGTGTATCTTCCATATAACGCAGCACACCAGGGTAACGCTCAAAGTAGAGATCCATATACTTTTTCGCTTCGCCCGCACCAATGCTTAACTGACGAGACAAACCAAAAGCACTCATGCCATAGATCAGACCAAAGTTAATGGCTTTGGCACTACGGCGTTGTTCGCCGCTCACTTTATCCAACGCTACACCAAACACTTCGGATGCAGTCGCACGGTGAATATCCTCACCTGCGGCGAACGCATCCAGTAGGCCTTTATCCTGTGACAGATGTGCCATGATGCGCAGCTCAATCTGCGAGTAGTCCGCTGCCAGAATCCGGTTACCTTTCGCCGCAATAAACGCCTGACGAATACGTCGACCTTCATCGTTGCGCACCGGGATATTTTGCAGGTTAGGATCGGTCGAAGAGAGGCGTCCGGTAGCTGTCACTGCCTGATGATAGGAGGTATGCACTCTGCCGGTTTTCGGGTTAATCATCAGCGGCAGCTTATCGGTGTAAGTGGATTTCAGCTTCGATAAACCACGGTGTTCAAGGATCACTTTTGGTAGTGGGTAATCCAGAGCCAGCTCCGCTAATACTTCTTCGCTGGTTGAAGGTGCTCCACCAGGGGTTTTCTTCGTAGGCTTAATCCCCTGCTTTTCGAACAGGATGGTTTGCAGCTGTTTTGGCGAAGAGAGATTAAACGGCTCACCAGCCAGCTCGTGGGCTTTCTGCTCCAGTTCACTGAGGCGAATAGCCAGCTCTTGCGAATGCTTAGACAGTATCGCAGGATCGATCAACACTCCGGTGCGTTCGACACGGGAAAGCACATTCACCAACGGAACTTCGATCTGCTGGAAGACTTTCTTCGGTCCGCTGGCTTTCTCCAGTTCAGGCCAGAGCTTTAAATGCAGCTGTAACGTAACATCCGCATCCTCTGCGGCATAGTGTGCGGCTTGTTCTAACGCGATCTGATTAAAAGTGAGCTGATTTTTTCCCTTACCAGCAATCTCTTCAAACGTGACGGTTTTATGGTTCAACCAGCGCGCCGCCAGCGAATCCATATCGTGTTTTCCTGCCACACTGTTGAGAATATAGGACTCCAGCATGGTGTCGAATTCGATACCCTCTAACTCAATATCGTAGTTCTTCAGCACGCCACGATCGTACTTGAGATTTTGCCCCACTTTGGCTGCTTTGCCATTTTCCAACAGTGGTTTGAGGCGGGCCAATACCGTATCCCGATCTAACTGTGCTGGCGCATCAAGATAGTCATGTGCGACGGGAAGATAAGCCGCTTCACCAGGCGCTGTGGCAAAAGAGAGTCCGATAATATTGGCGCTGAGCGTGTCGAGAGAATCCGTTTCCAGATCGAAAGCGAACACCTCGCTATTTGAGAGCTTTTCAAACCACTCATCGAAGGTGCTCTCATCCAGAATGGTGACATAGCCCTCTGAGGATAATACGCTTGAGGCCTCAGCCTTAGCCGGTGGCTCATCTGGCAATGCCTGTTGTGCTGCTTTGGTGCCGCCCTTTTTGCCCTGTAACCATGTACCATCTTCCAAATCAGCCAGCCAACGTTTGAATTCATAACGGGCAAACAGGGTTTGTAGTGCCGCGACATCAGGTTCGTTAACGGTGAGCTGCTCGCAGGTCAAATCAAGCGTAACATCAGTCTTAATTGTTGCCAGCTGGTAAGAAAGGAACGCAACGTCTCTATTCTGTTCCAGTTTTGCACCCATGGTTTTTGCACCACGGAAGCCCAAATCAGCGACCTTATCCAGATTTTCATAGATTGACTGCATCCCGCCCAGACCCTGCAACAGTGCCTGCGCAGTTTTCTCACCCACTCCAGGAACGCCAGGAATGTTATCTGAGCTGTCGCCCATCATGGCGAGGAAATCGATAATCAGTGAAGGGGGAACACCGTATTTCTGCTCAACTTCCTCTGGACCGAGGATCGTATTGTTCATGGTGTTGATCAGCGTGATATTCGGAGTAACCAGCTGTGCCATGTCTTTATCACCGGTACTGATCAGCACCGACTGGCCTTTGTTGCCGGCTTCAAGCGCAAGCGTACCGATCACATCATCAGCTTCTACGCCACTGACGGCCAGCAGAGGGAGGCCCATGGCTTTAACCATGGTATGCAGGGGTTCGATCTGCGCCCGCAGGTCATCCGGCATAGGCGGTCGATGTGATTTGTAATCCTCGAAGAGTTCGTCACGGAAGGTTTTACCTTTCGCATCAAAGACCACAGCCACATGGCTCGGCTGATACTGCATAAGCAGGCTTTTCAGCATGTTCAGCACACCATACATCGCACCGGTTGGTTCGCCTGCGCCGTTGGTCAGCGGGGGGAACGCATGGTATGCGCGATAGAGGTAAGACGAGCCGTCTACCAGAATCAGGGGGTTTTCTGCAATTTGCGCCATAAGTCTGTGTTTTCTTCGTTGCGATGGACTGGGTTGTAAGGATGCCACAGGAGAGAGCGAATGTTGAATTTCACGCGCGGATCATGCGAGATTTTATCTGTTTAGTGGTAGCGATCGCAGAGATCGTGCTGTGGATAACTTTGTGCGTAAATTTCATAACGCCTGATAAGATCCTGTTAATCGTAAAATAAATTCACTATAAATTATTAACAATCAACAAGTTATGATTAATGCAATTACTTTTGCTTAAAATTCATCCAGGATCGAATATGTGGATATTAAATTTCCTGGCGCACAGCATATACTTCTGACAACGTTGTAAATAAAAAACGCCAGCTTTGCTGGCGTCAGTGTGAATGCATATTAACGATTATTTTTTATTCACCAGGAATTTAACCGCATTTGCATAATCCAGTTTGTAGTTTTCCATTGAACTGGTATCAAGACCGCCATTGTTAATCAGGTATTTACCGTTCACGTAGACGGCTGGCACACCCTGAATTTGGAAATCAGCTGCGGCTTTCTGCTGCTGAGCAACAAAAGCTTTAACCGCAAAACTGTTCCAGGCAGCGTCGTACGCTTCAGGTGTAATGCCTGCGGCTTTAACAAAGGTCGCTTTCAGGCTGGCTGGATCGGTAATTGTCTGCGTCTTTTGAATACCATCGAAGATGGCATCCGAAACTTTATCTTCAACACCTAACGCAACCGCTACAGCCCATGCCTGTGAGACCGCTGGTGCAAAATCACCACCGAGGAAATCAACGTGATACTTCACATATTTGGTATTGGCTGGCAGTTCTTTTTTCACTTCTGCACTGACATGCCAGACGTGTTCAAACTGATAGCAGTGTGGGCAGAAGAAGGAGAAAAATTCCACAACTTCAGGCTGCCCAGCAACAGTTTGTTTAATCGCGCTATACTGCTGGCCTTCGCTGTAAGGTGCTGCGGAAGCGCTAAAGGCAAGCACTAAACCAACCAGTGCCAAGAAAATCTTTTTCATCTTAAGAAACTCTCCATCTTTCTTCATTAAAATTGCGGGACAAGCTGTAAAGGGGGCTCCTGTAACAGTCTTTCCTGCTCGGTAAAAAGTGCAATCTGCCTACGCCAGAAATCTTCATCGTTCATCCACGGAAACGCACGTGGGAAAGCAGGATCCTGCCAACGACGAACTACCCAGGCCAGATAATAAACCATGCGCATAGCGCGTAAAGGCTCAATCAGTGACAATTCATGAACATCGAAGTCGCGGAATTCACTGTAGGCCTCTAGCAGAATATCCCATTGGATCCGCTGTTCTTGTCTGTCACCGCTGACTAACATCCAGAGATCCTGAATGGCAGGTCCGGTACGAGCATCATCCAGATCGACAAAAAGTGGCCCATCTCGCCACAGAATATTGCCGGGATGGCAGTCACCATGTAAACGCAGTGGTTGCCAGTTGGTATGCCAGCACTGGTGTAGCGTTGTGCTCAATTTATCAACGGCCTGTAGCAGGTTATCCTTTAACGCTGCAGGGACTAACTCGCTGCTCGCCAGGATTTTCTGTGGTTCGAGGATATATTCTTCCAGCCCTAGCGTCGGGCGAGTGGTGAAGGCGCTTTTCTGCCCGGTTTGGTGAATACGTCCAAGAAATCTGCCCACCCACTCCATGTGATCTTCGTTATCAGTTTCATACTGACGACCACCAAGGCTCGGGAAAACAGCAAAAAAGAATCCGCCATGGCTTTGCAATGACTGCCCATTAAGCATTAACGGCGCTGCGACAGGGATTTCATCTGCGTGTAAATCAAAAGCGAACTGATGCTCTTCTGCGATCTGATCGGCACTCCAGCGCTGAGGGCGATAAAACTTTGCCACGTAGCGGCGTTTATCATCGTCACTGAACTGATATACGCGATTTTCATAGCTGTTCAGGGCCGTCAAACCTGATTCAACTCTGATGCCGGTGTTCCAGAGCGCATCAAGGATGAGATCGGGATCCAGCGTCTGAAAATTAAATGCGGCTTCGCTCATTCTCATTCCTGTTTGTATTGCCGTAGCTAAAACGCAAGAATACCATTTCTCCTCTCCTTCACGCAGCGGGCTATGATAAAACACGATGACTAAAGCTTATTCACTATATGGGCCACAGGGTATAACAGGCGTCATTTTGGCGGGTGGTCAGGGAAGCCGAATGGGTGGAGAAGATAAAGGGCTCGTCTCACTAAACGGGATGCCGCTTTATCAGCATGTGCTCGCCCGGATCAGGCCACAGGTGAGTGAGGTCCTCATTAGTGCTAATCGTAATCTTCCCTTATATGCCTCTTCGGGTTACCCAGTCGTTAGCGATTCTTTCCCTGACTTTGCCGGACCGCTTGCGGGCATTTTAAGCGCATTACAAGCCGCACGGAGTGAATGGGTGGCTTTTTGTTCCTGTGATACTCCAGCTATTCCTCAGGATTATATTGCCCGCTTATGGGCTGCAAAAGGTTCGGCTACTGCGTTATGGGTGCGTACAACACAGCGCGATCATCCCACACTGGCTTTAATTCATCGATCCGTTGCAGCGGATCTTGAGGTCTTTTTGCATCACGGTGACAGGAAGTTGATGTTGTTTTTACAGCAGCAGAAGGGGCATAGCGTGTTATTTGAGGATGATGAAAGCTGTTTTCGCAATATTAATACGGCAGAAGATCTACAACAAGCCGGGCAATTTCTACTAAATGATGGGCGATAAAGGCCGTTTTTTGCACGGTTTTCCATGTTTGCGGGCCGGTTTTTCCGATCCCGAACAGGCTGGGAGGTGGGTTTACGCTGTTATCCCCCCCTTTGCTGTACTTTGCAGCTGGTTTATATCTCAGATACGGAGTTTTTATGTGCCGCAAACGCAAAAAACCCCTGTCTTTCGACAGGGGTCTTCGCTTATTTGATGCCTGGC